>AP017991.1:1257500-2457500 GCA_003609755.1 Planktothrix agardhii NIES-204
CTTCGGCACCCTCCTCCCCCGAAAGGGTTAGAGTAATGACTTCGGGCGTGGCTCACTTCCATGGTGTGACGGGCGGTGTGTACAAGGCCCGGGAACGGATTCACCGCAGTATGCTGACCTGCGATTACTAGCGATTCCTCCTTCATGCAGGCGAGTTGCAGCCTGCAATCTGAACTGTGCCAGGGTTTGTGAGATTCGCTCTCCCTCGCGGGTTGGCTGCTCTGTGTCCCTCGCATTGTAGTACGTGTGTCGCCCAGGACGTAAGGGCCATGCTGACTTGACGTCATCCTCACCTTCCTCCGGTTTGTCACCGGCAGTCTCGCTAGAGTTCCCAACTTAATGATGGCAACTAACGACGAGGGTTGCGCTCGTTGCGGGACTTAACCCAACATCTCACGACACGAGCTGACGACAGCCATGCAGCACCTGTCTTCTGGTTCCTTACGGCACTCTCCCCTTTCAAGGAGATTCCAGAGATGTCAAGTCCTGGTAAGGTTCTTCGCGTTGCATCGAATTAAACCACATACTCCACCGCTTGTGCGGGCCCCCGTCAATTCCTTTGAGTTTCACACTTGCGTGCGTACTCCCCAGGCGGGAAACTTAACGCGTTTGCTTCGGCACGGCCCGGGTCGATACAGGCCACACCTAGTTTCCATCGTTTACCGCTAGGACTACTGGGGTATCTAATCCCATTCGCTCCCCTAGCTTTCGTCCCTCAGTGTCAGTTATAGCCCAGCAGAGCGCCTTCGCCACCGGTGTTCTTCCTGATCTCTACGCATTTCACCGCTACACCAGGAATTCCCTCTGCCCCTACTACACTCTAGTCTTCCAGTTTCCACTGCCTTTACGAGGTTAAGCCTCGCTCTTTAACAGCAGACTTGGATGACTACCTACGGACTCTTTACGCCCAATCATTCCGGATAACGCTTGCATCCCCCGTATTACCGCGGCTGCTGGCACGGAGTTAGCCGATGCTTTTTCCTCAGGTACCGTCATTGTGTTCTTCCCTGAGAAAAGGGGTTGACAATCCAAGAACCTTCCTCCCCCACGCGGTCTTGCTCCGTCAGGCTTTCGCCCATTGCGGAAAATTCCCCACTGCTGCCTCCCGTAGGAGTCTGGGCCGTGTCTCAGTCCCAGTGTGGCTGATCATCCTCTCAGACCAGCTACTGATCGTCGCCTTGGTGGGCTCTTACCTCACCAACTAGCTAATCAGACGCAAGCCCCTCTCTAGGCGATTAATCTTTTACCTTTCGGCTCATCCGGGTTTAGCAGTCGTTTCCAACTGTTGTCCCCGTCCTAGAGGCAGGTTCTTACGTGTTACTCACCCGTCCGCCACTAAATCCCTAAGGATTCCGTTCGACTTGCATGTGTTAAGCAGACCGCCAGCGTTCATCCTGAGCCAGGATCAAACTCTCCGTTTTGAAGAATCTGTTAGCTCTTCTGTTGACTAATTTAATTAGTCATGTTATTTTTGAGTCATCAACTTTACAGTTGACTCCTCGTTTAGTTTTTTGACTAGGAGTTTGTAAATTCGACTTTCAAACGTATTCTTTTTTCTAGGTTCGGCGCGCTCTCGTCGCTTTCGTTTCTCAAGCGCATTTACTAATTTATCTAATCTGCTCTGGTTTGTCAAGCTTTTTTTTGAGGTTTTTTTGTTTTTTTTTGAAATCCTTGTACCATAAGGGTTTGGGCTGTTTTGAGGTTGGGCAGATCTGAGAAATAAACTGAACGCACAACGAAATCCAGCAAAAATTTATTGGACATCGGGATGATACCCATGGCTCAGGGACGGGTTCCGCTGCTTCCACCTTTGAGAAATAAATCTGTTAGTGCCACTTGGACTCCCCCCCTTTAAACAGGACTGTTTCACTCTCCAAAATTGGGGAGTAACCATCTTCTGTCGTTTTTAATCTAGTAGTCAAGGAAGTTAGGACATCAACAAGAATGTCAAACCCGACAAGATTCAGACTTTCCTTTCAAAATCTTGACAACAAGACTGCTATATATACATCGTAGCTCCATCGGTTCTGAGTTAGCAAGGGAGGATCTCACGCTATTTCCCCATGGGTTCAAAGCCAGAGTCAACCCCTAAGACTGGGAAGTAGAAAAGGAACTCACGAAAGATTCCGGGCCAACAACGGAAAGATAGGGTTCAATAAAATAGTGGTTAGCGACGTCCAGGGTTTCTGAGGAAGTCACCGCCGCAATATTATTCTGAAATTCCGTATCAAATTCAATCCCCAACCCTAAACACTCATACCAGCCATAAATTTGCGCCAGTTGGGAGTTAGTTTGTTTTCCTAGAGCATATTGACCCAACAGTTTATTTTTAGACACCTGTAACTCATCGGGCGTTAGGGGAATATTGACCAGGCGTTCTACTTCGGTGCGTAACCCTTCAATAGCAATTTCGGTATTTTCCGGCGCCGTACCCATATAGACAACAAATTGAGACTGGTCGAGACGGGTGGGGAAAAAAGCCGATACATCGTAAGCTAAACCCCGTTTTTCCCGCAATTCCACAAATAACCGACTGGATAACCCATTTCCCAGATAGGTATTTAAGACTTTTAAGGCTGAATAGTCCTCATGATTGACAGAACTGGTTAAATAGCCCAACATGACAACGGATTGTTGGGTTTCTTGGGGAGTAATGGTGTTTTGGGGATAGGAAGTTAAGATGGGTAGGGATAGGGTAGGTAAGGGAGTAGAAGGGGCCCTCCAGTCACCAAATACCTGTTGTATTTGTTCTAGGGCTTGTTCTAGGGTCACGCATCCGGCGATGGAAATAATTAAATTATCAGGACGAAAATAGGTTTGATGGAATTCTTGTAGGTCAGTGCGGCTGATTTGGGCAACGCTGGCTTCGGTTCCTAGGATGGAGAGGGCGTAGGGATGATGTTGATACATCTGTTGTCGCAGTTGTTCAAAGGCGACGGAGAAAGGTTGTTCCCGTTGTGAGCGAATTCCTTGGAGGGTGATGCGACGTTCTAGTTCGATTTCTTCTTCGGGAAAGGAGGGAAACCGTAATAACTGACCCGTTAGACTTAAGATTTCTTGAAAATCGGAAGCAACGGTTTTTAGACTGAGTAAAAAGTAATCCGTTGATGTGTCTGCACTTAATTTAGCCCCTACTGATTCAACTTGTTCGGCAATTTCCAGGGAAGAAAGCTGGTCTGTTCCTTTGGTTAATACCGCCGCTAATAGATGGGATAATCCTGCTTTTTCTTGGGGTTCCCATCGGCTTCCTGTGCGTAAAAATAAACGAGTTGCAACAATATCAGCGGCAGGATTTTGGGTGACTAGCAACACAATTCCGTTATCGAGAACTGTGCGATGGACATTACGAATGGCATTAGATGGGGTTAAAGTTTGGGTCACAGTTCCTCTATTTTTCCTTCAAGGTCAGGGGGTGAGATCGGCATGGGTAATGGGTAATGGGTAATGGGTAATGGGTAATGGGTAATGGGTAATCCCTATTTCTTCCTATTGCCCATTGCCTATCCCCTATTCCCTGTTACTGCATTTTTTAACACAAATAAACCCCAATTTGTCATCGTTCAATTAAAACTTATTTTTGAATATCAATAATTCCCCCACCTAAAACTAAATCTCCGTCATACCAAACTGCTGCTTGACCCGGAGTAATCCCAAAGATGGGTTCATCAAAAATGAGTTTAACGCAGGAACCGATTTTGGGATCAATTTCTGCTCCATCTGGGGGATGAATCGGAATCACGGTAACGGGCTGGGGTTCCGACCGATAGCGAATTTGGACTTGGGCACGAATGGGGGTGTTAGGTGTCCCTATCCCCACCCAATTTACTCGTTTAATCGCACATTCAGTTTGTACCGCACTTTCTTTGTCCCCCACAATCACTTGATTCCGACCCGCATCAATCCCAACAACATATAGGGGATTGGGAGCCGAAATTCCTAAGCCTTTGCGTTGTCCAATGGTATAATGATGAATGCCTTCATGTTGTCCTAAAACTTGACCCTTGGTATCAATAATATCGCCTTTTTTTCCCGTAATATATTTATCTAAAAAAGCCTGCATGGAGCCATTCGCTTCTACTAAACATAAATCTTGACTTTCGGGTTTGTCGGCGGTTTTTAATTCATATTGATTAGCAATTTGACGGGTTTCAGTTTTTAAAATTTCTCCCAGGGGAAATAGAGTTGCAGCAAGTAAATCTTGGGTTAAATCGTATAAGAAATAAGACTGATCTTTATTGCGGTCTAGGGCTCGTTTTAATTGATAGCGATCGCTCTTTTCATCATATTCGATTCTAGCATAATGACCCGTGGCAATTCGATCAATTCCTAACTGTTCCCGAGCATAATTTAACATCGGGCCAAATTTCACCGTCCGATTACATTGAGAACAGGGTAAGGGGGTAATTCCCTCCCGGTATCCATCCACCAAATAGTCTATAATATGGGTTTGAAATAAATCTCGACTATCCACAATATGATGAGGAACACCTAATTGTTCACAAATGTAGGCTGCATCTACCATCCCTTCAGAACAGCATTGTCCTTTTCCCTTCATCAACCAAAGGGTTAAGCCCACCACCTCATAACCTTGGTGGTGTAGCAGGGCGGCGGCGGCGGAACTATCGACTCCACCCGAAAGACCTACAACAACTTTTCTCATAATTCCATTAGAATAACTTGCTAATCTTGATCAACTAACCTAACTTTAATCTTGACTGTTCTGCCAATTTTGATTAATCTGAACTGACTTACTTACCAATATCAAACGAACCCACTCAAAACGGGAGAACACCAAAATGTCATTCCATTCCATTGTAATACAGAAAAAAACAAATCGCCTGACAAAATTGATCTGGAAAATACCTCTATTTTCTAGTCTGATGCTATTAGGGGGATATGGAGCCATAGTTTCCCCTGTTTTAGCTCAAGAACGCTATGGGGTTTATGTCAATGGCGAAAGTCCTTTTCTCCTAGAAGTCGTGCAGCAAATTCAGCCCGGAGCCATGATGCAACGATATGATAATCGTAACATTATTGATCTTGGTATTTATTTTAATCAAAGTGAAGCTCAAAAACTGATTGAAAATTTAAGAAGACAGGGAGTTCAAGGAGAAATTATTAACTTAAAATCTGGAGAAGATTTCAATAGTCCAGTCCAGGTTAATCCCATGGTGATTCCCCCTGACCAAACGGATATTAAAGTGATTAAAAGTTCGATTCCCACGGGTCAACTTCCGATTACAACAGACTTAGGATTATATCAAGTTTACGTCAGTCCGACTACAAATTCTTTAAGTGCAGTCCGCCAAATTTCTCCCAATGCTCGAACATCAACCTATCAAGGACAATTAATTATTCAAGCGGGCAGTTTTGTGAATCAATCTAATGCTGACCAACTTCGTCAAAAGTTATCCTTCGCGGGGATTTCTTCGACTATTATTAATAGTACCGCACAATTACAAGCATTTTTAGCTAGTATTCCCAATATCCCCCCGAATACTTTGCCCGCATTTCCGGGTTCTGGTTTAGGATTAGGGAATACCGATAGCTATTTTATCTTAATTCCTAGCCAAAGAAACCAACTGGTTTCTTTGGCTGAAAATGTGGTAGCTTTGGGCATTCCTTCCCAAAGTATTCAGATGCAACAGGCGACTGCTAATCCGTTTGTTGCAGTTGGCCCTTTTGCCAATCAACAGTTAGCTAAAGAATGGGAAATTTACTTGCAAAGTTCGGGTTTATCTCGCGCTATTGTTTATTTTGGGAGATAATGTTCAATTAGATATATTGTAGGAAGAATATCTTTAACCCTATAGTGCTACGGATTACAGTTAGGACACTTCTAAATCCAACAAACTCATTCACTACTTACTTTTTCCTCCCCCCCTAGCCCTGCGTTTACGGGGTGTTTGGGGGGCTTTTCCCCTGTTCCCCAGTGCGTAGCGCTATAGAATTGGTAAGTACCTAAACAAAATTAATTACACATCCTCTACCCTGTTCCCTCCCCCCCTAGCCCCCCGTGCACGGGGGGTTTGGGGGGGCTGTTCCGGTGTTCCCTCTCACAACTAGGTAATTTATTTTGTGCAACTACTTATGAGTTATTAAAATCCAATCGGAAGTTTGATCAATTTTTTTAACCTTGTTTAAGTTTAATTTTCTCAGGGTATTTTCTTTTAATAGTAAGTAGGGTTGATCCAGGGTTTGCCATTTATTTTTTAGGGTGATATCATTAACCGCATGAATATGGCGATCGCTATAAAAATTCAACGATGGACGCCCAAAAGGATGACCCATATAAATTTCTTCTCCGGGGGGTGTTCCTTCCCTAATCATAGTCGCCACGGGTTTAACAGCAAAATCTTCATTCAATTCCCAAACCCAATAATTGGAAGTAAAAAATAACAATAAAGATACATAGGTTCCCCAAAATAAAACTATCAAAAATTGTCGATCTTTTTGGCTAATTAAAACCGATACAAAGGACATTGTTAACATCAAAGTGCCCAAGGTAAATTGTAAATCTCTTTGAGCGATAAAATTACGATCAACCCAAGAAAGCATCCCGCCAAAATAACAATATCCAATGGCTGAAATGATCGCTAATAGAATAAAAAATGGTAAGAGTTGATCGGGCGTTGGTTTAACAAAATGTTCATATTTGCCTCGCCCCACTTTCCCCAATTTCCATAACCCAATATCCCGATCTCCTTCCTTCCAAACTTCCGCCAAATATCGCCCCACCCCCAAGGCTAAAACCGGATAAATTGGTAAAATATACCAGGGTAATTTAGTTGTCATTAATGAAATAGAAACAAAATAAATCCCCGTCCAAACTATAATTAATTTCGCCCAACTTAAATTCCGATTTTGCCAAGCTAATTTTAATCCCTGGGGCAAAAATAAGAGCCAAGGCCAGCCATATTTGAAAAGTTCCAATAAATAATACCAAATCGGCCCGGAATGGTTTTCAACCGGTTGCCAAACTCGTTGTAAAGATTGATTGACTAAATTTCCTTGAATAAATCCCTGTCCATAATAAATCCATTGTGCCCCATACCAAAAACCCACAGGTACTAAACCAAACCCTAAACCCAACCACAGATAGGGACTGGTTAACAAGCGAGGCGTATCCCAAAATAGGAAGAAAAAGGCGATCGCACCTAATAATAATCCTAAAAAAATTCCCTTAGTTAAACATAATAAACCAAAGGCAATTCCCGACCCTAAAGCAAATCTTAAATCCCGTCGAGAACGCAACACACACCAAACTAAAACTAACCATAAAAATATCACTGTTCCATCTAACATCGCTAACCGTCCTTGACGGATAACAGGCATTAAAGTTAAATAAACTAAAGCTGAAAATAGAGCCGAAGTACGATGGCGAAATAGTTCCAAACCAATACCATACAAAATAGGAACCGAAATGGCTGTTAATAGTGCACAAGGAAGTCGCGCCATCCATTCATTAACGCCGCCAATTTGATAGGCAAAAGCCATTAACCAATGCACTAAAGGAGGCTTATTCAAATAGGGAATTCCATGTAAAGTTGGATGGAGCCAAGTTTGTTGTCCCCGCCCAATTTCCCGCGCCACTTGAGCCGCTAACCCCTCATCCCAATCTCGTAGGGGGACTCCACCTAGATTCAGTCCATAGAGGGTCAGCGCCGCTACCAATAAACCCAAAAACCATAATAAATCAACCCAACGATCAACGGGACGCATTTGGCGC
Source organism: Planktothrix agardhii NIES-204 (assembly GCA_003609755.1). Classification (NCBI taxonomy): domain Bacteria; kingdom Bacillati; phylum Cyanobacteriota; class Cyanophyceae; order Oscillatoriales; family Microcoleaceae; genus Planktothrix; species Planktothrix agardhii. The sequence continues at coordinate 1,265,230 of AP017991.1, forward strand.
AAAGGACTATCTCCAGTAAAAATTTGACGCGACATAGTTTAAATGTTGACAGTTGACTGTTCCCCAATTCCCGCTAAAATTAAAAGTGTACCTTTTTGTGTTGAAAAACGGTTAGTGATTGCAATGGATGTTTTAGAAATTAAACGGGAAATCGAACTGTTGTCTGAGCACCTGGGTAAAACCCAGGACTATCTTTGACCTGCCTGCACTTCAAGCCAAAATTCAAGATTTAGAGCAAGTTTGTGCCCAACCCGACTTTTGGGATGAGCAAAAAACCGCACAACAAACCCTTCAACAGTTGAATGATCTTAAATCAATTGTGCAGCAGCAGGAACACTGGCGGCAAGCGATTGAAGATACAAAGGCTATCTTGGAATTATTGGAGATAGAAACCGATGACTCCCTTTTAGAAGAAGCAACAGCTACGATTTTGCGACTCAATCGAGAATTTGATCAATGGGAATTGCAACAACTTCTCTCAGGGATTTATGATCAACATGGTGCTATTTTAACCATTAATGCCGGAGCGGGTGGAACTGATGCTCAAGACTGGGCAGAAATGCTGTTACGGATGTATACTCGTTGGGGAGAAGCTCAGGGATATAAAGTACATTTAACCGAAATTTCTGAAGGGGATGAAGCAGGAATTAAATCGGTTTCTTTGGAAATTGACGGTCGTTATGCCTACGGTTATTTAAAAGGAGAAAAAGGAACCCATCGTTTAGTTAGAATTTCTCCTTTTAATGCCAATGATAAGCGACAAACCAGTTTTGCTGGGGTGGAAATTATGCCAATTTTGGATAATTCTATTCAGTTGGATATTCCTGATAAAGACCTAGAAATTACCACCACTCGGTCGGGAGGAAAAGGGGGACAAAACGTTAACAAAGTTGAAACAGCCGTGCGTATTGTTCACCTACCAACGGGACTCGCCGTGCGTTGTACCCAAGAACGTTCTCAGTTGCAAAATAAAGAAAAAGCCCTAGCTTTATTGAAGGCAAAATTATTAATTATTGCCCAAGAACAACGGGCAATAGCGATCGCTGAAATTCGCGGGGATTTAGTCGAAGCAGCTTGGGGAAATCAAATCAGAAACTATGTATTTCATCCCTATCAAATGGTGAAGGATTTACGCACTAATGAAGAAACAACGGCAATTCAGGATGTGATGGATGGAAAATTAGATGCTTTCATTCAAGCCTATTTACGTCAGGAAAATCAAATCCTAGAACCCCAAACTGCCTAATTACCAATTTATCAACCGTAGGGGCGGGGTTTTCCTGCCCACCCTAATTAATATGACAACATTAAACAACTGTTACGCTCTCATTGCTGGAATTGCCAATTATCAAAAGATCAAACCTTTACCGTCAACGGTTCTCAATGATGCTAAGGATATTTATAGTTTACTCACAGAACCTTCATTCTGTGGTTATTTGATCGAAAATGTGGAATTATTATTAGATGAAAAAGCCACAAAATCAGCCTTAACTCAAGCATTAACTGATTTATCTACTAAAACCAACGCCGATTCAACGGTATTAATTTATTATTCGGGACATGGCGGCAGAATTGAATTCGGGCCCACTGCGGGAGAATATTTATTACCCGTTGATACGGTTTATACGTCCGGTGCATCCTTAGTAGAAACCGCTATTTCAGGATCTCAATTTACAGAGGTATTAAGAGCAATTCCAGCCCGAAAATTAGTTGTAATTTTTGATTGTTGTCACGCTGGGGGAATTGGTCAACCTAAAGATCCAACCATACCCGAAATTAAAGGGGGATTACCCGATAATTATTATGATCAATTAGTGCAAGGAAAAGGTCGGGTAATTTTCGCATCCTCTCGTAATACTGAACAATCCTATGTAACTTCCGGCTCAACTAATAGCGTTTTTACTAAACATTTAATTGCCGGGTTAAAAGGAGGAATTACTAGCAATGATGGATTAATTAGAATATTTGATATTTTTGAATATTTACAACCGAAAGTTACCGCCGACCAACCCAACCAACATCCGATTTTTAAATCCGATATTGAGGAAAATTTTCCCCTCACCCTATATTTAGGCGGACAAAAAGGAGTGAGTCCGATTTCTCCTTCTGTACAGGGGGATTCTGTGCAGGAAGAATTCCGCTATGATGTTTATATTAGTTATGTGGATGAAGAACCCGATTCGACCTGGGTTTGGGATTTCTTAGTACCGAAATTAGAAGCAGAAAACCTAAAAGTTGCGGTTTCAGGAGATGTGGATTTATTAGGGGTCGCACGGGTTGTGAATATAGAACGGGGTGTTAAGTTTTCTAAACGAACCCTTGTCATTTTATCGAATTTATACTTAGATAATAATATGGCAGAATTTGAGAATACTCTGGCTCAAAACTTAGGAATTGAGGAAGGGAAAGCTCGTATAGTTTGTGTTGAGAAAGAGGCTGTTGATGCTGCTAAACTTCCTCAACGTTTTAAGTTAGGGGCTATGTCTAAACTCAACCATGATCGACGGGCTGAACGGGAGTTCCAAAAGTTAATTGAACAGTTAAAACAACCCCTTCCTCCTCTTAACCCATTGTGACCGAAAATCAGAGAGCGCAAGCCCCTAAACTCCATTGATGATCTCACATTAACAATCATAGAAAATTGTACGGGAATTTCCTCTTATAGCACTGTAATAGAAAACAGGTGAATTGATCGCATTGAATACCGTTTTCACCTCAAAATAAACCAGAGGGATTGCTATGTCAAAACAATATTCTGTATTTGTTTCCTACGCCGATGAAGATGGTGCGTGGGTGGAAGGTTATTTATTAAATGCTTTAGAAGAAGCGGGGTTAACCTGTCATTCCGAGGCGATGTTTCGGTTAGGTGTTCCTCGATTAATTGAATTTGAAAGTACAGTTAAAAATAGTGAACGAACCTTATTAGTTATTTCCCCAGCCTATTTAGCCGATAATTTTGTAGAATTTGCTAATTTACTGTTCCAATCCTACGGAGTTGATGCTACCTTATGGCCAGTTGTTCCGATTATTTTGAATCCCGTTCAAGAATTACCCATGCGCTTAGAAATGTTAGGGTGTTTGGATGCGACGGATGCGACAAAACAACAGGAAGTTATTCAACGAATTTGTGAGGATTTTAAAAAACCGGTTCCAACTTCAGTTAAAATTCCTGATTGTCCCTATCCGGGGATGGTTCCCTTTAAACAAGAAGATAGCGATCGCTTTTTTGGACGACAACGAGAAGTTAATGATTTAATTCAACACTTACGATTATATCCCTTTTTAGCGGTAATTGGAGCATCGGGAAGCGGTAAATCTTCGTTAGTTTTTGCTGGGTTAATTCCCCAACTGCAAAAAACTCATTTATTAGGAAAAGAACCCTGGCAAATCTATTCCATGCGTCCGGGTACAACACCGATAACCACATTAACTACAACATTAGGCTGTGATCTTAGCTCTGCTGAAGCTATAACTACAAAGTTTAAGTTATCACAAAAATCTCTATTAGTAATTGATCAATTTGAAGAAATTTTTACCCTATCTCCTCAAGACATAACTCCATTTCAAGAAATATTATTAAATCTGTATAAACAGCCTAATTTTTATGTCGTTTTAACAGTTAGAGCCGACTTTTATCCGCAATTAATGGAATCAACTTGTTTCTGGCGAGAAATTAAAGCCCATCGCTATGAAGTGTTACCTTTAGATCAAATGGGACTGCAAGAAGCTATTCTTAAACCTGCGGAACAGGCGAGAGTTTTTATAGAAGGCACATTATTAGAACGGTTAATTACAACAGCAGCAAAAGAACCTGGGGTTTTACCTTTATTACAAGAAACATTAGTCTTATTATGGGAAAAAATAGAACGACGATATTTACCGTTAAGAGCTTATGAAGCGTTGGTATTATCCTATTATAATGCAGTCTCTACTACTAATAATAAATTAATCGGAATTCAAGTAGCGCTCGCGCAAAGGGCAGATGCTGCGATCGCTGATTTAACCGACGAACAACAAATCATTGCCCGTCGGGTATTTTTACGTTTAATTCAGTTTGGAGAAGGGCGGGCAGATACCCGGCGACAAGAATCTGTAGAAGCCTTAAAAGCCAGAGGAGATAACGATCAAATCTTTGAAGAAACCTTACGTTATTTAGCAGATCGTCGCTTATTAACCTTAAGTGGAAAAGAGGATAAAACCCGAAAAGTGGATATTTCTCACGAAATTTTAATTAGTAGTTGGCCCCAGTTACAAGATTGGATTATTCAACGTCGAGAAGCCGAACAAACCCGTCGCCGACTGATAGCAAAAGTACAAGAGTGGGCGAGATTAGGGAAAGGTAAAGGGGGGTTATTAGATGAATTTGAGATCGTTGAAGCTCAACATTGGTTAGAGAGTTGCGATGCAGCAGAATTAGGGAGTGATGATCAATTAGTAGTGTTAGTTGAATTAAGTAAAACTCATATAGAAACTGAAAAACAAAGAGAAATAGAAGCTCAAAAACGGGAGTTAAAACTAAGCCAAAAAAATTTATGGATTACTAGAATTGCCTTGACGGTGATTACAGGAGTTGCTACTGTTGCTATTGTAGTTGCTGTAATTGCAAAACATCAATGGCAAGAAGCAGATAAAGGTCAAATTATTGCTAAAATTGAAACAGCCAATGCTCGGTTTACGGAAAATCCTGATACCTTTGATTCATTAGTCGCAGCATTAGAAGCGGGAGAACTTTTCAAGAAATCGATTTTTAATCGGAATAACCCTCAACTGAAAGCTGATGTTTTAACTGTATTAGCTCAAGGAATCAATTGGGTTAAAGAACAAAATCGTTGGCTGGGACATACGGATGCAATTCAAACCGTTAGCTTTAGCCCTGATGGTGAAATCTTGGCAACGGGAGGTTATGACAAGATCGTTAAACTTTGGAATCAAGATGGAAGTCTTTTACAAGAATTATCAGGACATCAGGATGCTATCAGAAATATTAGCTTTAGTTCCGATGGAAAAATGATGGCAACTGCTAGTTTAGATGGAACTGTCAGACTTTGGGAAAAACAAGGGGAAGATTGGAAAAAAATTCCTCAAGATCTATTATTGAGACATGATTCACCCTGCCATAGTATTAGTTTTAGTGGCAAGGAAGACTTAATTGCAGCAGGTTTGGAAAATGGAAAAATTAAACTGTGGACAAAAGACGGTAAACCAATTACTACTTTAACAGGGCATCAAGGAATAGTTCGTAGCCTTAGTTTTAGCCCTGATGGTCAAACTCTCGCGTCTGGAAGTGCTGATCAAACTATCATTTTATGGACAAGAAAAAATATTAACCAATGGTCTGTCAAAACCAAATTAAAACATAACCATGAAGTATATAGTGTTTCATTTAGCCCTGATGGTCAAACCTTAGCGAGTGCTAGTCTTGACAAAACGGTAAGGCTCTGGAATTTAGATGGGACTCCAAAATTTGATGCTTTAAAGGGTCACAAGAGTGGAGTTTTAAGTGTTTCATTTAGTCCTGACGGTAAAATTTTGGCTTCAGCAAGTGAAGATAATATCATTAAAACTTGGACTCTCCAAGGTCAGGAAATCAGCAGTGTTATAGCGCATCAAAATCGAATTAATGCTATTGATTTCAAGCCAAGATCAGAAAATCAAATTTTAGCCTCAGTTAGTGATGATAACATGGTTAAGATTTGGCAGTTTCGCAATTCTAAGATCAAACAAATTAAAAATTTTAATCATCTTGTCGCAAATGTTAGCTTTAGTCCTGTAGATGAACAACTACTAGCAACTTCCAATGGAGATGATGTAGAAGTCAAGTTGTGGAACCAAGATGGGGAATTGCAAAATTCTTTAGATACTCATAAGGGTATAGTTAAGGATATTAATTTTACTGCTGATGGGAATATATTGGGAACAGCCAGTAAAGATAAACAAGCATTACTTTGGAATTTTAAAGCTGGTAAAATAGAACATACTCTACGAGGTCATTCGGAAGAAGTTAGAAGTATTGATTTTAGTTTTGATAACCAATGGATTGCTACAACAAGTTATGATGGACAAATCAAACTTTGGAATCAGGATAATGGAAAAGAAATACAGGAACTTAATGAACATAATGGGCGGGTTTATAATGTAAGATTTAGTCATAAAGCACTTTTAATGGCAACAGCCAGTGAAGATAAAACCGTCAGAATTTGGACTCTAAAAACTAATCATCAGCCCTTAAAAATTAGCGATAAAAATCCGTTAATCATCGAGAATGAAAGCTCAGTTTATAGTGTCGCTTTTAGCCCTAATGATCAACTTATCGCTATAGGCGGTCAAAATAAAATGGTTGATCTGTGGGATATAAAGGGTAAACTTATTAAAAAATTTGAAGGACATGAATCTCCTATTTGGGGAGTGGTTTTTAATCCTAATCCTAAAAATAAAATTATTGCTTCTGCTAGTGATGATAAGACCGTCAGACTTTGGGATTGGGATAGGAGGACTCCTATTGTTACTCTCAAGGGCCATCAGGATGAAGTCAATGATGTTAGTTTTAGTAAGAGTGGTCGTATCCTAGCTTCCGCTAGTTCAGACAAAACAGTGATTCTTTGGGATGTGGAGCAAGTTACCGATTTGGATAAGCTTTTAGAAGGAGGATGCAGTTGGCTTAAAAATTATTTTACTTTTAATGATCCAAACAAAAATAAACAACTTTGTCCTGCTCCTAAAGGCTAATAAAATGTATTTTTCACTACTCTGGCTTAGAAGATCCTAAAGAAAAAATTAATTTCCTATAAATGGTGTTATTTCAACATACTATTAAAAATAGCACCTTAAATTTTTAGAGAAAACAAGGATTTGAATTATGCCCTTAAACCAGAATTCATTAGGCTGGTTACCCGACTATCCTGACCAGAGAGATCTGAAACTAAGTGATCTGAACAAAAATATCATCAAAGATCAGTCTCAGAATTCAGAATATACAGCATCACAAATTCTTGAATTAGCCGAATTAATTAAAAAAATAGTCTCCAACACTGATCAAAAGGGAAAAACATCTTTAGATGAAAGGCTGGAAAGTATAATTCAAAAAAACCGGGATGAAATTTGTTTTTTAACAGTACAAAAAGAAAATAAATATTTTTTATACAGAGGAATTAAGAATGCAAAAGTTAAAGAAATTCAAGGCAAATTGTTTTCTATTTTGGACAAGTGTTGTTCATATTTAGACCCAGAGTCAAGTACAGAGATTAAAAAGGATTTAGAAAAGTTAAAATTAGAAAATGGTTATTTTGGAGAAGTTACACATAAACTCATAATTAAATTCAAAGCTATATGGGAGATTCCTAACAAAGATAGCATTTTAGATGTAGATGATGAGACTAAAGCCAACCAAGAAGAAGAATTTTATCAATACGATTCTAAGGTCACTATTTATAAAGTTTTAAACACAATTCATAATAGAATTAAGAATAAAAAAGAAATTGAAAATTATGAAGAAATTTGTAGAAATTGTCAAGAAGAAAAAGATACTAACGATTTTCCAGAAATCAAGATAGGAGATTATGGGAAGATAGTAAATCTTATTAAAAATAAATTAGAAGAACTAGGATATGGGATATTCTTTTCAGAAGATGAAAAATGTAGCTCCTTTTTTGGCTTTAAGACAGATTTAATTGTTGAATTTTTTCAAGGGATTAATGGTTTACAAGCTGATGGTATAGTTGGGCCTTCTACTTGGCGAAAGTTATGCCAAAAAAATAATAAGGTAATAAATATATCACAAGTAAACGATATCAAGAATCTTAAAGCCTTTTCAATCATTTATATACAAAAAAGACTCAGGAATGATTTTAGAAAAGAAGAGATTAAAATCAACGGAATCTTCGATGAGGTTACTGAAAAAGTCATCGATGAAATCACTGTAAGTAAATCTGAGGAACAATCACAACTTTTAACTATTCAAGAATTTTTAAGACAGATTATTGAGAAGGCTGAAGATGAAAAACAGTGTTTTCGAGAGCAATTATTTACTTTTCTTGAATATAAGAATCAAGATTTTATCCAAAATAAAGAGAAAAAAAATCCTATTTTATTGAGTATTCAAAACCCTATTTCTAAAAACATCAAAAAAGATTTTCAAGATAAAATTCGACTCAAACTTGAAAATCATCAAGAAGCTCAAACTTTAGAAATAAAAAATCAATCGAGTAATGATCCGCTTCCTAACGATATTATTGCTATTATTGATCCATTGATCCAGTTGGTAATCAAACAAATTTCGGAAATTGGCATTCATGGTCAATTAAATTATGAACAAGCGATACCCCACGTTATAGAGTTAATAAATAGTTTTTTGGCTGAACCACTTTTAGATGAAGATCCAGAAAATCACCCTCAACAACCCCAATTTTTAGATAATTATGATATGAATACAAAATTTTTTCTTGAATTTCTGCGAGGAAGAAAAGAACGTGCGGGTGAGATCGATGTGATGTTAATTTATAAATCTCTGTCTACAATAGAAAGAAAAAGGTTAAATTATTCAATTTTCATAACTCTTGATAAAATTGAATGGATGATTGATAAGATAGAAGCCAAAACTTCAGAAGGAGAGAAGAATAAGTGGGATAATTTAAAAGCAAAAATAAAAGACATTAAAACCAAAGCTCTATCTGATTTCTCAAATGGAAAAAATAAAAATTCAAGAGATAGATCAAATCAAGATGAAAATCAGTTTGATTTTTTTCCCAAGAAAAATCAAACTACAATTCTGAAAAAATGTCCTGATGGAGAGCCTAATCAATTATCAGATCAAGATCATCAATTATCAGTTCCATTACTTACTGAATTTAAAAACAGTATCGACAAGTATGAACAATCTTACACATCCGTTTATTTCTGTTTACCTGAGTTTGTTGATTTAAGCTATTGGTGTTCTCCCGTTAGAAATCAAGAACCTTTAAGCTCATGTACAGCCTGTTCCGCCATTGCTTTAGTCGAATATTTTCAGAACAAAATTTATGGCGAATATACCAATGCTTCAGTCCTTTTTTTGTATAAAGTAACGCGAAAACTCATGCACCGTCAAGGAGATGTGGGTGCATCCATTCGGGAAACAATGAAAGCAATGGTCTTATTTGGAATTCCACCGGAAGAATATTGGCCTTATGAACCAAGTAAAATTGATGAAGAACCGAGTGGTTTTTGTTACTCCTATGGTCAGATTTATCAGACAATTAAATATTTCAGGCTCGACACTCCGGGTCTTCCTGCAACCCATTTATTGGCTCAAATTAAAATGACTTTAGTGGCTGGTCTTCCTTCTATGTTTGGGTTAACGATTTACAGTTCCATTTATGAAGAGGCTAACTACAAAAAAGGTTATATTCCCATACCTCACTCAAAAGATAATGTGCAAGGGGGTCATGCTGTTGTAGCAGTTGGCTATGATGATACTAAAATTATTGGAACCTCAGTCGGTGCGCTGCTGATCAGAAATTCTTGGGGGACTAATTGGGGTGAACAGGGTTATGGTTGGTTACCTTATGATTATATTCTTAAGGGATTAACATCAGATTGGTGGTCTTTGATAAAAGCAGAGTGGTTTGAAACTAAGAATTTTGGTTTGGGGCTTGATGATTGGAAGCATAATGATACCAGCAGCCCTGGTGATGAGAACAGAGGAAACAGTTCGTCAACAACACCACCACCAACACCACCACCAAAACCAACACGTTAGCTCTGTCTTCATAATATTTAGATTACTGGGTTGTTAGTTTTTTTATCAGCTTGATTTAATTACTTCAACCCCGGTAAATTCCAACTTTGCACAACTTTTGTAATCGCATCACGGGTGGCTTCTGCACCGAAACCCCAAGCCATTAATGCAAAATAATCCTTCCAGGGATTAGCGCCAAAGGTGGGATTATCAATGTATAATTGACTGAATCCGGTTCCGGCTAAAAAGATAACCGCGATCGCATAACTTGTCCAAGTAAATAACTTTAATCGCACTCCCGCTTTGGTTGTTTCCGGTGTTGAAGTTGTAGAACGATTCGTCACTGGAGGCGGAGACATAACCCCAGTAAACCCAAAAAGACTTTTAGAAATTACCCCTCTTGGTGAAGATTCATTTCCAATATCTTGCGCTTTTAACGTTAAATCATTTAACTCTGTTGTTAACGCTTTAAATTGTTTCGGATTAGCGAGGGATTCAGTGGCAATTTTTGCTTCTAATTGTTCAAATTCAGGAAGGATAGTAGTCCGTTTTTCTAAAGGAATTTCGGCAATTAACGCTTTTAAATCTTGCTTTTGATTCTCCAAAACAGACTGATTCATCTGTTGAGCAATTTTCTCTAACCGTTCTCGAAATTGTTCCGGGGTTTCTAGTTCTGGTGCATCGTTAATTGTCGCTTCTAAATCTCGCAATATCGCTTTTACTTCTAAATCATTGGGATTTTTATCTTCTAACTGATGTTTGAGTTGTTGACAATAATCAAATTGTTGTAACCAATCATTTCGTCCTTTTATCCAGCGTTTCCAAATGGTTTCTGCTTGTTCTAAAATGGCGATCGCTTGCTCCCATTTTTCCGTTTGCAACTCCATTTTAACTTCGATCAAACACCCCTCAATATATTGTTTAAATGCCGTGATTTTTACAAATTCTATATCCTCCTGCATCTGAGTTTGTAATTGTCCTATCCGCACCAAAACTTCATCCCGAGGTCGTCCTTGGGCGCGATATACAGAGACTAAAATTCCTAATCCTGTTCCTAAAAATAATATTAACAGAGGAGGTAACCACCAATCTTTAATTTGTAAAGTAATAGGAAGGGTTAATTCTCCTCCGGTATAGGTTAAACGTAAATTGCCGAGATATTCTCCACTACTGGGAGCTTGACTTAAATTAAATTCAACTGGAACTATAATTTGATTTGATCTAATTGTTTGCCAATTTGACTTATTAGAAATAATACCCGATGCGGGAAATATTGTGATTCCATCCCGACTATTCAAATCTAATGCTAAAACCTGTAAATCCTGAATCGGACTATTAGTTTGGACAAAAATTTGACGAGATGGTTGTTTTTCTATGCGGTTTCCTGCAATCGTGATTTGAGTGGGTTGAATAGTGGTTTCAACTTGAGCATTCGCCACCGTTGGAGATAGGAAACAAAGAACAGGTAGGATGATTCCGGCTAAATATTTTTTCATGGTTGAAGTTGCAATCTAAAAAAAATAGCGTGATCGCTTGCTGTGTCTACGCTCTAGGACTCAAAAAATGCAAGATTTTTCGGAGAATGACAAAAGAGGGTTATTACTGATAATAACCACAATAACCAATCTGCCCTTATTATCCCCTAATATTTAATATTCGCAGACTGATAGGTAATTTTCGACATATTGCCAATGGTCATCACCATAGCTTTCTTTTAACAGGTTTCTGGTTGCCATTCCCAGAATTAATTCTCCTTCGTGGGTATAGAAAATTTTATGATCGACCTGGGTTTCTTCATCCGCCAAAAGTTGTTTTAGGGTACTGAGAGTATGGGCAAAACTCGCTAATACATAATGCTCTGTGAGCCATTCCTCGGGATCGGGGATGATGCTTTTAGTCCGATTTGGTTTTATCATGGTTATATCCCAGTAAGGCGAGGGTTTAATAAATTTTAGTCTTAAAACTCAGAAATCGTTTTGATTAGTGTTTAATATTTGATCCTGTTCTAATTGTGACAAAAATTTTAATCAGTTTCAGTGACGCTTATTGGGGAAGAATGATGATCAATTCCCGCCTTTTTTGTGATACAGATCACAGAAAGCCAGACAAAAGAGAAAAAGTTGACCTTTTGATCTCAAAACCGGTTCTAAAATCCGGTGTGGAGGTTTAGAGGGATTTGATATTAAGTATAATTCAACTTTACCAGAGTAAAGACCATCCATAGTCAATCCTAGAAAAATAATCATGTTACCTGTAGAACAAGTAGAATCAATAATATTAAGTTTAGTCCAACCTTTGGATGCTGAAATTGATCAAGAAAAGGTGGCAATAACTCAAGTTTCTGGTCGAATTTTGACAAAATCTGTAGTGAGTTCATTGGATTTTCCCCATTGGGATAATTCGGCAATGGATGGATATGCAGTCCGATATCAAGATGTTGAGGATGCTTCCATAGACCATCCTAAATTATTAGAAATTATTGAAGAAATCCCGGCTGGATCTACTCCTAAATCTACAATTAAAATGGGACAAGCTGCCAGAATTTTTACAGGTTCTTGTATTCCAAATGGTGCGGATATTATTGTAATTCAGGAAGATACAAAACGGGAGGGAAATCAGGTTAAAATTTTATCGTCTCCCACCAAACCCCAGGCTTTTATTCGACATCAGGGCTCGTATTACAAAGCAGGAGAACCCCTGCTTACTCCTGGCATTCCTTTGGATGCTGCGGAGATTGCGGTGTTAGCAGCGGCACAATGTACCCAGGTTCCGGTTTATCGACGGTTGCGGGTGGCGTTATTATCAACGGGGGATGAATTAGTCACGGCTGATACCCCTTTAAAACGAGGACAATTAGTAGACTCTAATCAGTATGCGTTATTTACGGTGGTCAGGAATTTAGGGGCAGAAGTGATCGAATTAGGGATAATTCCTGATCGACCGGAGGTATTAAAAAAAGCTATTTCTCAAGCGATAGAAACAGCCGATATTGTGATCTCAACCGGGGGGGTTTCTGTTGGGGATTATGATTATGTTGAGGAAATTTTAACGGAATTAGGCGGAACTATTCATATCCAATCGGTGGCAATTAAACCGGGAAAACCTTTAACAGTAGCCAAATTCCCGAATTGTTTATATTTTGGTTTACCCGGAAATCCTGTTTCTACTTTAGTAACTTTCTGGCGTTTTGTCCAACCTGCGATTAAAAAACAATCGGGGTTATTATCTCAGTTTTGGGGGCCAGAATTTGTGAAGGCGCGATCGCGTCAAGAGTTAAAAGGAGGAGGAAAACGGGAAATTTATGTATGGGGTCAATTATGTTTAATTGATGGGGAATATGAGTTTCAATTAGCCCCCGGAAGTCAAATTTCTGGTAATTTAATTAATTTGGCACAAACAACGGGTTTAGCAGTTTTACCGATTGGTCAATCTCAAATTAATGCGGGGGATACTGTTAAGGTATTGAAAATTCGTTAACAGCCGAGGGAAACCCTGAGCGAGCGAGGACGCTCGCACTTTCATCTAGTTGGAAAACCTAACGTAAACCCAACCAAGTGAATAAATCTTGATGGGTAAAAAATTCTAATACAATTAATAGAACAAATCCCAACATGGCAAAACGGCCGTTAATTTGTTCGGCGTAGAGAGTCCAACCCATGGCGGGTTCGGGTTGGGGGTTGGGTTGGGCTGGAGTAGAAGGTGTGGAAGAAGTCATGGTTGTTTTTCTAAGTCTTGAATAGATTGAATGAGCGATCGCACGGTTTCTGTGCCTTCAGAGGGTTCAAAGGTCAAGGGAAATTTACCCCGCATGATCACCCGCATTCCCACGGGCCCTAAGCTGAGTAACCCCTTGAGATCGCGGAAATAATTCCCCACTACCATTACAGCAAATTTGCGTTCATCTACCCAACCTCCCTGTTTTACCAATTCCACTAAAACCTTCCGGTGGCGGATGGGACGACTGGCGCTGGCATCTTTGCGTTCGAGAATTTCATGTTTAATTTTAGTAATCTGATCTAGGGGGGCGACCTCCATCGGACAAACAGAGTTACAGTTAAAGCAACGGGTACAGCCCCAAACCCCGTTGGTTCCTTGGCTATATTGTTCTAAACGTTGTTCAGTTTTGGCATCCCTGGAGTCGGCTACCATCCGTTGAGCTTTAGCTAAGGCGTGGGGCCCGACAAAATCGGGGTTAACTTCGACGGCATTACATTCGGAATAACAAGCCCCACAGAGGATACAGTTGCCCATTTGATCAAGTTGGGATCGTTCTTCTGGGGTTTGCAGAAATTCCCGTTCAGGAATAGCCCGACCTGCGGTACTAATATAGGGTTCAACGGTTTGCAAGTTATCCCAAAAACGGCTCATGTCCACCACCAAGTCTTTGATCACGGGGAAATTCCCCATCGGAGCAATAGTCATTTCTGGGATATCGTTTGAAGGAGTCTGACTGGAGTTCGCCTCGGCAATTTTTTGTAAACGGGCAACTTCACTGCCAATATTTTCCTTACAGGCTAACGCAGAACGGCCATTAATTCCCATGGAACAACTACCACAGATGGTATTGCGACAGTTTTTTCTAAAGGCTAAAGTTCCGTCCTGTTCCCATTTAATTCGGTTAAGACAGTCTAAAATAGTATTTCCGGGTTCGACATCGAGGAGATAACTTTGCACCTCCCTTGAGGTATTAGGATTTTGGCGGACAATATTAAACTTAACTCTCATATTTTTACACTGATTAGTTAATTTCGTAGTAAGTCCTTTAGGACTCTCTTAGCCCTAAAGGGCTTACTACCTCTTAGCCCTAAAGGGCTTACTACTATTTTAGGGTAGCCATTGGGGATGGAAACCAAAAAAGGGCAATTCTTCTGGTTTAACTTGAGGTTTGGAACCATCGGTAGGCGTATCTATCATTAATGGTAAAATCCAGATGCGACTGGTTTTAATTGTATCTCCTGCTTGGGTTTTTGTAGCTTGACTCGAATTATTAGATTCACCTATTTCAATAACGGTTTGATCAAAAAGTAAGGCTAATCCATCGGGAGACAAACTGATATTAATTTCTTGTTGGTTAGGTAAAATCACAAAGGGAACAACTTGTTTGGTTTTGATATCAATTGCTACAATATAAGGCTGTTCTTTGTAGACTTCAGGATTATCCAAAACTTCAGTAATTAAAGAATATAAAAGGCTATTACTGGGATCAAATTCGGCACTAACAATATTCCCAAACGGCGGGGTACGGTAGAGTTCCTGTTCTTGTCCTTGGTTATTAACTATAAACAGTGATCGGGTTCCATCGGGATTAAATTTTAACATCGCCGCCGCACTACCGTCATTAGCAAATCCTAAAACTCGACCAAATTTTGGTAAAAATTCTAAGGGTTTAGCATCGGGTTTTAGAGGTAAAATTGTTGTTAAATCTGGCCCTTGAGCAATAACCAGAGATTGACTATCTGGAGCAATTAAGAAGTCTCCTCCTTGTATATTTAAGGGTTTAGGAGATTTTCCGCTTTCAATAAACCAGGGACTGGCATCATTAGGATTAGTTTGACTAACCCTTTGAACTACAATAATTTTACCATCTGGGGATAAATCAAATTTTAAATTTCGATAATATTTAGCATCTAAAATCTTTTCAATTTTTCCGACTGGTTGAGCAGGTTCAGGATCTTCTCCAGGGGATTGAGGATTAATTCCTGTGGCAACAGTATATAATTCAGGTGAAATTGATCCTTGTTTTTGTTCGGATTTATTAATAGCAGAAAAAAGAATTTTATCTCCTTTAGGATAGATTTTAAAATCTAAAACAACTAAATCTTCAGGAGTTAAAATAATAGGTTTAGGTTCTTTTTCACTTAGATTAACTAAAACTAATTTTCCTTCTTGATTTTCCTGAACTCCAATATAAGCAAAGGCGCGATCGCGACTTCTGAAAAAGCCAGTAAACGGTTGAATTAATGTTCCTGGTTTATCGCCATATAAATGGTCTCTAGCTCCTTTTAACTGCACACTAAAGGGGGTTCCATAGGGTACAGGTTCCGATAAGGTATAGGCCATGCGTCGTCCTGCCCAACTAATTTTACCAGGTAAAGGTGGATCAATTTGAAAGTTTTTTTCTACACTTTCCCGATTCATAGGACGATTGAAAGTCAGCAATAATCCCATGTCTTCTGCCCCAATTTGTTTGTTTTGCCAACTAAATTCTTTGACTTGGGGAGTGGTGCGATCGCCTGTTAATAAAACAATTCCGATTAATACAGTTAAAACTGTAATTAAAATCCAGGCGGCTTGATCTAAGGGTTCAACCCATTTTAATTGTTTGAATTTTGAGAGGGTATTGTTCATGATTGAGTATAATCAGCCCTAAAAGGCTTACTACGGTTTAATAATCGTAGGGATTTTTGGGGGGGAGAATAGCTTTAACTGTTTGGGCTTTTAAGGTTAATTTCCGTTCGTTATTAAAGGTTTCTGTAAACATTATACCTTCAATATCTAACCAAGAATCTTGAGGATATAATTCTCGCGATTTGCCTTCGGGAAGTAAAACTGGAATCCCCACAGGATAAGCGTCTGCTGCACAACAGGTAAGAATAAATCGCCCTAACCAAATATAATTTTTAGGTAAATCTGGAGGATGGATCACAAACCCGGTAATTTTTGCCTTTTGACCTGTATAAGCATCGGGTTCAGGATTAAGATTGAGTAATCTAACCCATTCAATTAAAGAGCGATTTTCCGGTTGAATTGCGGTTCTAAACTTCTGGGGTTGAGCGCGAGTTATGGGTAAAGACTCAGTTAAACCCCGTTTTAATGCCGTTTGTGCCCCGAACATTTGGGGGGTAATTAATAATCCTAAACAGGCAGTAATGATTAATAATAAGCTCCCCATACCCCTTGGAAACAAGGTAATATGTTGTACTGAAGGCGAAGAACCTACGGAACTTTCTTGAATAATTTGTCTAGCCTTTAATCCTCCTAAAACCAGTAGTGTAATTCCCGCTATGATCGACAAACTAAAATAGTTGGGATGGATAAGAATATAAAGTTTGCCCGTGATCCAATATTTTAATAATAAAATCCCCCAAACGAACAGGGCAACTACATCTAACCAAGGGTTTTCTAAACCTGGGGAAAATCTATTGTAGAAGCGGGTTAGTCGTTGAGTCAGATGAGTCATATTGGGTGGAACTCCAAAGCCAAATTAACTGAAATTTAAGTTAACAATCAGGGTGAATAAAAAGGTTAACTGAAAGGCAAGAATCACCAGATAAAAAACCGCCCGAGCCTTAAAAACCGATAACATTAATCCCACGGTTTTAATATCAATCATCGGCCCAAATACTAAAAATGCTAACAGCGAGCCACTCGTAAATGCAGAGGAAAAAGACAGGGCAAAAAAGGAATCAACCGTTGAACAAATAGAAACAACTCCCGCTAACAATAACATCGCCAGAATCGACGTCACAGGACTTTGACCTAAATTTAGAATAAATTCCCGGGGAACTGCAACTTGGATCACAGCAGCGATAAAACTTCCTAGGACTAACACTCCCCCCAATTCTCGAAATTCCTGCACCATATTTTCTAACATTGAACCCCAACGTTCTGGGGTCGGGGTCAAGAATATTGTTTTCCAATGGGGAAGGGAAGGTTTAACACCAACAGATGCTTTTTGACGGGTTTTCAGCAGGTTTTGAGTTTTCCATGCGGGAATAGACTCTAGGCGAGTGGGTTGGGCTGACTCCCCTAAAAAATAGGTTCCCGACTGGAGTAGGGGAGAAACCAATATATCCGAGGGTGGGGGTTCAACTAGGTCAGCAATGGGTAAAGCTCGGGCGATCGCAGGTTGAACTAGGGGTCTTAAGTCCTTCTGCACACCAAATAACCAGCCTAAAGTTGTAGCAATGGTTAAGGAAAATAAAACCCTTAAAACCACGATTTCTGGCTGATCTCGGAAGGCGACCCAGGTTGACCAGATCACGATCGGATTAATAGTGGGGGCGGCAAATAAAAACCCAATGGCCACAGATGAGGGAACTCCCTGCAAAATTAAGCGCCGGGCTACCGGAACGTTCCCACATTCACACACTGGAAACAGAAACCCAACCAAACTCCCAGCAAATGCCCCTAACAGGGGATGGGGGGGAATATAAGACAAAAGTTTCTGTTCATCGACAAACCACAACAGCACACTGGAAAACAAAACCCCTAACATCAGAAAGGGGATCGCTTCTACCAGTAAGCTGAGAAATAGGGTAAAACCACTACTAAATTGATGGATGAATGTTGCTGGCATCCGTTACCTAGGGGAAGGACAAAACAATTCTGTGATCCAGGGGATCATTGAGACGATGGAAGTTGAGCGATTTACTGACTAGATTCCCTATCCAACTTAGCAGATCTTAGGCCTCGATTGCCAGAAGGGATTAAAAGTACGGCTATCGGATAGAACTTGGGTAAACCGCTTACGGTCAATTGTCAATCAATCGCTGACTTTGTTGCAATTCTTAATATTAATCATCTCTTGTTTGGGTATAGAGGTTGTTAGACTATATTGCATGGCAATTTTAACTCATTCATAAATTCAGCCTAACCTCAAGCGGGGTGACGGGCGAAATGTCCCGTGAACTCCTAACTTTAAGACACAACGCGATAAGAAAGAGATCCAACAGACATGGTAGATTCCCTGAAAAAACCCGCTTTTGACGAAATCCGACCTGGGGTAAAAAGCCCAGCGAAAGAAACCATTCTCACTCCTCGTTTCTATACGACGGATTTTGAGGAAATGGAGAAAATGGACATCTCCGTCAATGAGGAAGAACTCTTAGCCATTTTGGAAGAGTTTCGTGTAGACTACAACCGCCATCACTTTGTCCGGGATGCACAATTTGACCAATCCTGGGATCATATTGATGGAAATACCCGTGGTTTGTTCATCGAATTTTTAGAGCGTTCCTGCACCGCCGAATTTTCAGGTTTCCTGCTCTATAAAGAACTCAGCCGTCGTCTCAAGGGAAAAAGCCCGGTTTTGGCAGAGTGTTTTGAATTGATGTCTCGCGATGAAGCTCGTCATGCGGGTTTTCTGAATAAAGCGATGTCGGATTTTAACCTCTCCTTAGACCTAGGATTTTTGACCAAAAACCATCAATATACGTTTTTTAAACCGAAATTTATTTTTTACGCCACCTATTTGTCAGAAAAAATTGGGTATTGGCGCTATATCACGATTTATCGGCATTTAGAAGCGAATCCTGAAAACCGGATTTACCCGATTTTCCGCTTCTTTGAAAATTGGTGTCAGGATGAAAACCGTCATGGCGATTTCTTTGATGCCATCATGCAATCTCAACCCCAAATGCTGAATGATTGGAAGGCGAAACTCTGGTGTCGTTTCTTCTTATTATCTGTATTTGCAACAATGTATTTAAACGATTTACAACGGGCGGACTTCTACGCTTGTTTAGGTTTAAATGCCCGGGATTATGATATTCACGTCATTGAAAAAACCAATCAAACCGCAGGTCGTGTTTTCCCTGTGATGCTGGATGTAAATAATCCTGAGTTCTATAACCGGTTAGATGTTTGTGTGAAGAATAACCAACAGTTGACGGCGATCGCGAATTCTGGTAGTCCTAAATTCGTGCAATTCTTCCAAAAACTGCCCTATTATCTGTCTAACGGATGGCAATTAATTAGCCTGTACTTCATGAAACCGATTGATATTACCGCATCTCAAGGTGCTGTTTATTAATAAGTAGTTTCACAATCTAAATTAAGCTGAAGGGGTTTCTGTGTTTATGGAACCTCTTTTTTTGACCGGATCTCAACTGAACTCAATTATCAACTCTACCAAGGACTACCAATTAATGTAAATGCTGCCCAATAATAGGGATGGGAAAGATTGTAGTTTTCCTGTGCGGCAATTTCAGGCGGTAAGGTCAGTTCACCCCGGGATGATAATAATTCTCCCCGTTGTAAACGGATATTCCCTTTTAACATTTGAATTTGAGTTTGTTGCAAGGCTTGGGCTTTAGTAGAAGCGGTTTTTAACTGTTGATAAAACTCGCTCATTAAGGCTAAAGTTCCCGTGTCACTCACATACCATAAACTCGCTAAAGCTGTTTTTACCCCCGACTGAAAAGCTAATCCCGCAAATCCTAATTCCGAATTCGTATCCCCAACGGCGGTTTTACAAGCACTTAAAACTAATAATTCAATCTGAGGATTTTTCCAATTAAACTGACCCATTTGATCTAATTTTAACTGCTCATTCCAAAATTGAATATAGGAATTTCCGGGTGTTCCAGGTTTAAATTCCGCATGGGTCGCCAGATGAACAATTCTATAGGGACTCAAGGATAATAAACGTCTTAAATTATCTACAGTAAACCCTTGATTTAGAAAAGATTTTCCTTGCCACTGTCCCGAATTATCCCGATTTCCCATCGGAAAGATTACCCCATTCATTCCATCAGAGTTGACAATTGTAGATAACTCAAAAGGAACCGCAGGTAAGGGATTTTGATTCTTAAATTCCGAGGCTCCCATAGCTAAAACTAGAGCATCTTTTACGCTTTCATAATTGAGATTCATCAGATTAAAAGCTGGAATTCGGGTTAAGGCATATTTTTCAATTAAAAATTTCTCTCCATCATGTAAAACCGCTAGGGGAAGCGTTCTTAATCCATTACCCAAACAGAACAAAATTGTCTGAATATTTTCTGCTTTTAATTGGGCTTCAACGGGCCTAATAATCAGATCATAAAGTCGTTGAGCCGATGCCAAATAAGACTGATTTTGTAAATTTCGAGGATTGGTTATTTCTTGAAATAAATTAATCGCTTCAGCTTTTAAGGTTTCGGTTTGGACATTGGGTTGAATTAAACCTAAAGGTTCTTTTCCGGGGGTAATTAATGCTAAAACTAATCCCTGGGGTTCAGGAACGACCCAGAGAACCGCGTGTTTAGTTTGGGTTTTTTGGCTAATTTCTGTTAAAATTTTGGCAATATCAGAAGCCTGAAGTTTACTATCGGTTAGATTTCGACCAAAATAGGTTTCATAGTCCAATTCCCATTTTTTTTCCATCGTGGTAATCGGATTATTGCCGTTAATATTGCGAATGATTTGTTGTTGGGAAGTGGGAACAGGTTCGGTGAGAACTGGACGACCAAAAGATAATTTCTCCCCATGAACTAGACTCGACCCCCAGAGTCCAATCACAACCAGAATGAATAAAAATATTGGCAGGGTTCGGCGCATCAGTTGATTAACCCTGGGATTCGTGAAACCAGAACCCAGATATTTTAAAATATCTAAAAATAGCAGACAATAACGTTGTATTATTTTCATAGATTCAAGATGAAAAAATAATTGGAGGAAATTAATATCAATCTTTGTTTATCTCGGTTTGTGTCTGGTGGTTGTCTAATCTAAGGTCTAAATCTTGAAGTAGAATAGATGTTGGCTAAACATTGATGATTAGTTTTCAAAAATCCCGTCCCTTGAGACTGGGTAGTTTCTAACCCTAGTTTAACGCTTACTGATAATTATGACACCTGCTTCAAATTCGGAGACACCGGAATCTAACTCCAACTTAAACCCCGTTTTACCGGAAAATCCCGAACAAAATTCTTCCTCTCCTATCTCTAATCTTGATGATATTTCTGAGGATATTGACTTATCGACTGAATTAGGAGAAGAAAAGGAAAATCAGTTATCTTCTGAAAGCCAAATCCCTCAACCTGAGTTTTATCTTCCTGTGAGTCAAGCTACAACCGATGAAGGTGATGAAATTCCCGATGAAGTTGAGATGGGTTTTTTCGACCATTTAGAGGAATTAAGACAACGAATTTTTTATGTTTTGATTGCGGTATTTATTGCGATTATTGGTTGCTTTGCTTTTGTTAATCCGATTGTACAATTATTACAACGTCCCGCATCGGGGATTAAATTTGTTCAACTTGCCCCCGGAGAATATTTCTTTGTTTCCTTAAAAGTAGCGGGTTATAGTGGGTTGGTCGTCGCAACTCCGTTTATTTTATATCAAATTACGATGTTCGTTTTACCCGGATTAACCCGCAAAGAACGCCGTTTATTAGTCCCCACCTTATTAGGTTCAAGTGTATTGTTTTTATTGGGTTTAGGCTTTGCTTATATTGCCTTAATTCCAGCAGCATTGAACTTTTTTGTTAGTTATGGCGCGGATGTGGTTGAACAATTCTTTTCCATTGAAAAATACTTTGAATTTGTTTTAGTCCTATTATTTTGTACCGGAATCGCCTTTCAAATTCCCGTAATTCAAGCCATTTTAGGCGGATTAAAAATCGTATCTTCCCAGCAAATGTTATCCGGTTGGCGATATGTTATTTTAGGAGGAGCCGTATTAGGGGCCGTGTTAACCCCATCTACTGACCCCCTCACCCAAAGTTTATTAGCTGGCGCTATATTAGGGCTTTATTTTGGCGGAATTGGCATTGTCAAAATGATTGAAAATACCTCAAAACCTTCTCAAAACCAATAAAAAATAAAGCCCCAAAACCCAAAACCCATTATTCCCTGTTCCCTCTTACAAAGATTTACAAAGAGAAGCTTTTCGAGAGTCAAATAACTGAACAATTCCATCGGTGACAGCTTTTTTAACATCCGTATCAAAACCTGCCAAAAATTCTTCATGACTAATTTTATCTTGAAAAAATTGTTGGGCGCGGTTGCGTTGATGAATAATTTCATCAAACCCTAAACACTTAACCATATAAGTCGTTAAGGGTGAATTTTTGATATCATAGGATGAACTTTGGGTGCGTCCTTCATCTAATAACGTTAAAACCAGTTTTTCTAAGTCCGTTGTCGGTTGGTGTGGTTGGGGAATTAGGGGCAGAAAATCCACTAAAGAAACCGCAGAAAATCCTTCCGATGGCATTTCACCCATTAAAGTTGAAACCGGAATCACTCGCCCAAATCGTAAGGATAAAGCTTCTAAAAACGCAATCGTAAATAATTTACTCACCAAATAAAGCCGCCCCACCTCAATATTTTTTCTCGCCATTACGACTAGATTATTATAGGTAGCATCATCTGGATATTCTCTAAATTGATGAAAGATAATTTCGGGTTTAATAAAATTCATAAACCCTTCCATTTTTTGCAAAGCTGTCCGATATTGATTAATGGTATAGGAACTAGAATTTTTTAGGTAGTGATTGGTTTCGGGTAATAAATTCCAGGTATTATCTAAAAATTTTGCTGCACTTTCATGGGCAAAACTTCCCACATCTCGATTAGAAAGTCTCACAGAACGTTTAATGGTTTCGATTAACTCCTCATCAGTTAATTTTAAATTAAATCTTTCACAGACATACTTTAATCGTCCATATAAAATATCACTATTACTGCCTAATTCTGTTTTGGTTCTAAAGGGAATAGTCGCTTCAATACAAGCTACTACTTGTACTAATAATTCCAAAGATAACAAATCTTCTAATACTTTACCCGCGACTAATGCACTTAAAAACTCATTCTGTCCCGTCATCGGAGATAGGGTTTGACCGGGAACAAAATCAAAAATTTGTCTGACCATTTCAAAGATCTGATCCTGGGGTAATTCCTGAGCATCACGGATGACTAAATGTACCTCCACTTGCCGCACAAAAGGAGCAATATAATAGGTTAAATTAAAATTAACACTCTGATCCACCTGCACATAGACAACATCATGGAATAAGGCCGCTAAAACCTCAATCGGGTCATCTTCCCCCCCCACCTCAAAAATATGATTGGGGGTGTGAAAATAGCGCCAAGGCCCGGTCATTGTTTGTACAATCAGTTCTGCTATTTTAGGGAGTTCTGTATAATCAGTATCAATATTGAGATTTTGCATCGCCCAAATTAGCTTTTCTAAGCACTGTTGATTGTAATCGGTGTTCATACCCATTTTTACCAATACACCTTATATACTTAAATTGAATTACTGATATCTTATTATGGCTTGAGTTTTATGGGCAGTAGTTGGTTAACCCCCTCAATTTAGATTGAAACCGAATTCAAGCTCCAACAGAGGTTTAAAATTAGGAAAATTCTGTATTAAATGTTGCACTTTGTTTACGAACTCCCTCTGCCTATCTGCCAGTACACCTCCGATCCTACATCCTCAATCTTAATAATTAAACATGAAAACAGCATTTTTAGGTTTAGGGGTCATGGGTGGCCCCATGAGTGTCAACCTCGCAGCATCGGGATATTCTGTTAAGGCTTGGAATCGAACGAGCGATCGCCTGGGTGTTAAAATAGCGTCGGAAGCGGGTGCTAATATTGTTTCTTCTATTCAAGAAGCCGTTACGGATGTTGATATTATTTTTACCTGTGTGGGGGATATTCCTGACGTTGAAGCCGTGATATTAGGCGAAAAAGGCATCATTAATTTTGCCAAACCTGGGGCAATTGTGATTGATTTTAGTACCATTGGTTCAGAAGCTGCCCGTCGCATTTCCCAACAGCTTGAACCTGCTAAAATTCAATTCTTAGATGCTCCGGTTTCGGGGGGTGATATTGGAGCCAAAAACGGCACATTAACTATTATGGTCGGAGGGGATCAAAACACCTTTGAAACGGTAAAACCCCTGTTGGAAACTATGGGGAAAACAATTCGTTATTGTGGAAAAGTTGGCAGTGGTCAAGGGGTGAAATTATGTAATCAAGTTTTGGCTTCTTTAAATATGGTGGGTATTTGTGAAGCCCTATTATTAGCCCAAAAACAAGGTATTGATCCTAATTTAGTTGTGGAAATTTGCAGTACCGGAGCCGCCGGATCTTGGGCTTTATCGAATTTAGGATTAAAAGTCGCCGAGGGTGATTTTGAACCGGGCTTTATGATTAAACATATCCTCAAAGACCTCAGAATTGTTCAAGAAACTCTCAATTGTGATCCCGCTTTACCTGGTACTGAATTAGCTGATTATCTGTTTAAAATCGTCCAAAAATTAGATCAAGGATTCGGGGAAAATCAAGGGACACAAGCGATGATTCGAGCCTATAAAGAAGCCGATAGTTAAAGGTTTTTTGACTTACAAAATTGAATCTTTAGATGAAGAAGTCAGTTGGGTTGAGTATTACCTTCAGGACGGGCCAAAAAAAAGACTCCCAGACGAGACTTTTCCCTCGGATGGGGAAGATGCTGAATTCTCAAAATCCCTTCCAGGATGATAGGAATTCCCGCTTCTTCTAGGGTTTCCCGTTGGGCCGCAGCAGCAAAGGTTTCATCCGGTTCCACTCGTCTGCCTGGAAAGTACCAGGGACTGTTTCTCGTAACCTCCTGAATCAATAAAAAGCGGTTGTCAGAACGCACGACAACCACCACAAACAACTCTGTTGAGATCAGATTAACGGACATAGACGATAACAGTTTGAAGTCGATTCTCTTTATTCTGGCTTCCCTCGAAACCCAATTTCAAGGTGAAAATGGCTAAAAGCTCTATTTTATAAGGGTTTTAGAGAATTATGTAAAAATGTTATCAATTTTTTGGTAAAAACCCTTGACAAATCCCGGGTAGGTGATGCTATTATTAGTAACTGTGAAGCAATGGGGCGTCGCCAAGTGGTAAGGCATCGGGTTTTGGTCCCGACATCCAGAGGTTCGAATCCTTTCGCCCCAGTTATAAACATTACCCATTAACAATCATAGATTTAAGATGATTAACACAGATTAAAATCCGGATAACGGATTAAACGGATTACGCAGATTAACACAGATTAAAATCCGTGAAATCCTCTTAAATCAGTGATCCCCATTACCCATTATCCGCTTGATTTTTTAACAAATTTTGAGTCATCGTTGCTAACTTTTCCAAATTTTCTTCTAATTCTGTTGCTCGTTTTTTGGAATTTAGTTTTCGCTTAATGGCTTCTTTTGCTAAATCTTCTCGATTTCGTTTTAAGGCTTCCATCGCCACTTGATGCCAAGAATTCATTTCATCTAGGGCTTTTTTATACTGAGGATGAACGTCATCCCAAGCGACGCGAATTTCCCCTAATGCTTGATTTAAAAGTTGTTTAGCATCTTGGGGTTGACTACCCATAAACGCTTGTTTGAGAGGCTCAGATAAGGTATCAATATTAATATGACGGAGAAGGGGAATAAAATTCTCAACTTGTTGACTTTTACTCTCCCCAGTTATGCACCAAGTCGCAAAATGTTCACAATTATTAAACAGTAAATTATATTGTTTTTCCCCCAAGCGACTTTGGGCGCGGTTAATAACCGTATCTGCTATATAACGAATGGGATACTGTCGAATATAAATCTTTTGACCCCTGGAAAAAATTTCTATAGAAGTCTGTTCAATAATTTCGCTGGGTTTGCGATAATGAATCACAGTGCCATCACCACAATCAATGCCATGATGTTCATATAAACCCTCTAGGTTCCAAAATTCCCGAAAAATATAGATTTGGTCGCCTCTTGCCATATTATTTTTAATAATTACTTCAATTACTATTTTATTTTAACGGTTTTCAGGTGAACATCTAGGACGGTTATTTGAACAGTTTTGGTTGAGAAAATCCATCACCTCTGTTGGGTTTAGGGGAGGAGAGAATAAATATCCCTGTCCAAATTCACAGCGCAGTTGTTGAAAAATTTCAACTTGCTGGGAGGTTTCAATTCCTTCAGTTACCACTTGTAAACCCAAACTATGAGCTAAATTAATAATAGTTTTAGCAATTTCAAAATCTTTATTATTAACTTCGATATTCTGGACAAAAGAGCGGTCTATTTTCAAGGTATCTACGGGCAACTTTTGTAAATAACTCAAGGAAGAATATCCCGTGCCAAAATCATCAATTAATAATCGAATTTTAAGGGTTTTTAACTGTTCTAATAATCCGGTTGACCAGGTAATATTCTCCATCAAACTGCTCTCTGTAATTTCTAATTTTAAGCTAAATGGTGGAAGTTGTAAAGAATCTAAGACCCGTTTAACTTCTTGAATTAAACTCGGATGTCGTAACTGAATTTCCGAAAGATTAACACTCACATAGAGGTCAGGAAATCGGGTTTGCCATTCTAATAAATGTTTACAGGCTTGGGATAAAACCCATTGCCCCATGGAAACAATTAATCCCGCTTTTTCGGCTAAATTAATTAACTGAACTGGAGACACAAAACCCCGGTCGGGATGATACCAACGCACTAAGGCTTCAAAACCCACCACTTTTTGAGTTTCTAGGGAAACAATTGGTTGATAATTTAAACTGAGTTGTTGACGTTCAATTGCCCGTTGTAAATCCGCTTCTAATTGCAGGTGTTCAGCTACAACTTTTGCCATACTAGGCTCATAAAATACCGTTGTTCCCCGTCCTTTTTGTTTGGCATAATACATGGCAGTATCGGCGGCTTGAAGATAATCTTCTGGACGTTGACTCTGGAGTTTATCCAAAACCACACCAATACTGGTCGCCGATGAAATAGTCACCGTATCCAACCGAAAGGGAAAATCTAAAGCCGCATGAATACGTTCAATTTTTTCGGTTAAAATATTATAATTGGCAATATCAGTAAATAAAATTGCAAATTCATCGGTTCCCACCCGAGCAACTATATCGCGGGGGCTGACCAAGGTTTTAAGGCGCTGGGCAACGGCAATTAATAGTTGTTCTGCTAAATCATGACCAAAGGCATATTTGAGAGGCTTAAATCGATCAATATCTAAGAATAAAATGGCAAAATTATTTGAGTTTTGGGACGGATAATTAATAACAAATTGTAGGCGTTCTAATAACAAACTAAGACTGGCTAATCCGGTGAGTAAATCACTAAAAGCGTAGTTTTCTAATTCGGCTTTAGTTTGTAGCCGTTTTGTAATATCTTGAGCTAGAATTACTTCGGCAAATTTACCTTTCCATTCTAAAGTATGACCTGTTACTTCTACAGATATTAACGTGCCATCTTTTTTATGATGTTGCCATAGTCCAACTCGATTAAGTCCCATTTCAATTTTAGATAGGCTTTCTAATAGTCGCGGAATTTCTTCAGGAAGTATAATTTCTGTAATTTTCATCAAGATAAATTCTGCTTCTGAATAGCCATAATGTTCGATTGTTGCTTCATTAACCGCTAGAAATTTAAGGGTTTTTATGTCATAAACCCACATCGGTTGGGGATGGGCAAAAAATAAAGTTCGATACCGTTGTTCAGATTTTTCTAAACGACGAGTTCCTAAGCGCACAAAAAAGTAGAGAATGGTAGTCGTAATAACAACAAATGCTCCTCCTTTTATACTCTGAATCAGGGTCAAAGATTGGGGATTAGGCACGAGAAATTGCAGTATTTGATCGGATGAAAAAATCCAAATACTACTGAGAAAGGCATAAATACTAGCAACTTGACGAGCTAGGTTTTCGGATGAAATGCGATCGCGTTTCACTTTAAAAATACAGTCTGACGACTGTTGTGGACTAAGATTTGTATGAATTAAAGTCTAAACTAAAGTGCTACCTATTGGCAGAAAAGCACTAAACGCGCTAAAGTCTTAAGGATTAGTCTTGGTTTGCATCTTCAAAAAACTATGAGCGTTCCCCCCAGTGCGTCCTCTGCTCCTTCAGTTCCCGACAATTCGCTTCCGCCCAATGCAGACTATCACCTGATCGATCGGGAAAAGTTATCGGAAATGATGCACCGCTATATCGAAGTCAAAGAACAATATCCCCATGCCTTATTATTATTTCGGGTGGGGGATTTCTTTGAGTGCTTTTTTCAGGATGCTATTACCATAGCTCAAGAATTGGAATTAGTGCAAACTGCAAAACACGGAGGGAAAGAAATTGGCCGAGTTCCGATGACGGGTGTTCCCCATCATGCAGTAGAACGCTATGCTACCATGCTATTAGAAAAAGGCTATGCGGTGGCGATTTGTGATCAAGTTGAAGATGCGGAAATTGCGGCCAGGGAAAAACGCCAAGTGCGTCGAGAAATTACCCGAATTTTAACCCCCGGAACTTTGACGGATGACGGAATGCTCAAGGGTCGTAAAAATAATTATTTGGCAGCAGTTGTGATTGCTGGAGATCATTGGGGGCTGGCTTATTCTGATATTTCTACGGGGGAATTTTTAACCACCCAATCCCAAAATTTAGAACAACTAACCCAAGAGTTAATGCGTCTACAACCGTCGGAAGTGTTGTTTCCTATTAATGCCCCGGATTTAGGAAAAATGTTGCGTCCAGGGGAAAAATCTAGTCAGTTACCGGACTGTTTACCGAATTGTTTTTGTTATTCCTTGCGATCGCAATTTCCCTTTAGTTTAAGTGAAGCCAGAAATAAAATTTTAGAACAATTTCAAATGCGTTCTTTAGAAGGATTAGGCTGTGATCATTTACCCCTAGGAGTACGAGCCGCCGGAGGATTATTAGATTATTTAGAAGATACTCAACGGCAAAATCAAGTTCCCCTACAAAGACTTCATACCTATACAATTACCGATTATTTAATCTTAGATTATCAAAGTCGCCGCAATTTAGAAATTACCCAAACCGTTCGAGATGGAACTTTACACGGTTCTTTATTATGGGCTTTAGATAAAACTAGCACCGCTATGGGAGGTCGGGCGTTGCGTCGTTGGTTATTACAACCATTATTAGATCTGCGAGGAATTAGAGCGCGCCATGATACAATTCAAGAGTTAGTTGACAACCATGAATTAAGATATCAGTTACAGCAATTACTCCGGCAAATTTATGATTTAGAAAGGTTAACCGGACGGGCGGGAAATGGCACTGCAAATGCCAGGGATTTAGTTGCTTTAGCAGATTCTTTAGCCAAATTACCGGAATTATCGGTTTTAGTCAGTCGGGGTAATTCTCCCTATTTAAAATCCCTACAAACTGTTCCCCCCGTATTAGAAGAATTAGCCCATAAAATTCAATCCTATTTAGTAGAGTCTCCGCCCCCACACTTGAAAGAAGGGGGGATAATTCGTTCGGGAATGGATGAACAATTAGACTCGCTGCGGGTATTAGCAGAAGCAGATCAACAATGGTTAGCAAATTTAGAAATTCAAGAACGGGAACGCACCGGAATTTCTACTTTAAAAGTAGGTTTTAATAAAGCCTTTGGCTATTATATTAGTATTACTCGTTCTAAATTAGATCAAGCTCCCAATGATTATATTAGGAAACAAACCTTAACCAATGAAGAACGATTTATTACCCCGGAATTAAAGGAACGAGAAGCCAGAATTTTAACCGCAAAAGACGATTTAAACCAATTAGAATATGAGATTTTTCTGCGATTAAGATTAGAAGTGGGAGAACACTCAGAATTAATTAGAGATGTATCGCGGGCGGTAGCCGCAATTGATGTTTTATCTGGGTTAGCGGATATTGCGGTTTATCAAGGTTATTGTCGTCCTGAAATGGTGAATAGTCGAGAAGTTAAAATTATTGAAGGTCGCCATCCCGTAGTTGAAAAATCCTTACCTCCGGGGTTTTTTGTTCCGAATACGGCTCAGTTGGGAAGTCAAGAAGAAGGGTCAGAAACCCCAGAAATTAAACCCTATTCTCACCCTGATCTAATTATTTTAACTGGGCCGAATGCCAGTGGTAAAAGTTGTTATCTAAGACAAATTGGCTTAATTCAATTATTAGCTCAAGTGGGTAGTTTTGTTCCGGCTAAATCGGCTAAATTAGGAATTTGCGATCGCATTTTTACCCGGGTGGGCGCAGTGGATGATTTAGCCACAGGTCAATCAACCTTTATGGTAGAAATGAATGAAACCGCTAATATTTTAAATCATGCAACTCAAAAATCCTTAGTGTTATTAGATGAAATTGGCCGAGGGACGGCTACCTTTGACGGTTTATCTATTGCTTGGTCAGTGGCGGAATATTTAGCCACAGAAATTCGTTCTCGGACAATTTTTGCTACCCATTACCACGAATTAAATGAACTCGCTTCAATTATTCCCAATGTGGCAAACTATCAAGTTACAGTTAAAGAATTACCCGATAAAATTATATTTTTGCATCAAGTTCAACCCGGAGGAGCCGATAAATCTTATGGAATTGAAGCGGGACGGTTAGCGGGTTTACCAGATGTTGTAATTCAACGGGCTAAACAAGTGATGCGTCAAATTGAAAAGCATAGTAAAATAGCCATGGGATTGAGAAAAGGAATTAAAAAACAGGATAAAAAAGATGATTCTGTAGAACAGTTAGATATTTTTGAGAATTAATTTCAAAAATCCAATTATTGATTAACTGATTAGGATTAAATAGCCATACCGGAGAATTTGAAACCAGAAACCCCTAGCGATTCACCCGGTGAGAATGGCAAAATTGAAAGGGTTTGGCTTTTTGTTCGCCAAATGCCTGTACATCTAATACAGTTGTAGGGGTGAGATTTTTAGGAGGTTGTGCGAGTTCGATGAATATTCAAGAGATTTTTGCCAAGGGTGGGCCAGCAATGTGGCCATTGCTGATCTTGTCCATTCTGTCGATGAGTGTGGTCATAGAAAGGATTTGGTTTTGGGGTACGACCCTGACCAAAGAAAAACAAATCGTTAACCGAGTCATTGACTCAGCCCGACGGGGACAATGGGGGAAAGCCCATCAAATTGCTAAACAATCTAGCAATCAACCAATGGGACGGTTTCTCTATGCACCCCTACGGTTAGAGTCTCCCGACCCCGAACTTTTTCGTTTAGCCCTAGAAGCGGGGGCGGATGAAGAATTAGCCTTTATGCGTCGGGGGGATAAAATTTTCGAGGCGGTGATTGCCATGTCCCCTCTGTTGGGACTCTTGGGAACTGTGTTAGGGTTAATTAACTCTCTGGGTTCGATTCGTTTGGGTGATATCGGGACTTCATCCTCTGCGGATGTGACCTTGGGGATTGCGGAAGCCTTAATTTCCACTGCAACGGGATTAATTGTAGCGATTATTAGTTTGGCATTTTATCGATTGTTTCAGGGATTAATGTTTGGTCAAGCCAAAATATTTCGGAAAGCGGGAAACGAATTAGAATTGATGTATCGTCAGAATTGGCCATATCCAAAATCTCAGTTACAAATTCTTGAAACCGATGAGGAAGAAGAATCAGAAGAAACAAATGAGCCACTTTTGAAATTTCCTCTAATAGATGAAGACAATAATAACTCTATTCCTGAAACAGAAAAAAGGCCTAAACCCGTAAAAAAATCTGAGTCTTTGGAGGAGGAAGAAAAAGAGGAAAAATAAATGTTTTCAACAGAAAAAGTTACTTTTTTATCCAAGAAGACTCTAAAACATTAATCCCCAAATTTTTATGAAAATTAGAACAGATTCGACCACTGATGAAGCCAGAATAGAATTAATTCCGTTAATTGATGTCGTGTTTTGTATTCTCACGTTCTTTATTTTGGCATCCCTACAATTAACTCGTCAACAGGCAATTAATGTGGATTTGCCCAAGGCGAGTACGGGGGAAACCCAAATGCAAAAAATGTTAATTGTGGGGATTGATAAATCTGGACAAACCTATATTGAACAACAACCAGTTAATCAAGATCAATTAGACCGATCTTTACTCCGATTTCGACGTTGGAATCCCAGTGGATTAATCGTACTCTATGCCCCAAGAGAAGCCCTTTATAATGATGTGATTCGGGTATTAGACCGTTTACGAGCTATTGGCGGAGAACGGGTCGCCCTGGCGACATTACCTAGTTCTCAGGAAATCAAACCCCCAATCAATCCTTCAAATCCTACATTAACGCCTCCCAATCCGACTAATCTCACCCCACCTTTTGCTCCCACAGCACCCAACTCAGGAGATATGTTGCCTCCGATTTTACCTTCTCCGGTTCCCCCGTCGGACAATACTAATCCTTTTGCTCCCCAAATTCCCCCTGCTGGAAATACTATTCCCCCTGCTGGAAATACTATTCCCCATGAGGGTAAGCTTTGAAACTTGAGTTTTGGGGAGTGTCTGTCAATAGCTTTCAAGTCCCTTGACTTAACCAAGCGATCGCATTTCTGATCCATTCATCGGAATTAGTTTGTTTCGCTAAACTAGAATCTTGACTAATAACTTGTAAAGCTTGCATCACTTCTGCTCCAGTATAACCCAAAGCCAGTAGGGTCATTTCGACTTCTTCTTGAATTTTTGGGGTAATATTGGAGGGATTAGATGAAAGCATTCCAGCTTGTTGTCGCCATTCCGATAGTTTAGTTTTGAGTTCTAGGGCGATGCGTTCTGCGGTTTTGCTTCCGACGCCTGGAGTTTTGGCTAAAACACGGGTATTACCGCCTACAATTGCTTGAATTAGATCTTGAAGTCCGAGGGTATCTAAAAGAGCGATCGCTAATTGAGTTCCGATGCCACTAACGCTAATTAATTGGCGAAACAAA
This sequence comes from Planktothrix agardhii NIES-204, assembly GCA_003609755.1. Lineage (NCBI taxonomy): Bacteria > Bacillati > Cyanobacteriota > Cyanophyceae > Oscillatoriales > Microcoleaceae > Planktothrix > Planktothrix agardhii. The sequence continues at coordinate 1,298,319 of AP017991.1, forward strand.
TCCCGTTCAGCCATATTATAAAAGCCATATAAAACAATTTGATCTTCTCGGACTTGTAAATGGGTAAAAATTTGTATCGACTCCCCAACAGCAGGTAATTCTGCTCTCATTCGAGGTAAAATTTGCACTTCATACCCAATATTATTAACATCGAGTAATAGGGTAATTCTATTTCCATTTCCCTTTTGCAGATCGGCAACGTTCCCCTTGAGATAACCCATCATATAGAAAATTAAAATAGTTGAAAGTGTTATAATTATTATACCATTATTTTCATTAATTATAAGGATATCAACATCATGGGTAAACAATCTAAACTCAAACACAAACGCCAGGATTTAAAAAATCATCCTCCCGAAATATTACCTGAAAATAATAATCAAGATCCTACTCATTTTGTAGAGACAATGGAGAAACAAGGTTATCAATTAAAAACCTTCAATTCCTGTCCAGATATTCCAAAATCAGAGGACGGAAAACCCAAAATTTAATAATTTGTTGTTGCGCTTCAGCGCTCTTTCCCTGGGCTAAAGCCCAACAACAGATTTTCCTGCTAACCATCCAGTTGTCCAAGCACTTTGAAAATTAAATCCCCCGGTAACTCCATCAATATCTAAGATTTCTCCGGCTAAATATAACCCTGGACAACAACGACTTTCCATGGTTTTAAAATTAACTTCCTTTAAATTTATTCCACCACAGGTAACAAATTCCTCCTTGAAAACGCCTTTTCCATTAATATTATAACTTCCTTGTGTCAACTCTTGAATTAGTTGATTTAAAGATTTATTAGAAATTTCTGACCAGCGTTTTTCCTCATCAATTCCAAGATAATCAACCAATTGTTTCCAAAGGCGACGAGGTAAATCAACCGGACAATTTGCCGAAATTAAACGATTAGGAAATTCTGATTTTAGGGTTAATAATTTTTCCTTTAATTGTTCTGGATGTTCCTGGGGAAGCCAATTAATTTGTAGAGGGGATTTATAATGACAATCATATAAAACCCTCGCCCCCCAAGCGGATAATTTTAAAATTGCTGGCCCACTTAATCCCCAATGGGTAATTAATAATGGCCCGGTTTGTTCTAATTTAGCTTGGGGGAGTTTAACCCGCGCCGAACTAACAGAAACTCCCGCTAAATCTTGCAGTCGTTTATCTTTAAGATTAAAGGTAAATAAAGAGGGAACTGGCTGAATAATTGTATGTCCTAAAGCTTGAGCAAATTTATAACCAGAGGGGTTACTTCCGGTGGCCAATAAAATGCGATCGCCTTCTAAAATTTCTCCCGATTTCAGTTGAATTTTAAAAGGATGGGGGCTATAATTATTATAGGAAATAGAAGCCACCAGAGCTTGCGTTTTAATCCTGACTCCCGCCTGTTCTGCTACTCTAATTAAACAGTTAACAATCGTTGCAGAATCGTCCGTTGTGGGGAACATTCGCCCGTCGGTTTCTGTTTTTAATTTCACCCCATGATTAGCAAACCATTCCACGGTATTTTTAGCTTGGAATCGACTAAAAGCACCGCGCAAAACTTTGCTTCCCCTGGGGTAATTTTGTACAAATTGAGTCGGTTCAAAACAAGCATGGGTGACATTACACCGTCCCCCGCCGGAAATCCTTACTTTAGCCAGGGTTTGTTGTCCGGCTTCAAGCAAAATTACTTGAGTCTGGGCGTGGTGATTTGCACAAGTAATCGCCCCAAAAAAACCTGCTGCTCCACCCCCAATTACAATCACTTTTAAAGGCTGTATACTAGACAAATTAACCCTCTATTCTTCTAATTCAAAATCTTTTTTTTCCGCGCTACAAAGTGGACAAATCCAGTCTTCTGGGATATCTTCAAAAGCTGTACCCGGTTCAATACCGCCATCGGTATCACCGTATTCGGGATCGTAGGTATAGCCACAGGTTTTACAAACATACTTTTTCATGTCAGATTTGCCAATTAATTACCGATCAATATGGTACATTTTTTTTAACCCAATACCAACTTATTTATACAAAGATTTGTGAACTTAAACCTTTATGAATAACCATTTCAATTTTAAACTACAATTTGCCTCATTTTTCCCCTATTTGTATCCACTTTTAAGCCAAAAATTTCCCCGATGTCTATGGACAGGGGATTCATCTCAACCAGAAATTTGCTTAACCTTTGATGATGGGCCGCACCCCCAATATACCTTAGAATTATTAAAGGTTTTAGAACATTTTCAAATTACGGCCAGTTTTTTTTGGTTAGGACATGAGGTAGAAAAATATCCTGAAATTGCCCAATCTGTCTATCAACAAGGTCATTGGATAGGGTTACATGGTTATCAACACGATACTTTCCCTTTATTAACAGAAATTGTATTAAAACAAAGCCTAGAAAAAACTAAAACTGCTATTTTTAATGCTTGTGGTCTGGAACCGGAATTAATCCTAGATGTTCGTCCCCCTAACGGTGTATTTTTACCCAGAACTTTAGATTTATTAACAAGTTGGGGATATCGTCCGGTGATGTGGAGTGTTGTCCCTGAAGATTGGGTACAACCTGGGGTTGAAATTGTCAGTAATAGGGTGATCAAACAAACCCGAAATGGGTCAATTATTGTCCTCCATGATGGCTATAATGGGGGAAAAGATGTGGCAAAAACTGCTGAAGAAATTATTCCTAAATTATTAGAACAGGGCTATCAATTTGTAACGATTTCTAAATTTTGGCAGTCAGCAAAACCGATGCTATAATTAGCAATGTTAGTATTTTAATTTCAGTTTACAAAATAACATTATGGTGCTAAAACCAGAAACCGATTCTACCACAGGTTTACTTCGCTTAGTCGGAGATAATACCCCTGAAGACATCAGATTTTTCCCTGGAGAATTGGGAGTATTTAAGTTAGGTGCTTTTTTATTAGGAGGAGATGATACGGTTCGGGGTTCGTCAGATCCTGAACTAATTTATGGTGACTCAGATAACGATCAATTATTTGGAGAAGGGGGAAATGATACCCTATTTGGCGGGGTTGGAGACGATCAAATTTTAGGAGGTGAAGGCAATGATCTGTTATTTGGAGAAGCAGGAAATGATCGATTTGTGGGATTTGTAAATCCTGATAATCCCACTCAATTATCGGGAGTTGAAGGAGATGATACAATTTATTCCGGGTCAGGAAATGATCAAGTTAGAGAGGATTTAGGTAAGGATTTTATATTCGGAGGTCAAGGAAATGATGAACTTCGAGCAGGCGCCGATAATGATTGGGTAGAGGGTAATGATGGAGATGATTTTATTGGGGGAGAAGATGGAGATGATACGGTTTTTGGAGGTAATGGAAATGATCAGATTCGAGGGGATGGGGGGAATGATTTAGTAACAGGAAATGCTGGAGATGACCAGGTATCGGGAGGGATCGGAAATGATACCTTAGTTGGAGGTCAAGGAAATGATCAAATCATTGGAGATAACGGAAATGATTGGATTTCTGGGGACGCAGGAAGTGATACTTTAATCGGTGGAGAAGGTAAAGATATTTTTGTTTTAGATAGTAATAATTTAGAATTATCTGATATAATTGTAGATTATAAACCAGAAGAAGATATTATTTTTTTAACGGGTGATTTAGCTTTTAAAAACTTAACCATTAAATCCGATCCCAGAAACGAAAATAGTACAATTATATCCTCTAATTTAGGGGAGATTGTAGCTATTTTACAAGGAATTAAACCAGATCAAATTAATCGTTCTAACTTTATTATTCCTGGGTCGGTAGCTTTTAGTTCCGAGCAGTTTGCTGTTAATGAAAATGGGACTATAATTAATCCGATTACCGTTGTTAGAAATAGTGGAAATGATGGAGAAATCAGCGTTACGGTAGTTCCAATTCCTACTCCCTTAACACCAACGGGAAATCAAGTAGATACCACACCAATTATTGTTAATTTTGCCAATGGGGATACTACTCCTAAAATCATTAAAATTCCCATTGTTAATAATAATTTCCCTAATTATTCATCTAACTTACTTTTAACCTTAGAAAACCCCACTAATTTTGCCCAAATTGGTACACCTAATCAAGCTATTTTAGACATTATAGATGATGAAATTCCACCTTCAGCATTAGGAAAATTAGTTAATCCGATTCCTGAAACTAATGCTCAATTTGGTTCAAATTTATCTCGGTTAGGAAATAATTTCTTAGCAATAGCCGCCCCGGGTCAAACCAATAATCAAGGAATCGCCTATTTATTCAATCTCACAACTCAACAACCAACATTAACATTTCGTAACCCTTCTGCGACTGCGGGTACTTCAAAATTTGGTCAATCCGTAGCTACAACTTTAGGAGATAATATTATTATTGGTGCATCTCAAGATAGTAGTTTAGCTCCTAATTCTGGGGCGGTTTATGGGTTTAATACCGCCACGGGAGCCCCCTATTTAACTATCAATAACCCGACCCCAAATATATTTGATTTATTTGGCTATTCCGTCGCAACTTTAGGCAATAATATTATTGTCGGTGCACCCGGTAATTCCACCTTAGCACCCACCGGAGGAATCGCCTATTTACTGGATGAAAATACGGGTCAACTATTGCAAACATTTTTGAATCCTAACCCTCAAGTTAATGACTTTTTTGGTGCGTCCGTAGCGGCGGTTGGTGGGGATAGAATATTAATTGGTGCGCCCGCCAGCTTAACTCCAACTGGGGGAAAACAACCCGGTCAAGCCTATATGTTTGATAGTGTAACCGGACAGCTTTTACAAACCTTTAAAAATCCCAATCCCGGGTTAGATAATTTTGGTTATTCCGTCGCCTGGACGGGTGTTGGTCGAGATATTTTAATCGGTGCGCCAGGAAACGACCAGGGGGGAATAGATGCGGGAATCGCCTTTTTATTCGATGGGATTACCGGAGCGGTTTTACAACGTTATAATGCTCCTAAAGTGGAGGAATTTAATCAATTTGGTCAAGCCTTAGCCTTGATAGGAAATGAGGTTTTGATTGGTTCTCCGGGCTACGGTTTAGGAAATTTAGGAGGAACATTTCGCTATGAATTAAGAAGCGGAAATTTAGTTCAAACTTATTTAAGTCCGGTTACGGATAATTCCGATACCGACTTGAATTTTGGAACATCTGTTGCTAGTGTTGGTAATCTTGTGTTGGTGGGTGTTCCTAATTTGGATATCACCTTACCTAGTGCGGGTGCTGTTGTTCAATTTGTTTAAATAAGGAGTATTAGTATGAAATTCAAAATTGTATCCTATTTTAAGTCTGCAAAATTGATAGCTGTTTTGATGCAAAAATTGAGGTCTAATCTATCCCCAATTAAGTTATTTATTCTCGTCGCTTTGGGAATAATTATTACTCATAAATCTCTAGCATTTATCAATCCCGTTTTCGCCGAAGATTCTCAAAAATTTTCAGATATTAAAGGTCATTGGGCGCAAAATTGTATTGAAAATTTAGCCCAAAAAAATATTGTGAAAGGCTATTATGAAGATGATACTTTTCGCCCCGATAGTCCCGTTAATCGGGCTGAATTTGCAGCGATTCTGAGTCAAGCATTTCCTAAAATTCCTCGAAGTGAAAAAGCGATTGATTTTGTCGATGTCCCGACGGATTTTTGGGCCTATAATGCTATTCAAGGGGCGAATCAAAAAGGTTTTATGTCGGGATATTTAGGAAGTGTTTTTAATCCTTTATTAAATATCCCCAGAGTCCAGGCGTTAGTGGCGGTAGTTAATGGTTTAGATTATAAATCCAGCCAAGTTTCCTATCAACAATTAACCAAAATCTTTGATGATGCTTCTGATATTCCTGAATATGCTAAAAAAGCGATCGCAACAGCAACAGAAAATTGGTTAGTAGTTAATTATCCAAATCTGCGACGATTAAATCCTAATAAACCCGCAACCAGGGCGGAAGTTGCTACCTTAATTTGTCAAGCCATTTCCCAAGATAAAAAACAGGCTTTAGTCCCGACTCAATATATTGCCAGAATCTCAATTTCTGATACTCCAGCAGTTAGTTCAGAGCCTAAATCTTCTCCGACAACCCCACCAGTTACCATGCAACCTCAAGGGACACCCCCAATAGAATCAAAACCCGAATCCTATCCAGAAATAAAGGATTTAAAGGTGCAAAAAACAGTTATTTTAGGAGAGATTAAAGCTCAATTATTAGCAGATTCTAATAGTACAATTCAACTCATGCAAATTAAACTTACCAGAAAAGGAGATTTGATTTCAGAAGATGTTATTTCTATGGCAAATTTATCTAGTCCTGGAGTAAAAACCGTTAAAAATGCCCGGGTGATTGATTTTAAAATCCTAGATTTAGATAATGATAAAGAACCCGAAATTTTAGTAGATTTATTAGTTGATGAGGATAATAATTTAAAAAGTTACTATTCCGTGATTTATCGGTATAGTCCGATTAAACGGGAATATCGAGATTTACAACAAAAATGGGGTTTAATTTCCTATCAACTCAAAACAGACAACCAAGAAACCCCCATTTTAATTCATTATGACCAACGATTTAGCAAACAATTTCAAGTCTATACCCCGGAACAATTGCCTTTACAAATTTTTAAATATCAGTTTGGAGAATGGCAAGATGTGACTAAAAAATATTCTGAATTACTCGCCGAACATAACTCAGTTTTGTTACAAGAAATCACTAAACGTAATCGCCTGAAACAAGATTTAAAAGGAGTTTTAGCCGCTTATTTAGCCCAACAGTATTTACTAGGTGAAGCAGATGCGGGATGGAAAACGGTTAAAGAAGTTTATCAAAACCCCGATAGAAACCAATTTTTTACTCAACTTCGCCAATGGTTAAAACAGACAGGATACATGGAATAAAACTTCATAAATACATTGACTCAAATATTCTATAATAGGAAAAATGCAATGAATTTAGGATTAGCAATGGCTGTACAGTATATCCTTAGTGATTATCTTGAGCAGGCAATGGCTGAAGCAATTTATGATAAACTTGAAGATCAGACTTTTGTGGGAAAAATCCCAATTTGTCAAGGAGTTATTGCTTTTGGTTCAACCTTAAAACAATGTGAACAAGAATTGCGTTCAACTTTAGAAGATTGGATTTTATTGGGGATCAAATTGGGGCATCCATTACCAATTATTAATAACATTGATTTGAATAAGGAGCCACAACTTGAGCCGATGGAAACCATGTAAACGACGAGACTTTATTCAAAAATTACATAAATTTGGTTTTTCCGGCCCTTTTTCAGGAAGTAAACATCAGTTTATGATTTATGAGAGTCATCGTCTTACTATCCCCTCTAATGATGAATATTCTGTTCCTCAGTTGCGAATTATGATTCGAGAGGTTGAAGATATTTTAGCCCAGCAAATTACCCTAAAAGAATGGGATAGTCTTTAACTTTTTCTGATCTCATTCTATTTCATGATAAATTAATCCTTGTCTTCAACCATTTTTAAACTATGATTAATGCCAAACTCAAACCAGACTGGGCAGGAGAAGATTTTCTATCTAAAATTGTTAATGTTCTGATCAAAACTAAACCGCTTTATAGTTTAATGAAACTTCAAGCGAGAAAAGTTTTAATTAAAACCGCCGAAAAAAATGGAGTTCAATGGCGAAAAATTTGTCAAGAATTAGACACATCAGAAGCCAAAGAACTGTTAAAAAGTGTCACAAATCCTAATATTAAATATCCCGATTATTATCAAGTTCCCTTTCATGCTTATGATAAGGGAAATCTATGTTGGTTAGCCGCTTATGAAGCCGAACCCGCAACAAAAGCCATGGGGTTGCGAGTCTGGCCAAAAGAAAATATTACCTGGGAAACCGCCGAACATCGCTTACGTTCTAGTTTCCATGAAATCCTAGGACAATATTGTCCTGAACGGGTGGAGAATGTGTTAGATATTGGTTGTTCTGTGGGGATGTCTACCCTCCCGTTACACCGTTATTTAGTACAGAAATATGGTGATAATATTAGGACAGTCGGGTTGGATTTATCACCCTATATGTTAGCAGTGGCAAAAGTTAGAGATACCCAGGGAGAAATCGCCGAGTGGAGACAGGAACTGGCTGAAAATACCAGTTTTCCCGATAATAGTTTTGACGTTATTACCTTGCAATTTCTATTACATGAACTCCCGAACAAACCCAGTAGAGATATCTTTCAAGAAGCGTTCAGAATTTTACGTCCGGGCGGTTGTTTAGCCATTGTCGATAATAACCCTAAATCAGAAGTGATTCAGAATTTACCTCCAGCGTTATTTATTCTGATGAAAAGTACCGAACCTTGGAGTGATGAATATTATACTTTTGATGTGGAAGAAACCTTAAAAGAGGTAGGGTTTGATTATAAAATCACCCTTCCCAGTGACCCTCGCCATCGGACAATTATTGCTCTCAAACCCTAACCCCGTTGTTGTGCTTGAGCACCATCTTAGTCATAAAATAATAGTAGATAGTGCGTGCTATTAGACCCCGTTGTCGTGCTTGAGCACCATCTTTCTTAGTAGTCAAATATCCAGGTTTAAGCCGAATTAATTTGACCCTGTTGGTTTAACTGATGCCGGGTGGGAAATGTTAGATTGTTTAGAATCTTATTTAGCTAAAAATTTATCAGGTCTTATTTATGCACCAGATCAAGGATTTTTTGATAGTAATCTCAAACTATTTTATGATGTAATATTACCAACAAATCAAACTAATCAGAATATTACGCTGAGTCAACTATGAACTGTTATAATAAAGTTTAAGACTCACAGAATAACAGAGCTAAAATTCATGTTTGATCGAAGGGAGTAGATTAACGTGAAATTTCTTGCTGATATGGGAGTTTCTCCCTTGACAGTGAAGGTACTCCGTCAACAAGGATATGATGCTGTTCATTTAAGCGAACAAGGATTAGAGCGTCTTCTGTGATTCTCAGATTTTAGAAAAAGCAAGACAAGAAAATCGAATTATTTTAACGTTTGATTTGGATTTTGCTGATCTTTTAGCCGCGAGTTCTCACCAACTTCCCAGTACAATTATTTTCCGTTTAAAAAATACAAAGCCTGCCGTTGTTAGTGGTAGATTACTGATTATTTTGAATGAATGTCAGGAAGAACTGAACACAGGTGCAATCGTGACAATTAATGATACTCGTTATCGTTTGCGATCGCTTCCTATATAATCCCAATAAGACTGTCTATTAAAGATTGTATTGAAAATTGTTTAATCTTACCAAGGACTCCCAATTAAAGTAAAACCTGCCCAATAAAAAGGATGGGATAAATTAACATTTCCCCGGGAAGCAATTTCTGGAGGAAGGGGAATTTTGGCAGTATTTGTTCCAGTTTCATTGATTAAATAACCCTGTTCTAAACGAACTTTTCCCTGTAACATTCCTAGTTGAGCTTGTCGTAGAGCTTCTGCTTTAATCGGACTGGTTGATAGGGCTTGATAAAAGGTATTCATTAACCCTAATGTTCCCGCATCGCTAACATACCATAAACTCGCTAAAGCCGATTTAACCCCGGCTTGAACTGCTAACCCAGCAAACCCTAATTCCGCTTTTTCATCCCCTACGGCTGTTGTACAAGCACTCAAAACCAATAATTCTACAGGGGGTTGATTTAACTTGAGGTTTCTGAGTTGATTTAACCGTAATTTTTGATCCCAAAATTGAATATAAGATTGGTCAGATAACCATTTATATAATTGTTTGCCATTTTCTTTATAGCGGGTATCTTCTAAATTTTCGGGCGAACGAATTTGATTAGAAAAAGTTCTAGCGGTTTTTAATACCGTTTCTCGCGGAACTGGAATACTTTTAAATATTGGTTGTCCATCGGGTAAAATCAACCTTAATTCTAATTGATTCGATTGACTAGATACATAGATAATGGCGGTTTTATATCCGGTTAATTTATAGATTTCATTTAAGGTTTTACGAATACTTTGATCCGTAAGGGTTGTATTATTTGAGTTTGAACCTAAATAGTTAGAAAATTCAATTCCTCGAAATGTATCAATTTGAGCCAAGGAGGAAATCACGGAACCGGAAGCAATTTGATCCATTGGAATGGTGGGAGTATTGAGGGGAATAATAGGGGTTTCTAAGGGTTCGTTGGGATTAGATGAAATATCCGAGGTTTCCTCTAATACAACATCCGATGTTAAGTCGGTTAAAACAGGTGTGGTATTCTCGGTTTTAGGGGGTATGGGTGAGGTTTTGGTTTCTTGATTTGTCCCTTGTAATTCGGAATTAATTTGATTAATAATAGTCTGGGTTTCTCCGGTTGATTGATTAGAATTTGAGGAGGAATTATTAGTAGGTAAAAGACTCACCAAATTGCCATCAGTAATTGCTCCAGCCGTCCCATTTAAAAGGGGATTTCCCACGGAAAAAGGAATACTACCACATTCAGCAGTGCTACAATGGTCGCCTCCTTGTTGAATAACAATCGAACCACCTTTTTCTCCTCCTACGCTGGAAATACTGGAGTTTATTTGATTACGACTATTAAAAATTCCCGTGGCTCTAAATAATCCATGAGTTGAAATTCCAATATCGCCGCCTTGAGTTTCTCCTTCCCCCCGCAGGGAAACTACATCAATATCTTGAGCAGCATTTAATGAAATATTGCCACTTTTTCCCTCGGAAGAACTAGCGTTAATTCGTCCAGTATTAATGCTAGAACCTGCAATGATAAAAATATTTCCTCCCCCTCTAATTCCGGCTGAATTTATGTTTCCTGACTGTATTGTTCCCATCATGCTATTCAAATTAATTCCTCGATAGGCTTTAATATCTCCGGTGGTGATGTTTCTATTTGCTAATAATTCAATAGCGATGGAGTCGCCCACTAAGGATGAATTAAAAATCTGACCGTTGACTCTGATTCCCCCATTTAGACTGATTAAATTAATATCTTGACTATTCAATAAAACATTACTATTTTTATTGCTATTATCCTGGGTAATAGCACGAATTTCTCCCGTTTCAATCTGACCTAATGCCGATATATTAATATTTCCGTTTCTTTGATTTTCTGATAATAATTGTAAAGATCCTGTCCTAATTTCTCCTTGAGAACTGGTGAGTTGAATGGTTCCCCCTTCGGTACTAATATCTCCAATTAAAATATTTGATCCGGCGGTTAAGGTGACTGAGCTATTATCAACTCCCGTAATCCGACCAGTTCCAATAATAGATTGTGCTTGTAAATTAAGCGGATCATAAACCGTAAAATCTCCGTCTAAATTTAGGGTATTTGTGCTATCTACTCGGCCAATTCTAATTTGAATAAATCCATTCTTTAAGGCTTCTAAATCCCGATTACTCATATCAAAACTAGAGGCATTTTCTGTTCCCCCTAATGTCATAGCTTGGGTCTTCCGACTAGGTTGTAAAATTAGAACTCCTGAACCCTGAACAGAATTTAGTCCTCCTAATAAATTTACTTCTGTTCCGGTTAAATTAATTGTAGCAGAGCCAGAATTTCCCGTTGATAACTGTTGAGTATAAATAGTTCCAGATTCACTGGAAATCGAAATATTACCACCGTTTGTGAGTAGGTTGCCCAAGGTAATATTTTCTAATGCCGATAGTTTTAAACTGGCATTATCTAAACCAGTAACGGTATAAAATTGTTCTCGAAATGGTGTTCCACTAGCAATCATACCTTGAGGAGATTGGATGATAACGGGATCTTTGAATGCAATATTTCCAGCGATAAAAATAGTTCCGTTTCCTTGATTTCCTCCGATAATAATTTCTTTAAATCCATTTTCTAAACTGTTTAAATCACGAGAGGTTAAATTTAATGTGAGTTCCGAGTTATTGTCTTGACCTGCGATTTCAATATCTTGAGCCACCGTTGCTGGTTGTAAGACAATTTGACCTTGACCTTGAATTGAGTTTTCACCCCCGGTGAAATTAATTTCATCACTGGTAATTTCAATATTTCCTGTGGCGGGTTCTAAATGATCAAATATTCCGGTTCGTAGTCCTTTAGTTTCAACTTTTAACTCAGCATTCAGAATAATATTTCCTCCAGTTTCTTTGCCTCTTGTATCAATTAAATCTGTTGTTAAAGTTCGAGGAGTATTAACTAAAATATTCCCCCCCGAACCTTCACTAGAAGTCGCATCAATACTATAAGAATTTCCCTCTAAAATAATATCTCCCTGTAAACTTGTGAAGGTAATATCTCCCGATTTACTACTACTAGAGGTATTAATACTGTTAGTTTGAATGCGGTTTGATGCGTTAAGATATATATTACCTCCAGTGCCATTTCCCATCGCGCGGGTTGAGAGGGTATTAGTAATAATATCTCGGTCGCTTTTAAGGGTTATATTCCCGCCTTGGGTATTCGCAGAAGTCGATAGATTTTCAGTCCGAATCCCCCCATTATTAGTTGTTGTTAGGTCTAAATTTCCCCCTTGGGTAATAATATCTCCCGTGAGTAAATTCACCCCGGTAATTAAAATTGCAGCGCCGGAAGTTTGGAGAATATTTACTGAATTAATAGTAAAATTACCACTCCCAGATTTATCTGCATCGGCGGTAAAAGTTAAGGTTCCAGTGGTAGCCGAAAAGTTTAATTTATTGTCAGTTAAATTACCAATATTAATACTATTTTTTGCTTCTATAAATACATTTGCTGTTAGGGCAAGATTTTCTAAAGTTTGCTGGGATAGGTTAATATTTTCTTGGGTTTTATCTTGATTACCGATGTTTATTTCCGGTGCATTAATTATTAAATTCCCAGGAATTGAATTAGTTGTTTTTAGGTTAATATTTCCAGCTATATTTAGATTATTTTGACTAAAAATAGTGGCAAATCCTCCCAATCTTTCAGTTGTGTTAGGATTAGAAAATCCTTGGGCACTAATATTACCAAAAAATTGGGTTGAATCCTTGGCTCCAATAATTATTCGTCCCCCATTTCCATCGGTTAAGCCATCGGCTATAATCGTAGATTGATCATTAATTAATGTGCGGGAAGCCGTGGGCAAAAGAGCATTTTCTTGATAATTACTTCCAATTCGGACGATTCCGCCTCCATTTATACCAGAAGCATCAATTTCCGAATTAAATAAATGAATATTATTGCCAATAATATTAACTTGAGGAAGATTTGATGAAGATGAGTTAAAATTGGTATTTCTGGTATTCAAAAAACCAGAAATTAAAGCCCCCCCGCCTTGAGGAGAAAATGGTGTATTAGAATTAGTTAATTCTACGCTTCCATCGGATAAAATATTAACACTAGAGGCTTGATTATTTTGTGAATTTCCTGTCAATAATTTGGGTAAGTCTAGGGGAATAATTACGGATTCATTATTCTCAAGACTGGGGGTAACGGTTTCAATTTCTAAATTGAGTAAATATCCGGTTTGACTAATTCTAACTAAATTATTTCCTTCAATAGCTGCAATGGTAATTTGTCCTGCGGGTGCATTCAATGTTCCGGTATTAATAACGTTTCCCCCAATTAAGGTTAAGGTTTGTCCTTGGGAAACCGTAAGTTCTCCAGAATTAACAATATTACCCGGGTTGGATGTGGAGAAAAGAAAACTATTGGGTTCCCCTGAAAGGCTATTATAATCATTAGAATTTAAGCTATTAAATAAACCGGAATTAAATCCTATACCTGTAGCGGTTGTGGCGGTAAATGCACCCGGAACATCTAAACGTGCTTCCGAACCAAAAATAATTCCAGAGGGATTTAAAATAAATAGGTTAGAATTGCCTCCGGTCACTTTAATTAACCCTTCAATTACCGAAGGTTGTCCGCCCACGACACGGCTAAAAATATTTTGAATGGAATTATTAGAAACAAAATTAGCAATCTGACCCGGCGGCACATTAAATTGTGTAAAACTATGAAATAAATTTCTCCCATCTCCCGACTGTTGACCTCCGGTAATATCCACACGATTATTAACGGAATTAGTCAGGGTATTTGTACTATTAGGTTCGGGAAGAATTGATTGGGCTAAAACTTGATTTATGGGAAAACTAATTTTAAGATTATTACTCAAAAAATTAGGGAAATCACCCATCCCCACCGTCCAAAATCCAGTTAAAGGTAGGGAGATGAAAATTAACTTAACAAAACGTCCAGGCTGCATAAGGGTTTATGCCTTGAATAAACAATTACCGAAAGGGAATCTACTATTTATTTTTTACAGAAGCCACCCAGATAGACTATTTCTATTACTATTATGAATAGTATTATAGATTTAAAAACAGGATTATGCGTTTAATTGGTCTTACCGGAGGGATAGGAAGCGGAAAAACGACCGTATCCAACTATCTTACCACGACCTACCGACTCCCCATTTGGGACGCGGATTTATATGCGAGAGAGGCAGTGGAACCCGGTTCACCTGTTCTCAAACAAATTGTTGACCGCTATGGGAGGGATATTCTACTTTATAATGGTAACTTAAATCGGCAGAAATTGGCTAGTCTGATTTTCTCAGACTCATCGGAGCGAACCTGGCTAGAGCAACAGATACACCCCTTTGTGCGCCATTGTTTTGTTAACAATATTAAACAATTAAAAGCTCAAAAAATCCAGAATCCCGATGGCAACCCTTACGCTGACGGGGTTTTAGTGATTCCGTTATTATTTGAATCGCAAATGACGGATTTAGTCACGGAAATTTGGGTTGTCTATTGTCCTCTTGAACAGCAATATTTGAGGTTAATAGAAAGAGAAAAAATTAATTTTGGTCGACTTTTAACCACCGAAGAAGCTGAAGCTAAAATTAATAGCCAAATGTCTTTAGCAGAAAAATGTAAACAAGCAGATATAATTTTATACAATTCTTCAACCCCAGCAGAACTTTTTAAACAAGTGGATGCAGCAATTCGAGGGCAAAATATCCCCTAAAACTAGAAAAGAGTTGAGGTTTTCCTAAAAATAGGATAAAATCAAGGAAAAGCAGAGAGGAAAAATCATGACAACCTCTGTACAGTTTATTGATGGATTAGATGAAGAAATTAGCGGGATTAGTCTGCGGAAACGCAAAGACTCCGAAACTAAAATTGTGGTCTTGCTATTTGAGCGTCTTCAAGCGATAGAAAGATTAAGAGCCTATCGGAAACAAATCACTAATTTGTGGTTACGCGATGAAGAAGGACAAATCAAAGTTACCCCCAGCAATGTCAAGTTCTTCTATGCAGAAAATGAGGATCTTTCTAAGGTTGAATGTTACTTTGAAGTATACTCAGAAGACATTTTTGAGCGAGTCATGCGGTTTTTAAATCGTTATGCTGATGAGAATGGATTCCAATTTCAGTCTACCTAAAAAATCAGAACGCGCCAGAGCGCGTCCTAAATCCTATTTTTCCAATTGTTTCAACGCTTGAAACGTGGCAAAGAAAAAGCCCAATGAACCTAACACAGTAATCACTTGAGCAATTAATTTAGCATTAGTGATTGCAATTTCATCCATGGTTTACCCTCCAATCAAACTCAACTTCAGATTCACTATTTTTAGTGTAACCGAGTTTCAGCGTGTTGAGAAATAATACAAACTCTGTTTCTAGTGACCCCAAAGATGTTAAAACTGAGGAAAAAGTTTAGGGAGAACGCTAAAAATGCAATTTCAAACCGCAATCCAAGAAGCCTGTTATAACAAAATTGCCACCTGGATGAGAGAATTATATGGCAAATTTCCTTGTGCTAGAGAAGACGTACCCGGATTAGCAATGGTCATGGGTTCAGCATTAGTTGAGGTATTTGTATTCCCTTGGGAAAAAGATGATGCCATTATTAATGCTCGGTCTTATGTGGTGACAGATGTAGAACTTTCTCCAGATTTATTACATTTTCTCCTACGAGAAAATAATATTATGAGGTTTGGAGCTTTTGGGATTGATGAACACGGGGATATTATTTTTGAGCATACTATTGTTGGTTCTACTTGTGATAAATTAGAACTAGAAGCCTCAGTTAATGCAGTGTTAGAAATTGCCGATGATTATGATGATAAAATAGTAGAACGTTGGGGAGGAAGACGGGCTTTAGATCGGATTTCAAGTTAAAAATAATGATAGCTGGGAACAGGGAACAGGGAACAGACTTTACCACAAGTGGTTTGCTGGATTAGTTTTTGTCAAATACCCAATTTAGATGCGCTCCGAAGATTATATAGCGCTACGCATTACAGTTAGGACACTTTTTATTCCTGAAACCCTTTCACTGCTTACTGTTCCCTGTTCCCTGTTCCCTAGTGGGTAGCACTATAACAGTTTTATGGGTGGTTTTAATTATTTTTTTTAGTTATAATTAACTTAAATAAATCCGCCCGTAATCCTATAAAACGTCCTGAATTGTTACCAAAATTAGGCTTAGAACCCCCCCGTGGCGTATTATTTGTTAGCCCACCCGGAACGGGTAAAACCCTAACCGCCAGGGCTTTTGCAGAAGAATTAGGAGTCAGTTATATTGCTATTGTCGGCCCAGAAGTTATGGGCAAATATTATGGGGAAAACGAATTGCCTATTTAGGCTATTACGATGCCGACTTTCATGCTGCTACTGAGAGTTTAGCCGGAACCAATCCCCGTTATGATGAGCGGGTAGCCGCCGATATTAAAGCCATTCGAGATCAGGTGGATTGGGTGGTGGTTAACTACCATTGGGGCGTAGAACTGGCGGAATATCCGGGGACTAATGTTTGAAATCCTTGGTTTCTGATGGGTCGGGGTCTATGTCACAGACTGAATCCCCCTTACCCCCTAAATTAGAAACTAAATGCGATGAATACGGGAAAATTATTGACCTATCTCAAGCCTGGAGCCATTTGTGAGATGCTCGTTCACCTGAACGCAACATTTTTTTAAGAAACCCCTTGCCAACCCCAAAGTGTTGTGTTACTATTAGAAGTTGTGCGTGAGAAAAGTACAAAACGCGCGGGTCGGATTTCAAGTTAAAAATAATGATAGCTGGGAATTGGGAACAGGGAACAGGGAACAGACTTTACCACAAGTGGTTTACTGGATTAGTTTTTGTCAAATACCGAATTTAGATGCGCTCCGAAGATTATATAGCGCTACGCATTACAGTTAGGACACTTTTTATTCCTGAAACCCTTTCACTGCTTACTGTTCCCTGTTACCGAGTGCTACGCACCATAAAAGTTTTATGGTGGTTTTGATTATTTTTTTTAGTTATAATTAACTTGAATAAATCCGCCCGTAATCCTATTTTTTAATCAGGTTTTAAAATGAATAATTTATTTGATGGGTTTGATCAATTATTTGAACTAGCAAAAACCTTAGATGAAAAAATCAAAAGTGGAGAAATTAAAACCGACGTACAAATTGGTTCTCGCACCAGTATTCCTAGACAGGGGAATATACCCAAAAACAATACAGAATCCCATTCTGTAATTATTACACCTCCATCGGTGGAAACCCCATCAGAAACCCCTAATTTTTCTGCTCAAAATTTCCATCCCCTATGCAATATTTCAGAAGTGGGGGGGTTAGGAGATGTGATTCAACAATTACGAGAATTAGTAGAATTGCCTTTAAAACGTCCTGAATTGTTAGCAAAATTAGGCTTAGAACCCCCCCGTGGCGTATTATTTGTTGGCCCACCCGGAACGGGTAAAACCCTAACCGCCAGGGCTTTTGCAGAAGAATTAGGAGTCAGTTATATTGCTATTGTCGGCCCGGAAGTTATGGGCAAATATTATGGGGAAGCGGAAGCCAAATTAAGACAAATTTTTGAGAAAGCCGCGAAATCAGCCCCTTGTATTATATTTATTGATGAAATTGACAGTTTAGCCCCCCATCGTTCCCAAGTAGAAGGGGAAGTGGAAAAACGATTAGTCGCTCAATTATTAGGCTTAATGGATGGTTTTGCCAAAACCCCAGGCGTGATTGTTTTAGCCTCAACAAATCGCCCCGATGCTATTGACCCAGCCCTACGACGTCCGGGCAGATTTGATAAAGAAATTCGCTTTCGAGTTCCTGATAGAAATGGGCGCTTAGAAATCCTTACCATTCTAACACAATCCATGCCCTTAAAAACAGTTAATTTAGAAGAAATTGCCGATTTGTCTGTGGGATTTGTCGGGGCAGATTTAAAAGCTACTTGTCAAGCCGCAGCCTATACAGCTTTACGTCGTCAGGTTCCCTCTTTAGAAGCGACCGTTCCCGATCAATTGTATATTAATCAACAGGATTTTATCGACGCTTTAACGGAAATTAAGCCTTCGGTTTTGCGGTCGGTAGAAGTGGAAAATCCCAATATTTCATGGGAAGAAATTGGCGGTTTAGAGAGTATTAAACAAACCTTACAGGATTCCGTAGAAGGTCAGTTACTTTACCCGGAATTGTATCAACAAACCGGAGCCAAAGCCCCTCGCGGAATCTTACTTTGGGGGCCACCCGGAACGGGTAAAACCTTATTAGCAAAAGCGATCGCATCCCAATCTAGGGCTAATTTTATTGCGGTGAATGGGCCGGAATTATTAACCCGTTGGCTAGGAGCAGCCGAAGCCGCTGTTCGAGAATTATTTGCTAAGGCTAGACAAGCCTCTCCCTGTGTTATTTTTATTGATGAAATTGATAGTTTAGCTCCGATTCGTGGGGCTTATCTGGGAGATTCAGGGGTAAGCGATCGCGTTGTAGGGCAATTATTAACGGAATTAGACGGGTTACAAAATAGTTCTGAAGTATTATTAATTGGGGCAACAAATCGCCCCGAAGCTATCGATCCAGCCCTCTTGAGATCGGGAAGATTAGATTTACAATTGAAAGTCGATTTACCCGATATTAATAGTCGTTTAGCGATCCTGAAAGTTCATAATAAAAACCGTCCTTTAGTTGATATTAATTTAACAAATTGGGCAACGGAAACTGAAGGTTGGAATGGGGCAGATTTAGCATTATTAAGTAATCAAGCCGCCTTAGAAGCCATCCGTCGCTATCGTCGCCAAGGGTTAACTGATCCGAAAGAAATTTCGATTACGACCGAAGATTTCCGTTTAGGATATGAAGGATTGATCTTACATCGAACTCAATCCAAACCCTAACCAAAACTTTAAGCTGTATTCCCTAACCTAATTATTCTGGATGTTGGCGGCAGGGCGCAACCTGAGAGTTTATCCTATATTAGAAGCCTGTAGCCACTATTTGATTAGTAGTTACGAATAGATGTTGTAGGTAGACTAGAAATTCCTAAATCTATTCCTATGGCTACCATTTTTGATAAAATCTAATGATCAACGACTCGCTAGGGTCAGGGTTAAGGTGATCTTTATATTAAACTGAACCGCAAGCAAAATTTCTATAGGGAGAGGATAGTATTTTTATGGTTTATGCAGAATATTTAGGTCAACCTTCTATTTTTGAATTAGCCCGGACTGGAGACCTAAGGGCAATTAGCGATTTAATTAATACCTATCTCAGACCTGAAGGGATCTCAGCGAGAGTCGCGCCCCCCGATCATAAAGGCTGTTTACCCGTCCTGGTTGAATTTCAACAGGAAGCCATGAATGAGGGCATTGTTAAGTTTATCTGTCACTTGCTGTGGAAACTCAACGCCCCTAACCTAGAAGGAGTAAAAATTGCCGCCCGGTATCAAGGAGATGGGGAGATTCTCTGGAAACAATCGGTACGGCTAGTGACTCCAGCCAATCAAGTTTATCGAAGCAAAGGACAAGCATACCGACGGTGGTTAAATCTGGACGGGATTAAATTTAAAACCCTGCGGTTAATGTTTATGATGGGTTCGGCCGTTTCTACCTTTGTATTGGGCTGTTGGGTGAGTTACTACGAAGTCAACGCCCAACAACTCCCCCTATCCAACCCTCAAGAAAAGGTAGTGATGGTCGCACCGCCACCAAAACGCCATGATACCGTGCAAGCCGCCTTAGAAGTAGTTCCAGTGGTACAACAGGAACAAGTCAAAAATCCCCAAGATCCAACGGTGACTTTAGTATTTGGGGGAGATGTCACCCTGTCCGATCACTTTGAAGATGTGATTGGGACGAACTACTCCCTACCCTTTGCCCAACTCCCCGAATATCAGGATGCCGATGTGGCTATGGTGAATTTAGAAAATCCCCTCACCCGTTCTACCCTACGCCGTCCTAACAAACAATTTAATTTTAAGGCCGATCCAGAATCCGTAAAAGTATTAACAGAAGGGGGAATTGATATTGTCAATCTCGCCAATAATCATACGATGGACTATGAGGAACCGGGGCTAGTGGAAACCATGGCAACTTTAGACCAAGCGGGAATTAAGACCGTGGGAGCAGGTCGGGATATTAAAGAAGCTCGTCGGCCCACGATTATTGAAGTTAAAGGTCAACGAATTGCCTATTTAGGCTATTACGATGCCGACTTTCATGCTGCTACTGAGAGTTTAGCCGGAACCAATCCCCGTTATGATGAGCGGGTAGCCGCCGATATTAAAGCCATTCGAGATCAGGTGGATTGGGTGGTGGTTAACTACCATTGGGGCGTAGAACTGGCGGAATATCCGGGGGACTGGCAAATTGACCTGGCTCGATTTACGATTGATCAAGGAGCCGATGTGGTGATTGGTCATCATCCCCATACCCTACAGGGTGCAGAAATTTATAAAGGTCGGCCGATTGTTTACTCCCTGGGGAATTTTATTTTTGGGGGAAATAGTCGCGCGGACTATGAAACTGCTGTGCTTAGAGTTGCCCTAAATGCTAACCATCAAATGAAGGTCGAGTTTTTACCAGTAGAAGTGACCCAATATCAAGCTAAGGTGATATCAACTAAAAAAGGCGAGGATATTATTAAACGGGTGGGGCGACTCTCACAAATTTTTGATCAGCCCATGCAGTCCTCCGTCGTCTTAGACACCCACCAACGACAGATTAAACAGGTGGATGCAGCCTTAACCGAACCGACTTTACCCTTAGTGACGGAACCTAAGCCAGAAAGTCCACCTACTGCGACGGAGATAGTCCCATCGGAACCCCCGAAAACACTGTTCTCCGAACCCATGCAGTCTCCAGTTTCTGATGGGTCGGGGTCTATGTCACAGACTGAATCCCCCTTACCCCCTAAATTAGAAACTAAAACGGAAACCCAGGATGACCTCAAACCCTATATTGATCAACCTTTTATTAAAGATCCGTTTATCTCCCTTCCTTCTTTTCCCCAGGCTCCCGTCCCTAGCACCCAAAGTTATAGGGGTTCCAACTCCCCAATTTCGTTTCAAATTGCTATTCCTAAACAGCAATCTGTGAGCACGGGATCTCATGCTGAAATTGATCTTCCTTTGAAACATCGAGAGCTTGATCAAGTCATAGGCTAAGATTCTAACGGTCACCCACTGAGTGAATTTGTTTACCTGTCCAAAGTTTATTTATTCCTAACTATTACTGTGTTTGCGATCGCACTGAAACCCCATCAACAATATAAAACCTACGTCCTATCTGACCCGGCTACCCAGTCGAGCCTAGAAGTTGTACCCGAACGGGGCGGAATCATTACCCGTTGGCAAGTCGAGGATCAGGATTTACTGTATTTAGATAGTGAACGGTTTGCTAATCCTGAGTTAACGGTACGGGGCGGAATCCCGATTTTATTCCCCATTTGTGGGAATTTACCCGATGATACCTACACCTATCAGGGTCAAAAGTATACCCTCAAACAACATGGTTTTGCTCGAAATTTGCCCTGGACAGTAGCACAACAGGCGACAAATCAGGGGGCTGCGATTACCTTGGTCTTGACAAGTAATCCCCAAACCCGTTCCGTTTATCCCTTTGATTTTGAAGTGGAGTTTACCTATACCCTCAAAGGTAACTCTTTACAAATTTTCCAACGTTATACGAACCTCTGCGGGACAACCGATAGTCTACCCGCCCAGACCATGCCCTTTTCCACGGGGTTACATCCTTATTTCCTAGCGGGAGATAAGGAGCAATTGGCTTTTGAAATTCCAGCGATGCAGTATCGAGATCAACGTAACCAGAAAAACCATTTGTTTACGGGGCGCTTTGATCCCTTGGAGGAGGAAATAGACGGGCTGTTTAATCCCTTAACTGGGTTAGCTACCACCACCATTGATCACAGTCGTCGCTCTAAAATTATTATGGGCTATAGTTATGCCTATTCTAGTGTGGTCTATTGGACAGTCAAGGGCAAAGATTACTATTGTTTGGAACCTTGGACAGCCCCCCGCAATGCGATGAATACGGGAAAATTATTGACCTATCTCAAGCCCGGAGCCAGTTGTGAGATGCTCGTCCACCTGAGCGCAACATTTTTTTAAGAAACCCCTTGCCAACCCGAAAGTGTTGTGTTACTATTAGAAACTGTGCGTGGGAAAAGTACAAAACGCGCGGGTCGCTAACTCAATGGTAGAGTACTCGGCTTTTAACCGATTTGTTCCGGGTTCGAGCCCCGGGCGACCCATAAAAGATTTACCAGTCATGCCATTCATCAACCAACAGTGAATGACATGACTGATAATGACTTATGTTCAGCATTCGCAGTATATGATTTTTTAATGTTCTCGTTGCAAATTGCATTGACGATGCACTAAACGAGCATTTTCTGGAATAGTTTTACCGCCTCGCCAGTAATGTTTTTCATGATCGAGAGCAGCATCATTAATTAAGGTAATGCGCTGATTACAAATTTTGCAAGTTGGGTCTTGTCGATAAATTTCTTCTTTCAACTGGCGGGAAAATACTCGTTGCGAGTCATTAGGATATGTAACCTTCATCACTTCAGCTAATCGTTGTTTCCACGTTGAAAATGAGTAATCAATTCTTTGAATATCTCCCGTTGAAGTTTTAACGCAATCCACCCATTTTTCATCTGTACTAATTAAATCTAAATATTCCTCATAAATTAGATCAGAAGCACGGGTTAAAGCACCTAAATCATAATCGGCGAATGAAACAGTAAGAACTTGAAAAATAGAAGCATTAAGCTGTGTTGACCAACTTCCTCTTTCTGTTCTTAATCGAAAGGCTTGAATTCCGAAAATAGTATAAGCTGCTTTCATTGATTTTTTAAAAGTCTCTCTAAATTCGTTAAGTTTGTCTGCGCCTGGATTTCGATAAGCTTGTAGAAACTCATTTAAAAAATTCTTCATTCCTTTTCGAGCATTCCTATAATTCATTTGCAAGAAAGCCAAGTATCGTAAAACTAAACCTCGATCTTTCATACGTTTATCCAAATTTCTTTGATTAACACAAGCTAAAAATTCATCTGATTTGGCGAGTTCTCGAATTAAGTCATTTAATTGACCTCGATAAAGACAATTCCTAATTTCCATATCATTCAGAACAATACCACCTGTATTCAAACGTTCAAAAATTAAAAATTTTAGGTTTTTGTCTGTATCCTTGGGCAGTTCAAAGGCTCTCATGGTACAATCTTCTAAATGATTTTGATATTCTGGAGGAAGTTGATTAAACTTACGCCCATTAAATTGCCGTAAGCTTTCTAATCCTTTAAGCTCGTATTTATTATCAAAAAAATTAAAAATAGATGTTAACCTTTGTAACCCATCAATAACTTCACGGGCTCCTTCTTCATTAAATGCTAAATAAATAACGGGAACAGGTAAACCAATTAAAAATGATTCAATTAATCGAGACGCTTTTTTTAAGTCCCAAACATATTCCCGTTGCCATTCAGGATCAACAATTAACCGTCCTTTTTTATACCATTTATGATATTCTGACAAACTGCGATCGCTTTTATCTAAAGATACACTTTGAGGTTCTACAACAATATCTCCTTCCTCATTGCCCTCAACATCAACTTCTTCAGATTGACGAGATGGTATTATAGATTCAATCCCATTAATTAATTGTTTCACTCTTTCCCATTGACCAAGCGTAACTGCATAGTTTGTTGATTGAGGTTGTCGAATCACCATCAATTCTTTTAAAATATCGTCTTCTTTAACTTGGTTTCTGAGAATTGGATTATTAACCAATTTATTTGTAAACTGAATAATAGCAAAATTTAAGTTTTTATCTTTACTTCTTCTGTCCTGATCAAGCCAGTAATCTTCATCAGGAAAATTATTGATCGCTTGAGGGAGTTCAAGGATTTTTGCTATAGCATAAATTCCTGAATCTTGGCCCGATATCCAAATTAATACACCATCACCAACAGACATTTGATTAGCAAATCGATTGACTAACCAAGGCATTTGTTCTAAATCTTGGATAGCATCAAGGATTCTGTAATATTTAGGGTTACTTTGAAATAGCCAATAAGCCATTGACTGCTCCTCTTATTTTTTATATTTTTATATTTTATATTAATCAGAGTCAGCCCTTTAGGGCTTAATATTATGGTATGATGATGAGCGATCGCAGAATTCCCAAAAGCCAACAGCGATACTTGACAAAATTAACATTATGTGATAAACGAAAGTTCAAAACCGATACGAGGCAACAAGATCAATTGTTGTGAGCTTTTCTGGGCTTAATTTAGAGTATTTGAAGTTCCTTACCTCTAGCCTTGGGATTGAAGCCCTGAAGGGCTTACTACGGTTTTGAAGCCCTGAAAAGCTGACTTCCATGCTGGCTCACCAAATTTGACAAATTTCTGATCCGATCCACCGGAAATTACCAAATTGTCTTAATATTGTTTTAATTAGGACGATCTCGGAACCAATTTACAAAACAACAACTTAGGAGGCAATTTTATGGCGCTCGTACCCATGCGGCTTTTGCTAGATCATGCGGCTGAAAACGATTATGGACTTCCTGCATACAATGTGAATAACATGGAGCAGATCCAAGCCATTATGCAGGCTGCGGAAGAAACTAATAGCCCTGTGATTTTGCAAGCTTCTCGCGGCGCTCGTCAATATGCGGGCGAAAGCTTCCTACGCCACCTGATTTTAGCGGCGGTGGAAACCTATCCCCACATCCCCATTGCCATGCACCAAGATCACGGCAACTCTCCCGCCACCTGCTATTCGGCGATGCGTCATGGCTTTACTAGCGTGATGATGGATGGTTCCCTCAAAGCCGATGGTAAAACCCCCGCCAACCTTGAATATAACGTGGCCGTCACCTTGGAAGTGGTGAAAGTGGCTCACTCCATTGGTGTTAGCGTTGAAGGCGAACTAGGTTGTTTAGGTTCCCTGGAAACCATGCAAGGTGACAAAGAAGATGGTCACGGTGCAGAAGGGAAATTAACCATGGAACAGTTGTTAACTGACCCTGACGAAGCTGTTGAGTTCGTGGAACGTACCCAAGTAGACGCTTTAGCGATCGCCATTGGCACCAGTCACGGAGCTTACAAATTCACCCGGAAACCGACTGGTGAAATTTTGGCAATTAGTCGCATTGAAGAAATTCACCGTCGTTTACCGAATACTCACTTAGTGATGCACGGTTCTTCTTCTGTTCCTGAAAATTTGTTAGAAATCATCAACAAATACGGTGGTCAAATCCCTGAAACCTATGGGGTTCCTGTGGAAGAAATCCAAAAAGGAATTAAGAGCGGTGTTCGGAAAGTTAATATTGATACTGACAACCGTTTAGCGATTACCGCAGCCTTCCGAGAAGCGGCTTTCTCAGATCCTTCTAACTTTGATCCCCGTCACTTCCTGAAACCTTCTATCAAATATATGAAGCAAGTTTGTGCGGATCGTTATAATCAATTCGGTTCTGCGGGTAATGCAGATAAGATCAAAGTTCAAACTTTAGATGAGTTTGCAGCTAAGTACGCTAAAGGTGAATTGAGTGCTACTACTAAAACGGCTGTGGCAGTTTAATTAATCGGCCCTGATTTTAGCTTTAAATCATCTAAGTTGATGAATTGAAAGCCTGGTTTCTTAAAAAAGAGGCCAGGTTTTTCCTTGTAGTAAGCGCTTCAGGGCTTAATTTTGATTTGAAACTCAGTGATTAAGATTTCCGTCCTGGCAAAAAAAGGGGGATTTCAAAATCAACTTTGCAAGATAGCATAGGAGGGGAAGTTTTAATATAGCAACCGCCAAGGCAGTTAAGACACCAGACGGATATTGGAACCCAGACGGTAAAGTGTTTTCCCCCTGGCCGTGCACGGGGGGTTTGGGGGGCTGTTCCGGTGTTCCGCTGTTCCCTGCTATATCGCTAAAAATTAACCTTTGGAGCAACTGACGGGTGTAATATATGGGGCAAAAGCTCAGACAATCAATGGAGCTAAAGCGAGGAGTGCCAATTGCTATAATAGCTTTGATAGCATTGGGAGTTATTGCTTATCTTGCTCACAGTTTTTCGGTATCCAAAGTATTGATACCGATTGTTTCCGTATTAGTGGCTTTTTTCAGTTCTCTAATGGCGTTAATTTATTATCAAAATCTGCAACAGTTAAAACAAAAAAATGCTTCCTTAGAGGCACTATTACAAACTACGAAAGAACGGTTTTTACTAGAAAAACATGATCTAGGAAAACAACTGAAAACAACGGTTGAAAAATATAGCAATCTTGAATCTAAAAATAAAGTTTTGCAGGAGATGAATCATCGAAAAGATGATTTTCTGAGGCAAACATCCCATGAGTTAAGAACTCCGATGAATGGGATTATTGGTTCCTTACAACTCCTATTGGATGATTTATGTGATGATCGAGATGAAGAACTGGAGCTTTTAAAACAAGCCCATGATTCTTCCCTGCATCTATTAACGTTAATTAATCAGGTTTTAGACTTAGCTCGAATTGAAGAAGGTAGAATTTCTTTTGATATTAAAACTATTGATTTACAGGCGTGTTTAACGGCCGCTCTTTACCTACAATTTTCTAATATTCGTCAAAAAGGATTACGACTCTATAAACAGGATTATTCCCACCGAATTAATGTCAAAGCTGACCCCACAAAACTTAAGCAAATTTTCATTAATATTATTGGGAATGCCATTAAATTTACAGACCGAGGCAGTATTTCAATTAGTACAGAAATTCGTCATGGTAATCATCCTCAAACACAAGAGAGTGAAGAAATAGCTGTGATTACGATTAAGGATACGGGAATTGGGATTTCACCTCACATTCAAGAAAAACTATTTCAACCCTTTGTGGTGGAAGATGAATCTCGACTCCACACCCTAGGAAGTACCGGATTGGGATTAGCAATTTCAAAAAATTTAGTCGAAATGATGGGAGGTAGAATTCAATTAGTTAGTCCAGGGAAGAATCAAGGAACCATCATTGAAATCTTTTTACCCTTAAGTGATGGAGAAACCTAAAATTCATATTCAAACGAATAAACTAACCTCAAGGAGTCGGGAAAAAGAGAAAGGAAGATGTTAATAATTGTTGGGGTTGAATATTTTCTAAAAAGCCAATAATTTGACCTGTGCCTTGAACTTCAATTAAAGTTCCACCGCCAAGGGTACGTTCAATACTAGGAAATACCCCTCGCACAGCTTCTGGGGGAATGGAGGTTAAACGCAACTGAGCAAAAGAAGGAACTCCACTAACAATAATTAGATCTTCTCCGGGGGTAAAATCCGTAATTATATCTGCATTAGTGGGAATAAAATTGGATGAAGAACCTGTATTTTCGGGAGGAAAAGCACGAACCGAAAAGTTGTCAATCCCAAATCCTCCGGTTAACTGATTTATCCCTTTATCTCCGGCCAGATAATCATTTCCTCCTCCGCCCAAAAGGGTATCATTTCCCTGTCCTCCATAAACAGAATCATTCCCATCTCCGCTATTAATATAATCCGCACCTAAATTTCCTTGAATAATATCATTGCCATTTAAACCGATTAAAGAATCGTTTCCTTTCCCTCCAAATAAACTATCATCTCCAGCACCTCCCGATAGGGTATCCTGCTCCTCTAAACCATAAATGGCAAAGTTAAACGGGGCAAGAAACGGAGAGACTTGAATATAATCTGGGCCACTTGTGCCAATATATTGACCCTTTCTATTGACATCTTTTTGGGTAATCGTAATAATATTAACCCCCACTAGGGAAGTTGTAGTCCCTGTGGACATTGGCACAGGTTGTGAAACAGATAGAGATGAAAAATCTGGTTGCATTGTCATAAATCGACTCTCCCTAAAACATTAGGGCAAAGGAAATCACTGGGTTTCAAAAGCAATAACATCTTACGGTGATTGATCCTACCCTGGATTGGGGGCGATCTCGACGAGAAAATGAAAATTTTTCATGATTGACCCTGAAATTCTGCCCATAACAGTTAAGATTTAAGGAATAGTCGGGACTCGCTTTTGCCAATGAATCCAGAATCCACGCTCAATCAGCTTAAATCATCCCTTGGGGATGGTCAAATGCCTTCTAGTTACGGTGTTTACTTCAAAAATACCCTAGTTGCCCTGTGTCATGCCCTCGAAGATCACATTTTACAAAATAGTGATGCCACACCGGATCAACAACCTCTAGTATTAGTCACATTTCAGGAGGGAAAATGGTATCTTCAAGAAGCCGAACGGTATTTTGATATGGTTCAATCTTGTCGCCATGTTGTGATTAGTGCCGTTGCGGATAGTGGATTTTTGACCCATCGCACCGGGCAATTAGAGAATGTTTCTTTAATTAATTTAGACCCTTCTGATAGTTTAGTGATGGAGTGGAATTTAATTATTTTAGCTCCGAGCTATACCACTATGGTATTGTGCCATGAATTGATGTTGGAAGAATATCCGGCTCATAGTCAACCCACTATTGATACTGAACGAAAGTTTTATGGATTATGGACATTTGATCAGAAATTAGTTCGGAAAGCTGCTGAAATTTTAATTGAGCGTTTTCGACCATATAATCCCGAATTAGCAGATAATTTATTGGCAAAACATCAGCAAATTGTAGCTACACCTTATCATCAAGTTCCTGATTTAACTAGCGTAGTTTCTCGGATTGTTAGTTATTTACAATCTTCTCAACAAGAATTAATTACCGTTAACCGCCAAACCCGGGAATTATGGGAATTAGAAGGGCAAGCCAAACGAGTCAGCCGGAATATTAGTGGCAATAAATTACAGGCGTTTTTAAGAATGGCACAACGGGTGGATGAACGAGATCACGATAACCCCTGTGCTTCCTTACAAGTAGCAGCTTTATCAGAAACCATTGGTCAAATTTTAGATTTGCCTACGGTGACTTTAAGGCGGTTACGGTTAGCGGGATTATTATATAGAATTGGGTTAGCATCAGCACCGGATGAGGTGTTTAATCAAACCCCGGAAGAAATGGATGATGCCACGAAAAGGTTTTGGTCAGAACGGACATTAATTGGGGCTAGATTATTGGAATCTATGCCAGAATTATCGGAAGTTCGGGATGTCGTGTATTATTATTTAGAACATTGGGACGGCACGGGCAAACCCAATGGTTTAAAAGGAGAAGAAATTGATATTAAATCCCGAATTTTAGCCGTTGTAGCTTATTTTCAAGCCTTTATTCAACGCCGTGGTAAACGTCCGGCTTTGGGTTTAAGTGAAGCGCTAGAAAAATGTCAGGAGTTGAGTGGAACTCGGTTTGATCCAGCCATAATTGAATCTTTAAAAACCGTTGTAAAATTAACGGAAATAGGGTTGATGCAATTGCCAACTCAACCCTGTCAATTACCGAATATTTGGTTAGAGGAGGAGTTAACTTCTAAATCTAAACATCAAAAAGAATCTACAATTTAAGTTGTTTCAATCATCATTGATTATGACTATGACTCGCACATTATCGGTTGATTTTAATGCCATTAAACAAGGAAATATTAAAGACCTGACTAATATGAATTTATCCGGTATTGATTTGTCCGGTATTGATTTGTCCGGGGCTAATTTGTCCGGTGCTAATTTATCCGGGGCTAATTTATCCGGGGCTAATTTACAAGGAGCGCAACTCCGAGCTAATTTAAGAGGGGCTGATTTATCCGGGGCTAATTTATCTGGGGCTGACTTGAGAAATGCTGATTTAAGGGGGGCTATTCTATTCGATGTTGAGGTAAAAGAAGCGAGTTTTGCTGGAGCTTTTTTAACCGGGGCCACCTGTGGAAATTTGGATTTAAGTGGTATTGATTTAAGGGGTGCAGATTTACGCGGTGTTAATTTATCCCAAGGAATTTTATATCAAGCGGATTTAAGAAATACTAATTTATCCGGTGCAGATTTATCTCAAGCTGATTTAGAAGAAGCTAATTTATCCGGCGCGGTGTTGCGAGGAACAAATTTAGAACGGGCTAATTTACTATGTGCAATTCTGGAACAAACCTTATTTCTAGGTGTGGTTTTAGATGGCGCTTGTCTGGAAGGAACAGAGTTAGGGAATTGTTGATGGTTTCTAGTTTAAGTTGGTCTAAAATTTGTTATATCATGCTTTCACCTATGCACTTGTGGACACTGTTTCTGTTAACATATTAGCTGCAAGGAAGTTGGCCTAATATGTACAGGATTGAGTTTCATGGTAGATAAACGTCGTGGGTTGATTAGTGTAGTTTTGGTTTTAGCGGTGATTGCCTTTGTGGGATTTTCTATGGGGCCACTGATTAGTGGGATTGTCCAGAACAATCAGTCGAAACAACAACCGACTCCCACTCCCACACAATCGGCTCAAACGGGTAAACAATCCGATTTACAAGCACAAGCCCGGGGTTATGAGTTAGTATTGCAGCGAGAACCCGATAACGAAACGGCTTTGAAGGGTTTATTACAAGCCAGGTTAGAACTAATTCGGTTTAAGCAAGCCGAAATGAAGGATGTGATTGAACCTTTAGAGAAACTGGCAAAAAAACACCCTGAAGATACACGCTACAGTGTTTTATTGGCACAGGCGAAAGCCTATACCGGAGATCAAGAAGGAGCGGCTCAAACCTATCGTACTGTTTTAGCCAGTCAACCCGGAGATATTCAAGCCTTACAAGGTTTAGCAAATTTATTCCTACAACAAAAACGTCCAGAAGCGGCAATTGGATTATTACAGGATACCCTGAAATCGGCTGCAAATGCGAATCAAACTGTACCCAATACGATTGATGAAATGTCGGTGCAGTTAATTTTGGGACAGGTTTATGCAGAGGATAAACGCTATGATGAGGCGATCGCTATTTATGATGAAGCGATCAAAAATGATGAGAAAGATTTTCGTCCAGTTTTTGCCAAAGCTCTAGTTTTAAAAGAACAGGGAAATGCGGGAGAAGCGGAACCTTTATTCGCTAAAGCGGTAGATTTAGCCCCAGCAGTTTATAAAGATCAAATTCAAAAACAAGCTGGTAGTAGTATAGCTCCAGCTAAGTCTGTTAAACCCGGTTCTCCTAATGCTTTGGAAACTAAACCGGAACCTAATTCTGCACCCAAAAAATCGGCCGAGTAAACTGGTGGCTTTCTCCTGCAAAATCTAGTTATAATTCCCTAGAATATAGTTAGGGAAACGTTAATTTTTTCAATCTAATTATGAACTTGAAACGTCTAGGCCATGTTGCTATTTGTGTGAATGATATCGACTCATCCGCAGCGTTTTATCAAAACTTAGGGATGGATTTGGTTTGGAAGGATACGGACTGGGCTTATTTAAAAGCGGGTGAGGATGGATTAGCTTTACTGAGTCCGGGTTATGATCAAGCTGGCCCTCACTTTGGTTTTGTATTTAGCGATCGCACCGAGATGGAAAGTGCCTATCATAGCTTAAAGGCTCAAGGGATTCCGGTGACAACAATTCATGAACATCGGGATGGTACGGCTTCCTTTTATGGGCGAGATCTTGACGGAAATGGCTTTGAATACCTGTATGAACCCATTAAATGAGTTAAGGGCGTTTTAACTAAAAACTATGTTTCAAAAAATTCGATGGGGAAGTCGCCGGAGTTCAATGTTTTATACTTGGGTTGAGGTAGATTTGTGGCTGATGGGAGCCTGTCTTCTTCTCACCGTATTTGCAGGAATTATGATCCGCAGTGTGGAGTTAAATCAAGGTTTAACTGATTGGTGGCAACATTGGGTGACGGGAGCGATTGGTTTAACTTTAGCTTTGATTTTTTCCCGTTGTCGTTATGAACGTCTGATTCAGTGGAAATGGGTGATTTATGGAATCACAAATTTATCGTTGGTTGCGGTACAAATTATTGGGACAACGGCATTAGGGGCGCAACGATGGATTAATATTGCGGGTTTTCATGTCCAACCCTCGGAGTTTGCTAAGGTCGGAATTATTATTACTTTAGCAGCCCTACTCCAAGAGTTAAAAAATCCAAATTTGAGGGATATGATTCGGATTTTAGCGATCGCTGCTGTTCCTTGGGGGCTGGTTTTTATTGAACCTAACTTGGGAACTTCTTTAGTGTTTGGTGCGATTACTTTAGGGATGATGTATTGGGGTAATATTCATCCTGGTTGGTTGATTTTGCTCCTTTCTCCAGTGATCACTGCAATTATTTTTAATGTCTATCTTCCGGCGGGAATTGTTTGGGTTGTATTAATGGGTTTTGTCGGTTGGTGGAGTCTCCCTTGGCGATGGCTGACTGGCCCTTTAGCTCTATTAGTGAATTTAGGAGCCGGAGAGTTAAGCCATATTCTCTGGAATGTGTTGCAAGACTATCAAAAAATGCGACTGATTGGGTTTTTGAATCCTGAACAAGATCCCTTGGGGAGTGGTTATCATTTAATTCAGTCTCGAATTGCCATTGGTGCGGGACAATTATATGGACGGGGACTTAATCATGGGACTCAAACTCAATTGAATTTTATTCCTGAACAACATACGGATTTTATCTTTTCCGCCATCGGTGAGGAGTTGGGTTTGATCGGTTGCATTGCAGTATTAGCTATTTTTTGGTTTATCTGTTTACGTCTAGTGATTATTGCCCAAACTGCTAAGGATTCTTTTGGATCTTTAATTGCTATTGGAGTCCTTTGTATGTTATTGTTTCAGGTGTTTGTTAACATTGGGATGAATATTGGCATAGCACCAGTTACCGGAATTCCTCTACCTTTCTTAAGCTATGGTCGATCTTCATTACTGAGTAATTGGATAGCCATTGGGATTGTACAATCGGTGGCTAACTACCGGCAAAAGCTTAATCTTTAAGCAATTTTACCTTTAATACCTATAGGAAATATTGCCTTAACTTAACACTTTTTTTCTTAAAAAATCCATTCTTTCTTACTCTATGCGAAAAACATTACAAGTTTGTTTTCTGGTATTTATAATTGCCAACTTTACGGCTTTTGTAAATCCGAGTTTAGCCACACCTGAAACATTGATTGCCCAAAATGTTCAGTGTAAGCCCGATGGCAATACTTTAGAAATGCGAAAATGTGCCTCTGATCAATATCAAATCGCGGATCAAAAGCTGAATCAAACTTACCAAAAACTCATCGGTCAATTATCTCCCGAACGCAAAAAACGGTTAATTGAAGCCCAAAGAGCTTGGATTTCCTTTCGAGACAAAACCTGTAGTTTTGAATCGAGTCAAGTTTTAGGGGGTACAGCCGAACCTTTATTTTTAACCCAATGTTTAGCAAAAGTAACTCAGCAAAGGGTTCAAGATTTGCAAGACTATTTAGCTGAAATTAAGTAATGTCCAACAGTTTAGGGTTAAATTCCGAGATGAATCGAATGCGTAAGATTGTGCCTTCTCTTCTCGGCTTTTTTCTATTTTGTCTCTCGATTTGGGCCATTAGCCAAAAGCTGGAAAAATATTCTATAGATGATGTTTTGATTAGTCTATCTAATATTCCTCAAATTAATAGGCTGGGTGCAATTGCCCTAATGACAACCAGTTATTTAATGACCACAGCTTATGATATTTTAGCGTTTATTTATATCGGGTTTCCCCTGAATTATGTTAAAGTCGCCCTCGGTGCATTTACCAGTTATGCAATTAGTAATAATGTTGGTTTGTCCCTATTGACAGGGAGTGCCGTTCGTTATCGGTTATATTCAAAATGGCGTGTTCCTCCAGGTATAATTGCCCAGGTAATTGCCTTTACTAACTTAACATTTTGGTTAGGATTATTGGGAGTCTGTGGATTAGTTTTTCTGTTGACCCCCTTAAAGGTTCCCAGTATTTTAGATTTACCCTTTGTTTCAGTTCGTCCGGTGGGAATCATCTTTCTTCTCATCATTGGAGTCTATCTATTATGGGCAAGTTTTAATCATAAACCTGTCAAACTTGGAGAATTAGAATTAAACTTTCCTACCGTCAGTGTTTCACTGGCTTTAATTGCTTTTGCCTCCGTAGATTGGGGAGCCGCCGCTGGGGTTTTATATGTATTATTACCTGAAGGTAGCACCGCTTCTTATCTCAGTTGTTTTAGCATTTATTTATTAGCAATGACGGCTAGTATGGTTAGTAATATTCCAGGAGGTTTAGGGGTCTTTGAAACTGTGGTTTTAACCTTGGTTTCTTCTCAAGTAAATCCAGCTAATGTTTTAGGATCTTTATTAGCCTATCGTGCCATTTATTATCTACTTCCAATGATTGTCGCAACTATATTACTGGGAATTAATGAACTAAAAAAGCATCACTAAGCTGTTTAAAAGTTATCCGCTATAGGTGATTATGACGACGAAATTTGAACCCCCAATTTCTACTCAACGTACAGGTTTATCTCTCCTCGTCGCTAGAATTTTAGCTCTGATTGTTACGGCTAATTTTTGTTTAGTCGTTTTTGATTTAAGTTATATTAAACTTCGTCGATTTTATTTACAATGGAGTCAACATCAAGCCCAATCTGAAAATACACCTAAAAATCAATATTTGCAGCAAGTTGATCAACTTGAAAAAACAATTAATCAATTTGGAATTGAGTCTAAAGAAGTTAAGTTAGCATTAAAAAATATTCGTGAATCGAGTTTACAAATATTTATAGAAAATCCCCCATTTCGGGTTTTAAATTCCTATGGAACTTTAGTAGAAATTCAAAAACGCTTTCAGAACCATGTCAAAATTAATAATTTTCAGCAAGCCTTGGAAACCTTCTGGAGTCCTGATTTTTTCAATCAAAAACAATGGCAAAAAGAGTTAATTTTTTTCAATCAAAATATTAGATTTTTAATTTTATTTAATGAACCCAGTTTAACCTATGATATTATTAAAGGGATTGAACCCGATCGTATGACTCAAAGTTATTTAGTTAAAGTTTCCGAATTAAAAGTTTATTTAAAATACAATGAGTTAAATACCCCGAAAGCCGAAACTTTACTCAAAGATCTACGAGAATCAAGTGCTAAGATTATTGATCGGACTTATTTTTTACAATTAGAACATAATTTAGGGCCATTAACAGAAGCGAAATATCGCATGATTAATCATATCTATAGTCGAGATCCCAGGGTGACAACTCGGCTAACTCCTACCTTAAAATTTTTATATAAAATTAACCTATTAAATTTTTTAGCCCCGGAGTTAATTTGGGCTGATCGCTCCTCCAGACAGGCTTTTTATGTCTTTTGGAGTGTGGAAAATTTAGAAAAACAAGGATGGGAAAAAGAACTCAAATTTTTTGAAAATGATATTCAAAGTTTAATGGAGTCATTCTATTTTCGACAATTGAGTTTAAATGGTCAATTTGTGAATCGATTTTGGTTGATTGATTTACCTTGGATCAGCCTGTTTTTCTTAATCTTCTTAATGGAAATCTATGTTCTTCGTTCTCGTCAACCCCAACTAACACTAAGGGAGGCAATTTTAAAATTATGGTATTATGTATTCTTGTTAATTCCTAAATTATTATTTTTACGTTTTATTTCAGCCATTTATCACTTAAATCGAGCCAATTTTCCGAGTTTACAACCAACTATTGATTACCTAAAATTAAAAATAATCTATAGTTTTGCTCAGGAATTAGTTCAAGTTTTGGTGAATCAAGGGGTTGATAAAATTAAAGATTTTGTTAAACAAGGAAGCCTGAAAAAGTTAGTTAATCCTCCTTCTTCCTATCAATCTATTTCCTTAGAAGATATTGAACTCGAATCCCAGTCTCCCCCCGGAATTTCTAACCAAATTGTTGAAATTACAATTGCTAAAGTGTTACCCACAATTCGTCCTGAATTAGAAGCTTACCTACACTATCAAGTCACTAACTCGATTCAACAGTCTGCGATTTATAAAGGATTAAATAAAATTCCTTTGATCGGAAATTTTCCTCAACAAGTTGCTGATAGTTTTGTTAAAAAAATTGCAATTACCATTTCAGAAAGTCCTAAAAAATCCCTGGAAGCAGGAAAAAACAAACCTCCAGATTTTATCGCCATACAGTTACAAAAACGCTTGACACGACAGTTCGTAGATACATTAAGAATAGAATTACAAAAAGAACAAATTTTTGATGATGCCGAACTAATTTTAGTCAAGTGGTTAGAAGGGTTAAAATCCAATCAAGTTAAAGATTTAGAAGCTAAACAAATCATTAAAACAGTTAACATCGAAGACAATAAACAAATTTCTCCGAGTCCAGATTCATAAAATCAAGCGATGGCTTTTCCCCTGGAGAGGGACAAGTTTGACGGCCTGTCTTTTGACAAGGGGGAACCCATTTTGCACCATAGAATAATTGATTCAATTTCCTAACAGGAGAACACCGATGAAAAAAATAATTTCAGTTTTGTTAGTCATGACCGTCGCTATTTTAACTTTTGTTCCCAGTGCCTTCGCCGCAGATTTAGCAAGTGGAGCTAAAATATTTGCGTCAAATTGTGCATCTTGTCACGCCGGGGGGAGAAACTTAATTAATGCGAGCAAAACTTTGAAAAAATCGGATCTGGAAAAATATGGGATGTATGATCTCCAGGCAATTATAACCCAAGTAACAAATGGGAAAGCAGCCATGCCTAGCTTCAAAGGTCGTTTAAAAGACGATCAAATTGCTGATGTTGCTGCTTATGTATTAGCTCAAGCGGATAAAGACTGGAAAAAGTAATCTAAATTAACCTGGGATTTTAATACAGTTAAACCTCTTAAGCTCTCTAATTAATTATAGTTTTGGGAGGTTTTCTGTTTTTTGGCATTGAGTTAAGAAATTAGGAAAACTTGATTTTGGTTCAAATAATCTGTTACAGTAAATAATTAGTCTTATTTTTATGTATTTCCTATGGCTCCTTTGCCTAATTATCGTCCTCGGCAACTTTCCCTCGGCCCGTTAGAAACGGAAATCCTAGAAATAGTCTGGGAATTGGGTATAACCACGGTTAAAGATGTCCATGAACGGATTTTATCTGACCCAAATCGAGAATTAGCTTATACTTCAGTAACAACAGTATTGCGTCGTTTAACAGATAAGGGTTGGTTAGCTTGTAATAAACAGGAGCGGGCTTTTTATTGGCAAGCTTTACTCACCCGTGAACAAGCCCAGGCTATTTTAGCTTATGATCGTTTAAATAGATTTTTAGCCATAGGTAATCCCGATATAGTTGCTTCTTTTGCTGATAGTTTAGATACTGCAAGTTTAGATCAAATTGATGCCATTGCCTCACGCCTTGATGCTATTCGTCGCCAACGGGAGGGACAACAATAATGCACTTAATGATTATTTTATTCGCCCTAGGATGCGCGGTCGGTTTGCGACTTATCCCATTGTCTCAAGGGGAAAATTGGCATCAACGCTGGCAAAAATCTCTATTTTTGTTTGTCTGTCCACCTTTGGTTTTATTGATGACCGCTTTGGCGGTATTATCGATGGGAACAAAGGGGGAAATGTTGGGACTTCAAGCCAGTTGGTTTAGTTATTTTCTGGCTTTGGGATTTATCGGTTGGGGAATATTAACGGTTATTAAGTTAATCGGTCAATTGTGGCAATCTCAATACCGAATTCATCGCCTATCTCAACAGCTTGTGATGGGAAAAACAGCACGAATTTTAGAGGATGATTTTCCCTATAGCGCTCAAATTGGATTTTGGCAGCCGAAATTGGTAGTTAGTAGAGGATTATTAAACCTCTTAGATGAGACCCATTTAGAAGCAGTGATTGCCCATGAACAAGCCCATTTAAACTATCGAGATACTTTCTGGTTTTTTGCATTAGGCTGGCTACAAACTTTAACCATTTGGCTTCCTAATACCAACCAACTCTGGCAAGAATTACTATTATTAAGGGAAATGCGGGCTGATCGTTACGCCACCCAACAAGTTGACGCTTTAGTATTAGCAGAATCCCTATTATATCTTGCTAAAGCTCCTTTTGAATCTCCCGATTATGGCAATTTATCCTTTAGTTGTTCCATTCGTAGTAGTCGTTTAGAAGAAAGAATAGATGCAATTCTAATGGAAGATTCTGCTCCTTTAACCTGGGGATGGTGGGTGTGGATATTACTATTTTGGGTCTGTTTACCTTGGATTACAGTCCCCTTCCATTATTCCTAATCATACTAATTCTTTGAATAGCCTTAACCTTAAAGGACGGGATTTTATAGCAGTCTCGCCTGGAAATTAGGACATCAACTGATGCTCTAAACTCTTTTCTTCCCTGTTGCCTGTTATAGTCTGTTGACGATAGCGATAATAGGCAGCACAAGCTCCTTCAGAAGAAACCATTGGCGCCCCTAACGGATGTTCGGGAGTGCAACGGGTTCCAAAAACCGGACATTCCTGGGGTTTTTTAATCCCCTGGAGAATTTCACCACTAATACAATCTTGGCAGGGGGAAGAAGCGGGAATTAACTGTTGAGAATTAAACCGTTTTTGAGCATCAAAATTAATATATTTTTGTTTAATTCCTAACCCACTTTGGGGAATTTTTCCCAGTCCTCGCCATTCACGCGGTACAATTTCAAAAACTTCTTGAATGATAGTTTTAGCGGTTTCATTTCCCTCTGGACGCACGGAACGATTATATTGATTTTCTAATTTATATTCTCCCTTTTCCAGTTGTTGAATACATAAATAAATTCCTTGTAAAATATCAATGGGTTCAAACCCAGTTACAACAATTGGAATATTATATTTATCAACAATAGGTTCATATTCCGTATATCCCATCACGGTGCAAACATGACCCGCGGCTAAAAACCCTTGCACCTGACAATTAGGACTTGATAAGAGGGCTTCCATCGCCGGAGGCACCAGAACATGGGATACTAAAAGGGAGAAGTTATTAATATTTTGTTGGTGGGCTTGATAGACTGCCATGGCGGTAATTGGAGCAGTAGTTTCAAAGCCAACGGCAAAGAAAATCACCTGTTTTGTTGGGTTTTGTTGGGCAATTTTTAAACAATCTAAGGGATTATAAATAATTCGGATATCTCCCCCGGTAGCTTTAACACTTAATAGGTCTTTTTCACTCCCCGGAACCCTTAACATATCTCCAAAGGAACAAAAAATAATATTAGGTAAGGAAGCGAGGGCAATAGCTTGATCAATAATATTAATATCAGTAACACAAACGGGACAGCCAGGGCCATGAATTAAGGTAATTTCTGAGGGGAGAAGTTCATCAATTCCATATTTAACAATAGAATGGGTTTGTCCTCCACAAATCTCCATAATTTTCCAGGGTTTTGTGGTGATTGATGCGATCGCTTTTGCATAATCTTGAGCGAGTTTTCCGTCCCGGTATTCGTCAACAAATTTCATAATATTTTCTACCTAGAAATACTTTTGGGGTGATTCTAACACCCTAATGTTAAGGCAGAAATCATAAAAAAGCATTCCCCGGCCGAAACCAGGGAATCATAAAAAAGATATTAACCGCCAACGGTGATCGGTTGTCCATCTGCATCTAATAGCGCCCGTTTCGGGCCGTGAATCGGATCTTCAACAATAATAGTTTGATCTCGACTCGCACCTAGCGAAACAATTGCGATCGGAACTTTCATTAATTCCGCCAAAAATTTCAAATAACTGAGTGCGGCTGGGGGTAAATCTTCTAATTTCCGACAGTCTGCGGTTGATTCTTTCCAGCCCGGAAGTGTTTCATAAATGGGTTCGCAGCGAGCAAAAGTTCGCGCACTACTGGGGAAATGTTCGCACCGTTCGCCATCAATATCGTAGGCGATGCAAACCTTAATTTCATCTAGGCCATCTAAAACATCTAATTTAGTAATGGCCAAACAGTCTAAACCATTAATTCTGACGGCATAACGGCCAATTACCGCATCAAACCAACCGCAACGGCGTTGGCGTCCGGTGGTTGTCCCGAATTCGGCCCCGCGATCGCACAAAACCTGGCCAATTCCATCCACCATTTCTGTCGGGAATGGCCCCTCACCGACCCGGGTAGTATAGGCTTTCGCCACCCCAATCACCCGGTCAATCATCGTCGGGCCAACTCCCGTACCCACACAGGCACCACCCGCAACCGGGTTAGAAGATGTGACATAGGGGTACGTCCCATGATCCAAATCTAACAGTGTCCCTTGTGCCCCTTCAAATAAAATATTCCGTCGATCCTGCACCGCCGCGTAGATTTTTAGTGACGCATCGACGACATGAGGACGCAAGCGTTCTGCATATTGCAGATATTCCTCAATCACCGCTTCCGGGTCAAGGGGCGGGAGATTATAGAGTTTTTCGAGAATAACGTTTTTATTGCTAATCGTCCAGCGCAATTGTTCGGGCAAACTTTCGGTTTCCATCAAATCAATGATCCGAATACCCGTGCGTTCAGACTTATCGGCGTAGGTCGGGCCAATTCCCCTGCCCGTTGTCCCAATCTTTTGAGATCCCCGTTGTTGTTCCGATGCTTGATCCAAGAGGCGATGGTAGGGCATCGTAACATGGGCCGTCTGGGAAATCATCAAATTTTTGGTGGAAATCTTCAGCGACTCCAGTTGATCCAGTTCTTCGATTAAAATTTTGGGATCAATTACGGTTCCTGAACCGATGATGCACTCGGTATCGGGATATAAGATGCCTGAAGGAATCAAGTGCAGTTTGAAGGTTTGATTGTCCACAACAACCGTGTGACCAGCATTTACGCCACCTTGGTAGCGGACAACTACATCTGCTGAACCACTGAGCAGATCGGTTATTTTGCCTTTTCCTTCATCGCCCCACTGGGCACCGATAACAACTACGTTAGCCAAGAGAGTTTTCACTCCGACAGTTTACACAAATCCTGATTATCTGTTATTCCGGGAACTCTGTCAAATTAAGTTTTGTGAAATCTTTTGTGGAGACGCGGCATAGCACCTCTCCACTGAAGATGCTGATCTTGATAAGCTGTACTGCATTTAAACTGTATATTCCAGCGAGCGAGGACGCTCGCACTGCATAGGATTCAAGATTTCTGCATGACTAATTTA
Organism: Planktothrix agardhii NIES-204; assembly: GCA_003609755.1. Classification (NCBI taxonomy): domain Bacteria; kingdom Bacillati; phylum Cyanobacteriota; class Cyanophyceae; order Oscillatoriales; family Microcoleaceae; genus Planktothrix; species Planktothrix agardhii. The sequence continues at coordinate 1,339,497 of AP017991.1, forward strand.
GATGCAGCAACAGCTTATCGGTTTTTTCAGCAAAAAAACAGTAATCTGTAGTGCGAGCGTCCTCGCTCGCTAAAATATATGGTTGAAATATATGGTTGAAATATATGGTTGAAATATATGGTTGAAATATATGGTTGAAATATATGGTTGAAATATATGGTTGAAATATATGGTTGAAATATATGGTTGAAATATATGGTTGAAATATATGGTTGAAATATATGGTTGAAATATATGGTTGAAATATATGGTTGAAATATATGGTTGAAATATATGGTTGAAATATATGGTTGAAATTCTCAAAGGATTACAACCTGTTTAGAAGACTTGCTACATTTTTATACAGCTTTTCATTATAACAAAAAAAAATAGGTTTTGGTTGATTATCCTAAAAAACAATAATCTTCATAAAAATACTAGGTTTGACCCCATATTTTTTTAGGGCTGTGCTATGGTGAATAGTCAATATCATCATCAGTTTATTATGCCGTTACACGCCGAGTTACATCGCCATTTAGGGGGTTCAGTTGTACCGCGCATTCTGTGGCGGTATTTCCAACGTCATAACCCTCAGTTTACCCAAGGTTTCGCAGAATATGAAGGGTTTGAAGATTTTTATACCAAGCCCCGCAATACCTTAGATGAATATTTAGAACTGCATACTATGGTTGAAAGTGTGCAGACCGTTGAAACCCTTCCCTATTTTATTTATCGGTTGATGCGCGGGGCTTATACTTTTGAAAATTTAGCCTATTTAGAATTACGTTATACACCCTATTTACGCACCCCAGAACATCTCAGTCAGTCCGAAAGAATTGACTGTATGGCTGAAATTGTGGAAGTCGTCGGAAAAGCCAGTCAACTTAGTAATACTCCAATTATCACCAGCCAAATTTTATGTATGCACACCCGACTTCCCTTTGAGGTCAACCGAGCTATTATTGATTTAGCTGCCCAAATGCCCCAATATGTTTGTGCTGTTGATATCGCCGGAGGGGATAATTATTATGGTCAACGGTTGGATGAATTTATCAATTTGTATAAATATGCCCTATCCTTGGGCTTGAAAACTACCGGACATTTATATGAAACTCCAGAAGGTTGTTATCCTGAATTATTGCCCTATTTAATGAGAATTGGTCACGGTATCCAAATTCCGTTATTACATCCAGAATTATTACCGGAATTAGCCAAAAATAATCAATGTTTAGAGGTTTGTCCCACGACCTATATTAAAACTGGAACCCTCAAGGATATTCAGCAGTTAAAAATAGTTTTTGAACGCTGTTTTGATGCTGGGGTTGATATTGCTATTTGTACCGATAATGCGGGTTTACATAATGTTCGTTTACCCTTTGAATACGAAAATTTATTAACCCTGGATATTATAGAATTTGAACAATTAGAAGCCTGTCAACAAGCCGCCTTTCGTCATGCCTTTGCCTGGCCCCATCAAAACCCACCCACACAAATTCTTCATGGTTTATTAAAACCAGAACTCATCATCAGTTATCAGTAAAGACGTGCCCGATCACAGCCATGCAGTAGGCTATTGGCGCGTCTATACCAGTTATCAGTAATCAGTTGAAAATTGCTTAACAATTAATAAACAATTTCGTCCATCTTCTTCTTGTTCATAACTTAAATAATCAGCAATATCTCGCATTAATTTTAAACCCCTTCCCCCTCCTGAATGGTGATCAATATCCGTGGGAAGATCCTTAATTTGTTTCATTAAATCAAAAGGACTTCCAAAATCCCAGATCCGAATTTCAACTTGTTGCTCTAAAACTGTGACTTCTAAATCAATCTGTAAATCAGAAGAAAGTCCTTTGTGAGCGTGACGAACAGCATTGGTAAATCCCTCCGCTAAAGCTAACTGACAGCGTAGCCAAACGGATTTAGGAATAAAGGACTGATACAGTTGATCAAACCAAGACAAAACCTTAGCTAGACTATCTAGGCTAGAGGGAACTTGAAGTGGAGTAATTTGGGGTAATGGCAATGGTTTTAAACCCTCTTATTCAATCACATTGACACTCCCTGTGCCTAAAGGCATGGGGATTCTTTGTTCGCAGAGCCAACTTGCTCGAACAGGATTTCTCCAGCCTGAGTAGAGGTCAATTCTCCCAAAGCGTTGCTTGCGTGCTTCGCAAAAGTTTCCGTATGTCCTACGGTACTTAATCCTCGACTAAGGATATTTCTAGCTGCGTTTTCATCTCTATCCATTATACAACCGCACCTACAAAGATGGGTTCTAGTGGATAGTGTTGTCTTAACAATTTGACCACAGCTAGAGCAATATGAGCTGGTATATTGCGGATTTACCGCCACCGTGACTCTTTCAAATACTTTACCAAAATATTCAAGCCAGATCCGAAACTGATACCAAGATGCGTCATTAATAGACTTAGCTAAACAATGATTTTTTACCAGATTTTTAACTCTCAAATCTTCGTAGGCTATCAAGTCGTTAGACTGAACTACGCACCGTGCTAATTTTACAGCATGGTCTTTACGTTGCCTACTTATTTTGAGGTGGTGTTTACCTAAAATCTGTCTAGCTTTGCCTCGATTTTTTGAACCTTTTACTTTTCTGGAAATCCGACGTTGTGAACGTTTAAGAACTTTTTCCCCTTGACGGAGAAATTTAGGATTCTCAACCATTATACCATTAGAGTCGGTGTAGTATTCCTTCAAACCCACATCTAAAGTTTTTCTGGAATTGGGGATATCCTTTTTTACCAGGAATTGACTTTTTGCAGTTCTCGTAAAAATGGGAAATAGCAGACCAGGCTCGTTCGGCACTAGATTGTCTAGCTTGAGAGTTGAGTTCATTAGCAAACGGAAAATTCTTAGCCAGCACGGCGCAATATTTGTTTAGATCATACTTATCTATTTTTTTATGATCCATCCAATAGCGTAAACAGCTATTGCGGACAAATTGTGCTGTACGAATCGCTTGATTTACTGCCTCAATCTGACTTGCTTTTCCGTAAGATTTGAACTCAAACACTAACATCGCCTTACCTTTCTTCGTATGTGTTATGCTATATCTTTGGGTACAAGATTGGTTGATATTGCAACAAAAGTTTATAATTAAAGCCTAACTAGAAGTTAGGGGTTTTAAACCCAATTTTCTGATAAACATCGGTATAATCCGATCTGTATATACGGAGCTACCAATGGAAACGGCAAAGCTGTTTATGAGTGGCAATAGTCAGGCGGTATATTTGCCGCAGAGTTATCGATTTTCTGGGGATGAAGTCGTAATTAAACGATTGGGCAATGCAGTGGTCTTGCTGCCGAAGGAAGACCCCTGGCAGGTGATATTTGATGCGATTCAGGAATTCCCAGAGTCGCTGCAAATCGAGCACGATCAATTTAGTCATCCCATTTTACAATTGATTGTTCACATATTCTTTAATCGCTGGTGGGAGGGTGAAGCGCGATCGACCCTTTTCCTTTACTTTTTCAATTAAACACCGACGTACCTCAACACTCATGTTTAAAATTCTGGTTATCGATGATGATGTTGCCATTTTAGAACTTCTTAAAAGAACGCTGAAGAAACAGGGTTATGATGTCAGCGTGGCGACCAATGGTGAAGAAGGCGTACAACAGGCTAAAGAACTATGTCCAGCATTAATTATTTGTGATTGGATCATGCCCAGACTAACGGGAATTGAGGTCTGTCGTCAAATTAAAGCCACCCCAGAATTATCAACAACACAGTTTTTTTTATTAACTTCTTTGGGTTCGGTTTCTGACCGAGTTACGGGGTTAGATGCGGGGGCTGATGATTTTATTTCTAAACCAATTGAAATGAATGAACTCTATGCTAGAGTTCGGGCTGGGTTGAGATTACATCAATTGAGTCAGGATTTACAAACTCAAAAACAACGCATTGAGGCTGAACTCGCCGAAGCTGCTGAGTATGTGCGATCGCTCCTTCCTGAACCTTTAACGGAACCGATTAGAATTGATACCAAATTCATTCCTTCTCGTCAATTAGGCGGTGACTCCTTTGACTATTATTGGCTGGATTCTGACCATTTATCAATTTATTTATTAGATACATCAGGACATGGTTTAAAAGCGGCACTCCCTTCGGTTTCCGTGCTGAATTTACTCCGATCTAGGGCAATTCCTAATATTAATTACTATCAACCCAGTAACGTTTTAAAAGCATTAAATACCACCTTTCAAATGACCTACCAAAACGATAAATATTTTACGATTTGGTATGGGGTTTATGATTTTTCAACTCGAAAATTATTGTATTCTAGTGCTGGTCATCCCCCAGCTATTTTGTTAACTGGCAAAGATCCCAAAAATCTCAAAATTGAAATGTTAAAAACCCGGGGAATGCCAGTTGGAATGTTTTTAGAGGCTGAATATATAGATGCAACCCACGATATTCCAGAATTCAGTAATCTTTATATTTTTAGTGACGGAGTTTATGAAATCCAACAACCGGAGAATACAATGTTGGGTTTAGATGGATTTATCTCTATTTTAACAGAATATAATCATTTACAATCGAACACTTTAGAATCGGTCTTAAATACAGTTAAAAAATACAACGCTGATAATCCTTTTGATGATGATTTCTCCTTACTAAAATTAACTTTTGATTAACCTTTTGCCCAGAATTACTGTCCAGACTTGCGACAGAAACGTAAAACTTAACCGATGGTGAAATTGGGAAACACCAATCTGTTTGAATTCAGATTACCCCCCGTTTTCACCCTAACTTATTGACCCAATTGAATAATCACTTCCAAAAATTTTTCTTGGTTTTCAAAAATCTCGAATACCCGATCCATGCTGGTAAGTTCAAATAAAATCTTAATTTGCTCATTAATAGAGCAAACAAATAATTTACTTCCAGCCGCTCTCACTCCTTTCAAAGCTAAGACCAATGCACCCAAACCAGAACTATCCATAAACGTGACATCTTGGAAGTCAATTAATATGATCTTGGCTCCTTTTTCAACTAAAGCAACAATATCCTGCCGAAATTGACTTGCTTTAGTGCCATCCAAAATCCCGTTAGGTTTAAGAATTTTAACATCAGAACTCATAGTTTTCTAAGGGTTGAACCCTCCATAAGACTCGCTCGACTCCGTTAGTATAGCTTTGAGTTGAACTCCATGCCAAATACATCCGTTTAACTCAAACACGCCTATACCGGACTGACCTTAGCGCGATAGAGCAGTTTACTTCCATATCGGTATCCAGTATATCGCACAATCACTGGTTCTCCGGGTTTAGCCGTTCCCTCCAAAAGCTGATGGAGATGGGGTTCATAGGGAACTTCTGCCCCAACAGGTGCGATCGCTTCTACCCCCCATTCTCCCATAAGCTGCTCTACCGGACTTACAAAACGTAATAATTTGACCGCCGGGAGTTGGGGATTTTCTTGAACCCGATACACCACCGTCGGCCATTGCAAGAGCCAGGACTCCAGGGTGTGCAGACTTTCCTGTTTCCATTCCTCGCGCAACACAGAGCGTTGTTGTTCTATCTGGGTTTGTAAACGTTGATATTCCTGTTCTAAATTCCCTTCAGAGGCTTTTTCTTCATCTGGGACAGAACCTGGAGCAAACACGGATAAGAGTTCCGTCAGGGAAATCTTTAAACCCTGGCTAATTTTCAGCAAAACACCCACAGGGGTTTGCAGTGCAAGTCCCCGTCGCAGTCGAATAATCTGTAATGGGGAAACCCCAGCATTTTGACTCAGTTCTTCTAGGCTAGAAACCCCCGCCCGTTGCATTAATTCCTGCAATTGGGAAGTATAATCGGGCAACACAGATTCACTCATTGTAAGTTTTAGTTCACGAGTTATCGAAAATTCTGGGTTTAAAACCCCTAAGTTCCACTTAGGCTTTTTATTCTATTTTAGTGTATACTAAAGAAGAAGATTTTAACCAGAAATAATGAAGTTAAGGTATCGTTACCGAATCTATCCAACAGACCAACAAAAGAGGCTGATGTCTCAACTATTTGGGTGCTGTCGAGTAGTTTTTAACGATGCCTTGGCTTACTGCCAAGACCAATATCATGCAGGTAATAAAAAACCTTCTAGTAGTGAACTTTCTAAAAGACTTACAGAGCTCAAGAAAACCGAGGAAAAGCAATGGTTAACAGAAGTTTCTGCTATTCCCTTGCAGCAATCTTTAATGGATTTATAACAGGCTTATGCTAACTTTTTCAAATCCTGTAAAGGACAAAGAAAAGGAAAGAAAGTCAAACCGCCTAGATTTAAAAAACGTAAGTCTAAACAGTCTGCTAAGTTCACCGATAATGGTTTTAAACTCTATTCCAATTCAGATTACATTTACCTAGCTAAAATTGGTGATATTAAAGTAGTCTGGAGTAGAGAATTACCCACCGTTCCTTCTAGTGCTACCCTGATTAAAGACAGTGCTGACAGATATTTTGTTAGCTTTGTAGTTGAGTTTAATCCTCAACAGTTACCTCAAAACGGACAAAGTGTAGGAATTGATTTAGGAATCACTGACTTTGCTACATTAAGCAACGGTGAAAAAGTTAAATCTCCTAAACCTTTAAACAAACAGTTAAAGCGTTTAAGCAGATTACAACGTAATTTGTCAAGAAAACAGAAAGGTAGCAAAAGAAGGGAGGTTGCTAGAAAGAAGTTAGCTAGACTTCACGCTAAAATTTCTGATACCAGAAATGATTTTTTGCAGAAACTGTCAACTAAGATTATTCGTGAAAACCAAACAATAGTCTTACAAGATTTGAATGTGTCGGGGATGGTTAAAAACCGGAAATTAGCCCGTGCCATTAGTGACTTAGGTTGGCAGTATTTTAGAACTATGTTAGAGGCTAAATCAGTCATGTACGGGCGTGATTTTCGAGTGATTGATAGATGGACTCCAACTTCTCAAACTTGCTCTTGCTGTAGTTTTCGCGGTGGCAAAAAAGAGTTAAATGTTAGAGAGTGGATTTGTTGGAATTGTGGCATTTTTCACGATCGAGATGTTAACTGCCATCATTGACAGCTCTTTAATTGCCTTGTAAATGGGATTCTAAGAACCACAAGCGCTGATCAATGGCGCGGGAAATTCCAGTATACAAATCGGCTGTATCTGCGTCGCCTAGTGCGCCTGTTTTGTCAATGGCTTCTCGAACCATTTTGCCATAAGCAGCATAGCGATCGGCTAAAGCCACCACATAATCTTGATCATTAGCCAGATCTAAGGGAAATTCAGGTAAAATTGTATCGGCAACCGCCATCCGAGCCGTTCCCATGGCTGTTCCTCCCAAGGTCGTTGCCCGTTCTGCAATTAAATCCACATATCCTTCTAATTCCGTTGCCATTTCATCAAACAGCAAATGCAACTGATAGAAATTAATCCCTTTGACATTCCAGTGGGCTTGTTTAACTTGGGTTTTTAAGTCTAAGGTTGTGGCTAAACTGTGATTGAGAATATTGATAACTTCGGCGCGAGTTGTTTCAGGTAAATCAATCCGAGTTGCATAAAGACGTTGTTTGCGGTTGGTTGTCACCATTATTGAAAATTCTCCTTTAAGGGTTTTATCAGATTATAGCAACCGACATGACTATTAAGACAAAATATAGGTGGCAATTCCCGCCCACCCACCGAATCTATATCCTAAGCGTTATAGTAAATGCTATAAGCTGTTGTGCATTTAAACTGTATATTCCAGCGAGCGAGGACGCTCGCACTGCATAAGATTCAAGATTTCTGCATGACCAATTTAGATGCTGAACAGCTTACAACTAATTTAAAATTGCTATATAATATAGGAATCCTAAATAAATTCTAAGGATTTCAGACCTTGATAAAATAACTAAAAGTTCATTACCCATTACCCATTATCCATTACCCATTACCCAAATACAATGAGTGTAAAAGACAAACCTAAATTTCCCCGTAATCTTCCCATCGGAAGTATCCTATTTTGGTTAGGAATTATATTTTTAATTGCTAACCTCACCTTACCCGGATTATTCGGGCCACAAGTTCCCCAGGTTCCCTATAGTTTATTCATTAAACAAGTCGAAGATGGACAAGTATCCCAAGTTTATCTCAGCCAAGATCAAATCCGCTATTTAGTCAAAAGCGAACAAGAAGAAACCGGACAAATCCTATCAACTACCCCAATTTTTGATATGGATTTACCCAAACGTTTAGAAGCCAAAGGGGTCGAATTTGCCGCTGCCGCACCCCCTAAAAATACATGGTTTTCTAGTTTACTCGGTTGGGTGATTCCCCCCTTAATTTTTGTCGGAATTTGGGTAGCTGTCGGACAATTTATGCAAAGTCGCGGCGGAGGTTTTGGCGGGCCCCAGGGGGCACTTTCTATTAGTAAGAGTAAAGCCAAGGTTTATGTCGAAAATGATGCTACTAAAGTCACCTTTCAAGATGTAGCCGGGGTAGAAGAAGCCAAAACCGAATTAGAAGAAGTGGTGGAATTCTTAAAGACTCCTGAACGATTTTTAAAGATAGGAGCTAGAATTCCTAAAGGGGTGTTATTAGTTGGCCCCCCAGGAACAGGAAAAACTCTATTAGCCAAAGCCGTAGCCGGAGAAGCAGGTGTTCCATTCTTTAGCATTTCTGGTTCAGAATTCGTAGAATTGTTCGTCGGTGCAGGCGCGGCGCGAGTTCGAGATTTATTTGAACAAGCCAAAAAGAAAGCCCCCTGTATCATCTTTATTGACGAATTAGATGCCATTGGAAAATCCCGTTCCAGTGGCGGAATATATGGGGGAAATGATGAACGAGAACAAACCCTAAACCAGTTATTAACCGAGATGGATGGGTTTGCCGCCGGACAAGCGACGGTGATAGTTTTAGCTGCTACCAACCGCCCCGAAACCTTAGACCCGGCCTTACTGCGTCCCGGTCGATTTGATCGCCAAGTTTTAGTTGATCGTCCTGATTTATCCGGTCGTTTAATGATCCTAGAAATCTATGCTAAAAAAGTTAAAATCGGGCCCGATGTGGAGTTAAAAGCGATCGCTACTCGTACCCCTGGTTTTGCTGGCGCAGATTTAGCTAATATAGTTAATGAAGCTGCCTTATTAGCTGCTAGAAATAAACGGGAAACCGTGAGTCAAGCCGACTTTGCTGAAGCCATTGAAAGGGTGATTGCTGGGTTAGAAAAAAAATCCAGGGTTCTTAACGAAAAAGAGAAGAAAATTGTCGCCTATCATGAAGTTGGTCATGCCATTGTTGGGTCAGTAGTATCCGGTCAAAATAAAGTTGCTAAAATCTCAATTGTGCCACGGGGAATGGCGGCTTTAGGATATACTTTACAACTGCCCACCGAAGACCGTTTCTTACTCAGTGAAGAAGAAATTAAAGCCGAAATTGCTACTTTATTAGGGGGACGTTCGGCCGAAGAAGTTGTGTTTGGAAGTATTACCACAGGCGCAACAAATGACCTGCAACGGGCAACGGATTTAGCCGAACGGATGGTCACCAGTTATGGGATGAGTAAGGTATTGGGGCCATTGGCCTATGAAAAGGGTCAACAAAATACCTTCCTCGGTGATAATATGATGACGAATCCTCGCCGTTATGTCAGTGATGAAACCGCAAAAGCCATTGATGATGAGGTGAAACAATTAGTTGAAAACGCCCATGAAATTGCCCTAGATATCCTGAATCAAAATAAAGATTTAATGGAGCAAATTGCCCAACAAATCTTAGAAACAGAAGTGATTGAAGGGGAGAATTTACAACACTTGTTAAATCAAGTTAAATATCAGACTAAAGTTGTCACTGCGATCGCATAATTAATCTATCCCCCTCTTGTTTTTCGTTCCCTGGTTCCACCAGGGAATGCCGATCAGAGGCTCTGCCTCTAAAAATACTATCCTATTGGGAGAAGGGTGGCAGAGCCACCCTAGGAGCATTTCTAGGTAGAACCTAGAAACGAGGTTAATGAGAGTAAACTAGAACCAAATTTTATGAGTATTAAAAAAAGACCTAAATTACCCAGTTATCAAAAAATTACCCAATTTTTATTAATCTCAGCCGGGGTAATATTAATCGGAAATTGGTTGTTTCCCCAACTGACTCGTCCTCGGTTTCCTAAAGTTCCCTATAGTTTTTTTATCCAACAAATAGAAGATGGTAAAGTCTCAAAAGTTTTAGTCGGAGAAAACGAAATTCTTTACCAAATTAAAGGAAAAGATAATCAACCGGAAAGTGTTTTATCCACAACCCCAATTTTTGATTTAGAACTTCCCAAACGCTTAGAAGCCAAAGGGATCGAATTCGCCGCCGCTCCTCCTCCTAAACAAAGTTGGGTTAATGTTGTCTTAAATTGGGTAATTCCGCCTTTAATTTTAGTAGTGGCGTTTCAATATTTTATGAAACGAGATCCCCAAGGAGCATTATCAATTAATAAAAGTAAAGCCAAGGTTTTTGTTAAAGGTCAAACCGATAATATTACCTTTGCCGATGTGGCGGGAGTTGATGAAGCCACAACCGAATTAGCCGAAATAGTTGATTTCCTGAAAAGTCCCCAAAGATTCACCGAAATTGGGGCGAAAATTCCCAAAGGTGTGCTATTAGTTGGCCCCCCAGGAACCGGAAAAACCCTATTAGGAAAAGCCGTAGCTGGAGAAGCCGGAGTTCCATTTTTTAGTATATCCGGTTCTGAATTTATTGAATTATTTGTAGGAACCGGAGCCGCCCGGGTGCGAGATTTATTTGAACAGGCGAAAAAGAAAGCTCCCTGTATTATTTTTATTGATGAATTAGATGCTATTGGTAAGTCCAGAAGTAGTGGAAGTTTCCAGAGTGGCAGTAATGATGAACGGGAACAAACCCTAAATCAATTATTAACAGAAATGGATGGTTTTGGGGTAGGAGATGCCACGGTAATTGTATTAGCAGCCACCAACCGCCCCGAAGCCTTGGACGCGGCATTATTACGCCCCGGACGCTTTGATAGACAGGTATTAGTCGATAGACCCGACTTAGCCGGACGCAAAGCCGTATTAGAAATTTATGCTAAAAAAGTTAAATTAGAAGACGATGTTGATTTACACACAATTGCCACCAGAACTCCGGGTTTTGGCGGGGCAGAGTTAGCTAATTTAGTCAATGAAGCTGCCCTATTAGCGGCTAGAAATCAACGCAAATTGGTCAAACAAGAGGATTTTTATGAAGCCATTGAAAGGGTGGTTGCCGGGTTAGAAAAACGCAGTCGTGTGTTAAATGAAAAAGAGAAGAAAATTGTCGCCTATCATGAAGTTGGTCATGCCATTGTCGGGGCGTTAATGCCGGGAGGGGGAAAAGTGACTAAAATTTCTATTGTACCGAGGGGAATGTCCGCGTTAGGGTATACCTTAAGAATGCCAACGGAAGACCGTTTTTTAATGGATGAAATCGAATTTCGGGAACAAATTGCCATGCTATTAGGAGGACGATCTGCCGAAGAATTAGTCTTTGGAAATGTTACCAATGGTGCCTCCGATGACCTACAACGGGCAACGGAATTAGCCGAAAGAATGGTACTTAATTATGGCATGAGTAAAGCCCTGGGGCCCTTAGCTTATGAAAAAGCCAAACAGAATAATTTTCTAGGCAATTCGGAGGCAAATTTGCGCCGTCCCATGAGTGAAAAAACCGCAGAAGCTATTGATGATGAGGTCAAGGATATTGTTAATAATGCTCATCAAAAAGCCTTAGCTATTTTGAATTATAACCGAGAATTATTAACAGAAATTGCTCAAAAAGTATTGGAAACAGAAGTAATTGAAGGGGATGAATTACAACAGTTATTAGATCAGGTTAAACCTGTATCTCGATAATTGATATTTTCCATCTCAGATTAGATCAGGGTCGTCTTCAATTCAAGAAAGATGAGGACATTAACTTTCTTCAGTGGGCAAACTAGCTTTCCAAGATTTACAAATTTCTTCAGAACCTGCTTTGGCAATTTTTTTAACAACTAACGTAGCAATTAAAGTGGCAATCGCAGGAGCTAGTCCCAATCCCGATACAAGCAGAGGAGCCAACATTCCCGCCGCTTTTACATAATTCTGGTTAATGACTTCATCTAACACTTTCTCCGTTTCTGAATCTGAACCCAAAGGATTACACATCAGATCATAAAGTCCTGAATTGAGTCGTTTCAGTAACTGTTGACCTGCGGCTAATACTTCAGGACTGATCGGTGCTCTAGCCGCCGCATCAAGATCAATCGAATCAAGGGTTAGTCCTTTGGCTGTACCTTGAACTTGAAGACCTAATTGTGCTTCTAGGGATTCTTCATCCAGTTCTAACAACTGTGGGATTAATTCATTGTAATCTTGCATTGAAAAACTCCAGCTAAAGTCAGTTTATTATTTGGGGATTAACCGATTTAAAATAGGGTTTTATTCCTATCTATTTAATGGAATTAACTTTAGCTAAATTTTACTAAAAAACTTGGTTAAAGTCAACTTTATTTAAACTTATTGCTAGGGAAAACGGTTCTCGCGTCCTTCTGGTGATAACGCCAACTTATAATCTAGTCCCAGGTTGTGCGATTAATAAAATCAGGGCAAATATAGCAGGGAACAGCTTAATTGGAAGGAAAAAAATTCACCATCTAGGTTTCAGCATCCTCTCCCCTGTCTCCTGCTATCAAACAAAACTAGCTTTTTTTTAACACAAATTCTACCTTTTCCGTTGTCCATTCCTCACTGGCATCTACCGCCATTGTAACCTTTCGCGTTGGGTTATTTTCATCCACAACAGCCGCTAATAATTTCTCCAAGGAATTAGTCGGTGGCTGAGTTCCAAATCCTCTTCGTTCTTGGTCTAAGGCGGGTAATTCTAAGAATTCAAAATTTGTTGTATTCACCGTTGCAAACACTTTCATCACATTTAGTGCTTCCTCATAATTTTGGGGTAATTCAAGTGTGAGGCTTTTTATTGAGTTTTTCTCTTGTCCAGGTTCTATCACCTCAGCAGCTACACCATCAAGATAGAATGTAGAAATACTTAAATCCGCATCTAGGATCAAGACAGTAATATTTAAGATTCGATTAGATTCATTCCGAACTTTTAGATAAATATTTTCTTCACCTTCTATTATTAGAGGAATATTGTTCCCCGTATTCAACACTTTTAATTGTTTTTTCTCTGATTTAACTAATTCAACCTTCAGTTTACCAATTAAGGGAGAAAAAGCATCCTCATTATCCAAATCTAAAACAGTATAATATCGAGCAACATGAATGAGGCGGTTAATTAACCTTTCCTCGGCTTCCGGTTCATTGACTTTTATCGGAAATAGAATATTTTTAACCCGTTGTTTGTTGGTATCTAAAATCCAATATTCCCCTTCTGAATTCAGGGAAACAAAATAATCTACATTCTCATCGGGTTCTTCTTCTGAACAGAATTCTATCCAGCGATGACCTTCCACTCTTTCTTTAATTTGTTTAATTTTTGTTGGAATTGATAACAGATTAATACCGGGAAATTGCACTGATGCGTCAGGTAAAAGCAGCCGAACTTTGCGAATTTGTTTCACCCCTGGCCCTATATAATAAGCAGGAAAACCGATATCAATCATTCCTTCCTGTAATTGATTATTAATGGTTCTGAGGTTGTATAATTGCGTTATTTCTACCCAACAGTCAGAGGCTCCCAACTCGACAACTTTAGCACTTAAAATTCGCTGATCGGTATCCTTAAAATCCCTGGTTCTGAATTTAAAAATATCGAATTCTGCACCTTTTTTTATCCCACTGGCTTGACCCATTCGTAACTGGACTCGATTTTTGGCAACATCTACTTTCATCACTGGAGCAGTCCGGCTCACCTTGACCGTTTGAGTGCCAAAAAAAGTACGTTCTGTCTCTCCAATTAACAATGGAGTTTGTTGTTTAAATTCATTATTAACGAAATTAGAAATGCGATCATATAGCTCTTGGGCGGAGATTTCTGTACCGAATTGCCGTAGAGCTTTTAACAAGAAATACGTTAAAGCACCGTTCCGTTCTGTGCCTTCAAATACCTTTTCATAGGCTAATTCATGATCCCGACAAGCTGCAATTAAGCTGTAACCATTTGGGGTGGGAAATAAACTATCAGCAACCGTAATACTGCGACTATTAGTAACAATATTTCGTGAGATTTGGGCAAATTCATCAGGAGGAGCAACTAAACTATCTTTCGGTCGGTCTGTCATATCAATAAAATGGGAACCCCGCGCAGCAATATTTTCTTCCTCTTTGGTTTCGTCTCTCGTTGCGCCACCCGAATGACAACTATCAAAAACCACCGTTACGGCTAACTGTTTTTGCACCATATCATCGAGAAGTTTAGCTAATTCCAAATCTCGTAAATAGCGGGAATTGGGTTGACCAATATCGGTGGGAACTAACGCTTCATCGAAGGCTCCAAACCCCTTAATATCTTCATAAATTGTTTTAGCCCGTCCCCCGTGACCGGAATAGTGAATATAAATGAGATCTTGAGGTTGGGCTTTGGCGGTTACTTCTTTAAATTTGTTAACAATATTTTCATAAGTCGGTAACAATTCCGGGGGTTCTTGGGGTTGTTCAGGATTATCGGAAGCTGTCGCCGTGAGTTTAATAATTTGGTCAGGGGTGAGGTTAAAGGTATTTTTTAAATAGGTTTCGACGTGGTTAATATCTTGGACACAGCCCTTTAAGTTCTTGTAGCAGTTCCCTTCGGGTAAGCGATGGGGGAAATAGAAATTAATACCAATGAGTAGGGCGTGGAAGTTAGGGGTTGAATTAGTCATCTGTTTAAGGGGATAATGTTTGCAAAGGCTTGAGTTTATTGAGAAGGGGATACCTATCTTTTAGATAGTTTACTACACAACTCCCATTCAATTTCTTGGGCTTCGACATCATCAGGATTAGGCTTGAGATAATTGTCAATAAACTTGCATCCCTCCTGAACTAAATAATCAAAATCTAACCGCCACAGTTTCACCTTGTTGTCACCACTGACCGTCGCCAGCTTTTTGCCATCGGGGCTGAAACTCACCCCATAAACCCAGTCCGTATGCCCACTGAGGGTTTTTATTTCTTCCCCGGTGCTGGCATCCCACAGTTT
Source organism: Planktothrix agardhii NIES-204 (assembly GCA_003609755.1). Taxonomy (NCBI): domain Bacteria; kingdom Bacillati; phylum Cyanobacteriota; class Cyanophyceae; order Oscillatoriales; family Microcoleaceae; genus Planktothrix; species Planktothrix agardhii. Next base: position 1,354,589 of record AP017991.1, read on the forward strand.
CACCCTGCTGTCAGCACTCCCGGTCGCCAGCAGCTTACTATCGGGGCTGAAACTCACTGCAATAACCCAGTGGGTATGCCCACTGAGGGGTTTGATTTCTTCCCCGGTGCTGGCATCCCACAGTTTCACCGTGTTGTCAGCACTCCCGGTCGCCAGCAGCTTGCCATCGGGGCTGAAACTCACCGCATGAACCGAGTGGGTATGCCCACTGAGGGTTTTGATTTCTTTGCCGGTGCTGGCATCCCACAGTTTCACCGTGTTGTCATAACTCCCGGTCGCCAGCAGCTTGCCATCGGGGCTGAAACTCACCGCATGAACCGAGTTGATATGCCCAGTCAGGGTTTTGATTTCTTTGCCAGTGCTGACATCCCACAGTTTCACAGTTGTGTCACCACTCCCGGTCGCCAGGCGGTTGCCATCGGCGCTGAAACTCACCGCATTAACCGAGTTGATATGCCCACTGAGGGTTTTGATTTCTTTGCCGGTGCTGACATTCCACAGTTTCACGGTTGTGTCACTACTCCCGGTCGCCAGCAACTTGCTATCGGGGCTGAAACTCACCGCATGAACCACGTGGGTATGCCCACTGAGGGGTTTGATTTCTTCCCCGGTGCTGGCATCCCACAGTTTCACCGTCTTGTCATAACTCCCGGTCGCCAGCAGCTTGCTATCGGGGCTGAAACTCACCGCTTTAACCCAGTAGGTATGCCCACTGAGGGTTTTGATTTCTTTGCCGGTGCTAGCATCCCAGAGTTTCACCGTGTTGTCATAACTCCCGGTCGCCAGCGTTTTGCCATCGGGGCTGAAACTCACCCCATAAACCCAGTCGGTATGCCCACTGAGGGTTTTGATTTCTTTGCCGGTGCTGGCATCCCAGAGTTTCACCGTGTTGTCAGCACTCCCGGTCGCCAGGAACTTGCCATCGGGGCTGAAACTCACTGCATTAACCGAGTGGGTATGCCCAGTGAGGGTTTTGATTTCTTTGCCAGTGCTGACATCCCAGAGTTTCACCGTGTTGTCAGCACTCCCGGTCGCCAGGAACTTGCCATCGGGGCTGAAACTCACCCCATAAACCAAGTGAGTATGCCCAGTCAGGGTTTTGATTTCTTTGCCAGTGCTGACATCCCACAGTTTCACCATGCTGTCAGCACTCCCGGTCGCCAGCAGCTTGCCATCGGGGCTGAAACTCACCCCATAAACCCCGTCGGTAGGCCTAGTCAGGGTTTTGATTTCTTTGCCAGTGCTGACATCCCACAGTTTCACCATGCTGTCAGCACTCCCGGTCGCCAGCAGCTTGCTATCGGGGCTGAAACTCACCGCATGAACCGAGCTCCGCCCAGTCAGGGTTTTGATTTCTTCCCAAGTAGTGGTATTCCACAGTTTCACCGTCTTGTCTTCACTGCCAGTGGCCAGCAGCTTGCCATCGGGGCTGAAACTCACCGCTTTAACCGAGTTGATATGCCCACTGAGGGTTTTGATTTCTTTGCCAGTGCTGGCATCCCACAGTTTCACTGTCCTGTCAGCACTCCCGGTCGCCAGGAACTTGCCATCGGGGCTGAAACTCACCCCATAAACCCCCTGTGCGTGTCCCCCCAAAGTGTTTGGTGCTGCTACATTGGAAACGATATTCAATAATGCGAGTTCCACTTGGGTGCGGGTATCAGCATCAACCAGGGGTGTTTGTTGCATTTGCATCGCTGCTTTTAAACTGGCTTTGACTGCTTTTGACCCGTCTAAATTCAAAAGGGCATCGGAATATTGAGCCAAACCATTAATTTCTTTAATCCTCGCGTTCCATAAACCAAAACCTGCCACCCCAGCTAAACTTAAGGCAATCACGGAAAAGCCACTTAACCCCATTAAAGTTAACCGTCGCCTGCGTTCAATTTCTCGTTTTTCCCTATCTCTGTCTTTAATGCTAACTTGAATAAAATCCCGTTCCTCGGAGGTTATTTCATCGGCGCGTTTTTGTAACCAATCTTCCGCCACCGTCAAGAGTGTCCCCCACAATAACCATTCAACATCCTGTTTATTATTTTTCCATTCTCGCAGTGCCAGCTTTAGCCGTTCTTGCCATGTCCGAAACTCACGGTTATCATTAATCCACTGTCGCAGCGTTTCCCATTCTCGAATTAACGCTTCATGGATGACTTCTACTGTATCTTCTGCAAAAGTGACCTCTCCCCAAACCCCTCTCCTGCGAGGCGAGGGGCTTTCATACTCCCCATTCCCAGGCAGGGAAGGGGGTCGGGGGGTTAGGTCTTTCTGATGTCGTCCCGTCACCACTAACCGGGCTTGATATCCTGCTAAATAACTGACCAAATTCCAATTATCTTCCCCCACTTCTGCACGGGTCGCCACTCGTCGGGTATCTTCTGTTCCTTCCCCTGGACGCACTAACTGTACAAAAATTCGCTGCGCCTGTTGTTTCTCCGGTTCACTCAATTTTTGATAAACTTGTTCGGCATGATTGGCGATCGCTTTTTTAACCCCCCCAATTTCTTGATATGCTGCATGAGTTAACGTTCGGTTTTTCTGTTTTTCCCATAACCGAGTTAAGGCAAATTCTAATAACGGTAAATTCCCCGGTTCTTGCCCCACATCATCAAGGATTCTTTGGGTTAATTGTTCTTCTAATTCTACTTCTAATTTTTGGGCGGGGAGTTCAATGGCTTGTTGTAATTCCTCCCGTTTCATCGAACTTAGGAATTGTGGTGTATGGGCTTGTAACGCATCCCGAAACGGACGATAGGACAGGACATAATTCAGAAAATCCGCCCGTAAGGTAAAAACTAATCTAACATTTTCTTGAGCAATAGCCGCTAGTAATTCATCAGCAAAGCGTTCCTGTTCTTCCTTCACCGGACACAGGGTATATAGTTCCTCTAATTGGTCTGCAACTAATAATAACCGTTTCCCAGGATTGCGTTCTAAAATTCGAGAAATCACCTGTTGTACTGTGATTCTCCCTTGTTGAAAATCACTGGCGAGTCCCACAGATTCCCGCAAGAATTGAGTTTCTCCCGCTTCCGGTTCCAGTTGTCGCACTAAGGCAGAAGCTAAAGGTAAAAACGGTTCTTTCCCTGGACGGAAAACCTCTATTAACCAGTTCCCCTGTTGTCGCAATTTGGGAATTAAACCTGCAAATACTACCGAGGATTTCCCACTACCACTCGGCCCAATAATTCCTACTAATGGTTGGTTTTGCGTAACTTCTACTAATTTATTAATAAAGTTTTCTTGCCCAAAAAAGAAGTCGGCATCTTCTTCTCCAAAAGCCGCTAATCCTTGATACGGGTTCGGAGGAATAACGTCGTCAAAAACATGAATATCTATATTAATCAGAGTCGGAATTAAGGGTTTTTTCTTAAAAACCGGAGTTTCCTGTTCTAAAAAACTCATCATCTGCGAACAGCCTAACTCGTAGGCTTCTTCGACTTCATATCCGGCGGCTAGAGCATCATAAAAAGCAACGGAAAAAGCAACGGCGGCTTTATCCCCCACCGCTTTCTTCATTCCTAATACATAATCAACATATTGACTAATTGCCTCGGCTTGTACTTCTGAATAACAAGCATTTAAAATCACACATTCAACACTTTTTTTGGCAAATAATTTAAACATACTGGCGAGGGTTTTTGTCTCCAGTAAGACCATTTTTCCCGTATCATCTTCGAGGACAATTCCATCCTGTCCTGCCCCATGTCCGCAGAAATGAACAATTTGCGGTTGATAATCTAATATTGCCCGATAAAAATCACGAGAACGGACTGCTAATTTCTGTTCTAATTTATACTGATGTCGTTGATTTGCCCGTCGTAATCCTTCATCAATTTCCCGAATTTCTTCTTCTAATCGCAACCGAGACGTATTAGTTGGGTTAGCAGCTAGAATCAGAATTGTCTTAACAGCATCATTGTTATTCATCAATTAATAAAAATTATTTATGTCCATTTTTTATATCTGGCTAGTAACGGTTTAACACATCAATTAATGATTGTCAATGTATTTTTTAATTCAGATCACAATCAGGATAGGGAATAAACTAAACTTTTGGCTAGGTGCAAAATAAAACAAGAGATGCTATAGATAATTTTTTATAATTCTAAAATTAAGAGGGTGCGATCGCTTAACTTTCAGGCAAAAAATCACGATCAAGTACCTGTTCAGAAGTCAAGGGACAAGTTAACGAAAAAACATCTAATGATAAACCCGTTTCCACAGATGCTAATATTCTAGCATCTTGATAGGTTTCATCAAAAATTTGTTCAAAATATCCCTTTAAACTAGGACTGGCTTTCAACTCTTTACTAATTCTAATTCGATGTTCTATTATCGTAGACAGCCAACTATTAGAACGGCGTTCAGGTTGATATTGATATTTGAGTAAGTGCATTAACAAAACTCGTAAATTACTCTCGATCGCTCGTTTATCACTCCTCCCCATACTCTCTAATTCTTCAATTAAATTATCTCGATCCAGTTCTAAAAAATTTTCTGTCCTTAATAAATTAACTGTTTTTTCAAGCCATAAATAAAAATCTTGATCATACAAACTAGACAGTGGAAGTGTTTCTGATGGGGGTTGAAAGATTGTCATTTTGTTCTCTCGCTGTTACTGATTATAGAATAGCTTAGAATTTATTTATATATTTGGAGTGGGGAAGCAATCTATAATCAAAAACGGTCTACAAAATTGGTAACTCTCTAGTCAAATCTGGGAACAATACGCTACAATCAGGGATTTAGCACCACTGACTAAACTTGCCATGCCTCAAACCGCCTCAACCCAGAATCTAATATCCACTTCGGTTGTGAGTTTAAATATTGCCCCAGCCCAAGTTTTACGCGGCAATAACGCCTTAACACAAGCAGGAGAGGCGATCGCAGGCTTTGGTCAACGGCCCTTAATCATTGGTGGCGATCGCTCCTTACCCCTGACTGTTCAAGCCCTACAACCCATTTTAGAACGTCATCAACTCCAATATTCTCAAATCTACTATGGGGCTGACTGTAGCGAAACCAGCTTAACCGCCCTACGTCAAGCCGTTAGCAACCATAAGGCCGATTTTATCATCGGGACGGGGGGCGGAAAAGCCCTGGATGCGGCCAAACTGATCGCCCATCAATGTCATCTCCCGATCGTTACCATTCCCACTTCTGGGGCGACCTGCGCCGCTTGGACAGCCCTCTCTAACGTTTATTCCGAGGATGGGGCTTTTTTATATGATGTTAGTTTAGCCCGGTGTCCTGATTTATTGATTTTGGACTATAACTTAATTCAAACCGCCCCCCAACGGATGTTAGTGGCGGGTATTGGGGATGCGATCGCTAAATGGTATGAAGCCAGTGTCAGTAGTGGACATTCCGATCAAACCTTCATGATTGCTGCGGTACAACAGGCGCGAGTCTTGCGAGATATATTATTACAAAAATCCTTAACCGCCTTACAAGACAACGGTGGCGAAACTTGGCGGGAAGTTGTCGATGCGACGGTATTACTAGCCGGAGTGATTGGCGGTATTGGTGGCGCCCAATGTCGCACCGTTGCGGCCCATGCGGTTCATAATGGTTTAACCCATGTTGCGGCTAGTCACGGGACTTTACACGGGGAAAAAGTCGCCTTTGGAATTTTAGTACAACTGCGTTTAGAAGAAATGGTACAGGGCAATCAACTCGCGGCCACTGCTAGACAACAATTATTAAAGTTTTACACCGATTTAGGTTTACCCCAAACCCTGAATGATTTGGGAATGGGTAAAATCACCTTAGCCGAACTGCGACAAGCCGCCGACGTTGCTTGTAATGAACGTTCTGATATTCACCGTTTACCGTTTAAAGTAGTTCCAGAACAGTTAATGGCGGCAATGGTATCAACTACAGCCCCAGGGGAATTACGAATTACGAATTATGAATTACGAGTGGGGAAGACCAAAGACTCTTACCCAGAATCCTAGACAAATGGCGATATAGCAGGGAACACCGGAACAGCCCCCCCAAACCCCCCGTGCACGGGGGGCTTGGGGGGAAAATACTTCACTGTCTGGGTTACAAGATCCGTCTGGTGTCCTAACTGCCTTGGCGGTTGCGATATCAGAATTAAGAATTGAGAAGGGAAGGAAAAAAGCAGACCTGATCGGGGGAAAATAAAGAATCACTTTTTTCTTCTACTGAAGACATTAATTTTAACCTCACATAATCGACCAATGACATTAGATTGGATTAGCCCTGCTGACCGGATACAAGCCTTACCTCCTTATGTTTTTGCCCGTTTAGATGAATTGAAAGCCAACGCCCGTCAACAGGGCTTAGATTTAATTGATTTAGGTATGGGAAATCCTGACGGGGCCACACCTGAACCGATTGTTGAAGCGGCAATTGAAGCATTAAAAAATCCGGCAAATCATGGCTATCCACCCTTTGAAGGAACGGCTAATTTTAGACGAGCAATTACTAATTGGTATCACCGACGTTATGGTGTTTCCCTCGATCCCAATGGCGAAGCTTTACCCCTATTAGGGTCAAAAGAAGGATTAGGTCATTTGGCTTTAGCTTATATTAATCCGGGGGATCTGGTGTTAGTTCCTAGTCCTTCCTATCCCGTGCATTTTCGGGGGCCAATAATTGCCGGGGGAAAGGTTCATTCTATTATTTTGAAACCGGAAAATAACTGGCTAATTGATTTAGGATCTATTCCTGATTCTGTTGCTGAACAAGCTAAAATTCTCTATTTTAATTATCCCAGTAACCCCACGGGTGCAACCGCTCCCAGGGAATTTTTTGAGGAAATTGTTGCCTTTGCCCATAAATATCAAATTCTGCTAGTTCATGATTTATGTTATGCCGAATTAGCTTTTGACGGTTATCAACCTACGAGTTTATTAGAAATTCCTGGGGGAAAAGAAATCGGGGTAGAATTCCATACTATGTCTAAAACCTATAATATGGCAGGTTGGCGAGTTGGTTTTGCGGTGGGCAATTCCAAGGTTTTACAAGGGTTAAGAACCTTAAAAACTAATTTAGATTACGGGGTATTTTCGGCACTACAAACGGCGGCGGAAACCGCTTTAAATTTGCCCGATTCCTATTTAAAAGAAGTTCAAGAACGCTATTGCACCCGGCGAGATTTCCTGATTAAAGGGTTAGCAGAATTGGGCTGGAATGTGCCTAAAACCTTAGCTACAATGTATTTATGGGTTCCCTGTCCAGAGGGGATGAATTCCACGGATTTTGCTCTCACAGTCTTACAACAAACAGGTGTGGTTTTTACCCCTGGAAATGCCTTTGGTATCGGTGGAGAAGGCTATTTTAGAATTAGTTTAGTGGCAGATTGCGATCGCTTGGGAGAAGCATTAAACCGCTTAAAAGATGCTAATATTCGGTATCAACCCTAATCCGTTGTTAAGCTGTTGTTGTGCTTCAGCACTCATTGAAGAAGGGCTAAAGCCCAACAACGGTAAAACAACGAGGAATTTATTAATATTATGAATAATTGTTTGTTATGGAATATGAAAACAATCGGAATTTATGTAATTTTATTGCTCAAAAAATCAAGGAAAATTCCCAAAATAGAATTACTTTTGCTGATTATATGAACTGGGTTTTATATCACCCAGAATATGGATATTATAGCATTAATAAACCCAAATTAGGCGCGGAAGGAGATTTTGTTACCTCTCCATATTTAGGGTCAGACTTTGGGGAAATGTTAGCAGAACAGTTTTTCCAAATCTGGGAAATTATGGATTGTCCTAACGCCTTTACTTTAGTAGAAATGGGTGCAGGACAAGGAATATTAGCCAGTGATATTCTATTATATTTACAAAAAAAATATCCTGACTTTTTTCAATGTTTAAATTATATTATTATCGAAAAATCTAATTTTCTCAAAGCTCAACAACAACACCAACTCAAAAAAACTCTCTCCGATTCAATATCAATTCAATGGTGTGACCTTGAGGATATTCCAAATAATAATATTATCGGTTGTTTTTTCTCCAATGAATTAGTAGATGCTTTTCCCGTTCATCAAATTATAGTTCAGGATCAACAGCTTCAAGAAATTTATATTACCTTAGATTCAGAAGTAAAATTTAAGGAAATCATCGCCGAACTTTCTACCGAAAAAATCACAGATTATTTTAAATTAATTGATATTGATTTATGTTCTAATTCTTACCCAGAAAGATATCGAACAGAAGTTAATTTAGCTGCCCTAGACTGGATCAAAACCCTAGTGACCAAACTGAATCAAGGCTTTATTTTAACAATTGATTATGGTTACACCGCCCAACGATATTACCTTCCCAGTCGCAAAGAAGGAACCCTACAATGTTATTATCAACATAGTCATCATAACGATCCCTATCTGAATATTGGTCGCCAGGATATCACCGCCCATGTTAACTTTACCGCCTTACAACTTTATGGGAAAGACTGGGGAATTGATGCGGTTGGGTTTACACAACAGGCTTTATTTTTAATGGCTTTAGGATTAGGCGATCGCATTTCCGCCCTATCCCAACCCTCAAACTATTCTATTTCAGAAATATTACAAAGACGAGAATGCTTACACTCTTTAATTGATCCTATGGGTTTAGGCAATTTTGGCGTCCTTCTACAATCTAAAGGCTTAAGTCCATCTCAACAACAAATTCCCCTCAAGGGTTTCAGTTTCCCCATTTAAGGCCCAAAAAAGCCCCGACGGTCAAAAACTTGATGCTGATCTTCGTTTTCTGCGGATATTGCAGAAGATTAAGTGTAATTTGCTACCTACATACGGATATATTTGTACGGAATCTTGTGATCAAAATCACGGCTTTTATCCTCAAAAATCCATTTTTATTTTAGGTAGATATAAAGTCCACACATCCGATAGAAAGGTTTTTTTAGCTAATTTCATCATCCCTTTATATTTGTACCGACCCACTGTAAACCTTCGGTAAAAATAACCAATATTTACAAAAACCTATAGACAACCCCAAACTAATTGCGTAATATTGGTAACAGGGTAGGACAAAGAGACCGAGAACGCCTAAGTTCAATCCCCTTGTTTCTACCCCAGGCTATAAAATATAAAGGATGAGGCTGAGATGAAAAACACACTATCTAAAATTATTGGTTCTACTATATTAGCTACTGGAGTTGCAGTTTCCTTGGTTGCAGCACCTGCACAAGCAGGAAATGGAAATGGAAATGGAAATGGAAATGGAAATGGAAATGGAAATAATCAACAGACAACTCCAACAACTCCAACAAATTCCACAACAACAACTTCCAGTACAGGTTCCACAACTTTAAGTACAGGTTCCACAACTTCTAGTGCAGGTTCCAACATTTTCACGTTTGGATTTGGCAATGTCTTAGGTGGCGACACAGTTGGAGATAATCTTGTTGGCCAATTTAATTTTGATGTCAGCAAAACCAGTAACAACAAAGTTCTGTTCCAGTTTAAAAATACAGGTACAGTATCAAGTTCATTTATTAGCCAGATTAAATTTTCTGATGCTAGTAATTTACTGAACTTCAGTGCTTTGGCACCTAGTTTCAATATTTTGAATCCTGATGCTGGAAATTCTGTTAGTTTTGCCCTAGATACTGCTAATAAAGATTTAGCTCAATCTAATCTTATTACAAATTGGGTGGACAGCTTTGGTTTTGCATCAACCCAACAAGGTGCTAACCAAGCCGGAGTTGATCAAAAAGAAGCATTAGGCTTACTGTTTGATGGTAACTTTGACTCAGTGATCAGTAGCTTAAAGTCTAATCAGTTAAAAATCGGAATGCACGTTCAAGGAATTTATAATGGTAAAAGCGATGTTTTTGTTAGCTCTGTAGAAATCATCAAACCCGTTGAAGTTCCCGAACCCGCCACATTAGTTGGTTTAGGTTTAGCTTTTGGTGGAATGTTGGCTTCCCGTCGTCGTCAATCTAACTAAGAAAACGATGATTAAATTAGTCATCCCAAACCACTCAAAAATTGCATTAATATCTGTCTCACACTGTTGAGACCCTCAACCTTCATCTTATCCAAATAGTAGCGGTACTCATCATGCCGCTACTTTATTTAAGAAATAGATAACTCCAATTCAGGCTGTAGTTACAAGATTTAATCAATTGTATATCCAAACAATAAAATTACTATCAAAATCAGAGTACCGGGTGCATTTATCTATTAATAAACATCAAAAAATACAGTTTTAACTCAGGTAGAATTTTAATCTCCCTGAGTTTTTTTAAAGTTAGCGATCGCTTTTTATTGAATATTAACTAACAAATTGAGGCATAATTTCCGCCGCCGTAAATAAACCGTGAATCCCTCGACGATGAAGCTGAATTCCTGCCTTTAAATAGCCAAAAGCTGGCCCACAAACATTAGCTGCCATACTGGTTTCATCCCCTAAAGTAAAGGTATGGGTTGAAACTTTCCCTTCAAAAGTTCGGCCTGTAATTTGAACATTTGTACTTAAAGGTTTTTTGGGGTTGCGAGTATCCACAATTCCACCCACGGTAACGCGATCGCGTGAACAAATACCCGCCAACTCTAACATAATATCATCGGCGTGTTCCATATTTTCCAAGGTCAGTAACCCGCCCGTTTCTGCTAATAAAGCTTCTACCTCTGCATCAGTCATCGCTCTAGCTTGTTCAACCGTATATCCGGGTAAATGACCAATATCTTCTCGAATAGTAGCGCGATAGGCTTCCCAATTAGCAATCCCGACTCCAAAAGTAATTTTAATGTTGTGAATTTCTGTATAACTTTGGGCGGCGAGGGCGGCTGCTGCTGTTAATAACCCAGGTGTCGCTCCACATCCGGTCATATAGGTAATTCCGGCGGTTTGTAACTCATCTTTGAGTTCTAATAATAATTCCACGGCACTCGTCCGTTTAATCGCATCGACTAATACCCCTCGCCATCCCAACCGAATAAAGGTTTTAGCCACACTAGCCATAAAATCATTAGGTAAATTCGGCAAAGCCAGAAAATATCCTTCAACCCCTGGGGCGGTTTTAACTAAATCTTCAATACTGTTACTACTCAAAACTCCATGGGTTTCTAAATATCCCACCGACCCTTGAGCTTGATATATCTCAATACAGCGATTCGGGTTCAGTCCCTCCCCATCATAAGCATAGCCCTTCTGATCGGCCACAGCCACCCACTGCATTTGCTGTTTTGGGGCTAAAACCCTTGTTGCTGCCTGTCCTAGCCCGCCAAATCCTAAAATTCCTACCCGAATCGGAGACAAACCTGCATTAACCATTACTGGACTCATTGAATCTGATTGAATTTAGACAATTCTCCATTATAATCCTTTCTTTACTATTACCCATTACCCATTACCCATTACCCATTACCCATTACCCATTACTTAATTTCCAGACCCATTGGTGTCTCCAGACGCTGGGGGAGAAGGCTCAGAAGTGGGACTAGAATTGGTTTCTGGTAATACTTCGTCCTTCTTGGGTTCAGCTTGAGGAGCCGCCGGAGGAACTGTTACATTAACATTGGGAGCAGCTTGAGGAGCCGCCGGAGGAACTGTTACATTAACATTAGGAGCAGCTTGAGGAGCCGCCGGAGGAACTGTTACGTTAACATTGGGCTTAGGTTGGGGGACTTGCACGGGAACAGGAACAACTTGAGTTCGATTTTTCTCAATAATTACCGTATCTCGCCCTGGGGTTTGAGTTTTGGGAGTATTAAGTTCCGATTGTCCTGGCCCTACGGTTGGAGCTTTGGAGTCATCGGGTTTAAATAAACTAGGCCAAACTAGAAAACCAATTCCCAGTGATAATAATACAGCAATTCCTATGCCAATTATGGTACTCCAAGCTATGTCATTATTAACTTTAGTTCTTTCATTTTGACGAATAGATTCATCCCTTACTGGGTCAGGATTATCCCGATTAGAATGGGGCTGATTTAAAGGTCGATTATTCATAAATTTTTACCAAAGTTTATCCCAATTAAAAACGAATTGATTTAGATGAGATGATTAAATTAAATGTACCTAAAATTCTGGCCTAAATTCATCTATCTGAAGGCATAACCTATTGTGATATAAAAGTTGTTGGGCTTTAGCCCTTCTTGAAATCGGTGCTCAAGCACAACAATGAGGAATTTATTAATAGATTGATTTAAACTTTATTCTATTAGTTCTAATCACCTACAATTATGATTATTTTTACGCAATTAATTCCAGAGAAAGAGCATCAACAGGTTACAGTTAATCTGGCTCTAACCGCAGAAGAACGCACAAAAACCCGTCAATATATTGAAACTTTAGAGGGTAAAACCTATTATCTTCGTCTTCCTAGGGGAATAGTTTTAAAAGCGGGGGATTTATTAACCTCTGATGCTCAAGATATTTGGGCAAAAGTGATTGCTAAACCTGAACCTATTATTACAGTCAGGGCTAACCATTCCCTCGATTTATTAAAAGCGGCTTATCATTTAGGAAATCGTCATGTTCGGTTAGAAATTACCTCCGACTATTTACGATTTTCCCCCGATCCTGTATTATCTTCAATGTTAGTGCATCAAGGATTAACAATTCAAGAAGAAATTGCTCCTTTTTATCCTGAACGGGGAGCTTATGGACACGAGCATTAATAATTACGAATTACGAATAATGATTTTAAATTTATTACAACTTTCAAGTCCGGCTTTACCTTTGGGTGCTTATAGTTATTCTGAAGGTTTAGAAACCTTAGTGGAAACTCAAGTTATTACTGATCATTCTAGTTTATTACAGTGGTTAATTCAAGACTTGAATTATGGCGCAATTCGGTTAGAAGCTGCCTTAATGGTTCGGGCTTATCGCTGTGTGATTAATCAAGATTATCACCAATTTAGTTATTGGAATCAATGGTCAACGGCGGCGAAAGAAACATCGGAATTTCGACAACAAAGTTGGCAGATGGGAAATACTTTAATCCAGCTTTTAGTTAATTTGGAAAAGGTAAAACAAACAGATTTAGAATTACCTGATCTGAAAGATTGGACGGAAAAAGTGGGCAAACCTTGTAATTATGCGATCGCATTTGGACTAGGTGCAGTATATTGGGATCTTGATCTCAAAAATGCTTTACTGGGATATCTCTATAGTTGGGCGACTAATTTAATTAATGCTGGGGTAAAACTAATTCCTTTAGGTCAAACTATGGGTCAAACTTTACTCTTACAATTACACCCGGAAATAGAATCAACAGCTACAGCTATTTTACAATTAGAAGATGAGGATTTAGTGAGTTGTAATTGGGGGTTAGCATTAGCAAGCATGGCCCATGAAACCCAATATAGTCGATTATTTAGAAGTTGATTTTATTAAATTTATGCTATAATTAATATGGGTAGTTTTAGTTTTAATTTTATGTCTGGTTTACGAGTTGGAATTGCTGGGCCAGTAGGTTCGGGAAAAACAGCCTTAGTTGATGTTTTGTGTAAGCAAATGCGAACCTCCTATCAATTAGCGGTAGTTACAAACGATATTTATACTCAAGAAGATGCTCAATTTTTAGTTAATTCCCAAGCCTTAGAAAGCGATCGCATTTTAGGGGTAGAAACCGGAGGTTGTCCCCATACAGCTATTCGGGAAGATGCTTCATTAAATTTAGCAGCTATTGAACAATTAGAAACCAAATTTAATCATTTAGATTTGTTATTTGTAGAAAGTGGTGGGGATAATTTAGCCGCTACCTTTAGCCCAGAATTAGTGGATATTACTATTTACGTTATTGATGTAGCCGCCGGAGATAAAATTCCCCGTAAAGGTGGCCCAGGAATTACCAAATCCGATCTATTAGTAATTAATAAAATTGATCTCGCGCCCTTAGTCGGTGCAGATTTAGGCATCATGGAAAGAGACGCGAAAAAAATGCGAGGAAACAAACCCTTTGTATTTACAAACCTAAAAACCCAACAAGGATTAGATGCTATCATCAAATTTATTAAATCCCACTTAATCCCGTAGTAAGCCCTTCAGGGCTTTCTTTGTTCCCTAGATTTAATAGTAAAAACTAATATTAATAACGATGTATAATTATTGGTTTGGTAACGATAAAAACTTGAAGAAGCCCTAAAGGGCTTACTACTTTTATGAAAAATTTAGAAATTAATCCCTCGCAATGGCAAGGAATATTAGAGTTAGATTATCAAAAAATCAATAATTCTACTCAGTTAGTTAAAGCCTATAGTCAAGCTCCATTAAAGATTCAGCGTTCTTTTTATCCTGAAGGTCAGGAGATTTGCCATAGTATAATATTACATACTGCCGGAGGAATGGTAGGCGGCGATCGCCTATCCCAAACCATTAATTTACAGCCGGAAACCCAGGTTTTATTAACTACTCCCGCAGCCAGTAAAATTTATCGAAGTTCGGGAGAGACCGTCCAAAATACTATTAATATTGAAATCCAAGAACAAGCCTATTTAGAGTTTATTCCCAGGGAAATGATTATCTTTAATGGAGCTATTTTTAGTCAAAATCTTCGAGTGAATTTAGCCCCGAATGCTTGTTATTTGGGATGGGAAATTACCCGGTTTGGACGTACAGCTAGGGGAGAAATATTCAACCAAGGACAATGGAAATCCTGTACGGAAATTTGGCAGAATGGCTGTCCAGTTTGGGTTGATCGACAGGGGTTTATTGCGAATGAAGAAATATTGAATAGTCCCCATGGTTTGGGGGGAAAACCTGTAATTGCCACCTTAACTTGGGTGGGACAACCTGTTTCTGAAGATATTGTGAAAAATATCAGACAATTGTGGTCGCAGCGAGAAACTTCTAGTCAAGCTGGAGTGACGCAATTAATATCAGGATTACTCTGTCGCTATCGGGGAAATTCTACCCAAGAGGTGATAAACTGGTTTACGGATGTTTGGCAGTTGCTCCGTCAAAATTATACGGGAAAATCAATTGTCAAACCCCGCGTCTGGCAACTTTAATCCTTGAAAAATTATTAACATAAATCTATGCAATTATCCCCGCAAGAAAAAGATAAGTTGTTGATTTTTACGGCTGCTTTATTAGCAGAAAGACGCAAAGAAAAAGGACTAAAATTAAACTATCCAGAAGCTGTTGCTTATATTACGGCTGCTATTTTGGAAGGAGCAAGGGAAGGACAAACGGTTTCGGAATTAATGAGTTATGGAAAAACAATTTTAAGGCGAGAAGATGTTATGGAGGGGATTCCTGAAATGATTCATGACGTACAGGTTGAAGCCACTTTTCCCGATGGAACAAAATTAGTTACGGTTCATGATCCTATCAGCAATTAGTAAATATCTAAAAGTATTCCTGCCAAAGTATATTAGTGAGCGAGGACGCTCACACTACAAGGATTTAAGCTACTAAGACTAATTCATGAATAATCGTACAATCCTTGTAGTGCCAGTGTCCTCACTGGCTAGAATATACAGTTTACTGATTACTGATTAATGGGGATAGCTCCGGTTTTTACGTCTAAATTTAGGGGTTGACCTTGACGTTTGATTTGCATTTTTAACTGACTTCCTACGGTTACATTTTCAACAATTTGTTGGATTTCATCGGCTTTAGTAACTGCGATATTATCCACTTGAATAATCACGTCTCCAGCGCGTAATCCTGATTGATGGGCGGGAGAATTGGGCATAACTCTGGCAATCAAAACTCCTTGATCTTCATTCACACTAATCGGACTATTGGGATCTTGATTTAAACTTTCTTTGACTTCAGGAGAAAGCGTGACCATTTGAATTCCCAAATAGGGATGTTCAACTTTTCCAGTGGTAGAAATTTGATCCGCAATGCGTTGAACTTGATTAATCGGAATCGCAAATCCTAAGCCCTGGGCACCTTGAATAATGGCGGTATTCATCCCAATTACCTCACCCTTTTGATTCAGTAACGGCCCACCAGAATTACCCGGATTAATAGCGGCATCGGTTTGAATAAAACTAACTCGTTTATCGGGAATGCCAACTTCACTTCCCGAACGACCTGTAGCACTAATAATACCAACAGTTACAGTATTATCTAATCCTAATGGGTTGCCAATAGCGATCGCTAATTCCCCCGGTTGTAAAGTTTCAGAATTACCAATAGTTAAAGTCGGTAAATTATCCGCTTGAATTTCAATCACAGCAACATCCGTTACCGGGTCAGTACCAACTACTTTTCCTTCAAATTGACGACCATCTTTTAATACAACCGATACCTTTGTTGCCCCATCCACAACGTGAGCATTAGTAATAATTCTACCATTGGAATTAACAATAAATCCTGACCCGGAACCCCGAACAATTTCCTGTTTAGGAGCATTGGGCATTTGAGAACCAAAGAAACGTTCAAACGAGGGATCATTAAACTGTTGTGGCATCTGATTTTCAACGGTTTTGGTCGCATTAATTCGGACAACAGCCGGCCCGAAATGCTGTACCACGGAAGCCACCAGGTCAGGAGTAGCAATTGTCCCCTGCTTGGCACTGACCGGGGCGGGGAGGGCGGTCGGGGGTACGGGGGATGTCACCGTCGGGGGGCTGGGTTGAGGGCGTTGGAGTTGAGGCAGAATAGACATCCCAGCGATTCCTGCCCCTACCCCTAATAAAACTAAAGATAAAGATGTTAAAGATTGAGTTCTCGGGCGTTGAGTCGGACGGGGTGTTTCCGTCCATTCCAACCGAGAGGACTCTAGGGGAGAATTTAAAGCATCAAAATCAGATTTCATTGTAATACCTCTATCTATAAGGATTTATGGGAGTAGAACTGTTTAGTGCTTTACCCCGATATTCTTTAAGTTACAGGGTGAATATGACGTTACTGTGGCAAAGATATGACACGGAGATGAAGATTTAATCCGTATCCCGTATTGACACTCCCATGCCTAAAGGCGATGGGATTCTTGAATCAATGACCGCACTTAACCAATTCTGATTGCTCAGAACTAGCCAGAGGTTCAGTCTCCTCAAGCGTAGAAATTTCGGTGTGCCCCACCGTATTTTTTAATCCTAATCCTCTGGCTAAAATATTTTTTGCCGCGTTTAAATCCCGATGTTCAACTAATCCACAATTAGGACATTTGGGTTTCTGTTTTTGACAGTTTTGATAAAACCGAGAAATTCCCATCCAAGCTCGATCAGCAGCAGCTTGTCTAGCTTGAGAATTAAGTTTTTTAGCCCATTCAAATTCCTTAGCTAAAGTGGCACAAAGTTTTTGCAGGTCGTTTTTGCTAACACCGCGATTGTCCATCCATTACCTTAAAGCCTTATTACGAACAAAATTAGTAGTACGAATAGCTTCATCCAGTGCCTCATACTGCCAATTTTTTCCGCTCAACTTTACTTCTAGTACCAGCATTTATTTCTTGGTGTTAGTATTAATAGTATAACATACAATTAATTAATCTTGACTGCCCCGCGCATAGACAGTCCGATTCATCCCAACGCCTTAAGTCGTGTGCTTTCTCGGTCGTTACCTGTAAGCCCTTCAGGGCTTATTCCCCATCTTTAAATATCATAAGAGAGTCCTGAAGGACTCACTACGGTTAGCGAACATCAATTTTTGCTAAGGTCGTATTGCGGTAATAGTGGGCTAGAATTTGTTGATAATTGTATCCACCCCGAGCCAAATTATAGGCCCCCCATTGACTTAAACCCACCCCATGACCAAAGCCACGACCCGTGACTTGAAAACTGGTCGTCCCACTTTTTCGATTCACTTGAAACCGGGTGCTACGAAGTCCCAGGGCTGAGGCAATATCATCCCCACTCATCACTCGCGCCCCTTTGTCCCCAACTACTTTCATCGCCAGAATACTACCATAGGCCGAAGTCCGTTGCGGAGTCATCGTCGTAATATTCCCGACACCAGAAATCCGTTTACTTAAATCTGTTTGTGAGAAGGTTTTTGTCCATTCAAATACCGGAGTTCCTTGGTCAAAGTCTGGGACTCCCCGTAAATAGGGTAAGGGTTCATTCCAGACATCCTCAACGTTCTCGGTATGTCCCCCAGAAGCCGAATGAAAAGCCGCCAAAATGGCTTGACCGTTATAGGTCAAAACCTGTCCCCTGGTCGCATTCACCGCCGCCAGAGTTCCCGTGGATTCAGTAATTAAACCTTTATAGACCTGGGAATTTTGATCATCTCCAACATCAAAAACCCCATTGCTGCGTTGACGTCTGTAGAGAGCGTAGGTTCGCGCCGCCACCGCCTGAGCTTTCAGGGCTTCCTGGGGCCATCCGCCATCCATTTCCGCCCCCAGAACACTATAGAGATATTCTTCTAAATCAACATAATTAATCGCCGTTAAACCGCCATTCCGAGGCACTAATAACACCCGTCCTCGATACCAACCATTACCTATCCACACATTCCCCCCATTGCTGGGGTCAATCCAGAGTTGGGAACCTTGCCAGTTGCCCAGGGCGACCTGTCCGGCTTTGGCTTGGGCGACACCGCCTCCCATCGCTGCCAACTCCCCTAGGACTTTACCATTGCCATCTCGGACAACAGCCTGGGTGGTGCTACCGACTTTAACCTGATTCGCACCGTCTTTAATAGCGACCCGCAATAATAATTGGGCTTGGGCCGGGGCAACCAGACAGAACCAAATCAGCAACGTCGCCCACCCATAGCGTTTGAAACGTTGCACGGAGTTAGTAAAAGTATTCTGAGGTTGGGTCAGGGAACAAACCATAATCTCGATCAGATCCAGCACCGACTAATCTATCACAACTTCCCAAACCAAAACACCCTCCCCTAGAGATTTTAACTTTAGGGGAGGGCTAATTCAAAAAATACTGGCAACTTTTTTAGAGATAGGATAGTTTAAAGTAATATTGCTGACGGTTTACAAGGGGGCTAAAAGGTATAGGAGTTCTGGAAAAGGCTTAAAAATTAAGCAATTGGGGTAACAAAAATATATTAATAGCTGACAAGAATTAAGCCGTGTCTCTAATTCAGTTAGGGTTTTGCTAAGGGAATCGAACATTGAGTCCGATTAAAATTAGAATCTTCTCCCTCAGAAGGAATCGCTAAAATTTCTAAACGACCCTTCATTAAACTCAATAAAGTTTGATTCATCAACAGCCGCATTCCTGGGGATAAAGTTCCTTGCTCAAACGGAGGTTGATCAATATCTAATGTGGATTTTAATAAATCCCAAGACTCACTCCAAGCACTAACCGGACGTTGATCATCAACCCAAATATGCACAAATCCCGTTTCGGGAGAAGGATGTGCAGAAACATTCACACTTCCCTCGGTCATTTGAGCGATCGCAGTATCCACTAAACTGACTAAAACTTGTCGCAGTCGAGGTAAATCTGCCATCACATAAATATCACTATCAGGAGGATCAATTTTTAATCTAATACTACGATTTTCCGCCTGCATACAGGTTAAATCTTCTACCTCATCCATGAGTTTTGCTAACCCAATGGCATGAATATCCATAGTATCTGTGCCATATTCTGTTTTAGCCACAGAAATCACTTCATCTAATAATCTCACCATTTTCAACGCTGATGTGTGGGTGAGATTGATAAATTCTCGCTCCTCCTCTGGGTTCTCGCAGAGATCGGAAATAATTATTTGTAACGTACCAATCATGCTACTAAGGGGCGATCGCAACTCATGGGACGTCCGCGCCAAAAACCCCGCTTTAAATAAACTCAATTCCGTCGCCGAATGATAGGCAAGTTGAGTTTGTTTCAATTGATAAGATAGGGTTTGCACCTGCTGTTGATAATCGACATTTTTCAAGGGGTCATCCGTCCCAACTGGGTCGGGCGATTTTTTGCCTTTTCCCAGCCATAGCTGATTTAGGGCGACCCCTAACCCCAACCCAAAACCTAAATATAAAAATTCATTCCAACCCATTTCAGTTATCAGTAATCAGTTATCAGTTATCAGTGTAGGAGTTGATCAGTTATTGGTCAACTTCAGTAATCAGTAATTAGTTTCCCCCTTTTCCAAGCAGGGCTAGGGGGTAAGAGTTAAGAGTTGATCAACCGTTTGAAATCTCGAAGTTAATCAACAGATTAGTATTTATTCTTTACTGATTACTGATTACTAAATTACCCTGTCTTAGAATTTTCCATTGACCATTGCTTTGCCATTTTACCACCGTTGAAGGAATAGTTGATGGGATGATAGTTGGATCAAATTCCGAGGAAAATAACGTGAAAACATCGGGAAATTGAGTATTAATTTCAGCCATTGTTAACAGGGGCGGTTGTCCTGATAAATTAGCGCTAGTGGTTGCCATCGGGCCAGTGCGGGCTAAAATAGATTCAGCGATCACACAATTCGGAACCCTTACCCCAATTGTAGACGGATCAGCCGGATTCATTGCCGGAGAAACTTTTTCAGAAGCAGGTAATACCAAAGTTAAGGCTCCGGGCCAATACTGTTGGGCGATACTTTTCCAAACTAATAATTCTTCAACTGTCCCATTCACATAAGGCCATAATGTTTCCGGTGTGGCGGCCATTAATATTAATGGTTTATCTTGACTCCTTTGTTTCGTCTGAAAAATCAATTCCGCCCGATCGGGACGGGTGGCTAAAGCGGGTACAGTGTCCGTTGGGAAACTAACCACACCCTCACCAGCAATTGCCATATCAATTAGAGCATCAACAGAGACTTGAACCATAGATTTGAATCATAATGAAGAGATCTGTTTTTCTTATAAGCTATAACAAAACGATCAAATCCCGCTAAGTCAGGAATAATTTTAATCCCAGAGTAACTTCCTTGAGCCTCTAACAACCTGGCAACCCCTTCTCCTTGTCCTGCCATCATTTCGACAATCCAAACCCCTCCAGGGCGCAAATAATGGGGTGCAGTTTCTACTAAATAGCGAATACAATCAAAACCATCGTCACCACCATCTAAGGCTAAAGTTGGCTCATGTTGGGCAACTTCCGGTTGCAAAGTCGGAATAATATCAGAGGGAATATAGGGAGGGTTAGATACCATTCCCGTTAGTTGTCCTTTTAAGAATTGTAGCGGTTCCCACCAAGACCCGTGATGGAATTGGATACGGCTACTTAAACCTGTGGTTTCAGCGTTAGATTCAGCGATCGCCAAAGCCTCTAAACTGGTATCTACACCATGAATTTCAGCCGTTGGAAAACTATCAGCCAAACCCAGAGCGATCGCACCACTTCCCGTCCCCAAATCCACCCAAATCCCACTATTATCAATATTTTCAATAGCAGATACAGCTAAATCAATAATTAACTCCGTTTCAGGACGAGGAATCAGAACCTGCGGAGACACCTTTAACGTAAAATGACGCCAGTAAGTTCTCCCCGCAAGATATTGCAAAGGTATACGCTCAGTCAAGCGTCGTTGCCACAGTTGAGTTAATTCCGACCAAGGAACTAGAAGGGGAATCGCAGGTTGTTGTTTGAAGGCTTGTAAACGTAGAGTTAACCGATCCAAACCCCCTAACTCTTGGAGAAACCAGTGAATTTCATTAGGGGAAACCCCAAAGGCGGCACATTCAGCATGAGCCTGTTCAATCCACCCTTGCAGTTGCCAACCCGATATCGTTTCCCCCATGATAGTTTCCTCGGATTGATTCAATTAACGAGGGGCGGGGGCGGGGGCGGGTTGATTTTTTTGTAAATACTCCAAAGTTTCACGAGGCGGAATCAAGACAACCCGATTTAAGAATTGGTCATTATCTTTTTTCAAAGCATCCAACAACCCTTCCAGGTTAACCACATCAATTTTTACGTTAGAGATTAAATCAGGCTGTTGAGTTTTAAATTGAGTCAACATATTTTGCAGATCCTCTTTGTAGAAGAACATTGGGATCACCTGTTCATTACCATTTTGAATCGTCAGATAGCCATTATCCGGCCCACCCTTAGCAATAAACAACGGAACACCGTTAAACTCGCTTACACCTTGTCCATTTTCTTGTAAAACAGTCTTGGCTAAATCCACTTGTTTTTGTACCGGGACGTAGGCAAACTGAACTTCATCCGCCGAACCCTGACCTTGTTGGCTCATCCGGTATACTTCCCCCAGGGAAACCGTGGTGACTTGAATAGTCGAAGCCAATTTGGGGTCACGACTTTTTAAGCGATCGATAAAGGCCACAGCATCCGTGCGACTAATAAACACACCCGCGACCGCAGCTTTTTTATCTCCCTGGGGTACAGTCGCAACTAAAGGGGCTCCCTGGGTATCAGTAATCGTAAAAACTGGAATCGAACGAAGTTTTTCTAGAATTTGGTTTTCTGGAATTGCATAAGCTGGCTCAGTTCCCACCGGAATCAAGCTAAATAAACGTAATCCCGAATCAGGACTTAGTAAAAACGTACCGCCCACAGCTCCCAATACCGCGCCCAAACGAACAATTGATCTGATCATGTTTCCAAATTTTGAATTAAATATTTTTTAGATTGCAGATGCAGTGTGTACCACTGAACCCAGGGGGATGCAGTAGGAGTAACGCTAAACACAGAACCCGGGTCATGTTGACCACCGATAAGTTGCACTGACGATAAAGGAGTTGTTTTTCTCCCCAAAATCTCAAGAAATATCAACCAGAGAAAATTTTAATCCAAGTCAGCCTGCCCCTTAAACATGACCCATCCTAACACACCGATCACGGGATGGACAAAAAGAATCAAGACTAATCAAAACCAAGTTAAAATTTAGAATCGGGATGACAGGATTCGAACCTGCGGCATCCTGCTCCCAAAGCAGGCGCGCTACCAAGCTGCGCTACATCCCGTTTAATCTTTTCTGAGTATAACCTAGATTTACACAAATTGGATTAAAAATTGCAAAATTGATTCAGAAGAAGCTAGGGTCGGTTGTCTGTTGTCGGTTATCAGTTATTTGTTCACACCTCCATACCTCAACACCTCAACCGCCAACCCAGGCTTAATCTGGATACCAGAACATTCCTTTGATCCCCTCTGGATCGGATATAAAACCCAAATTTCGGTAAAAATCCACAACATGAGGGTCAGCAAATAGAGTAATGTTGCTGATATCATCGCTACGGAGTTTTTTGATGATAAATTTCATCAGGGCTTTACCCATACCCTTATTCTGGAAATCTGGGTGAACAACCACATCCCAGAGCGTAGCATTAAAAGCATGATCGGATGTAGCCCTAGCAAAACCAATCAGCCGTCGCTGATTCCCTCGAATTTGCCACATAGAAACTACAAGGAAACTATACTGAATGGCTTTTTTAACTTTACGCAGGGGCCGCCGAGACCAACCGACTGCATTGCAAAGTTCTTCCAATTCATATAAATCAATGTCCCGATCGGTACTAAAAAAAATGCGACCATTATTACTTGATGACGGGCGAGAGTTTAGGGATACGGACTCCTCGCCTCCACCCTCATACCCCTCATACTCCACCTGGCAGGAGGACGAGGAGGAGGACTCTGAACTGCTAAACAAGTTTTTCCAAAAACCCATGCAGGCGTAGTTAAGGTAATAGATTTTCAATGAACGTATTAGATAGTATATCTCCCGTACCTTCACCTCAATTATGGCTCCGGGCTTAAAATCCTCAACTTTAGAACTCCTAAAACGCTTCAATCGGGCGTTTCCACAGTTTTATGAGCAATTTGTCAGTAGTGAAATTCAATTGCAAAATCTTAAACTAGCCTATCAAGTTTACCAAACCAAGCAGGCTGTTATTGAAATTCAGCCGGACAGTAACAAAAGTGTCCTCCATTTTTCCTATCGGAATCAATCATTTTTACTCAGCGATATTTTTGGGGTTTTGGCGGCCTATGGCTTGACAATTCATAGTCTGAGTTTGTATGGCCAAATTTATCCGCCGATGTTGGTGTTTATTAAGTTAGTGGTTTCTCGTGGAGGAAAAGCTCTCACGGATAAAACCTCGGAAAATGTTTGTCGGGCCGTGCGAGAAGCCTTGGCGGGACATTTTGAGGTGGAAGAAATGTTGGCGGTGGAATTTAACCTGGATGCTGGGTTAGAGGATGTGGCCACAGAATTTTATGTTGACCCGGTATTTCATCTCCCGGCGTTATTAATTGAAGCGGATAACCAACCGGGATTATTTTATAAAGTTATGTATGCGATTTGGCAGGAGGATTTATTGGTGGTGAATGCTAATTTGTTAGTTTGGCGGGGACGCACCCGGTTAATTTTATATTTATTGGGGCCAAATGAAAGTTTGATTCCTGAATATCTTGGTCAAAAAATTGCCGAGGGAATGCGACAACGGTTAATGGGAGAACGATTTTAAACAGTTATTTTCATGATTACTGCTGTCGATTTATTTAGTGGTTGTGGTGGTCTATCTCTGGGTTTTCAGCAAGCAGGAATTGAGATATTAGCAGCCATTGACAATAATCGTGTTTTCTTAGAGGTCTATCAAGCAAATTTTGATCATTTAGCTATTTTACAAGACCTCACAGATGAAGTTGCAGCCATCAAAATTATCCAACAACTTGCTCCTGAAATGATCATTGGTGGCCCCCCATGTCAAGATTTTTCTAGTGCTGGCAAACTTAATATAAATGGTAGTAGAGCTAATTTAACTTATAACTTTGCTAATATTGTTTGTGCCATTAAACCTAAATGGTTTGTTATGGAAAATGTGCCAAGAATAACTAAAAGTCCGATTCTGACACAAATATCTGAGCAGTTTTTGAACAATGGTTATGGTTTATCTGCCATTGTTTTAAATGCGTCTTTTTGTAATACACCCCAATCGCGATCGCGTTTTTTTTTAATAGGTGAACTTGCAGGTAAAAATAATGCTTTGGTAGATTTATTAAAATTGGGTTTATCCAAAAAACCAATGACAATTAGAGATTATCTTGGGGATAGATTAAATCTTCAATATTATTATAGACATCCCAGAAGCTATGCTCGACGAGGGATATTTTCTATTGATGAACCCAGTCCCACCATTAGAGGAGTTAATCGTCCGATACCACCCAACTATAAACTCCATAGTGGTGATCCGCAAGATATTGATCTACATACTATCAGACCTTTATCTACTATAGAACGGAGTTATATTCAAACCTTCCCCGATTCTTTTAAATTTTTGGGAACTAAAACCAATTTAGAACAAATGATCGGAAATTCCGTTCCTGTGAATTTGGCTTTTTTTGTCGCTTCTACCCTTTTGAAATATATATGTCAAGGTATTGATCCGGGTTGAAAATAATAATGCGGATGGCGAGACTCGAACTCGCAAGGACAAAGCCACACGCCCCTCAAACGTGCGCGTATACCAATTCCGCCACATCCGCTTATGAACACTGCGTTTAATCTTGCAGTCAACTTACTAATATAGCACAGCTTCCTCAACCTGTCACCCCTTTTCTAAAATTTTTTTCAGATCCGGCAAATTTGGGGTTGGTAGTGGTACTGAAAGTCTATTCCCATAGCAAGATAGGCTTGAAAGGAAGATTTCTTCAGCAATCTTACCGTTTTAATAATACCTTTACTTTAATTCTAATTAATTGATAATCTCCCTGATCCTGCAACAATTGATAATCAGAATATTGTAATCCTAGTTTAGCTATATCTTTGGGTCTGGTGATAATTAAAATCGTGTCAACGGGAGTATTTACAGGAAATAATTTTAATAATCTTTGCTGAATATTATAGGTCATAAACTCTATGTTTTGTTGGGTATAATAGACCAAACTAGGTCTAAAGACCCCAATCACTAATAGGGGTTCATTCGGTTGATGAACTTGACGAACTGTGGTTGATAATTGTCTGAGGGGTAAGTGTCGTTGAGTATCTAATAATTGACCTACAGGTAAAGCTACTAAAGCCATAAATGCAAAGAATCCTAGGGCATTTCCCGCCCAAACTGCCCGTCGCCATTGAGGTTTAATCAGACAATAGAGAGTAATTCCACTAGCAATCAACCAGATAATTCCTGATACCGTTGTTAAATGACTGCTTTCTAATAATTGGGAAAAATTGGGGGTATCATCTCCGACTAATTTAGGACTAATAAAACTAGCGATCGCTAATATCAACAACACCAGAATATTTACAAAACCTGTGATTAAAAATGGTAGAGAAATTTTAGGATGTTCAGACTCAATATTATTTTGTTGATTTCCCCATAAACTAATTAAAATCACGCCCGCAGGAATCGAGGGTAAGATATAACTAGGTAATTTCGTCGCTGAAAGACTAAAAAATACAAAGATAATTACCAACCAAAATAGAGCAAATAAGCCCAAATGTTGAGACCGATCTTGCGATCGCCAATCTTGGATTTGCCAAAATTTAACCTGATAAATTGCTATAGGTAAATACACCGACCAAGGTAATAAAGCCACTAAAATTACTGGAAAATAATAAAACCAAGGGCCAGGATGATTACTGACAACACTGGTAAAGCGTGCAAAATTATGATGTCCAAAAAATGTGTTTAAATAGGCTTGACCATTAGCCATAGTCACTAAAACAAACCAAGGGACAGCAATAATTAAAAATACCAAACTTCCCTTAATTAACTGCATTTCCCAGATAACTTTTTGCCATTGTTTTGTATAAATCAGAAACCCCCCAATAATCAAAATCGGTAAGACAATTCCAATCGGCCCTTTAGCTAAAACTGCTAAAGCTGCAAAACTATAAAATATAAAATACCAGCCTTTTTGTTGGCGAGTTTTAGGTTGAGCATAAGCTAAGAAAAATGCTAATAATGAAATCGTCATACAGGAGGCTAGAAGCATATCAGAAACCCCCGCCCGTCCCCAAGCAATCCAAGCCGGATTTAAGGTCATCATTGCCATTCCCCACCACGCTCCCCCCCCTATATCCCCCCGTAGACGGGTGGAATTGAAGGGGGAGCAGGTGCGAGCAGATTCCGTTTCTAAAGATATCAACCCACCGAAATAACGCAGGGTATAAAATACTAAAAAGGTAGATAATATTGCGGCTATGGCTGAAGGTAATCGTGCCCCCCATTCATTTACTCCAACGGTTTGAAAAGCGATTACTATTAACCAATAAATTAAGGGCGGTTTATCAAAGCGAGTTTCCCCATTCCAATAGGGGGTAATCCAATCTCCTGTTAGGTGCATTTGTCGGGCGGCTTCGACAAACATCGGTTCAGTTTTATCAATTAAACCAATATCGCCTAAATGACTTAAAAATGCGATCGCACTTAACAAAAATAATCCTAAAATAGAAATGCCCCAAGTCAGCTTAGGGTAGTTTTCCCAGGATTCCCAAATTGTTTTAAAGTATGAATTAAATTCTGATTTTTTACTATTCATGATTCTCTCAATTTTTGATTTTCACGGGAAACTTTTAACCAAGCTAAACTAATCGTTAAACAGATATAGCCTAAACCATAACCTGCCAGAATATCGCTAGGCCAATGACATCTTAAATAAACGCTACTAAACCCAATAATTATTAACCAGATTGTAGCGAATCCATAAATATAGGGAGTCGATTTTGGATAACGTTCTGCGAGAAGATAAGCTATAAGAAAATAAAACAAAATATTCCCCGTCGCATGACCACTAGGAAAACTTCTACCCACAGATTTTACGAGTCGATCCAAAGGGCGACTACGCTCAATCATTGGCTTGAGAATTCTATCGACTAAAATTAAAATTCCCAAGGTGGAAAAAGCTAACACTTTGGCTTCAATCCAATACCGTTTCCAGGCTAAAAAGACCAAGGTTAAAGCCACAATTACCGCCGTTCCTTTTACCCCAGTTAATAAATAGAAAAATCTAAAAAAATCATCCCAACTATCAGGAAAAATTTGATGGGGAACTTGAATTAAAATTTGGTCTAAAGCTAAATTCTCATTAACCGAGACTCGAATCGACAGTAAAATAAATGCACATAAAATAGCTAAACAAATCCAGAGTTGCCGTTGAGGAATTGCTTTTTTAAACGCAATTAATTGATGAGTTAAGGTTAAACGCATTATTTTTTACGTTTACAGATCAGCAGTTAAGCAACTTTTGATTATACAATAAGTTGAAATACTGGGTCAATGCGAAAAAAAACAGAAGTTAAAAAAGTTGTTTAGGTTTTCAAGGTATCGGAGAAAAAGAACTAGAATATCTAATTAGAACTTCATTAGGATGGGAGAGTCTATGCTAGATACACTAGATATAACCTTATCACTGGACAAAGAAAGCTACAAAAGCCAAATAGAGGCTTTAATGAAGGAGTTGCGATCGCTTCAGCATACCTGTCGAGAAAAAAAATTACCAATTATTATTGTTTTAGAAGGTTGGGCCTCCGCCGGAAAAGGGGGACTGGTGAAGAAAATGGTCGGATATATGGACCCGAGAGGATTTGCCGTCCATCCCATTTGGCCATCAACCAATGAAGAATCCCGCTATCCTTTTCTCTGGAGGTTTTGGCAGAAATTACCCCCCCAGGGCAGTATTGGTATTTTTTACCATAGTTGGTATACCTATGTTTTAGAGGATCGTTTATTTGGACGCCTGGAAAAACAGGAAGTCCCAATGGCGATGCGACAAATTAACGCCTTTGAACGTCAACTGGCGGACGATGGGGCGGTGATGGTGAAATTTTGGATACATTTGAGCAAAAAAGAAATTAAACAACGCCTGAAAAAAGCCTCAGAAGACGAGTTAGAAGCTTGGCGGGTGCGTCCTGAAGATTGGCAACAGGCCAAAAATTATGATACCTATAGAAGTCTAGCGGAAGAAATGGTAATTCATACCGGGACAGGTTCCGCCCCCTGGACATTAGTAGAGGGAGATTGTAAACGCTGGGCCAGGGTGAAGGTATTATCAACGGTAGTGGCATCAATTAAAGAAGCCTTAGACCGTTTAAATATTCAGTTACCCCCCGTATTTACACCCTCCCAAACCCATTTAGAACCCACGGAACCCCACCCCCTAGCGGCGGTAAATCTGAAAGTTACTTTATCTCCAGAAGACTACAAAAACCAACTGCGTCATCAACAGGCCAATTTAGGTCAACTGCAACAAATTCTCTATCAAAAACAAATTCCAGTTTTAGCTTTATTTGAAGGTTGGGATGCGGCGGGTAAAGGCGGGGCGATTAAACGATTAACCGATATTTTAGATCCTCGGAGTTATGAAGTGAACACCTTTGCCGCTCCCACAGATGAGGAAAAAGCCCGTCATTATTTATGGCGGTTTTGGCGACGCTTACCTCCGGCGGGTAAATTGGGGATATTTGACCGCAGTTGGTATGGTCGGGTTTTGGTAGAACGAGTTGAAGGTTTTGCTACAGAATTAGAATGGCGGCGGGCCTATCAAGAAATTAATGAATTTGAAGAACAGTTAACCAGTGCGGGCTATGTATTAGTTAAATTTTGGTTACATATTGACCAAGAAGAACAGTTAAAACGGTTTGAGGAGCGAAAAGAAAACCCCTATAAACTCCATAAACTCACGGAGGAAGATTGGCGAAACCGGGAAAAATGGCCGTTGTATGAAGTCGCCGCCAATCAAATGATTCAACGGACTCATACCCCTAATGCGCCCTGGACATTGGTAGAAGCTAATGATAAATATTATGCTCGGGTTAAAGTTGTTGAAACCGTTGTTGATGCAATTCGCCATCATTTAAAACATCATTAATTCCCGGCCAGATTTATCTAATCCAATGTTTGTTATTCTAACTCGAATTTTATTTCTGTTGCTAGTTGCTGCCATTATATTTAAAGCCTGGGAAATTTTGGGTAGTAAGAATAATGGCTTAATTAATCGCTTATTATTTATCCTGGTTTTAGTTTTAATTCTTGTCGCTTTATTTTTCCCAGATAGCCAAGTTGGGTCAGTGGTATTAGGAATTTTATCAATTCTTTTTAGACCTCTTGGCTTTTCAATTGTGCTATTATTAATTGCTTCTATTTTTATTAAAAATGGTAAAATTGATAAACCTGGGCCGGGTTTAATTTTAATAGCATTATTAATTTTAATTGTAGCTAGTACCCCCGTATTTGCTAACTGGTTAGCCCAACAGGTGGAAAAGGTGGCTTTAAAAACCGTACAAACGGATTTATGTTGTGGAGAAAGGGCGGGAGCTATTGTATTATTAGGACGGGGAACCACCGAACCGAAATTACCTTATCGGAAACAAATTCAATTAACCGATACAGGCGATCGCATTCCCTACTCCGCCCAACTATTTAGACAGGATCGAGGCCCGTTTATTATTGTTAGTGCTGGCCCCCGTAATCAATTAGTTAATCCCTTAGTTGAAGCTAATGATGTTAAACAACTTTTAGTTTATATGGGGATTCCTCCTGATAGAATTATCTTAGAAACTCACGGCGGAACCACCCATAATAATGCCGTTGAAATTTATCGAATTATGCAAAATCACAATTTAGGTAGAACTATTATTCTAGTGACTTCCGCCCTAGAAATGCGTCGAGCTAGTCTCGCTTTTGCTCGAATTGGGTTTAAAGTAATTCCGGCTCCAACAAATTTTTATACATTTGTTCATCAGACAAAATATCTGCGTCACATTACCGGGGCTGATTTCGCGCCCAGTGCTGAAGCATTATTACTAACTACAAGAGTTTTGAATGAATACTTTTTAACCTTCTATTATTTTATCCGAGGTTGGTTAGCACCAACTATTTAACATCTAGGATTTTGAGAATTGCGATGAGAAGGATCTGATAAGCAGGGATTTGAAAATGAATCTACTTCGCCAGAACTTCCCACAATTACAATCAAAGAAAACAGAATTAAAAATAAAAATCCTAATATTTGCCAATTGTAATTGGGTTTTGGCTCCTCTTGAATAGGTTTAACATCAACTTGAATTTCTATCTTTTTACCCTGGATTGGGCCAGCTAGTTTAATACTTTTACAGGTAATTTGATCCGGGACATGATCTTTATGTGACATGATGCTTACCCAAGTATAAGTCTTGTACTGATTCGCTAATCAACTACAACTGGGTTGACTAAGATTCTGGATCAAATCCTAAGCAAAAAAAATCTGTAGAGATTTGGAGACCAAAGCCCTACAGTCCAAGATTACAAATTGTTTCAGAAGCTCAAACAGGACTTACGCACAAGACCAAAGAAACCGGGTTTCTGGCCGGTGATTTTGCGAATGAAATCTGGATTTCTCCTTCAGCAACCCGGTTTCTGGGTAAGTCCTATCAAACTTAAATCTAGTTTCAGGCAGAACCCTGGGACTAGATTTAACCCTAATTATTCATTACGGAATTTAGATAGGAAATTGCGAAGTTGTTCCCCCGCCACATCTCGTCCACCTAAACCGAAAGCAATAGCGATCGCCACCGCCACGGCTCCTAACAACAAACCAAAAGCTAAATTGACAATATCACTGGCAATGCCCATTTGTTGTAAGGCCATGGCACCGACAAAGATAATAATGGCAATCCGAGCCGCCTGGGCTAACAGACTCGATTGACGAGTCCCAGAACTTAAAATTAAATCATGGGCTAAATTGGCAAAATATAAACCAATTCCAAACACAATCACGCCAATCAAAACTTGACCCGCGATGATAATGATTTGATTGATAATTACAGTTAAAGCAGCTAATCCCAAAATATCCGTTGCCGTAACCGCCGCAAATAACATAATACCGACTAACACCACAATTCCGATTAACTCAGAAGGAGTACGTTGGGTTAATTGGGCAGAAACAGGAGGGACTGTATACTCATTGGTTTCGGGGGTTTCCGTGGGAATATACTCCTCAACAATTGGAGATACGGGAGTATGAATCCCCAACCAGCGAAACACATTATCAAACCCCACACTGGTCAGAATATTCGTGACCAAATTGGCGATAAAACGGCCAATAAAATAGGCAGCAATTAAAACTAAAATTGCTAAAAATACTTGGGGTAAGGCGTTAAAAATTTCCGTCAGCATTAAAATAGCTGGCTCAGAAATTGCCTTAACTTGCAGGGCTTCTAAGGCAGAAATCGCGGTAGGGATCAAAATTAAAACGTAAACAATCAATCCAATAATGGAAGATGCTTTTTGATTCCCCGCGACCTGATTTAAGCCGAAACGAGTTCCGAATTGATCAATTCCGACAGCAGCTAAAAGGTTAGTAACAATTCGACTCACCACTTGAGCCACCAGCCAACCCGCACCTGCAATTACTAATGCCGCCACAATATTCGGCAGAACTGCCAGGATCTGATAGAGCATATTTTGAACAGGCTCTAATAATCCTTGTAACTGAAGGGTACTGAGAATTGCTGGTAAAAATAACAGCACCACAAACCAATACAGGGCATTCCCTAGGGTTTCACTCAGGGAAAATTGGTCGGGAGAGACAACCTCATTATCACTAACTTGTTGATTTAAACGTTCATCCAGACGAAGTGTTCGGAACAATCGAATTAATAAAGTTCGGGCAATAGTGGCTAAAATCCAAGCCGCCGCAATTAAAATCGTCGCCCCAAAAATTCGGGGTAAATAACTGGTGACTTGGTTGAGTAAATTGGTTAGGGGTGTCGATGCTGCGGTCAACTGAAGCTTATCCAGAAAGGCAACCACCGCAAAGATAAAAACAATCCAGAAGGCGACGGTTCCCGCCCAAGATTCTACCGGAAGTTTGTCTTCTGGTGCTGTTGAACCTGAAACCCAACTGGCAATTTGGTTGTCTAAGCCTGTTTTTTTAAACAAGCTTTTAACTAAAGATTGAGCAAATAAGGCAATCAGATAACCAACCAGTAGAATCGCACAAGCTAAGGCAATATCCACCACGGAGGCTTGACCAAGCTTTATGTCATTAATATTGGTAGGGATAGCCAAGGAGTTATCCTGGGCAAAATAAAGGGGGGATAGGGAGGATAAGTCCGTTCCCCAAAAGGGTATTAATTGATCGATTCTATTCATAATTGTTCCAGTAACTTATTCGATGTTTTGATACTCGTGCGCTGTGGTTTGAACGAGAGTGCATCTTAAGTCTGGTTAAAATGGCAGAAAAAACCGCTAAAATTTAAGGTTTTTTTTGTTTTCTGATGCGCCCCTCGTTTATACTAAGATTCTTTCATGT
This sequence comes from Planktothrix agardhii NIES-204, assembly GCA_003609755.1. NCBI lineage: Bacteria > Bacillati > Cyanobacteriota > Cyanophyceae > Oscillatoriales > Microcoleaceae > Planktothrix > Planktothrix agardhii. The sequence goes on from AP017991.1 coordinate 1,387,599, forward strand.
TTTCCATGAAATTAATCTGCCTATAGCTTGAAGGTTATGATGCCATATCGTCAAGTTTTTGAACAATCTATTTTAATTTCGGCCAATTCTGGGGTTGTGGAACGGTGTTTTACAGATTTGGAACTGATGCACCAATGGTTGAATCCGATGTTACGCTGTGAACCGATTGATGTATGGGATACAACTGTGGGGGGGAAATGCCGATTTTTGATTCAAATTCCCATATTTCAACCGAGTTTAAAAACAGTGGTTTTAGAACGGGAACCGGGGTTAATTGTTTGGGGATTTGAAGGCTATTTTAAAGGATGCGATCGCTGGGAATGTGTACCGGAAATCCCAGGGACTAAACTTTTAAATAGATTTGAATTTGAAATCCCTAATCCTCTAATTAAATTCGGTTTTAATCTCTTTGCTGCTGCTCTAACAAAAGCAGACATGGAAGCCCAATTAAAACGATTAAAACAAGTAGCAGAAAATCTTTAATCAGTCATCAGTCATCAGTCATCAGTTAACAGTCATCAGTCATCAGTTAACAGTTTATTACCCATTACCGATCACGGATTTAAAAGGATTACGCAGATTAACACAGATTAAAATCTGTGAAATCCGTGAAATCCTCTTAAATCCGCGATCCCTGTTACCTTAAAATAAAAAGGAGTTTTTAACTTCATAGTCAAAACCCCTTTTTACTGTTTAAAAAATTAAAGGTTCAATTATTTGCAAAGCCGCATTTGAACAGCCGGTTGAGCTTTTAGGAAAGCGATCGCCTGATCGCCTAAAGCATAAACATCATTGTAGAGATTGATCAGATTTTGAACGTTAACCGTAATTGCGGTAATTCCTCGGTAACTTAGAACTAATTCCAAAATTGAAAGTTGACCATCCCCGGCGGATTCACGTAAAGCAGTAATCACTTTATCAACCGCGATATCAATGGTGCTTCCCGAAGAAACAAATTGATTAAAAGCTCCTACCAATAATCTACCATAGGTAGAATCTAGTAGATCATTAACAACATTATTAGGAATTTTGACAGAGAAATTCAGTGCTTTCTGGAATTGCTCAACCTGATCGGGAGTCAGTTTCGCTAAAGTAATCATAGAACGAAGTTGATTAGACTGTTCTCCCGTTTGAGCAAAGGTTTGTAAATCAGCAGTAGCTAAGGATATATTTGCTGGGCCATAGATCAATCTTAATTCATCAATAGCAGGGGACGGTTGAGCAAATATTCCCAAACTAATTGTTAATCCCAATACTATAGCTAACCCCAGGGATATATATTTAGATAGACCCTGCGTAAAAAATTGATAGGGGTTACGAATACCCCGAAACCAACGCCCTGAATTTGAGTTCATTTGTTCCTTCCTCACAAGTTAAATTGAGTAACACAGTTCTGTTGTCGTCCCATACTATAGGTCTGTTTTAACCCTATTTAGGTTCCTTTAGATAGAGACTTCTCAAACTGTTAGATATTCTGGCTCATCTGATCCAGTATTTGCCGAATTATAGCAGTATCCTGAGCCATCGGTAGAATTTCTAAATAATTCTCTAAATCTTGCTGTGCTTCTCTCCATCGCTGAAGATGGTAGTACATAATCCCGCGATCTCGTCTTTGATGGGGTGAATCTGGAAACAGTAGTAAAATCCGTTCTATTACCCCCAATGCGAGTTCTATAATTACCCCCTAAAAAGGGCATTAATTAACTTAAAATTCCTCCGATAAAAAAGGATTTTCTGCGGGAAAACTGGGCAAATTAATTGATGCTAAAGACTCTAATTTTTTTCGTCGTTGCGGATAAACTAAAGGGGCTGGCCAGTTAGCACTATTTTCTTTTTGATCGGGTTCCTGCACGGCTACAGAGCCCGCATTTTTGGATTTTGTTTCTCCTAAATTAAAAGACTGACCCCCCATCGATTTAGTCGATTGTGGTTGAATAGCTGTATCTTCTGATGTTACTTTTAATGAAAATAGATCAGTATCTTCTGAAATGAAAGAGGCATATTCTAGGCGAATTCGCTCTAATTCTCCTTCTAAAAATCGAGGTTTAGGTAATTCTTCCACAGGAATATTGTTAATTGAAGCTGTCAACTCTACGGGAGGTTTAAAACCTGGTTCAGAATTCAATTCCGATGTTAAGGATTCTAACCCATGATTAAGAGGAATCTCCTGTTCTAATTCTGAAGATATTGGATCTAAATCCTTGGATGAATTAACTGCATCCTCCATCAAATTCATCGGGTTATGATTCGGGTTTAAAGCGTCTGACCAAGGTTTAACAGGGGGTGCTTTTGGGACTAATAAAGTGGCAGATGAGGATAGGGATTGTTCTTCCGTAATTACCGATAGGGTTTCTAGGTTTTGTTTTCCGGTTTCAAACTGGATTTGATTGTTCAAACACCGTTCTAAAGCGACTTTAAATTGGAGGGTTTGGCGCTGTTGACGATGGAGACGCGATCGCAATTCTCGGTTACTATTTTGAGATTGAACTAACTCATGGAACTGTTCATTATAGCGTTGTTGAGTTAAGGCCGTATCCCTTTCCATCTGGGCGAGTCGGTTTTGGGTAACTTCCCATTGTTGGGTTAAGGTTTCGACTAAAACCTGTTGCTGTCGAATCACTTGATTGGCAATTTCCAACTTTTTAAACAGTCGTTTAACTTGATCCTGTGTCGCCCCTAATTCCTGGGTATGTTGCAATAATTGTGTTTTTTGATCCTGTTGATTTTGCCGACTTTCATCTAATTCTGCTTCTAATTCAGTCACCCGATTAATTAAATCTCGGTTACATTCATGGAGAATTTGCACCACTTTTACCGGATTTTCTTGGGTTTCTGCTTCCACTGACATCAGCGAAGCAATCGCCATTTCATTCCCCTGAGAACCCTCAACAAATATCTCCTCTGGAACTACCAAATCTCCACTATTAGACTCCGTTTCTGCTTGTTCTAACTCGGCAACGAACTGGGTCAATAATTCCTCCAGGGGGATAGCATTGGGAAAGTTCACCGTCTCCCAATCCTGATCCGGAGTCACAACCGGACTAACGGACTCCTCCGATGGGGGAAAGGGTGGGGATAAAGGTGCTTCAGTAGGCTGATCAAACGATTCAGGAATGGGGAGATCGGCTTCAGACATAGCTTTATTTATTGGGTTTGTTATTTTAATTCTTGATACATGGTGAAATGTATTGTTACTAATAATAAGGGAAATTGAGAATTAAGTCAAGTTGCCAGGATTATTTTAATTAGCAATGTATTGTTATTAACTAATCATTAATGTTTCTATTAATATTGTATTGTCCGGGTTAATGTTTATGCAGTGGGTTTATTATGAAAGCGGAATATTCAACTTGAGCAGGATTGTTCCCCCAGATCAATCCGGGCGACCCTCCCGACCGTCTTTTGTGTCCACCATGAACTTTTTAGGGTTCCCATAAGACGCTTGACTGTGTACTGTTGACACCAGAATAAAAAAAAGCCAAATTATGACAACAACGAACTCAAAAACTTGGAGCCAACGGTTTGAGAAATCTCTGCATCCTGCGATTGCAGAGTTTAACGCCAGTATTAGTTTTGATATCCAACTGATTGAATATGATTTGACCGGATCAGTTGCCCATGCTAAAATGTTAGCAAAAACTGGTATTATTAGTCACGAAGAAGCCGAAAAATTGGTTTTGGGTTTAGAACAAATTCGTCAAGAATATCGAGACGGAAATTTTAATCCTGGTGTTGATGCCGAGGATATTCATTTTGCCGTTGAACGTCGCTTAACTGAATTAGTAGGAGATGTGGGTAAAAAACTCCATACCGCTAGATCTCGCAATGATCAAGTCGGAACTGATACCCGTTTATATTTACGAGATCAAATTCAACAAATTCGACAACAATTAGTTGATTTTCAAAAGGTATTATTAGATCTAGCTGAAACCAATGTGGAAACTTTAATTCCAGGTTATACCCATTTACAACGGGCGCAACCGATTAGTTTAGCCCATCATTTATTAGCCTATACGGAAATGTTAAACCGAGATTGGGAACGTTTAGGAGATGTCTATAAACGGGTTGATATTTGTCCTTTAGGGAGTGGAGCATTAGCCGGAACAACTTTTCCGATTGATCGCCATTATAGTGCTGAATTATTAGGATTTGGTCGAGTTTATGCTAATAGTTTAGATGGAGTCAGTGATCGAGATTGGGCGATTGAATTTTTGAGCGCGGCGAGTTTAATTATGGTACATTTAAGTCGCCTTGCTGAAGAAATTACCCTCTGGGCTTCTCAAGAATTTAGTTTTGTTACTTTGACCGATAGCTGTTCTACGGGTTCGAGTATTATGCCTCAAAAGAAAAACCCCGATATTCCTGAATTAGTGCGAGGAAAAACCGGGCGGGTATTTGGTCATTTACAAGGATTATTAGTGGTGATGAAGGGATTACCTTTAGCCTATAATAAAGACTTACAAGAGGATAAAGAGGCATTATTTGATGCGGTAAAAACCGTTAAAGGCAGTTTAGAATGTATGACCATTTTAATCGCAGAAGGCATAGAATTTCGCTCTAGTCGTTTAGCTGAAGCGGTGGCGGAAGATTTCTCGAATGCAACGGATGTGGCTGATTATTTAGCCGCGCGAGGAATTCCCTTTCGTGAAGCCTATGGTTTAGTGGGAAAAGTGGTTAGAACTTGTTTAGAAGCGGGGAAATTACTTAAAGATTTAACCCTAGAAGAATGGAAACAATTACATCCTCAATTTGAAGCCGATATATACGAAGCGATCACTCCTCGTCAAGTGGTTTCGGCTCGAAATAGCTATGGGGGAACCGGATTTGATCAGGTCAAACAAGCCTTACAAAATGCCCGTCAACGGGTTGAATAATTGTTAGGAATAGGGATCACGGATTTAAGAGGATTTCACGGATTTCACGGATTTTAATCTGCGTAATCCTCTTAAATCCGTCCCAGATTGCTATATTTTTGATCAGACCACGAAGGAGCGATCGCTTCCTAAAATACATAAAGCAATATTTTTGTCAAGTTCTGCTCATGTAGTAAAAACCGTCTATTGAATCAATATAATTCAATATTAAATTTCGCTAAAGTGGGAAAAAAGATTAAATTTAGGTCAATATAATGTCTAGTCCGATTAATCCTCCTGAATCTGAAGTGGTTGTTTCTCAAGTTCCTGCTAGATTATTATTAGTAGATGATGAACCCGGACTGCGAGAAGCTGTACAAGCTTATTTAGAAGATAGTAATTTTAGTGTTGATACGGCCAGTAATGCCAAACAAGGGTGGGAAATATTACAGCAAAGTTTGCCCGATTTAGTGATTACTGATGTAATGATGCCGGAAGTTGACGGTTATCAATTTTTACAACAAATGCGGGAAGACCCCCGTTTTAAAGCCTTACCCGTTGTTTTCCTAACTGCTAAAGGGATGAAAAGCGATCGTATCCAAGGGTATCAATCCGGATGTGATGCTTATTTATCTAAACCTTTTGATCCTGAAGAATTAGTAGTAATTGTTAAAAATTTATTAGCCAGACAAGCCGCCCTTCGTAATAGTAGTGGTGATGGCAACCCCGATATTGCCACCTTAGCAGGTCAAATTGCCCGAATTGAAAATATGTTAAAAGGCAAAAGTGGAATTCATCAAACCCCACCCCCAATTAAAATTGATTTAACCCCTCGAGAACAGAGTGTTTTAGATTTAGTCGCTAAAGGATTAATGAACAAAGAAATAGCGCGGGATTTAGAAACCAGTGTGCGGAATGTGGAAAAATATGTCAGTCGTCTGTTTACAAAAACCGGAACCAATAGTCGGACAGAATTAGTCCGTTATGCCCTCGAACATGGATTAACTCAGTAAAGAATAGTGAAGATGGGAAGGAGAAATCCTTCCATGTTTTAATCTTAGGGGAACGGATATCATTAAGGCTTTGATTAGCTTCTGGACTTCAAAGCCGCAGTAACAAGTTACGACCATGAGTATCTGTACCACAGGTGTTGAGCAAACCATAACCATCTGTTAACTGTTTAACTTGGTTCGTAATTTTAGCGGTGGGTAGCCAAGGGTTTGTATGACGATAGGCATAATAGACCTCAATCCCATCAATCCCTAAATGAGCCGCTTCCGTAATTAATTCCGGCACCGGATAACGATAACGGGCTGGATGAGCTAAAACAGCCAATCCTCCCCCCTGTTGAATCGCAATAATCACGTTTTTAGCAGCATAGGCATCTGTTCCCTCGGTGGTGCAGCCTTGCAGATAGGGTTGCAAACTAGAAGCGTCGGGATCAAAAGCATAACCGAGAATATGGACATCCACAGCCAATAACCGGGCATTAATTTCTACTCCCGTCCATAACCGAGGAGCCTGATTCACCCGTTTAGGATACTTATGTTTCCAGTTATCTAACCACTTTTGAGCTTCTTTGTAGCCTTGGGTACTATGATGATCGGTAATGGTCAGTCCTTTTAAACCAATTTCAATCGCCTGTTCCATGACTTCATAGGGTTCTAACTGCCCATCTGAACGTCGAGTATGGAGGTGAAAGTTATAGGACTTGGGGCAGCTTCTCGCATTCAAGGTTTGAAAGACCTGTTGCAGTGAAGACCGATCTTGGGCTGGGGGTGTCAATAATGATGATTTCACAAATCCTGTCTGGATGTGAAACCACCTTGATAACGATTCAAAATCTGAGGTTAGATTAACACTCATACCGTCTTCATCTTAATAAACTGTTACTATAATCTACTGTATCCAATTTATTGGGCAGTTGCTACAAGATCGGGTTAGGATTGACCAATTTTAGATTTAAAATTCTTATATAAGGAAATGGGCAATAGGCAATAGGGTTTTAACGGTTGACGGTATTCACGGTAAGTGATTAAGGATACCATAATTGCTGAGTACCTAAAAACCCGAAACCCTGGGGTAAGACTTGTCCTCACCCCCCCTATGTTAAACTTATTAGAAACGATTGTTTTAGCCAAATTACCCCAGATGAGTCGTCAGGAGTTAGAAGCTATGTTTGGTGTAGATGATTTAAGAAAAACCCGTTTTGCTCAAGAGTTGATTGAAGAGGGGGAGCAAAGAGGGGAAATTAAAGGTAAATTGCAAACAATTCCTCGCTTATTAGGCAAAGGTTTTTCTGTTGAGGAAATTGCCGATATTTTACAATTGGATATCGAGCAAGTGCGACAAGCTATTGCTAATTTGAATTAGATGGAGAATTTGTAGTCAATATAAACCGGGTTTATCAACAAAAAATCTTGATGAACCTGGTTTTTAGGTTTAATAGAAATTAAAATTTGTAATTGCGATCGCGCACCCACAAACTAACTGGAATTGCTTTTCCTTGAGCATTAACCTTCACTTCCACCACAAAAGATTGTTGATTATTTCTTTGTGCTTCTGTAATGGTGCTATTAATTTGATCCCGTTGGTTTTCCGGCATATAATACCGTTCTAAACCGTATTCAATATTCCATCCCGTTGATTTTCCCTGTAAAGCTATTTGATTATTAGATAAATTATCAGGATATTCTGCACTGACTTTTATCGGTTTCCAAGCGGAGGGATGCGGAGATTTTGCTGAATCTTTCGGCTGTTCCAAGGTGACATAAATTAAGGTTCCCTGGGGTAAATATTCCGCGCCTTGAGCAACTTCTTTCCAACCGGGAAGTGCTTTGAGAGTATCAGCACTGGAAATATTATAACTCAGGGTTTGATAATATCCTCGGAAAAAATCATAGGGGTCAACGGGGGCGGTTTGTAATACCACAGTTTTTCCCGTTACCTGAGTATAAAACGCTTGGGAAGGAACTGCTAAAATTAGGATTAATTGAAATAATAACGGAAATAAAAATTTCCAAACAGGGATCTGTTTTTTAACAACAGGAGACGGAGTTAAAATAACGGAAGATTGAGTATCATTCGAGTTAGAAGAATTCATGATTTTGACTCCTAAAAATTGATGAATTAACGATTTTGGGTTCTAGCAGCAGCTAATAAATGGCGTTCAAACCATAATCCAGCCAGAATTACCCCCACACCACATAAGGTAAATACAAAGGCTTTTAAAATCAATTCTGTGTTATATTCAAAGGTACGACTCATGATTTGGGTAACTAATAAAATCATCCCGCCCCAAAAGGCAAATCGTTGAGTTTGGGCGAGTCCAATTCTAATTAATCCCGTTGCTAATATAAACATCTGCACATTGAATAAAAATGTGGCTATTTCAGGAATTAAATTGATTTGTAAATGCCAGAAAAAGATAAATCCTGTTAATCCTAAAAATCCGGCAATGACGCTAGTAACCGAATCAAATCCCCATCTATTCGGGTGAATAGCACCGGGTTTAATCAATTGAAACCATTGCCATAAAACTATTCCTAGAAAGATATAAAAATCAATCAGAAGGAAATTACTCATGAACACTGAATTGTTGGAATTGTTCTGTAAAAGATCATTCCAAACTCCATTAAAAGATAAACCAAAAAATACAATACTTAACTGAATAATGGAGAGAGTGCGGGCTGAGGGTTGAAAGGGTCTACTATCAATCATCGGCCATAAAATATCATCATAACTCCACAGTAAAGCGGGAGTAAAAATAAACATAATGGCGAAGATTAACCCTTCGGGTAAATCAGAATTTAGCAGGGGAAGAATGCTGATTTGTAAAGCGGGAATGAGAATCAGTAAGGTCATAATAAATAAGACCCGGGACTGACAACGATAGGCGAGGGGAATGAATAGAAATCCGGCAATTAAAGGGGTATGTTCTAGGAATAAATGTAATATAGAAAAGGGTTGAGGTGAGTATAAATTAGATGCTCCACTCCAATAACCCATACCATACAATAGTAGTCCTAAAAATCCTAAAGAAGTCAATTGCAGACTATAGGACATGGCTAAAACACCAATTCCCCAGACTAAAAATAGTTCATAAACTGAACCACTTTGATGAAAAATTTGCCCCATCAAGGCAATATTTGCTCCTAAAATTAAGGCTCCAAATAGTAATAATCCTTGACCTAATTTTTGTTTTCTTCCTACTTCAAAGGAGTCTGATGGTTGTTGCCATAAATAAAAGCCAGTTGCATTGACTCCTATAAATAAACTCAGAAGTAGGATTACTTTAACGGTTTTTGACCAGTCCTGCCAATTAGCTGCCACAAAGGTAATGACACCTAAACCTAATAGAATGGCTCCTAACCCTATTAAAATCATGACAAACCGACTACTGGCGGCGGTTTCAAGATGATTAAATTGATAGCGGTTGGCTAACTGTTGATAGACAGAATCATCAATTATTTGTTCTTCTTGCCAGAGTTTGGCTTCGTGACGAAGTTGGCGACGGAATTTTTCGTTAATCATTTGAGGTGATATGAAATAATGTTAAAACTGAGTGATATAATCCTATTTTAGTTCTAACCTAAATATTCTGGAAAGTACAATTCTGGTTTTAATTGAAAATCAGGATTAATTATTTAGGTCTGTGACAGATTGTTAACTTGCACAGAGAAAAAATACTCAAAATCCTAGAATGGCTTTTTTCTTGATTTAGATGCTAAAAAAGTTAGCATTTTTTCAAATACTTGGACGGCTAGTTCTGGATCATTATCTCTAGTAAATATATCATAATTGGGATGGGAATTTGCCTCTATAAACCAATATTGATGATCTTTGTCTATGGCAATATCTAACCCGGTATATTTTAAATCTAATTCTTGAAAAATAGGTTGACAAAATGTTTCTATTTCTGATATAATACGAGGATTATTAATATATTTGGCTCGCGCTCCTTGCCAATGTAAAGGACTTAGATTTCCGGTAAAGGTTGCTTGAGTAATATCTTTTTCATAGAGTAAAATTAATTCTTGATTTAAAAAAACGGCTCGATATTCCCGTTGGATTAAAATATACTCTTGAGCAACAGCAATATAATCATAACTTTTATCATGAATGTTAAAAATTGTGGTTAATGCGGTTTCAATTTCCTCAAAACTTTTACATAAAAAAACATTCTGCCCACTGGAACCAGAATTACGTTTAACAATCACGGGAAATGGGAATATCCTCTCAATTTCTTGAGCAATATCAGGAATGGTTTTAAACTTTAAATACTCTTGATATTTCTCATCGCAAAATAGGGAAAGAAAGCCCGATGTTTTCGGAATTTTAATTTTTCCCTTTAAAATTGAGTAAGTATATTCCTTATCTTTGAGAATTTTGAAAACAGATTGATCGACAAAAGGTGTGCTATAATTACAGAAATAATAATTTTTATCGAGTTTGATTTTGATTAAATTCTCATGATCATGGAGAATTTCATAATCAATATTTAGATTCTGGCAAGCCTGGAGTAATAGCCTAATATTATTTAACATAAAAATAGTAGGGAATTATGAATTACGAATGGGGGAAAAATCTGTAAACGGAAATTGGAGACGGCCGAAAAGACGCTTTAAATAACGACTAGGCTATCTCCTAATTCCATTATCATAGAGTTACCGAGTGGGATTATTTCCCTGTACTTGTTGGCGACCATTACGAATCACTCGCATCATTTCATTTAACTGTTGTTCGATGCTTCCTAGGACGTGATCTGCATAGTCATCGGCGCCGTTTTGAATTTCTTCGCATTCAGCCATAGTCCGCGATCGCATTTCCTCTAATTCCTGTTGAAGACGATAACGAATTTGTTCAATTTCAGACAAGGTTTGTTGCTGAAGCGTGTCACATTCATTTTGAACCTGTTGACGCAATTGATCAGCTTCAGATTTTGCTTGTTGAATCAAACCCATTTCATTTAATATTCTAGCGGCTCTTTGTTCAGCCATAGTGACAATTTCCTGAGCATATTCTTCCGCTTCTTGGAGAATTTCATCCTTATGACGGACAATAATATCTGACTCTTGAAATGCACTAGGTAAATTCAATCGAATCAAATCTAATTGATCCAGTAATTGTTCTTCATCGACTAAAGTTCGTCGAGTTAATGGAATTCTAGGACTATCGAGAATCATCTCCTCCAGTCGGTTAAGTTCCCGTTGAATATCAATTCCAGGGGAATTACTGACAGTAGTTTCCGGTTCTACACGGAGTCCATTTTGTTCGGGTTCTAGTCTTGGGGTTGATTCCTGGCGTAACATTTATATAATTCTTTAGCAACGTGATTAGGAACAAGATGATCAACAGAACCTCCAAATCGGGCAATTTCTTTAACAACACTACTAGAGAGGAAACTATATTCCTTTGAGGTTGCCAAAAATACCGTTTCAATTTCTGTTGATAGAGTTTTATTGATATGAGCCATTTGCAGTTCTAACTCAAAATCAGAAAGAACTCGCAGCCCTCGAATTAACACTTGAGCATTCCGTAGTTTTGCATAGTCTACCGTTAGACCGTCAAAACTGGCTACTTCCAGATTGTTCAGATGTTGGGTACTGTAGCTGATTTGTTCCATCCTTTCCCCTACGCTAAATAAAGGCTTTTTATTAGGATTTCCCAATACCGCCACAATCACCTGTTCAAATAGTTTACAACCTCGCTCAATGACATCTAAATGTCCTAACGTAACCGGATCAAAGCTACCAGGATAAAGGGCAATCACTCGTCATGGCAAGATGAATATTATTACCAGATTATAGAGCGAAGGGGGAACGGAGCCTTAAAACACAGTTATGTCGTAAATCTAACCCAAACAAAACCTTAAAATGTTTCAAGGACTGCGACTAGATCAACCCATAACCTGTTAACGTGATCTCTTGTCTCAACTCTTTGAAGCCTGGGACACCTCTTAACGGACTAATAAAGGATAGATATAGATATGTCAGACAGTGGAATTCTTACTATTATTGCCCGTGAAATCCTCGACTCTCGCGGACGCCCAACCCTCGAAGCCGAAGTCTACCTCGATAACGGAGCTTATGGACACGCTCAAGTTCCCAGTGGAGCCTCCACCGGAAGCTTTGAAGCCCATGAACTCCGAGATGGAGATAAAAGCCGTTATGGGGGTAAAGGAGTTCTAACGGCGGTTAAAAACGTCAACGAAGTCATCGCCCCAGCCCTGAACGGAGTTAGCGCCCTAGAACAAACCGTCATCGACCAAATCATGCTCGACCTCGATGGCACTCCCAATAAAAGCAACCTGGGAGCTAATGCCATCCTAGGCGTCTCCCTAGCCGTCGCTAAAGCGGCCGCCGAAACCCTGGGTTTACCCCTCTATCGTTACTTAGGCGGCCCCATTGCCAACCTCCTCCCCGTCCCCTTGATGAACGTGATTAACGGAGGTTCCCACGCCGCGAATAACGTGGATATTCAGGAATTTATGATCGTTCCCATTGGGGCTCCCACCTTCAAAGAAGCCCTGCGTTGTGGTGCGGAAGTGTTTGCGTCCCTGAGTGACGTCTTGAAAGGTAAAGGACTCCTGGGTGGTGTGGGAGATGAAGGCGGTTTTGCTCCTAATTTGGGTTCTAACCAAGAAGCCTTAGATATTCTCATCCAAGCTATTGAAATCGCGGGTTATAAACCCGGTGAACAGGTCGCACTGGCTCTGGATGTGGCCGCGAGTGAATTCTATAAAGATGGTATCTATACCTACGACGGTCAACCGAATAGTGGGGAGCAACTGACTGAATACCTGAGTAAATTAACCAGTCAGTACCCGATTATTTCCATCGAAGACGGTCTCCACGAGGATGACTGGGTTCACTGGAAATCCCTAACGGAAAAACTCGGTAGTAAAGTGCAACTGGTGGGCGATGACCTATTTGTGACTAACCCAACCCGTTTAAAAAGAGGTCTTGAGGAGAAAATAGCGAATTCTATTTTGGTGAAACTCAACCAAATTGGTTCTCTGTCGGAAACCTTAGAAACCGTTGACCTAGCAACCCGCAATGGTTATACTTCCATAATTAGTCACCGTTCCGGGGAAACTGAAGATACCACGATTGCAGACCTGGCCGTTGCTACCCGAGCCGGACAAATTAAAACGGGTTCTCTGTGTCGGAGTGAACGGGTTGCTAAATATAACCGTTTATTACGGATTGAAGACGAACTCGGTGCCCAAGCGGTTTATGCTGGAGCCGTTGGCCTAGGCCCCCGTTTCTCGAAATAACTCGGAAACACCAATAAAACAGTCCAGCCTTGGGCTGTTTTATTAATATTATTTGGAAAAATCACAAAAAATCAAACTAGACATGAACAGAAACAAAATATTCACCAAGGGTGCAACGCTTTTCTTAACGGGATTAGCAACGGTCGGTTTAGTTTTAGGAGAAGCGGTATTTTCCTCCGCGAGCGCTGCTCAACAGTTATTTTGTAATGGACGAATGAATAATGGTTGGACTTATTCAGCCCAGTTTCTTAACGGTCGTTTCACAGAAATTCGTTGGGAACGTTCAGGACAGCCCCCCATCGTTTCCAACCTAAGTTTTCAATCCACCAATAACGCCAGACAACCTGTTTATACAGGGTCAATTATGGCAGCCACAATGGTAACTTTAGTTGATCTTTCTCGTGGTAATGTGCGACCGGGTTCACAAATATCGGTTACGGCGGAAGAATGGGGCACCAGCACCGGAAATTGTGGTCTCTCCTCGGGTAACTCGATGGGAAACTCCTCTGACTGGTTTACTAACGCCCGGAAAAATTTAATTGGTTCTAATGAAAATCAAGCCAGACGTTGGCTGACAAGAAACAATTTCGTCTTTAATCAAACGATGGAACATACTAATCGCCGTATCATTGAGCGCTGGAGTCGTAATAACCCCAATGGAGTTATTGATGTGATTTTTGTCAATAATAGGGTGTCTGATGTGGTGATGGTTCGTTAATACAATTGGCAAAGAAATAGGTAATGGGTAATGGGTAATGGTGGGTAATTGGTAATAGGTTTAGCCATGGTAAACTGAGTTCCGGTGACGCTGTTGGGGTGGAAAAGGAAGTCACCAAGACTACCAATAACGGCAATAAGACAATTCCAGCCCCCAGCAACAATAGACCCCAACTGCATCCGACTAATATTTTCCCCATGGAATTGCTTTTACCATAAGTAACAAATGCTTGCTATCTTGTTTGGGTTAACAAAAAGTTATGATATTGCATCCGGTCTTCCCTCAAGGTGGATTCAATTCAATGTCCAAGTTCATCCCACGCGGAAAAGACGTGGGTTTTGTGCGAGAATCGCTATAAGCTTAATTAATTAAGTAGTTTGGTGAAAACATCAACTCTCCGACCCGATCTTTAAGGATACCCCAAAGGGGGAAGGGGGGTGTAAATCAGCAATAATAACTTATTTGTGATGAGGAGATTGTAAATCTATGCCACAGGTTGAAGCTATTACGATTGACTTCCAATCTGAAACCTATAAAGATGCCTACAGCCGAATTAACGCTATTGTGATTGAAGGAGAACAGGAAGCCTACGACAATTACATCAAGCTGGGTGCAATGTTACCTGAGCAGCAAGAGAATTTGGCGGGTTTAGCCAAAATGGAAATCAGCCATAAAAGGGGGTTTCAGTCCTGTGGTCGGAATTTAACCGTCACACCGGATATGGAATTTGCCCAGGAATTCTTTTCTTCCTTACACCAAAATTTTAAGGATGCCGCGACTGAAGGCAAAGTTGTCACCTGCTTGTTGATTCAATCTTTAATTATCGAATGTTTTGCGATCGCCGCTTACAACATTTACATTCCCGTAGCCGATGATTTTGCTCGCAAAATTACCGAAAGGGTGGTCAAAGACGAGTATATGCACCTCAATTTTGGGGAAGAATGGCTAAAAGCGAACTTTGAAGCCTCCAAAACCGAACTCGAAACGGCTAACCGCCAAAACCTGCCGATTATTTGGAGAATGCTTAACCAAGTCGCCGATGATGCTCACATTCTAGGAATGGAAAAGGAAGCATTAGTCGAGGATTTTATGATTGCTTATGGGGAAGCTCTAAGCAATATCGGGTTTTCGACCCGCGATATTATGCGAATGTCCGCCTACGGTCTCATCGCCGCCTAAAATACCCTTTGGATTTTAGATCAAATCGAGTAGAGACGTTCCATGGAACGTCTCTACTTTAGACGTTAAACTCTAAAATCCATCTTAAAATCTATAGTTGAATCATGTTTGGTTTAATCGGTCATCTTACCAGCCTAGAACACGCCCAAGCCGTTGCCAGAGATTTAGGATATCCTGAATATGCTGATCAAGGGTTAGATTTTTGGTGCAGCGCCCCGCCTCAAATCGTTGATGATATCAAAGTCACGAGTATTACAGGTCAAACTATTGAAGGCAAATATGTAGAGTCTTGTTTTTTGCCAGAAATGTTAGCCAGTCGTCGCATTAAAGCGGCCACTCGCAAAATTATCAATGCGATGGCTCATGCTCAAAAAAATGGCATTAATATCACAGCTTTAGGGGGATTTTCCTCGATTATTTTTGAAAATTTTAACTTAGAACAAATTCAACAGGTTCGGAATATTAAGTTAGAGTTTGAACGGTTTACCACCGGAAATACTCACACCGCCTATATTATCTGTCGTCAGGTAGAAAACGCGGCGGCTCGGTTAGGGATTGATTTAACTAAGGCTACCGTTGCTATTTGTGGAGCCACAGGGGATATTGGTAGTGCGGTTTGTCGTTGGCTCAACAGCCACACAGAGGCCGGAGAATTGTTATTAATTGCCCGGGATAAGGAACGTCTCAATGCTTTACAGGAGGAGTTGGGACGGGGAAAAATTATGGGATTAGAAGAAGCCGTACCCCAAGCAGATATTGTCGTTTGGGTGGCGAGTATGCCCCGAGGAGTCGAAATTAATCCCTATACCTTGAAAAAACCCTGTCTGCTAATTGATGGTGGTTATCCTAAGAATTTAGCCACAAAAATTCAACATCCTGAAATTTATGTCCTAGACGGCGGAATTGTGGAACACGCCCTTGATATTGACTGGAAAATTATGAAAATTGTCAATATGAAGTTACCCGGACGTCAACTATTTGCCTGTTTTGCGGAATCAATGTTACTGGAATTTGAGAAAATTTATACTAATTTTTCCTGGGGTCGCAATCAAATTACTGTTGAAAAAATGGAACAAATTGGTAGGGTTTCTGTGAAACATGGCTTTAAACCTTTAGCTTTACCATTGTAATCAGTTATCAGTCATCAGTTATCAGTTATCAGTCATCAGTTTAAGAGTTACCAGTTATTAGTTCTGTTAGTTCATTTTTTAACAGAAGTAAGAAGATATTAAGGCTAAATCTAAATAGCATTTTTGGGGAATCTTGCCCGCTAAGACTGTAAACGGTTGATCGGGTTTACCCAGATGATTTACTACTAATAAAGCATCGGTAAAATCTTGATTTTTGGTATAATCATTGACAGTAATAATTGTTTTTAATCCGGCTTGTTTAGAGGCGGAAAATCCATGATAAGAGTCTTCAAATACTAAACAATCTGCTGCATTTAATCCCAATTTTTCTAAGACATAAAAATAAATATCCGGGGCAGGTTTTTTGGCTGAAACAATATCCCCGGCGGCAATAATTTCAAACCAGTCTGGATGAATTGCTGTATTTTCTAGTAAAGCTAAAACATTTGGTAAGGCGCTTGTAGTTGCGATCGCTAACCTAATTCGGTGCTCCTTTGCTTCTTGAATTAATCGTTGTGCCCCAGGACGCAAAGGAATTGAACCCTGATCTAATAATTTTCGATAATATTCATTTTTTAACTGATGTAGATCCCTAATTAAATCATCTAATTTTTCCGTTAATAAAAAATCCGGTTCATATTTTTCAATATAATAACGAATCCGCTCTTTTCCTCCACCAATTGCCAATAATTCACCATACAAATCTACCGACCAATTCCAAGACAAACCAACTTGAAAAAAGGCTTGATTAAACGCAGTTCTATGACCATCCCGTTCCGTATCCGCTAAAGTACCATCCACATCAAAAATCAGCGCCTTGAGTTCTCCCATAGTTTTAAATTCAATATTTTTTCTATTCCCTTGTTACTGAGCAAAGTCGAAGTATTCCCTATTAATTAAACTTTTGTTTAGCCTGCTCATAAACCTGAACGGTAATTTGAGTAACGCCTAATTCCTGAGCAAACTTTTCAATCTTTTTCCGCGCCGCCGGACGGACAAAAAAGGGAATTTCTTTTAAACGAGTTTCGGCTTCTGTTGTCCATTCCATGATCATCAATTAAGAAAGAGGATAATTACATTAATATATAATGGAATCAGAAAGGCCGCAATAGGAGAATCATTAATATGACTCTATACCAACCCAATGATATTATTGCTCAACGCTATCGCATCGTTACCACTTTGGGTGAAGGAGGCATGGGAATTACCTATGAAGCCGAAGATCTCACCAATTATCAACGAGTTGCCGTTAAATCAGTTTCCCTGCGACAGATAAAAGACTGGAAAATCTTGGAATTATTTGAACGAGAAGCTAAAGTTCTCGCCCATTTGCATCATCCCGGAATTCCTAAATATTTGGATTATTTTCACCTCGATACCGATGAAGATCGACAGTTTTATTTAATTCGAGAATTAGTTTCTGGAGACTCTTTAAATACTTGGCTTGAAAAAGGTTGGCATCCAACTGAAGCCGAAATCAAGCAAATTGCTGTTAAAATTTTAGAGATTCTCAGCTATTTACATCAACTCAATCCCCCAATTGTTCACCGGGATATTAAACCTCAAAATATTATTAGAAAAGCAGATGGAACAGTCTTTTTAGTGGATTTTGGAGCCGTTCAAGATGTTTACCGTAACACCATTTCCTTGAGTGGAACCTTTGTGGGAACGATTGGATATATGCCACCGGAACAGTTGCGAGGAAAAGCCTATCCTGCATCGGATTTGTATAGTTTGGGAGGAACTTTATTATATTTATTAACCAACCGTTCCCCTGATGAACTGCCTCAAAAACGAATGAAAATTAATTTTGATTCTATTGTTAACATTTCACCCGAATTTGCTGACTGGTTAGAGATGATGTTAGAACCTATCTTGGAAGATCGATATCAGTCTGCAACCGCAGCTTTAAAGGCACTGAAAAATAATTCTACCATCACGTCTTCTAATGCTTCTCAGATTCAGGTTTGTCATAAAAAGCCGAAAGGAAGTCGAGTTAAAATCCAAAAAACATCCAGAAGCTTAGTTGTTGATATTCCCCCTGCGGGTTTTCGGGTTGACTATCTATTTTTATGGTTTTTTACTATTTTTTGGAATGGAATGATACTCTTGCCAGTTCTATCTAATGGCATTCTATTTCTATTCTCACCCATTATTCTTTTTGTAATAGTAGGTGCTGTTTCATTTTATTATCTTATTTGGGCTTCATTTAGCAAAACTCAAATTAAAATTGATCAGAAAGAGTTTATAATCCATAAAAAATTATTCTTTAAAATTTGGATATCACAAGGAAAAACAGCGGATTTGGATAAAATTTTGATCAACAATACAGGAACTACTATTAATGAAAAACCCGTAATCAATTGTATCTTGTATGAAGGAATTATCAAGCATCAATTTGGTTCTTTATTGGAGCAGCAGGAAAAAGAATGGCTAGTGGCTGAGATCTCTGATTTTCTGCAAAAATTAAAGGGGAGAAAACATTAAGCCAACTCCCGTTAATCTGCCTATTGCCTAAAAAAAAAGCGGTTAGTTATCAGCTTTCCCCGCTTTTTTAAGTATTGCTATTGTTTTTCATATTCAGATAAATAATATTATTCCGAACAGAAATTCCGATGATATCCCGGAATTAAAATACAGTTAAAATAGAAACCATCAACTATATTTTAATTGGGAGCAGCAGCAGCTTTTTGTTCCGCTATTTTTTGATTATTAGCATATTGGACGGCTCTATCTTCAGCTACCGAAAACTTAGGATGGGAGTTAGGCACTTTTTTCATTAACTCACTGGCCCGTTTCCATTCCGTTCCCACTTTTGTCCATTCCGCTCGGGTTTGGGCTTTCTGGGCTAGATTGGCAGTATTGATCGCAGTCTTAACCGCTTCAGAAAACGGATCTGCCGTCACAGCCGCGGATGTAGTGGGTTTAGGAGAATCGGAAGCCACGGGTACAGAGGGGGTATCGGCAGATTCACCCGAGGAGGAAGATCCGGCGGGTAAGAAAGGGAGGCGGAATATGCCGGCAAAATGCAATCCCCCCAAGATGGCCAAAACCGCTAAAACCCCGAACAAGACCAACGGTAAAACCTTGCTTTTGGGCTTTTTCGGTTCAACCTGTCGAGTCGTTTCCTCAATTTCATCATCGGGATCATCATCCTCCTCGGGATTGTAGGCGGGTGCTACATTATTATTACTGGGGGGCAAATATTCATCTTCATCATTGATGAAGTCATCATCAATGATTTCGTCATCAATATTGTAATCTTCATCTTCGTCATCGACTAAAGGGACAGACGATTGATCTAAATCAACATCATCGGCGGGATTCATCATCGGTTCTGGCGGAGTTCTCAGAACAATTTCTTCTTCCCAAACGGGTAAATCATCTCCGAACTGACGCCCATAAACCCGAACGGTGTAAATCGTTTCAACACCGAGGCGATCCATACCATTTCGGACTAATTTAACCAAGTCTTTTTGATAGTGGGGAACCTGATCCCCCTCCATCATTACATGGAGGCAACCGTTCTCCCGCATGACATCGGCGTTAATTCCTTTGGATTTGAGGGAACGGTTAATCGCGTCTGCGATCACCTTGGGATCGCCCTGTTTAGCCAGTTCCCGTGGGCTTTGATCTTGTGATGACATAGCTAAAATGATTTCACCTGTCCATGACTAATGATAGTATCACTGATTAATCGCTGTGCAACTATTTTCTGAAAATTAGCACTTTTATCCCCGTTGAAATAGACGACACAATTCAATAATGTGGATTTGTAGGGTAGAGAGTTCATCCCCACCGCGTTTGAGATGGGCTTCTAGTTGCAGCAACAGGGGTAAACTCTGTTGAAATTGCCCAATTGTGGGAGTTTGGACTTCTTTTTGCAAGAAAAATACTCGGTTGGGGTTGCCAATTTCGGCGGTTTTAGCAATTTCGACTTTATCCCTAACTCCGGTTTCCATCATTAATTTAATCCATAACCAAGTCCGAAACTGACTAACTAAAGTTGCCACAATTTTCAGGGCGGGTTCATTATGTAGGAGCAGATCTGCTATCAACTCTAGGGCTTCGCTGGTTTGTCCGGCTTTAATACAACTGGCAAGTTTTAGGCTATTTTGAGTATTGGACTGAACTAATCGGGAAATGTCCTCTACACTCAAGGGTTGACGAGTATTTACACTAAAAAGTTGGAGTTTTTCCAATTCGTTATACAGTTGTCGGATATCATTTCCAACTAACTCCGCCAGGAGGTCGATACCATTCGGGGTCAGTTTTACCCCGCGTTCGCTGGCCAGGGTTCTAACTTGCTGTTGTAACTTATCGGTTTCCCAAGGTTTGATTCGAGAAAATTCCCGTAATTCTCCTTTGGATTTCCGAATCTGGTCTTCTAAGAATTTAGTAGATTTAAGCCGTTTATCAGGTTTGTTGGCACTGGTTAATAGTAAGGTGGTAGTATCGGGGATCGCGGGCAGGGTTCGTTCTAACTCCTGATAAACTTCCGTTGAACATTGCTGCATCAGGGGGGTATCGGCTAACCAAACAAAGCGTCCACCTAACCCAAACGGGGGAGTCATGGCTTGATTGAGTCCCATTACGATAGAATTTGCTTGATCGGACACAATTCTGTCAGAATTGAAACTATCCCAACTGGGATCAACGACGGCCGATCGCAATCGTTCCACCGCTTGCAATAAGGAAAAGTCATCGTCTCCCCAGTACAGGTAGATTGGCATAATAACTTAATTTTTTCAAAAGAGGCGATTAAAATTGGACGATACTTATCAAGTTTATGTGAATCGGGTGGCGCGGTTAACGCTACCAGAATCCTATCATTCTCAGTTGGAGTATATTCAGGAGTCCCCAAAGTTTAAGCCTGACTCCCAGGGTAAACGCCAAGCTGTGCCTTTTCCTGGTTATACCATTATTACTCCCCCGGCTGAGGAGGATTTGGATAATCAAGAGTTCTATAAAAATCTCCAAGATTGTCAACAGCAACTTGGTGAAAAGTTTGATCCTAATTTTTTAATTACTATCCCCCCAGATAGTTTACATTTTACCCTGGCTGATTTGGTCTGGGATAGTGCCTATCGAGATGGTAGTCAAGATCCTAATTTTGAGCCGAATTTGCATCAAGCGATCGCTCAATCTTTTCATGGGTTTAAATCAACTCCAATTTCTTCGAGTATTCGCTGGCAAATCTTTGGTTTTATGTTATTACCAAGGGCGATCACCGTTTGTTTGGTTCCCCGAGATCAAGAATCCTATCAAAAAACCCTTGAATTCCGCCGAGCTATCTATCAAAATCAGGGTTTAATTCCATTAGGTGTCGATCAACAATATTATTTAACGGCACATATCACTTTAGGTTATTTCGGAAGTATTCCTGAAGATTTAGATCGGGCAAATTTTTGTAATATTCTATCTTCTTTTAATCAACAATGGTTAGATTCAACTCAAGAAATCTGGGTTAACCGAGCCGAACTCCGCAAATTTGATGACATGAATCGCTATTATCGAGAACCAGACTGGCCTGTTTTAGAGTTTAAATCCTAGGGTTTAGTGATTGGTTGTTCGGGTGTTGATGGTTAGTCTCTAACGGTCAACACCTCTTAAGAAGAAACAGGAAAAGGGCAACAGGTAACAGGAAATCCTTATAGATGATTCATGTTATTGGAATTGGGTTAGAAGGAGCATCGGGACTGAGTGAGTCTGTGCTTAATTTAGTTATAGGAGCGACGGTATTAGTCGGAAGCGATCGCCATTTAAGTTATTTTCCTGAACATTCAGCCACCCAGTTAACCTTGGGAGATTTAACAGAAACTATTGTCGCCATTCGTCAACAACTGATTAGATGGGAAGTTGAAAATAAACAATCTAGTAATAATTATATTGTAATTTTGGTATCAGGTGATCCGTTATTTTTTGGGTTAGGTCATTTATTAATAGCCGAATTTTCCCCGGAAAAATTAACCTTTCATCCCCATATTAGTTCGATTCAATTAGCTTTTAATCGAATTAAAACTCCTTGGCAAGATACTAAAATTCTCCGAACCCAGAGTCCCGGGATGGAAACCTTAATTCAAGCCTTAAAACAGGGGGTAGAAAAAATAGCAATTTTAACGGATACTATTTATAATCCCCAAGCGATCGCCCAATTAATCGGTAGTTTAGATTTACCTAATTGTTATCAATTTTGGGTTTGTGAAAATTTAGGGGGAAAGGATGAACGGGTGCAACAATGGGATATAAAAATATTAAAAAATCAAGTTTTTTCACCCTTAAATATTGTTATTTTATTACGTCAATCTCGCTCAGAAATAGAACCCTTAGATCTATCTAAAATCCCGACTTTTGGCATTCCCGATCAACTATTTTTAAGTTATAGCGATCGCCCCGAACTAATGACAAAACGGGAAGTTAGGAGTTTAGTTTTAGGAGAATTAAGATTACAACCCAAACAAACGATCTGGGATATTGGCGCCGGAATGGGTTCAGTTTCCATAGAAATTGCCCGACTTTTTCCTGATTCTACTATTTATGCAATCGAAAAAACAGCAGTCGGAACCAGCTTAATTGAACAAAATCGTCAACGGTTTCAAGTGAATAATATGGTTTCAATTCATGGGGAAGCACCGGATATTTTACATCATTTACGTTCTCCTCATCGAATTTTTATGGGCGGATTTGGAAAAAATTTAAGCGAAATATTAGGGATTTGTAGTATTCGTTTAAGTCCGGGCGGTGTGATTGTTTTAGCTTTAGAAACCATTGAACACTTAAACACCGCTTTAAATTGGTTAGAACAACGAAAACGCATTGAGGGAAGTTGGAGTTATCGCATTCTCAATATCCAGTTATCTCATTCCGTTCCCATTAATCATCTAACCCGTTTTTCTCCCTTCAACCCCGTCACTCTTTTAACAATTACTCACCATAGCTTATTTGCCTAGGAATTAGGAGGGCAGGGGGAGCAGGGGGAGCAGGGGGGAGGGAAGGGATAGGGGGAGCACCAAGCAGTGCGAGCGTCCTCGCTCGCTGAATATCACCCAAAACCCAAAACCCAAAACCCATTCGTAATTCATAATTCGTAATTCGTAATTCGTAATTCCCTAATTCGGCTGGCGACTAAACAATTTAAAATAGGTAGAAACCCAGAATTGTTTAATCGGGAAAGCAATAAAAGTTAAAGGATTAATCGTAATAATGATATTACGAACATCTCCTTGAGCTAGTTTAATCACTTGTTTCGCAACCCAGTTAGGAGACATTACCCCAATGGGGTTTAAGTTACTTTTGAATGGCCCTAAAATTAATTTCCGAATCACACAGGGTGCATCCAAACGACGGAGAGTAATTAAATCTCCTAAAGTCCGTTTACTCATTTCGTAGAGGGGACTAAATGCTGGCCCGACTTCCGCTTCCGATGTGTTGACCCAAACTTCTTTTTTGGCAATATCAGCGTTAGTTTTAACGGTACTTAGGAATAATTCTAATAGACGCCAACCGGAAAACGTATTCACCTGATAGGATTGGCTAATCGCTTCTTCGGTTCTCATTCCGTTAACATTAATCCCATGATTAATAATTAAAATATCTACTTTTTGGAATAACTCCCCTAATTGTTGTTCCTGTCCGACTTGCCAAGTTACGGTTTTGATGGGAATTGTTTCCCCCTCAACCGTTAAACTCAAAGGTTGATCACCGGAAGTCAAAGCCAGAACTTTTGCTCCTTTAGCATGGAGATGAAATAAAAGAGCTTGTCCGAGAGTTCCCGATGCTCCAGTCACAGCAACGGTTTTTCCCTTCAATGAAAGCGCCGTTCCCATGATTTTATCTAATAAAGTCAAAGTGCCACAAAAATAGGAATTTTGATTATCAAAATGATGTCGCCAATGGTAGGTTCGATTTACCATCCAAGGGGCAGGAGGACGGTCAAATTCCCCTGGAGTATGGGTTAAATCCGTAAGTTTATCTATATTGGGAATTCCCATTCCTCGACCAATAGCTGAGAATAGAAAACTGAGGGTATAAATACAACCGAGAAGGGCAAATCCCTGGTTTTCGGGGGTGTAAATATGGGCGATCGCCAGAAATATCAAACTAAAACTTAACATCACCCCCGCTTCGGGGACATCATTATACCAATGGGCTTGGCGATAAATTTCCTCACTCACGGGAGTTAAATCGGGACGGAATACCCGATGATGCCAATTGTGCAAACGAATTAAGGGCGGGAAAATATGAGCCGAGACATGGTAAAGATCCCTTACCATTTCTACTCCGACGATAGAACCGACTCCCCAAGCTAAATTTCCGATCCAAACCATTATCATATCTAACCCCACACACCTTTAATTCGCAAGTTTTCCGCCCACTGTAAGTAAGACTTGAGTTTAATTGTAGTCAAATTTGGCTCTAATTTTATGGGTAAACCAAAATCAGGGATTTCTGGGTAATTTTATCAAAAATGGGAGCCAGAAGACCCGCACCATAAGGAAAGTTATCATAGGATTTTAACCGTTGTGAATCTGTGTTAAAATCAGATTGTGAGTTAGGAATAATTATCTACGTTTGAAACCATCCTAGGTATGATCGAATGAGTCGAATTCTCATTGCTGAAGATGAACCTCGAATTGCCTCCTTTTTGGAAAAGGGACTGCGGGCTAATGGATTTATCACAACCTTAGCTTGCAATGGACGAGAAGCAGTAGAAAAAGCCCTCGCCCATGAGTTTGACTTGTTAATTCTCGACTTAGGACTTCCCGATCAAGATGGGTTTCAAGTTTTAGAGCAATTACGGGGTCAAGGAGAACAAATTCCGATTATTATTCTGACCGCCCGGGATAATATTACGGATAAAGTAGCAGGGTTAGAGGGGGGTGCAGATGATTATGTGACTAAACCCTTCCGATTTGCAGAACTTTTAGCTCGGGTTCGTGTCCGTTTGCGACATCATCCCCAATTGACGAATAATGAAGATAAGACTTTAACCGTTGGCCAAATTACACTGGATTTATATACCCGTCAAGCTTGTTTGGGAGAAACACCCATTACCCTATCGGCTAAGGAATTTCAACTGTTAGAAACGTTTTTGCGCCATCCGGGTCAAGTGTTGAGTCGGGAACAACTATTGGATCAGGTTTGGGGATATGACTATGATCCAGGCTCGAATATTGTTGATGTTTATGTGGGCTATCTGCGTAAAAAGTTGGGGGGTCAACGGATTGAAACGGTACGGGGAATGGGGTATCGTTATTGTTTGAATTCATAACAAATGATCCTTGGATAGTTTTCAGGATTAGCCAAGGATTAAAAACCCCTGGCTAATTTGATTATAAATCTCGATGGGTAAACGGTTTCGCGTTACTTCCCGAATAGGTTTCTACAATATGTCCGTCCCCAACGACTTGATATTTATAAGTAACTAACCCTTCCAAACCAACGGGGCCACGGGGAGGCATTTGTTGGGTACTAATTCCTACTTCTGCACCGAAACCATAGCGAAATCCATCCGCAAATCGAGTTGAACAATTATGAAAAACTCCCGCCCCATCGACTTGATTTAAAAAGGTATTTGCTGTGGCTTGATCTTCTGTTATAATAGCATCGGTATGACCGGAACCATAAGTATTGATATGGGCGATCGCTTCTTCTAAATTACCGACTATTTTAATAGATAAGATTAAATCACTATATTCCGTTGACCAATCTTCCGCCGTTGCGGGTTTAATATTAACAATTTTTAGGGTTTGATCATCCCCGCGCAATTCGACATTTTTAGCTTGTAAAGCCGTTACCGCTTCTAATAAAAACCCAGGGGCGATATCTTGATGAACTAATAGGGTTTCCACCGCATTACAAGCCGCCGGATATTGGGTTTTTGCATCAATTGTAATGGCGATCGCTTTTTTAATATCCGCCAATTTATCAATATAAATATGACAAATTCCTTCGGCGTGACCTAATACTGGAATCCGAGTATTATCCTGAACAAACTTCACAAAAGAATTAGACCCACGAGGGATAATTAAATCCACATAATCATCTAATTGTAATAACTCTAAAATTTCCTCACGGGTGGTTAAAAGTTGAACTGCATCGGGATCAATTGCCGTTTGGGATAATCCTTGACGAATGGCTTTAACCAAAACTTGACAAGAATTAATCGCCTCTTTTCCGCCTTTTAAAATTACCCCATTCCCCGATTTAATTGCTAAGGCAGAAATTTGAATCACCGCTTCCGGGCGAGCTTCAAAAATTACCCCTAAAACCCCTAACGGACAGGTGATTCTTTTTAGGATTAAACCCTGATCTAATTCTCGATGAATTTGCACAACGCCCACCGGATCAGGCAATTTAGCAACATCTCTTAATCCGGCAATGGTACTCTTTAATTTAGAAGTATCAAACTTGAGACGATTATATAAAGGTTTAGCAATTCCTTCAGCCTCAGCGGCGCGACAGTCAGCTTCATTAGCCGCAATAATTTCCGACGCAGCCGCTTCTAAAGCCTGAGCAATGGCTTCAATAGCTTGATTTTTTTCTGCTGTTGATAATATCCCTAATTTCTGTGCTGCTACACGAGTTTTTGCAGCAAGTTCCACTAAAGGAATAGAACGGGTTTCCGAGACTGTCATTGTTAAAATTTAACCCCAAATTAGTCAAAAATTACTATTTTTTTATCATACAGTCATCAGTGTAGAGACGTGCCAATAGCCTACGGCATCGCTGCGATCGGGCGCGTCTCTCTAGCAGTGATCAGTCTATTACCGATAACCCTGTTACTGAGCGAAGTCGAAGTATTACCAATTCGTAATTCGTAATTCGTAATTCTTAACAGCGATCGCAAATTCTGAGATGATGGGGAAGCTCGGACTATTGATATCAGTGTATAGCTTGTATGCGGATTGCTCTTTTCACTGAAACTTTCTTACCCAAAATTGATGGGATCGTGACGCGGCTGTGTCATACGGTGGAACAGTTACAACGGTTAGGAGATCAGGTTTTGGTGATTTCTCCCGCCGGGGGACTCACGGAATATAAAGGGGCTAGAATCTATGGAGTGGAAGGGTTTCCCCTACCCCTGTACCCAGAGTTAAAACTGGGTATTCCCCATCCTGGTATTGGCGTGGAATTAGAAAAATTTCGACCCGATCTGATTCACGTTGCGAATCCAGCGATTTTAGGGCTAGGGGGTTTATATTATGCCAAAAAGTTAAATATTCCTTTGGTGGCGTCCTACCATACCCATCTTCCCCAATATTTGCACCATTATGGTCTAGGAATGTTGGAGGAGGTACTCTGGAGTATGTTAAGAGCGGCCCATAATCAGGCGCAATTGAATCTTTGTACCTCAACGGTGATGGTAAAAGAACTGCACGCCCACGGAATTGAAAGGCTAGATTTATGGCAGAGGGGAGTGGATACGGAAATGTTTCAACCTTCTTTGGCTAGTGTGGAAATGCGCGATCGCCTTAGCCTGGGACACCCGGACAGTCATCTATTACTATATGTTGGTCGTTTGGGGACGGAAAAAGAAATTGAACGAATTAAACCAGTTTTAGAGAAAATTCCCAATTCCCGTTTAGCCCTGGTGGGAGATGGCCCTAACCGTCAAGTTCTAGAAGCCCATTTTCGGGGAACTCCCACCCATTTCGTCGGTTACTTGCGAGGAAAAGACCTGGCGACAGCCTACGCCTCGGCTGATGCCTTTATTTTCCCCTCCCGTACCGAAACCCTGGGATTAGTGCTATTAGAAGCCATGGCTGCGGGAACCCCCGTAGTCGCCTCCAGGTCTGGGGGGATTCCCGATATTGTCACCGATGGTGTTAATGGCTATTTGTTCGATCCGCGTCAGGAAGATGGGGCGATTACCGCGACTCAACGGTTATTCGACAATTCTCAAGAACGGGAAATCCTACGGCAAAATGCCCGTAAAGAGGCAGAATCTTGGGGATGGGCCGCAGCTACCCAACAGCTACGACGCTACTATCAAGGGATTCTCAGCCGTTACTCCTTTCCCTCCGTTGCCTAGTATTCAGTGGAAACTTCAAGCCCCAGACAAGGATGTCAACCATGACCATCCTTTGTCTGTTATCATCTAGTCAATTACTCAATCTATTAATATCTTCTAGTTGGGAAGGTTTCTATTCGAGCAAACCCAGTTAACTTTCTCTAATCAGAGTTTTTCGATTCTCTATCTCTTACCCAAACTATCCCCTTCCCATGACTTTTTCTAATGCTGGTAGCATCTTAGCTACGCTGACACAAGTGGATCGTATGGGCCTATTGGCGGCGCGTGTTAAGAATCTGCCAATTGGGGAATTTATCTGTATTTTAGATTTTATTACCGCAGAATTTCAGCAATTTCTTAGGGCAATTGATCTGATTAATAATGAAGGAATAGAGACTCTATTAGAACAATTACTCGATGCCTTTACCCTCAAAATTGGGCAAATTCTGCAAGCCGATCGCACGACAATTTTTTTAGTCAATCGCGGAAAAAATCAACTCTGGTATACAAAAGTTGATGAAGAAACCGGACTAGCAAAAGAAATCCGTTTACCGATGGATTCGGGAATTTTAGGGTATGTTGCCCGCACGGGTAAGGGCATGAATGTGGCCGATGCTCATGCCTGTGAATTATTTGATGTGGATGTGGATGAACCCCCCGGATATTATGCCCGCACCATTCTGTGTATGCCGATTTTTAGTAGCCAAAATCCCCAAGAATCCGTGGCGGTAGTACGATTATTAAATAAAGCCGAAGATACGGAATTCACCGAGGAAGATGAGCAACAATTTCGAGCTTTTGCCGATTCCATTGGGATTATTTTAGAAAGTTGTCAATCGTTTTTTGTTGCCGCCCGAAATCAACGGGGAGTCGCCGCTTTATTAAAAGCAACAACAACTTTAGGGCAAAGTTTGGATTTAGAAACAACCTTACAAGCGGTGATGGAACAGGCACGGGATTTAATGCAAGCCGATCGCAGCACCTTATTTTTATTACAAAAAGAAACTCAGGAATTGTGGACAAAAGTAGCGAATGCCGATGGTTCAAAAATGATAGAAATTCGGATTCCGGCTAATCGTGGAATTGCCGGATATGTAGCTTCAACGGGTCAAGTTTTGAATATTCCTGATGCCTATTGTGATCCTCGTTTTGACCCCAACACTGACCGCAGGACGGGCTATCAAACCCGAAATATTTTATGTATGCCAGTGTTTAATGCGGCCGGGGAATTAATCGGAGTAACTCAGTTAATTAATAAGAATAAAGGGAGTTTTACTAATTCCGATGAAGAATTTTTAAGGGCGTTTAATTCTCAGGCGGGAATTGCCTTACAAAATGCTCAGTTATTTGAAAATGTCATGGTGGAAAAGCAATATCAGAAGGATATTTTACAAAGTCTTTCTGATGTGGTGATTTCCACGGATTTACAAGGGAAAATTGTCACAATTAATGATGCAGCTTTGGAATTATTGGGCTGTCCAAAACCACTCGTTGGCGATCGCTCTATTCGTCAATATTGGGAAGAAAAATTAGCCGGACGTTATATTTGGGAAGTCCTACCGATTGAAAATTTAAGATTTCGTTTAGAAGATAGTCTCCGCCATGCCGCCCGTCATTATGTTCCTGAACAAAGTTTAACCGTCGGTTTAATTAGACAGGAAGAAACTGAAGGAGATGTGATCCAAACTAGCTATATTTTAGGCATTCCCGATCGCTCTAATTCGGAAATTTATCATCCCTGGGGAGAACCCACAGACCCCCAACCCAATAATATAACCTATCCTAAACAACAAGTTCGACCAATAGAACGCAGTATTAATTTAACCGTTAATCCCCTTACTAACCCCGAAGGAGGAGTTAGAGGAGGCTTAGTTGTTTTAGAAGATATTAGTCGGGAAAAACGGATGAAAACCACCATGTATAGGTATATGACTCCGGGGGTTGCCGAACAGGTTATGGCCTTGGGAGAAGATGTATTAATGGTAGGAGAACGTAAAGAAGTGACGATTTTATTTTCCGATATTCGGGGTTATACAACCTTAACAGAAAATTTGGAAGCCTCGGATGTGGTGGCGTTATTAAACCAATATTTTGAAACTATGGTAGAAGCGGTTTTTTCCCATGAAGGTACTTTAGATAAATTCATTGGGGATGCTTTAATGGCGGTGTTTGGGGCTCCCCTTCCCCTGCGAGATAATCATGCTTGGATGGCGGTCAAATCGGCTTTAGATATGCGCCGACGCTTAAAGGAATTTAACCAAATGCGACCGGATGAACCGCAAATTAGAATCGGAATTGGCATGAGTTCGGGGGAAGTGGTATCGGGAAATATTGGTTCCCAAAAACGCATGGATTATACGGTAATTGGGGATGGGGTGAATTTAAGTTCTCGCTTAGAACAAATTACTAAACAATATGGTTGTGATATTATTATTAGTGAAATGACTTATCATTTATGCCAAGATAAAATTTGGGTACGGGAATTGGATCGGGTGCGGGTGAAAGGAAAGAATCAGGCGGTGAGTATTTATGAGTTAATTGGCAATCGTTCGATGGCTTTAGATGACCAGGTAAGAGAGTTTTTAGATTGTTTTAATCAAGGAAGAGTAGCTTATTTAGCGAAAGAGTTTAAGCAAGCAATTCGGATTTTTGAAGAAGCTAAAAAAATGCGTCCTGATGACCGGGCGGTACAAATTCATCTAGTGCGATCGCAACAATATTTACAAACTGCTGTTCCTGAAGAATGGGATGGTGTTTATACAATGACAACCAAAT
The DNA here is from genome assembly GCA_003609755.1 of Planktothrix agardhii NIES-204. Taxonomy (NCBI): domain Bacteria; kingdom Bacillati; phylum Cyanobacteriota; class Cyanophyceae; order Oscillatoriales; family Microcoleaceae; genus Planktothrix; species Planktothrix agardhii. The sequence goes on from AP017991.1 coordinate 1,418,545, forward strand.
AAATTTTAACCCAATTGATTTTATATTGATTTTTTAATTGGGCTACTGTAGCATCAATTTTCGGAAATGGTATTAGGCTGCATCGGGAAAGATCAGTATTAGAGAGACGCGCCGTGGCACGTCTCTACAATAATGACTGTTATCCTAGAACAAAATTACTCTTACCTATCAATCTACTATCGACTCCCAACAGTTCAGCCAACTGTTGTTGACTACTGGCTATTTTAATTAGGGTGGAGTCGTTAAAAGAGGTGATTTGTAACTGTTCAAAAGTTAAACCTCCGGTTAAAGCGATAATATCCGCTCCGTTAGTAAAGTCGGTAATTAGCTCATTCCCAAAACTACTGGCCAGATAGAAGCGGTCATTACCCGCACCACCAGTTAGGGTGTCATCGCCCCCGGCTCCAACTAACCAGTCATTACCCTGACCTCCGGTTAAGATATCGTTGCCTTCTCCGCCATCGAGGGTATCATCACCTTGATCACCCGAGAGCAAATCATTGCCTTCGCTGCCGTCGAGAAGGTCATTGCCCTGACCGCCATAAATCATGTCGTCTCCTGAGTTACCCGAAATGGTGTCATTGGCTTCGTTACCAGAGAGAAGATCATCACCTTCGTTTCCTTCTGTTATGTCTTCTCCTTTGTTTCCCAAGATAGTATCATCTCCGTTGCCACCTTTAATTAAGTCATTCTCTTGACCTCCAAAGAGTTCATCCTCTCCATCACCTCCATCAATCAGGTCTTCTCCTAGGTTGCCGTTAATCCAATCATTCCCGCCATTACCCGTAATGATGTCGTTACCCAGGTTCCCGTAGAGTTCATCTGCTCCATCATTTCCGATGATTTGGTCGTTATCTTTGCCACCGAGGACGGTATCGTTACCTTCTAAGGCAAAGATGACATCGGCTTCTGCTGTACCTGATATGGGTTCATTGTCGGTAACCTTGACTTCTTGGGTAGGAAATTCGATGGTTGTTATAAAATTGGTGGAGTCATAGATATCCACACTGCCATTGAATACCGGAGTTTCGGGAATTCGTTCCGGTGTCGGTGCAACTGTTGGAACTGGGGTCGGAGTTACGGTTGGTTCCGGTGTGGGAGTTGGTATTGGTTCCGGTGTGGGAGTTGGTATTGGTTCCGGTGTGGGAGCAACTGTTGGTTCCGGTGTGGGAGCAACTGTTGGTTCCGGTGTGGGAGCGACTGTTGGTTCCGGTGTGGGAGCGACTGTTGGTTCCGGTGTGGGAGCGACTGTTGGTTCCGGTGTGGGAGCTACGGTCGGTTCCGGTGTGGGAGCGACTGTTGGTTCCGGTGTGGGAGCGACTGTTGGTTCCGGTGTGGGAGCGACTGTTGGTTCCGGTGTGGGAGCGACTGTTGGTTCCGGTGTGGGAGCGACTGTTGGTTCCGGTGTGGGAGCGACTGTTGGTTCCGGTGTGGGAGCGACTGTTGGTTCCGGTGTGGGAGCGACTGTTGGTTCCGGTGTGGGAGCGACTGTTGGTTCCGGTGTGGGAGCGACTGTTGGTTCCGGTGTGGGAGCGACTGTTGGTTCCGGTGTGGGAGCGACTGTTGGTTCCGGTGTGGGAGCGACTGTTGGTTCCGGTGTGGGAGCGACTGTTGGTTCCGGTGTGGGAGCGACTGTTGGTTCCGGTGTGGGAGCGACTGTTGGTTCCGGTGTGGGAGCGACTGTTGGTTCCGGTGTGGGAGCGACTGTTGGTTCCGGTGTGGGAGCGACTGTTGGTTCCGGTGTGGGAGCTACGGTCGGTTCCGGTGTGGGAGCGACTGTTGGTTCCGGTGTGGGAGCGACTGTTGGTTCCGGTGTGGGAGCGACTGTTGGTTCCGGTGTGGGAGCGACTGTTGGTTCCGGTGTGGGAGCTACGGTCGGTTCCGGTGTGGGAGCGACTGTTGGTTCCGGTGTGGGAGCTACGGTATCGTTATCGGTATTAGTAACTGCCACATCTGAAGCATCAAAACCACTATAATTAGCATCGGTACTGGTAGCAGTAGCCGTAACAATATTATAGGCAATATCTCCATCATCTACGCTATCATTTACTCCGGTAACTGTGACGGTTTGGGGAGTATTCCAGTTAGCTGCTGTGAAGGTTAAACTGGTTTTGTCTATTGTACCTTCGGCGGTGTTACTGCTAGTTAATGGGATGGTGACATCGGCTGTTGGTTGGCTATTTAAAACGACTGTAAATGTGGCATTTCCCCCGGCTTCTGTTGTGGTTAAACCTGTGGTGGGTGTGACAGTAATGCCTTTGATATCGTTATCGGTATTAGTAACTGCCACATCTGAAGCATCAAAACCACTATAATTAGCATCGGTACTGGTAGCAGTAGCCGTAACAATATTATAGGCAATATCGCCATCATCTACTAAATCCTCTACTCCGGTAACTGTGACGGTTTGTGCCACATTCCAGTTAGTTGCTGTGAAGGTTAAACTGGTTTTGTCTATTGTACCTTCGGCGGTGTTACTGCTAGTTAATGGGATGGTGACATTGGCTGTTGGTTGGCTATTTAAAACGACTGTAAATGTGGCATTTCCCCCGGCTTCTGTTGTGGTTAAACCTGTGGTGGGTGTAACAGTAATGCCTTTGATATCGTTATCGGTATTAGTAACTGCCACATCTGAAGCATCAAAACCACTATAATTAGCATCGGTACTGGTAGCAGTAGCCGTAACAATATTATAGGCAATATCTCCATCATCTACGCTATCATTTACGCCGGTAACTGTGACGGTTTGGGGAGTATTCCAGTTAGCTGCTGTGAAGGTTAAACTGGTTTTGTCTATTGTACCTTCGGCGGTGTTACTGCTAGTTAATGGGATGGTGACATCGGCTGTTGGTTGGCTATTTAAAACGACTGTAAATGTGGCATTTCCCCCGGCTTCTGTTGTGGTTAAACCTGTGGTGGGTGTAACAGTAATGCCTTTGATATCGTTATCGGTATTAGTAACTGCCACATCTGAAGCATCAAAACCACTATAATTACTATCGGTACTGGTAGCAGTAGCCGTAACAATATTATAGGCAATATCTCCATCATCTACGCTATCATTTACGCCGGTAACTGTGACGGTTTGGGGAGTATTCCAATTAGCCGATGTGAAGGTTAAACTGGTTTTGTCTATCGTACCTTCGGCGGTGTTACTGCTAGTTAATGGGATGGTGACATTGGCTGTTGGTTGGCTATTTAAAACTACTGTAAATGTGGCATTTCCCCCGGCTTCTGTTGTGGTTAAACCTGTGGTGGGTGTAACTGTAATGCCTTTGGTATCGTTATCAGTATTAGTAACTGCCACATCTGAAGCATTAAAACCACTATAATTACTATCGGTACTGGTAGCCGCGGCCGTAACAATATTGTAGGCAATATCTCCATCATCTACGCTATCATCTACTCCAGTAACGGTGACGGTTTGTGCCACATTCCAATTAGCCGATGTGAAGGTTAAACTGGTTTTATCTACTGTACCTTCGGCGGTGTTACTGCTAGTTAATGGGATGGTGACATCGGCTGTGGGTTGGCTATTTAAAACTACTGTAAATGTAGCTTTTCCCCCGGCTTCTGTTGTGGTTAAACCTGTGGTGGGTGTAACTGTAATGCCTTTCGTATCATTATCAGTATTAGTAACTGCCACATCTGAAGCATTAACACCACTATAATTAGTATCGGTACTGGTAGCCGCGGCCGTAACAATATTGTAGGCAATATCTCCATCATCTACGCTATCATTTACGCCGGTAACTGTGACGGTTTGGGGAGTATTCCAGTTAGTTGCTGTGAAGGTTAAACTGGATTGATTTACCGTACCTTCGGCGGTGTTACTGCTAGTTAATGGGATGGTGACATCGGCTGTGGGTTGGCTATTTAGAACTACTGTAAATGTAGCTTTTCCCCCGGCTTCTGTTGTGGTTAAACCTGTTGTTGGTGTAACTGTAATGCCTTTGGTATCGTTATCGGTATTAGTAACTGCCACATCTGAAGCATCAAAACCACTATAATTAGCATCGGTACTGGTAGCAGTAGCCGTAACAATATTATAGGCAATATCTCCATCATCTACGCTATCATTTACGCCGGTAACTGTGACGGTTTGGGGAGTATTCCAGTTAGTTGCTGTGAAGGTTAAACTGGTTTTATCTATTGTACCTTCGGCGGTGTTACTGCTAGTTAATGGGATGGTGACATTGGCTGTTGGTTGGCTATTTAAAACTACTGTAAATGTAGCTTTTCCCCCGGCTTCTGTTGTGGTTAAACCTGTGGTGGGTGTAACTGTAATGCCTTTGGTATCATTATCAGTATTAGTAACTGCCACATCTGAAGCATTAACACCACTATAATTAGTATCGGTACTGGTAGCCGCCACCGTAACAATATTGTAGGCAATATCTCCATCATCTACGCTATCATCTACTCCGGTAATGGTGACGGTTTGGGGAGTATTCCAGTTAGCAGTGGTGAAGGTTAAACTGGTTTTGTCTATTGTACCTTCGGCGGTGTTACTGCTAGTTAATGGGATGGTGACATCGGCTGTTGGTTGGCTATTTAAAACGACTGTAAATGTGGCATTTCCCCCGGCTTCTGTTGTGGTTAAACCTGTGGTGGGTGTGACAGTAATGCCTTTGATATCGTTATCGGTATTAGTAACTGCCACATCTGAAGCATCAAAACCACTATAATTAGCATCGGTACTGGTAGCCGCCACCGTAACAATATTGTAGGCAATATCTCCATCATCTATTAAATCATCTACTCCCGTAACTGTGACGGTTTGCGCCACATTCCAATTAGCTGCGGTGAAGGTTAAACTGGTTTTGTCTATTGTACCTTCGGCGGTGTTACTGCTAGTTAATGGGATGGTGACATCGGCTGTGGGTTGGCTATTTAGAACTACTGTAAAATTAGCCGTACCTCCCGCTTCGGTGGTGGTTAAACCTGTGGTGGGTGTGACAGTAATTCCTGGATTATCATTAATCGTCACACTTTGATTAGTAGTAGTTCCTAATGCGATTCCTGTGGATGGGTTGCTAATTGTTAAAGTAGCTGTTTCCGTACCTTCCGCAAGTAAATCATTATTAACTGTAATGGTTACTTGTCCGGTATTACTCCCATCTGGGATAGTTATTTGAGTAGGAATAGTACCAGTAAAGTCAGCCACACTAGCAGTACCCGTTAATGCTAAATCAAGGGTTTGAGCGCCGACAACATTACCTTCAGCAGTAGCGGTCAAGGTAATAGCAGTTGCCCCGGCTTCACTAGCAGTAGTTGGGCTGGCAGTCAGGTTAACTTTTGGTGCGGGAATGGTAATATTAAAAGTAGCTATGTCGGAAAGATCGACACCACCATTGGCCGTACCGCCGTTATCTTGCAGTTGCACACTAACGGTAGCAGTACCGGGTTTACCACTGGGAGTGTAGGTCAGCGTGCCATCAGTTGCTACACTGGGTTGAGCGGTAAATAAGGTATTGTCGGTGTTAGTAACGGTGTAGTTGCTAACAGTTTGAGTTGATTCATTGGCGGGGCCGAAGATAACAGTATTTGCCCAATTACTAACGCTTTGAGCCGTACTTGTCCAAGCTGTTAGGATTTGGTTGCCAGCGTTACTAAAACTGGGTTTGTCATTAACTGCGGTAACAGTGATGGCTGCGGTGTCGGTGAGGGCGCTGAAGACTGTGCTACCGCCGTTGGTGCTAGTGTCAGCAGTGCTGCCATTAGCACCCGCCATTTGATCCCAAGCGCGGAAGGTAATGCCGTTGGTGACAGTGCCGTTGTAGTTGGGAGTTGGTTGGAAATAAATGCGGGTATTGGCATTAGCTGCCAGTAGGCGAGCATTGGTATCGGATACTGCGCCCAAAGCAGTCCAAGTAGTACCGCCATCTATGGTGTAAAACCAACTGCCGTTAGTGGTGTCGGCCCCGGTGATGGCTACCCCTGCGACTGCGCCAGTGTCGGAGTCGGTGATGTTTGTACCGATAGCTGCAATGGATGAGATGAGGTTGCCGACTGCGCCAGTGGGAACATCTGCATCTTCTAGGATGGGAGTGAGGGTGACAACGGTATCGGCAAGAACGGGGGCGGTATTAAGAAGAATCGTGCCATAAACATCCTTATTGTCTTGGTTAGATCCTTGACCGTTGGCGGGAGTGTTAGCAGCTGGAGTGTTAGCTTGGTTGCCAGCGTTATTGCCGGTAAAGGTGGCCCCTAATGAGGTGACAGTAGGGAGTGCGGTGGGCATTCCTTGGTCGTTGCCATTGGTGTTGGTGAGGGATGTCATGGCAAATATTGCCCCACCTTTGCCTTGGCCGGGGTTGGTTTCACTACTACTGGGACTGGTTCGGGCGCCATTACCGCCTGTGGCAGTGTTGTTACTAAAGGTTGCGTTGTTTAGAGTCAAAGATCCTTGGCGAATAAAGATGGCACCCCCAAGGCCAGCGCCACCGCCGCCGGATCGGCCGTTAGTGCCAATGCCGTTGCCACCAAACCTGCCACCGGTACCAGTGGTGTTTATGACACCACCACCACCGCCACCGTAGCCGCCGTTGCCACCCCCGCCGGGGCCCCAGCCCCCACCGCCGCCGAAGCCGCCGTTGCCACCACGTTGGCCGCGACCAGCACCGCCGCCGCCGCCGAACCCCCCTGCGCCCCCGACGGTCTGCGGATCGTTTCTGATGGTGCCACCTCCACCGAAAAGGCCAATGCCACCACCGTAGTTGCCGTTGCCGCCATAGCCGCCGCCAGTTCCACTGCCATTGGCAAACAGACCGCCGCCACTGCCACCAGATGTGGTACTACCGAACATCCCGCCGCCACCATAGCCGCCACTATAGGCGCCAGCCCCAGTACCGCCGATCGCGGTATTGTTACTAAAGGTGACGTTATTCACCCCCACAGTGCCATTGTAGATGAATAAACCGCCACCCATGCCAGCGCCACGACCGCCGTCGTAAGCAGCTCCTCCTTGTGCCTTACTGTTGGTGACTGTCATGTTGGAGAAATTCACGGTTCCCGACTTGACGAAGAAGGGACGAAAAGCATTATCGCCACTGACAGTATGGTTATTGCCAATAAAATCAATATTGCTGTTAACTAGGGTCTTCATTACCCCTTTAACAGTAACGTTTGTTTGTAGGGTAATAGTGTCATCGCCTGCGGCCTTATTCGCGTCTAAAATGGCTTTGCTTAATGTACCTGCTAGAGTGCCAGTGCCATCATCATCTGCTACCGTGACATTAAAGTTAGCCAGTGTATATTCATAATCTGCCATCGCCTCCTGATTAAAGGGTACAGTGGCTTCTATTTTGCCCGTTACTATTTCTAAATCCCAGTCGCCACCTAATGCTTGATTTCCGGTTAAGTCGTTAGAGGCAGCGACATCTGCCCCGGTGATTTCACTTAATCGTTTAACAAAATTCTTGCCAGTTTCTCCGGCGGCTACGTCGCATCCATACAATAGGATATCGCCATTTTCTGTGAGGGCATTTCCCCACTGTTTTAGCTGAGTATTAAAATTTTCTATATCATTCCCATTCAGTACATCAGTACCGAGTTTTAAACTGCCTTCGCTACCGTGAGAAAGTATCTGTACAGATTCAATATTTTTTTGATTAGCTAAGGCATTAGTAATTTGTTCAATCCCGCTAGATATGTTATCTAAAATTACAATTTGAGCGGTATCGGCGTTATTAATTAAGCTTTGATAATCTTGTACTGAGGAGTCTACGAAAATGATTTGCTTGTTCACGGCAGATTACGTGATTTTTTTGTAAAGTAATTTAATTCTTAGGTATGTAGTTGCGCTTCAGCGCTCTTAAGAATCGCCCAAGTGCAACTATGTACCTATTGTTCAAGGCACCAACTCCGTGAGAACCCTAACCATAATATTGTAAATCTATCGAAAGGTAGATGTCAATACCTAAATATTAGTAATTTTTCCAGGTAATCTTTAGCAAATCAGCACCCGTTTTTGTTCCGGGGAAATAAATACGGAAAACTCATTATTTTCACTCATGGCTTCCAACATTCGCTCCACTAAACCCCCCACTGGGCTAGTCATAGCTGCGTGAAACCTGATTGCTGCCAGTAAAGTAGAACCTGATCGTGGTAGTCCTGATATAAAGTGGGCTTTCACTGGCTTCGGTGTTGCAATGCTTACAGGTAGAATGGTTTGTTGTTGAGTCAGTCTGGTTAGGTCACCTGAATTAATTTAAAAGGCTGTATTTATACCTTTATACAGATGACACGCGACACTTTCAATATAAATAACCTAACAAGGTGCTTTTCGGTTGTCAATGGTTTAGCCGCTCAATGACAAATCTTTATATTTATTTGAGATATTTTACAGAAATTATCAAAAAAGTCGCAGTGATAACGTGGCGCAGGGGCGGGTTTATGATATTATTGATTTTATGTGTTTGTGTTATAGTCAAAAAAAGTAAATATAAATAACCATCTGCGTTAATCTTTACTATATTATTTCCAGGTGATACTATGAAATTTATTAATCCCAAAACAGACTACGCCTTTAAAAAAATCTTTGGTTCGGATCAAAGTCAAGATATTTTAATTAGTTTTCTGAATGCAATTGTCTATCAAGGTGAGACTTTCATCACTTCTTTAGAAATTATTGATCCCTACGCCCCCGGCAGAATTTCTGGTTTAAAAACCACTTATTTTGATGTTAAGGCTCAACTGAATAACGGCGAAAATGTATTAATTGAAATGCAGGCGTTTAATGTCCCAGCTTTTGGCAAAAGGATTCTTTATAATACGGCAAAAATGTATGTTAATCAACTAAAATTAGGGGAAGTTTATCCAGAATTAAGAGCAGCAATTGGTGTAGCGGTGACGGATTTTATTATGTTTAATGAACATAATAAAGTCATTTCACAATTTACGCTCAAGGAAGATGAGTTACAAGTAAATTATCAACATAGTCCGTTAAAATTAGTATTTGTGGAGTTACCCAAATTTAATAAAACTCTGGAAGAATTAACAACTATTACGGATAAATGGCTTTATTTTTTACGCAAAGCACCGGATTTAGAAGTAGTGCCAGAATCTATGTTAATTGTACCAGAAATTGAGAAGGCTTTTGCGATCGCTGATCGGGTAAACTTAAGTTTAGAGGAAGTAGATGATTTGGAGAAACGAGAACAGTTTGAACGGGAAAGAATAGGTGCTATTGAGTTGGGTAAGGCTCAAGGGTTGGCTGAAGGGATACAAATTGGTGAACAAATTGGTATTCAAATTGGTCAAATAAATCTGATTAAACGCCTATTGGAACGACAATTAGGTGAACTAAATCAATCAATAGAAGATAGTTTATCACAGCTATCTTCAGAGCAGTTATCAGCTTTGGCTGAAGCTATTTTTGATTTTTCTAGTGTAGGTGATTTATCCAGTTGGCTAGAAACTAATTGTCCTAATTGAACATAACTGAGGCGATGCTTAAGTCCCTAACTATATTATTTTCCACTAACACTATGAAATTCATTAATCCCAAAACAGACTACGCCTTTAAAAAAATCTTTGGTTCGGATCAAAGTCAAAATATTTTAATTAGTTTTCTGAATGCTATTGTCTATCAAGGTGAGACTTTTATCACTTCTTTAGAAATTATTAGCACATTGTTCAATTGTATCGCTACAGTGAGCGATCGCCATAGTTGTAAACCTCTCTGGAAACCACCTTTTATGATACAATAGTTAGACTTTGGGTACTACCTAAATCTACTCTGTCAGCAGAATATCAGTGACTTCAGCCCTGAGAGTATTAACCTTTGTGAATTTTTAGAGATTAACCTGTCGTTTAACTTCCTGTTCAATTTGATTTGGAATATTATCTATTTCTGTTGAGAGTTTTTCCAGAGATTGTTCGACTTTTTGATGCAGTTCATTCATTTGATGTTGTTGTAAATTTCCCCATTGAGGTAATTGATTAATAAATTGTTGCAGATCCACAATCACATGGGTTAAACTATTCATCTGGTCTAACTCAGGGCGTTTTTGGAAAGCTTGCACGACAATTTCTAGCTCCGATTGCATCATACTTAAAGTCTTTTCCAATAGATTTTGACGTTCTAAAAGATTTTGAATCACCGCCATTAAAGATTGCAATTCCTGAGCTAATTGAGGATTGGGATTAATTGCTAGTCCCGAAGATATATTTAAAGTGGAGATAGTTCTTTGTAACTGATCCATGAGTTGATCTAAATCCGCCTGATGTTGCTGAGTTAAACTTTTATTTGTTGCACTATTTTTCCGAATTTGTTGGGCTAATAATTGACGATTCAGCCAATTTAATCCTAGGGCGAAGGCACCCGTAATTGCTGCATAGGTGATTGGTTGTCCCGTGAGCAAACTAAAGGAACCGATAATTGCTGCAATAATAAAGATTAATTCGACGAGTTCCGGCCATTGCTTTTTATTAAACATATTATTTGTATTAAATTTAAAGGGATAGGAGCTAAAGGAGTTGATACTAGGAAAGGAATTGAATCATTGTCACCCTACCATCCGATAGACATGGTTTTTATAGGGTTGATATTGACTTCCTATCGTTCCCTTCCACTGCTCAAGGATTTGTTCCAATAAAGGAATGCGTTTTTGAATTACCATCACTTTTCTTTACGGTTTGCCAAGGAACTAATTATACTATATTAATTAACTTTAGTAAACTTAGTAATGATTAAAATATTGCATCTTTCGGATATTCATTTAGGAAGTGGTTTTTCCCATGGACAAATCAATCCTGAAACGGGCTTAAATACTCGCCTAGAGGACTTTACGGCTACCTTGGGACGCTGTATTGATCGAGCGATCGCAGAACCAGTGGATTTGGTCTTATTTGGCGGAGATGCCTTTCCTGATGCGACTCCCGCCCCCTATGTCAAACAAGCCTTTGCCGCCCAATTTCGGCGGTTAGTGGATGCAGAAATTCCCACGGTTTTATTAGTAGGAAATCATGATCAACATTCCCAGGGACAAGGGGGAGCCAGTTTAGGGATTTATCGAACATTAGGAGTTCCCGGTTTTGTAGTTGGGGATAGTTTAGCAACCCATACCATTCAAACCCACAACGGTGCGATTCAAATTATTACTTTACCTTGGTTAACTCGGTCAACTTTATTAACTCGTCCCGAAACAGAAGGATTATCTTTAGAAGCCGTTAATCAACTCTTAATTGATCGTTTAACCGTCGTTTTAGAGGGAGAAATTCGGCAATTAAACCCGGAATTACCGACAATTTTATTAGGGCATTTGATGGCGGATAAAGCCAATTTAGGAGCGGAAAGGTTTTTGGCTGTTGGTAAGGGATTTAATATTCCCCTGTCTTTATTAACTCGCTCTTGTTTTGAGTATGTAGCATTAGGTCATGTCCATAAACATCAAAATCTGAATCGGACTAATGATCCCCCGGTTATTTATCCAGGGAGTATTGAGCGAGTGGATTTTAGCGAAGAAAAAGAAGACAAAGGATTTATTTTAATTGAAGTCGAAAAAGGTCAAGTTAAATGGCAATTTTGTCCGTTAACTGTGCGATCTTTTTGTACAATTAAAGTGGATCTTTCTAAATCTGATGATCCTCTCCAAGCCTTAATTAAAGTGATTGAAAAAAATCACATCCAAGATGCAGTTGTTCGGTTAATTTATCAACTGCGTTCCGATCAATTAGATTTGATTAATAATACAGAATTATACCAGCTTTTGAGTGCCGCCCATAGCTATACAATTAAACCGGAATTAGTTAGCCAATTAGCCAGACCTCGTTTACCTGAATTGGATTCTGGTAGCAGTATTGATCCCATGGATGCGCTCAAAACCTATTTAACCAGTCGGGAAGATTTACTAGGATTTCAAACCGAAATGATCGAAGCGGCTCAACTGCTATTAGCGGGAGAATAATAGAATTAAGATTCAGACGGGGGAGAATCATTTCGGTGTTTTAAAGTTCGTTCAATTAACTCAATTAAACCTTTACCATTGGAGTCTGAATTTATTTGTTTCTCAGGAGTATGATCTAAGAATTGAATCAACTCAGGGCTAATATCCTTAGCTTGTTCCACAATTAAAATAATCAAATCTTGACTCACTACGAATGACTGGACTTTAAGCCTTTGAGTAGGTTTGAGTAGGTTTAGTTGAACGGTAATTACCCATTCTCCCCCAACAACCGTTAAAATCAGAAGTTGAGTTGCGACCGAAGGTCGGGAATTAACCCTAGTTTCCTTTTGTTGAAGTGTTGATTAGATTCAAAATTGAAGCGGTAGACCCGCCCCGCTTCACCTTGGAGATGCCACCAGAGCCTCTCAATTGATTAAACTTTAGGTGGGATATCTATAGAACCTGATTAATGAATTTTTTATCTTTGCGATTAACAACATTGGGACTGTTGACCATTGGAGCCTTAATTCATGTTCCGGTTGCCAATGCAAACCTATCAAAAACCATTTATCCTGTCCCCCCATCCTCCCTTCCTGCTAAGGATTTAATCTCTAATTACGGTTTTGATTCTCCTCTGATTTTGGCGGCTGATAAAGAAGAAGAAATCAATATTAAAGTCTATGAAAATGCCAGTCCCGCCGTGGTTTCCATTGATACAAAAAAAACTAATGGCAGTGGAACCATTATTAGTCCCGACGGTTTAGTATTAACCAACGCCCATGTTGTATCCGGCGGAGGCACCGTCATCGTCACCCTAGCCGATGGCCGCAAGTTAGAAGCAGAGGTCATCGCCTTTGGAGAACCCGGACTCGATTTAGCCGTGCTGAAAATTCGCAATATTCAAAACTTACCCACTATTCCCATCGCTAGTCCCAATTCGGTGAAAGTCGGTCAACGGGCCTTTGCTATTGGCAACCCCTTTGGCCAATTCCAAAATACCTTAACCGTAGGAATTGTTAGTCGTTTAGACCAAAACCGTAATTTAATTCAAACCGATGCAGCGATTAATCCAGGGAACTCTGGGGGCCCCCTGCTCAACAGTGATGGGGAATTAATTGGGGTGAATACGGCGATTTTTACCAGAGGTCAGGGCGGGGGAAATATTGGTATTGGTTTTGCCATTTCCGTTGACCGGGTTCCCCCATTTTTGCAAGCGGTGAAAGAGGGACGGGCATCTCGCACCCCGACGGCGGAAACCCCGGCTTTTGAAAAGGAAAATGCCAAACAAATTCAATTAAATAGCCCTGAAGTTACGGATACTTTGAAACAGGGGGATGAAGTTTTACCCGTTGATAATAGTTTTTATCATGTTTATGCTTTTGAGGGGAAAGCGGGTCAACAGGTAACGATTGAAATGAATAGTAATGAGATAGATTCCTATTTAATTTTGTTAACAGAAGATGGAGAGGAGTTGGCTCAAGATGATGATGGGGGAGGAGAGAAAAATGCCAAAATTACTACCACTTTACCAAAGGATGGAACTTATCTTTTATTAGTTAATTCCTATGAGGCAGGAGAGGCGGGAGTCTATCGTTTACGCTTGAAAGCAACGGAATCTTCCTCCAATTCGGAAACAGGTCAACTGATTTTAAATGAAAAAGGAGTATTAGAAGATCAGGATTCTGTTTTGTCATCCGATGGTAGTTTATATGATGAATATACCTTTGAAGGAAAACAGGGACAGTCTATTTTAATTCGCTCAGAAAGTCAAGATTTTGATTCCTATTTGGCATTATTTGATCCCAAGGGCAAATTAATAGCTGAAAATGATGATGCCAGTCAGTCTGATAAAAACGCAGAAATTCGGGTGACTTTACCCGTCACAGGTCAGTATCGAGTGGTTGTCAATGCTTATGATAAAACAGGTCGAGGTCAGTATTTATTAACTGTCCGTTAGCGACCCCATTACCCATTCCCCATTCCCCATTCCCCATTCCCCATTTCCTACCATACCGAGGTTTTTATGCGATCAATGTTAATCTGGACAACAACAATGGGTCTATTCGCTGTGCTTCAGACCCCATTATTCGATGTTCTCAATGTCTCTAATTCCTATCCCTTAAGGGGTTTAGTCCTTGAAAAAGTCCTAGCCCAAGAAACCCCTAATCCTCAACCCTCAGCCAGTCCTGAACTCCCGGTGGAGGAAACACCCTCACCGAGTCCAATACCTTCTCCACTACCTAGTCCACCACCTTCGACCATACCCACCCCTCCGGCATCTGCACCCCTGTTATTAGAAGAGCAAGGTGAACTCAAAGAAGGAGATCAAGTTTTAGCGTCGGATAAGAGTTTGTATGATGAATACACTTTTGAAGGAAAAGAAGGTCAACAAATCACTATTTCATTAGAAAGTTCTGAATTTGATCCCTATCTTGCCCTGTTTAATTCTGAGAATGAATTACTGCAAGAACACGATGATATCAGTCAAACCAATGCCAATGCTGAAATTACTATCACTTTACCCAAAACCGGAACCTATCGAGTGATTGTTAATGCTTATGATAGTAAAGGTAGAGGAAAATATTTACTCAAAATCAAGTAAATAAGGGAGACGTGCCCAGGGTGCGTCTCTGCTACAAAGCAATACTTTCTAATAGTACCCAATAGCGATTATCAATAATTAATTGACTGATTTGTTCAAAAATGTCTCGACAGTGATTCTGGCTTTGTAAAGGTAGGGATTCATTTTTAATAAAAACAGTCATTTTAGTTTCGTCTATCATCGCAGTGGCGGTATCAAAAACTATTTCAGCAATCACTAATTGATTCACACTCACTTGACCAATATTTTCCCTGGCAATAATAGAACTCGGTGTTTGATAGGTGATTTCTAGGTTACAGGATTTCAAAATATCAATCATCATCGGTCGGATATCTTCGAGACCGACATTAACAACAAAAAATCCGGTGTAGCGGGCCATAGGGAACTCCAGATGTGCAATAAATTAATTAGAACTTCAAAGGGAATGATCCATTCCAGACCTTATCATATTTATACAACGTTTTGAATGCCAAGAGATAATTAACAGATGCAGGGAAAATTAATTGTTTTTGAAGGAGTGGAAGGAGGGGGGAAAACCACTCAAATGCAACGTATCCAAGGCTGGTTACAAGGTCTGATAGATACCCCGGTGATCATCACACGGGAACCTGGGGGCACGCTATTAGGCCAGGAGTTAAGACGGTTATTATTAGAATATCAGGGGGATGAACCCATCGAAAATCGGGCAGAATTATTAATGTATGCCGCCGACCGCGCCCAACATATTGAGGGATTTATCAAGCCTTTATTATATCAGGGAAATATTATTTTGTGCGATCGCTATACCGATTCAACGATCGCCTATCAAGGCTATGGTCGAGGTTTAGATCTCAATTTAATTCATCAGTTAAATCAAATTGCCACTCAGGGGTTAGAAAGTGATTTAACCATCTGGTTAGAAATTGATGTGGAAATCGGACTCGCCAGAACTCGAAATCGAGGTAAAATGGATCGGATGGAACAAGCTAATTTGGAATTTCATCAGCGTGTACAACAGGGATTTCAACAATTAGCTCAAGAGCACCCAGAGCGAATTATACCGATTAATGGGATGTTAAATCTTGATCAAGTCACAGAAACAATTCAATTAATTTTAACTAAAAAATTAACAGCCTGGGGATTCGCAATTTAGGGTGATCAAAATAACATGAATACCTTTTTTGACCAATTAATCGAACAACAAGCCGCCATTGAGTTATTAACCCAAGTTGTAGCCCAAAATCGCATTGCTCCAGCCTATTTATTTGCCGGGGTTGATGGTATTGGTCGGACATTAACTGCTAACTGTTTTATTGAATTTCTATTTTGCCAAAATCCCGATAAACCTGTCAATCAAAAACAGATTCATTCTCGTATTCAGCAGAAAAATCACCCGGATATTTTATGGGTAGAACCCACCTATTTACATCAGGGAAAACGACTTTCTCCCAAAGAAGCGACAGAAGCTGGAGTCAAACGGAAAGCCCCCCCTCAAATTCGGATTGAACAAATTCGAGAAATTAGTCAATTTTTGAGTCGTCCTCCCCTAGAAGCATCTCGGTTAATGGTAGTAGTTGAACACGCGGAATCCATGCCAGAATCCGCCGCCAATGGACTTTTAAAAACCTTAGAAGAACCGGGAAAAGCGACAATTATTTTAATAGCACCCGGCATTGATTCTTTATTGCCAACCTTAGTTTCTCGCTGTGCTAAAATCCCCTTTTACCGTTTAACAGATGCAGGCATGATTCAAGTCCTAAAACGCCATAATTTTGATGATATTATATCCCATGCTGAAATTTTAGCTATGGCACAAGGAAGCCCCGGACAAGCCATTTACCACTGGCAACAATTACAAACTATTCCTGTAGAATTTTTAAATAAAGTCAAAAAGCCTCCCTCTAATTTAAGATTGGCTTTAGAGTTAGCAAAGGAAATTAGTCAAACTTTGGACAGTGAAGCGCAACTCTGGTTAGTTGATTATTTACAACATTGTGATTGGCAAGATCAACAAAAAACCGGAATTATTGATCAAACCTTCTTAAAACAGTTAGAAAAAACTCGACAATATTTATTAAGTTATGTGCAACCTCGATTAGTTTGGGAATGTACATTAATGAGTCGATTTTGAAAAGATGATAATAGGCAATAGACAATATAATTCTTTATGAACAAAAAATTTTTAAATCAACAATTTGGTTTTCTATTCAAACCCAGTGGAAATCTCAAATTAGCCCGGGCTTTGAGATTAACTATTGCCCTATCTGTTGCCTTGGCCGTTGGAAAATTAACGGGTCATTCTGATATGGGTTTTTATGTGGGTCTGGATAGCTTATTTTTTCTGTTGAGTGATACTGGGGGATTTTATTCGGCTAGGGCTATTTCTCTATTATTTACAGTTTTGGTTTCCACTTTATTCGTTGCTTTGGCTACCTTGCTTTCACATATTCTATTACTTAAACTCATATTTTCATTTTGTAGTTTATTTTTAGTCGGCTATATGAGTTTATATGGACACCCAGGAGTTTTGTCTGGAATAGTAATTGGTTTGTTTACTTTATTTACCCTAAATTTACCCTCTGGAGGTTGGGAAATTGTCAGTGAAAGAGTGATTATTTGTCTAATAGCTGGAACTTGGACAATAGTATTGTGTTTGGGTATTTGGCCATTAAATCCCTATCTTCCTTTAAAAGAATCAATTAGTCAGTGTTATCAAGCTATTGCAAAATATATTAATCAAGCTAAAAATATATCTGAATCTCAAGAATTAAAACACGTTATTCAACTCAGAGAAACCCTACAGAATGCCCGTCAAGCCTGGACATTAGACCGAAAATTAAGATTAGGAAATACTAGGTTAGGGGAGTCAGCTATTATTTTAATTCAGGATGCGGATAATTTAATTACATCCATTGTTACGGTGACAGAATTAGTCCAACTTCATCAAGATGACCCTCAATTTGTGACTGTCCGTATTTTAGTCAATGATGCTTTAGAAAAAATTGCTTCATTTTGTCTAAATTTAGTTAAACTATTATGGAATAAATCGGTTTCCGTTGATACAGGTTACTTACAATCTATTGTAACTGCGATCGCCCAACAAAAACAACTCCAACAAAAAACCATAGCCGATCATGCTGAAGATTATCCGGCTTTAGTTGTTATAGAACAGATTATTTCTACCTTAGAAACCATTATTATTCAATTAGATTCTACCGCATCCACCGTCATTCAAATCAAAAATAATCAATCAATTAATCGTATCCCCAAAGACAAAATTTTATCCGCAGAATCAGAATTATTATCAGGAAGTAAAACCCCATCTTGGTTTGATTCTTTACGAGATAATTTTACCTTTGACTCCAGCTTTTTTCGTCACGGACTCCGGTTAAGTATCATGACCACAATTGGAGTAGCTATTTATAGTATAGCAGAACTTCCCCAGGGAAATTGGTTAACTATTACAATTTTAGTGGTATTACAGCCTAGTTTTGGCAATACCTTTCAACGATTTTTTCATCGGATGTTAGGAACAATTTTAGGCGCGATAGTTACCCCAATTTTTTGGTTACTAATTCCCAGTCAATTAATTTTACAAACCATTAATTTAAGTTCAATTGTGATCGGATTTGCTTTAATTCCTTTTCATTATGGTTTAGCTGTATTCTTTATCTCTATATTTGCTATTGGAGCAGAAATGAGTAGACAGGGGGGAGATTGGCAAGTCGCAATGATTCGTTTTCTCTGGACTTGTGTGGGGTCAGCCTTAGCTTTTGTCGGGGCATTTTTATTATTTAGACCAAATGAAAAAGAACAGTTATCGGTTAAATTAGTCAAAGCGATCGCAGCTTCCTTAGATTACTTTAATGCAGTTTTATTGGTTTATTTAGGAACCATCCCTTATGATTTAAACCTAATTATTAAACAACGACAAAAAACCCGTTTAGCCTATTTTAATGCTCAAGCAGCCTTACAACAGTTAAGCAGTGATCCGAATACCTCGGCCACGGATATTGAACCGAAAATAGCACTATTAATTTATTTACATCGATTTAGTCGTTCTGTGAGTGTTTTACTCGCACAACTTGAGCATTTTAGTGGCACTGAACCCCATCCCGAATTAGCGAATTTTGTTGAACAAGTTAATCAATTTTTTCTACCTCTAATTAGCTCCATTTTAACCGGAACTTTACCGCCTGCCTCACCCACTTTTGAACCTTCAATTCAAACCATACAAACCCACTTACAAACCTTACAAGTAACTCGCCTCCAAGAATTTGCTGCCGATCAAGACTATACCCCTACCCGTCAAATTTTAAAAGATTATACCATTCTAGGAATTGAACTTAATCAAATGCTCAATTCCCTCAACTCTATTGATTCTACCGTTGTCCGTTTAAACCAATAAAAAACCCCTCAAATCAGATCGAGGGGGGATAATTTGGATAACTATATTGTTAACATTGTTAACAGTTTGATCTCAAATTGATTTCAAATTAATGAATCCATTCGGGTATCGCTTCTTCTTTCGTATTAGTCCGACGTTCCGGGGTTTCACGCACAAACTTGAGATGGACAGAACGGGTTTGTTCTCCATCGGCGGCTACGGCGAAAATCGGGAAGTCGAGTAAACCATCTTGGAAAGACATCTGTAACCGGAATGTACCATCGGAGTTCAGTTTAATCGGACGTCCACCAATAGTTAAGTTAGCACTAGGTTCGGTCGCCCCATAGACAATTAGTTCAGCATCGGCCACTAACCAGAAGTCCCGGGGACGTATGGGAGGCATTGAAGCACCCATCCCAATACCAGACATTCCCATCCCAGACATTGTATAGCCAAATCCAGCACCAGACTCCGTATAACCCACACCCGATTGAGTGTAACCAATACCAGATTGAGTATAGCCAACACCAGACTGGGTATAACCTAATCCAGCACCGGACTCCGTATAACCCACACCCGATTGAGTGTAACCAATACCAGATTGAGTATAGCCAACACCAGACTGGGTATAACCTAATCCAGCACCGGACTCCGTATAACCCACACCCGATTGAGTGTAACCAATACCAGATTGAGTATAACCAACACCCGATTGAGTATAGCCAACACCAGACTGGGTATAACCTAATCCAGCACCAGACTCCGTATAACCCACACCCGATTGAGTATAACCAACACCCGATTGAGTATAACCAACACCCGATTGAGTATAACCAACACCAGACTGGGTATAACCTAATCCAGCCCCGGACTCCGTATAACCCACACCCGATTGAGTGTAACCCACACCCGATTGAGTGTAACCAATACCAGATTGAGTATAACCAACACCAGATTGAGTATAACCAACACCAGACTGGGTATAACCTAATCCAGCACCGGACTCCGTATAACCCACACCCGATTGAGTGTAACCAATACCAGACTGGGTATAACCTAATCCAGCACCGGACTCCGTATAACCCACACCCGATTGAGTGTAACCAATACCAGATTGAGTATAACCAACACCAGATTGAGTATAACCAACACCAGACTGGGTATAACCTAATCCAGCCCCGGACTCCGTATAACCCACACCCGATTGAGTGTAACCAATACCAGATTGAGTATAACCAACACCAGACTGGGTATAACCTAATCCAGCCCCGGACTCCGTATAACCCACACCCGATTGAGTGTAACCAATACCAGATTGAGTATAACCAACACCAGACTGGGTATAACCTAATCCAGCCCCGGACTCCGTATAACCCACACCCGATTGAGTGTAACCAATACCAGATTGAGTATAACCAACACCAGACTGGGTATAACCTAATCCAGCCCCGGACTCCGTATAACCCACACCCGATTGAGTGTAACCAATACCCGATTGAGTGTAACCAATACCCGATTGAGTGTAACCAACACCAGACTGGGTATAACCTAATCCAGCCCCGGACTCCGTATAACCCACACCCGATTGAGTGTAACCAATACCCGATTGAGTGTAACCAACACCAGACTGGGTATAACCTAATCCAGCCCCGGACTCCGTATAACCCACACCCGATTGAGTGTAACCAATACCAGATTGAGTATAACCAACACCAGACTGGGTATAACCTAATCCAGCCCCGGACTCCGTATAACCCACACCCGATTGAGTGTAACCAATACCCGATTGGGTATAGCCAACACCCAGACCTACACCAGAAAGACCAATACCCGACTGGGTTTGTCCAACACCGGAAGTGGTGTAACCGATACCAGATTGGGTATAACCAATACCAATACCAGACTGGGTTTGTCCGACACCGGAAGTGGTGTAACCCAAACCGACACCAGACTGAACTTCACCAACACCTGAAGCCCACATTCCCACACCGGAGGGGAAAATAAAAGAACTCAGAGCCTTTTCGGGTTCAACAACTTGGTGCATCGAACCAAAGAAAGAACCCGCAATCCGCTTGGATTCTGCTTCCTTGGATAACCCAAATACATCGCTATGAACCCCAGCCAGAACATAGGATTTTTTGGGGACAGGGAACTCATAGAAGGTTTTCCCTTTTAATTCTTCTTCCCAAGAAACGGTAATAAACTGATCGTCAATCCATTCTGTGGGATAAACCGGAGGAATCCGAGTCGCCGCAGAACGGGCTAATTCTAACCAACGACCGTCAACACAGCGATAACCAATTTCAACAACATAGTCGCGATCGCTTACTGGTATGGGTAAATACCATTCCCTCGCTAACTCATCACAGGGATATTCTTGAATACTATGGGGACTTTGAGAGTCTAAATCAATATCAGTAACATCATAAATCCGCAGGGCTAACTGTTGCCCTCCTTGGCGTCGAAACATTTCCTTCTGTTCGTTAGAAACGTCCCAGTAAGTATAGGCTGACTCAGGATCTCGGGACATCATGACAATCTGACTTTCACCATACCCACCGGGTAAGTCGGCTAAACCCTCATCCACGGAGGATAGGGAATCAGCTATCTGATAGTTCTGACCGGCTAGAGAAAACTTTGCAACTTCCACTTCTTCTTGTGCCTCCAATGCGCGAGATGGATTAGGGGTTCCAAACTTCTGACTTTCGATTTCCTCGATAGCTTCTAAAAGCTGAGATTTACGCATTCGACTATAGCGAGAAATGCCATATTCACTTGCTACTTTGCGAAGTTGCCGCAGTGTCATAGTTTCTAAAGGTGGGCGTTCCTTTGACATAAAAGAGTGATCTCCATTGGCTTAAACAGCAGATTGATAACTCTGTAGAAATTCTTAGGGATCATGGGGATCGCTTGATTACTCACCATATTGCAGAAAATATTAAGTTTGGTCAAGGGGTAAACGGATATTGATAAGTAAATATACACAGTTTTCGGGATTTTGGGGATCATTATGTCATGAAACCCTGACATTTGGAGGTAAAAAAAACCTCTTTGGGGATCAAAGAGGGAAATTTCCATCAACGAATCACTTGCCAATCTTCAATGCGCCAAGCTCCATCCTTGCGAATAAACCGATACTGAATCTGTAAAGAGGCATCCTCAGTATTTTGGGCCTGACCGCGACTGAAAAACTGGGTTTGTTCCTGAACATTGGCAATGGCGATCGCTTGGTTGGGATTGGTCTGATCCATCTGGACTTCACTAACTTTGACGTTGTGTTTATAAGTGCGATGGGAACCATCTTGTTTCATATTTTGTGACATAGCCACCCAACGGGCCAAGGCTGGATCAACTAATATTTCCCGCAGCCCCTCAACTTGATACTCTGGCCCCAGGGCAGCGGATTTTGCCGATAACCATTGATTCAGTTTGGCTTCCGCCACTTCGGGAGTGATTTTTTCCGGTTCGGCGGTAACGGGTGTCGGTTCAGGAATCGGTAAGGGAGGCTGGCTTAACTGCACCATTGCCTGTTCCCCTTTCAAAGTTGGCCCAGACCAGCCCAAAACATCGGCGAAGGCTCCCCAAACCCTGGAAAGTAAGAACCAAAGCAACCAAAGTCCGAATAACCCTCCCAGACCTAGAATTAATAACCGACGCCATTGACTAGAATCATTTTTCCGTTGAATCCGACGCAGACTGCTGCTATTGGCAGAGCTAGAAGCGTTTTTGGAGGCGGGAGTTGGAGGGACATTAGCCGACGCCGCCGGGTCTGGGAGCGGTTGTGGGGAAGTTTCGGAAGCACCGCGACGGGAAGATTCAGGAATTTTGTGATTTCCTTGCAAAGATGTTGCCGTAGAACCCGTTTCTACCGCAGTCCGAACACTGGCTGGGGGTTGCGAGGGGGCTAAGGGTTCTTGGAGATTGGCACTCGATACCCCCATATTTCTAGCGGCTAAAGTGGCCGTTAAAGCGTCTAAAGAAGCCTGGGTGAGTTGAGGACTCGTTTCCGTTGCACCGGGGGTTGGGGTCATGGACTTTGATCCAGAACCTGGGTTTGTCGGCGGACGTCTTGGTTGCACTACCACCCACTCATTAGAAGGGCTGCCCGTTTCATTGGGTAGGGCTTCGAGATAGGCCTGGACATGGGGATCGGCAAAATAATCCTTCAAGGATACCGACTTATCCAGCAAATCCCGAAAATGGGGAAACACCTCATCCTGTAACCAGCTTTCCGCATATAAACATAATCCGGGTAACAGGTCGGGGGAGTTTTGGGAATTTTCTCGGATAAAGGCAATGGGTTCCCTTTCCTGACTTAATTCTAGGGAACGACTGGCTTCTTCGGTTTGCCCCAACAATAAGGCACAAACAGCCTTTTCTAAATGCACATCCTGTCGCCGCCCCAACTGCATCAGCATTAATTTAGCCTTGCGAATTAGGGCGGGTTGGGCCTCGGCAAATCCTTGAGCAATTAAGGCATAAACCGCTAAATAGGTGGCAACGGCCGAAGGGCGACGGGCTTCGGTTTCAAATAACCCCTGTTGTTCGGCGGTGGTCATCTGGCGACGGAGTTGCTGCACAAACCGCAGAAAGTCTTCAACGCCTAAACCTGACCCATCATCCCCTTGACCATCAATACCGCTACGTTCGTGGAGCATTTCCCGGAGGAGTTGCAGTCCTTTGCGACGTTCTGTGGCTTTTTCTAGGGGGAGTTGGAGTAATTCTAAAATCCGATAGGGACGGAGTTTGTAGAGATCCGTTTGCATTTCACCTCTTAAACTGGCAAATAAGCTTTCCCTTAATAATAGATTCTGTCCGGCTTCTAAGGAAGAAGCGGCATTTTCATATTGTCCTTGTTGCCATTGTTCTCGACCCAGTTCTAAATAGGCACTGGTGACGGTTAAAACAATATCGGGAACAATTAGGGACGCTTCCCCAAAACGGCCATCTTTGAGGCCAATACTGCCCGTATTTAGATAGGGGTGACAGAGTTTCACCACTAATTCATATTCCCCTAACTCATGCAGGAGTAATAGGGCTCCCACAAATTGTCGATCTTCGATCTCAATACTGGGGGTATGGGCATCGATCACGGGCTCGAGGGCGGTGGATTCGGGGGTGACCCGTTTCCCGAAGGCCGGAGTTTTAACTTCTGATTCGGGTTCGTAGGTTTTGGCTAGAAACCCCATATCATAAGCATTTCGCTGATCGGCATCCGATAAAATAGCATAGGCCTCGTCAATCAACTGTTTGCGGGCGGCGATCGCTAAATCAGAATACTCCCGTCTCGGAAGTTGCAAAGTGCGATCGCGGTGCGCTTGCTTGAGTTGTTCTGGAGTTGCTTGAATCGGTAAGCCTAATATTCGGTAATAATCGAGTGGAATACGCACGGGCAACTTCCCCAACGGTGAGAAACTGATTTAGCCATATTAGCAGGAAATGGCAGAAATAGAAATAAATTACGAATTACGAATTACAAATTACGAGTTATCAACTCTTAAATTCTTAATTCCTAATTCGTAATTCTTAATTCGTAATTGTTTAAAGGGTGACAAATTCTTCTCCACTACTGGGGTGAATTCCC
The DNA here is from genome assembly GCA_003609755.1 of Planktothrix agardhii NIES-204. NCBI lineage: Bacteria > Bacillati > Cyanobacteriota > Cyanophyceae > Oscillatoriales > Microcoleaceae > Planktothrix > Planktothrix agardhii. The sequence goes on from AP017991.1 coordinate 1,442,988, forward strand.
ATGGTATTATCAAAGTCTTTTTTGGTCGCTCCCATATTAACCGCGATCGCCACCCCTTGAATTAATTCCGCCGCATCTTTTCCCACCATGTGAACACCTAAAACCCGATCAGTATTTATTTCCACAATTAATTTCATGAATACCTTATCTTCCGATCCGGTAAAACTATGGAACATCGGACGAAAACGGGCCGTGTAGCATTTAATATTATCCCCAAATTTTTCCCGCGCTTGGGTTTCTGTTAATCCCACGGTAGCAGCTTCGGGATAGGAAAAAACCGCCGTAGCAATATTTTCATGGGTAATAAATCGGGGTTGATGACCAAATTCCGTATCGGCAAAAGCTCGTCCTTCGGCGATCGCCACCGGGGTCAAATTCATCCGATCGGTACAATCTCCCACGGCAAAAATATTAGGTTGATTGGTACAACTATCGGCTGTCACCACAATTGCGCCTTTTTTATTAATTTCTATCCCGGCATTTTCTAACCCTAATCCGGCTAAATTAGGTTGGCGTCCGGTGGCACAAAGTAGGGCATCTACGGTTATAGATTTTGAGTTTTTCCCCTTAAAAGACAACTTTAATCCAGCATCTGTTTTTTCAATTTTTTTAATTACTTTTTCGGTTAAGAATTGAATACCATGATTGGTCATGCCTTCTTGAATATTATTTCTAATATCTTCATCAAACCCATTTAAAATTAAATCTCGGCGAATAATTTGGGTGACATCACTACCTAATCCTTTGAGAATACTAGCAAATTCCACCCCAATATAACCCCCACCCCAAACGGCAAATTTTTGAGGTTGTTCTGGGAGTAAAAACATTTCCCGGGAAGTAATACTATGTTCAATACCAGGAATATCGGGTTTAACCGCTTCTCCTCCCACGGCAATTAAAATTTTATCGGCGGTAATTTTTTTGTCTCCCACTTCTACCGTATGGGGATCAATAAATTTAGCATAACCAGAAATCAGTTCAACTCCAGCTTTTTCCAAAAAACTAATATGCAGTTGACTTAACCGTTTAACTTCCGTATCAACAGCAGTAATTAATTTATTCCAATCAAATTTAGGTTCAACTTCTCCCCATCCGTAACCCTGAGCATATTCGTACATATAGGAAAATTGAGAGGCATAAACCATTAATTTTTTAGGAACACAACCCCGAATTACACAGGTTCCTCCGACTAAATCATATTCAGCGATCGCCACTTTTGCCCCATAGGATGCCGCCCGTTTTGAAGAAGCTAATCCACCGGAACCTGCACCGATCACAAACAAATCATAATCATAACTCATAATCTAATTACCTCTTTTATGACCCTTGAATATTAATCTGTTCAATCCAGTTTAAATTATAGGGGTTTTTCGTGCCGTTATAGAGAACGGGTAATGGGTAATGGGTAATGGGTAATGGGTAATGGGTAATGGGTAATGGGTAATGGGGAATAGGTAATGGGGAATAGGTAATGGGGAAGATATAAAATTTTTAATCAACAAGGGATAAAATAATTTCTAAATTGGGTAGTCCTATAATATTGATGATCTAACTCAAATCAAACAATATGCAATCCATCTCATCAGAAACAGAATCCGTGAGCAACCAGTTACCGAGACAAGTCGGGGAAGATATTTCCAGTATTCCGGTAATCTCCCAACCTTTAACCCCTGGAGATATGAAATCAGGGCTATTTTTATTAACGGAAAATGCCGATACCGTTGAAATTGCCCCCGGAGTCCTCGGAAGTAACCCCCTAGGGATCTCTAAATATCCCAATGGGTTAGCCGCCTTGGGGGGAGATGATTATGTTCGGGGCTCCACAGACTCAGAAGCAATGAGGGGAAATCAGGGAAATGACACCCTCGAAGGTCAAGGGGGAAATGATACCCTGTGGGGGGGTCAAGACTCCGATGTGCTTTATGGGGGTACGGGGGATGATCTGCTCAGTGGTAATTTGGGCAATGATTATCTGTTTGGGGATGCAGATAATGATTTACTGCGAGGGGGTCAAGGGGAGGACGCCTTAGTCGGTGGGGCGGGAAATGATACCCTGATCGGTGATTTGGGCGTGGATCGGCTTTGGGGTAGTGAAGGTGCGGATGTATTTGTCCTACGCACCGATACCGCCACTCCTCCGCCAGTGGACTGTGGTTGCGGTAATGTTGATGGTCTCGACGAGATTACCTCTGATTTTATCCTCGATTACAATAGCGCCCAAGGGGATAGGATTGGGTTGACAGGAGGGTTAACGGCTAATGATATTGTATTAACTCAAAAAACCATTACCTATGGCGATCGCCGAGATTATGATAGTAGTGGCCCTTTGCCTCTGGGTCAGATTAGAACTTTGGATTTTCAAATTGAATCAGCATCGGTGACAGTTATTACAGAAGCTAAAACCGGGAATGTTTTAGGTTTAGTGAAAGGAGTTTCTCCTGCACAACTTCAATTTGTCTCTTTTTCAGATAGTATTTAAGGGAACACCGGAACACCGGAACGCCGGATCTGGGAACACCGGAACACCGGATAATACTTCTGGCTGTTTCATATCAGTATTAAAATATTACAATCTTGACGCGGATTGATATATGAAACAGCCGGTGTTTACTTTTAAGCCGAAATCTTGGATATAACTCAAATAGGATTGCTATAAAATTGTTAGATTCAGTTTAACAATTCCGTTGCTAAATTTTCTGCTTTTGAATAAGTTACCCAGTAGAGGATTGTTAAGTTTCTGATAATCACCGACTGAATTAGTACAGTTAATGACTAAAGTAACTCGTAAATTCAATAATTCTTGATTGTGTCTTTGACGAATCATCACGTCTACACGATCTGAATTTCAATTTGTTTGCATTGTAAGTGTATTGCAATTCATTTAAGCTGAATCCACCTCTACAGTTATTGATCTGAATGTTGACTTCTTTTGTTTTTCGTCGTTTCCAGCCTCTAATTTTATTCAGGAATTTTGCTTTTTTTATCGGCCAGAAACTTGGGCTTTATCTTTCTAACTTCCGCCACTGCCCAAAACATATAAACTCAATAAAGTGCCACTATTCCATAATCCGTGCATGAACATTGGTGCTAATAAATTGCGCGATCGCGTATACACAAACCCCAGAACAATTCCTAACGTCATTAACGGCAAAATTTCCGAAACATTAAAATGCGCCACAGCAAAGAGAAATCCACTTAAAAGAATCGCACTTCCCAGGGGAAGATAACGGGTTAAAGATGGTAATAAAAATCCTCGAAACATAGTTTCTTCAAAGATCGGTGCCGCGATGGATGCAGTGATAAAAAATATCCCTAAAGCCACACTATCTCGACTTTCTAAAGCAATTGGTAATAAAGGATTACTGCCTCCCTGTCCATCCCAAAATTTCTGATTAATTAAAGACACTAAAATCACCAAAGGTAAGGCGACTAAATATCCCCCCAAACCCCAAACAAACCAATTATCTTTGAGTTTGAAGGTAAACCAACCTTCTGGTAAGGGGAAATAGGATTTAATCGAGAAATATAAAACCGAAAATCCTCCTACCATTAATAATAGATAGGTGATTAAAATATAAACCGCTTGACTCCTGACATCAAAACTACTGGGTTGAAGATTTAAGCCTTGAAAAACCGCTCTTAAAGTTAGGGGAATAAAGAATTGCCCCAATAAAGAAAAACCCACTACAAAAACCTGTAAGATAATTTCCCCATTCCAAGGAATTAACCAAGCCACATCTATATTAGTGGCTAAAACAGAATCTTTACCTTTGAAGATTAATTGAATCCCTAAAACAATGGCTAATAATAATCCCAGGATTAATCCTATACCGGGAATAGCACTAACAACCATTAACTTAAAAATTGCTTGTTCAGAGCGTTCCTGTTGTTGGGTTTCTAAAGTTACTAAGGCTTCTGGACGCTGTTGTAAAGTATAGAGTTTAACTAAGGCTTGATAACGAAACCAACCCTCTAAATAGTTTTGTAAAATTGGTTCGGCATCGGGCAATAATCGGGCGGGAGTTTGCCATAATCCGATTAACACCTGTGCTGTTTTTGCGGTTTTGATTATACTATTTTTATCCCCGGATGCAGGAAGTTTTTCCGGGGTTGTTTCTACCAAAGTCTTCCAGGTTTCTATGGCTTGGTCAGTAGATCCTAACTGAGTTTTTAAAATCCCGATTCTCATTTGTAAATCTCGATTCAGTTGTTCTAATTCCTGTAAAGAACTTGCCGCTATTTGTTCATTATTTTCTTGAAATTTAGCTAAGTTTTTTGCAGCAGATTCTTGTACTTGTTGATATTGTTTAAGGGCTTCTTGTACCGGAGTTTTACCAATTAAATTATCGCGTAATATGATTGAATTATCGGCTTCTGTTCCCTTACCTTGCCATTGGGAAGCATGAAGCAGTAAATTGGTTTGATATAATTCTAAACGGCTTTGAATTTGGGGTTGAGTCCAACTATTGAGTAACGATAAACCCAAAAAGCTAATTGCTAATAAGGTTAAAATTGCTAAAATCCAGCGTTTGGGTGTCATGATTTCAAAACTTGAGAATAAAATATTGCCGAGTTGGAGCCATAGACTCAATATTTTAACCGATGCTGTCCGAAACGCGGTACAATCACATCTGGCTTAAATTCGGTTCAGTCCAGAGTCCAAAATTCCCACTCCTCAATTTAACAATGACGACCCGTGTAATTCTTGTCCGTCATGGTCAAAGTACCTATAATGCCCAAAGTCGAATTCAAGGTCGCTTGGATGCCTCTGTTTTAACAGAGAAAGGTTCTGTGGCCGCTCAGAAAGTCGGTGATGCCTTGAATGGTTTAAAGTTTGACGCTCTCTATTGCAGTCCCCTGCAACGGGCGAAACAAACAGCCCAAATCATCGTCACCTATCTGTCTGACCCCCCTAAAGTAGAGCCCAGCGACCTGTTAATGGAAATTGATCTTCCCCTGTGGGCGGGGATGGAACGTCAAGCGGTGATGGCACAGTTTCCCCAAGAGTATCAGACCTGGCACGACTCGCCCCATGAGTTTTCGATGCTGGTTTCAACTCCTGAAGGAGAAAAACAACATTTTCCCGTATTAGCATTATTTGAACAGGCGAAACAATTTTGGCGGGAAATTTTAGCCCGTCATCAAAATCAAACGGTTTTATTAGTAGCTCATAATGGAATTAATCGTTGTTTAATTGCGACGGCTTTAGGAATTCAACCTCAATTTTATCAAAGTGTACAACAGTCTAACTGTGGGATTAGTATTTTGAATTTTACTAATATTATCCCCGGAGAATTACCGAAACCTGCGGATGTACAGTTAGAGTCGATGAACTTAACAACCCACGTTTGTCATAAATTACCTTCTGTGCGTCCGGGTCATCAAGGGCCGCGATTATTATTAGTTAGACATGGGGAAACGGAATGGAACCGCATGGGTCAATTCCAGGGACAAATTGATGTTCCTTTGAATGATAATGGTCGAGAACAAGCTCGCAAAGCGGCGGAATTTCTCAAAGAAATTAAAATTGATTTTGCGGTAACGAGTCCCATGGCGCGTCCCAAGGAAACCGCAGAAATTATATTACAAAATCATCCGGGGATAGAGTTACAATTAGAACCGGAATTTTGTGAAATTAGTCATGGTTTATGGGAAGGTAAATTTGAGGCGGAAATCGAACAATTTTACCCCGGATTATTAGGGGAATGGAAAATAGCACCGCAAACGGTTCAAATGCCTGAAGGTGAGAATTTACAACAGGTTTGGCAACGTTCTTTAATTGCGTGGAAGCAGATTGTTGAAACCTATAATCACCAAAATGTAACTATATTAGTGGTTGCCCATGATGCCATTAATAAAGCCCTTTTGTGTCAATTATTTAATCTGCCTCCGGATCATTTTTGGAACTTTAAACAAGGTAATGGGGCGGTGACAGTAATTGATTATCCCCAAGGAATTGAGGGTTTACCTGTGTTACAAGCTGATAATATTACTAGCCATTTATCGGGTAGTATTCTCGATAAAACGGCGGCGGGAGCGTTATAGGTTGACTGTGTGGAGAGAGACGCGCCGTGGCACGTCTCTACTGCACCCTAAAACCAACACCTGATATAGCGAATATGAATTGTCAACTTTTAAAGCAAGTTCGTGTGATTGATCCGGTTTCTAAACGGGATCAAATTGCTGATATTTTAGTGATTGATGGTTATATTAAAACTATTGAATCTGAAATTAATGATTATCCTGAAAATACCATTATTATTAATAGTAAAGGGTTGATTTTAGGGCCGGGATTAGTTGATTTATATAGTCAGAGTGGGGAACCGGGATTTGAAGAAAGGGAAAACTTAAATTCTTTATTAAATGCTGCTGCTGCTGGAGGATTTACTCGATTAGGGATTTTACCTAATACTATTCCAGCAATTGATAACCCGGCAACGGTGACATTATTACAACAACGATCTGAAAAAGTTGCTATTCTCAATTCTGAGTTTCAGCGTCCAAAATTATATCTTTGGGGCGCATTAACTCAAGATGTGGCGGGTCAACAAATGACGGAATTAAGTGAATTAGCGGATACTGGTGTTGTGGGTTTTGCTGATGGTAAACCTCTGGAAAATTTAGCGTTATTAAGAAGAATATTAGAATATTTAAAACCTTTAAATAAACCCTTGGCTTTATATGCTTGCGATCGCCAATTAGCGGTTAATGGAGTCATGCGAGAGGGGAATGATTCTATATTATGTGGTTTACCTGGAATTCCTCAATTTGCTGAAACCGCAGCTTTAGCCGCAATATTAGAATTAGTAGAAGTAACGGGAACTCCTATTCATATTATGCGGGTTTCTACGGCGCGAAGTGTAGAATTAATAGCCCAAGCTAAAGCTCGTAATTTACCAATTACCGCCAGTACAACTTGGATACACTTATTATTAAATACCACATCTATTAATCGGATTTGGAATCAACCGTTAGAAGATCAAGATTCAACGATTATTCATGCTATTCCTCTCCCATACAACCCTAATTTAAGAGTAGATCCACCTTTAGGAAATCCATCGGATCAACAGGCTTTAATTCAAGGACTGGAAACGGGAATTATTGATGCGATCGCGATTGATCATACCCCCTATTGTTATGAAGAAAAAACCGTTGCCTTTGCCGACGCGCCGCCGGGTGTGATTGGGTTAGAATTAGCATTACCTCTATTATGGGAAACTTTTGTTGAGTCTGGGCGATGGTCAGCCTTAGATTTATGGGGATTTTTAAGTAGTAACCCGGCTATTTGTTTACAACAAACTCCCTATTCTATTCAACCGGATCAACCCGCAGAAATGATATTATTTGATCCTAAGACTTCTTGGGTTGTTAATACCAATACCCTCAAATCTCGCTCTATTAATACTCCCTGGTTAGGGCAAGAAATTACCGGGCTAGTGATCAAAACTTGGTCGCATGATGTTAGTATATCTTAGCCTGTGGTCACAAGAAACTAGACTCTAATTTAACATTTTTAAGTAAAAATAATTGACTGTGAAGACTCAAAAACGACCGATTGCTATAGATTTATTCGCGGGTGCGGGAGGTATGACCCTCGGTTTTGAACAGGCTGGATTTGATGTTTTAGCCGCCGTGGAAATTGACCCAATTCATTGTGCTACCCATGAATATAATTTTCCCTTTTGGAAGGTGTTTTGTCAAGGCATTGAAACCCTGACAGGATTAGAAATTAGACAGGATTCTGATATTGGAAATAGAGAGATTGATGTGGTGTTTGGGGGGCCACCTTGTCAGGGTTTTTCGTTAATGGGAAAACGAGCTTTTGATGATCCTAGAAATAGTTTAATGTTTCATTTTATTCGGTTAGTTGATGAATTACAACCGAAATATTTTGTTTTAGAAAATGTTCCAGGTTTAACGGTGGGAAAACATCGACAATTTATTACTGAGATTATTGATAAACTGCAAAGTCAGGGTTATCAAGTCATAGAAAGCTATCAAGTCTTAAATGCTTCCTATTATGGTGTCCCTCAAGATCGATCACGTTTATTTATTCTAGGATCTCGAAAGGGTTTACCCCTACCTGGTTATCCTCAACCCGTGACAAAATCGCCAAAAGTTAATCCTAAAATTGATCATAATTTTAATAACTTGTCTCCCTGTCCGACGGTTTGGGATGCCATTGGAGATTTACCAACTATTGAACAATATCCTGAGTTATTCTTGAAAGATTATACCATAGCCGAATATCAAAAATCAAGTTTTTATGCTCAATTATTGCGGGGATTACTTGCGGTTAAGGATAATTTTTCCTATCCTAGAATTTTCGATCAAAATTTGTTAACTTGTAGTTTGCGATCGCGCCATTCTCCCACCTCTACCGCCCGATTTGAAGCCACGGAATGGGGAAAAACCGAAAAAATTAGTCGATTTCATAAACTCGATCCTCAAGGTTTATGTAACACTTTAAGAGCCGGAACACCCAGTAACCGAGGCGCCTTTACTTCCCCCCGTCCAATTCATCCCTATACCCCTCGATGTATTACGGTAAGAGAAGCCGCCCGCTTACATTCCTATCCCGACTGGTTTAGATTTCAAGGGACAAAATGGCACGGTTTTCGACAAGTTGGAAATTCTGTTCCGCCACTATTAGCTAAAGCTGTTGCTTCAGAAATTATCAAACTTTTGGGGATAATTCTCAGTCAACCAACGGAGAAGAAAAAATTAGGTGATGATGCGTTATTATATTTTAATATATCCCAAGCAGCAAAACGCTATAATGTTGATCCTAATATAATTGAGCCTAGAAAAAGAAAAAATCAGGGTAAATAATTGATATAGCAATCCCCAATAGTTTATAATAACGTACAACTGACATGAAACAGCCAGAAGTATTATTTCTAAGCCCTGCGTGCACGGGGGGTTTGGGGGGGCTTATTCCCTTTTGCTCAAGAATTTAGAATTGCTATAAGCTGTTGTGCATTTAAACTGTATATTCCAGCGAGCGAGGACGCTCGCACTGCATAAGATTCAAGATTTCTGCATGACCAATTTAGATGCTGAACAGCTTATAATAGAATTAATGTCTAAATGAATTACAATCAATTCTATGGCTAAATCTATTAATCCTAATGGATTAGATATTACTCCCTATATTGACCATACCTTACTGAATCAAACCGCAACACCGGAACAAATTCAACAGTGTTGTTATGAAGCAGAAAGATATAAATTTGCTAGTGTTTGTGTGTTTCCCAGTTATGTTAAACTAGCAAAAGAACTACTGCAAGGAAAATCCACAAAATTATCTACAGTAATCGGATTTCCCACCGGGGCTACAACTTCCAAGGTGAAACTTTATGAAGCCCAGGAAGCGGTTGAAAATGGCGCGACGGAATTAGATGTGGTGATTAATTTAAGTTGGTTGAAAATAGGAAAAACTGAAGAATTGCATCGAGAAATAGCAGAAATTTGTGAAGAAACCGGACAAACGGTTAAGGCAATTATTGAAACCAGTGTACTAACAGAGGAGGAAAAATGTTTAGCGGTTGAGGTATTAATGGATACGGGAATTGCTTATATTAAAACCAGTACGGGATGGTATGGTGGGGCGACAGTTGCAGATATTGAACTAATTAAATCCGTGACCAAAGGACGCATCGGAATTAAAGCCTCCGGCGGTATTAGTACATACCAACAAGCGGTGGATTTAATTGTAGCAGGAGCCACTCGTTTAGGCACTTCTCGCGCCGTTGATATTTTAAAAACCGAAACCCAAAAAGAGAGTTAATAGACAAGATTAAATGAGTAAAACCTATAGTGCTACAGGGATTAATTTAAAAGCTCAACCCTTTGGAGAATCCGATCGACTTTTAACCATTTTAACGCGGGAATTTGGATTAATTAAAGCCATTGCCCCCGGAGCTAGAAAAGCAAAATCTTCACTAGGAGGACGGAGTGAATTATTTGTTGTGAATCAATTATTAATTGCTAAAGGGCGATCGCTTGATAGAATAACTCAAGCCGAAACCGTCACTACCTATGGAGGCTTAAGTAAAAATTTAGGTAAATTAGCCGCTAGTCAATATTTAGCAGAATTAGTCCTAAGTCAAGCCCTCGGCGACCATCAACAAGAGGATTTATTTATCCTACTCAATGAACATTTAAACCGTTTACAAACTCTTTCTAATTCCCATTTAATTGCTAATTCCACTCATATTATTGCCTGTTTAACCCAAGGAATTTTTCATCTTCTCGCCCTCGCTGGAACCGCACCTCAAGTACAATTATGTTGTTTAAGTCAACGACGACTTCAGCCTAATTTTACCGATGAACATTGGCGAGTTGGGTTTAGTATTGAGACGGGGGGAATTATTAATTTATCGGAGTGGACTCCATCCGCTCTCAAACCGAAAAAACCGATTACCGTTGCCTCAAAACCCCCTACAGTTCAGGAGTCTGGGAATTTTTACACCATAGAAAGTGTTCCTCAACCTCAACTTAAAATTAATACGAAACTCACCGCCGGACAGTTAGCAATTCTGCAACACTTAGCCCAACCCGAACTCCTTAACCCAGAGGTATCGTCCCGTGAACTGATTTGGGCTTGGGACTGGATGACCGTAGAACGGACATTACGACAATATACAGAATATCATTTAGGGTGTTGTATCCGTTCCGCGTCGCTGATTGATACCTTTACCCACCAATTTATTATTGATCCCCCATTCTAATATTAGTCATGCCACTGATCCAATTAATCATTAAAATGTTGAGGAGAGAGTGTCAATTTTCGCTCAAGCCTGACTGCTCTTAGAATACTGATTTAAGATTATAAGATGCGATCGCCAGATTTAGAAAAAAACTTTGAATTCCATCCACCCTTGGCCATTATGAAAGATTGGGAGACTGACTCCTTGATAGAAATTACCCCGTCTAGTTCCGCAGAATTGGACAATGGAAAAAATCATTCCGATCACAATGGCCCTGTTCCCGAACCCCCAGGGGAAGAAGAACGGGGATTTTTACCCGTCCTGAGAAACAAAAATTTCCTCGCCCTTTGGAGTGGACAACTGTTTTCTCAACTAGCAGATAAAGTTTATTTAGTATTAATGATTGCGATTATTTCTACTCGATTTCAACAGGCTGATCAAACCATTAGTGGTTGGGTATCAGCAATTATGATGGCGTTTACTATTCCTGCAATTTTGTTTGGGGCGGGTGCGGGAGTATTTGTTGATCGATGGTCAAAAAAAGCGGTTTTAGTGATTACTAACTTATTACGCGGGGGTTTAGTTATGGCTTTACCCCTAATTTTATGGCTATTTCAAGATCAACAATTCGGTCAATTACCCGTTGGGTTTTATATTTTATTAATCACCACTTTTTTAGTTTCTACCTTAACTCAATTTTTTGCCCCGGCTGAACAATCCGCGATTCCTTTAGTTGTGGAAAAACGTCATTTATTATCCGCTAATTCTCTTTATACAACAACCATGATGGCTTCGGTGATTGTGGGGTTTGCGGTGGGAGAACCTTTATTAGCCCTAGCGGATTTAATTTCTAATCAAATCGGTTTACAATCTATAGGAAAAGAATTAATTGTCGGGGGAGAATATGTAATTGCTGGGTTAATTTTGATGCTTTTAAATACCCAAGAAAAAAATAATAATGCCGACCATGAACAACCCCATATTTTAGAAGATTTACGCGATGGGATTCGTTATTTAAGCAATCATACTTTAATTAGAAATGCTTTATTACAATTAATTATTCTGTTTTCTATTTTTGCCGCCTTAGCGGTTTTAGCCGTGCGTTTAGCCGAAATCATTCCTGAGATTAGTTCCTCCCAATTTGGCTTTCTATTAGCCGCAGGAGGGGCTGGAATGGGCATTGGTGCAACAGTTCTGGGTAATCTAGGTCATAGATTTACTCATTTCCAATTGGCGTTAATTGGTTCTTTTGGAGTCGCCGGATCATTAGGGGGATTATCCCTATTTAATGAACGATTATGGCCGACTTTGATCCTAATTTTATTATTAGGAATTTTTGGAGCAATTGTAGCAATTCCGATGCAAACCACAATTCAAGCCGAAACCCCCGAAGCAATGCGAGGAAAAGTCTTTGGTCTTCAGAATAATGCCATTAATATTGCTTTGAGTTTACCCTTAGCTTTGGCGGGATTTGCCGAAACTTTAATCGGGTTATCTAATGTATTTTTAAGTTTAGCAGGATTAGCGATCGCCGGAGGTTTCATAACTTGGTTAATCTCTCGAAATGCACCCCATATTATAGAAGGAGAAAAAACTTAAGTTATAATTTAGCCAATAATTTTATAATTTAGTTAACAATTTTATAATTTAGTTAACAATTTTATAATCTAGTTAACAATTTTATAATTTAGTTAACAATTTTATAATTTAGTTAACAATTTTATAATCTAGTTAACAATTTTATAATCTAGTTAACAATTTTATAATCTAGTTAACAATTTTATAATTTAGTTAACAATTTTATAATCTAGTTAACAATTTTATAATTTAGTTAACAATTTTATAATCTAGTTAACAATTTTATAATCTAGTTAACAATTTTATAATCTAGTTAACAATTTTATAATCTAGTTAACAATTTTATAATCTAGTTAACAATTTTATAATCTAGCGAACGAGGACGTTCGCACTGCTATTAATTAATATTTGATTCTAACGCAGTGCGAGTATCCTCACTCGCTAATACTCATAACCAACACTCGCTAATACTTAGAAAACTAAATCCTATGAATGATGATCTTCTGTTGTTAGAAAAAGTAGCTCAATTTGTGTTAACAGGTAAAGGAGAAAAGCCAAATTCTTCTATGATCGCTGAAACCTTAATTAGATGTGAAAATCAAGCCAAAAAAACCAAAGAAAAGCATAGCTTTGAATCCTTGGTCGGAAATTGGCGACTTTGTTGGGTAAGTGGAACCCAGAAAATCCGTAAACAAGCCGGAATTGTTAAAGGAAACGGACTTTATATTCCTAGTTTTTTGAATCTACAAATTATCTATTCTCGATATCCCCATCCCCTCTTAACAATAGAAGTACCCACAGAAATAGACGCCGGAATTATTCAAAATTGCGTTCAGTTAAATCAGTTTAATTTAACGCTAACTGGCCCCGCTAAATTCTTAGAAAAAAAGAATATTCTCGCCTTCGATTTTACCAATCTTACCTCTAAACTATTTGGCTTAAATATCTATGACGGTAAAATGCACGGAACCTCAAGTAATGCCCAACAATTTTATCAAGATTCCATTAAAAAACAAGCCTTTTTTGCCTTTTTTGTGATTACTCCTGATCTAATTGCAGCTAGAGGTAGAGGCGGTGGTCTTGCCCTCTGGACAAAAGTTTAAAAAGCAGATACCAAACCCTTGTATCATAGAAAATTAAGTGACTTTTCAACACTGAAATTACGCCCTAAATTTGCATTTGTAATCAACTATGGCAACCCTTAACGATAACTACCTCAAACTCAAAGCCGGATATCTGTTTCCCGAAATTGCCCGCCGGGTGAATGCGTTTGCAGAAGCCAACCCCGACGCCAAAATCATCCGTTTAGGCATTGGCGACGTCACCGAACCCTTACCCCAAGCCTGTCGCCAAGCCATGCTTCAGGCTGTCGAAGACATGGGCAACCGTGACACCTTCAAAGGTTATGGCCCCGAACAGGGTTATGCTTGGTTACGCGAAACCATCGCCGCCCACGATTTCCAGGCCAAAGGTTGCGATATTGACGCCGATGAAATCTTTATTTCTGATGGTTCAAAATGCGACACTGGCAATATTTTAGATATTTTTGGAGACGATAATATTATCGCTGTAACTGACCCGGTTTATCCCGTTTATGTCGATACAAATGTGATGGCAGGACACACCGGAGATGCTAATGAAAATGGAGAATATGGGGGATTAGTTTATATTCCAATTACGGCGGAAAATAATTTTACTGCTGCTATTCCTACCCAAAAAGTTGATTTAATTTATCTCTGTTTTCCCAATAATCCCACCGGGGCAACGGCAACTAAAGAACACTTAACCGCCTGGGTCGAATACGCGAAAGCCAACGGTTCTATTATACTATATGATGCCGCCTATGAAGCGTTTATTTCTGACCCTAATTTACCCCGTTCTATCTATGAAATTGAAGGAGCAAAAGATTGCGCCATTGAGTTTCGTTCCTTCTCCAAAACCGCCGGATTTACCGGAACTCGTTGCGCCTTTACTGTTGTTCCAAAAACCTTAACAGCTAAAGCCAAAGATGGTTCCGATGTGGAATTATGGAAGTTATGGAATCGTCGTCAAGCCACTAAATTTAACGGCGTTTCCTATATTATTCAACGGGCGGCGGAGGCAGTTTATTCTGAAGCAGGAAAGGCTCAAGTTAAGGCGTTAATTCAATTTTATATGGAAAACGCCCAAATTATTCGGGAGCAATTAACCTCGGCTGGATTAAGCGTTTATGGAGGAGAAAATGCCCCCTATGTTTGGGTAAAAACTCCCCAAGGTTTATCGAGTTGGGATTTCTTTGATAAGCTCTTACAAACCTGTAATGTTGTGGGAACTCCGGGTTCTGGTTTCGGTGCGGCGGGGGAAGGATATTTCCGTATTTCTGCTTTTAATAGTCGGGAAAACGTAGAGGAAGCCATGCGTCGAATTACCGATAAGTTTAAGGTTTAAATTGTTGGGTGGGCAATGCCCACCTGATTAGGATAAAATTATGAATTAGTTTGTATACATTAATTTGACGGTCAAATGACGGAATTTATTGATCCTTTTAAACTCCCTTATGTTGATTTATTAGATAGAAAAAATTTACCAAATTGTCCCGCTATTTATTTTGCGATAGATTCACAGAATAGAGTGCTTTATGTAGGACAAGCCACTAATTTAGCCACCAGATGGAAAAATCATCGCCGAGTATATCAATTACAAGAAATCAATAAAGATTCTCTAGTCAGAATAGCTTGGCAACCTTGGACTTTAGAAGATTTGAGTGAAGCTGAAAGATATTTTATCAACAATTCAAAAAAAGACTTAAAATAGTTGTGCTAAAATCCGATTAGTTCTAATTGTGGTTGACTTATGCGAACCGTTGAAGAATTAATTACAGAAGCATTATCTTTACCCAGTGCGTCGAGGGTGCTTCTCGTCGAGAAATTAATCGAAAGTTTGGAGTTTGATGTTGATGAAACGATACAAACACTATGGATAGCAGAAGCCAAACAGCGTCGAGATGAAATTCGGACTGGTATAGTGCAACCCATACCAGGGGAAGAAGCATTAAGTCAGATTTTGAGGAGTGTAAATTATCTGGCTAGTACAACTTCTTATCCCTAAAGTTAATCTATAATTAAAATATCATTTACGATTTCTAAAATTTATGCCTGAAACTAAAATTAGTTTAGATGAACCCCTGCAAAATGCTCTGGCTGAAATTTCACGAGAAACGGGCAAAACTGAAAGTCAATTAATTAGCGAAGCAGTTGAACGATTAATTAAAGACTATCAACGGCAAAACCGATATTTATTAATACAACAAGCTAAAGGAATATGGGCTGATCGAGAAGATATCCCTGATTTACAAAAATTACGTCAGGAATGGCAGAGATTTTAACAATTTTTATTGGTCAATATGCCTAAGATTTTATTAATTGATACCGATGTTTTAATTGATTTTTTACGAGGGCGATCGCAAGCTGTCGCTTACTTGGAAAATTTAATAGAAGAATCTATTTTAATTTCAAGTATTACTGTTGCTGAACTTTATTCAGGCGTTCGGGAAGGGAAAGAAAGAGAGGTGTTAGATACCTTTTTTCTTGCCTTTGAAATTGTGCCTATTAATGAAGAAATTGCTATTAAAGGGGGATTATATCGCCGAGATTATGGAAAAAGTCATGGTGTAGGACTGGCTGATGCGTTAATTGCTGCTACTGCTGAAGTTAAACAAGCTCACTTAGTAACTTTGAATCAAAAACATTTTCCAATGCTAGATACTGTGATTGTTCCTTACAAAAAACAATAATTTATTCAATTGTAATCAGGTTGATTTTAATGAGTGGTAGTATGATCGCCGCTTCGTAGGCTGGGTTGACAACAGGAAACCCAGAATTGCTTTTCTCTGGTAGCACTAACCAGAAGCCAGATTGCACTTTAAGCTGTAACTGTGGATGCGATCGCAAAGCTAAAATGAGACAGCGATCAGTGTATCGGTTTTGAGTTAGAGGCGATCGCTGATAAACTATCTATAGAAACAAAAATATAAAATTTTTAAGGAGATAAATATGACCTTTAGTGAAGTCGTAGAAGCTATTAAAACCCTATCATTGGGCGAAAAAAAAGAGATACAATCTCTTTTGGAACAGTTTTTAAGAGAAGAGCAACGTGACGAAATTTATCAAAACTATTTATTAGCCAAACAGAACGAGAAAGAAGGAAAACTAAAATTTTCCTCGGATATTGATCAACTAATGCAGTTTTTAGAAGAATAATGATAGAAATTAGTTTTGATGATTCTTTTAAGCGAGCCTTCAAAAAACGTTTTCAAGGCAACCATTAGTTAGAAAGAAAATTTCGGATAAAGCTAGAAAAATTCAAAGAAAATCCGTTTGATCCATCTCTCAAAACTCATAAATTATCAGGTAAACTTAAAGAACTGTGGAGTTTTAGTATTGAGTATAATCAAAGAGTGATATTTTATTTTACAGACGAAGAAAAAGCCGTTTTTGTTGATATTGGTAATCACGATCAAGTCTATTAATTGAAAGCGATCGCCGAAAACTCACGACTCACGGTAATAGCGATCTCAATACTCTGAATATAATTCGGACTATCGTGTAAGAGTCTTTGAATTTTTTGAGCTATAGTATTGTCATACAGAGTTATGACAAGCAAAAATATGAGAGTTAATGCAAGGCTCGATAGCGATCGCGCTAATAAGTTTAATTACATTCGCCAGCGTACCAATCAAGGTGTGTCTGACATCATGAAAGCGGCGATCGATCTTTACTATGAAAAATTATATCAAGAATCCTCTGTAAAGCCTTTGCAACTTCTTAGGGAATCAGGGTTGATTGGTTGTGCTGAAGGGGACTCTGATTTGTCGGTTAATTACAAGCAATATCTCACTGAAAGTCTTAACGAAAAATATGGTCATCGTTGATTCTGGCTTTTGGATAGCATTAATCAATCGCCGTGATGATTATCATGTTCTCGCTCAAGAAGTTTTAGATACGATTGATGAGCCTCTGGTTACAACATGGTGTGTGATTACGGAAGCTTGTCATATTCTCTTGAAACGTACAGGCACAAATGCTCAACAGACGTTTATTCATAGCTTAGAAATTGGTGCTTTTGAGATTTTTGATCTCAAGGTTCAAGATGGGAAAAGAATCAGTGAATTGATGAATCAATATAGTTCTCTGCCAATGGATTTAGCGGACGCTTCATTGATTATTCTTGCGGAACATTTGGGGCATGGGCGGATTCTATCTGTTGATTTTCGGGACTTTAATACTTACCGATGGAAAAATCGTCATCCTTTTGAGAATTTGATGTCTATTAACTGAAGCGATCGCCTACAGCAAACCTTTAACAGATAATTGAGGTGATCGCCTAAAAATTACGACTCACGGTGTAGTCCTTCGTGGGGTTGCCGTCACCATCCAGACTGCCACCTAAAACCGGCATCGCCTCATAGATGGTGATATTGCGACCAGGAACATTGCCATCACAAATCAGGAAGACGACGGCGGCTAAGGAGCCAATACATCTCCCAACCATATAAGCCTTGGGAGCAAAACCATTGGCCGTGCGGGGTTTTGCAGGGGGAAGTTCATGTATAAGAATTGATTTGACTTCTTGATAAAGAAACACCGGTGATCGCAGTTGACACCTTAAAAGTTTGGTGCAACAATTAGCTCTAGTTAAATTCAAAGGGAGCATCTTAACCCTTTTAACAAACAATGGAGAAAAAATTATGCCTAATGAATTGACCCCAGATAAAGAAAAATGGGAAAAATTAGTCAAGCAAATCAAGGATGTGAATGAAAATTTTGATGAGGGGACACGAAAAGCGGTTTTTGACAGTCTTCTCAATAAGAAGTTAGGTTATTTCCTGACCATTTTTGGCAGTGATGATGGAAATGTTGATGATGATGAATATGAGTTATTAGAATGGTTAATGAATGATTTGTATGTCAGCAACAGCGGAGATGAGTATGTCAAGAGAATTATTAATATGATGCACTAAATGTCGCTTTGAAGCTAGAAACTCATACACACATCTTTTCCAAGATGTGTGTATTTCTATTTGATATCATTAAACTTTAACTGGATTTTCCAACGTCAGCTTGATCGCCGATATGTAGGTTGGGTTGAGGTGAAAAAACCCAACATTACCTTTTTTATTTGATAAATTAAAGTTCGAGAAATATTATTCTTATATTTTATTCGGATTGAGCCCTGATAATTCTATACTTGAATTTCGAGGCTCAGGTGATAGAAGCTATAACTTTGATTCCATTGCATCCGAACTTCCCAAGGCAACGGGTAAAAACAGCTTAATCAACTAAACTTAATCAACAATGATTTGCGATCAGAATATAGAACCCCACCCTAGCCCTCCCCTTACTAAGGGGAGGGTTGGGAGGGGTCGAGATAGATGGAAATATTACAACTGATTTAGGATTGCTATAGCATTTGTAATCACGGTTAAATCTTTTTAGTATTTACATGAAATTTAGAAATCTAGGCATTTGATCTAGTCGTTGATAATTAATATATAACACATACGAAGAAAAGAGCGATCGCCCAAAAATCACAACTCACACCGAATAGCGATCGCTCTTGCCAAAAAAGATTCAAAAAATCTAAACAGTAGTTCCCATCTTTCTTAGCCAACGATAATGGGATAATAATCCAGACCAAAAAGAACTATGTTGGTTATATTTCACTCCATATTCTCGACAAGTTTGCTCCACGACTTTAGATAGTTCAGGATAGTTAATATGGCAAATATTGGGGAATAAATGATGCTCGATTTGGAAATTCAATCCACCCAGTAGCCATGTCATCCAATGGTTATGGCGATCGCCAATTTTGCCAGTGATCAGATAATGAATCACCCTGCGGTATAACTCCTAGTTATACATAAAAATGTAATTGATAAGATTTTTGCATAAATAATAGGAGAGAAAATGATAAAAGAAAAATATAAACAATTGTGCTTATGCCTCCAATGTGGCAGTATAAGAACATTAACTATACACAGTCGTTGCCAGCAATTAAAATAAACCACAGCGTAAAAAGACAAAAAGAAGAATGAAGTATAAAAACATAAGAGAAGAAGAACTAAAAAATAAAGTTG
Source organism: Planktothrix agardhii NIES-204 (assembly GCA_003609755.1). Lineage (NCBI taxonomy): Bacteria > Bacillati > Cyanobacteriota > Cyanophyceae > Oscillatoriales > Microcoleaceae > Planktothrix > Planktothrix agardhii. The sequence continues at coordinate 1,462,392 of AP017991.1, forward strand.
GTGCAGACTGGTTTAAGCAATTTGACACAACCGAAATTTTAGGAAATATTGACTTTACTGTTTTTCCAAAAAATGACAGTTTATTTGGACGGACACCACTTTTATGGGCAGAAGCAAAAACTGGGAATTTTGACGTTTCGACTATGTTTGTGCAACTCATTCTAACTATCGGTAAAGCACGAACGTTTGACAAAACATTGCCTCCTGCTTTTTTGGGTGCTTTTGACTTCAAAAAAATTGCTTTTGTTGAGTACAGTAAAGTTCAAGATATTTTTTATCTCAATGATTTTAACTGGAACGTAACGCCAAGCAACCACGAAACAAAAGAGTTTAGGCTTATCAAAGAACGTATTGAAAGTACGCTCAAAGAAAATACTTATGTTTTTGATTTTGAAAAAGACGATAAAGAACTACGAACATTTATCAAAGACAACATAGCCAATGCCACAACAATAAGTAAAATAAAGATTGATAAAAATAATTTTATTCCTATTTATTTAAGATGGATTGAAACGGTAAAACCTATCATTAATGTAAATTGGGAAGAACTCAAAAAAGCCAATATTTTAGACAGCGATTTTTATCTTGCAGACCTTTTTGTGGACGATAAAGACACCCAAAACATAGAAGATGACAGCAGCATAAGAGATAATTTGTTTGTCGTTTTTCAGAATCAAGGCTATAAAATAGCCAAAGAAAACCTCAAACAAATGTTTGATGCTACCATAAACATTAAAAATAAAGATATTTATTCCCAATTTTGGAAACTCTACAAACGACCACCCCTAAAAGAGTTTCAAGATTATATCATCGAACGTAGAGATTTACTCACGCCACAAGACATTAGAGAACGAAAAGGTGCTTTTTTTACGCCACGAATTTGGGTAGAACTTTCACAAAAATATCTTACTGATTATTTAGGCGAAAACTGGCAAGACGACTATACTATTTGGGATTGTGCAGCAGGAACAGGAAATCTTTTGGCAGGACTGACCAACAAATACAACATTTACGCAAGTACATTAGACCAAGCTGATGTAAACGTAATGCACGAGCGTATAGAACACGGAGCAAATTTATTAAAAAATCACGTTTTTCAATTTGATTTTTTGAATGATGACTTTACTAAACTCCCTCAAAGTTTACAAGACATTATTAACGATGAAGAAAAAAGAAAAAAACTTGTTATTTATCTTAATCCTCCTTATGCAGAAGGTGGCAGCAGTAAACAAAAAACAGGAACAGGTGACTATAAAAAAGGCGTAAATGAAAATAAAATCCACGATAAATATCACGATAAGTTATCAGGTGGAAATCGAGAATTATTTGCCCAGTTCTTAGCAAGAATTTATTTTGAAATCCCTAACAGCAAGATTGCAGAATTTTCAACCTTAAAAATTCTGCAATCTTCTCACTTTTTAGATTTTCGTCAGCATTTTAGAGCAAAGATTGAAAAAGTTTTTTTAGTTCCTGCTGATACTTTTGATAATGTAAAAGGGAAATTTCCTATCGGATTTAAAATTTGGAATACCAATAAAAAAGATATTTTTAAAGAAATTGAAGCTGATATTTATGATAAAAAAGAAAGTTTTATAGGTACAAAAATTTTATATTCATACGAAGATTTTGAATATTACAGTAAGTTTGTAAATTCAATTAAATTAAAAACAGGATTTACCATTGGTTGGTTGGAAGGGACTACAAGAAATTCATTTCAACATAACAGTATTATACAAATTGTAAATAGTAAAGAACAAATGGCTGTTCCTCGTGGAATGTTTGTTTTTTCGGAAAACTTAATTAAGTGTTGCGTTTGTTATTCAGTTCGTAAAGCAATCGACGCAACTTGGCTAAACGACCGAGATCAATTTTTATTTCCAAATGATGGTTGGCAAAATGACACAGAATTTCAAAACGATTGTTTTATTTATACACTTTTTAACAATAATATTCAAAGCAAATTTGGCACAAACCATTGGATTCCCTTTACTGAGCAAGAAGTAAATGCACAAAATAAGTTTGAAAGTCATTTTATGACTGATTTTATCAATGGAAAAATGAAAGTAGAAGAAGAAGTTGTTTTATTTGGTTCGGCAAGTTCTCCAAATCAAAAAAGGGAATTTTCAGCAGAAGCAAAGGCAGTTTTTGATGCAGGAAGAGAACTTTGGAGGTATTATCATAAACAGCCAAATGTAAACGTCAATGCAAGTCTGTATGACATTAGAGAATATTTTCAAGGCAGAAATGAAAAAGGTAGAATGAACTCAAAAAGCAATGACGCACACTATATGCAGTTAATAGGCGAACTCAGAAACCAACTCAACTTTTTAGCCGACAAAATCAAACCGAAAATATACGAATACGAATTTTTAAAAGAATAATAAATGATAGAAATTAGTTTTGATGATTCTTTTAAGCGAGCCTTCAAAAAACGTTTTCAAGGCAACCATGAGTTAGAAAAAAAATTTCGGATAAAGCTAGAAAAATTCAAGGAAAATCCGTTTGATCCATCTCTCAAAACCCATAAATTATCAGGTAAACTTAAAGAACTGTGGAGTTTTAGTATTGAGTATAATCAAAGAGTGATATTTTACTTTACAGACGAAGAAAAAGCCGTTTTTGTTGATATTGGTAATCACGATCAAGTCTATTAATTGAAAGCGATCGCCGAAAACTCACGACTCACGGTAATAGCGATCTCAATACTCTGAATATAATTCGGACTATCGTGTAAGAGTCTTTGAATTTTTTGAGCTATAGTATTGTCATACAGAGTTATGACAAGCAAAAATATGAGAGTTAATGCAAGGCTCGATAGCGATCGGGCTAATTCATTGACTCCTAATTCGTAATTCGTAATTCGTAATTAATAATTCTTAATTTTTTGAATTGCCCATTTTGCCCTAGCTCTAACTGCCAGAACTTCATCAATATTTGCTAATTGTTGTAACTGTTCTTGAATTTTATTCAACCATTCTGGTTGAGTTTTTTGAATAGCTATTGCTAAACCCTCTAACCCAAAAACACCCGCATATCTAACAATCCATTCGGGATCTTCTACGGTTTTTTGTAATATTTTAAAAGTTTCAAATTGAGCATCAGCAAGTTGTTCAAAAGGTAATTTGTCCCAGTGAATATTCCCTAATCCTCTGGTAGCTGCCCGACGAACACTTAAAGCAAAATCACTCCCGGCGGATTCTAATAAAACCTCTAAACCACGAGGATCACCAATACCTGATAAGGCACGAATAGCCCAAGCCCTTGCCCCATAATTATAACCATCCAATTGTTCTAATAAGGGAATAACCGCAGGTTCACCCAACTGAGTTAATCCATCCACCGCAGCCACCGCAGCCCCAGGATTATTATAGCCTAAAACGGTAATTAATGTCGGAATTGCTTCAACAGAATTAGCTTGAGCTAAGGCAGAAACAGCTTTAAATAAAGAGGCAGCAGAATCAGCTTTTTCAACAGATTGAATTAATATTTGTACAGTCATATTTTTACTATTAGCTAATATTTTTTATAATAAATAATCCATTAATTCCATGACTTCAATTGCTGATTCAGACAAATTAAAATCAGAAGTATCGGTTAATTGATATTCTAAAACTCCTTTTAAAGCAATTAATTTTAAACTATTTTCTGCAAAGGTTTCGGCGATCGCTTTTGCCCCAGGTAAATATCCAATTGCCCCTAAGTCCATTAAGGCGGTGCGGCGTAAGGTTAAATCATTGCCTTTTAACGCCTCTATTAACCGTTGTCCGTAGCTATTTTCGCCCGTTAATTGATACATTGCTCTGAATGCCGCATACCGAACTTTAGGCACGAAATGTTCTACAAACGGTTGAACAAACGGTATCGCAACGGTGGCTTTTAAACTGCCTAATGCTTCTAAAATGGCATCATAGGGTTGAACTAAATAGGGTTTTCCAGGGACAAATTGAGCGACTTCTAATCCCCCTTCTAATAATTTTATTAAGACGGGAACACAACGCTCATCCCCTAATTGTTCTAAAGATTGAGCCGCCGCCTCTCGAACATAAACATCAGCACAGTCTAAACATTCAATTAATGCCGAAACTGCCCGTTTATCTCCTAGTTTTCCTAAAGCTCTAGCCGCATTTCTGCGTAGGGGATAACCGCCTTCTTCAGTGCGATCGGATTCATCATTTAAAGCTAAAATCAAGGCATCTACCGCCCCCTGTTCATTCACTCGAAAACGTCCTAACCACCAAGCTGCATAATAGCGATGTCCTAATTCTTCATGGCTAAGATTAGCGATCGCTTGTTCAATGGTTAAAGATTCTTCCTCTTGAGTGCTATTGTTTTCCGTTGATTCATGCCCTAAATCTTGCATTATGTTAAGGTGTAATGTTTTCAACCTATTGATCATAGCAGAAATCAGCAATCAAAGGGAAGTCCAGATTTAAGTTCAACAGGACTTACGCAGATGCGCTATGCGTATATAGCAATCCTAAATAGGTTGTAACATTTCAATACTGATATGAAACGGCCAGAAGTATTACCCCAGATCCCTCCCCCCTAGCCCCCGTGCACGGGGGGTTTGGGGGGGGCTGTTCCGGCGTTCCCTTTTGATCACAGAAAATATACAAACCCATACTTTCCCAACCTCAAATCACTCATTAATCCATTGATTGATTTTTCATTCCTTAGCTGTAATGCGATCGCCCGATTCCACATTAATTTCCGATTGCTTCTTAATATAATCAATCACCACATCCGCCAATAAAAATCCCGTATCAACTTGATTTTTACCCGATTTCATCACCTCATAACCATCTCCCCCAATCGACATAAAATTATTCGCAACGACTCGATAGGTAGCAGTTAAATCCAGGGGTTTTTCTTGTCCCGATTGATCAACAATAGTAACGGAAATAACGCGATCACCCGCCGGAGCTTTGGGGTCATAAATAAACCTTAATCCTGACACTTGGGGGAATCTTCCCTCTCCTAATTCCACTTGACTGACACCATGTTCTAAGGCTTGTTTGAGTTGTTCTCCGGTTAAATCTAAACGAGCAATTGTATTCCCAAAAGGCATGACTTCAATCACTTGACTAACACTAATATTTCCGGCGGGAATACTAGACCGAATTCCTCCAGAATTTAATAGGGCAATTTGAGCGCCATCGGGTCTTAATTTATTTAACATGGCATCGGTAATTAAATTACCTAAATTAGTTTCTTGAGTTCTAACTAAATCTCGACTTCCTTCTAAGGGAGTTAAGGTTTTTCCAATAATTGTTTGACGTAAGACCTCTAGGGAAGCAGAAAATTTTTCTAACTGTTTGGCAAAGTTGGCATCCGGTTGAATTTGATCATCAATAGCATGGGGTATTCCTTTCCAAGAAGTTACTTCTCCTCGGCGATTAAATTTAACTTCTAAATCCCCTAAATATTTCCCCCATTCCCAAGACGTGACTACTAAAACTTTTTTACCCTTTGGTGTGGTTTCAACAATAGGATAGGGTTGTTTAGCATTGGGCATTGAACCTAACGGTGTGTGGCTATGTCCGCCGATAATAATATCAATATCATTGACGGTTTTAGCCAGTTCTAAATCCGATTCTAAGCCAATATGGGTTAACCCAATAATTTTATTCACTCCTTGTTTTTTTAACTCAGAAACCGCTTTTTTTGCTGCTTGAATAGCATCAGTAAAACGTACTCCTTCCCCTGGACTTGACATATTAGCTGTAGCTTCTGTGGTTAAGCCAAATACCCCGATTTTTTTGCCTTTAACCGATAGAATTACCCAAGGTTTTACTAACCCCGCTAAGGGAGAATTAGGCGCGATTTCAAGATTAGCCGAAAGCATAGGAAACTTGGCTTTTTTAATAAAATTAGCTAAAACAGTCTGTCCCCTGTCAAATTCATGGTTTCCCAGGGTAACTGCCTGATAATTCATCTGATTATAAAAGGGTAAATCCGCTTGACCTAAATATTGATTAAAATATAAAGTTCCTTGAAAAATATCCCCGGCATCTAGGAGGAGGGTTTCTTGAGAATTTTTGGTTTTTAAACTATCAATCAGGGTTTTACGTCGGACAATGCCGCCTAGTTCCTTGTCGTTAACGGTAACGGGTTCTAAGTGGGCATGATGATCATTACTATGGATAATTCTTAGGTTAAATTCAGGATTGAATAATCCTAAACTGGGGGGTGCAATCGCTAAAATTATTCCGACAAAAAATAAGATAAAACTGTATTTTAATATTCGTTTCATAAGTTTGATTGAAATTGGTATTTCCCCACGGAATAAATGATTTTAAACACTCCATAGGGAAATATAGCATAATTATGAGACAGTTTTAGATAAAATTTAACAAGTTGTGATTTGAGTTTTATGTTACTCCTGAGTCGTTTGCTCTACTGGGGTTTCTGGTGAATTTGATTGCTCATGAACCACTTGCGGGACTTCATAACTAATATCGCCAAAAACCGAAATAAAATTCCCCATTTCCGTGGTATCATTGACTACAGAAAACTGCTCAGGATACAGAATTACATTTTCATATTCAAAACCCGATTCTCCGGTTTCACTAAGAATAGTCAGGTCAACCGCATATCCCTCTTTAGGATGTTCATAACATTCGATTACTGTTCCAATTGTTCCCTTGGGAATTAGGGATTTTCCAAAATCTGCGGGAATATCCACTAATGTTTTAATCCGATCATAGGCTTGTGCTTTCATTTAAAATCCTAAAATGGAGTTGATTTATTATACTGGCATGAAGCAGTCAAAAGTATTAATAGACTATAATATAGCAATCCTAAATAGGTTGTAACATTTCAATACTGATATGAAACAGCCAGAAGTATTACCCCAGATCCCTCCCCCCCTAGCCCCTCGTGCACGGGGGGTTTGGGGGTCTGTTCCGGTGTTCCCTTTTGATCAGGAATTTTGAACACAACTCAAATGGGATTGCTATAGTAAATATAAATTGAATAAGAGGGCAACATGACCAACTCCAAAATAACAGGGAAAACCCTTAACCCCAACCCAGAGCATCGCAGCGACGGTAGCGAACTCATTCCTGCTGAAATTCCCACAAATGATCCCCAATCTCCTGATATTGCCGCTGAAACGGGCTACACTAAAGATGATGAAGGTTTGCTCAATAACTTTGCGGTCGAGCCTGATATCTACCCCTCGGAATATCCCTCAACCCGACAACAAAAACGATATATTTTCTTAGGAGCGGGGGCGGTTTTGTTCGTTGTTATTTTGCTAATGATTACCTTTTCTGTTAGCTAAATATTAATAGGTAGTGAGCAATGAGCGATCAAAAATGGGCGATAGTCAATTTTGGAATAGGTAATAGGTAATCTGATAATTTTGATATAATTGAACCGTAGCCAACTCAATTAGGATAAAATCATGGAAACTATTACAATACCCACACCCTTTGAGTTAACTATTGAACTAACAGATGAGCAGTTTTTTCAGCTATGTCAAAATAACCGGGATTTGAGATTTGAGCGCAGTGCATCGGGAGATTTAGCTATTATGCCCCCCACAGGTAGCGAAACTGGCAACCGAAATATTGATCTATCTTATCAACTGCAAAGCTGGAGTCGTCAAAATAATTTAGGATTAGCCTTTGATTCTTCAACGGGTTTCAGACTTCCTAATGGTGCAAATCGCTCCCCCGATGCTGCTTGGGTCAGTAACCAAAGATGGGAGGTTTTAACCACAGCAGAAAAAGAAAAATTTGCTCCCCTATCTCCCGATTTTGTTGTTGAATTACGCTCAAAAACTGATTCCTTAGAAAAGCTACAGGCTAAAATGCAAGAATATATAGAAAATGGGACAAAATTAGGATGGTTACTAGATAGACACAATCAGCGTGTAGAAATTTATCGCCATAATCAAATAGTAGAAATTATCCCATCTCCCCAATCTTTATCGGGAGAAAATATTTTACCAGGATTTATATTAGATTTGACAAATATTCTCTGAAATTATGTATAATTTTGATATATATAGCAATCCTAAATAGGTTGTAACATTTCAATACTGATATGAAACAGCCAGAAGTATTACCCCAGATCCCTCCCCCCCTAGCCCTGCCGTGCACGGGGGGTTTGGGGGGGCTGTTCCGGTGTTCCCTTTTGATCAGGAATTTTGAACACAACTCAAATAGGATTGCTATATGTGCCAGTCCAAATCAGTTGTCTAAATTGCTTAAAATCAAATTCATCGTAGGGCGAAGCGTGCCGTCCCCCTACAGAGGACTAAATTAGGATAAAATCATGGAAACTGCTACAATACCCACACCCTTTGAGTTAACTATTGAACTAACAGATGACCAGTTTTTTCAGCTATGTCAAAATAACCGGGATTTGAGATTTGAGCGCAGTGCATCGGGAGATTTAACTATTATGCCCCCCACAGGTAGCGAAACTGGCAACCGGAATATTAAAATTAGCACTCAATTAGAAATCTGGAGTTCTCAAAATAATTTAGGATTAGCTTTTGATTCTTCAACGGGTTTCAGACTTCCTAATGGTGCAAATCGCTCCCCCGATGCTGCTTGGGTCAGTAACCAAAGATGGCAGGTTTTAACCACAGCAGAAAAAGAAAAATTTGCTCCCCTATCTCCCGATTTTGTTGTTGAATTACGCTCAAAAACTGATTCCTTAGAAAAGCTACAGGCTAAAATGCAAGAATATATAGAAAATGGGACAAAATTAGGATGGTTACTAGATAGACACAATCAGCGTGTAGAAATTTATCGCCATAATCAAATAGTAGAAATTATCCCATCTCCCCAATCTTTATCGGGAGAAAATATTTTACCAGGATTTGTATTAGATTTGACAAATATTATCTGAAATTATGTATAATTTTGATGGGGATTTAAGCCCCTACAAGAGTGTTGTATCAGTAAGGAGCGATTAATATGAATATTAAAAAATAATTAAAAAAACTCAAATGTATTGACAAAAGTGTTTATTTAAGTTAACGTTTTAATTTCTGAAAACCATTTGTTGATGTGTTCATAGAAAGTTATATGACTAAAAAATAAAATTTTAATTCCTGTACCAATCCCTTTTAATAATATGACAGAAAACACCCAGAATAATAGCCCTGAACAGCCAGAAAAATTTTTTGTGGTAGCCATCGGTGCATCAGCCGGAGGTTTACAACCTTTAGAAGAATTTTTTACCAACTTACCGAATAATCCCGGTGCAGCTTTTGTAATTTTGCAACATCTTTCTCCCGATTTTCCTAGTTTGATGCCAGAATTAATTCAAAGACGCACCTCCTTAGAAGTTGAACAAATAAAAGATGGGGCACAATTACATCCTAATCATATCTATGTATTGCCCCCGCGTCACACTTTAACAGTCGAAAAAGATTACTTACGATTAGAACAACATCTTGCCGAGCGGGTAAATGATCCAATCAATATTTTCTTCAAATCCCTCGCCGCGCAATGGGGAGAAAAAGTGATCGGAATCGTGCTATCTGGAACTGGAAACGATGGCACAGAAGGATTACAAGCTATTAGTCAAAAAGGCGGAATTACCCTAGTTCAATCCCCAGAAACCGCCCAATTCACCAGTATGCCAAGTAGTGCCATACCTTGTGATTGCTTGGATGGGATTTTATCCCCGCAGGATTTAGCCCAGGCGGTTTATAGTTTAGTCGGCTATTCCCTCAACTATCCCATTTCTCAGGTCAAAGCCGGAGATTTAATTCCCGTCGAACAATTTGAACAAATCCTGAGTATTTTATCCAAATACGAAAAGATTAATTTTTGTCAATACAAAATTAGTACCCTAAGTCGTCGGATTCTGAATCGTTGTGGCATCAACCAATCCCCGGATTTGACTCAGTATATTGTCTTATTAAACCAATCAGAAACCGAAAGAAAATTACTCCGTCAAGATTTATTAATTAGTGTCACCCAATTCTTTAGAGATCCTCCCGCCTGGGAATTAATGGAACAGCAGGTTTTACCGGAGTTAATCGAATCTTTAGAACCTCAAGAACAACTCCGAGTCTGGGTTCCCGCCTGTGCCACCGGAGAAGAAGCCTATTCCTTAGCCATATTAATTGATGAAGCAATTCAGGCGGCCGATAAACAGATCAGCGTCAAAATGTTTGCCACCGACCTTGATAGTCAAGCCCTGGAAGTAGCCTCTCAAGGAACTTATAATGAAAGCATTAAAAATAATATTACTCCTGAACGTTTAGAGAAATACTTTACCTATAAAGCCGGCTCCTATCAAGTGAAACGGAATTTACGCGAGATGTTAATTATTGCCCCCCATGATTTAACTAAAAATGCGGGTTTTTCTAAAATGAATTTGATTAGTTGCCGGAATGTGCTGATTTATATGCAGCCTCTACTTCAGCAACAAGTATTACGCTTACTGCATTTTTCTTTAGCTTCCCAAGGGATTTTGTTTTTAGGAAATGCCGAAACCTTGGGAGACATAGAAACAGAATTTATTCATATCAATCAAAGATGGAAAATCTTCCGCAAACACCGAGAAGTTCAACTGAGTTTAATGCCCGTATCCCAGCTACCACTAATAGCTCCAGTCACGATACCACCCGTCTCTAATCGCAATATTTTTCAGTATGAACGGATTTTAGATTCAGTTTTTAATCTTTGTTTTGCAGAACAACGTCTGACCTGTGTATTAATCAATCAAGACTTCCAATTGCTGCATATTTTTCATAATGGTGCAGATTTGCTATCCTTTTCTACGGGCAAGCCTAAATTAGATATTACGGAACTGGTTCCGACTCCTTTAAAATTACCCATGAGAACAGCTATTCACCGTGCTAAACGGGAACAACAAAATATTTTGTATACGGGAATTAATTTGTTTAGAAATGGGGTGAATGAGACCTTAAATTTAAAGATAGCATTTCCCAATAAATACCCAATCATTAATGAATTTATGTTGGTTTTATTAGAGGTAAAAACAATATTAGAAAGCAAATCCAATCAGATTGAGTTTCAGGTTGATATTGAAACCGTTAAACAAATCACTGAATTAGAATATGAACTGCAACAAACCCGAGAAAATTTACAAGCGACTATTGAAGAATTAGAAACAACCAATGAAGAACAACAGGCTACCAATGAGGAATTACTGGCTTCTAATGAAGAATTGCAAAGTACCAATGAGGAATTGCAGTCGGTAAATGAAGAACTTTATACCGTTAATTCAGAATATCAGATTAAAATTCAACAACTCACCGAACTAACCAGCGATATTGATAATTTACTTCGCAGTACCGATATCGGAGTCATCTTTCTGGATAATGATCTGAATATTAGAAAATTTACCCCGACGACCAGTAATATTATTAATATTCTTCCCACTGATATTAACCGCCCCCTAACCCATTTTACCCATAATTTAGACTGTCCTAACTTAGTTGAAATTTTATCGAATTTTGTGGTATCTCAAATTCCCATAGAATTAGAAGTGATCAACCAAAAGACTCAAGAACAACTCTTGATGCGAGCGCACACCTATAAAGGGGAAAATAATAACAATGATGGAGTAGTTGTTACCTTTGTCAATATTAATGAGTTAAAAAAATTTCAAAATCAACTCCAAGCCAGTAATAATTGGTTAGACAATATTTATGTTAATAGTCCCGTGGGATTATGTTTACTGGATCAAAATCTAAAATTTGTTAAAGTTAATGAAAACTTCGCCAAGATTAATAATTTGTCCGCAGTAGAACATATTGGCAAAACCGTACAGGAGTTATTTCCTGAATGGGCAAATATTTATGAACCTTTGATGCGTCAAGTCTTAGAAACGGGTGAAACCCTGAGAAATGTAGAATTTAAAACCCTAACCCCGGTGTTTTTACAAACTCGATATTGGATCGGTAGTCTTTATCCGGTTTTATTAGAAGATGGACAGTCTGGAGTCGGGGGGGTAATTACAGAAATTACCGAACAACAACAGATTCAAAAAGAGGTAAAAAGAGCAAAAGATCGCCTAGAAGAAGCTCAAACTATTTCCCATCTGGGAAATTGGGAATTGAATCTCCAGACTGAAAAAATGCTCTGTTCAATGGAATTATTTAGGATTATTGGTTTTGATTTTAATTTAGGAGAACCCACTTTAGCCCAGTTAATTACTCGCATTCATATTGAAGATCAAGCTAGATTTTTAGAGGCTTTAGAACAACTCAAAACCCAAGGAATTAGTTATGATCTGGATATCAGAATTATTCATCATAATGATCGGGCGATTTGGTATATTAATGCTATGGGTAAGGCTGCTTATAATCAACAGCATCAGATCACGGATATTTATGGAACAATGCTGGATATTAGCGATCGCAAACAAGCCGAAATCGCCCTATCCGAAGCCAAGGAAAGCGCGGAAGCTGGAACTAAAGCCAAAGCTGATTTTCTAGCTAATATGAGTCACGAAATCCGTACCCCGATGAATGGCGTAATTGGGATCATTCAACTTTTATTAATGACCGATCTTTCCCAGGAACAAAAAAAATTAGTTAATATGATTCGGGATAGTGGGAATCTGCTCCTAACTATTATTAATGATATTCTTAACTTATCAAAAATTGAATCGGGGAACTTTGAACTAGAAGAACATCCTTTTGTTTTAAGAACTGTCCTCCAGTCGGTCTCTGATCTCCTCCAGAGAGAAATTTTAGATAAAAAAATTCACTTCACCTATTCGATTGATCCTGATATTCCTGATGGTTTTTTAGGAGACAGTGATCGATTGAGACAAATCTTCTTAAATTTATTAGGAAATGCGGTTAAATTTACTGATAATAGCAGTATTTATATTAATATAATTGGTCAACCTATTTCTGATCAGAAATATCAGTTAATTATCTCAATTCAAGATCAAGGAATTGGGATTAATTCCGATAAAATCAATGATCTATTTCAACCCTTTAACCAAGCAGATACCTCTATTAATCGTAAATATGGCGGTACGGGTTTAGGATTAGTAATTAGTAAAAATTTAGTGAATTTAATGGAAGGAACAATTTGGGTGGAAAGTCAGGGGAATATTGGCGGAAATCCACCCCCGGAGTTTTTCTTAGACCCTGAAGAACCTCAAACCCAAGGTTCAACCTTTTATTTTACCCTGAAATTAAAACTCGCTTCTGAAAGCGAAATTAACTTACTAACAAATCTCCCTCTACCTCAAATCGAAAAAATTTATAATCAATCGCAATTAAAAATTTTGATCGCCGATGATGATGAAATAAATCAAGAATTTGGATTATTGCTTATGAAAGCCTTGGGCTATAATGCGGATATTGCTAACAATGGATTAGAAGTATTAGAATTGTTAAAAAAACAATCATATAATATAATATTAATGGATATGCAAATGCCGGAAATGGATGGTTTAACCACCACCAAAATGATTCGTGAATCTTCCCAAACTCAACCCTGGATTATTGCGGTGACGGCTAATGTTTTGGAGCGCGCTCATCAAAGATGTTTAGAAGTAGGAATGAATGATTATCTGAGTAAACCGATTATGATTGAAGATTTTAATCATGCTATTTCTAAATATTTGGGATCACTGATTTAAGAGGATTTCACGGATTTCACGGATTTTAATCTGTGGTATAGCAGGGAACAGCCCCCCAAACCCCCCGTGCACGGGGGGCTAGGGGGGAGGGAACAGGGGGAAAACACTTTACCGTCTGGGTTCCAAGATCCGTCTGGTGTCTTAACTGCCTTGGCGGTTGCTATAATCTAAAATATCCCAGAAAATCAAAGCACGCTGATTCTAAACTCCGCCAAATCTTTCAATTGGCCAAAAACGAAAGACGGCGCGACCAATAATATTTTCCTTGGGAAGAAAACCCCAAACATGGGAATCATTACTATCGTTACGATTATCTCCCATCATAAAATAGGAATTATCAGGAACTTTGACTGGGGGTAATTGGTAATGGGGTTCTTCAGCAATATAACGCTCAAATTGGGGCTGATTATCAATATAAACCCGACCATTTTTAACTTCAATCGTTTGACCCGGTTTACCAATAATTCGTTTAATAAAGGCTTGATCAGCCCCATAGCCAATTTCTTGTAATTGGGAAGGAGGAGTAAAAACAATAATATCGCCAAATTGGGGAGATTTTAAATAATAGGATACTTTTTCTATGACTAAGCGATCATTTATTTCTAAGGTCGGAAACATCGAATCCGAAGGAATAAATCGAGGTTCAGCCACAAAAGTTCTAATTAATAATGATAATCCCAGTGCGATCGCTAAAATTACAATATTCTCTCGGATTTGATTCCAGAGACTTTTTTCAGGAATAGTAGGTTGTGGCTTTTGAATAGCTGGTTTTTCCATGGTTTTAGCGGTAGGGAACAGGGAATAGGGAATGAGTTTGCTGGATTTAGAAGTGTCCTAACTGTAATTCGTACCTCTATAACATTTTTATCTATAAAAACAAATTAAGAATTAAGAATCATAGCGGAATTACGATTCTTAATTCTCAATCATTAATCCATTGAATTTCAGGGATAAATTGTTAATTCTCATGGGAGGATTTATGATGAAAACGGATTCCCAAAAAAACATCATAGAGGAAACCCCAAAAGTCTTTTTTTCCTTCTAATATTCCCAAGGTTTGGGGAGAACCTTTTTCATCTAACAGAGGCTTCATAAATTCATAGGTTGGCTTGTAATAATACCAAGGAATAGATGGCCACAAATGATGAATCAGATGGTAATTTTGCCCCAAAATTAACAGATTTAAAACCGAACCCGGATACACCCTAGCATTTTTCCAGCGACCCCGTTCTTGAAAGGGACGATGGGGTAAATAATCAAAGAATAAACCCAAAGCTATTCCCACAACCAAAGCCGGACAAAACCAGAAATTCAGAATATAGCCAAGGAAGTCATAATGAATAGATATAGCAACAATAGTCACTACAAATAATCGACTCAAAAACCATTCCAAAAGCTCATATTTTTTCCAAAGTCGGCGCTTGAAAAAAAACACTTCATGGTAAAAGAAACGTGCCGCAATCAACCACAAGGGGCCACCTGTGGAAACAAAATGATCCGGATCATTGTCTGGATCATTAACATGGCAATGATGTTGGATATGCACCCGTGTAAATACGGGAAAAGCGAACCCTAACATCAAAGCACTACCGTGCCCTAATACCGAATTCAAAATCCGGTTTTTGTGGGCAGAATTATGGGATGCGTCATGGATCACTGTCCCCGAAAGGTGCAGCGCCAAAACATTAATCAAAAAACAACACCAATCTGGCCAACCCCAAAGCCAGTATCCCAATGTGGAATAGATCACCATTACTACCGCACTGAAAAACATCAGTAGCGTGGTGTTAAAACCATCCTCTGCGGCGAGGTATTCCTTGGGGACTGTCAGTGGCTTGCTTGCCTCCGACATTACAGTTTGCACTCCTTGAAGTTTCACACCTGAGTATTTTATGAGAAAAGTAACAAATTGTAAAGATTTATAAAATCACTAAACCCGGACGTAATTGCCTAAAATACCACAATTTTATCCCCAGGAGAAAATATTTATGTCTAGCTTACTACTGCGTAGATCCTTAGTCGGGTTTATTGGTTTATCAATTACCCTATCAATCCTGGGTTCTGCGACCGGGGCTAACGCCAAACCTCGGTGGCCATCTTTACCCAGTTTGACCGACCTGCTGCAACTTCCCCGTAACACAACCCAACCGCCCCAAACGATTCCGGTTCCCCCTACCAATACCACCCAACCCCCAGCCCCCCAACCTCAGCCCACGGATCAAGGCCAAGGCCCCCTAATTCCTCAAGTGGAAGTGGAAACCGGGGACACGGCAATTGCTCGGTTTCGATGTGAAGTAATTGGCGGTCAATATACGGTCATGTATTATCCCGTCAGCCAACCCAATCAAGGCTATGCTTGGGCAGTTCCTAGCAATATGGGGGGCGGATGGACACCGGAACGCCGTTGTGGAGAAATTAGTCGCCGTTTAGAGTCCTATCGTCCCGATGGATTAGCAGAAATCAGTACCGCGATTGAGAATGGTTACAATACCCTCTGCGCCACGACCGAAGATATTCCCCAATGTCGGATTGTCTTAACCGTGCCCCCTGGGGAAGATCCCCTATTTGTGCGCGATCGGATTTTCCAAAACCTCGTGATTGCCGACAGTGGCCAAAGCACCCAAGGTGTTCTGACCCTGATAGATGAAAAAAGTACCGGAGACATCATTCGAGGGGCTTTAGGGCGGCCGAGAACTCGTTCTACTGGTATTCCCCTACGTCAATTCCTCGACCCCACCGATGGCGGCACCGGATCACGCTTAAACCCCCGTTATTTCCCTAAATAGATAAGAGGGAACAGGGGGGGTAAACTCTTTCTATTACCCATTACCCATTACCCATTACCAATTCGTAATTCCTGATCCTGATGTGTCCCTGACATGGTTAAATTCTGTTTATGATCTGTAGAGAGACGCGCCGTGGCTCGTCTCTACGGACAATTCCCTAGATCTTTAATTGAGTCATGCAACCGCAAAATCTACTGCATCGAACTAAAATAGTCGCTACAATCGGCCCTGCTACCCAGAAGCCTGAAGTTCTCCGCGCATTGATTGAAGCGGGTGCAACGACTCTGCGCTTAAATTTTTCCCATAATACCCATGAGGATCATCAACGCAGTATTCGGATGATTCGACAAACCGCCTTTGAACTGAATCAACCCGTGGGGATTTTACAAGATCTCCAAGGCCCAAAAATCAGATTAGGCAAATTTGAGACGGGTTCGATTATTTTGAACCGGGATGATCAGTTTATTCTCACCAGTGAAGACGTGGTGGGAACCCAAGAAATGTCCTCTGTTACCTATAAACCTTTAGCCGATGAAGTCCCAAATGGGGCGGTGATTCTCCTCGATGATGGCAAGGTGGAAATGGTCGTAGAGAAAGTCGAACCATCAAAAGGACGCTTATATTGTCGTGTCGTTGTAGGCGGGACTCTTTCTAATAGTAAAGGGGTGAATTTTCCTGGGGTTTATCTCTCCATTAAAGCCATGACCGAAAAAGACCGCAAGGACTTAATGTTTGGTTTAGATCAAGGAGTGGACTGGGTAGCTTTAAGTTTCGTCAGAAATCCCCAGGACGTCTTAGAAATTAAAGAATTAATTGCGAGTGCGGGGAAAGATGTTCCCGTGATTGCCAAAATTGAAAAACACGAAGCCATTGAACAAATGGAAGAAATTCTGGCTTTGTGTAATGGGGTGATGGTGGCCAGAGGCGATTTAGGGGTGGAACTTCCCGCCGAGGATGTGCCGATTTTACAAAAACGGTTAATTATCACCGCTAACCGCATGGGAATTCCGGTAATTACCGCCACTCAGATGTTAGATAGCATGGTGAATAATCCCCGACCCACCCGGGCGGAAATTTCCGATGTGGCGAATGCGATTTTAGATGGTACCGATGCGGTGATGCTCTCCAATGAAACCGCCGTGGGTAACTATCCGGTGGAAGCGGTGGCGACCATGGCCCGGATTGCGGTGCGGATTGAGCAGGAGGGGGCGACCCGCAA
Source organism: Planktothrix agardhii NIES-204 (assembly GCA_003609755.1). Taxonomy (NCBI): domain Bacteria; kingdom Bacillati; phylum Cyanobacteriota; class Cyanophyceae; order Oscillatoriales; family Microcoleaceae; genus Planktothrix; species Planktothrix agardhii. The sequence goes on from AP017991.1 coordinate 1,479,996, forward strand.
TGTTTCTAAAGTAGAAGATACCGGACGTTCTATTCCTAATGCCATTAGTCAGGCGGTGGCACAAATTTCTCACCAGTTGAACGCGGCGGCGATTATGACCTTAACTAAAACTGGGTCTACGGCTCGGAATGTGTCAAAGTTCCGGCCCCAAACCCCGATTTTAGCGATTACCCCCCACGTGGAAGTAGCCCGACAGTTGAGTTTAGTTTGGGGGGTGAAACCGTTATTGGTTTTAGATTTACCTTCGGCTGACCAAACATTTCAAGCTGCTGTGAATGTGGCTAGGGAAAAAAATCTCCTGGCCGATGGGGATTTGGTTGTTACCACGGCGGGAACTCTACAGGGGGTTGCCGGATCTACGGATTTGATTAAGGTAGAAGTGGTGACGGCTGCTTTGGGGAAGGGAACGGCCGTGGGTCAGGGCTGTGTGACTGGACGGGCGCGGGTTGCCCGTAGCGCCGGAGAGTTGGCCGATTTTAATGCTGGGGAAATTTTGGTTACGGTTCAAACCAGTGCCGATTTTGTCGATGTGATGCGAAAGGCGGGGGGTGTGGTCACCGAAGCCGATAGTTTGACCAGTCACGCGGCGGTAATTGCTTTACGGTTGGGAGTTCCTGTGATTGTTGGGGTAAATAATGCCACCCGCTTAATTCGAGATGGGGTGATTCTGACCTTAGATATGGAGCGCGGGATTGTATATTCGGGAGCCAACAGTGGTTCGGGGACTGAAAATATCTGAAGTAGTTTCCCTTTTCTATTAGATTGATTAAGATTAGATTTTTTCAAAAAAATTAGCGATCGCCGGATGATAAAATCATTCGTTGATCGCTAATTTTTTATTCTTTCTGACCCAACTTTGAAACAAATTATTCCTAACGGTCAACCGAACCCATAATAATATCGATACTACCGAGAATGGCTACCAAGTCAGCGATTTTTTCCCCTCTAACTAATTCCGAGAGAATCGGTAAATTGCAGAAATCCGCCGCCCGAATTTTGAACCGCCAGGGAAAGACACTATCATCCCCAATGATATAAATACCGAGTTCCCCTTTGCCACTTTCAATTCTTACATAATGTTCCCCTTTAGGAATTTTGAAAGTCGGGGCGATTTTCTTACCAATAAACTGATAATCAAAAGCATTCCATTCGGATTTCGGCCCGGTCATCATCCGTTGGGCTTCTAAATTTTCGTAGGGGCCACCGGGGAGAGCATCGAGGGCTTGATACAGAATTTTGAGGGATTCTCGCATTTCCCGAATCCGCACAAAATAGCGGGCTAAACAGTCTCCTCCCGTGTCCCACTGCACATCCCAGTCCAACTCGTCGTAACATTCGTAGTGGTCAACTTTGCGTAAATCCCACTTCACCCCAGAGGCGCGTAACATTGGCCCGGATAATCCCCAGTTAATCGCCTGTTCCCGGGTAATAGTCCCTAAACCCTCAATCCGACGTCGGAAAATCGGGTTATTGCTAATTAAGCGTTCGTACTCGTCAATTTTTGGCCCGAAATAATCGCAAAAATCTCGACATTTCTGCACCCAACCATAGGGTAAATCGGCTGCTACTCCCCCAATCCGAAAATAGTTATTATTCACCATTCGGTATCCGGTAGCCGCTTCCCAGAGGTCATAAATGAGTTCCCGTTCTCGGAAAATGTAGAAAAAGGGTGTTTGGGCGCCGACGTCGGCCAGGAATGGGCCAAGCCATAATAGGTGATTAGCAATGCGGTTGAGTTCGAGCATAATCACCCGAATATATTGCGCCCGTTTGGGGACGGTGACTCCAGCCAATCGTTCCGGGCCATTCACGGTTACTGCTTCGTTGAACATTCCAGCGGCGTAGTCCCATCGGCTAACATAGGGGACATACATGACAACGCTACGACTTTCGGCGATTTTTTCCATACCGCGATGCAGATACCCAATCACGGGTTCACAGTCCACCACATCTTCCCCATCCAGGGTGACAATTAACCGTAAGACCCCGTGCATGGAGGGATGGTGTGGCCCCATGTTCAAGACCATCGGTTCTGTGCGGGTTTCAATTCTACTCATACTTTTATCGGTGTTCCCTAACGCGGATTTATGGCTTTTTGGGGATTTTTGTTCTAATTATAGGATATATGATTAGGTTGTTGGCGATCGCAACTTTATTAATTTATATCTATTGAAAACAGTCTATGAACACACCACCCGTTAAAATTGTTGAAGTTATTAATCAGAATAAGGATGCACAATGGTTGAGAAATTAATTGTAGACAACTTTGCCGGAATTGAACACTTGGAAATAGAGGTTAAGAAGATCAATATTATGATTGGCCCTCAAGCCAGTGGTAAGAGTGTCTGTGCCAAATTATTATTTTATTTTAAAGAGTTTGTCTCTGAGCTAATTAAAGCTGTTGAAAATGATAGAACAAAACGTCAGTTAGATTCATCTTACTCCAATAAGTTTAAAGAGTATTTTCCCCCTAAATCTTGGGGAAATTATGATTTTGTTCTGAGGTATGAAATCAACCATGATTTTATACAAATATCTCGAAATAATTCTAAATGTACTCTTGTCATTGACTACTCTGATTTATATAAATCGGCTCTTTCAGATTTACGAAAAATTTTCCGTAAGAGACAAAAGGAAAAAATTGAAAATATACCCTATGATCCTTCTGGATTTAATAATGAAACTCGGTCACAAATAATGAACTATTTTGAAAATAAGTTAGGTAAAGAATCTACATTTTATCAAAATTTTATACCCGCAGTGCGTTCTTTTTTTGCCCATCTACAAAAAAATATTTTTTCTGTTTTATCCAATAATAATTCATTAGATCCATTTATTGAAAATTTCGGCTTATTTTATGAATTTATCAAAGAATTACATATTAAAATCAATGAATTTGCTTCGGGAAATGAATTGGAAATGGAAGACGAAAAGCTCATGAAGCAGAAAATTAAACCCTTAGTTGAAAAAATTTTATGTGGTCAATATTTTGATGAAAAAGGAGAAGATTTTTTAAAAACTTTAGATGGTAGAAAAATTAGTATTTCTATTTGCTCATCAGGTCAACAAGAAACACTACCATTAGTAGTTATATTATCTACAGTGCCATTTTTACAAACTATTGGGAGAGGTCAAACTATATATATTGAAGAACCAGAAGCCCATATTTTTCCTACAGCCCAAAAACATATTGTTGAGTTAATAGCTACTGTTTTTAACTCTAAGCCTGATGGTCTTCAATTTTTTATTACCACCCATAGCCCTTATATTTTAACCGCAACTAACAATTTACTACAAGCGGGTTTAATTTATCAGGATGCTAATGATCAAGTGATTGAAAAATTAGAAAAAATTGTTCCTCGCTATAAAACTTTATTAACAAAAGATGTAGCGGTTTACTCTTTAATGGATGGTTTCTGTAAATCCATTATTTCTGAAGAAACGGGATTAATTGATACTAATATTATTGACTCTGTTTCTGAAGAATTGGCTATTGAATTCGATCAACTTCTCGACCTGATTTAAGTGCGATATGAAAAAGCGTTTTCCAGAGTGCGAAAAAACTTCATCTAATAAACTAATACCTCTTGTAGAAAACAAGAGTAAATTCGTTATTGAAAATCCGAATCAATTTAGGGTTTGTGTAGTTCAGGTTGATGGATGTGCAATTAAAGAAGGTCAGCGTTGTGATTATTTGGTTATTCCTGATCAACAGGATATCAAAAAAGTTATAGAAATCTATATTGAGCTTAAAGGATCTAAAATTTTGCACGCCATTGAGCAACTAGAAGCAACCATGAAAAAACTTTCTGATGACCCAGCTAAACAAGAAAAGGTTTGTATTATTGTATCAAGTCAGTGTCCTCTCATAACAACTAAAATTCAAAATTTTAAGAAAGATTTCAAAAAGAAATATAGTGCTAAATTAGAATTTAAGAATAGGAATTATACTTATTGTTTAAGCAAACATGATGATAGTTAAAATCCAGAATAGGATTCTAAGCAACTCCAAAACCCGTATCCTCTCGAACATAAACAGGCTGTAATCCCAATATAATATCCTGCTTAGGAATTCCTATTTCAACTAATTTCTCTGCTATTTTTATGTCTGTTTGATTTCGTTGAATCCAAATTTGACCATTCTTAATTTCTAAATGTAAAATACAGTTATAAATGCGTCGATGTTCATTCCATCCTAAATTAACCAATAAATAGCGATCGCGTTGAGTATCGAAAATGATTTCTATGTCAATTTCTCCATCAATTGTTTTTCCCTGACTATATTCCATCAGTAATTTTTGAATACATTCTCGATAATATTCTAAACGTTCCATAGAATAATCACCTCGTTAACAGGATTATAGACTATTAATTTAACTTGATATTTTTGTATAGACGCTTTGGGTAAATCTCGCCTAAAAAAAGATTCATAAGCTGAAATTGGAACTGCTAAGTATAGGATGCGGTTGGGTTCACTCATTTCTAAAACTAGGCGATAATTCAGAAATTGCCCCAATGCTGTATGAAAATCAAAGAGTGCTGAGTCACTTAAAAAGCTCTTGACTTCAACAGCAATTTTTTCCTCTCCTTTTTCAGCCGCAATTAAACGTTCTGCACCCAAGTCTATTCTGATTTCATCCTCCTCGCCAAACTCAACTCTTAAAGGATCATGGGTAATTATCCACCCCTGTTTCTGTAAACCTCGTTTTACTGCATCATGAAATTTATCCTTAGCTGACATTGATCTCGATATTAGAGGTAAGATTAATTCAAATTAACATATTTGTTGATCACCATTCTATAGGAACAGTTGGATTGTCTGAAATCGAAACAGTGGAAGAAAATACTCAAACCTCCCCTTCGACAGAGCTCAGGACAGGCTTTGTCCATATTCCCGTATTGAGTCGGGAATTAATTGCGGGGTTAGAAATTTGTGCGGGGGGAGAATATCTGGATGCAACCGTTGGCGGTGGCGGACATAGTTTGTTATTGTTGCAGGCGGGGGAGAATATCCAGTTAACAGCAATTGATCAGGATCAAGAAGCGATCGCTGCCGCCCGGGTTAAATTTGAACAAGCAGATCCTTCTTTCTTGGAAAGAGTGCAGTTTTGGCAAGGGAATTTTACTCAATATAACCCCAAATCTAAACAATTTGATGGAATTATAGCGGATTTAGGGGTGAGTTCCTATCAGTTTGATCAGCCAGAAAGAGGGTTTAGTTTTCGCCATACTGCCCCTTTAGATATGCGAATGAATCAACAACAATCTTTAACGGCGGCGGAGATTATTAACCATTGGGATGAGAAGCAATTAGCGGATATTTTTCATCATTATGGGGAAGAAAGATTATCAAGACGAATTGCTAAACGAATTGTAGAAAAACGACCATTTCAAACTACAACGGATTTAGCCTATGCGATTGGTGGTTGTGTTCCGGCGAGTTATCGTCACGGACGAATTCATCCGGCTACCCGTGTATTTCAAGCATTAAGAATTGCAGTGAATCAAGAGTTAACTTGTTTAGAAAAATTTATAGATCAAGCGCAATATTGGTTAAAACCTGGGGGTAGAATTGGGGTAATTAGTTTTCATAGTTTAGAAGATAGAATCGTTAAACATCGGTTCAAAGAGTCTCCTATTTTACAGGTATTAACTAAAAAACCGATTCAACCCCAACCCGATGAACTGAATAATAATCACCGTTCTCGTTCAGCTAAATTAAGATTAGCAGAACGAAAGATAATAGAATAAGCAAGATTATTAACCCTAATAGCCCGTCTGGGTTATGTCGCTTTTTCTGCGGATATTTATGGCAAAGGAATTAGACCCCAAACCGCAGAGGAAGCTAAAACTCAAGCGACCCTTTACCGCAGTAACCGGGCGCTATTAAGGGAACGGGTAAATGCCGCTTTAACAGAACTTCGTAAACAACCTCAAACTGATTCTGAAAAGTTAGCCGCGATTGGATATTGTTTCGGAGGAACAACGGTTTTAGAATTAGCAAGAAGTGGTGCAGATATTGATGGGGTGGTGAGTTTTCATGGTGGTTTAGATAGTCCTAATCCCCAGGATGGTAAACGAATTAAAAGCAAAGTTTTAGTCTTACATGGGGCGGATGATCCGTTAGTTTCTCAAGAGGATATTAAGGCATTTGAGCAGGAATTGCGGGAGGAAATAAAGAATAGGCAATCTTGCCTTTAGTTAAGGTTTGAAACCAACGGCCTCAGAAATTGAATTTAACCCATATTGATCTAATTTTTTTAACAGTCCTGCTAATATGCTTTTTACCATTCCTGGCCCTTCATAAATCCAACCCGTATAGACTTGAATTAAACAAGCTCCTGCTGTAATTTTTTCCCAAGCATCATCGGCGGTAAAAATTCCCCCAACCCCAATAATAGGTAACTGTCCTTGGGTATTTTGATGAATCCAACGAATTACTTCTGTTGATCTTTCTTTTAGGGGTGCACCACTAATTCCTCCCGCTTCTTGGGTAATATAACTTCCGGTTTGGGGTAGCCATTGGGTTTTTAATCCGTCGCGTTTTATGGTAGTATTAGTAGCAATAATTCCGGCTAATTTATGGGTTTGGGATAAATTAACAACATCGGCGATCGCATCCCATTCTAAATCCGGTGCTATTTTAATTAAAATTGGTTTATTATCTGTATTTTCAGTATTTAAAACCGCTATAATTTTACTTAATTGTTCCGCATCTTGGAGCGATCGCAATCCGGGGGTATTAGGAGAAGAAACATTAACCACAAAATAATCCCCATAGTCTTTTAACAGTTTAAAACTCCCTAAATAATCTTCGGCGGCTTCTTCTAAAGGAGTAATTTTAGATTTTCCTAAATTAATTCCGACTGGAATCATAAATTTTTGTTGATGTTTTTCCTCTAACCGTTGCGCCAATATTTCCGCCCCTTGATTATTAAATCCCATGCGATTTAAAATGGCTTCATCCTCAACTAATCTAAATAATCTAGGTTGGGGATTTCCTGGTTGCGGATGGAGGGTAACTGTCCCTAATTCCGTAAATCCAAAACCCAAACTTTGCCAAATTCCAGCAGCAACTCCATCCTTATCAAACCCGGCGGCTAAACCCACGGGATTAGCAAAATTTAAACCCCACAATTGTTGCTGTAAACGGATATCCTGTAAACAGAATGATGGTTTAAGTTGAGATTCTAGCCAATTTAGGGGTGAATTAGACTGATTTTGGTCAATCCAACTCAGGACTTCTAAAGCGCGATGATGGGCCCATTCTGGATCAATTTTGAGTCCATAAAATAAAAGGGGTTTAACGGCGCTGCGGTAAATATCCAAAATAGTCTCCTATGCTTAGGTCTTAATTCCCAGTTTTAAATTTAGTCTATTTTTTGAGCAAAATGGTGAAATATTAAGGGTAAGATAGAAGCATCAGCCAGATCAACGGGTAGAGTATTTTTCTTCCCCTATACCAGAAAACTGCACAGGTTTAGGATCTTAATTAAAATTTTAGTTTTTAATGTTAATTAAAATATACAATTCGGGAGTTTATTATGGGTCAATTTGAAGAATCGACCGCATTAGAGCAACCCATCATGACATTGGGGCGTGTTCTCCAGACCCTACAAGATGAAGACAATGTTGATGTTTTAATCGAAACGATTTTAAACTATTTAAAAACCGAGTTTAATTATAGTTTAATTTGGATTAGTTTATATGATCGTTTAGATCATCGTTTAATTGGCAAAGGAGGAGTTACCCCAACGGAAGATAATTGGTTAATCAAACAAAGATTTGTCTTATCTCCTGGAGATTTACTCGAACAGTTAGTAATTCAAATGCGACCTTTAGTTGTCCCCGATCTGCGGTCAGAAACTCGCGCTGGAGAATGGCAAAAAGCTGCCCAAGCCTTTAATATTCAGGGGTCAATTTTATTCCCCATGCGCTATAAAGATCGCTGTTTTGGTGTGGTTTTATTAGGATCAACCGAGTGGGGAATTTCTCCGAGTTCAACGGAAAAAGAACTAATTTCGATGGTTTTAGGAACCTTAGCGACTTCTTTATTTCAAATTGAAACCACTTGGATGTATCAACAAACCAAAAGACCTGACCAACCTTTTTTGAAACTTTTAACTCAATTTAGAACCCTGAATACTTTAGATCGATGTTTGGAAGTAGCGGTAGAAACAACCCATGAATTTATTGAACCGACTCGGACAAATGTGTATTGGTATTATCGAGAAGGCCGTTATTTTTGGCGGCGGGCGAGTAATCAACAAAAACTTCCCAGTGTCAGTTTAATGAAACAATCGGCTTCGGGGGTAACAGTACAGGATTTAGGGGAATTTTATCAAGCGTTAACTTCCGATCATTTAGTGTCTATTGGAGAGTCTTATAGTTCCTTAAGAGCGGATACAACGGAACGATTAATGGAGAAAATTCGCGCCCGTTCCCTATTAGCAGTTCCGATTCTTTTTAATCAAGAAATGTTAGGATTTATTGCCGTTGAAGGTCAAAATCCGAGGATTTGGCAGGAAAATGAAAAACAATTTTTGCGGGGTGTGGGACAATTAATTTCCCTAACTGCTCCCTTAGCGGAAATGGAAGTTAAAATTCGACAAGCGGAATTAGATCAATCCTTAACTGCTAAAGTTACCCGTACTATTGTTGATGATCAAGATTGGCAACTTTCTTTAAAGACTACCGCTAATCTATTGTGTCAGCGATTAAATGCGGGACGATTTTTATTAATTAAACGTCATCTTAAAACAGCAAAATTTGAGATTATTTATCAATATTATCCTTTAAATAGAAACGCAATTTTTTCGCCTTTAGATTCTCTGAGTTCCCAAGATTGGCAATCTTTAAAAAATCAGAACGAAATTTTGCTAATTGAAAATTATGATGAAGATGAAAAATTAAAACCTTGGCGCAATCAACTCAAGGATGCCGGAGTGCGATCGCTCATTCTTTGCCCGATTAACTCTTGTTTGACTTCGGAAAAAAATCAACAAGACAATACACCTCAAGAGTGGTTATTAATCGGTCATGATGCTCCCAGAACTTGGGATCGAACCGAACAAAAATTAGTTAAAATTGTGGGTCAACAATTAAGTGTGATTCTCCGTCAATGGAAGTTAAATCAACGAATTAAATCTCAAGAAGAATTTAATCAAGCCTTAGAGCAGGGCTGGTCAATCTTAGAAAAAACTGAGCAATTACAAGACCTAGAACAACAATTTACAGAAAAAATAGCCCAATTATCAAAAAGTCCTTTAGTTCTATTATTAACCTGGCTAGAAGGAGCCAAAAAAGCAAAAGTTGCCCATTGTATTGCTCGTCAATCTAAATTTTATATTGACTCAGAGCGGTTAATTTCTATCGCTAAAGATCCTTTAATTCAACACGCTTTATCAACAAAAACAATGTTTTTGTGGCCGGTACAGGAGCTATCTGCTTATACTCGCCAATGGTTTACAAGCACCGTCGATAAAATTTTAGTCACTACCCTGCATACCGCTTCTGAACACGATCCTACGGGTATTTTGATTGTTGCTGATCCTGAGCAAATTCAAACAGAATCTGGCATATCTTTAACTCTGCTTAATTCCTTGATCATGCAGTTTTCTTGGTCACGGCGCTATCTCAGAATTCAAGAGGTATTAACAACTCAACACGAAGAATTACAATGGATGAATTGGTATAAACAACGGCGCTTAGAAGAATTGTATCGAACCGTGGGCGGAGGACTGAAACAATTAAACGAATTAAATCAATCTCCATTTCAATCAACCGATCCACAAAAAAACCAACTTTCCCATTTACGCTATCAACAATTACTCCGTCAAATGGGAAGCGCTTTAGCTTCTACCAGTTCTTTAATTAAACAGGAACAATGGCGACTTCATCATCAAAATGATATTATTCCAATTACTAATTTATTGCGAAGGGTGGGGGAACGAATCAATGCTATTATTAGAAATAAACAAATCCAATTAGTGATTAAACAACAGGAAAATTTTAATGTTATTGGCGATCATATTAAATTAGAACTGGTTTTTTATGAAATATTATTAACCACCTGTCACCGCGCTGAACCAGGTGGCGTCATTGAGATGATCACTCAACCTTTAAATGATCATCAATTACAACTAATGATTACAGATTATGGTATAATTAACCCGCAACTAATTCTGGAGTTAAAAATCGGTCATTCTCCCGATTTACTTGCTCCCTCTCCCCTATCTTCTCCCCCAGGTCAACAGCTTTTAATTTGTCAACAAATGTTAGAAAAAATGGCAGGAAAATTCCTAATAGAATCAGGAGAAAATCAACAAATTATAACTCGGATTATTTTAACTTTAGCTCCAGCAAGCTAGATCAATGATTTACTAATAACTTGTACGGACGGGTGGCTCAAGATTGAAGTAATGAATATAAAAATTACTTCTAAAACTGATAACTGATCACTGATAACTGATTAATATGTTACTTTCCCTAAGAATAGAAAACTTTGCTTTAATTGATCATTTAGATTTAGATTTAGGTAGCGGTTTAAATGTATTTACCGGAGAAACCGGAGCCGGAAAGTCAATTATTTTAGATGCTGTTGATGCAATTTTAGGGGGAAAAGTAGACCGTCGTTCCATTAGAACAGGAGCTACAAGATCATTATTAGAAGGAACATTTGAGATCGAAAAAAAATGGTTTAATTGGTTAACAGAACAAGAAATTGATTTAGTCGATGGCAGTTTAATTGTTTGTAGTCGGGAAGTAGTAATTACCGGAGATAAACTTCGCAGTCGATCCCGGGTTAATGGGGTATTAGTTAATCGAAAATTAATTGAACAACTGCGCGATCGCTTAATTGAAATTACCGCCCAAGGACAAACCTTACAACTCGGTCAACCTGAACTACAACAGGAATGGTTAGATCTCTATGGCGGTCAACCCTTAATCAAAGCCAGAAAAGCCGTAGCATCGACCTATACCCAAGCTCAAACCTGTAGCCATGCCCTAGAAAAACGCCGTCAATTTGAACAGCAACGCCTACAGAGATTAGATTTATTAACCTATCAAATTCGAGAATTAGATACAGCTACTTTAACCACAGCCGACGAATTAGAACAATTACAAATTGAACATCAAAGGTTGAATCATATTGTTGAACTTCAACAACAAAGTTATCAAATTTATCAGGCCCTATATCAAAGTGAAACCGGGTTAGCGGCGGCGGATTTATTAAGCCAAGCGGAAAACAAACTCAGTGATTTAGTCGAATATGATCCCCAACTTCAACCTATTTTAGAAATAGTCAGTGAAGCGGTGGCTCAAATTACCGAAGCCGGAAGACAAATTGGCAGTTATGGTGAACAATTAGAATCCGATCCTCAACGCTTAGAAGAAGTAGAAGATCGCATTCGAGACTTAAAACAAATTTGCCGCAAATATGGACAAACTTTAGAGGAAGTGATCGAATATTATCATCGCATTCAAGAAGAATTAAAGGATTTAGAAGATGAAGAGCAATCGATCGAATCCTTAGAACAGACCTATCAACAAGCGGTTCAAGCCCTAAAAGAAACCTGCCAACATCTAACTAACCTGCGTCAAAAAGCCGGCCATGAATTAGAAACCCATCTCCTCAAAGAACTCAAACCTTTAGCGATGAATAATGTTAAATTTCAAGCCGAAATTCATCCGATTTCCCCGACAGCTATGGGGGCGGATCAGATTCAATTTTGCTTTAGTCCCAACCCCGGAGAACCCCTGCAACCCTTGGGGGCGATCGCATCGGGGGGAGAAATGAGTCGGTTTCTCTTAGCTTTGAAAGCCTGTTTTTCTCAAATTGCTGGGTCGGGAACTTTGGTATTTGATGAAATTGACGTCGGGGTATCGGGACGAGTGGCCACCGCCATTGCTCAAAAACTCCACCAACTAAGTCAACGCCATCAAGTCCTCTGTGTCACCCACCAGCCCCTAGTTGCGGCCATGGGAGATCATCATTTTCGGGTAATCAAAGAAACTATCCAAACCGACTTAGAACCCAATTCCCAGGCCCCAGAAACCCGCACCGTCGTCCGAGTGACTCAGTTAACTTCCCCCCAACGTCGGGAAGAATTAGCTCAATTGGCCAGTGGAGAGTCGGCCCAAGAAGCGATTGCCTTTGCTGAGTCCCTTTTGACCCAAGCTGCGTTGATGAAGAATTAGGTTTGACACCAAAAACTCCAAAATTATGACAAAATAAAGCTATTAATTGGTAACTAATAATATGTAATAGGATATGAGATAGTTAAAATTTATCCCTGAACATTCAATGAGGATAGGACAATGAATGCTTTAACTGTCAATTTGAAATCATTAATAGAAATGACTGATGAGCAATTTTTTCAGCTATGTCAAAACAACCGGGAATTGAGATTTGAAAGAAATGCCAATGGAGAATTAATAATTATGCCACCAACGGGAGGAGAAACAGGAAACAAAAATGCGAGAATCACTCAACAGGTAATGAATTGGACTGATGCTGATGGTACTGGCATTGCTTTTGATTCTTCGACTTGTTTTAAATTACCTAATGGTGCAGATCGTTCTCCTGATGCTTCGTGGATCAAGTTAGAAAGATGGGATGCTTTAACCGATGAAGAAAAACAAAAATTTCCCCCTATTTGTCCTGATTTTGTAATTGAGTTACTTTCTCCTAGTGATAGTTTGAAGACTACACAGGAAAAAATGGGGGAATATATAGATAATGGTGTGCGTTTGGGTATATTAATTAATCGTAAATCTCGTCAAGTAGAGATTTATATACCAGGAAAAGAGGTTGAGGTTTTAGATTCTCCTGCTACGGTTTCAGGGGAAGATATTTTAAAGGATTTTGTGTTGAATTTGGGGATGATTTGGTAAAATTATAGAGATAGTGTAGAAAAGGAAAAAACAGCCGTGAGTCAAACAGAAATTACAGATTCTTTGCTAACTAGCACAGGTTTCTATAGCCTCTTTCAAACCTTACCACTAGAAATCCGACAAGGCTTTCTACAACTTTTATTTGAAAATAATTCCTCTGAATTAGAAGACTTTATCCTTTATTTAGCTTGTGAAAATTCTCGAAAAGAAGGATTTTTATCTGAATTAGAGTCTCAATCTCTCTTGGAGAGTTTGCCTCAATGAAATATCGAATTGCCAAATGCTTCAAAAAAGATTTAGATAAAATTAACAACCAAAAAATTCTCGCAAAAGTTAGAAAATGTATTGAAGCAATTGGAACTTCTCAATCACTATCCGAAATTCCCGATCTTGAAGCACTAAAAGGCTTCTCAGGATATTATCGCATTAAATTTGACTACAACTATCGGATTGGAATTTTTTGGGATGGCGAAGTTATCGAAATTCTCAAAATAGAGAGTCGAGAAGGATTTTACAAAAATTTCCCGTAGAAATAATGCGGTCTGCTTCCCAGTGCCTTCGGCAACGCCTTCTTCTTGTTGATTAAACTTTAATTTAAAATTGCGATCGCCTAATAATCACGAATCACAGGAATATAATATATAATAGAATATGAGATAGTTAAAATTTCTCCCCGAACATTCAATGAGGATAGGACTATGAATGCTTTAACTGTCAATTTGAAATCATTAATAGAAATGACTGATGAGCAGTTTTTTCAACTATGTCAAAATAACCGGGAATTGAGATTTGAAAGAAATGCAAATGGAGAGTTAATAATTATGCCACCAACGGGAGGAGAAACGGGAAATCGTAATGCGGGTATTACTGCTCAAGTTTGGATTTGGAATGAGCAAAATAAGGAGGGTATAGTTTTTGATTCTTCGACTTGTTTTAAATTGCCTAATGGTGCAGATCGTTCTCCTGATGCTTCTTGGATCAAGTTAGAAAGATGGGATGCTTTAACTGATGAGGAAAAACAAAAGTTTCCCCCTATTTGTCCTGATTTTGTAATTGAGTTACTTTCTCCTAGTGATAGTTTGAAGACTACACAAGAAAAGATGAGAGAATATATAGATAATGGTGTGCGTTTGGGTATATTAATTAATCGTAAATCTCGTCAAGTAGAGATTTATATACCAGGAAAAGAGGTTGAGGTTTTAGATTCTCCTGCTACGGTTTCAGGGGAAGATATTTTAAAGGATTTTGTGTTAAATTTGGGGATGATTTGGTAAATAGCGATCGCCACTTCAAAAAAATCAAACAGCGATCGCATTCCCCATACCCAAAATTTATCTATCTAAACTTGAACTAACGGCTGATTGTTGATAGATGAACGAGGTTGAATTGTCTTTTTAATTTCTTCTCCCGCTAACTCTTGGGCTAGGCGTAACTCATAAGTTTTTTGCAAATTAAGCCATAGTTCTGCACCAGTGCCAAACCATCGTCCTAGACGTAATGCCGTGTCAGCAGTAATACCTCTTTGCCCTTTGAGAATTTGCGTAATCCGATTTGTGGGTATATGGAGCGATCGCGCTAATTCTGATGCACTAATTCCCAGTTCTTTTAATTCATCAGATAAGATTTCGCCAGGGTGAATTGCAGGTCTTGGCATAGCTTTTTTCTCATGAAGTGATAATCGACAATTTCGATATTAAATGGGCGATCTCCACTTTCCCCTTCACCTCCCAAAAACGATCGCCTAAAAATCACAACTCACAGGAATGGCGATCGCCTTTAGCAAGCCCATAGAAAGTACATGATTAATGCGATCGCCTCTGTTTTTGTGAAAAATGCTGTAACGAGAATTAGGTAACTTCAATTGTATTTCACTGATAGTCGATGCTAATTCAGGTCTAGAAGCTTCTAGAAGCACTTCCGATGGACGATTGAAGACCCAGCTTCGTAATATTCCTCCCTCGTGATCCACCTATCTGAAAAACCACTGATAGAAGAAAGAATTGATCCCCCGATCCAAGTGGAATATTTTCCCTCTGGGACAGCAATAACTTTGACTTTAGAACTGATAGACTGAGGAGCGAGTTTTTGCACCTCTTTTGTCAGACGTTCTGCTAACCCAGGAAAAAGAGTAGTGCCACCGGATAGCACAATATTCTGATATAGATCACTTCTTATATCAGCATCGCTCTTTTCGATTGCCTGATATACCTGCTCATGAATTCCCCCAAACTCCTTGCCTGTCAGAGATGGATAGTCTGTGATCTTGCGATCAGCAAGATTGATTCTTAGGATGCTATGGGGCAGAGCATAGCCATCGCGAACGGGAACAATATGCGTCACTCCATCACCGATTTCCACCACTACTCCCGTAGGCTTACCAGCAGATTGGAGTGAAAGGACTGCCGTGTTAGCAACATAGAGTCCCGGCACACCAAAGGTGTCGAACAAGATCTCAGTTAGTTTCTCTCGATTGCGATTTGGATTTAGTGACGTTTCTGTGATCAATACATTGTGTTCTTCAGGGTTTACTCGCAGCTCTTTCTTAAACGTGTGATCGAGAACTTTTTCAAAGTCGTCCCAGTCTTCAACGATGCCATGCTCAATGGGGCGTTTCAGGATCAATACCCCGCGCTTTTCCTCAGCCTGTGTACCTACATAATAGTCCTTCTGGTCAGAGCCGACCATAATGCCTGGAACTTTTGGTCTGCCAACGACAGTGGGAAATACAGCCCTTGGTGCGTCTTCACCTGCAAAGCCAGCCTTCACATAGTCTGAGCCAATGTCAATAATCACGTGCGGTTTTTCTCGATCGTACATAGTCTTTCTGTTTGTTGTTGCTAGTAATGGTTAAATTGTTAGACACTCAGGCAAATTTGAATCGGCGGATTATCCATCCGAGAGTGCTGCAAACCTTGTAGGGCATACGGCAATGTATGTAAATAATTCTAGCTGAGTTTAGTTAGTCAAAAATGTCTACAGGTACAGATCATCTGACCGTTTTAAAGGTCACTACTAAAATGAGAAACGCTTGTCTTTCAAATGCCTGAAATTCTTTGACACGATCGCCAGCAGCAAATTTGGCTGTGCGTTTGTCTTTATATTTTTGAGGCATAGGCAAGTGTTATGCGTTACGTCAAGTATAACACTTATGTCGCAATTTCGCAAAAAATCAACCAGCGATCGCTTTGAGGAGAGCTATATTTGATGTTTATAGTCTAAATATCGAGACTCAAAGTAGGGTAATATCTTATCGGGGTTTAGAAGAAATAATTTTCTAAGGGGTAAAATATGGCAGAACTTAATGTCACGAAAAAAAGTATAAGTAGTTTATTTTCTGAAATGCAGGGAACTAAATTCATAATCCCTGATTATCAACGACCATATAAATGGGATTTAGAAAAATGCGAAATTCTATGGCAGGATCTTACAAGTTTCTTTGAAGAAAGAACGGTAAGTGAGGAGTATTACTTAGGCACAGTTGTTACTTGTAAAAACGATGAATCTGGAAAGATTGAAATTGAAGTTATCGATGGGCAACAGCGTATCACCTCACTCTTGCTTCTTCTAAGAGCATTCTATTCAAAATTGGAAAACAGTGCAATTGAAGACGACAATATTGCTGGTCTCAAGAATCAAATTGCACCATGTATTTGGGACGTTAACCCTATTTCGGGAAGAGTTTCTGACACAAGTTTAATCCATATAGAATCACGAGTTGCAACTGAATCTGACAATGAAGTATTTCATGCGATTCTTCGGACAGGAAAATCAAAACCAAATGCTACCGACCTTTATTCAAAAAATTATGACTATTTCTTTTCAAAGTGTGAAGAATATGCAATGAATAATCCAATTCATTGGCAGGAATTCTGTGTTTCTATTTTAAAAAACTGCATTATACTTCCAATTGATTGCGAAAAACTAGACACAGCGTTGACCATATTTTCAACTCTGAACGACCGAGGAATGCCACTGTCGGATTCCGACATTTTTAAAGCCCAAATTTATCGTACTAAGAATACCGAGGAAGAAAAATCAGAATTCACTAATTCATGGAGAGAGCTTACTGAAACAGTTGATGACGCAGGAATGACTCTGGATGCTCTTTTCCGAAATTATTCGCACGTTATTCGTGGCAGAAGTCGTGATAAAACAAAAGAAATCGCTCTAAGAAAATTTTATGCTGGCGAAAAATTTGAAAAATTAAAGCAACCTAACTTGATGAAAGAATTGCAAGAGCTTGCAGAATTTTGGCTAACTGTGAAACAAGGTAAATCTACATTTCAGGGACGAGAGTTTATTTCTCAGCAGTCGTTTAAATATCTTCATTGCCTTAACCATTACCCAAATGAATACTGGAAATATGTTACAAGTGCATATTTTTTCAAAAATAAAGATTTGGATTCGTTTTATACAAGTTTTTCTGAATATCTCGCAACTTTAATTTCATTTTTGTTTGCTGAGTTTGTTCAGAAACCAACCGTAAATAAAATAAAGGACTCATGTTACCAATTTTGCATTGATATTTTTGAAGGAAAACCACTAACAATAATCACTTCAATTCCTCCAGAATTTTCAACTACTTTGGCCCAAACCGTTAATTATAAAATTGCTCGCGCCATGATTTTGCTTCATGCTTATCTAAATCCCAATCAAATTGACATGATTGAGTCCAATTTTGAGATTGAACATATTTTCCCTCGTGTTTGGCAAGCAGCTAACTACAATGGCTGGAATCACGAAGATGCAAAAGTCTATTTGGAGCGATATGGAAACAAAGTGGCTATAGGAAAAAAACTAAACATCCAAGCTGGTAATGGTTATTTTGGACAGAAGAAAAATAAATATAAAGACTCACCCATTGCTAATGTTAATGACCTTTCAAAATACCCAAGTGATGATTGGGTAAAGACCGACATTGAAGCAAGAGAAAAACTGTTTTTAGAATCAATTGTGAGTTTCTTTCATTCCAATTTGCATAAAAAATAAGTTCAAGATACCGATTATACTTTTAGAATAGATATTTAAAGACAAATAATTTTTAAGCGATCGCCTAAAAATCACGACTCACACCGAATAGCGATCGCTTTTTCTATCACTTCCCAATACCCAAAATTCTATTCTATAATTCTGAATTTTAATCATCATCTTGATCCTCGTCTGACTCGTCTAATAGCCCTAATCTCAATAGCTTTTTAGCAAGAGCATATACGTCTTGTTTACTACCATCCTTCCGAATTCCCAAAGCCACAATCATGACAGTGACTTGAGCTTGCTCGATCGCGTAAATAATGCGATATCTTTGTCCAACTGCACGCACACTGTAATAACCATCTAGTTCACCGAGTAATGGTTTTCCCTGTATTTCGGGAGATTCTTTGAGCTTGTCAATGCGATCGCTAATTTTTTTACGGATACGGCGATCGCTGATTTCTTTTAATAGTTTGAAAGCCGTAGGTTGAATAACGACGCGATACATTACAGGTCTAATTCTCGTTTAGCTGATTCCCAATCTATTCCTTGTGCTGATTTCGCCTCGGTAATACCTTGATGCAAGTTAGCCATAAGCTTCGCATCCCCAAGTATTTCTAGGGTTTCGAGTATTGCTTCGTAATGTTCCCATGTCATCACGGCTAGGACGGGCTTGCCTCTACGGGTAATTGCCAGTGTACCGCCTTGCTGGGCAAGCTTTTCAGGTAATGAGGTTAACTCGTTTCTTGCTTCTGTAATCGGAATATTGGATAGCATTATTTTTGAATCTATCTGTACATCTAAGTGTACATCTAAATACAGCAAAAGCGATCGCCTAATAATCACGACTCACAGGAATATAATATATAATAGGATATGAGATAGTTAAAATTTCTCCCCGAACATTCAATGAGGATAGGACTATGAAGGAATTGATGCAACCCAGATTTCTCCTGCCTTAATAGTCGTCATATAATCCTTCATCTTCTGACGAATAACTTTTTAAAAAGGCATCATGGGCGCGATCGCCTGTTTCTGTTTCTGATTTTGGCTGAATAGTAATAAGCCATTTACCTTTGCCGATTCCTTCTATTATGGAGCTAGGTATTGTAAATTTTTCTCCGTCTTGAAGCTCTATTTCAAAAGCTAATTTTAATAACTGGCTTTTCATATTGTGTAGATACTAAAATATTTAAAATTCTAACATAGAGTTCGGTTTGGGTTTTAGAGCGATCGCATCTTCAACAGCCAAAACATCACGATCGCCTAAAAATGCTGATTTCGCCTCGGTAATACCTTGACGCAAGTTAGCCATAAGGTTCGCACTATCTGTACATCTAATTTTACATCTAAATACAGCAAAAGCGATCGCCTAAAAATCACGACTCACACCGAATAGCGATCGCCAGATCATCTAATTTATTAACTATCTTTTTTCTTAACTCGCTTTTTCTTCTCGACTTTCAGCAATGGCGCACTTAGGGCTTCATAGAGATTAAATAAATACTCAATGCGATTTAATTCGCTAACAAAAGGTTGGGGACGATAGCAAAGATCAACGGCTTTATCTAGGGCTTGATGGGCTTTTACCAAATCGGGCGGCATGGTGAGAGGATCGTAAAGATCGGCGAGGCTACTATCAGGATATTTTGCCCTTGTGTCTAATACTTTTTGTGCGGCGGTTTCGACTTTTTGCTTTTGTTTGTCGCTGACATTTTCAGGGAATGGATAGTTGTTGTAAACAATGTCTTTGGAATAACGATAATCGCTTTTTAATCTTCCACAAACATACTTCATCCATGTCATGTGAATTGCAGAAGTGAGAACACCAAAAATATAGAGATTAGCATTAGGTATCAATAAAACTTGATCATTTCCAATCACATCTCTAGACATAAATCCAATGGGAATATATATTCTTTTCTCTGAAGATACACGAGGCACAAGTAAATAATCTGTTTCTGGTTGTGCTATCTGACAAAATAGAGTAGGTGTAGCTGCAAACTTACGAGTAGATGCTGCTTTACTTTCCAACCTAAAATTTTTAACTTTATAAACTTTTTTTAATACCTCTGGCAAAGCTTTGAGTTCATTTGGAGAAATATCAACGAGCCATAAACAATAACGGCTATAGCCATTAATAAATTCTTGCGCTCCTGTATAGGGTCTTATCCATTTTTTAGCTTGAGGCTCAATTTTAATAAATTCTTCATTTTCTGCTTCACTAAAAATGAAGTTTCCACCATCTCTTGGCATACTTCCGAAACGCATTAAGGGAACATCAGAAACAGGAACACTTCGATTATTAATAATGATATCATTTCCATCTACTAGATAAGGGTTGATATTCTTCGCTTTTATTACAAGCGGTTCGCCATTAATATCTTGATAGTCAAAAATATACTTTTCTATAGCATCAAAGTAAGAAAATCCAATAATAACGCAATGTACAGCAGCATTGCCTTTTGCTTCATTAGTCCATTTAAAAGTACGATGTGCAAAGTTGATTTTAACTTTGTATTTGCCAAAAAGAATATTCCAAAGTATAGCGACTTGTTCACCTTGAGATATTGAGTTAGTAGAAACAAAACCTACATTTATCTTATTATTTTGTATAACTTGTGCAGCTTTCAGATACCAAGCACAGACGTAATCTAATACACCCGTTCCTTTTTCTCCATCAAAAACATAAGCAATATCGTTTCTTTGTTCATCATTCATGATCATTGCGCCAACAAAAGGAGGATTCCCTAAAATAAAATTCAACTTCTCTTTTGCAACAACAGACTCCCAATCAATTTTTAACGAATTACCATGTACAATCTTCGCGGATTTCTTCAAAGGCAACCGCACAAAATACTGCCCAAACTCATTACTCACCTTCACATTCATCTGATGATCAATTAACCACATCGCCACCTCAGCAACTCGCACGGCAAATTCATCATATTCAATCCCCGCAAACTGATCCACATCCACTTGAATAATTGAGCTAATATCCGTCACTAACTGCCCAGTCTTATTCAATTCCAACAAAATCAAAATCTCTAAATCTCGCAATTCCCGATAGGTAATAATCAAGAAATTACCACAACCACAAGCAGGATCAAGGAAATATAAATTTGCAATCTTTTTATGTAATGTTTCTAGTTTGCCCTTACTACCCTTTGCCTTCTCAAATTCAATATAAAGATCATCCAAAAAAAGCGGCTTAATCAACTTTTGAATATTCTTTTCAGAAGTATAATGAACCCCTAAATTACGCCGTTCCGTCTGATTCATTACCGCCTGAAACATCGACCCAAAAATGGCAGGGGAAATCTTACCCCAATCAAACGCACAAGCCTTTAACAACATTTCACGCATCGGTTTATCAAACGCCGCAGGTTGTACAGTCTCCTCAAATAACTTCCCATTTACATAGGGAAACTGCGCTAAATTTTCATCTAAATTTTTTAACCGCTTCTCCTTAGATGTATTTAAAATATGGAAAATTGAAGCAATGTGCATCGCCAAATCACTGCCATCTTCCTTGGTATGAAGATCAATATATTCCCAAAAAATTCCCTTATTAAAAATGCCCGTATCATCGGCAAACATACAGAACAACAGCCGCACTAGATAAACCTCTAAATCATGCCCTGTATAGCCAATTTCTTTCAGGCGATCGTGCAGTTCTCCCATCAATTCCGCCGCCGCAATATTGACCGGATCTTCATCCTTATAAACCCGTTTTTCATATCCAGCTATAAAGCCGAATAGATGGACGTGATTTACAAAATCCTTTAGCTCAAACTCTTTGGTTTCGTTCGTATCTAAATCATAAAGCCGGAATTTTTGGAAATCCGAAACTAAAATATATTTTGGTAATTCATGCTCTTTTAAATTGGGAAAATAATCTTTTGCCTGTTGTGTAGCCTTATCTAAGTCCTTGCCCCTAGACTTATGCTCCACCAAAATTATCCCTTTCCACAAAAGATCGATAAAGCCTTGTTTATTATCCGCCTTTTTAATCGGTAGCTCAAAACTTCCTACCCGCCGCCGTGAAATGCCAAACACATTAAAAAAATCATTCCAGAATGATTGTGACTCTGATTTTTCTGAAGTTTCAGTTTCCCATTCTTTAGAAAAGGCGATCGCCCTTTGCTTAATTTCATTCCAACTTAGAGGCATATCGGCAAATCTTAAGACATAACTTTAGTTAATATTTATACTATAGCAACCGCCAAGGCAGTTAGGATAGAGACGGATCTTGGAACCCAGACGGTGAAGTGTTTTCCCCCTGTTCCCTCCCCCCTAGCCCCCGGGGGCTGTTCCCTACTATATCATTCAGAACGGACGGGGATTCCATCTATCGGGACTTACGCCAGTACACCATATATAGCGTGCTTGCCCAAGTCCTGATAGATTAAAATCCGTGAAATCCGCTTAAATCTGTGATCCATCCTGCTCTATTTTGTCCAAATTGGTAGAACAAAACACAGACGAGAATCTATACTAAGTGGAATAATAGTTCACAAACCGGGATTGCCCTAAATCAGATACAATTTAGCCACTTGTCAATATCCAACGTAAACTGATAAACAGTAATTGTCTACGGGCTATTTTCTTTTGATAGTTCAAAACTTAAAAAAATATTAATTTTCCCTTAAAAGACTGTTTCAACCCCAATCTATGTATTAAAACCCTATGAAATCTGCATCCCCGACCAATTCTATATCAGGAGAATCAACGGTTGTTTCAGCACAAGTAATTGATGTAACACCCGTTCAGGAGTCTACAGTTAATCGAAAGGGTATGAGCAAAGTGGGGGGTGAGACCCCTCTTGAAGAATCATCTTCTTCAACGAATGGGGGTTTAGTTCTCACAGGTGCAGGAGGCAGCAGTTTCTCCTCTATTCTGGCTCCTTTAACCAAAGACAATTTCGTTATTGTGGTTAAAGAAGTTGAGGATAAACTAAAAACCGTTAATCAAACCCTATCGATGCTGAATAATCTGCTCGATGCTCAGGGGTTTGAGGAGATTCTCAATGAAATGTTGCGGTCGATTACTATTAAGATAGGAGAACTTTTAAATGCCGATCGGACAACGATCTGGCTGGTAGATGAAGAAAAACACGAACTCTGGTCAATTGTAGCTGGAGGACAGGATGGTAAACCCTTAGAATTGAGAATCCCATCCACCGCCGGAATTGCTGGGGAAGTGGCGACCACTCGCAATGTGGTTAATATTCCCTACGATTTTTATAATGATCCGCGTTCGGCCGCCGCCAAGAAAATGGATCAGAAAAATGGCTATCGGACATATACGATGGTCGTTATGCCTCTTTTAAATGATGAAAATGGCTTGGTGGCGGTGGTACAATTACTAAATAAATTAAAACTGAATTCAAGCCACCTAGATCCCTTAGATGAAAAAATAGACTTAGAGGGATTTACGGTAGACGATGAAAAACTATTTGAAGAATTTGTCCCCTCGATTCGCCTAATTTTAGAGTCTTCTCGTTCCTTCTATGCGGCCACGGTCAGACAGCGAGCAGCTGCGGCTTTAATGAATGCAGTTAATGCCCTCAGTAAGAGTAGTTTGGACTTAGAAGAAACCCTAAAAAATGTTATGGATCAGGCAAAAGAATTAATGAATGCCGATCGTAGCACCCTGTGGTTATTAGATGAAGAAAAAAGCGAACTTTGGACAAAAATTCCGATTAATGAAAAACTGATAGAAATTCGGATTCCTCGAAGCGCCGGATTTGCTGGAGTTGTTGCCCAAAGTGGTGAACCTTTATTAATTCCCTTTGATCTGTATAACGATCCCCGTTCCGAAACCTCTAAACAAACTGACCAAAAAACTAAATATCGGACTTGCAGTATGTTATGCACACCCGTTTATAATGCTGACAATCAACTGATTGGTGTGACTCAATTAATTAATAAAAAAAAACAAGGAGAACACCCGCCTTATAATCCAGAAAATTGGCCAGAAGCTCCGGAACAATGGAAAGCCAGCTTTAATACTAATGATTTAGAATTCATGCAGGCATTCAATATTCAAGCGGGGGTTGCCTTACAGAATGCCAAATTGTTCCAAAAAGTCAAAGAACAGGAACAACGGCAAAAAGATATTCTGCGATCGCTCAGTAATGGAGTCATTTCTACCGACAAAGAAGGTCGAATGATTGCCACGAATGATTGTGCCATGGAACTCCTAGGAATTCGGGAGGAAGATGTTGTTAAGGGGCGCTCTGTCCGAGATTTAATTCAGGTTAAAAACCGAGACTTTAGCAAATGGTTTGATCTAGCTTTAGCCCCGAAAGATATTAAAGACAGACAACAATATTACCCGGATCAAACTTTATTCTCCGAAACAAATGAATCCTCTCGGAGTGTGAATTTATCAATTAATTCCATGTCTGATATCAATAACCCAGAAAAAGTTAGTGGGGCTTTAGTGGTGATGGAAGATATCAGTGGCGAGAAAGAAATCAAGAACTTAATGTATCGCTACATGACCCCAGAAGTCGCTGAACAACTGTTAGCTAGTGGGGATACCGGATTAGGTGGAAAACGAAAAGACGTTACCGTTTTATTTAGTGATATTCGCGGCTACACCACCCTCACCGAAAAACTGCAAGCCGAAGAAGTAGTCACCATGCTCAACTCCTATTTTGAGGAAATGGTAGACACCGTGTTGGGCTATAAAGGAACCCTGGACAAATATATCGGAGATGCGTTAATGGCCGTATTTGGTTCTCCAGCCCCCCTGGTGGATCATCCCTGGATGGCGATGCAAGCGGCCGTGGAAATGCGCTACCGTCTAGCCGAATACAATGAAGGTCGGGTCGCCCAGGGGTTAATGCCTATTGGTATTGGTATGGGTCTCCATTCCGATGAAGTGGTATCGGGAAATATTGGGTCGAGTAAACGGATGGAATTAACCTCTATTGGGGATGGAGTTAACCTCGCCTCCCGTTTAGAAGGAACCAGTAAACAATATGGCACGGATATCGTAATTAGTGAGAATACCTATATCCATTATGCTGATCGGGTAATTGTGCGAGAACTCGATTTCATCACCGTCAAAGGCAAAAGCCAACCGGTGAGAATTTATGAACTCGTTGGCATTCGGGAAGGGAAATTAGTACGACCAATTTCTGAAAAACAACAGGGAATCATCGACCACTATCATCTAGGACGGGAATATTACCTCAAACCCGCCACGGACAAATTAACCGCAGAGGAAATAGTGCCGTTATTAGAAGAACTCGAAGAAGTCTCCGAAGTTCAAATGAAAAAACTATCTTATGATGATAAGGATTTATTGGGACAAATGTTATTAAAAAATTCTCTGGAGAAACTAACCGAAATGTTAGATGAAAATATCATCAAGCGGTTAGCCATAGAAGACTTTAAACGGATGCCGATGGAGGAAGCCTTAGCCATTTTACCGGAAAAAGTCAAAGGATTTACTCCCCGGGAAACTAAAAAATTACTCATCGTTAAACTAAAACAGTTTACAACCGATGAGAATACCCGAAAAATGTTGGAAGACGAAGCCGCAGAAATGCCCCTACCGAAACTTCGGAAAATGGTTGATTTAGCCAAACGCAAATTTGCAGCAAAAGCCAAAGAATCTTTGCGGACTGCTAAACGGGAATTTCTGGCGGTTTTGGATCTTGATCCGAAAAATAAGGCCGCTAAACTGCACGTTGATCGCTGTATTCTGTATGAAACCACCCAACCCCCTGATGAAACTTGGGATGGAGTGTGGAACCTGACTGAGAAGTAATTAAAGATATTGAATTGAGAGACACGCTGTGGCACGTCTCTTTTAATTTTATAGCAGGGAACAGGGGTTAAATACGAGTGGGAATTGGGGACTGTCCGGCTTTGAATTTGGGGATAAAAGTATATTTGAGATAAATTCCTAAAGCCGTGATCAGGATAATTATAACTGTCCCTATTCCAATCGGACTGGGAACCCAGAAAATCGCTTCTAATTGATTAATTTCTCCGGGTTTAAGTGTCCAAATAACCTGTTTTCCATTCAGATCAACATTTAATAATAGAGGTGCTTCCGAGCCTTCAGGAATACCGATGGGATTAATCACAGTCGCACCCCAGGGAGTGTTTAAGACAAATTCTAGTTCTAATAAGTTCCCCGAACTAATTAGTACATTCTCCGAGGTAGAGAGTAGGGAAAGCGATCGCAAATCTAATTCTAAGTTGAGATAATTGCGTAAAGCAAAAAACCAATTATTTTGTTTAAGGTTTAAATTTGCAGAAAATTGAGGAATTTCGATATCGGGTTTTTTCTGGGATTTTTTATTGTTAAATTCAGCAGGATTAAAAAATTGATTAAATTTTGTCTCTAAATCCTGACCATTATTAAAAGGAATAGTAACTAATATTTCCTGTTTAGACAGTAGTTTGGTTTTTCCTTTTAACTGTTTAACCCGTTTTTCTAAACTAGATATCCATTCATCTACTACATCATGACTAAATTTAGTTAATTGTTCTCCTAATTGAATCTTTTGAACAATTTGACCATGGGTTTGATCCTGAAATGCCACTCCCACATCATACCTAACACAGCCACTCAACAGAAAAATGGCACAAAAAACAATACTGAGTTGT
This sequence comes from Planktothrix agardhii NIES-204, assembly GCA_003609755.1. NCBI lineage: Bacteria > Bacillati > Cyanobacteriota > Cyanophyceae > Oscillatoriales > Microcoleaceae > Planktothrix > Planktothrix agardhii. The sequence goes on from AP017991.1 coordinate 1,506,497, forward strand.
TTGATAATTTTGATCATGATTTTGTTCCTAGCCGTTAAAATTCAATTTAGTCCATTCTCCCGGTGTAGAAGAATTATTAAAGTCTATAATCACATTCTACTCTTGACATTAATACCAATTACCTTTCTTGACTCACTCCATCAAAAAGCGAACTAAACAGGGTTATTATCCTCTACTCTGGCCATCGGTACGGAAATTGCCACCTGTGGGAGTGTGAGTAACCCGCTCTCAAAAGGTTAAGATAGGGGAGAATCTTTCCAAGTCTATAAAACTCAAACCCCTACTAGCAAAAAAAATCGAGAAACTATGGGATTCTTTGATTCAGACATCGTACAACAAGAAGCTAAACAGCTATTTGAAGATTATCAATCTATGGTCAAACTGGGCAGTGATTATGGCAAGTTTGATCGGGCTGGGAAAAAACTCTATATTGAGCAAATGGAAGCGGTTATGGATCGTTACCGGATTTTCATGAAGCGGTTTGAACTTTCCGAGGATTTCATGGCCCAGATGACCGTTGAACAGTTACGCACCCAACTCGGTCAATTTGGGATTACCCCCGACCAAATGTTTGAACAGATGCACCGTACCCTAGAACGGATGAAGTCGGAATTAGAAAAACAGCCCTAATCCCCTCTATTTCCCTGAAAAAATCGGTGTCCTTGGGTTTATTTTGTTAAAATACATTAACTAGACCCTCGTTAGTTTAACGGGAGTCTCCCCTATTATGCCTGTGAATATCATTTTATGACTAACGTTCCTGTTTCTCGAATTCGTAATTTTTCTATTATTGCTCATATTGATCATGGGAAATCTACCCTGGCGGATCGACTTTTGGAGGCGACGGGTGCGGTTCAAAAACGGGAAATGAAGGAACAATTTCTTGACTCCATGGACTTAGAGCGAGAACGGGGAATTACGATTAAATTGCAAGCCGCCCGGATGAATTACAAAGCCGATGACGGTGAGGAATATGTATTAAATTTAATCGACACTCCGGGTCACGTTGACTTTTCTTATGAGGTGTCTAGGTCTTTAGCGGCTTGTGAAGGGGCGTTATTAGTTGTGGATGCGTCTCAAGGGGTAGAAGCTCAAACTTTAGCAAATGTTTATCTCGCCTTAGAAAATAACTTAGAAATTATTCCGGTTTTAAATAAGATTGATTTACCCGGAGCGGAGCCAGATCGGATTAAAAGTGAGATTGAAGAAATTATTGGGTTAGACTGTTCCGGGGCGGTGTTAGCTTCGGCGAAAGAAGGGGTGGGAATTCATGAAATTTTAGAGTCTATTGTCCGTTTAGTTCCACCTCCCCAGGATACGGTTGATCAGAAATTACGGGCATTAATTTTTGATAGTTATTATGACAGTTATCGCGGGGTAGTTGTTTATTTTCGGGTGATGGATGGTAGGCTAAAAAAAGGCGATCGCGTCCACTTAATGGCTTCGGGAAAAGAATATGAAGTTGATGAAATTGGCGTATTATCTCCGACTCAAATCCCCGTTGATGAACTCCACGCGGGGGAAGTAGGATATTTTTCTGCTGCGATTAAAGCCGTTGAAGATGCCCGGGTTGGGGATACTATTACTTTAGCCAATCGTCAAGCCGAACAAGCTTTGCCCGGTTATACCGAAGCAAAACCGATGGTGTTTTGTGGGTTATTTCCCACGGATTCTGATGAATATCCTAATCTAAAAGAAGCCTTAGAAAAACTCAAATTAAACGACGCGGCGTTATCTTATGAACCGGAAACTTCTAGTGCGATGGGGTTCGGTTTCCGATGTGGATTTTTAGGGTTACTGCACATGGAAATTGTGCAAGAACGTTTGGAAAGGGAATATGATTTAGACTTAATTGTGACTTCTCCTTCGGTGGTTTATCAAGTTACAACTCAAAAGGGAGAAGTGATGATGATCGATAACCCCAGTCGTTTACCTGAACCTAACCATCGGGAAAAAATAGAAGAACCATATGTGCGGGTAGAAATGATTACTCCTGAAGCTTATGTGGGCAGTTTAATGGAGTTAGCCCAGGGTCGTCGGGGTGAATTTAAGGATATGCGATATTTAGCTCAGGGACGGACAACCTTAGTTTATGAAGTGCCTTTAGCGGAAGTAGTGACGGACTTTTTTGATCAGATGAAATCCCGTTCTCGTGGTTATGCCAGTATGGAATATCATATTATTGGATATCGAGAAAATGCCTTAGTTAAACTCGATATTATGATTAATAAAGATCCGATCGATTCTTTGGCAATGATTGTTCACCGAGATAAAGCTTATCATGTTGGACGGGCAATGGTGGAAAAACTCAAAGAATTGATTCCCCGTCATCAATTTAAAGTTCCCATTCAAGCCACAATTGGATCTAAAGTTATTGCTAGTGAAAGTATTCCGGCATTAAGAAAAGATGTGTTAGCTAAATGTTATGGGGGGGATATTAGTCGGAAGAAAAAACTCTTACAGAAGCAAGCCAAAGGTAAAAAACGGATGAAATCCTTGGGTTCTGTGGATGTTCCTCAAGAGGCATTTATGGCGGTATTACGGTTAAATCAAGAATCCTAAATTGTTGTAGAGACGTTAAATTTAACGTCTCTACAACAAAGATCAATGTTGTTGGGTATAGCTGGGGTGTATTCAAAGCCAAGTCTTAACTTTAAAACGTTTTAGTAATCGTCGCCACTGATGGTGCTAATTGGTTTGGTAATGTTGTCATTACCACTGCTCAATTCCGAGTGATTCGCAGACCCCCTTTTTCTCGTCGTCAACTTCACTTAATGCTCCCAGCAAAAGGTGGAATGCGTCGTAAGTATGGGGGTTCTACGACTCGTCATGGATTCCGTAAGGGGGACTTGGTTAAATCTGCCAAGGGTGTTGGTTATGTGTCAGCAGACACCGAAAGACAAGTATCTGTCAGCGATGCTAATTGGAAACGGTTAGGGCAGATTACTTCTAGTAAAGTACAGTTAATTCGCCGTTCCAACGGGTTGATTGTTACTTAGAAGATTGTGTAAAGCCGTCCTTCGCTTCGCTAAAGGACGGGGTTTCAAACCCAATTTTTAGATGAGAATTTTAGTTACAGGTGGCGCGGGTTTTCTGGGTTCACACCTAATTGATCGCTTAATGGAACAGAGCCATGAAGTGATTTGTTTAGATAACTTTTTCACAGGGAGAAAACGAAATATCCTGAAATGGATCGGTAATCCCTATTTTGAACTGATCCGCCATGATATTACCGAACCAATTCGGTTAGAAGCCGATCAAATCTACCATTTAGCCTGTCCCGCCTCTCCAGTTCACTACCAATACAACCCGGTTAAAACCATCAAAACCAATGTATTAGGAACTATGAATATGTTGGGGTTAGCCAAACGGATCAAAGCCCGGTTTTTCCTAGCCTCCACTTCTGAAGTCTACGGAGATCCCGATGTTCACCCCCAAACGGAGGACTATCGAGGCAATGTCAACTGTATTGGGATTCGATCCTGTTACGACGAGGGAAAGCGGGTTGCAGAAACCTTAGCCTTTGACTATCACCGTCAAAACGGGGTAGATATTCGGGTGGTACGGATTTTTAATACCTATGGCCCCCGAATGTTAGAAAATGATGGCCGTGTGGTCAGTAACTTTATTGTCCAAGCCCTGCGAGGGATTCCCTTAACAGTTTATGGGGATGGTTCCCAAACCCGGAGTTTCTGTTATGTGTCAGACTTGGTAGAGGGATTCATCCGCTTGATGAATAGCGATCAGATTGGCCCTATTAATATCGGGAATCCAGGGGAATATACCATTTTGGAATTAGCTGAAAAAATTCAGAATCTCGTTAACCCAGATGTGGAAATTCAATTTAAACCGCTACCGGAGGATGATCCTAAACAGCGACAACCCGATATTACTCGTGCTAAAACCTACCTGAATTGGGAACCGACAATCCCACTGGATCAAGGATTAGAATTGACGGTGAAAGATTTTCGGGAACGCATCTACAACAGTTGAAAAGAGTAAAATCCTTGTTAACGATCAATCATTGAGCGTTAACAAGATTGTTAGTTTTTCGGTCAAAAAATTGAGGATAGATTTATGCGTGTTTGTGTAATTGGGACGGGATATGTGGGTTTAGTAACCGGAGTGTGTCTGGCACAGATCGGACATGATGTTATTTGTATTGATAATAATGAGGAAAAGGTCAAATTAATGAAATCGGGACAGTCCCCGATTTATGAACCCGGACTACCGGAATTAATGAAATCCTGTATGGAGTCCGGGCGGCTGGATTTTTCTTCGGATTTAGCTGCGGGTGTGGAACATGGTGAGGTGTTATTTATCGCCGTAGGAACTCCTCCTTTACCTAGCGGAGAAAGTGATACTCGTTATGTCGAAGCGGTGGCGCGGGGGATTGGAGCTAACCTGACCACAGGTTATAAAGTGATTGTGAATAAATCCACTGTACCCATTGGTTCCGGAGACTGGGTGCGGATGATTGTTTTAGATGGTGTTTCCGAGCGGCAAAAAGAAAAAGGGTCAGCAGGAACACCGATTGAAGCTGAATTTGATGTTGTTAGTAACCCGGAATTTTTACGCGAAGGTTCGGCGGTTTATGACACCTTTAATCCCGATCGAATTGTGTTAGGAAGTAATAGCAAAAAAGCCCTGGAGGTGATGCAGGAATTGTATGCACCTTTAGTATCGAGAAAACATTCTGATCATCCATCTTTACCCCCAGTTCCAATTGTGTTAACTGATCTAAGTTCAGCAGAAATGATTAAATATGCTGCTAACTCGTTCTTAGCAACTAAAATTAGCTTTATTAACGAAATTGCTAATATTTGCGATCGCGTCGGTGCGGATGTGACACAAGTAGCTCAAGGAATTGGCTTAGATTCTCGCATTGGGAATAAATTTTTACAAGCTGGAATTGGTTGGGGGGGTTCCTGTTTCCCTAAAGATGTTTCGGCTTTAATTCATACGGCCGATGACTATAATTATGACGCCCAATTATTAAAAGCGGCGGTGGAAGTTAATAACCGTCAACGCACGATTGCCATTGATAAATTACAGCAAGTGCTGAAAATTCTCAAAGGCAAAACCGTGGGATTATTGGGATTAACTTTTAAAGCTGATACGGACGATTTACGCGATGCTCCAGCTTTAGATATTATCCAAGAATTGAACCGTTTGGGGGCAAAAGTTAAAGCTTATGATCCGATTATTTCCCAAAGTGGGATGCGTCATGGGTTAACGGGGGTAATTGTTGAAACCGATCCTGAATTGTTAGCTGATGGCTGTGATGCGTTAATTTTAATTACCGACTGGGCGCAATTCCAAAACCTTGATTATGGGAAAATGGCGAAAAAAATGCACTCGGCATTTATGATTGATGGCCGGAATTTCTTAGACCGAAAACAATTAGAATCCGCAGGTTTCCAATATGTCGGTATTGGACATTAATCCCTAGGTTAATGTAGGATTAGGGTGGGCATTGCTCACCCTACATAACCTCTTAAAATCATATTAATTTGTTTCTGAACCTGATCTAATTTTCGACGTTGTTGATCAATCCAATCTTTTTCGGCTTCCCGTTGTTCAGGAGTTTCTTGTTCATATCGGTTTTGTTTCTCTAAAAAATCATTGTAAAAAATAATAATTTCTGTTGTAGTTGATAAAGCAAAATCAAAGCATTCAGTAAATCTTGAAGCCATATTTTCTTCTATAATTTCTTTGACTCTATTAACAAAAATGTCAAATCTTTCTCTAGTAATTACCATAAATCCTTGATTTAAAAATCCACCTAGATTTGGTTTTACCCACCAATCTGATAAAATATTGCTAGAATTTCCTTTTGTATTAATTAAGTAATTTTTTTGGTAAGAGTATGAAGTTGGTTTAACTGAAATATTAACTTGCTCTTGGAAATTTAGTAAATTAATTGTTGATTGAAGATAATTCATATCAATATTTGATACATTTTTATTTAAAAATAATAAATTTGTATTGATACTGGTGATCATCTCATTATTGATAATTTTTATTGTCTTATCTAATCCTTGAATCAAGCCATCTTTATCCGAAAGACCTAATTCTTTTTTTAAGTTTCCGCTTTTACTATCTTTAAACCACGTTTCTTTAAGCTGTTCACATTGATTTAACCATAAATTTTTAATTTCTTGAATCCCTTCTGTTTGACATTTTTTCTGTAACTCCCGAATTCTAAAATCAATCGCTGCTAGTTTTCCTATTTCTTCCCAGAGTTCAGACTTGGGGACAGCCATAATTCTAGGTTTACTATTCCAGACATCCTCAGCCTGATCCAAATCTTTATAACTAACTTCCATTAACTCTTTTAATCTAACTGCGGACTGTCTTAACTCCTGATTACAGGATTGAATCGACTGATTTAACTCCGTAGCGGATTGTTTCAACTCGCAAGATTCACTTTTATTGTTCAGTACAGAAACCGTTGAATAAGTAATAGACTGGAAGATATTTAAAAATTCATTCATTGCAGCAAGCCTCAATTAAGCATACAGTTCTACTTTACAACATTAGAGGAACAATAAATAAGTCAGTAACAATTTATAAATTATTTATCCGTGTTTATACGGTTTAATAAAATCAATTAAAATCAAAATAAATTTATTTTCCGTAAAAATACTTAAATCAGTAAAACAAAAAATTAATTGATCAAAATTTTAGCAATATCTGTTTGTTTTTAGAGGATTTTGAGTTTACAATAATTAAAGAGTTAGGTTAAAAATTATGTCTGTTTTCGCTCCTAGTATGCAATTTGTATTTTCCCCCGCAATTCAAGAAGGTTTAGCCAAGGGTGTCTATGAGTTAGTTTCCTCCAACTCAGGAGTACCTTTAAGCATGGTCAGATGGGCGAAAGGAACAGCAAATGCGGGCCAGTTTGCAGGTCACGCTATGGGTACAATAATGCACAATAGTCCCCTTGCGCCGATTACCGCACCCGTGGAAGTGGGTATGGGTTTAGTTCAAATGTATCAGGTTCATCAAGGATTTCAGAAAACCTATCAAGGAATTAACCAATTACAAGCAAGTCTGGGAGTTCTACAATCAACGACTGCGGTTATTGGTGTTGGTGTAGCGGTAACAGGTGTTCTTGCGGCTGTAAATTTGTATCAGACTTTAAAGTTAAGAGAAGATATCAAACAACTCAAATTAACAGTGACGGGAGGATTTATTGATCTAAAATCTGCCTTAAAAAATCAAGGTGATAGTATTATTAGACGGATTGATGAAGTTGCAGAAGATATTAAATATAATCAACATCGGTTAATTTTAATTACAGCTTATGGCAAATTTACAGAAGCCTTAAAGTGGTTTAAAGTGGCAATGACTATTGAAGAACCAAATGCCAGAAACGATCAAATTAACGGGGTGTTAAGTATGCTATACCATGCTTTAGCTGATTACTCTAATCCCCAGCTATTAAACAATGTTTGTGCTGCGGGTCAACTTCGTAGACTCGAATGCACTTGGGCGATTGAACAAGCCATTATTACTGCTTATCAAGCCCAAAATCAATTAACAGCATCGAATGAACACCTAGAACAACTTCAAAATAAAATTTATCAAGGATTACTGAATATTATTGATCAATGTAGTTCTCAAGAAGAATTAGATTTTCTATTTCCTGAAATAGCCAGAATTAAAATACATGATTGTACAGCATTAAAATCTTGGCAAGATCATACTAATTGGTTTAAAACCTTATCTAATGATGAACGGGAACAGTTAGCAATGTTAGAACCGGAAACCTCAGAATCAGTTAATTTTGAATTATCAAAAAACGACATAACTATTAAACCTTTAGAAATGCAAATCTATGAGGAATTAAAACAAAAATCCCACTATTCAGCTTTACGAGATCAATTAAAATTTGTCGTTAAACCTGAATTACGCCGTGAACATGAATCTTATATTTTTAATAAAGCGATCGCCACAGGTTTAAATGGATTAGCCCCTAAAAATTGGGAAGAAGTACCCGATTTAACCGTTGCTAATCTTTATCATTATTTTCAAGTTCAATCTTAAAATGCGTAGGAAGATTGAAAAAAACTAGAAAAAACGACTTAAAGTTCCTCAAATTGTAAGTTAGATCAAAATTAGATGAAATTTAACAAAACGTAGGTATTTATTTATAGTTACCTACGTTTTGTTGAAAAAACAGCTAAATTGCCAAGCACTTTTTTCAGATATTTAATTAATCTTGACCAACTCGCATAATAATCGACTTCAATCCATTCATAATATCCTCAAGAGATTCAATAATTTTTAAGGTTTCTTTTTGTTCAGTTTCATCATCTAATTTAGACAAAAATTGAAATAATTGGTTAATTCTTTCTTCTTTTCTTTTTCTTTTTTTAATTATTAACTAATAGTTTGAGCTAACTCCAGTGGGAACGCCAGGGCTGTTTCATTAGCCAAAAGTTATGTACAAACAAGCTAAAGATCGTTGATATTTTCGGCTATCATTCTTTGATTTATTGTCGGGGAATGATAGCCATTGATTATGAGAAGATTAAGAATTATAGCAATCCTATTTGAGTTGTGTAAAAGGGAACATGGGTAATATTTCTGACTGTTTCATGTCAGTATTAAAATGTTACAACCTATTATAGTTTCAGTCCCGCAAGCAGGATTATTTTAATTGAAAGCTTAGCCAAAGAAAAATGTTCCGATGTTGACCTTGAAAGTTTCAGTCCCGCAAGCAGGATTATTTTAATTGAAAGAGGGGGAAACGATACAAAACCCGACTCACTAGACACTTGTTTCAGTCCCGCAAGCAGGATTATTTTAATTGAAAGATCCCGCTATAGAGTTATTAATTGTGGATCTCTATAAGTTTCAGTCCCGCAAGCAGGATTATTTTAATTGAAAGCTTATATGTCTATTTATAGGTGTTTATAGGTGTTTAGTTTCAGTCCCGCAAGCAGGATTATTTTAATTGAAAGAAGGCGATTGTAGCTTGACTTTGTACATTAGTCATAGTTTCAGTCCCGCAAGCAGGATTATTTTAATTGAAAGTTTAGAGGATTTTAACCGACAATCAGATTCTATCAAAGGTTTCAGTCCCGCAAGCAGGATTATTTTAATTGAAAGTCATATTTATCTCGACTCATTAATTCTTGCCATGTTTCAGTCCCGCAAGCAGGATTATTTTAATTGAAAGAGTCAAGGGTGTAACCAAGCATAGCGTCCCTTGACGGATGTTTCAGTCCCGCAAGCAGGATTATTTTAATTGAAAGTGCGTCTAAGGGCTTAATCTTGTGAACTAAGTTATTACGTTTCAGTCCCGCAAGCAGGATTATTTTAATTGAAAGGTTCCATGCAGCAATCCTATGCAGCAACAAACCATAGTTTCAGTCCCGCAAGCAGGATTATTTTAATTGAAAGAAAGGGTATGGGGTAAAAATTTCTGATTTTATAGAGATGTTTCAGTCCCGCAAGCAGGATTATTTTAATTGAAAGTTTAGGGGATTATTTCAGGACTAGGATAATGGTTTATGTTTCAGTCCCGCAAGCAGGATTATTTTAATTGAAAGAATGATAGGAGACTTAATCGGTTTCTTTCTAGCCATGATGGTGTTTCAGTCCCGCAAGCAGGATTATTTTAATTGAAAGTAAGAATTGTTACAACCCATTGATCTATTTTTAGGGATTGCCGTTTCAGTCCCGCAAGCAGGATTATTTTAATTGAAAGACACTTAACTATCTTTCCCCTAGAACAACATGGAAACTATGTTTCAGTCCCGCAAGCAGGATTATTTTAATTGAAAGACATGATGATTTAACCAATGAGAAGGTAAACTAATGTTTCAGTCCCGCAAGCAGGATTATTTTAATTGAAAGTCTTCACAGATACAACGACTTTTAATTCTTCCGTCATGTTTCAGTCCCGCAAGCAGGATTATTTTAATTGAAAGTTTCCGATTCAATATTAAGAGCGATCGTGTCTCCATGTTTCAGTCCCGCAAGCAGGATTATTTTAATTGAAAGCGACAAGTCGATTATGGGCTCCATACACCATAGATTTGTTTCAGTCCCGCAAGCAGGATTATTTTAATTGAAAGCTTTATCCGGGGGAGCATGGCTACATCACTTTAGCGTTTCAGTCCCGCAAGCAGGATTATTTTAATTGAAAGTAACCCTATTAGTCAAACTGGTAGCAGTTCAACTACAGGAAAGTTTCAGTCCCGCAAGCAGGATTATTTTAATTGAAAGAGAAACAATTTATCCGATATTGAGTGAGGGATAATTGAGTTTCAGTCCCGCAAGCAGGATTATTTTAATTGAAAGCTTAGGAGTAGCATTGCTTGAAAGCCTTGCAGTGTCAGAGAAGTTTCAGTCCCGCAAGCAGGATTATTTTAATTGAAAGAACTGCCTTGCTCCCTTTTCTATTCTCTAATTATGTTTCAGTCCCGCAAGCAGGATTATTTTAATTGAAAGGTTCAGCGATATTACCCATCGCTAGCGCAATTTTACTGTTGTTTCAGTCCCGCAAGCAGGATTATTTTAATTGAAAGTCTGCCGTCTGAAACCCTGATGGGGCGGTGATTCTGGAGCCCATTTTCGTGAACCTCAAAAATTGCCTCATTTCAGGCTTCGTTATTGCAACAGATTATCAATAACTAACCGGACTCAAAAGTATAAACTATTGATTTGTCAAGGTTCTAGCGTTTTTCGTGAACCCCCCCAGGTTTTCGCCCCCGCTTAGGTTCACGAAAATAATCATAAACCAAAACAATTTTCTTGTCAAGGGGAATCTTATATGATATTGCGATCGCCCCCAGACCTCTGAACTCAAATAAAAAACCCCGCATCCAACGGAAACAGGGTCAACGGTATCCTATTCAATTTAACTAGATGACAATAGCCTGATCTTGACGGGGGTGTTCAGACCCATAGGTAATTGTGCGTTTCAGAGATCCCGCATCCAAAACATAAATCCGTACCGAATCTTCAGCAGGTTTAACTAACTTTTCAATTTGGTGTTGTAAGTTCACAAACTGAACACTTGTTAAAAAGCATTCAAACACACTATACTGACACCATTTGCCATAACCCGACAACAATTTATGTAACCTTGTGCGCCGTTTATTAGCCGCTTTGCTATCGGGTAAATCGTAAATCACCAAATAAAATAACGTATTTTTCATCGTAATACCAAAGGTTTATAAACCAAGTCTTCCTGTAAATAGCGTCCTAATAATCGAGCTTGTAATTCAATCGCCCGTCGATAGGTGCACCGATACTCAAAAACTGGATGTTTAAACTCATCATTCATTTTCCGTTCAAATGCTTGTAAAAACCGCTTACGTCCCTCATCTTTGAGTCGATAAGCACCCAAACTTTCGGTAAAATCATCCGGCTGAATTTCCCGTTTATTTAATACCGAAAATACCAAACTATCCGCCACCAAAGGACGAAATTCCTCCATTAAATCCAGCACCATTGCGGGTTGACCCCGACTGACTTCATGCAAATATCCAATATAAGGATCAAGTCCCACTAAATGCACCGATGCTGTTACCTGTACCCGCAATAAACCATAGGCAAAACTCAATAAAGCATTCACTGGATCGGTCGGTGGACGACGGTTGCGACCTGGAAAAGACCAAGGTTCATTTAAGATCGCTGACCATTCTCGAAAATAATCTTTTGCCGCAATTCCTTCCACTCCTCGAACTTCATCCAAAGTAGCTTTTTTAAACAGTAATTTTCTATGATTTTTCAAAGGAGTATCAGCAATTTTCTGACGATATAAAACCGTAGCTTGATTTTGAATTTTAGCCGATACAATGGTTTTAACTAATTCCAAGCGACGTTCCGTATCCTGATATAATTCAAACTGGGCTAACCGTAGGGCTCCATTCCGAGAATATCCGGGTAAAGCACTGCCTAAATATTTGCCAAAACTGGTTAAATAGTGAACAGGCACTCCCAGTTCTAAAGCATAGGTGAGGGCATCTCCCGTGACTTGAGGATTGCCCATTAATACCACTTGTTCGACGGTTTGGGCGGGAACCGATTGTTTATTCCATTTGCCACTTTCTTCTTGAGTTGCAACGGTAAAGGCTTCATATTTTTTACCTAAAATTGCTTGAGGTTGGGTAATATAAAGAATAGACATTTTAAGTTAAACTCCTTGACAAATTAGTTCTTTTACTTCAAAGGGTAGACAAATTCCTGTTAAACTACAAGCTTGACATTTTTTAGAATTGTTAATCGGTAAAGGGATTTTGCCCATGGCGGTTTTGTGAGCTAAGGTGATCGCTTCTTGGGTCATTTGTCGTAATTTTGGGGTAAATTCAACCCGTTGACGACGGCGATTTCCATGATAAAAAATTTCACCATAGGGAATTACTTTACCCGTGCGTTCTTCTAAACATAACGCCGCCGCACAAAGTTGAAAATGATCATTGAGATGTTGCGCCATTTTTCCCTTTTTATATTCTAAAGGAATCAGTTGACCCTCCCGTTCTTCCACAGCATCAATAATTCCACTTACTTTCAACTGTTCACTCCAGACCCACTGCTGACGGTGAATAATAGTATCACCTTCAAAAGTAGTTCCTTCTTCATTAATATTTTCATGGAGATAACGCCCCATAATAATATGTTCGTTATCCTTTGTTTCCCCCAATTGATATTCTAAATAAAATCGACGGGGGCAATATTCCCAAGCGTTGAGATAAGCTAAAGTTAAATCAGTCATCAGTTATCAGTTATCAGTTTTAGAGTTATCAGTTTTAGAGTTAACAGTTTTAGAGTTAACATTTAACGGTTATTGGTTTTCTAGGATGATTTTGCTTGATTCATTATTGCCAATTCTGGTTTTTTTAGAATAGCAAAAAGAATTTTTCCGACTTCATCAGCATCTTGATATAGCAATCCTATTTGAGTTGTGTTTAAAATCCCTGATCAAAAGGGAATAGAGAACAGCCCCCCCAAACCCCCCGTGCACGGGGGGCTAGGGGGGGAGGGATCTGGGGTAATACTTCTGGCCGTTTCATATCAGTATTGAAATGTTACAACCTATTTAGGATTGCTATAACTGTTAACTAAGTAGGTGGTCATAATTAAAGTTAAAATCCTAAATGCTGTAAGCCCTTTAGAATAAGGATTTTAGCTTTCGGTTTGTTGACGTTATTTATGCCCGCCTACTTATAGCAATCCTATTTGAGTTGTGTTCAAAATCCCTGATCAAAAGGGAATAGAGAACAGCCCCCCCAAACCCCCCGTGCACGGGGGGCTAGGGGGGGAGGGATCTGGGGTAATACTTCTGGCCATTTCATATCAGCATTGAAATGTTACAACCTATTTAGGATTGCTATATCAACTATTAACTAACAACTATTAACTAACAACTGATAACTGATGACTGATTCTCGTTTGTCCCATTCCCAGGGCGGTTTTACGACCGATGGCGGAGAAAAAGGCAAAATGGGCTAGAATGTTAGCAATTTTCGCTTCTTGAGGGTCAGGAAATCGATATTTAATCCATCCTTTTGCCCCAATTTCTACGTTATTTTCCATCTTTAAAGCATGGGTTTCTAAACTATAGGCAGAAACAAAACCTTGCCAAGCGATCGCCTCAAATTTTTGGGTTTCCGGTGCAAAGGCATTCCATCGTTTCATCAAACTAGAAAACACTAATTCTGGTGAGGGAAAAAGTTGCACATATTTTTGTTGCTTAAAACTGGTGGGGGAAAGAAACTCTAAGGTAATATCATCGGAATTTTTTGGCAGTTTTGCTAACATTTGATAATCCCCCGAACCCACCCAAGGATGAGTACCAGGTAAGGAATGAATGCCTTTAATAATAAAAGGAAATTTACCTAAAGTTAGGGGTTTACTTCCCCATTGTTCAATACCGTTTAATAGGGGTTCCAGCAGACTCCCATTTAACAAACCAATCCGAAAATAAAACTCATCTCCTGAGCGAATTCTATCGCCACGACGATGACCAATTAAACCAGATAAACTGATGGGAGAATCCTGACTATTATGGACATATTCAGAAGCATTTGGATCGCCCATTTGTAACCAGTACAAAACCTGAGCATGGATCGCCCGTCCTAAAGTGGGAGGTAAATAATCCCGATTAATAGCGGCTATTTGGACAATGATCGCATATAAATTAAAAGATTTATCAGACTGCAATGGTATTAACTCCATAAGCCACTCCTAAAGGTAAATTGATCGGAAAAGATAACTCGGTTAATTGTGACCATTCTGGCATTTCTTGCCCTTGATTCGGTTTTAAAATTTCTAAATATTCGCCTATTAATTGTGCCTGACTCAATAAACTAACCGGAGGCATAACAATCCGATTATATAAAAGTAAGCGACAAGATTGTGGTAAATCTACGGGATTTAAGGGATGTTGACAGACATATTCTCCCGATTTTTTTTTAATCCCAGAATCAGGAATTGGTGTCACATCTACTTTAATTTTTGCCGCCCATTTTCCTAACCGTATCCAAGCCGGAAATTTCACCTCTGGCGGTGCAATAATATAAGTCTGATATCGGCTACCTACGGCTAATTCTTTAGCTCGACCATAGTTAATGGGATAGTTACGATTTGCTCCTGTAGCCCCAAATTGTTTGGAAATTCCATAGTAATTTACTTGAGCCGCTTTAAAGGTATTAATTTGATAGGAACAGCGCAAAGGTTGGGCGGGAAAAACATAAATTTGGGCTCGATTGAGATGGAGTAAATTTTGTTCGCGATCGCCATCTAAATAAGCGGGCTTTTGAGCATTTTTCCCCTGTAGTCGATAGGGTTTAGGAATATAAACCGCTTCAAATAACGCATAACTTAATGCCCAATTATGCAAATATTTTTCGGTTTCATACAGAATACCCATTTCCCGACTCGCAAAAAAAACATTATCATGCAAAGTCAAATGACAATGATAAAGAACCATTCAATTTTCCTCAAAAATTAAAGTTGTTGTAAAGTTGTTGCGCTTCAGCGCACTCATAAAAGTTGTTGCGCTTCAGCGCACCCAAAGGTTTAAAAGAAAACAGGAAATTTCCAGCTTAATTTAATACCAAGATTGAGTGCTAAAGCACAACAACTGAGTGCTAAAGCACAACAACTAATTAAGAACTAGATTTTCCTTTCCCTTTGCCTTTTTCCTTGGTTAAAGCGCCATAGGTTTCGGCATAACTTTTTGTCTGTTGATAGAGAGTGGTCAAAGTTTCCCGCAAGCGGGTTTCATCCTGATAAATTGCACTTACTTCTGTTAATAATTCATCCAATTGAGGACGCAAAATCACCTGACTTTTCCGCACAGGTTCCTTTTTGATTAAATTATCAGCCACTTCCGTTGCCTTCGTCAAAATATCACTAATCGGAGCATTAATATCTGGCTTTAACTGATCATAAATTGCCTGGGTAAAATGCAGATTGCTGAAAATTTCCCCATCACAAAAAGCAATTCCAAGAATATGATTTGTCATCGTACCCGTGCGCGATTCCTGTGCGCCGTAACGCCGGGTTCTTAACAAGTTTCCTAAGACATAAATAAACCCTTCCAATGTGGGATCGCGCAAAGTTTCAACAGTTGGAAATACGATTTCAGGAAGAATGTGTTCCTGTTCGTTAATCGATGTACGAGTTTTCTTGTCTTGACTCCGTTTTGGATCGTCATAATCTAGGATCATTGTTCCTGCTTCGCCTAACGCATTGAAAGAGAAACTCTTGCGAGAATCTTGATAAGGAGTTAGAGAAAATGCAGAATCCGAATATACTTTAGAGCGTTCTGAACCGCTATCACCGACAGCAAAACCATAAATTACACAATCTGGACACTTACCACAAAACTGTTCTCCACCATAACGACAGAAATTATCAGCCTTTTTGTCTTCCCCATCTATCAAATTAATAGAGCGTAAGAGTTCGCGTCCAATTAGTCGTTCAGGGCTGACTTGTTTTCGCTTAAACATGACTATTCGAGCGATGAAATCTGGTGTATTTAAACCTGCTTGAGTTCGAGTTGTATTTAGTATCCCGTCAGTTTGGAATACTGGGAACGATTGGCTGTGGCGCAGCATTAAGAAGTGGATATATTTGCTAGAAGCAAAGGGAGGAATATTGACATGAAATTGAGGTTTAAGTGTTTCGAGAATTGCCATGGTGATCATCTCCTTTAAAGTGTTAGTTTTGGACTTGAGATTGTTGTTGTTTGTCTTGTAATGCTAACCAACGGTAAGCAAATTCCGCCCCCGCTTTGATGCGGTTACGGTTTTCTTGAAGCAGGGCGCGATCGCCTTTATATTGCTTCAAAAAAACCTCCTCAACAAAGGTTTTCATAAACCCATAAATGGCTTCAAGTTCCTGTTGTTGACGCTGGGCATAATCCACAGATTTATCTTTAATCAAGGGACGTTTATAGACTTCTTGACGATCCAAAGCATCGCGCAAGTGTCCAGCCCCTTGAAAGATTAAATCTTGAGGATCAAGATCATTAGGACTTGATAAAATCACCTCCAAAGATTTAGTAATGGGTAACAAAATTGAATGACTGGACTCTTTGATATCGACTTGATAGAACTTGCGATATTTTTCGACTAAATCTTGTGTAAACTGCATGGTTTTCTCCATAACATCATCTCCTTTTGACCAAATTTGAGCAAACTGCCAATAGCGATCAATTTCATTGCCATAAGGTTCTCGTTTATCACGCCGAAATCCCTCATTCGCGATCGCAAAAATATTCAAAACATTCGTCGCTAAATCCCTCACCGTGCCATTAAACGCTTGCCAACGGGCATCGGGTTTAGCACTCCGATTATCTAAGTGAATGCTATAGGCAATTAACAAGCGTTCTAAGGCCGTTTCTAAGCCATCTAAACGAATAGATGAATCTAAACTGAGTAGATTCCAAAACCCAGCAATGCCGTCTAATTTCACGGTTTCCAGAAACTCTTGATCACTGGTATAAAGAGGATCGGGACTGGTGGTAGCTACGACTTTTACCCCCAAAAGCCGGGGCAAAGCTAGGGCTAAAAACGCCGGTTCTACCCAAGCATCCGTCAGGGTTTTTCCCATGGTTGTTGTGTAATTAATTGCCATAAATGGCAAGTCTCGCACCGAATAGCGAACACCTAATTTTGGATATCTTCCTGCTTCGGGTTCATCTTCTTCGCGCCAAGCTAAGGTTTGTAAGCCGTCAATTTGCAAATTAGCATCAATCCAATGTTTACGAACATCCCAAAGATTAGTCTTTAAAGTATTAGTTAATACTTTCACCGCTTTAGCGGTTTGGGGTGAGTAAACATAGGCGGGAAAAATATACAGAAAAACCGGTTGTTGGTCTTCTAGTTTTCCTGCCCTGGCAGACCAATGGGCTTGCCGTAATAACATTTCTAAAGCCCATATTTTTGAGATTCCTCGTTTAATTCTACCTCCTCCTAACGCATTTTTATTACTATATTGTTGGGGTTTAAATAACACCACGGAATCCAGTTGATCCTCGGCAGAAAATTCCCCAGAACTTAATGAACAAATCGGTTGATTTGTAACTTTTGCCTCGGTATAAGCCGTTAGTTCATTAGGGAATTTATGAGGAAATGCTGTTAACCCCCAAATCTCTAAATACTGCTCTAAATAATCGCTAAAGGCTTCACGAGTTGGGCTACTATTTTGTTTGAGTAACCCTTTTTCTTCTGCCCAAGTTGCTAGGCGATCGGCAAAAACAGTTAAAAATTCGGTTACTTGTTCTAAATCTAGGGTTAAATGATCAGCCATATAGTTAGCAGCAACTCGATACCAACCATAATTAACCCCCCCAGATTGAATTGCTGTTTCTTCTGGGGAAATTTGAGTTTCTAAATTCAGCAGGGTCAGAACTTGGGGGGCGTATTCTCCAGAGGTTTCAAAAAATTGATTTTGAGTAAAAATCAAAAATTCCGCAATTCGATCCGCCCGCAAATCCGCCGCTTTTAATAGTCTTTCTTTTTCAACTTGGGGAATGTCTAACTTTTCAATTCGCTTAGGAGTTGCGGGACTTTTATCATTAGCAACTTTAACTTCTACAACATGGGGAAGTTGTCGAATTAGGTCTGCGGGACTGAATAATTCCAGAGTTTGGGGGGCAACTTTTAAGCCTTTCCCATCTCTTACAAAGCCAATTTCACCCTTACTAAAATATCCAGCTAAACCTCGAATATTTTTATCTGTGTCCCCTTGGATAATATTCTGCCAAATAGCCGTTTCAATGGCTATAAAATCGGGAATTTTGGGTATTTTAGGGGCTAAATAAACTGTACCATGGGCAAAATATAATAGGGGTTCCCAGCCGATTTTTTCTACAAAACTAACCACGGCATTATGAATACGATTAGTTAGCAAACCCCGACAGTCCCGCAGGCGATGGTAGACTAATTTTTTCTCGATTTCTAACCAGTCTAAATGATCTTGTAGGCGATCGCCTCCCGTTTGGATTGCCACATCCGTTGGATCATTAAAATGCACTGCAATATCACCAAAAGCTAACAAGTGACGCAGGGGTAAATCTAAGCGCCGATCATCCTCAATTTGTACCTGAAAATCATCAATTTCCCAATTAGAAATGAACGTATTACTTCCCACTTTAAATTGGGTATTTTGAGCTAAATAGGCAATATCCACTAAATACTCACGCCAGGGATGCCAAAACCCATCAAAATTAAGTTTTTCTCCCCAGGTTTCACAGACTTGCAAAATTTGCCGAATTTCATGGGCTTTTGGAGATGTAGATGCTTCAGTTTGACCTTGAATAATTTTATTATAATCATGCAAGGTTATTCCTAAACACAATAGCCGTTTTTCTTCCTCGGAAAGTTGTAAATCATCGGGTAAATATTGACTCAAATTCCAAGCAGTTAATAGGGCATTCAGAACATGAACCTGTAAACCTTGATCGGCTCTATTTGACCACCGTTGAGCTTTTTCTTCCGCATGGTGATCGCCTTGTTTTTCTAATTTGTTTAAATGACTTTTATAGGAACCCCCTAAAGCCGTAATTACTGAGAATTGTCGTTCCATTGCTGGGAGAATAGTCTCAATATAGGAACGCAAAATCGGATCAGTATCTTCGGGTAAGGTTTCAATTAGTAAGGTTTGCAGAAGGGTGAGTTTTTCCATGATTTTAAAAAATATAAGGTTGGGCGGTTTCGCAAGGTTTAAGTCGCCATTTCATCGCTTCTAAAAGCAGGGCATCTTGATTAAAAGCACAGGCGTAGGCAACACCATCGACATCGGTTAAACGATATAATCCAAAGGTGGGATTAAGATGCAATTTGCGACTCACTTCCCAATGACTATAGGCTTGACTCCGGTTTACCGAAACAATAAATGCCAGTAATTTCCGTTTCCGAAGACATTTTTTAACTTCTCCTTGGGGGTGTCCGACAATCGTGAGTTTATCTAATAGAATTAAAGTACATTGTCTGAGTTCTTCGGTGGTGCGATCGCATTCTAATTGCACCTCAAATCGTCGATCTGTCCATTGTTTTATTTTTAAGTAAACTTGGATATATTGATCGGGAAATTCCGTCGCTGGATGGTTAAATTTTTGAGCAGCTTCTATAAAAGTCTGAGCATCAATAATTTCTACCTCTGCATAGGGTAAAAGCCGCAATAAATCATAGGTATAAAACCGAGAACCCTCCCAAACCGCTGCTTGTAGATCTGACCCCCCTCGAAATCGTAATAATTCTTCCTGTACCGCCTCACCCGTTGGATTGTTATTTAATGCACACCAATGATCTCGTTTTTCATCTAATTTTTTCCCATAAATCTGTCTTAAATCCTGACTCATATTCTGATGAATTTGCTCCATCACAGCCTTATTTTCCCCGGTCATTTTTAACAACATTCCTTGAGCTTGTAGGGCCCCCCAATACCTCCGATATTCCTCAAATTCCGTCGGGGGATTAAAGGCATCTTCCAGAATTTCTCGAAAATTTGTGCGATTAATTTCTTGTCCTGATGTTAATTTTTCAGCTAATCTAGCTTCAATCCAAGGAGCGCGACCGGGAAGTAATATATAAGCATTGTAACTGGAAAAATTAGGATGACGACCTAACCTACCTAACCGTTGAATACAAGTTGCAGAATCACTGGCTTCAAAAATTAGCAAATGAATTTTAAAATCCACCCCCACATCTACCGCCGATGTTCCTACTACTAAAACCGATTGTTCAGCATTTTTTAACTCGGTCTGGGTGATCGTTCTTTCCTGTCGATCAATTCGGCCACTAATCTCTCGAACTTTGATTTGATCTTCGGGAAAAATTGCTTGTAATTCTCGAACTGTGCGACTAACTTGGGCGACGGAATTGAGAATAATTAATCCTCGTCCTTGACCTTCTACTGTGAGGAGTTTTCGGATCAGTTCCGCTTGTTCTTTCAACCAGGTTAAGCTATCTGAATCTCGATCTAACTGCACAAATTTGAGTTCGACTGACTGCAAAATTTGCCGATATCCGGCTGTCGGTTCTGAAACATAATTTCCTGCTATTTTAGTCACTTGAAATCCCACTTTTTCTAGGGTGTTAATAAAACTGGGTTTCGGGGTTGCGGAAGTGAATAAAACCTTCATCGGACGTTTACGCGATCGGTTATAACGAATTAATAGCAAACTATTAAGAATGGCGGCTTCTTGATGCACTCCAAAAATATGAAATTCATCGGCAACATAGAGATCCAGATTTTTCACTAAAGAGGGCAACCAGGTGTGATTAAAGCCTGGATTATAATAACGAAAGTGGGTAATGAGGTGGAAAATATCGGGATTTGTCAGAATAACGGGTTTGCGTTGAATGACTTTTGATAATTCCTTAAATTTGTTACTTTTTTCGGCAATTTCTACCCGTCGGGCTAATTCCACGCCATACAAACTATCGACGCGCCGACTCCCATCTAAATTAAAATCTTGGCAATAATTTCTAACTTGTTTTTCCTGATCTGTGACTAATTCAATGGTTGGATATAGGGCAATTGTCCGAAATTTGGGATTAAGTAATCCCCCTAAGTAAGCCGCCAGGGATTTACCATCTCCGGTGGCTGAGGTGTTAAAAATAATCTCAGCCGGGCCATGCAGCACTTCGGCACAGGTTTCCACCTGGTGTACGGACAAAGGGCAAGAAACCTCTGGATTTTCACCAAAGTTCGGAGCCTGCTGTTTGACTTTGCACTCACCCCGACATCCCAATGGGCAGCCCTGGACATCGGTGTTTTGCTGGGAATATAAAGGAAGTAGCCTAATTTTCACGATTTCCCCTAGAATAGTAACGGGTGGTTTATAGTTGTTAATAGACCGATTATGGCACAGCTTTATTAAATATGCAAGTATAAAATTAAAATGGCTCGAAAAAAAGAAACTATTACACTGTCTATTCCCCCCGGAACGAAGGAGCAATTAGAAGCGATCGCAGCTAGATTCCAGATTCTATGGGGCGATCGCCCTAGTATATCGGGCTTGTTAGTGGCGATCGCCCGTTCAGAATTGGAAGTCGGCGATCGCTTTACCCTGACTTTAGTGCAAGTACAAGCCTTGGAGCAAGGGACGAAAGCCCTGATTGATTCCGGTTATATTAACGAAGCCCAAGCATTAATGGCCCTGCTCCTAGAACGGGGAAATCTGGCTTCCCCCCTGCGTCAGTCCTTTGTCCAACAGATCAGTCAATCCCTCCCGGCTTGGCGGGTG
Organism: Planktothrix agardhii NIES-204; assembly: GCA_003609755.1. Taxonomy (NCBI): domain Bacteria; kingdom Bacillati; phylum Cyanobacteriota; class Cyanophyceae; order Oscillatoriales; family Microcoleaceae; genus Planktothrix; species Planktothrix agardhii. The sequence continues at coordinate 1,528,221 of AP017991.1, forward strand.
TTACTCGATCAGCAAATTGCCCGCCGTCAACCCTTTCGCCTCCTCTACCGAGATGCCCAAGGGCGAGATTGGATATATACCGTCCGTTATGCCCAAATTTGGCCCCGGGAAAAACGCCTCTATTTGGAGATCTGGAGCGAGGAAACCGAGGACAACCGGGATTTACCCGAATTAGCCCATAACCGTTCCCTGCGTTTGGATCGGATTACGGATCTGAATATTCTCCCTGGGGAGGGGACATGGCGAGAGCATTTAGATTTTGTCAAAGTGTACTTACACTTTAAGGGAGAACTGGCGAACAGCTACGAGTCAAAACAGGACGATCTCAGCAGCAGACGAGAGGGTGATATCCTGATAGTGGTGCGTCGGGTGTCGAACACCTTTTGGCTGATCCGCGAGATTTTGGCCTATCGCTCCCTGTGTGAAATTGTTGCGCCTGACAGTGTGCGCGATCGCTTCAAACAAGAAGCCCAAGCCATCTGTCAACAATATGATTAGCAATTAGACGGGTAGAAAGATAGATTCCTTTACCTATTCTACTATTAACAATAATTCTGGGAATGGAAGAAAGCCCTGAAGGGCTTACTACGGGATTATACTGCAATTATAGCTTTCATAACTGGTTAAGAAAACCCTATGCAACTCACTGAACATCGTGCTGATCGCGTTGTTTTATACAATATTAGTTGGCAGCAATTTGAAAATCTCCTGATTAACTTAGGACAAACTCGCGCCGCTAGAATTGCCTATGATAACGGAACTTTTGAAATTATGACCCCCTTACCCGAACACGAATATTATAAGGAAGCAATCGGAATTTCTATTCAAGATATTGCCGAAGAACTAGACATCAATTATGAAAGTTATGGTTCAACAACTTGGAAACGGGAAGCGCGTTTAGCAGGAATAGAACCTGACAACTGCTTTTATTTTCAGAATGAGGCTAAAATTCGAGGCAGATTAGAGCTTAATTTGAATCAAGATCCCCCTCCAGATTTAGCCTTAGAAATTGATATGACCCATAAATCTTTAAATCGCTTTCCGATTTATGCTCGCTTGGGAATACCCGAAATTTGGTGTTACGATTCTGGCGAATTAAAAATTTACCAACTCCAGCAGGAAACCTATGGAGAAGTAGAAACAAGTTCGGTATTTCCGATGCTGCGGGTGCAAGAAATTCCAACTATAATTGAGCAATATCGTCTTGATGGTAAGCTGGCAGTACGTCGGGCGATCAGGAATTGGGCAAGACAATGAAAATAAAAACTAATCAAGCTTCCAATACCTGTTCCACCGTTAACACTAATTCTGGGAATATATGAGAAACAATTCTTTCATTTCCTCTAAATTCTATCTGTTCATAGAATCCCTCCACTAAGGTTAAAATAGTTATTTTTTGCTCGGTGGGATCAACAATCCAATATTCAGAAATACCGACCACACCATACTCCGAACGCTTAAACCGATAATCTCGGGTTCGAGATTCAGGACTGACAATTTCTACGGCTATGATGGCGGATTCGATCACCGCAGATTGATCAAGATTGGAGATTTTCTCTCGGTCAATCACACAAAGATCAGGAATTCTGGAACGATTAACAGAAGTTCTAACTCCAATCCCTGATAATATTTTCCAAGGTAAACTAAGCTGTTTAATTTGTGTCGTCAACACATCAGTTAAAAAACTAACGATAAACGCATGACGAAATGTGGGTGGATTCATCGGAATTAATTCTCCATCTTCCAATTCATAGCGGTTATCTGTGGCGTCATCATAGGTTAAATATTCCTCAAAAGTTAGTTGATTTTTAATAGTTGTTTGAATCATGGTTTTCCTTGCGGGTGAGTAGTTCTCTCCAAGTGGCGATCGCTTCAATTAACTGATTATTTTACTTCAAATGGTTTTTTTTGTGTAGCCTTATGTTTGAACCTGTGGGAAACTTAATAATGTCAATTATTAAGCTATCCGATGAATATTATTCCAGCCATTGATTTATTAGACGGACGCTGTGTACGTTTATATCAAGGAGATTATAACCAAGCTCAAACTTTTAATGAAGATCCGATTGCGGTTGCTCAAGACTGGGTAGAACAAGGAGCAACCCGTCTACATTTAGTGGATTTAGATGGGGCAAAAACTGGACAACCAATTAATTATCACGTCATTGAAGCGATCGCTAATACGATTAATATTCCAGTGCAAGTCGGGGGAGGATTACGCAATCGAGAAAAAGTCGCTACCCTCTTAAATTTAGGCGTAGAACGGGCAATTTTGGGAACCGTTGCGGTTGAAAATCCGAAATTAATTGCGGAGTTATGTGCAGAATTTCCCGGTCATATTGCGGTGGGAATTGATGCGAGAAATGGCAAAGTTGCGACAAAAGGATGGTTAGAAACCTCGGAAGTTTTAGCGACGGATTTAGCCGAACAAATGGCACAATTAGGGGTGGCTGCTATTATTTATACCGATATTCACCGGGACGGAACCCTAACGGGGCCGAATCTGGAGGCGTTACGAGAAATTGCCAATATTGTTGCAATTCCGGTGATTGCTTCTGGGGGAGTTAGTTCAATTACGGATTTATTAAGTTTATTATCCCTGGAACCATTAGGGGTCACGGATGTAATTGTCGGACGGGCTATCTATACCGGGGATATTAATTTAAAGGAAGCAATTCAAGCTGTTGGTCAAGGACGATGGCAAGATGTTCCACCTGATTTTGGTAACTCGACTTTTGCTTAAGATTTAGGGTTGAAATATTTCTACAGAACGGGTTTAGATCGGCGAGGCTTTAACCCGTTCTTGTTGCCATTTAAACGGAAAAAAATCGGCAATATGCGGTGCGTTCTTCTACTCGTTGTTCTAGTTCCAAATTTAGTTGACATAAAGCTTGTTCTACTTGCTTTTTTTGATGAATTTCATGCTTTAATTGGGTATTTAAGGTATGAAGTTTTAGATCCTCAAAAGTTTCTAAGCTTTTTGTTGCGATGTCACTTGTGAGACTTCAGGGAGGATGGCTATAGAAAACCGTCAGATAGATGCACAGGATCAATATCAAAGGCAATTACGAGTTTTTTAATGATCCGATAGTTGACTTATGTTTACAGATCTTAATTGATTAGTTAACACACCCGGAGAATAAAAGCAAGAATTCTCAAAAATCATCCACCATTGAATCAAACTTTCAACCGTTAGCGGGTGTTTGAGATCAAACGCCTGGGGGACAATTGTGTGATGATGGAATCGGGTTGTCCTGTGATCAAGTTGGCGAATCGTTTAGCTAACGGGGGAATAAACACTAAAGGATTACTAAACCCCGAAAACAAAAAGATTCGATCAAAATCTGCCACTGTACCAATTAAGGGTAGACTATCGGAACTAAAGGCTACTAAACAATCATAGCAAATTGCGGGTAAATTAGCTAATGCGGGTAAAATTTTAGCGATTTCTTGACGAATTAAATCTTCACTTTCTCTGAGGTTTACAGTCGCATTAACATCACTTAAAGCCCGAGAAGGTTGACCGATTCTGATCCGACCATCGAGTAACTGGGCGGCACTTTTATCGATCATAAATGGGGTTAATTCATGACCGGGTTGTTCCCATAAAGGTTCTAATTCGGGTTGGGTGGCTTTGGCTTCGAGTTGGAAACGTTCCATCATCGCAGACATAACAATGGTTTGTAATTTTAAATCCACGGGTGGGGTTTCCAGAATTTCGGTATGGGTGAAATAAATCGGAACGGAAATCCCGGCATTTTTTAATAGCTGACGAGTGAATCCCCCCGCACAAATTGCCACATTTTCAGCTAGATATTGTCCTAAACGGGTTTTAATACTAACGGCTTGATTTTGCCGGGGATTAATCTGTAAAACTTGATCGATAATTTGGGTTCCCCCTAAATTTTTAAAGCTTTGAAGATATCCAGTATTCAGATGTTCTGGGGAAATTTGACCATGACGAACGGTAAAGGCTCCACCGATACCATTAGGATTTAATAGGGGTTCTAATTCACAGGCTTCTTGAGTGGTAATTAACTCAGGGGGTGTGGCAAAATTGCGATATTTTTCAGCTATAATTTCTGGATCAATATCGAAATTAAAGGGTAAAATTAAATCTAATTCTCTTAACTCCGTATTTATCCCTAATTCTTGGGATAAAGTCTGGTGATATGTTTTTCCTTCTTCGCATAACGTTCGGGTGAGTTCCGTTGTCCCCGACCAATAAGCTAAACCGCCGTAGCTATAGCGAGTTGCATTGTTTAAAAGAGGATTTGGATCTAACAAAAGTACCTTAAATCCTTTTTTAGCTAATTCATAACTAAGTGCAGAACCTGTAACTCCAGCCCCAACTACAATCCAATCATAAGAATTCATGGAATTTTTGCGATCGCGGTAAAATTTTTAGTATACTTACGGTCTACTATACAATAAATTCTCTATCTATACAATCTATTTAGTGCTTGCTATGTTGAATCAGATTAATTATTTTGTCTGGGAAATTCAAAAGTAAAATTGTTTATAATAAAATCAGTTTTTGCACTCAAACGGCAAGAATTATGATTCATAATTGATTCATAATTTCTTAACAATAAACCCAAATAAGGATCTTACTATGTCTAAGTCACAGCCCTATCAACCTTTATTTTTGAGAGTTTCCCACGCTTTAAATGCTTTTTTGGTTCTGGGTGCTTTCATTACTGGATTTTTAGTTTATGATAGTTATGATCGGCGTTTTGGTGGCTTAGGATTAACGGAAGAAAAACGCAGTTTAATTAATATTCATGGAACCTTTGGATTTTTCTTGTTATTTGTTTATCTTGTTTTTCTCGTTTATAGTTTAATAGCCCAAAGAAAAAAGTTAATTCAAGGAAATACCCTGCAAACATTAACTCAAACTAATAAACCCGCCTGGTGGTATACCCTACTGAGAATCAGTAATACTTTAGCTTTGATTGCAGTGTCATTGGCGGTAATTTCAGGAAAGTTTCAACTAGAAGATTGGCTTCCGAATGGAGAACTTAATCACCTCTGGTATTTTGCACATTTAATCGCTTGGGTGATAATTTTATTTTCGATTATGATTCATGTTTTAATGGCGATTAAAGTCGGAGGTATACCCTTAATTATTTCTATGTTTAATCCTAATTTTCAACCCCAGGATCATCCTAAACTCTGGTTGGGAAATGTTAGAAATTGGTTTTATCAGGTTTTAAATAAATAGGATCACAGATTTAAGAGGATTTCACGGATTTCACGGATTTTAATCTGTGTTAATCTGCGTAATCCTTGTAAATCAGTGATCCCCGTACTTATTACCTAACAATATTTAGAGATATCTTCATGACATTCATCCGCCAAATAACACAACGCCCGGAAGCGTAGTCCGGTGAATTGTTCATATAAAGGATTCAATTTGCACATCGGGGGAATATGAACAATTTTGCGTCCAAATATGATCAAATCTCGTTCAAAAGGACACTGAGGCGGAATCAATTTACAAACAGCATGAGCGACTTTAGAATCATGAATTTCTAAATCATCTAACCAATGTTTAACCGGGGAAAGAACATCAATATGATGATGGTCATGGGGGTTATGATCAATACAGATTTGGGGTAACTCCCCCGATTGAATTTGAGACAAATCTTGTAAGGTTTTTCGCAATGTATCCACGGCCTCAATTTTGAGGTTTAATGCTTGACAAAATTGATGTAATAAATCATCCTCACAAATAGAGTAAATTCCATCGGCTAAAGCCACCATTACAGCCGTTCTCAGGAAGTTTTCTGCCAGTTTAGGATTAGTTCCTAAAATAGCGCCTAATTCCTGGGGTGAAATGGGTTCTAAACTATCAACATCAGTCACAGCAACTAATTCATCATGGATTAACGCATCAATTAACTGATGTTCTTCCTCATCAAAATTTCCATCCGCCCAAGCCATGGTTAAAAGTCCACGCATCCACGCCAGACTTTGTTCCCTGGTGTATGAAATTTGGGATGTGCTAGTCATCGGTTTTCCCCCTTCCTGGAAAAATCTCCTATCCAATTATTTCCATGCTAACCGCAACTAGAATTTCTCTCACAAATTTTGCCCATACGCAAGACCAACGCCGTTGCATTTGCTATGGCGTTGGAAATTTCACACAATCAAATAATTTCTCAAGCTCAAGGTAAAGGAGATCAACTGCTCCCCGTAAAGATAACTTCAGGAAATTTGGATTGAGCTTCGCTTATCGGGCGATTTCTGCCTTCTTCTTGCCAGTAATTGATCACTTCGGTTGCTTTATTCAGCAGTTCAACTTGATCGGGTTCAGAAATCCAATGTTTGGATTCCATTTCCGTTTTCAGTTCTTCCCAAGCATCGTTGCGGGGCCAGAAAAAGTAGGAGGTTAAAGGACTTGTTCCCTTACCTACCACTTGATCCACCGCCAGGGCCACATTCTCATCTAGCCAGAGAACTTTTAATACAAACCTTGACAATTACACCTCCCTTGTCTATCCTAAGCCCACAAAAAATATTACAATCCTCTATCTTATCATATCTTTCACCAAATCTTACATAATTTGTTCACTAAATTACTTCTAATCAAGATTTGCGTTGGTGTAGCCTTCGGGTGTAGCCTTGAGCATAGCGAAATTGAAGGTCAACGGGATGAAAACGGCTATTGTTGTTTTTGATATTGATGGAGTAATTCGGGATGTCGGAGGTTCCTATCGACGGGCGATCGCAGATACCGTAGAACAGTTTACCAGTTCCTACCGTCCCAGCATCACCGATATTGATGATCTCAAATCAGAAGGAATTTGGAATAACGACTGGGAAGCCTCTCAAGAATTAGTCTATCGTTACTGGGAAGCCCAGGGACAAAACCGCGCCGAGATTTCTCTAAACTATCAACAGTTGGTTGATTTTTTCCAGTCCCGCTATCGTGGCTCAAATCCCGATGAATGGAGAGGTTATATTACCTCTGAGCCCCTACTGTGTACCCCTAAATACTTTCAAGACTTGACAGAAAATAATATTTCCTGGGGTTTCTTTAGCGGGGCGATGCGGGATGAAGCCCTCTATGTTTTACAGGGTAAACTGAATTTAGGTGATCCCGTATTAAGGGCGATGGAAGATGTCCCCGGAAAACCTGACCCGACGGGACTTTTTGAAGCGATCGCCGAATTAGAAACCGCAGAAAATTCACCAACTCCGGTTTTTTATGTTGGGGATACGGTGGCTGATTTATACACAGTAACAAGAGCAAAACAACTCCAACCCGATCGCATTTGGGTCGGTGTGGGGATACTTCCGCCCCATATTCAACAGGCTGATCCAGAACGTCGTCAAGCCTATCAACATAACTTAGAAACCGCCGGAGCAACAATAGTATTAAGTCATTTAGAAGCATTAACCCCAACAATAATTCAGCAATTAATAGTTTATAAATAATCCCATTCTTGCGCTTGGGCGCACTCTTATTTTCTTATTTAATATGAAAAACACAATTGATATTGTCATCCTTTCTAATGGCCCAGGTGAAATCACAACTTGGGTATATCCCGTTATTCAAGCATTACGAAAACAGCTACAAAATAAATTTTTTCAGGTGAGAATTTCCCTAATATTATCTCCTTGTCCTAATGCTACAGGAAATGAAGTTAATATTGCTAGTTATTACCCGGAAATTGATCGAATTCAAGGCGCGGAATATTTTTGGCAATTTTTGTTATTCGGAAAAACCGCAGCTAATTGGGACTGGTATCAAAAAGGTGTGGTTTTATTTTTAGGAGGAGATCAATTTTTTACTTTAGTAATTAGTAAAAAATTGGGATATCGGAGCGTTATTTATGCCGAATGGGAAGCGCGCTGGTGGCGTTATATTGATCGGTTTGGGGTAATGAAATCAGAGATTTTAGATGATATTCCCCAACCCTATCAAGCTAAATTAGAAGTGATTGGAGATTTAATGGCAGATGTGACTTTATCGAGTTCTTCTGCTATTGTTTCTGAGGATATTATCATTGGATTATTACCCGGTTCTAAAGCCATAAAATTAGCTCAAGGAATGGCATTAACCTTAGCAATATCCGAATATTTACACCAAAAACGTCCCGAAATTAGATTAGTTATTCCCGTTGCTCCTACCTTGGATTTACAAACCTTAGCCAAATTTGCCGATTGTGAATCTAATCCTATTATAGCACAATTTGGCGGAATTTCGGGAAAATTACACTTAGGAAATCCGGCTTATTTGGAAACTCAAAATGGGGTTAAAATCGAACTTTATACCCAATTTCCCGCTTATGATTTACTCTCAAAATGTCAGATATGTTTAACTACAGTTGGAGCAAATACCGCTCAATTAGGAGCCTTAGCTGTACCGATGATTGTATTATTACCTACTCAACAATTAGATGCAATGCGGTCTTGGGATGGTATCCCCGGAATTTTAGCTAATTTACCAGGGTTGGGTGCTATTTTTGCTAAAATTATTAATAGATTAGTATTAAAACAGGGTAAATTATTTGCTTGGCCAAATATTTGGGCAAAACAGGAAATTGTTCCCGAATTAGTCGGAGAACTTCAACCGGAAGATATCGGAAATTTAGTCTTAAATTATTTAGACCATCCCGAACAATTAGAAGCAATGCGTCAGCGTTTACGACAAGTTAGAGGAAAACCAGGAGCAGCCCAAAAATTAGCAAATATTGTGATTAAGGAATGCTTAAAAATCACAACCTAGAACGATGTTTTATTTTACCCATAGCTTTACAAAATTCTCACGAATACATATAATATATGTATGCAAGTTGAATGGAATCCTGAAAAAGCTAAAAGCAATTTACAAAAACACGGGGTATGAAACCGGAATATGATTTTCATCAGGCTAAACGGGGTGCAATCGTCCCACAAGAAGGTAAAACTCGCATTACCATCTATATTGATAATGATATCTTAGAAGCGTTTAGACAAAAAGGAGACGCTGAAGGGAAAGGTTATCAAACAATGATCAATCAAGCGTTACGACAATCTCTTAATCAAGCTAAACTTCCCTTAGATGAAGATACACTACGCCGGATTTTTCAAGAAGAACTGCGGGCTGTAACTTTAACATCAGCAGAAATCCAAACAATTTTTTGAGAATTAGTTAATCAATAGAGTAGATTACAAAACTATAACCCAAAAATCACCATGCAAATCACCCTTGAACTCCCTGATGAAATAGTAGAAAAATTACAGTCTGTTAATATTTCTCGGCGTATTTTGGAACTAATCACCGCCGATTATTACCGTCAAGGTCAAATCGGTGCTTCTGAAGTAAGACGAATACTCAAATTTTCTTCTCGTTGGGAAACCTACGAATTTCTTAAGCAAGAAAAAGCTTATTTACCTTATACTGAAAATGATTTAGAACAAGATGTTCAAACTATTCGTCATCTTTTAGCTTCAGAATGATTATTATTTCTAATACTTCGCCGATTAATTACTTGATTTTAATTGGACAAATTGACTTGCTTCCGCAATTATTTTCACAAATTATTATTCCCTGTGCAGTTTATCAAGAATTATCAGCTAGAGATGCACCGGAAAATGTGAGAAATTGGATCATAAATACACCTAATTGGCTCAAAATTGAGACTGTTACTCAACCTGCTGACGAAATAATAGATTTACTTGATCCTGGTGAACGTGAAGCGATTCTTTTAGCACAACAACTTAATGCTGATTTAGTTATTTTAGATGATATGAAAGCAAGACGCATAGCGATAGATAGAGGTTTATCTATTACAGGAATACTGGGTATTTTGGATCAAGCCACAACGATGAAACTGATCAACTTATCTACAGCCATCGACAATCTTCAAAAGACATCTTTTTGGGTATCGGAAAGTTTGTTACAAAGATTGTTAGATAAACATAATTTGTAAAATAGATAATACCCACCCAAGCTGCAATAATAGAGTTAAACTAATATAACATCTTTAACTTATGAAAAAATATTCCACAAAGTTAATATCCTTTGGATAGATCAATAGTATTATTTAATATTAATCCCTCCTGACTATTTTGCATGGCTGTAATAATTTGGGGAGCTACACAAGTGGGAATAGTTTTCGCCGCAATATGAGGAGTTACAATAATTTGAGGATGTCTCCAAAAAGGATGATTTTCGGGTAAGGGCTCAATTGGAAAAACATCTAAACAAGCGCCGGAAAGTTGACCGGATGTTAACGCAGTTAATAGATCTTCCTCAACTAAATGCTTACCCCTAGCTACATTAATTAAATAAGCTCCTTGAGGTAAAGCAGCAAAGGTTTTTTGATTTAAAATTCCCTCGGTTTCGGGTGTTAAAGGTAATAAACAAACTAAAACCGAACATTCACTTAAAAATAGATTTAATTGTGTTTCTCCCGAAAAACAATTAATATTATCTAAAATTTTAGGTGTCCGACTCCAACCTCGCACCGAAAACCCCAATATATTTAATTTTTGAGCAATATCTGAACCCAAAACCCCTAACCCTAAAATTCCTACGGTACAATTTTCCGTATTTCTAGGGGATAAACCTCGCCATAATTGTTGATTTTGTTGAATTTTATAGTCCGCAAATTGACGATGAAACTGTAAAATTGCTAAGAGAATATATTCCGACATTTGGGAGGTTAAAGATTCATCTACTAACCGGACAATGGGAATATTAGCAGGTAAATTTGGATCTCGTAAAATATGATCCACACCCGCACCCGTTGAGATAATTACCTTTAAATTAGGGAATTTTTCAATAACTCCTAATGGGTGCATCCAAACTAAAACCGCGTCAATATCTGCTAAATTATCAACATCGGGATAAACTTCGATTTTTAAATCGGGTTGATGGGTTTTAATTGCAGAAATCCAAACTTGAGTATCTTCAAATTCCCCTAATAATAAGAGAGTCATTTTTTTTATCCTCTAAATAGTTATTAACCATTTTTGAAATTCACGCCGAACAGAAACTCGACCCGATTTAATATTATGTTTAATAATTTGTGGCAAACTTTCTAATGCTATTTCAGGAAAGACTAAACTTCTAGGTGTTTGTTGATAATCTTCACCCTGTAACTGATAAATTTTAAGTTTATTTTGATCACAACGCCAAACTTCAGGAATGCCTAAACGAGCATACATTGAACGTCTGGATAGAGATTTTTGGGTTAAATCAATTTCTAAGACTAAATCCGGGGGAGGATTTTCGGGTAAACTAATGGTTAATTGTTTCTCAATAGCAGATAGATTTTGAATATAAAAACAACTATCCACTTCTAAACTAATTTGTAAATCCGGTCGTTGCCATAATACCGAACCCAAACAACGATAATTAATGTTTTGTAAATCCAATAAAGCAATAATAAATTCTTCTAAAATTTCACGATATTCTTGATGTTCAAGTGAGGGGGTAATTAATTCTAAAGTTCTATTATCATAAGCAAGGAGCGTCTCGCCATTTTTTTGCCGTTTAAACAAAATCGTTTCTAAATCCTGCCAAGGGATATTTTTTAGGAGGATATTACCAGGATGAGAAGATTTAGACATTGCAGCCACAGGAAAACTATAGAATAATTTATGTGATTGTATCTGATCTTGGTACATCAATATAGACCAAAATGATCTAAAATAGGATAATCAAAATTTAATTATTTTGCGAAATCGTCCCATTTTAGGAGAAATTGACTTATGCCCAGAGGGTCTTTTGCACAATTGAACAACACCACGACAACACAAATCACCTTCTATTATGATAATGGTCATGAGGAATCTTTTAGCGTTCCGATTCCACCTGTGGAATTAGTTCAGCAACTCCCCCAACTTTTAGATCAATCATGGCTGACTTTTCACCTGATTGATCAAACTGTTATGATTAATATGGCTAAGGTGGATAAAGTGGAGTTAAAACCGCCAGTTCCTGAGTTACAAGGACAGGGAATTTTCCTCAATTCTCAACGGGTAACTGCCCTCCATCGGGGTGCTGTCGGTCGTTTAAAAATGACTGAATAAAGTTATTAAATAACCCATAAAATTCGGTGATTTATGCCAACTGTATCTTTAATTCGGACTCATTCTTATCACCCTCAAATATTAGAAACATCCCTGGAAACTTTACTCGAACCCATGGGAGGAATGACCGCTTTTGTGAAACCGGGCGATCGGGTTTTACTCAAACCAAATTTATTAACTGGAAGTCGTCCAACCAAAGAATGCGTCACGCGCCCGGAATTGGTGGCGGCGGTGGCTAAATCGGTGATTCAAGCGGGAGGAAAACCCTTTTTAGGGGATAGTCCTGCCTTTGGGAGTGCTTTAGGTGTCGCCCGGAAAAATGGTTATTTACCCTTAATTGAATCCTTGAATTTACCGATAGTTGAATTTAAAGGAAAACGCTATGAAACCGTCGGGGAAGGGTTCGATCATTTACGGTTAAGTAAAGAAGCAATGGAAGCCGATGTGGTGATTAATTTACCTAAATTAAAATCCCATGTTCAATTAACCCTAACCATGGGAGTTAAAAATCTTTTTGGTTGTGTCCCCGGAAAAATGAAAGCCTGGTGGCATTTAGAAGCGGGAAAAGATGTTGATCGGTTTGGGGAAATGTTAGTAGAAACTGCTAGGGCAATTAATCCCAATTTAACCATTTTAGATGCTATTATTGGTCATGAAGGCAATGGCCCCAGTAATGGAGAACCAAAGGAATTAGGGATTTTAGCCGCGGCGGATCATGTATTTTCTTTAGATAGAACTGTTGTTGATCTGCTTCAGGTTGATCCGAGTTGGGTTCCAACTATTATGGCTGCTCAACGATTAGGATTATGTACCGAATTAGCGGAGATTAATTATCCTTTATTAACCCCTAAAGAATTACAAATTTCCGATTGGAAATTACCCGCAGCTTTGGTTCCAATTGATTTTGGTTTACCTAGGGTTTTGAAATCTACTTTTCGACACTTTTATATTCGTTGGATTAAGGAACCGATGGAAACCTATGGTAATTCTAAGTGATTTATCTAGCCTAAAAATTCTAGGGCTTGATTAATTCCGGCTCTAACTGATGTGCTACATTCCATCAAAGCTTGATGTTCAGATTCGGTTAAATCGAGTTCCAAAATCCGTTCTACTCCCCGACAACCTAACCAGGCGGGAACCCCCAGAAAAATATCGTTTAAGCCATATTCCCCTTGTAAATAAGAACAGGCGGGTAACAATCTCAATTGTTGACGTAAAATAGATTCCACCATAATTCTAATCGAAGATGCCGGGGCAAAATAAGCTCCTCCTGTTTTTAATAATTGTACAATTTCTCCCCCGCCCTGACGGGTACGTTCGACAATTTTATTAATGGTTTTTTGATCAATTAATTCTGTAATTGGAATCCCATTAACAGTTGTATAACGGGGTAAAGGAACCATTAAATCCCCATGACTTCCTAATACGGTGGCATGAATATTCGCCATAGACATTCCTAATTCCATAGCGATAAACGTTTGAAATCTCGATGAATCTAAAACCCCAGCCATGCCCATCACGCGATGGGGTTCAATCTTTGTTGCCTGCCAAGCAATATAAGTCATAATATCTAAGGGATTAGTCACAATAATAAATACTGCATCCGGGGAATATTGAATTGATTTTTGAGCCGCATCGACAACAATTTTGGCATTAATACTAATTAAATTATCCCGCTTCATCCCAGGAATTCGAGGCTTTCCGGCAGTTATAACAATAATATCTGAATTAGCAGTATCGCGATAATCATTTGTGCCAGTTATTTGTCGATCATGACCTTCCACCGAACCCGCTTGCATTAAATCTAAAGCAATTCCTTGAGGCACTCCTTCTAAAATATCCAATAAAACAACATTAGCAATATTTTGTTCAATAATACGCTGGGCGAGGGTACTTCCGACTTTTCCCGCCCCAATAATAGAAACCCGAGTTGAATGACAAGAAGGAGGAAAAAATGGAATCGATAACATAATAGGTAATAGGTAATAGGTAATAGGTAATAGGTAATATTATAGAAATCCGCACCTTCGAGATAGTAAGTACCTAAACAAAATTAATTACACATCCTCCACCCTGTTCCCTCCCCCCTAGCCCCCCGGGGGCTGTTCCCTCTCTCAACTAGGTAATTTATTTTGTGTAACTACTTATTTCTTTAACTGATAACTGATAATGCGGATGCTTGATGACTGATTAAGCTGATTCTAATTGATCCAATCTTAACCAAATATTAGGGGTGGGAACTTGTCCAAATTTAATCAGGGCGTAGTCCCCCCGCAATTCCATGATTTCCCCTTTAGTTTCAAAAATATAAGCAGAAAATCGAGGATCACTAGCTTTTGCTTCTAAGCTGTTTTCTAACTTTTCCCGAACCGCGTGAACAAAATCACCTTTTTTAATGCCCATAACTCGTTAACTTCCCATGGTTATAAAATCTTCCCCAATTTTAAGGGTTTATCGGGGTATCCGAGCAACCATTGGTGTCAACTTAAGGAAAAATATAGGAGGCGATCGCAACGGGATTAAAATCCAAATTTTTCTGACGGGGGATACATCCTAGTTAAGAGCCTGTGAAATAAAGAATCCACTCGGCTTTAGCCAGTGGAGGTTCAACGACGCGGAGAAACTGGGGAGAGGTCACACCCGTTTTTGGAAAAAATCAAACAGCCCTGTCCCGATTCCCTCCACTGGGTGCTATAGTTTAGAATTGTCTGATGTTAAGTGGCTGTTTATTTTTAAACCTGCAATTATGCTACTGATTACCCTATTACTCTACACCGCTTTAGCGGGTGCTTATTTATTAGTGCTTCCGGCTGCCTTATATGCCTATATGAATGCTCGTTGGTATGTAGCCAGTTCCTTTGAACGAGCCTTTATGTACTTTTTAGTCTTCTTCTTTTTCCCTGGATTAATTCTTCTGGCTCCTTTTATAAATTTCCGTCCTCAACCTAGAAAAATTGCCAGCTAATGCGACGAATTGATGTTATTGCTATTGGAATGCTTGTCTTTTTGACAGGTGGATCGATCTACCTAATTTTACAATGGGTGGGTCTGAATAGCTTTGATGCTGGCATCTGGAGTCAAACGTTTTTAGTAGGTGGTTTATTTATTTGGTTACTCACTTATTTATTCCGAGTGGGAAGTCGAAATATGACCTATAACCAACAACTAAAAAACTATGAAGATGCCGTTTTACAAAAACGACTAGAAGAAATGACTCCAGAAGAACTGGCTCAACTTCAAGCGGAAGTCGAAGAAGAGAAAAACAAGTAAAAATTTTACTATTTTTTTCTTCTCTTGCTCTGCAATAATTGGATAATAAATTAGTCTATTTGAGTTTAATTTTAATGATTTCTGTTTCTCAATGCTTTGAAGCTTTAAGAACTTCGGACAAAAAAAACTGTGCTTTAATTCCGTTTATTACCGCCGGTGATCCGAACTTAGAAACAACGGCGAAAGCCTTACAAGTTCTGGATCAAAATGGAGCCGATTTAATCGAATTAGGAGTTCCTTATTCTGATCCGTTGGCAGATGGCCCAGTCATTCAAGCGGCTGCAACTCGCGCCTTACAAAAAGGAACTCGTTTAGATCAAGTATTAGAAATGGTGGCAACCGTTAGCCCAACGCTGAAAGCCCCCATTATTTTATTTACCTATTATAATCCCATTTTGCATCGAGGGATTAAACCCTTTTTAGAACAGATTTATCAAGCCGGAGCTAGGGGTTTAGTTGTCCCGGATTTACCTTTAGAAGAAGCAGAAACCTTACTACAACCCGCCCGTGAAATTGGCATAGAAGTCACGTTACTGGTAGCACCCACTAGCCCTAAAGAACGAATTGAATTAATCGCCCGTCAATCTCAAGGGTTTATTTATTTAGTCAGTGTCACTGGGGTCACAGGAATGCGATCGCAAGTTCAAACCCGTGTTGAAGATATCCTGAAGGAAATGCGGAGTCTTACAGATAAACCCATTGGAGTTGGGTTTGGGATTTCTCAACCCGAACAGGCTACCCAAATGCGAAATTGGGGTGCGGATGCGGTGATTGTTGGTAGTGCTTTTGTCAAACGATTAGCTCAAGGAACACCGGAACAAGCTTTAGCAGATATTGGTCAATTCTGTCAAGATCTAAAAACAGCTATCAGAAATTAGGCTACAAAACCAGGTTTGTAATTCACGGATCTGAGCGGTTAATTGAGGGGTTATGATGTTTTTTGAAGCTTAATGTAGCTTGTTCAACAATTTTTGTGTATAATTTCGCTAAGATGTGTTCCGATTAAACAAACACTGCGATCTACTTAATGTTTGAACTCTTGGCTTAATTTTTACGGGTTTCACAGAAAAAAGCAAGAACGCTGGAAGTATTGTGCTCCCATAAACACATTACCTCCAGCTCCTTGAAACCCTCGTAATGTGCCTTTCTGTTTTTTATTATTGCAAGCTGGCTTAGGGATTTCAAGAGGTCTTTTGCAATCACCCACTTTTTCTGGTAATGCAGTCTCTAAGTCTTGAGGGAAGGGGTTTTAAGCCATCAAGCGACCGAGCTTGACAGCAAATTACCAAAAGGCGGGTTCTCTCTTTAACCCTTCTCTGTGATTTTGAGTCAAATGATCTGGCAGAATAATTATTCAGCTTCACCAATTAAAGTAAACAAGGCGGGTTCTCTCTTTAACCCTTCTCTGTGATTTTGAGTCAAATGATCTGGCAGAATAATTATTCAGCTTCACCAATTAAAGTAAACGCCGCCCAATAATAAGGATCAGGATATTGATTTTTCATCGTTAACATCGCTTGTCGTAACGCTTGGGCTTTGTTGGGTGTCGTCTGTAAGTTCTGATAAAATTGTACCATCAATTGAGAGGTTTTTCGATCATCTATAGCCCATAACGACATCACTAAACTCGGAACTCCTGTATTCAAAAACGAACGAGATAACCCAATCATCCCATCCCCGGTTAACCGTCCAAGTCCAGTGTCACAGGCACTTAAAACCACTAATTCTGCATTTAATTTTAAGTCAAAAATTTCATCCGCCGTTAATAATCCATCCTCCGAACCCCCAGGAGTTAACGCTACGCTACTATTTAAAGGTTGAATATTATCAACAATTCCGTGAGTAGCAAAATGAATAATTCGAGCAGTTTTCAAGCGTTCAACTACCGTTGATTCTGTTGCATTGGCTCCAATTAAAGCCGAAGTATTGAACATTTTAGCAATCTCAATCGCTTCTTTTTCAGCATAGCGAAGGGAAGCTAACGGTTGAGGTTCTTCCCCTGGACTCGTTGCAAGTTTCGGCATTTGTGGATTACCCACAATCACAATATCTTGGGCAGAAGAAGATAAATTTTGCCGTTGTTTGTGAGTCGTTTCTAACACAGTAATGGCAGGAGACATTACAATTGTATGTTTTTCAATTAAGAATTTTCCTTCCTCATCTACCAAAGCCGCAAAAGGTAGATAAAATAAAGCATCTGTGGGAACAAAAATTACTCGTTCATCTGGGTTAGTCGGTAATAAATCTTCAATGGGTTTAATTAACAGTTGATGGAGTTCTTTTAACTCTCGATATTGAGGAGGAGTGCTTGTCAAATTAGAACGAGTTACAACATTAGAACTAGCTGAAGCGGTAATAAAATCACTTCTACAGGCATCATTACCAAAGCAACGCGCTGCGAAAATGAGACGACCTAGAGAAGTGTTTTGTTCTTGCCAAAGAAGTTTAAGATCGGTTTGTCTAAACTCAACTTCTCCAGTGGGCTTAATTACCCAAATATATAATTCTGACGCTAGGTATTGTTCTTTACCGTCTCGTGAAAATTGATCAAAAATCCTAGAATATTGAACAATTGTTGCATTTTGTTGTCGAGCAATGGCTTGGAGTTGGGCTAAAGAAACAACCGGAGAAAAGGGTTCTGAATTGGGGTTGAATCGTTGAGTTAATAACTCGACTAACGCTCTCCCCCGACCTCGTTCAGAAACTTCTAAAGCTGGCTCAGTTTTATTTTGAGCAATTAAAACTTGTTGAAGCAGATTATAGGAACTGCGTTGAGTGTCGGAAAGAGATACTTTATCGAGGTCGTCTTGAATTCCTTGTCGCAGAGATTCCCTGACTTCGAGACTAGAAAACAGATATTTTTCAGCTTCAGGAAAATTCTTCAATTTAAACAAAGCAAGACCCAAATTATTGAGAGCAAGTCCTTCTCCATTGCGATCGCCGATTTCACGGAAAATAGTTAAAGACTGTTGAAAAAACTCTATTGCTTTTTGATATTGTCCTAAGCGATTGTAAGCAAGACCCAAATTATTGAGAGCAAATCCTTCTCCATTGCGATTGCCGATTTCACGGGCAATAGTTAAAGACTGTTGATAAAACTCAATTGCTTTTTGATATTGTCCTAAGCTACGGTAAACAGAACCCAAATTATTGAGAGCATTTCCTTCTACATTGCGAGCGCCGATTTCACGGACAATAGTTAAAGACTGTTGAAAAAACTCAATTGCTTTTTGATATTGTCCTAAGCTACGGTAAACAGAACCCAAATTATTGAGAGCAATTCCTTCTACATTGCGAGCGCCGATTTCACGGACAATAGTTAAAGACTGTTGAAAAAACTCAATTGCTTTTTGATATTGTCCTAAGCGATTGTAAGCAAGACCCAAATTATTGAGAGCAAATCCTTCTCCATTGCGATTGCCGATTTCACGGAAAATAGTTAAAGACTGTTGATAAAACTCTATTGCTTTTTGATATTGTCCTAAGCTATTGTAAGCAATACCCAAATTACCGAGAGCAAATCCTTCTCCATTGCGATTGCCGATTTCACGGAAAATAGTTAAAGACTGTTGAAAAAACTCAATTGCTTTTTGATATTGTCCTAAGCGATTGTAAGCAATACCCAAATTACCGAGAGCAAATCCTTCTCCATTGCGATCGCCGATTTCACGGGTAATAGTTAAAGACTGTTGATAAAACTCAATTGCTTTTTGATATTGTCCTAAGTCACTGTAAGCAATACCCAAATTATTGAGAGCTTTTCCTTCTCCATTGCGATCGCCGATTTCACGGAAAATGTTTAATGCAGTTTCTAAAGACTGAATTGCGGCTTGGTATTGGCTAGTTGTATTTTGTTGTATTCCCTGCTCTAATAATCGGTCTGCTTCGGCTTTTCGTTCTGTAACCGTTTGGGCGAATACTCTATTACCCCTCTCAAATTTTTTCCCCAATAGGAGTGGAGAGGGAATTGTTAAGGTTAAACTGGTTAATAAAGTGAGTAAAGCGATTAATCCTAGACGTGAGTTCATGGTACTGGGGTAGATACGTCGGGTATTAGTATCAATTTAACCTCGTTTTTGAGAATCGGCAAGATTTTTTGACAATTGTGATTCAGAGTTTATATGAAATTCCTAAATGTTTGCTACAAACCCCCCCTGTAGAGCAGGGCTGTTTCATTTTCGAGAGCGAATTTGTATGACCTCTCCCCCAACCTCTCCCCTGCAAGGAGAGGGGAGAAAAATTCCTAATATGAAATCTCTGAGAGATTTTAAAATATTAATTGCTCCCCCTTCCCTTGCAGGGAAGGGGGCTGGGGGGTTAGGTCACAGAGGTTTATAAAATCTTAAAGCCATCAAAACTCTTGTTGATGGCTTTAAGATCAGGAGTCAGTCTTGAGAAAAAACAGTCAACCTAACTGTATTGTTGACTAGAATTTTTTTCAGGTTCTAAATTAAACAAAGTTTGTAAAGTTTGCATCGCCCGACGTCGAGCTTCAATATCCTGTTGAGCGCGAAGTTGTACCATTGGATCATGAAGAATTTTATTAACAATTCCTCGCGTTAAAGCTTCAATCACTTCTTGATGTTTATCAGCAAATTCTGTCCCTAAGCGAGATAAAGCTTTTTCTAATTCCTGTTCTCGAATCGTTTCGATTTTATCGCGTAAACAGTTAATCACGGGTACTGTTTCTAAACTGCGCCACCAAACATCAAAGGCTTGTACTTCCTCTTCCAATAAAACTTCCGCTTCCTGAGCCATTTGACGGCGACTTTCATGGTTTTGCGCGACAACCGCTTTTAAATCATCCACATTATAAGCTTGAATATGGGCTAACTCATTCACATCAGTAGCGACATTCCGAGGAACAGAAATATCGACTAACATTAGGGGTTGAGATTGGGTTAAAATCGTTTCTAATTTAGCTCGGTCTATAATGGGTTCGGTCGCCGAGGTACTGGTAAATACAATATCAGAATTTGCCATTACAGACATCATTTCCGACATGGTATAAATTCGTAAATCAGCATCGGGAAATTGATTAGCTAATTCTTTAGCCCGTCCTAATGTCCGATTGAGAATAGAGATTTGGTTTGCACCTTTAGAGATTAAATGCTGAACCAATAGGCGAGACATTTTGCCCGCACCTAAAATGGCAACTCGATAATTACTTAAGTTCTGGACTTTCATCTGTACTAATTCGACCGCAGCCGAACTAATAGAAACTGCTCCTGTACCAATACTGGTCTCGGTTCTGACCCGTTTTCCGGCTGTTAATGCTTGGGTAAATAAACGGTTTAGAATGCGACTAATTCCTTTATATTGTTGGCTTAATTTATGGGTTTGTTTGACCTGGGATAAAATTTGTCCTTCCCCTAGAACTAAACTATCTAACCCGGCAGCGACCCTCATTAAGTGCATGATGGCATCATCATGAATTAGGGTAAATAAATGGGGGCGTAATTGTTGTAAAGGTAATTTACTTTTTTCCGATAAAAATTGAGTAACTTCCCGAATTCCCGGTTGAGTTTCTGTTGCTACTAAATAAATTTCTAAGCGGTTACAGGTGCTAAGAATTGCAACTTCTTCGATATGGGGATAACTTAATAAATGAGCGATCGCAGCATCCAGTTGAGGTTCGGGAATACTCAATTTTTCACGCACCTCAACGGGGGCAGTCTTATGACTTAGACCGACAACAGCAATATTCATACAACAGTTGTTATAAATACGGTTTCAAAAATCAGTAATCAGTAATCAGTAATCAGTAAATCGCTAATAGTTTTCCAGTGTTAGTTAAAAAACCAAAAACCAAAAACCAAAAACTGATGACTGATTACTGATGCTTAAATTTTAGTGCAACTGAATATTTTTGGGTTGGCCAAACATATGAACAGTATCGACAAACCGAGCAGTTTTAGACAGAGAAGAAATAACTAAACTTTGAGTCCGAGCACCACCACTAAAGAAGCGCACGCCTTGCATCAAAGTACCTGGTGTAATTCCACAAGCCGCAAACAACACCGTTTCACCGGAGGCTAATTCATGGGCATCATAGACCTTATCAGCATCATTGATTCCCATTTCTTCGAGGCGATTTAGATTACCTTCTCTGCTTTCCCCAATCAATCCGGTTTTCACCACTTCTGGATCATAGATTAACTGACCTTGGAAGTGACCGCCTAAAGCCCGCATGGCAGCAGCAGAAATTACTCCTTCTGGTGCAGCCCCAATTCCCATGAGTGCGTGAATATTGGTTCCCGAAAAGGCACAGGAAATGGCAGCAGAAACGTCTCCATCACTGATCAAACGCACCCGGGAGCCGGCTGTGCGAATTTCATTGATCAGGTCTTTGTGGCGGGGACGATCCATGACCACCACCACTAAGTCCTCAATGGAGCGGTTCATGCAGTCGGAAAGAATTTTCAGGTTTTCGGTGGCAGATTTGTTAATATCAACGTGATTCTTAGCCACCGCCGGGGCTGCTAATTTCTTCATGTAGAAATCAGGAGCCGCAAATAGACCGCCTTTTTCAGAAATTGCTAAGACGGCCATGGAGCCATTTTGACCATAGGCGACTAAGTTAGTTCCTTCGCAGGGGTCAACGGCGATATCAATTTCTAGCAGTTCGTCGGGGTTACAGAATTTGGATGGATCGTCTTGGGTACAGATCCCGACTTCCTCACCAATATAAAGCATGGGGGCTTCGTCTCTTTCTCCTTCCCCAATTACGATCCGTCCTCTCATGTGAATTTGGTTCATGCGTTTACGCATGGCTTCCACGGCCACATGGTCGGCCCCATTTTTGTCGCCTTTCCCCATTAAACGAGCCGATGCGATCGCAGCTTGCTCGACGACTTCAATAATCTCTAACCCAATAACATTATCCACAGAATTTTTTCCTCCCAAGAACTGAGATTGCCGAATTATTAGACACTCCCAGTGTTTTAGTCTATCAGAGGGGGGGATGCGGTTTTCATTTGGGGGAGTTTAGTTTTTGTTAATTTTTACTGCGAGTCAGGGGAGTCAGCATCTATTAAACGTCCTCTGGGCTAAAAAATCGCTGCTGTCAGCAAACAGGCTTCTAAATCCAGGGTGGCCAATTGGTTGTAAGCCTGATTAATCAAACGTTCTCCCCGTAAGGCTCCGGTATTGGCCCCCGGACAAATATGGTGCAGGGTATCGGAATTAAAGCCCTCTAATATTAATCGAATACTGTTTAATTGTCGTGGCCAATGGAAGGTTTTGGCGGTGCGGAGGGGAACAGGTTGGCCCTGGAGATTTGGTAATAGATGACGTCCGGTGAACAATACTCCCCCATGTCCACTAAAATAGAGGCAGGATGAACCCGGAGAATGTCCTGGTGTCCAAAAAACCGAACTCTGGGAACTCAACTTTAACTCAGTCTCAAAAGTGTTGACGTTGGACTCAGGTAGTAAATAGGCTTCTTGCTCTTGGATCAGAATATTGCATCCGGTGGATTTTTGAATTTCGCGCGATGAGCCAATAGCCGCCCGATGGGTAATAAATAACCACTGAAGGCCCCCTAGCTGCTCGATAAACTGCTGATTAGTCCGATTCCAAGGGGGAGCATCAATTAGGATATTCCCCTGGTTCTCTACAATGAAATAGGCTGTTCCGCCCAAGGTTTCCCGGTTGGGTGGGAAGGCATAAACATTTTCCAGCACAAGCTGGGGGGGTTTGGGTACAGAACGCTCCTGTAACATATTATTAGATTAATTTTTAGGGTTTGACACTCCCACCCCTACGCTACGCTAAAGGGGTGGGATTCTCGGATCTAGTCCAATCAAACAAAGATAGTTGAACATACTCTGTTTGATTGTTTTTCACCGAGTTCGGGGGTGTGCCAAACACCCCATCAGCTAAACCGGATGAATCCATTACAGAAGCATCTCTCTGTAGGTCTATTTGTTATAGGTACGATGGGTTTTACTCTGATTTAGCCATTTCACCATTACCATTCACGATGGTTCGGATACATCTTTACTTTACATTACACATGGACTTCTTGCTCGATAGTTACCGGATTTGGCTTCTAGTAGTTCTACCTTTTTAACCCCGCTTTAGCCTGTTGGTTGCTACCCATACAAACTAGGGGTTATGCTTTCACCTCAGCACTTGAGGGATAGGACTTGACGCACAGCGTCTCACCTACAAATGTAATCAGTTATCACCAGTTTCATCAACTGGGTTGACCGTCCCGTAATCTTTTAGGCTTACTTTAGGTCAAACGAATCGTACTGAGGTATATGGTGCAGGTCTTTTAATTAATTTCAATCCTTTAAGAGCCAACTTATAATTAAGTTTTTGTTCCAAAGAATAATAAGACCAAGTGTGTCGAGATTGACCAGAATCAGAACGAGATTTCTGTCTCTGTTTCATTGTGTTTGGACAACCTTCTAAATCCTCTATAACAACATCGGCATTATGATATTCAGCAAAACGAAGAATTTTAATTTGATCGTCCGAGTTATCTTAGTCATGGCAACCATGATAACATAAGGTTGATGAATCGTGTGTATCGACAATGATCGACAATGACAGAAAATCAGTACAAAAGAAAAAACACATCAGTGAGCCTGATTAACTATCATTTTGTCTTTTGTCCTAAAAGACGGAAAAGGGTATTAGTCAATGAAGTCAGTAGAAAATTGGAAGAAATTATCTACCAAAAAGCAAAAAAGCTAGAGTGTGATGTCCTAGCTCTGGAGATAATGCCCGATCATGTGCATTTGTTTATTAGTTGCCACCCTTTAGTTGCCCCATATCAAATTATGTTTAGAATCAAAGGGGCATCATCAAGAATATTAAGAAAAGAATTTCCTCATTTACTTAAACTGCCTTCTTTGTGGACTAGGAGTTATTATTGTGGGACGGCTGGTTGTGTATAAGAGTGAAACTATCAAGAAATATATTGCAAACCAAAACTCTCATTAACCTTCACTCCGCCGAAAGGCGGGTATTCTACATCCCACGCTTGAAAGACGTGGGCTTTGAATACAGTTATTGTAATTGTCGATTTTAACTTAATTAAAACTACCGATGATCATGTTATTTTGGTTAATAATTTTGGGGTTGATGACCTACTGGCTTCTGCAAAGGGGTGTGGCTCAAATTACCCGGACTCCGGTTTGGTTACTTTGGTTGGTGATGATGACTCCGGCGTTCATTTGGGGGACTTGGATTTGGATCTACGATCAAAAACCGATTCCCGCCGAGTTAGTGATTATTCCCTTTATTGTTTGTCCCTGTTTATATTGGTTTTTGGTGCAGTGGGGGCGTCTTCCTCCGCCATCACCGGAATCAGATATTGCTACTCCAAAAAACTCGATTCTTCCCCTGGAAAAACCCAGTTTACCACGCCCCCTAGATCAACAGGAAGAAGACATTCTTCGCAGTTGTTTTCCTTGGACGGTGTTTCCCTTACATAATATTGAATATCGTTTACAATCGGTGATTTGTCGGGGTCAGTTACGGTCTAATCCTGATCGGGCTTATCAGACGATTAGAGACAATATTAAGGCTAAATTTAGCGATCGCTTTTTAATTGCTTTTCAACAGGATCTTCAAGATAAACCATTTTTTGCTTTAGTCCCTAATCCCTATCAAGAAAAGGCTGATTCGATTCAATCTCAACCATTAGGTCAGCCGATTTTGGCTTTATGTTTATTTTTAATTACTCTATTTACAACCACGGTAGCGGGTGTTGAAATGGCAAATATTCCCCTGGATGATTGGCAAGACAACCCCAGTTTATTATTGGCAGGACTACCCTATAGTATTGCTTTAATGGTAATTTTAGGGATTCATGAGTCCGCCCATTATTTAACGGCTCGCTGGTATAAAATCAACGCGACTTTACCTTATTTTATCCCGATTCCTTTTTGGTTAGGAACTGTGGGTGCTTTTATTCAAATGCGATCGCCTTTTCCCCATCGTCAAGCATTATTTGATATTAGTATTGTTAGAGTTTTATCTGGATTTATCATCAGCTTACCGCTATTAATTTTGGGGTTAAGTCAGTCAACGGTTGTTCCTTTTGATCCGAAAATTTCAGGATTTTTAAATTTTGAATCCTTGAATCCTAGTTTTTCATTTTTATTAACAGTATTAAGTAAGTTTATATTAGGTGCTGGGTTAACTTCTGAACACGCGATCAATTTACATCCAGTGGCGATCGCTGGATATTTAGGATTAATAATCACAGCATTTAATTTAATCCCAATCGGACAACTAGATGGCGGTCATATTGTTCATGCTATGTTGGGTCAAAAAACCAGTCTAATTATCGGTCAAGTGGCACGATTCTTAATCTTAATTTTAGGATTAATTCACAGTGAATTTCTGATCTTTGCCCTATTATTATTCTTTTTCCCTTTACAAGATGAACCCGCATTGAATGATGTCAGTGAACTCAATAATATTCGAGATATTATTGGGTTATCAACCTTGGGATTATTATTATTAATAATACTCCCGATGCCTTCTGTTATTGCTCAATTGTTGAATTATTAAGTAGGTAATGGGGATCACGGATTTAAGAGGATTTCACGGATTTTAATCTGCTATTCATTACCCATTACCCATTACCTATTTAAAAGATTATCTCATAAATGCCCGCGAAGCTGGATAATAGAATAGGGATTGAAATTTTGCTTGTCTTTCATTGGCGGGCTCGGGTGCTTCATCCCATAAACTTTCATAGAAAAAGAACGAAAACCCTAAGCCATTTTGACGCGCCGCTTGTATCTTAGCTTGAATTTGTTGCATCAAGATCGGTCGATTTCTTAAACCCGTTAAAATTCCTACTCCAGTCGGAATTTTTCCCCGCGCCTCTTGAATTTCTGGCTTAATTAATTCTCTAGTAAAACTCGGTAAATCGGGTCGATAAATCTGTACAATTAACTCATCAACTAGATTTTTTTTCACCCAACTAACCCAATCTTGCAGATGACTATTATAAGCAGTATGATAGGGATTGGGAGCAACGGAAAAAATCGCTTTAGGATTTTTCGCTTTCACGGTTTTATTCAATTTTTCCACAAATTCTGTAATTTTATTCGCACGCCAACGCACCCAAGTTGGGTCTTTTGGGTCTTTTGGAGGGAGTGAATTTGTTTGTTGCTGATACAACTTAACCGTATAGGGATCATAACCAAATTCAATCGGTAAACTCAAGTGATCATCAAATTGGATACCATCCCCCTGATATTGAGTCATGACTTCCAAAACTAAATTGGTAATTAATTGTTGTACTTCTGGATGAAAAGGATTTAACCAAACTACCTCTCCGGCGGCGCCTTCCCAGGTTTGAATTCCATCTTGACGGCTGGTTAACCACTGGGGATGATTTAAAGCTAATTCCGAAGATGGTGAGGTCATAAATCCAAATTCAAACCAAGGAATTACTAATAATCCTTTTTGATGACTTAGATTAATTAAATCTGCTAAAATATCTTGTCCCTGTAACCCTTTACGAATAAATGGTTGAAAACCTCCCGATTGAGCAACTCCACTGGGATAAAATACATAACCAGAATTCCAAACTACCGGATAAATCGTATTAAAATTGAGTCTTGCTAGTTGATTAACTGCTTCCTGTAATTTAGCATGATCTCTAACAATATCTGTATCATTTGTTGTCACCCAAACTCCTCGAATTTCTGGAAATATTTTGGGAGTATTCGCAATACCAGGGTGAGCAGATAATAAAACTATTAATCCCAGCCCCAAAATCATCAGAGAAATTGATTTAAGTATTTGTTTTGTGCCTTTTGAAAGACCATATCGCCACGAATTTTTCGCCATGAAACCCAAGTGTATAAGTTTAAAACAGAAATCATCAATTTAGCAGATAACCCTGTATTTTTAGAATATTTTAATAATTTACCAAATTTTAAAGATAATCTTAAGGGTTGTTTATTATTCCCATAATATAGCACAAAACCGGAACTTTAATCAAAGGAGTTAAACATGACCTATGTAGATGGTTTATCTATTGAACAATGGTAAATTAAGTAATAAATAAGCGATCGCACTAATTACCATTTAGAAGGATTATTCTGAACTACTTAATTGTTCAATCATGTCATAAACTTGATTAAGTTGTTCTTCTGTTAAATCCGCTATTTTTTCTTGAATCATTTTTTTTGTAACCATAGTCAATTGCCCAAACAACTATTAATTAGATCATAATCTATAAATCATCTTTTCTTGAAAATCCGTTTACCAGTAACTCCCGTAAACTTCCCATTACAATACAATAACTAAAATCAAGGTATTACAGGAGAACACCCCAACCTATGCTACAAGCCTATCGTCAACACGCCGAAGAACGCGCCCAACTGGGAATTCCGCCCCTTCCCCTCAACGCCGAACAAACCGCCGAACTCTGCGAACTCTTGAAAAACCCGCCGGAGGAGGAGAAAGAATTCTTGATGACACTACTCAGAGACCGTATCCTCCCCGGTGTCGATGAAGCCGCTTATGTCAAAGCCGCCTTTTTAACCGCCATCGCCAAAGACGAAATTACCAGCCCCCTGATATCCCATCAAGGTGCCGTTTCCCTTTTAGGTACAATGGTAGGCGGGTATAACGTCCAATCTTTAATCGACTTACTTAAAGCCCGTGATGAGAATATTGCCGCCGCCGCCGCTACCGCCCTCAGCAAAACGTTGTTAGTCTTCGACGCCTTCCATGATGTTCTGCATTTATCAGAGGTTAACCCCTTTGCTAAACAAGTTATTGACGCTTGGGCGGAAGCAGACTGGTTTATCGGACGTCCGAAACTGCCGAAAACCATTACCGTAACTGTCTTTAAAGTCCCAGGGGAAACCAACACCGATGACCTTTCCCCCGCTACCCACGCCACCACCCGCCCTGATATTCCCTTACACGCCTTAGCTATGTTGGAAAGTCGGATACCGGGAGGGTTAGAAACCATTGCCGAACTGAAGAAAAAAGGGCATTCTGTCGCTTATGTCGGAGATGTGGTTGGTACGGGTTCATCTCGTAAATCGGCGATTAACTCAGTGTTGTGGTATATTGGCAATGATATTCCCTACGTCCCCAATAAACGCTCAGGGGGTTATATTCTGGGGGGAAAAATTGCCCCTATTTTCTTTAATACCGCCGAAGACTCCGGCGCTTTACCCATCGAATGCGATGTTAGTAAACTGAATACTGGGGATGTGATTACTATTTATCCCTATAAAGGAGAAATTACCAACGAAGCCGGAGAGGTGATTTCTACCTTTACCCTCAAACCGGATACTATTTTAGATGAAGTCAGGGCCGGGGGTCGGATTCCCTTATTAATTGGTCGCAGCTTAACCGATAAGACCCGTCAAGCATTAGGTTTAGAACTTTCTAATTTATTTGTACGTCCAACCCCCCTTACTAAGGGGGGATCAAGGGGGGATCAAACCGCAAAAGGCTTTACCCTGGCCCAGAAAATGGTCGGAAAAGCCTGCGGGTTGGCGGGAGTACGTCCGGGGACATCCTGCGAACCGTTGATGACCACAGTAGGTTCCCAGGATACCACAGGCCCGATGACCCGGGATGAACTGAAAGAACTCGCCTGCTTAGGATTTTCGGCTGATTTGGTGATGCAGAGTTTCTGTCACACCGCAGCATACCCCAAGCCCGTTGACATCAAAACCCATCAACAATTACCCGATTTCTTCTCCACTCGGGGCGGTGTAGCCCTGCGTCCGGGGGATGGGATTATTCACTCTTGGTTAAATCGGATGTTGTTACCCGATACGGTGGGAACTGGGGGCGACTCCCACACCCGTTTTCCCCTGGGGATTTCCTTCCCTGCGGGTTCGGGGTTGGTAGCATTTGCCGCAGCACTCGGTGTGATGCCGTTGGATATGCCGGAATCGGTGTTAGTCAGATTTAAAGGAGAATTACAACCGGGTGTTACCCTACGCGATATTGTCAACGCCATTCCTTACGTTGCCATGCAGCAAGGCAAGTTAACGACGGAGAAGGCAAACAAGAAAAATGTTTTCAATGGTCGGATTATGGAAATGGAAGGCTTACCAGATTTAAAGGTGGAACAAGCCTTTGAATTAACCGATGCAACGGCAGAACGTTCCTGTGCTGGGTCTACGATTAAGCTCAGTCAAGAAACTATTGCTGAGTATTTATGTTCCAATGTTGCCCTAATGACTAATATGGTCGCCCGGGGTTATCAAGATGCTAAAACGATGATGCGACGGGTGGCAAAAATGGAACAATGGTTAGCAAATCCGGTGTTAATGGCGGCTGATAGCGATGCGGAATATGCTGATATTATCGAAGTGGATTTGAACCTGATCAAAGAACCCATTGTGGCGGCTCCCAATGACCCCGATAATATTAAGTTAATGTCCGAATGTACGGGAGACAAAATTGATGAGGTGTTCATTGGTTCTTGTATGACGAATATTGGGCATTATCGGGCGGCTGCTAAGATATTAGAAGGGGCGCCAAAAACCAGTGTTCGTCTGTGGATTTGTCCCCCAACTCGCATGGATGAAAAGCAATTGCGGGATGAAGGAATTTATGAGGTTTTTGATGCAGTTGGGGCGAGAACGGAGATGCCGGGATGTTCCCTTTGTATGGGAAATCAGGCGCGAGTTGCTGATGGGGTAACGGTGTTTTCTACCTCGACTCGCAACTTCAATAACCGCATGGGTAAAGATGCGCGGGTCTATTTAGGTTCGGCGGAATTAGCGGCGGTTTGTGCGTTATTAGGACGCATTCCAACAGTTGAGGAATATCGGGAAATTGTGACTAAGAAAGTTGACCCGTTTGCGGCGGATTTATACCGTTATTTGAACTTTGATCAAATTGCTGGATTTGAAGATGAAGGTCGGGTAATTCCATTAGAAGAAATGCCGAAAATTGAAGATATTTTGGGTATTCCGGCGTTGACCTAACCCCCCTATCCCCCAGGGCTGTTTCATTCTTTGTAGGGGCAATCCCCCCGTGGTTGCCCCAATCCCTGAAACGCCTGCAAATCTGGGATGGGGAGGGTAGGCACGGGGGCACTACCCCTACAAAACCCGGGTTTCCCTGAGAATGAAACAGCCCTGCCCTAACCCCCCTTCCCTACAAGGGAATGGGGGAATTGTTTTATATACTGGTGGTGTGATCCTGAAGGGGGGACGAAATCAGCTACAAGACAGACTCTATAAGCCTCATAGCTCTTAGGCCCTGTTGATAATACTTACATTTATTGCGATTTAATTTCATTAGTTTCGTGACTAAATCCATACAAACATCCTTGAAATTGACCCAAGTTTGACCATATAAGCCGATATAAAAACTACTATGTCTCCGTTCTATTCGACCATATTCTTTGATCCGAGCAATATATTTCTGTATTCCTTTTCGTTTGATTTGTTGACCCTGTATTGTTGCAGAGGAGTAGGCAATTGCTATCAACAAAACTAGAGAAATAAAGCGTTCACCAGTTACATTGGTATCCTCTAAATTATAGCCTCCCTTCTTAAAATCTCTAAACATTTCTTCAATATCAAATCTTTGTTTATAGGCAGAAATAGCCAATTCTAGTGCATCAAAATTCGTTAAGATAAACCATCCTTCTTTCGGTGCTACTCCGTTGATTTTACGTTTCCATTTACAAGCAACGTTAAAGCTCATAAAACCGCGAGTCTTTGTTACCTTTACACCTTGAATAAAAAATGATACTCCTGGTGCTAAACCTAGATGATTTAATTCCTGAAAAATATCTTTTTCAAATTCTACAAATTCGTTCTTTTTTAATCGCAAGCAAAAGTATACACCCAATGATTGAAGGTACTTAGCAAGTTTTACAGAACAAAATTCTCTATCCCCTAATACACATATTTTATAGTTTTGAAAAATGGGCATTACTTGAGACAATATTTTTTGCTGCTCATCTATATTACTACTCCCTAATTTGGGCAATAATTTAAAATAGATTGGAAAGGCTCTTTTATCCCAAATGACACTCACCATAAATAAATTTATCCGACTCCAATTCGTTCTATCAATTGCTACATAAATTATTTCTTCCTTGGTAAAATATATTGATAACCATTCTTTGATAATGGGTAACCAAATTTTTTCAATTTTTAAATTGGGTAATGAGAGAAATCTTTGTATTCTTTTTCTTCTACTCTCAAATTTAATTGGCAAAGGTATCCCATTCGCTAGCCTTTCTAAATTCACATTTTTGATTGACTGTAAGATGTTCACCAAAATTTGGAGAAACAGGTATTCTGCTAAACTCAATTGACTTTTTAAGTGCTTTTGATAGAATAAAGGTATCATTTTCATTAGATGGGTCTTATTGACAATATCTGACCTATCTTTTTTTTACCATAAATCGTTACATTCTTTATACTGTCTTGTTTTCAGCCTTGTTTGTCGCCCCGTCAGGGTGTGATCATAAGTAATACTCTTACTCCCCTCTCCTTTTTAATCATAAATGATAAATTAAAGGCGATTAACCATGATTAACTCATGTTCTCGAATATAAGGGAAGCGTAACCCAAACTGCACTTTGATCAAATAGGGTATAATATAAAAATAATTACAATAATAGTGAATTAAAACCATGTCTAATTTACAAGAAATTGAAACAAAAATCAAACAATTACCAAACCATGAAATTCATCAATTAGCTCAATGGCTTAATAATTATGTAGATGATTTATGGGATCAACAGATGGAAATTGATTTAGCTCAAGGCAAATTAGATAAAATAATTGCTAAAGCAGAAGCAGATATTTTAGAAAATAACACGAAAGAAATTGATGAAATCCTTAACAACGCCTGATTTTTGGAAAGCCTACAGTGATTTATCACCGGATCTAAAACAATCTGTAAAAAGAGCTTATCAATTATGGACAGAAAATTCTTTACATCCTTCTTTACACTTTAAAAAAGTAGGTAAAAATCTTTGGTCTGTGCGTATAACTAATGATTATAGAGCCTTAGCAATTAAAAAAGGCGATGATTATTATTGGTTTTGGGTTGGAAATCATAACCAATATGACAATATTTTAAATTAATTTATTTTAAGCGGTCACCGTTTAGTTTAAAGGAAACTGTAGAATTTAGTTATGTTAATGAGTAACATCTGTTGTGACCATTTTCCTACTCCCTGCTATACTTTGGCCATTGCTCCTGCGACAATAAAGTAGTATAATTTTAGGGATAAGCCTAAAAACATCACCTTTTATGGACTTACCTTAGCCGAAATTTAAAAAATCGAGGTAAATAATGATGAATAATTATAAAATTACAGCAACAAAACAACGACTTGATTTATTAACAGAAATTGAACAAACTCCTGAAGAATATATACCAGAGTTATTAACTTTTCTGCGTTTATTTCGTCAAAGTTTGCTGACAAAACAAACATCTATTAATGCTTGGAATAATGCTATTAATCAAATTAATAATAGTGAGCAAAATCCAGAAAAAATCAAACAATTATTTGAGTCTTGGGCTGAATTAGATGATGAAAATGAACAAAAAGAAACTTTAAAAATTATTGAATCTTTAGAGAATGTTTCAATTTAATGAGTCAAGTTATTTTATTAGATTCTGCACCAGTGGGATTAATTACTAATCCTAAAGTCACGCCTTTAGCAGTACAATGTCAACAATGGTTTTTAAGTCTTTCTCAAAGAGGTTATCAAGTAATTTTACCCGAAATTATAGATTATGAAATTAGAGCCTTACAAAAAGCATTTCCAGACAGCAGAGAAAAAGTAACACAAATCTTATATTAGCAATAAGCTAACCTTGGCTAAAGCCTATGGTAAGATCATAAATACTAACTGCTTTCTTAGAAAGCAGAAAAATATCAAACTTTCTTGATTAAATAGACAACATGAAAGCTTCAGAAACAACTCTTAGAAATTTGTTGGAAGGGACTAAACAATTTCAAATTCCCCTTTTTCAAAGACCCTACTCTTGGACAAAAGAAAAATGGGAAACTTTGTGGGAAGATTTAATTAAACTTTACAGTAATGAAGTAGAAGGTTCATATTTTTTGGGGGCTATTGTAACTCAATCAATACCTGGAACAGCAGATGGCATATCTCCTTATCTGGTAATTGATGGGCAACAACGCCTGATTACCCTTACGATTTTATTGGCTGCTATGCAGCATACTTTGAGAAGTGAGAAAAATCAACAATTTAAAGATAAATATCAAAAACTTGCAGGTGAACTATACGATCAAATTTTAACAAATCAGTACAAAGAAGGTGAAGATTTTTATAAAGTATTGCCCACTAAGGAGGATAGTAGAAATTACCAAAGCCTTCTTAAATTGAAAAAAGATAAAAACGAAGTTAAAAAAGAAGGAGAAGGGCGGATAAATGAAGCTTATAAATTTTTTCAAAAGCGACTTAAAGAACCAATTCTTGAGGAAGAAATAGCACTAGATCTAGCAAAATTTAAGACAGTAATTTTAGAACGTTTACTTCTGGTCAATATTACTTCTGATGAGCAAGACAACCCGTATTTGATTTTTGAAAGCTTAAATTATAAGGGACAAGAACTAAGCCAAGCTGACTTAGTGCGTAACTATATTTTTATGCGGTTGCCTCATGAACGACGGGAAGAGATATATAGGAATAAATGGTTGCCTCTTCAAGAGGAATTTAAAGCTAATATGCGGCAAAAAGAAAAAGAATATGCGGATGAACTAACAACTGCTTTTTGGTTTTATTTGCGTAAAGATGGAGAACCAGTCATTGAAAAAGGAGTTTATAAAGCTATCAAAAACCGCTTTGATACTACGACGCCTAATGAAATGGAATCTAAGTTAGAAGAGCTTGTCCAATTTGCTAATTACTACCAACGATTAAAATTTTACGATAAAGAACCAGAAGTTAAGTTACGTCGTTGGTTTGACCGATTGCTCCGTTTAGACTTCACTACTTGCCATATTTTTCTACTGAATGTTTATGACGAATATGCGCAGCAAAAACTTTCTCTTAAAGAATTTGAAACTATTCTGCGTTATTTAGAGTCTTATTTTGTGCGTCGTTGGTTTGCTGACGTTTCTACAAGAAGCTTAGGGAATGTATTTAATAATTTATATAGGGAAGTAAAAGCAACTAATCCTAATAATTTAGTTGATGGGCTACGAACAGTTCTCATCGGATATGAAAAAGCAAAAATTTGGCCTTCAGATGAGGAGTTTCGCGAAAAATTTGTTACTAAGTCTGTGTATAGTTCGACTAATATTAACCGAGTTCAATTTATTTTGGAAAGTTTGAATGTTTCACTAAGTAAGGAAAAGGTAGATCCACAAAACTTAACTATTGAACACATTATGCCCCAAAAATTGAACTCTCAATGGAAAGCTATGCTAGAGCAAAATTCTAACCAAGTATACAAGGAACTATTACATACTTTAGGAAATCTTACATTAACAGCATATAATGGGGAACTTGGAAACAAACCATTTGATGAAAAAAAATCTATTTATCTACAATCTAATGTTTCCCTTAATAGATATTTCCAAAATATAACACATTGGAATGCTGAGGAAATCAAACATCGCGCCGATAAGTTAGCTGATATAGCAATCCAAGTTTGGCCTCGGTAGATGTATAGTCTCCCTCGCACATCCCCCTAACATTCCTATAAAAGATCGCTTTTCTAACTCAGTTCAGGTGTTGAAATGCGATCGCTTTTATTTACCGATTAATCTATCATATTCATCATGAGTACCAATCCAAAACCATAAAATTCCATTTTTAACCTCAATTCCTAACGGACGATAATCTTTACCTACTCTTACTGACCAATATTTATTAACTCTCTTAAAATATAACGAAGGATGATTAGGATTAGTTTTTAATAATTCATAAAAAGCATCTGCTATCTGTTCTATATCTTCAGGTAGCTGATTATAAAATAACCAAAATTTGCGATTAGTATAGTGCATTACATTTCTTGATAATCTCCGGCTTCAAATTCAGCAAGTGCTTCAGATGCTATATCATCAAGTTTACCCTTTATGATATCTTTTTCTAACTGTTTATCCCATTGTTGATAATCTAAGTCTAATAACCAATTGCGTAATTTACTAAAATCTTGTTCAGAAAGATTTAAAATTGCCTTTTCAATTTGTTCAATGTTCATAGCGATAAAATATTATTTCAAGTTTTTGATAAAACAGTTCGATCAGATTATAACATTTTATTATTTTTGTAGGGAAGTTGGAGGGGCGATCGCTTTTCTAACACAGTTCAGGTGTTACTGTTGTTCACTAGCAACTTCTAACCAACCTTCGATCGCCTCTTTCACCATTTCCATTAAATGTTCGTAACTCTCACCCCAAGTATGACAACCAGGTAACGCCGGAACACTCGCACACCAAACATTATCTTCTTGCCAAACAATTACTTTAATTTTCATATTTTGATTATTTATTAGTACAATTTAACTAATTTTATCACAATCCAATATTAACTGGCTACAGGAGAAGATCCCTTTGCTTTTCTAACTCAGTTCATTTGTTGAAATGCGATCTCGCCTGATAAAATGGATATTATGCTATAATAATATTACCGTTATCAATAATAATATTATGAAAACTAAAGAAATAATTATACAAGAATTAGAACAAATTCCCGCTTCTCAACTTGATGAGGTCTTAGATTTTATCCGTTCTCTCAAGCCAACATTCCAACCCAGAGAGAAACCCTATAAACCGATTTGGGAAGTCGCTGATGATATTATTAAAGATATTCCTGAAGAAGTCTTAAGCCAATTACCTAAAGATGGGGCAGAACATCATGATTTATACCTTTCTAAAAACCTTCATAAAGACTCATGAAAACTATTTTTGTAGATACATTTTATTGGGTAGCTTTAATTAATGTGGCTGACTCATGGCATCATTCTGTTAGAAATTATAGTCAGACTCTCAATAATGTTCAACTGGTGACAACAGAAGAAATATTAACAGAAACGATTAATTTTTTTGCCTCTTTTCCATCCCCGATGAAAAAAAGCAGTTTCTCAGTTAGTTGCCCAAATTATAGCTGATAGTAATATAACGGTTGTACCTCAAAGCCACGAATCTTTCACGGCAGGTTTGGCGTTATTTAATAAACGATTCGATACAGGATATAGTTTAACAGATTGTATTTCTATGGTGACAATGAAGCAACTCAATATCACTGAAGTTTTAACCCATGATAAGCATTTTCAACAAGAAGGTTTGATAATTTTGTTTAAAGATAGTTGAATAGATGCGATCGCACCTTTCCCTAATATTCTTATCAAAACAGCGATCGCTTTTTTCACGATTTCCATGTAATGTAGGAATACTCCCATGCCAAACATGATAGAGTCCTAAAGGACTCACTACATAGTAGTAAGCCCTTCAGGGCTTAATCAGAGTCCTAAAGGACTCACTACGAAATTAATCATTGAAATGCTTAATAATTGCATCAGCAAATTCTGAACATTTCAAGGGTTCAACCGGGGGTTCCATTAACCGAGCTAAATCATAAGTGACTTCTTGATTAGCGATCGCTCCACTTAACCCTTTTTTAATCAAATCAGCGGCTTCTTGCCAACCCATATATTCTAACATCATCACCCCCGATAGAATCAGAGATCCTGGGTTAACCCGATCCAGTCCGGCGTGTTTGGGTGCAGTGCCATGGGTTGCCTCAAAAATAGCACATTCATCGCCAATATTTGCCCCTGGGCCCATGCCTAAACCTCCGACCATGGCGGCAGCCGCATCGGATAAATAATCCCCGTTTAAGTTCATCGTAGCCAGGATAGAATACTCATCGGGACGGGTTTGAATCTGTTGGAAAATACTATCGGCAATCCGGTCATTGACCATAATTTTTTCCTTCCATTTCCCATTACCGTGAGTTTCCCAAATGGTATTAAGAACTCCTTCCACTTCTTGAGAAATCTCCGCTTTTTTCTCAGGAGTTAGGGAATCATAACCCGGTTCAATTTGACGAGCATTATCCTCTAAAGATAGATCGGGATTTTTTTCTTTATTCCCTAAAATCCAAGATTCCCGTTCGGTGACACATTCATTGCGAAATTCCGTAGTTGCCAGTTCATAACCCCAATCTCGGAAGGCTCCTTCGGTATATTTCATAATATTACCTTTATGCACCAGCGTCACCATTTGTTTGTTTTTAGGTAGACGCAACGCTTGATAAATAGCCCGACGAACTAACCGTTGAGAACCAGTTTTACTAATGGGTTTAATCCCAATGCCAGAATCAAGGCGAATTTGTTTTTTCCCATGTTCAGGAGTCGCCGGAATTAACTCCGTATTCAGAAAATGAATTAATTTTTCCGCGATTTCTGATCCCTGCCGCCATTCAATTCCTAAATAAATATCTTCGGTATTTTCCCGATAGATAATCACATCTAATTTTTCTGGGGTTTTGTGGGGGGAAGGGGTTCCAGTGTAATATTTACACGGACGTACACAGGCATACAGATCATGAATTTGTCGTAATGCCACATTTAAAGACCGAATCCCGCCTCCGATGGGAGTAGTTAAAGGCCCTTTGATGGCGACACCATATTCCCTGATGGCGGTGGTGGTGTCTTCCGGTAAATATTGATAAGTGCCGTAGAGTTCGCAGGCTTCGTCCCCGGCGTAGACTTTAAACCAACTAATTTTACGTTGATCTCCGTAGGAGGCTGCAATAGCCGCGTCTAAAACTTTCTCGGTAGCGGGCCAGAGGTCAATCCCTGTACCATCTCCCCGAATGAACGGAATAATCGGATTATTCGGGACAATGGGTTCGCCATTGTTGAAGGTAACTTTCTCGCCTGTGGTCGGTGGAGTGATTTTGTCGTACATATTCCTAAGAGGTGGAAAATAAATTTTCCCTATTTTGTCATGATTGTTTACACCGATTCCCATTATCGACTAAAAAATTTTAGTTTTTCTGTTAAAATTGGCACAAGTATTCTGAATATTTATATTATCCTAGGGGACTTAGGCAGGCACACTATATATGGTGTGCAGCAAGCCATCAAAAAAGAAAGGTAATTGTTAGAGTTATCGACTCCTCTGTAATTAACGATTGATTTAACTGAGGATCAGTATTTTTTGGTGGAATTACGTTCAGGAAGTGATGCTTTAAAACCCTTACAAAATAAAATGAAAGAATATCAAGAAAATGGGGCGAAATTATGCTGGCTAATTGATCTAAAAAATAAACAAGTTGAAATTTATCGTCCTGATCAAGAAGTAGAAATTCAGGAAAATCCTACAACATTATCCGGGGAAATATTCTACCCAGATTTATCTCGGATTTAACATCTATCTGGTAAAATGTAGTAAGCCATTCAGGGCTTCCATACTCAAATTAATATTAATTTAGGGAGCATGAAAACAGAAGCAGCACTGGCAATTTTAGCAAATCACACAGAAGAATTAAAAGATTTGAGAGCGATCGCGGGGATAAGACATAAACACCACCTTTCAGTTTCGGGTTTCGGGTCAGTGTTCTTGATATAATCCCTTCTCAGTAATATTGGAAACGGAAAGGGAAATCATGTCAGATTGGAAAGTTATTGAGGGTGGGGTGACTGCCCCTAGAGGGTATCGGGCTTCGGGAATTACTGCGGGATTGAAAGCATCGGGATTACCGGATTTAGCTTTAATTGTCTCCGATGTAGATGCGATCGCAGCCGGGGTATTTACCACCAGTCAAGTTAGAGCCGCCTGTGTTGATTATTGTCGTCAACAACTACAAGCAAAACCCAGCGCCAAAGCCATTTTATGCAATTCAGGACAGGCGAATGCCGCTACAGGAGCCGCGGGTTGGACGGATGCGGTAGACTCGGCTCAAGCCCTAGCCCAAGTCCTGAATATTGCACCGGAATCGATTTTACTCGCTTCTACCGGAGTTATCGGTCAACGGATTAAAATGGATATCCTCAAGGCTGGGATTCCCAAGTTAGTTGAGGAATTGTCAGAGAATGGTAACGCAGCCGTGGCCAAAGCGATCATGACCACGGATTTAGTCCCGAAAACCATTGCCCTAGAAACCATGTTTGGGGATCGTCCCGTGAGAGTCGGGGGAATTTGTAAAGGGTCTGGGATGATTCACCCCAATATGGCAACAATGTTGGCTTTTGTCACCTGCGATGCGGTGGTTTCTCCTGCCCTCTGGCAAGAAATGTTAAGTCGTGCAGCTAACCGGAGTTTTAATCAAGTTACTGTGGATGGCGATACGAGTACGAATGATTGTTTAATTGCTTTGGCAAATGGGGCGTCTCGGACTCCAGCGATTACGGCTATGGGGCCAGAAGCGGAAAAATTGGAAGGGATGTTAACGGCCGTTTGTGAATATTTGGCCAAAGCGATCGCCCGGGATGGGGAAGGGGCAACCTGTTTAATTGAAGTTCAAGTTTCGGGGGCAGAAGATGAAGCCTCGGCTTGTAAAGTGGCTAAAACCATTGTAGGTTCTTCTTTGGTGAAGTCCGCCATTTTTGGTCATGATCCCAACTGGGGACGAATTGCGGCGGCTGCTGGCCGGGCGGGAGTCCATTTTGATCAGAATGATTTAGAAATCCAATTAGGGGATTTTGTTTTAATGCAGCAGGGTCAACCCCTACCTTTTGATCGGAATGCGGCTAATGAGTATTTAAAACAAGCCAAAACAGGAGAATATCTCAAAGAAGATACTGTATTAATTTCAGTTAAAATCGGTAATGGCTCCGGTGTGGGTAAAGCCTGGGGATGTGATTTAAGTTATGACTATGTAAAAATTAACGCTGAATACACCACTTAATCAGTGATCAAGTATCCGCATCATCAGTTATCAGTTTATTTCCTGTTCCCTGTTGCCTATTCCCTGTTCCTTCACAAAAAACACAGGTTTCTTCCCGTTGAATTTCCCCGGAACAATCTCGAATTTCTGTATAGCCTTTTCCCTGACAATGGGGACAGATTTGATCAATGATTTTATTTTTTTTCATAAGATTAAGCCCTGAAGGGCTTACTACGGTTTAATTATTCGTTCCTACCATGGGAAAGGATAATTGATTGAATTGAGTTATTTTTTCGGAAGTGGATTTTAAGGGGGTTTGATTTAAACTATCAAAAATATAGCGGGAAATTTTAGGGAAAACCTGTTCATTTTTTGAATAGGCGGGATCATCTCCAAATACGGCTAACACATAAATTGCTTTATCGTTTAAGGTTCTAACAAAGGCGACTTCTTGACGAGAACGACTGGTATAACCGACTTTAGAAGCATAGTAAATATCGGGAGGTAAGGATTCTCCTAAAAATCCAGCAACGGAGTTATAATCAATATTTTTCCAGGCTTTTGGGTTTAAATCACGGGTTAATAAATATGCCATTTTGGTACTAGCTAAGGGAGAAATAGCTTGTTTTGTGTAGATTTCATACATTAATCGGGCTGTTTGGTCGGTGGTGACGAAATTTCCTTTGGAATAGGCGGGATTTTCTCGTAATTGTAAATCTCGACCTGTGGGTTCTTCTCCTATCCCAGTAATTGGATAATTTTTAGTGGTTAAATTAATTCCAGTATAACCGGATTTCTCAAAGAATTGATTAACTTGACTGCGTTTTTCTACCCATTTATCTAATTCTGATTTGTCTAATTTTTCTCCTGATTCGGTTTTGGTAATCGCATCAACAATGCGGCTGGCTGAATCATTATCGGAAATTCGCAACATCTGGGATAGGTCGGTATAAAAGGGGGATTCCTTGGGAATATATCCTTTTTCTGCATAGCCAAAAAATTGAACCATCCAAAATAATTTGGCAACACTGGCGGGAAATCTGAGTTTAGTATTGTTATATCCGGCGATGTTATGGGTAGCAGATTTACTAACATCAATTAATGTAATAGATAGGGATTCTTTGGGTAATCCTTGGTTTTTGGCAATATCAACTGCACCATCAATAATAGTTTGTAAGTCTTGATTGGGGGCTAAATTAGGAGGAGTTTTAATATTATAAACTACGGTTTTATCGGTTTCGGTCGCCGCTGGGGCAGAAATGGTAATATTCTGAGTTTGGGGTTGCGGTTTTGCAGGTGGAAATAATAGCTTTGACAGTGCTCCGACTGTCCAATTAACGGTTAGTAATAGGGCAATTAAAAATATAATTCGAGGGTAGTTTAATTTGGCTAATCTATGAGGTGTTCTAGTCCCTACTCTAACAGGCGATCGCCTTAAAGAACGATTAGGAACAGTAGAATTTCTAACGGAACGACGACGTTGGGTAATATAAGCCATATTAGAGACAATAGGAAAATAAATCTAGGATAGCAGAAGTGGGCATTCATCCCAACAACGAAGTTTTTTAAGTTAACGATAATTATACCAACATATTTATTCCTCCACATCGGGTAAAGTTAAAGCAATTTGATAGATTTGACGACGGGGTAAGGAGGTAGCGTCTGCGAGTTGGCGACTGGCTTGAGAACGGGTAATCCCTTGTTGGAGTAGACATTGGAGTTCGGCCTTAATTTGATCTTCGGTGATCACGGTTGGGGTTTCGGTGACACCCGCAATAACTAATGTTAGTTCACCTTTGGGGTTGTGATCTTGATAGTATTGTACTGCATTTTCCAAGGTTCCTCGCCAAAATTGTTCATGGATTTTTGTTAATTCCCGTGCAATTACAATAGACCGTTTTGAGCCTAAAATTAGAGCTAAATCTTCTAAGGTTTCCACAAGACGATGGGGTGCTTCATATAAAATCAGGGTGCGAGATTCGGTTTGTAAAGCGCTTAAACGCTGTTGACGTTCTTTGTTTTTGGTAGGTAAAAACCCTTCAAAAATAAATCGATCTGTGGGAAGTCCCGCCGCACTTAAAGCTGTTATACTAGCACTAACTCCCGGAATCGGAATTACAGCAATATTTGCTTCAATACAAGCCTTAATTAGTTCATATCCGGGGTCAGAAATTCCTGGCATTCCCGCATCCGTAACCAAGGCAATTGTATGTCCCTGACTCAGAGATTCCACCAAACTCGGAATCCGGCGTTGTTGATTATGTTCATGGTAACTGAGTTGGGGAGTTTTAATCTCAAAATGGTGTAATAGCTTGCCCGTATGACGGGTATCTTCGGCGGCAATCCAATCGACACTTTGTAAAATTTTTATCGCCCGCAAGGTGATATCTTCTAGGTTCCCAATGGGAGTTCCTACAATATAAAGGGTTCCAGCTTGATTGGTCATCTTAAATTTAAGGCTCTACAGAAATATAAATGTGATATAAAATACACTTATTCAAGGATAATATCAGATATCCTTGAGAGTTGACACAACTACTTTATAGTTGTTATGCCCTTTATTTAAAAATACAAGAAAACATATAATTTCTTAGAGTTTTGATTTGAATTTGGTTTAAATAATCCCATGGTTAAAGGTTTATTTGTTGGATTGATTACACTCGATTTGATTTATTCCATTACTCAATATCCCCAGGAAAATCAAAAAATTGTTGCTTCTGATTATACCGTTGCAGCCGGAGGGCCAGCGACTAATGCCGCCGTTACTTTTAATAGTTTAGGCAACCAATCCATACTATTAGGTGGATTAGGAAGCCATGACCTAACTCAACTAATTAGAAAAGATTTACAACAATATTCTGTTAATATTATAGACTTAGATTCAACTCGTTTAGAAGCACCTCCTGTTTCATCTATTATGGTAAATAATACCACCGGAGAGCGCACCGTTATCTCAATTAATGCTACAAAATCTCAAATCTCAAACCACTCAAATTTATCCCAATATTTAGACAATATTGATATTATTTTAATCGACGGTCATCAAATTCCCATCAGCCAAAGTTTAATTCAACAGGCAAAAATCAAACAAATTCCTATTATTTTAGATGGCGGAAGTTGGAAAACAGGCTTAGAAACTATTTTACCAGATATTGACTATGCCATTTGTTCTAATAATTTTTATCCGCCCGATTGTCAAACCTCTGAAGATGTTTTTGCCTATCTTCAAGCTATGAATATTCCTAATATTGCCATTACCCAAGGAGAAAAACCGATTCAATATATTAGTCTCAAAGCAGGAAACGGTAGTATCCCCATTCCCACGATTCAATCAGTTGATACTTTAGGTGCGGGAGATATTTTTCATGGAGCATTTTGCCATTTTATTCTATCTGAAAACTTCCCCAACGCCCTAGCTAACTCCGCTCACATTGCATCTCAATCTTGCCTACATTTCGGTACTAGAAAATGGATTGAATGCTGAAATAATCACTAATTATTGTAGACAACTGGGAATAATTAGGATATAATTAAAATATATTCTTACTTCCGGTTTTCACGAGTCAGATTTTTATTAAAATCTCTTATTATTAATATGACTGATATTCAACCCTTAAAAATAACCCTTCCCCCCTTACAAATTACCTTAAATGATCGCCAACAAGTCAGCTTGCAATGGCTTCCTCAATCCCCTGTAACAGAGTCTCCTCAACATCCTCAACCCCCGGAAATTCCTGAACCTCCTCCGCTTCCTGATGGTTGGAAAAAATGGATTGCAGCTAATAAGTTTCTGCATAAATCCGATGATGCCTTAATTGAATGTATGGTTAAAAATGGGATTGATGTTAAGTTAGCCGTTGAGGAAGTCACAAACCTCGCTAACCAACCCTATTTTCAAGCCGCACAGGAGGTTTTACAAAAGCTAGAAAAATTAGAATCTATTCTACAAATTCAAAACCAATTATCAGCTCTAGGATCTAATTATAATAGTATTCCTCGGATTCCGTTTCTATCCAAAGATGAATTTTTAGACCAATATTATTCCCAAAATAAACCCGTTATTTTAACAGGTATCATGAAAAATTGGGAAGCAATGGAACGATGGACACCAGACTATTTAAAAGAAAATTATGGCAATGTTAGTATTCAAGTCCAGGGAAATCGTGACTCCGACCCGAATTATGAAATTAATTTAGAACAGCATCGAAAAACGATGTTATTTGGAGATTATATTGATTGGGTAGTGCGGGCGGGAGAAACCAATGATTACTATATGGTTGCCAACAAT
The DNA here is from genome assembly GCA_003609755.1 of Planktothrix agardhii NIES-204. Taxonomy (NCBI): domain Bacteria; kingdom Bacillati; phylum Cyanobacteriota; class Cyanophyceae; order Oscillatoriales; family Microcoleaceae; genus Planktothrix; species Planktothrix agardhii. The sequence continues at coordinate 1,572,609 of AP017991.1, forward strand.
AACACCCTGAATCGTGAAGAAATGCAGGGACTTTTTGAGGATATGGAGGTATTTCCCGAATATTTAGACCCAGCACAAACAGTGGGAAAAACGTTTTTCTGGTTTGGTTCAGCCGGAACTGTTACACCCTTACATCATGATACCATTAATATCTTTTTAGCTCAAGTTTCTGGGCGAAAATTAATTAAAATGATTTCCCCTGAACAGACCCCATTTATTTATAATAATATCGGGGTATTTAGTCCCATTGATCCGGCAAATCCTGACTATAATCGTTATCCATTATATCGAAATGTTCGATCTATTGATGTGATCTTACACCCTGGGGAAGTGATTTTTCTTCCTGTGGGATGGTGGCATTATGTTAAAGGTTTAGAAATGAGTATTTCCGTTTCTTTTATTAATTTTAAATTTCCTAATGATTATGATTGGAAAAACCCATCCGGAGTAAATAGTTATCAGTAAACAGTTATCAGTTATCAGTGGTTAGACGTGGCAAGGGCGCAGCTATTAGCGGGTCTTTACCCATTATCTTAGTAAATAAAAAATGCAAGCCTTAACTATTACACTGATAACTAATAACTGATAACTGATTACTGATTACTGATTATCCCCCGACGATAGATTTCCTTAGCATAATCTGTCCAGGTGCCCTGTCCCCAATAGCGAAAACAACTGGTTTGTAATAACAAATTGTACAATAGTGCTTGTTGATAGTGAGATTCCTTAGTAATATTTGGGTTTTCTTTAACTAGAGAATCATACTTTTGATGAAAGGCAATACTTAATTGTTTCATAGGTTCTAACACATTTTCATAACCTTGAACCCAACTTAAATTATTTGTCCATGATGCACCTTCCATTTGAAATTGGTGATCGGTTTGTTTTAAAATTGCGATCGCTTCTTCTACAGATTCTTGATGATTTAAGAGGGGCTTAAGCCCAACAACTGGATCAACTTTTTGCCAAATTTTATGCTGCTGAACCGCTTGACAAGTCGGATAATCTTCTGGGTTCACCCCCGCCGCTTCTAATATTTCTAAATATTCGGTTCCATTCATTGCCACCACTCCATTATTTTGATCCCGCAATTCATAGAAAATCCGCAAGAAATCACGAGGATATTCATTCATCATCACCCCGCCATTTTCTCCATCAGCAATTTGTGAAACTAACGGCGGAATATTAACCCCAGAAATAGATTGTTTTTCCTTGGTTTTGGCTTCAAAATAGGGCTGCATTTGGGCAACTAATTTAGTATCCGATCCCTGAGTTTTAATTAAAGCAATCATACTCAAGGTTTCCCCCTTAGAATTGCGGGCAATTAAACGATTAGGAATATATTTTTGGTCGTGGGGTAATCCCAAACCCTCTAAAGTTTCGACAGAATGTTCCTGAACCAATAACCAACGATAACCGCAGGCTTTCAAGGCTTTAATATACTCATATAAAGTATCAGGATGATTGGGTAAGTGCATTTCTGGAGGAGAAAAACCCTTGACTCGCTGTAAAGCATCTTCTCCAAAAATACTGGCAAAATGATGTTGCCAAGCTTGAATTTGGAGTAAAATATCAGGAATAGGAGTCGAAGGAATTACCCCATGACTCCACATAGTTCCCAACCATTCTACATAGGGTTGATAGTTTGGATCACAGGTAATTTTTTTCAGATCATTGAGAATATCATCCCGGCCCATTTGGCGTAATCCCCATAACAAATTCCCCGAATAATCCAACATAATTCGAGGATTACACCCTCGGGATATTAATTGAGGAATAAATTCTCCCATCCGACGATAACACCAAGCAAAAACTTCCGCATTATGATTATCTCCCTCTTGGGGATGTTCAAACATATATTGTAGATTGCTGATTAATTCCCCATTAACGCCCCCTGGAATAGTGGGTTGATGAAAATGTAACCCACAGGCAAAACCGGCTTTAATTTGATCTAACTTTAAATTAGTTTGAGACAAAAATATAGGATGATTATGATTAACTAAGGCTTGAATTTCAGCTTCCCAGCCACAAAAATTAGGAAGACCAGAACGCAAGTCTTCTAAAATAGGTAAAGGAGCCAAAAGGTTAGATTTTGTCATAAAACTAAATCTTGAGCAATTGCCAGATAATAAAAATACAAATTTCATTATACTCTTAAATACAGATCCTAAAAAAACTTTTGATACTCTGCAATATTCCGTCAGACTTGAGTAATCTGTTTAATCCGTATTCGATTTCACAAAGTGGGGGTTTTAATTTTGACAATAAAACGTTATAATTAAATCACCAGTTATCAGTTACCAGTTTAAGAATTAATAAATTAACTGTATACTCTTTAACTGATTACTGATTACTGATTGGGTATGACTATTAATTTTGGACGAGAAATTTGCGGTGATTTACCGAGTTCAGAAACACGAGAATGGTTAGTTACCAATGGCATCGGCGGCTATGCTTCGGGAACAATAGCAGGCTTACTGACACGCCGTTATCATGGTTTATTAGTAGCGGCTTTAAACCCCCCATTAGGACGGACTTTATTAGTCACAAAAATAGACGAAATTGTAGAATATCACGAACAAACTTATCCCCTTTATACAAATCGTTGGAGAGGCGGTGCAATTAATGGTTATGGACATTATCATATTGAAAAATTTTACCTAGAACGTACCATACCCACCTGGAAATTTGCCTGCGCCGATGCCATCCTAGAAAAACGAATTTGGATGCAGCCAGAAGCTAATATTACTTATGTTCGCTATAACTTAACCCGCGCCTCTGGGCCAATTACCCTTAGGCTTAAAGCCCTAGTCAATCATCGAGATTATCATAGCGATACCCATGCTGGGAATTGGAAAATGCAAGTGGAAGCGGTGGAAAACGGGGTTTGTGTCACCGCCTTTCCCCAGGCTACTCCCTTCTATTTATTAACGGATCGGGCGACGGTACAACCTACCCATCAATGGTGTTATAACTTTGATTTATCTAGGGAACGCGATCGCGGCCTCATGGATCACGAAGATCACCTCCATATTGCCACCTTTACCGCCACCTTGCATCCTGGGGAATCCATAATTTTTGTCGCAAGTACCGAAGCTAACCCCAGTTTAAACGGGGAAGCCGCCCTAGAAGTCCGTCGTAGCTACGAACGCAAATTATTAGGATTTTGGCAAGATAGCTGTCCAGTCAATATTAGGGAAGTACCCGAAGGGTTACAACAGTTAGTATTTGCGGCCGATCAATTTGTGGTTAATCGGGGTACTCCTGAAAATCCGATCGGTAAAACCATTATTGCTGGATATCCCTGGTTTGGGGATTGGGGACGGGACACCATGATTAGCTTACCCGGTATTACCATCACCACCGGACGCCTCCAAATTACCCGTGCCATCCTCTATACCTACTCCAAGTATGTGAAGGAAGGAATGTTGCCCAACCGTTTCCCCGACGTCGGAGAAACCCCGGACTATAATACCGTTGATGCGACCCTGTGGTATTTTGAGGCGATTCGTCAATATTATGACCTCACCGAAGATATTGATATTGTCGAAAATTTATTTCCTGTTCTAGCCGATATTATTCAATATCACTGTCGTGGAACTCGCTATAATATTCACCTCGATCCCGCCGATGGTTTACTATACGCGGGGGAACAGGGATCGCAGTTAACCTGGATGGATGCCAAAATCGGCGACTGGGTTGTAACTCCCCGCATCGGAAAACCCGTGGAAATTAACGCCCTTTGGTATAACGCCCTACGAATTATGGGGAAATTTGCCCGTCAAATTGGCAGACCCTATCAAGAATATGATGCCCTGGCTGATCGCGCCTTAGCTCGGTTTGAACGGTTCTGGAATCCTGAACTGGGCTATTGTTATGACATCATTGATGGGATTTATGGCGACGATGCTTCCCTACGCCCCAATCAAATTTTTGCCGTTTCCCTCCCCCATAGCGCCCTATCCCACGAACAACAAAAAGCCATCGTTGAAACCTGCGGACGATTTTTGTTAACATCATCAGGATTGCGATCGCTGGCCCCGAATCATTTGCACTATCGGGGATATTATGAGGGAAATCCAGTACAACGAGATAGTGCTTATCATCAAGGAACGGTTTGGGCTTGGCTTTTAGGGCCCTTTGTCATCGCCCATTTACGGGTGTTTCAAAATCCCAATCTTGCCCGCAGTTTCCTAGAGCCAATGGTCAACCACCTGACCACGGGGGGACTGGGAACAATTAGCGAAATTTTTGATGGTAACGCCCCGATGCACCCCCGGGGTTGTATTGCCCAAGCCTGGTCGGTGGGAGAAATTCTCCGGGCTTGGTTAGCCACAGAACGTTAGATCAAAGGTTGTGGAAAACCATGGGTTTAAAGGCGGTTCTATTTGATTTTAATGGAATTATTATTAATGATGAGTCCATTCATGAACGACTCATTGCCGAACTTTTGTTGACAGAAAACCTCCGTTCCCAACCTGATGAAATTCGCAAATTTTCTTTGGGAAGGAGCGATCGCGCCTGTTTAACCGACCTATTAACCTATCGAGATCGCGCTGTTACTAATGCCTATTTAGATCAGTTAATTGAACGTAAATCTATTAGCTATCGCAATTATTTAGAACAATTAGCACAACTGCCCCTCTATCCAGGTTTGGAGAAATTGCTCCAACAGTTACAAGCGGCGGATCTGAAATTAGGAATTGTCACCGGGGCGTTATGGGCGGAAGTGGAATTGGTGTTAACTCGTAGTGGCTTGAAAGATTATTTTCCAATTATTGTGGCCGGGGATGAGATTACCCTAAGTAAACCTGAACCGGAAGGCTATTTGTTAGGCCTGCAACGATTAAATCAGGCTTACCCTCACCTAAATTTACAGCCATCGGAATGTCTAGCCATAGAGGATACCTGCGTGGGGATCATGGCGGCGAGGCGGGCCGGAATGCAAGTTATCGGTGTCGCCCATACCTATCCCCTGCATATCCTGCAACGCTGGGCAAATTGGGCCGTTGATCAGTTCAGTGATCTGGAATTGGAGCGGATGCAAAAAATATTTTTACAGGAACCTTTGCAATCTCAGGTTTAGTTATGTTAGGATAATATATTGGAGTCAAAGGTCATTCCTCACACTTTGATCCTTTGACTCGCACCAGGGGAATTAGCTCAGTTGGTAGAGTGCTGCGATCGCACCGCAGAGGTCAGGGGTTCGAATCCCCTATTCTCCATTATTCTCGTTGGTATGCTAGGATCAACGCCAATCAAGTCCAGCTTGAAGTTTTATAATACTGCCTGCCACATCTATTCTTTGATTGATCGTTATCTCAAATACTGACATTTTTAAATCTAAATGAAAGTCATCACTTTTTTCAATGTTTTGATCAATATAGGGTCAGTCAATGGCTAACTTTGAGTTTAGGAATAGCTTGTACCATCCCTTCCGATGAAATCTCCCCCTATGCCTTAATTGGGGCTGCGGATCAAGCCTTGTATCTAGCTAAACAGCAGGGACGCGCCTGCTATTATTGTGTTCAGGAAATGGCGGCTATCTAAAATTTTCCACCCTAGGGGAGTATCGTTTTTGAGGCCGTTATGATAAAATACTGTTGTGATGAAATTTTGGGGACTGAGCGCTCTGTTGAACTGAAAGGGGGAGAGCGCTCTTTATTCTTGTGATCTTAGGGAATTACGAATGGGTAATAGGTAATAGGTAATGGGTAATAGAAAGAGTTTACCTCCCCTGCTCCCCCTGCTCCTCTATTTAGGATTGCTATAGTTTTCTTCTAGGGCTTTTAACAATATTTCTCCTATTTGCTGACAACCGACTAATTTCATCCCCTCAGACATAATATCACCAGTCCGATATCCCCAATCTAAGACTTTTAAAACCGCATTTTCTAGTTTATCCGCCGCCACGGGTTGATCTAAACCATAGCGTAACATCATCGCTGCGCTAAGGACTTGGGCAAGGGGATTAGCCTTATCCTGTCCCGCAATATCGGGGGCTGAACCATGAACGGGTTCAAACACCCCAGGGCCAGATTCCCCCAAACTAGCAGACGGTAACATCCCGATACTTCCAGTTAACATAGCCGCAGCATCGGAGAGAATATCACCAAATAAATTCCCCGTCACGATCGTATCAAACTGTTTCGGGGCGCGAACTAACTGCATAGCCGCGTTATCAACATACAAATGAGATAGTTCAATATCGGGGTATTCAGAGGCAAGTAAGATAATCCGATCTCGCCATAACTGAGACACATCTAAGACATTTGCCTTATCCACAGAACAAAGTCTCCCCCGACGTTTCCGGGCGGTTTCAAATCCGACACGGCCAATCCGATCAATCTCAGATTCGGTATAGGCCATCGTATTAACACCCCGTTTTTCCCCGGTTTCCGTCTGAAAAATGCCCTTGGGTTGTCCAAAATAAATCCCCCCAGTAAGTTCGCGGACAACCATAATATCTACCCCTTCCACCACTTCTTTTTTCAAAGAAGAAGTATCAATTAAATGAGGCAAAATGGTAGCGGGACGCAAATTAGCAAATAATTTTAATCCAGCGCGTAACCCTAATAACCCGGTTTCTGGCCGTTGATGGCGGGGTAAATTGTCCCATTTGTATCCGCCAATCGCCGCTAACAGCACCGCATCACTCTTGAGACAATGTTCTAAGGTTTCTGGGGGAAGGGGTTCTCCGGTGGCGTCAATGGCAGCCCCTCCCATCAATGCTTGGTGAAAATCGAAAGTAATATTCAGTTGGTTGCCAACGACTTTTAACGCATCGACCGCCACCGCTATAATTTCAGGGCCGATTCCATCGCCAGGAAGGAGAGTAATGCGGTAGTTTTGACTCATAATCCTAAGAAAACAAAACAGACTAGTTTAGACGAGGGTGAACCGGGTTAGCGATCGCCCAGCCTCCAAATATAGCATTCTTTTATGAAAAAATATCATGTTTAGTTTAAAATAGGAAGTGGGAAATTAAACATTTTTAGACAAGAGATTTTAGAACTCGACCAATAACGGAATTAAACCAGTTAAGGAGGACAAGAATATGGCCTATCAAAAAATTTTAGTATCAATTGATCGAACTCCCCCAGCAGAGTTTGTTTTTGATCAAGCTTTACAACTAGCCAAACTGTACGAAAGTCAGTTAAAGCTGTTTCATTGTATTAGTGTATCACCGATGATTTTGGGTTCTCCGGGGGATTTATATGGTCAACGGTTAAACCAAGTCGCACAAATTCAACATGAATTAATTGAAAAAGAAATTAATCAAGTCTCTGGGTGGTTAGCCACCTTTGTTAGTTATGCTCAACAGCAGGGAGTTTCTATTGAAACGGAATATCAAGTGGGAGAAGCGGGATATTGGATACGAGAAATGACTAAAAAATGGGGTGCTGATTTAGTGATTGTGGGCAGACGCAACCGTTCAGAATTGGCAGAATTGTTTTTAGGGAGTGTGAGTAATTATGTGGTTCATCATGTCAAATGTTCCGTATTAGTTGTACAGCAACCTGAAGATTAAAAGAATTAATTTTAATTGATTGTAGAGACGAGCCACGGCGCGTCTCTTTTTCTATTTCTCTTTTTCTATTTCTCCTATTCGTGGGGTTCTCCAAATAGAATCATCGAACAAGGAAGTTGATGAATTACTGCACTGGTGACGCTACTGACTTCCAAACCTCCGGCGGTGCGGCGACGTTGCGATCGCAATATAATCAGATCAATCTGTTGGGTTTCTGATAAAATTACAGCAGACACATTATTAGAAGAAATAATTTTCAGATCCGATTGAACTTTGGGGCCAGCATTGTGTAAAATCTGATTGAGTTCACCTTGAATTGTGGCAATTTGTTCCGGTTGAGCTTGAGCCGAACAAACGTGCAATACCGTAATTTTTGCTTGGTTAGTATCGGCTAAAAGTTGAGCAAAACGAATCGTGCGAATAGTTTGTACGGTTAAGGTTTTAACAGGAACTAAAATTGTTTTAATCGCCAGAGGCTCTTTTAATAAGTCCATGACTGCGACCGGACAATGACTAGACCAAAATACACTGTCAATCAGATTTCCAAATAGTCGGGTTCTCAATCCCGTATTTTGACTCCATCCCATAATAATTAGACTGGCATTTTGTTCACAAGCCGTGCGCACAATTCCCGTTGCCACATCACTATCAATTCTAACTTGTGGCTTGGTTTCTACATTAAATTCCCGCCCAACTTTTAAGGCTTGATTCAGCAGGATTCGACTATTAATTAATGCTAATTGTAATTTCGGTTCATCCAAATGAATCTGGGCTTGGGTTGCAATTGATAGCGGAATAATTCCCCCCGATTCATGACGAGCGATTAACGCTGCCATTTCAATTAAATAGCGTTCTGTATTGGGGTTAGAAACCGGAACAACAACCCTAAAGAGAGAGGCAGATTCGGCGATAGAAACTTGAGAGCGATTTTCCCACCATAATAGGGATTCAGAGGTTTCTAATAAGGGAATAGTCAAGCGTAATTTCGGAGCGAATTTCTGGGTTAATAATGGCCCCAAAGTGGAAGTAACAACCATCATCACAATCACACTATTAAAAATAGCTTCTGTGAGTAATCCCACTTGTAAACCGACTAAGGTAGCAGCTAAGGTGGCAGCAACTTGGGGTAGAGATAATGACCACATCACCATGGTTTCATCCCAGTTATAACGATAAAGTTTTTTGGCAATCCAAGCGGCAATAAATTTACTCCCAATTAATCCTAAAACAATAGATAAGGTTAGTTCCGAACTATTGATGAGGGTAGAAATAAAAACCGGAACATTTAATAATAGTCCCATAGCTACAAAGAAAAAGGGAATAAATAATACACTCCCCAGAAATTCCACTTTTTCTTTAACCGGGCTATTTCCCACCACTTCATTAATGGCTAATCCGGCTAAAAATGCTCCCACAATCATATCTACTTTAATAATTTGCGCTCCCACAGATGCCACAAATAAAACCATGAGAACAAATAGAAATTGATTACTTTCATCATCTCCCGTGCGTTGGAAATAGATTTTTCCCAAACGACTAAATCCTAATAAAACAATTGCTGAATAAATTCCCAATAATGAAAATTGCCAAATTAATCCCTGGAAAGTAAACTCACCCGCATTAATTGAAACACAAATGGCTAAGACAAATAAAGCACTGATATCAGTAAAGACAGTTGCCCCAATGGTAACCACAACCGATTCCGCTTCCACTAATCCCAACCGTTGAATAATGGGATAACCAATGGGAGTATGGGAGGATAAAATAGAACCCATTAAAATAGCAGAATTCAGCCCAAATCCAAAGGCAAAAGCCACTAACATCCCAGTGATTAGGGGAACAATAAATGTCGCTAATCCAAAGCCAAGAGAACGATGTTTATTTTTATGAAATTGTTCAAGATCAATTTCTAATCCCGCTACAAATAGTAAATAAACTTTACCAATATCTGAAAACAGTTTCATCGTTTCAGAAGTGGGTTCTAATAAATGTAATCCATTGGGCCCTAAAGCGACTCCTGCGATTAATAATCCGACGAGTCCCGGTAATCTTAATCGTTCAAACCAAGGAGGAATCGCCAGGGAAACTAATAATAAAATTGTGAAGGAAACAATTGGGCTATCAGGAAGCCAATTCAGGAATTGAGACATAAGTATTCAGTATTAGACATTCTAGCGACTGCTATACCATTCTAGCGACTGCGATAATCATGAACTCCAGCCCTAGTATCAAGCAAAAAAACCTGATTTCTGAATCAGAAACCAGGTTAGGGATGAATAAAAAACTAAAACAAAACTCCGTTAAAACTATTTAATGGAAGCTTTAGCACCAGCTTCCTCAAGTTTTTTCTTGGTGTTTTCAGCGTCATCTTTACTAGTAGCTTGTTGAACCGCTTTGGGTGCTGCTTCCACTAAATCTTTAGCTTCTTTCAGACCTAAACCAGTCAGTTCACGCACCACTTTCAGAATGGCAATTTTCTTATCAGCAGGGAATTCTTCCAAGATGACATCAAATTCAGTTTTTTCTTCAACTTCTTCCACAGGGGCTGCTGCACCAGGAGCAACCATCGCAACACCCACAGGAGCCGCGGCGCTCACACCAAAAGCTTCTTCAATTTGTTTGACTAATTCAGACGCTTCTAACAGCGTTAAAGATTTCAGTTGTTCCAGAATTTGATCAGTAGTTGCAGACATTTCTTAAACTCCTAGACAATGTAACGGTTTGTATTTGAGACTTGTTGCCAAAGCCAGATAAAAACTAAGCAGCTTCGTCGTTTGAGCCATCTTGATCTTTTTCGACATAGGCGTTAAGTGCCCTTGCCAAAGATCCCGGAACCTCGTTGATACCGACGGCCAGTTGAGTCGCCACACCATTGATAGCCCCAGCAATTTGAGCCATAAGTTGCTCTTTGGAGGGTAAATCTCCTAATGCTTTAACGTCACTTTCACTCAGCAGCCTGCCTTCCATGACGCCGCCGCGAACTTCCGTCTTTTTAGAAACCTTTTGGAAGGCTTGGTAGGCTTTGATGGCACTACCGAAGTCTTCCTTGATTAATAAAAAGGCGTTAGAACCCTTGAGCAACCCATTCAACGGCTCCCAGTTGCTTTGACCTTGAATGGCAATTCGCATTAAGGTATTTTTTGTTACCTTGCAAACACTACCTGAAGGACGCAACTGTTGCCGTAAATTAGTGATTTCTGCAACGGACAGACCGTTATAGTCAATCACAATAGCCAGTTGTGAATCTTTAAGGGTTTCCTTAAGTTCAGCAACAATTTCTTGTTTATTTTCTAGGGTTCTTCCCATTCTTGTTGAACCTCCGTGTAGCATTGCAGCCCATTTTCATCTCCTCAAGGCGATGTAATGATCCACAACGGTTGACTCCTTCCCCGATAAAACAGCAGCGATTTCGCCATAAAAAACCTCGGTTTTTTCACCGAGGTCAAAACTTAAAACTTAAACATAAATCATCAACACAGACAGATTAATTGGGTCTGTAACCTGATTGTTTAGCTTTAAACTTATTGAACCTCGGCAGGAAATTAAGCGTTTCGCCCCTGCTGTCTGCGGTGAGTTAGTCGTTTATTGGTTTAAATACGCAGCCTTTAATCATTGCATATTTTATGGGATTTGTCAACCCCCAATTCCGACTAGATCACCAAGGAAATCAGAACATCCTCTAGGCGAATTACACCCACAGGATGGCTGAAATCCTTAGATTAAACGATGTCCGCAATTTTCAGTTCTCGCAGTGCCGTAATATCCACTTCAATTGACGGCCCCATCGTAGACGCGACAAACACACTACGCCAGTAACGACCCTTAGCCCCAGAAGGACGGTTGCGGTCAATACACTCTTGCAGAGTGGATAGGTTCACCAGCAAATCTGCTGCGGAGAATGCAGTTTTCCCAAACATAACGTGAACGATGCCGGTACGATCAGCCCGAAATTCTAACTTCCCAGCCTTAAATTCGGCGATCGCCTTTGCCACATCCGTTGTCACCGTTCCCCCTTTAGGAGAAGGCATTAAGCCCTTCGGCCCCAATAAACGCCCCAGTTTCGCCACTTGAGGCATCATATCCGGCGTGGCAATTAAGCAATCAAAATCCAGCATTCCCTTCTGGATATCATTAATTAAATCTTCAGATCCAACAACATCAGCCCCGGCTGCTTGAGCTTCGGTGACTTTTTCCCCTTTTGCTAATACCGCCACCCGGATCACTTGACCCGTACCTTTGGGTAAGCTCACCGTTGTTCGGAGTTGTTGGTCGGTATATTTGGGGTCAATACCTAAACGAATATGGGCTTCGGCTGATTCAGGAAACTTAGCTGTAGCGGTTTCCTTCAACAGATTAATCGCCTCTAAAGGTTCGTAAGGTCGGTCTTCAACCTTTTTTCTGAGTTCTCGTAATCGACGGGATTCTTGTCTTGCCATTCTATTCTATATCTCCTGGGGTGATAACGAAGATGTACCTCTCCCCCAATAAAGGGTTAACGGAAATTCCCTAAACTACTAGGAATTCATTGACTTGTTGCCAATAGGCTACTTATTGAGACCACCAACAGTTTGAATGCCGTGATCAGTCACAAATAAGCTTAATCAACAACGGTCACACCCATATTGCGGGCGGTTCCAGCCACAATTTTCATGGCCGCTTCCACATCATTCGCATTTAAGTCGGGCATTTTGGTTTCTGCAATTTCTCGTAACTGAGCTTGCGTAATTTGGCCAACTTTCTTGCGGTTCGGTTCTCCCGATCCCCGTTCAACTCCAGCGGCTTTACGAATTAATACCGAAGCCGGAGGAGTCTTGAGAACAAAGGTAAAACTCCGGTCTTCAAAAACCGAAATTTCTACCGGAACTACAAGACCTACTTTATCTGCGGTTCTGGCGTTATACTCTTTGCAAAACGCCATAATATTCACCCCATGTTGACCCAAGGCTGGGCCAATTGGGGGTGCAGGGTTGGCTTTGCCCGCAGTAATTGCCAACTTAATAACTGCTACAACTTTCTTTGCCATTCCTTAGCCTTGTTTTTCAACCTGATTAAACTCTAATTCTACTGGAGTATCCCGTCCAAAAATCGAAAGTAGAGCTTTAAGCTTACTCCGCTCTGGACTAACTTCAATCACATCTCCTTCAAAGTCTTTAAAAGGCCCTGAAAGCACGGTGATATGATCCCCAATCGCCATTGCTGCCTTGACAATCGGTTCCTGTTGTTGCGCTTGTCTGAAGATTCGTTCCACCTCAGCATTGCTCAGTGGTAGAGGTTTAACGTGACCTCGACCCCGACCGGAATGCCGTTTTTGTTCCGCCCCAACGAAGTTGATAACGTGCGGTGTGTTCTTGACCACCTGCCAAGCTTCATCGTCAATTTCCCAGCGATTGAGTTCGTTATTCCATTTTAGTCTCATCTGGATAAGAACATAACCTGGAAATACTTTCTCCTCACCATGTTGACGACTGCCATCTTTCCGCAGTTTAATCATTGGGGTGTGGGGAATTTCCACCTTCAAAATTCGTTCCGCAACATCTAGGGTTTGTACCCGTTGTTCCAGGTTCGCTTTGACTCGTTTTTCACAGCCAGAAGCTACCTGAACAGCATACCAACGTCGCTCTCCGTGTGAAAACTCCTGGGAACGTTCGTCCGTATCTGCCATGAGGTCTGAATGTTGTGATTCGTCTGATGTAAAAGTCATCCGAAGATTTGCCCCGACGCCCAACGAAGGAAGTTGTCTGCTAAATAGATCAAGCTAGCCGAGAGAGTGATCATCAACAATACCCCTGCCGACTCACTCAGTAGTTGCTGTCGGCCAGGCCAGACCACTTTGTCTAATTCCTCTTTCGTTTCTTTGAGGAACGTAGAAGCGTTAAAGCCAGAAGTCGTTCCTTCAATTGCAACTTCTTCTTTCTTGTTGACCACCATGAACTCCCCTTGCGATCTTACGGTATCTGATCCTGATCTTAGCTCGAAGATGGTCACACAGCCGCCCAAACTTTTAAAACTATCATACTGAACCCATCAACACAATGTCCCGATTTGTTGCTTTTCGGAACAATGCCCAGACGAAAGTAATCTTGCGTCTGGGCATTGGAGGTATCCAGCGCGCCCTGGAGGACTTGAACCCCCGACATCAGGTTTTGGAGACCTGCGTTCTACCAACTGAACTAAGAGCGCATAGCGGAGTGGCTGATCTTCCACCTTATTTAGCTTAACACAAATTACAGACTTTAGTTAAACTTTTTTTCTGATCATCACCAGGGGAATCATGGAATCTCTGGCGTTGCCCAAATTACAGACTCCGATCAAACCGTTGTTTAACGCGAGTGGCTTTACCAATGCGATCGCGGAGATAGAATAGTTTCGCCCGTCGGACTTTACCTCGACGGATAACTTTAATATCCGCAATTCTCGGAGAATGGATTAAGAAAACTCTCTCAACTCCTACTCCTTGAAAAATCTTCCGCACAGTGATGGTGGCGTTAATTCCGCCATGACGTTTAGCAATCACAACCCCCTCATAGGGCTGAATTCGCTCTTTGCCACCCTCTTGAATTTTCACCGCAACCTTGATCGTATCACCGACATAAATATCGGGAAGATCGGGTTTATTGAGTTGCTGTCGGAGGCTTTCGATTTCTTCCGTTTCAATAGAACGGATAATTTCTCCCGCTTTCATGATAATTTTCCAAAACTCACAAGATCTGATTATAGATCGAAAAGGACTGTAAAATCCATAGCATTCACCTGGATTCACAAAGATGTTAGAACAATCCATGACCGTCTTCGTTGAAATTGTGTTGCTGTGCGGGTTAGCCTTCTATGTTGCCTGTAATCTAGGGGCTAATGATGTGGCAAACTCGATGGGGACGTCGGTGGGTTCCAAGGCATTGACCCTGAAACAAGCGATTATCGTCGCCGGGATTTTAGAGTTTAGCGGGGCGGTATTTTTTGGAGAGCGAGTCTCTAAAACCTTAGCGACGGGGGTTGTTAACCTGGAAGTTTTTATCTCCACGCCTCAAGTCTTTGTGATTGGGATGGTATCGGTATTGCTTTCGGCGGGATTATGGTTACAAATTGCCACCCTGAAGGGATTGCCCGTATCTTCGTCCCATGCGGTGGTGGGAGCGATCGCTGGATTTAGCTGTATTGCTGCTGGGGTCAAGGCGGTAAACTGGCAAACTATCGGTTTAATTTCCCTGACTTGGTTAGTCACTCCGGTGATCAGTGGTTTAATTGCAGCGTTATTTTACAAACTGATCAAATATTGGATTTTAGACCAACCCGATCCCGATCGCCAAATTCAAGAATGGATTCCCTGGTTAAGTAGTATCTTAATCGGAATTTTTGGGGTGATTGTCTTCCCAATTTTGAGTTCGCCCTTGCAAACAATCTTAACCCAATGGGGGTGGACGTTACCTGTCCATGATATTTTTTTAGCCCTGGGTGGAATCGCGGCGGTCAGTTTAACTGGATTCAGTTGGCGACAATTAGATCAACAGCAGCAGGATTCTAGTTCTAATCCCATACCGGAAAAATTCCCTGGGATCGAAAAACAAATGGCAGGATTTCAGGTAATTAGTGCCTGTTTTGTCGCTTTTGCCCACGGGTCAAATGATGTAGGAAATACTATCGCGCCCTTAGCCGCAATTTTAGCGGTAATTAAAACGGGTTCAGTTCCCCTAGATGATATTGAAATCCCGATTTGGATTTTACTGTTGGGGGGGAGTGGGATTGTTACCGGACTCGCCATCTGGGGTAAAAATGTGATTAAAACCGTCGGAGAAAATATTATTTCCCTGCTTCCGAGTCAGGGATTTTGTGCGGAATTGGCCACGGCTACCACCGTATTATTGGCATCCCGTTTAGGATTACCCGCTTCTACCTCCCATGCGTTGGTGGGGGGTGTGGTGGGCATTGGACTGGTACAGGGGGGAAAAGAGGTGCGCTTGGATACCGTCCGTTCCATTGCCTTAGCCTGGGTGATTACGGTTCCTAGTGCGGCTATAATCAGTGGGATTCTATTTAAAATATTCAATAGATTATAAATAAAATGTGGCACATTGGAAACGAGCGTGTCTTTACACGCTGAGTGAGCTATTGTTTAGTTTAGGTTTTTGGGGATAATTCTTCCCTGGCTTTGCCATTTTTCCCGTTGTGCCTTTATCGGTCAAGACTAGGATTTTCTAGTCTATCAATTGTGAAACCCGGTATGCAGCGTTGGTATGAGTGGCGTCATAGCTGAATCAGCAGATCAATAAGAGGTTAATCACGAATGGGGACACAGGAGAATCAACCGCCACCGTTAGGATCGGGAGAAACCACATCCGCAGAAATTATCCTAAGTTCGGTGATACAGGAATTAGAAACCTTCCATCACCAGATTAAGGAAAGATATCTGTCGGATATCCAACGACTGGAAACGGATAAAGTTCGTTTAATTGAGGATATTGAAAATCTGCAAACGGAATATCGGCGACTGCAATCTGTGCAGTTACAAACGCTGTCTGATCGCCTTCCTCCCAATCGAGCTTGGCTAAAACAACTGACTCAAATTGTGGCGCGTGATGTAGAACAAGCTTTGATCGCCCGCATTAATCAAATTAAAGTAGCCAGTGATCCGCCTTTATTGGCGGCTGATTCGAGTGGACTGCTTCCGAGTGGCGATCTCGGTGAGGAAAATTTCAATAATCGAGAGTTGGAAGCGGTTTTGGAAACCAGTCTGAACCAAACTTTTCAAAGCTTACAGCAGGAGTTAGGTCACTATCAAAGTAACCTATCTCAACGTTTGAACAATATGCAAACCTTGGAACAGCAGGTTGAAGCCTTGCTGGAAACCCTAGTTCATCGTTTGCAAGAACAGGTGGAACAACCCACCATAAGGGGGGATAATTCCAGACGGGAACTTCCGGGCGACGGTCATCAGGCCCTTCCCCCTGGAAATACGGGACTTACAAATCGCGCGGAATCCGTTGCTAGTCCTAAACCTAAGTCTTCTCCAGTGCAAGTGGGTTTATTTTTGGCGTTACTTTCGGCGGTATCTCTATCGTTGTTTAACGTTTGTTTAAAGATTATTCTCAAAGGGCCACAACCCCGAGAAATCTTTGGCATATTTTCCTTAGAAGGAATTATTTCTCCGGGGATCGGGAATTCTTTATTAATCTTGTTACTCCGCATGATTGTGGTCATGGGACTGATGCCGATTGTGGCAACGTTCCTTTATCCTCCGGTGTGGGGTGATCTGCGACGTTTTCTTCATTCCGGTGATCGTCGTTTAATGTTAACGGTGATTGGTAGTGGATTTTTCTTGTTTTTATCCCAGGTCGCTATCTATGTAGCCATTGGTGAGATTCCGACCGGAATTGCGATTACGATTTTCTTTATCTATCCGATTGTAACGGTAATTGCCTCTTGGGGTTTATTTGGAGATCGACCGACCATAATTCGGGTGATTGCCATGATTATTATTCTGGCTGGAGGGATTCTCTGTTTACCTGCCCGAAATCCTAATATTGCCATGGGAAATGTACAGGTGGGGGTGATTGCTGCGATCTGTGCAGGTGTGACTTTTGCCGGGTATGTGTTACTGACTCAAGTGGCGGCGGGAAAACTCCATCCGATCCCGTTTAGTTTGGTGAACTTTGCATCAATTTTTGTCTTTTCTTCTGTGAGTTTAATGATACTACCCGATAGTTTGGGGGTTAATATTGAACCGGGAGTTTGGAATGGATTAATGATTGGGGGTGTGGTTTTAGGTGTTCTCACTCTATCAAGTTATTTATTAAATAATTTCGCCATTCGCTCGGCGGGAGCTTCCTTAGCCTCCATTATTGGGACAACCGGGCCAGCGTTAACCGCGTTGTTTGCTTTCTGGATTATCGGTGAGGAAATTAAGCAGCAACAAATCTATGGGATAGCCTTAGTAATTTTGGGTGTGGGGGCGATGAGTGTTGAACGGATGATTGGCTCAAAGCGGAAATCTACTTAACAGTATTCAGTTATAGCAGGGAACACCGGAACAGCCCCCCCAAACCCCCGTGCACGGGGGGCTTGGGGGGGAGGGAACACCGGAGGAAAAGACTTCACCGTCTAGCTTTGCTGCATCACTCTTTGTCCTAATAGGTCTGGCGACTGCTATAACAGTTAACAGTAATCAGTTATCAGTCGGTGGACGAGCCTTAGTCTACTTGGAAAATATTCCGGTTCCTCTGAGGACGTCCAGAAAAGCAAAAACCGCCGGGACATGGAACCCATTTGACCAGAGGGCGGCTCCGATGACTCTTTCTAGGGGAACAGGTAAGGCTCTGACTTGGACTTGGGTAGGAATCGGTAAAGCAGCTAAACGGGGTAAAATGGCGGCCCCTAATCCCTGAGCTACCATACTGACAATCGTTGAATCTTCTTTAATTTGATAGGCGACTTTTAACGATTGTCCCCATTTTGACCAATGTTCCCGCACCGCAGAAGTACATTCGGCATAATTGAATAAAATAAAAGAGTAGGTCGAGAGTTCTTCCCAGCTTAGGATTTCGGGAATTTGACCCGCTCCCCCCAAACCTGCTGTAGACGGGGAGCTAGGGAGGTTGGGAAGTAAAACTACATATTCATCTCTAGCAATTTCCCAAGTTTCAAATTCTTCCGAACGGGGTAAGGGAAGTAACCCAATATCTACTTGGCCTGTGCGTAAACTTTGTTCAATCCCTAGGGGATCGGTTTCGGTAATGGTGATTTCTATGTCAGGAAAACGACTGCGAAACTGGGCTACTTTTGAGGGAAGGATATGGGTTGCTGCACTACGAAAGGAGGCAACTCGAATTTTCCCTCGATGTAAACCTTTTTCTAAATTGACTTCATGATCGATTTTTTCACGCAGTTCTAAAATTTTACTGGCGTGTAAGATCACCCGTTCTCCGATCAGGGTAGGACGAGCGCCAAAGCGTCCTCGCAGTAGTAAGGGAATGCCGAGTTCATCTTCTAAAGCTGCGATCGCCCGACTGACGGAGGATTGAGAGGTACTTAAACTCAATGCTGCTTCTGAAAAGCTTCCTTGTTCTGCTACCGCTAGTAAAATTTCAAGTTGATCAATATTCATCTTGCTTTTAACTGTTAGCGACCCGCCATGAGCTTCCATACTCATTGAGAAAATTTTAACTTGAGTTGCTATAAATTATATTATAGTAAATCTTAGTAATTTTTTTACTCAAAATCCCTAGAGCAAACTCTGGATGATTGACTGAGATTGCTCATCTGTTTAGATTGAATTAGTAATTAAAAATATGTCTAAGTTTAATTTCTTAAATTCCCCAAAAAAATGGCTATATTTATCTTTTTCTGGTATATTTTTAGTTCTATTGATATTGGGTTTGTTTCATTTTGATAACAAAATCCGTAGGGGTCATCAAGCCCAAGGTAGATCGATTTTAAAAACTTTGATTAAAAATCAAGATCAACAGTTTAAAACCTATGGTAAATTTACACCTAACTTAGAAAACTTATATCGAGGGACTTCAAAAGGAATCGGAACTTATAAATTTAAAATGACGGTAGAATCGGATCAGGTATTATTTGAAGCCATTCCGATTATTTGGCGTCGGGTTAGTTACTCTGGAGCTTTATTTAAGATTAAAACAAATAACTCTGTCGTACTGGTGGGAGGAATTTGTAAAAGTCCTAATTCCTCGATGACTGCTCCAACTCCAATTCTACCTCCTGTTCCCAACTTTTATCAAGTCCGTTGTCCTCTTGATGCTGAATTGATGGAATCCATGAAGTTTTTCAGGTAAAATATAAAATCAAGATTAATGTCTAAATCTAAATCATTTTCTCCTAAAAATTCAACCGTTTCGTATTATTCTATACTTATCCTCTTCTATTTCCCAAAAATTGCTAACTAACTAAAATTTGAGTAAAATGAATCAATCTAAAAAAAGTTTAGGTAAAGTATATTTAGTTGGTGCTGGGCCGGGAGATCCCGGTCTGTTAACCGTTAAAGGAAAAACTTTATTAGAATTAGCAGATGTGGTAATTTATGATGCCTTAGTTAGTGATCAAATCTTGGATTTAATTAACCCCGAAGCCGAAAAAATTAATGCCGGAAAACGGCGAGGTAAACATTCATTATTGCAGGAAGAAACAACTCAAATATTAATTGAAAAAGCTCAAATTCATGCGGTTGTTGTGCGACTTAAAGGAGGAGATCCGTTTATTTTTGGTCGCGGTGGGGAGGAAATGCAAGACTTAATTCAAGCCGGAGTTTCTGTGGAAGTTGTCCCCGGAATTACTTCGGGAATTGCGGCGCCTGCTTATGCGGGAATTCCCTTAACCCATCGAGATCATAGTTCATCAGTTACCTTTGTAACGGGTCATGAAACCGCCGGAAAATATCGGCCGCAGGTGAATTGGGAAGCGATCGCCAAGGGTTCAGAAACTATTGTAATTTATATGGGGGTTCACAATTTACCCTATATTATTCAACAGTTAACTAATGCTGGACAGCCCCTAGAGACTCCGATCGCCTTAATTCGTTGGGGAACTCGACCGGAGCAGGAGGAGTTAATTGCCACCTTAAAAACGATTGTTCAAAAAGTAGCAGAAACGGGTTTTGAAGCTCCGGCGATCGCTGTAATTGGTTCAGTTGTTAATTTAAAAATGTGTTAACTTTTGACTGATGTTCATAATAATTAATCTCTAATAATCTGAATTAAACTTTCAGCTAGGATATTTTTGATCAACATTTTCGGTGAAGTTTTGCTATACTATAAAAAAATAGTTTTAATTTTATCTAAAATTAAAATGGGGAAAGATGAGAATTTTATTAGTTGAAGATGATGAACGGATTACGAAAGCCTTAGCAGAAGCGTTAATGGATCATCATTATGTGGTGGATGTCGTTCATGATGGTCAGATGGGGTGGGAGTTTGCAGAATCGGCTGCTTATGATGTAATTATATTAGATGTGATGTTACCCGGACTGAGTGGGATTCAGTTTTGCCAACGATTAAGACAACAGGGGAAAACTACACCCGTATTGATGTTAACGGCAAAAGATACCAGTGCTGATAAAGTTTTAGGCTTAGATGTGGGAGCGGATGATTATGTGATTAAACCCTTTGATTTACAGGAGTTATTAGCAAGAGTTCGGGCTTTATTAAGACGGGGAAATTCGGCCTTACCTCCGGTGTTAGAATGGGGAAGTCTTCGTTTAGATCCGAATAGTTGTGAAGTCACTTATGCAGAAAAACTTTTATCTTTAACACCTAAAGAGTATGGTTTATTAGAGTTATTTTTACGCAGCCCCGGACGAGTGCTTTCTAGGGAAATAATTTTAGAGCATCTCTGGTCTTTTGAGGATATTCCGGGTGATGATACGGTGAAAACCCATATCAAAAGATTAAGACAAAAACTTAAAATAGTTGGTGTACCCTCTACATTAATTGAAACAGTTTATGGTTTGGGATATCGGCTCAAAACGCAAGGAAATTAACCCTCAATTTAGATATTTAAGTTGGCGGTTATTGCTTTCCTATTTAGGAGTGATGATGGCAATTTCAGGAATATCAATGATTACCGTTTATGAGTTTTTTTCCCTGAGTTTATATCAACAATTAGATCGTCAATTGTTAATATTAGCAGATGCAGCTACCCATAGTTTATCAGAGGTTAAAGAACATAAAGAAGCATTTGAAACCGATGATTTTAGAGGATTAGATGATGATGGTGATCTAGATATTCCTTGGCAAAATATTCAGCAAGCCAGTCAAGGAATTGAATGGTTTGATCAAAACCGCCAACTGATTGCTAAAACCGGAAAAGTGTTTCCTCCTATTGATTTATCCCATTATCATTGGACTTATATAGTTGACGGCAAAAAAATTCGTACTCTAACTTTACAGATTAATAAAGAATCAGAATTACAAAAACAGATTATCGGTTATGTACGGGTCAGTGAGTCTACAAAACCCGTGGAAAGGGTGTTGATAAAATTAAGATTAGGAATGATGTTAGGGGGAATATTAGTATCAGGATTAACTGCTTTTGGAGGAATGTGGTTAACAAAACAATCTTTAAAACCGATTGAACAAAGTTTTGAAAAACTCAAACAATTTACCGCCGATGCTTCTCATGAATTGAGAAATCCTTTAGCGGGAATTAGGACTTGTGTGGAAGTTATGCAGAGTCATCCAGAACGAATTCATCCTGCTGATATTGATAAATTAAAAGCGATCGCCAGTGGCGTCAATCAAATGACCAGCTTAGTAGAAGATTTATTACTTTTGGCTCGCACAGATCAAGATTCTATTCCGATAACAACGAATTTAGTAATTATTCCCATGAATGAACTATTAGAAGATTTGGTGGAATTTCTCCTGTATCAAGCTGAAGAAAAGGGGGTGCAATTAATCTTAGATATGAATAATGAAATTAAAATAAAAGGGGAGGGAAATCAACTTTGGCGATTATTTTTAAACTTAATAGAAAATGCAATTTATTATACTGATACCGGGGGGAAAGTAACAGTATATTTAGAGCAGCAAGAGAAATGGGTTTGGGTACGAATAGAAGACACCGGAATCGGAATTTCTCCTGAACAATTACCCTTGATTTTTGATCGATTATGGCGTGCTGATCAAGCTCGAAATCGCAGAAAAGGGGGATCGGGGTTAGGGTTAGCGATCGCTCAAACCTTAGCCCAAAATCATCAAGCAGAAATCACGGCCACCAGTCAGTTAGGAAAGGGTAGCTGTTTTTCCGTGCGTTTTCCCACTCTAGCCAACAGCTAATTAAAATCCCATCATTTAATCCCTAATATTTCCATCTGTCACCAGTTTGTCACTTTTTAGCTTTATTCTAAAACTCAGGGTGAAGGCAAAAGTCCTTTTGCTATTGGATCAAGAACCATTCACTTTGTAATCTGGCAACTTTTAGAGACGTAAAAAATTTACATTTCTACCTACTTATAATTATTGAGGTTAATAATAATGGCAAATCTACAGTTTTTTAAATCTCATCAGCTTTGGAAACTGCATCGTAAAATTGCACCGATTATATTTATTCCTTTCTTTTTAACTGCTTTCACAGGAATGGGTTATCGCCTGGGAAGGACTTGGATGGGAATGCCAAAAGATCAAGCAAATATTTTTCTGATGATTCATCAAGGAGAATTTTTAGGAGAACCCTTAGTTCCGATTTATGTATTATTGGTAGGTTTAGGACTAATTGCCATGCTTGTCACGGGAGTGACCATGGTTCGGTTAACGCAAAAAAAACGTAAAAATCCCCCCAAAGATCAGCCTTTAAATAATAGAAAAGTTCATCAAATTTTAGCACCAATTGTATTTTTACCATTATTTATAAGTGCGTCAACAGGCATTTTGTATCGACTTGGTGAGGATTGGTTTGGTATGTCGAGTGATGCTTCTAAACTCTTATTAACCATTCATCAAGGTTCATATTTTGGCTCCTTTGGAAGATCAATTTACGTGGCTTTAATTGGTGTAGGATTAATTGCCATGTTAATTACAGGAATTAATATGACGGGAATTTTCCGTAAAAAACGGGCTAAAGCTTCTTCAGAAGAATCTTAAGTTTAAACGAAATCTACACTATGTAGAGACGTTCCATGGAACGTCTCTACATAGTGTAAACTGGATTTCAGATGAGGTTAATTATTTTTTTTGACAATTCATAATCAGCAAGATTATTAACCCTAAAAAATACCTAGATTATCGTGTAGGGGGGAGGCGCGCCTCCCCCCTACAATGAATTGGATTTATCGCTATATTTCTGATGAAAATAATGAAATTTATCAATCAATTTCTTCATTAATTAACGATTGAATTGCGATCGCACCCACAGCCGAAATCCTCGCCGTGCGGCACTAGCACCTATTATTTCACTTTCCTGTAAAAACAGTAAAATTCCTTCAATAATTTGAAAATTGCTAAAGATCGGGCTAGTTTCTACTTGTTGATATTCTTGATCAATTAAAACAAAAATTTGCAGTTTTCCTTCTGTATAAATCCACAATTCTGGTACATCTAAAGTTAAATAAGCATCGAGTTTAGTTTTTGAGGTAACATCTACTTCAATCGCTAAATCAGGGGGCGGATCAACGGATAAATTAACTCTTTGCTTTCCGATCATCAGAGGAGAATTTTGAATATAAAAACAATCATCTGGTTCTAAACCAACAGCCATTTCAGGGCGTTTAAAAGTTGTTGATCCGTAGGGTTCCCAATCAATTTCTAACTCATCTAACAAGATTTTAACAAATTCGCCAATCATGATTTTGGCTTTTTCATGTTCTGGTAATGGCATCTGAATTTCTAACACCCCTTGATAGTAAGCGACCCGTGAAGCGCGATGTTCTCCCATTTCCTCTAAAATGGCTTCAAATTCCTTCCAACTCACCTGACGCAAGATTAGGTGTTGTCCGGGTTGAATATCAATTTGGCGTAATTGCAAAGTAACAACCATTTCAGTCTCCCTAACTCGCTATTTTTGTTAATTCCAAACTTCAGTTAAATCTAACATAAACCCTAGTAAAATATCTTCTCCTGATAAGATTAATGGATGATTTAATAATTCTACATCATGATTTTGTCGATAAATTTCTACGGTTTTATTTTTGCGATCAATTAACCAACCCAAACTAGCTCCATTTTCTATATATTCTATCATTTTGGCTTGCAACTTGTCTAGCGCGTCATTTTTTGAACGCAATTCTAATACAAAATCAGGGCAAATTGGCGCAAAGATTTCCCGTTCCTCCTGTGTTAGTAAATCCCATCTTTCTTGACGTATCCAAGAGGCATCAGGAGAGCGATCAGCACCATTGGGAAGATGAAAACCTGTTGAAGAATCAAAAGCTATTCCTAATTGATTTTGACGGTTCCATAACCAAAGTTGTCCGGCGATATCAAGATTTCGATTTCCGGTTTCGCTTCCTGTTGGTGGCATTACAATTAACTCTCCTGTAGCAGTTCGTTCTAATTGTAAGTCTCGATTTATTTGAGCTAACTGAACGAAATTTTCATGGGTGATCGATAATATTAATGAGGGTAGAATATTGACGGCAAGCGGTTGTAAAAAGTTAGCTTGTGTCATGATTTTTTCCTGTATAGGGTAGGGAATAGGGAATTACGAATTACGAATGGGGAATGGGGAATGGGGAATGGGGAATAGGGAATAGGGAAAAAAAGTTTACCGCCCTTGGTTTCGGCATCAGTCTATATCAATCACCGTATTTTAGCAATTTTAATCAATTAAGACAATCCCTAAAACAGCTTGAAACCCAGTTTCAAGTAAAAATAGTAGGTTTTACCATTCAATCTTTACTTAAAAACTGGGTTTCTAGCTCAAAATTTAGGATTTCTGAAAAAATCAACTTACTTTAGAGGGTTGTTTTTTCTGGACAAAAAAGGCTTCTCGAATTTGTTCAGAAATTTGAGAACTGGTTAACCCTAAATCAGCAAAAGATTCATTAGGTTCGGCATGATCGACTAAAATATCAGGAACCCCGAAACGCTTCACAGGAACTACCACGTTATTATCTAATAAAGCTTCAGCTACGGCGGAACCAAAACCACCCATTAAACAACCTTCTTCTATAGTTACAACTTTACCAATTTGTTTGGCTAAAGGCACAATTAATTCTACATCCAAAGGTTTAACAAAACGGGGATTAATTACAGTAGCTTCAATGCCATGTTCACTCAGAATTTCTGCGACTTGCATAGACATATTCACCATACTGCCATAACCCATTAATAACAGATCATCCCCATGTCTTAAAATCTCTCCTTTGCCGATAGGTAAAGGTTCCCAACCTTCTTCCATTAAAGGAACACCTAAACCCGATCCGCGAGGATAACGCATGGCAATTGGGCCCTGTGTATGCTCAATTCCGGTGACTAACATCCGTTGTAATTCGGCTTCATCTTTGGGAGCCATAATCACTAAATTGGGTAAACATCGGAGATAGGAAATATCATACATTCCCTGGTGAGTGGGGCCGTCTACCCCAACAATTCCCGCCCGATCTAAACAGAAGAAAACTGGAAGTTCTTGAATACAAACATCATGAATAATTTGATCATAAGCCCGTTGTAGAAAGGTGGAATAAATAGCAACCACTGGACGCATTCCTTCCGTTGCTAAACCCGCCGCCATGGTAACAGCGTGTTGTTCGGCAATACCGACATCGATATATTGTTTCGGCAGTTTTTTCTGGAGAATATCTAACCCAGTTCCCGTTGCCATTGCCGCCGTAATTCCCAGAATTCGAGAGTCATTTTCGCACAATTTAACTAAGGTTTCCCCAAAGACTTTAGAATAACTAGGAGGTTTGGGTTTACTCGCCGGAACAGCTTTTCCAGTGGCTAAATTAAAGGGGTTTTGAGCATGATAACCGACTTGATCTTTTTCAGCGATCGCATAACCTTTTCCCTTCACCGTGGCGACGTGAACTAACACTGGCCCTGGTATTTTATGGGCTTGTTGAAAGGTATTAATTAATTCTTTTAAATCATGACCATCAACCGGCCCGACATAGGTAAAACCTAATTCTTCAAACACCGCCCCGACTTTAGAAACTGCTAACCGTTTCATCCCCTCTTTCATCCGTTCCATTTCTGGGGTGAGGGCTTCTCCCACAAAGGGTAAATGCTTAAATTGTTCTTCCAAATTATCAGTTAAAAACTGAACTGGAGGAGACAAACGCATTTTATTCAAATAACGAGAAATTGCCCCCACATTGGGAGAAATTGACATCTCGTTATCATTAAGAACTACCATTAAATTAGTATTAGGTAAATGTCCGGCGTGGTTAATAGCTTCTAAAGCCATGCCTCCGGTTAAAGCCCCATCGCCAATAATGGCAACAACTTTGAAATTTTCTCCTTTCATATCCCGGGCGATCGCCATTCCTAGACCCGCAGAAATGCTGGTAGAAGCGTGTCCAGCCCCAAAATGATCAAATTTGTTTTCACAGCGTTTTAAATAGCCTGCAACGCCGTCTTTTTGTCTTAAAGTGTGGAAATTTTGATAACGTCCGGTGATTAATTTATGGGGATAGGCCTGATGTCCCACATCCCAAATCACTTTATCTCGATCTAAGTCCAGGGTTTGATATAAACCCAATGTCAGTTCCACAACTCCCAACCCTGGCCCCAAATGTCCTCCGGTGGCGGCAACGGTTTCTAGGTGTTTTTCCCTGATCTCGCGGGCAATTTGTTCGAGTTGATGGATCGACAAGCCATGGAGTTGATTGGGATGAGTAATTTCACTTAGGTGCATATTTGTTAAATGCCTGCATTTACTATAAAGTCATGGTAGCACCGGACGAGTTAGGGAGAGCAGGGCAGGGCTGTTTCATGTTGGATCATGTCATATCTCAACCCCTGGTTATAAATTATTGGTAATACTCTGAAACAGTTGCAAAGCCGCTTCTAAATCTTCCGCAATTTCAGATGCTAAAACATCTGGTGTTGGGAGGTTATCAGAGTCCTCTAAACTTTCATCTTTCAGCCAGAAAATATCGAGGCTGAGTTTATCCCGTTGCATTAATTCCTCATAACTAAACGTTTTAAATCGTTCCGTCTCTTGACGTTCATAACGATTTTCAACATTAAAACACTGAATAAAATCTAGTAAATTCTCAGACCGTAAAGGATTGGTTTTTAAGGTGAAATGTTGATTCGTTCTAAAATCATAAATCCATAGTTTTTTTGTCCAAGGGTCAGCACTGGCGGGTTTCCGGTCAAAAAATAAAACATTCGCTTTCACCCCTTGGGCGTAAAATATCCCTGTCGGTAATCTTAATAAAGTGTGAACATCACAACTATGAAGTAATTTTTTCCGAATCGTTTCCCCTGCACCGCCTTCAAAAAGTACATTATCAGGAACAACAACAGCCGCTTTCCCATTAATTTTTAACAAAGTTTTAACGTGCTGAATAAAATTTAATTGTTTGTTAGAAGTTGTTGCCAAAAAGTCATCGCGTAGATAAACAATTTTTTCTTTATCTGCTTTTCCCTCATCATTAAAAACCGTAATACTGCTTTTTTTCCCAAAGGGAGGATTAGTTAATATCAGTTCAAACCTATCACCAGGGTCAGCCCTTAAACTATCTTTAGCTTCAACGGGGCTTTCATCGCCACTAATACCATGTAAATGCAGATTCATGGCACATAACCGCACCACTCCATCCGCCACATCGTAACCTTTAAACGTCTGATGTTTGAGAAACAGTTTTTGAGCTTTATCGAGTTGATAATGCTTGTTAATATAGTCATGGCTAATCAGAAAAAAGCCCCCCGTCCCACAAGCGGGGTCACAAATACGCTGTCCAGGTTGGGGACGCATGACTTCTACAAGGGCTTTAATTAACGGTCTGGGGGTGAAATATTGTCCCGCCCCGTTTTTGGTGTCCTCAGCGTTCTTTTGTAGCAGTCCTTCGTAAATTTCCCCCTTAACATCAATATCTAACCCTATCCAAGTTTCGGAATTAATTAAATCAATCAGTCGTTTTAGTTTAGCCGGGTCTTGAATTTTGTTTTGAGATTTACGGAAAATTACCCCTAAAAGTCCTTTTTCTTTGCCTAAGTTTTCTAGGGTTTTGCGATATTGAATTTCTAAAGCATCCCCATCTTTTAATAGTAAGATTTGCCAGTCATATTCCTTGGGAATAGTAGAAGGTTTGCCCAATGGTGCAGGGAGTTGGGCTTGTTCATCTACCATTTTTAAAAATAGCAAATAAGTCAACTGTTCTACATAGTCGCTATAACTTACGCCATCATCTCGAAGGACGTTGCAGTAATTCCAAAGTTTTTGAACAATAGTAGATGATAGGTTACTCATGGGGATTTAAAATAATAATTAACTTTGATTATCTGATGAAATCTGAGGAATTTCCTCTGCGGTTAAGGTGACAACTTTTCCATCTTGCCAAATACTAATTGATTCTCCTAATTTCCGATGTTTTTCTAAAGCTTTAGCAATAGCCAGTTTTACACCTGTGTCAATTTGGCTTGATAATTTATCAGGAATAGGTTTATTCATCGTTAGAAGTTGTAATTTGTGTCCACAATTGAGGTTGATAAATAATCGGGTCTTGGTTTAAAGGACATTCAGCTATAATCTGCAAATTGAGACTAGAGTTATCATAAACTATCCAGCGATTACAGAGGGGTAAATATAAATCAGTTAGGTTTTTCCGTCCCCGTTGATAACGACGGCGAATAACATCTTCTGGGATATTGTGACCCCCGCTTTCTACCCGTCTGCGTACCCTTGCGAGTGCTAATTCCGGGCTTTGTAACCAAAAATAAATTAAGTTAATCTGATACCCTTTATTTTTACAATCTCTCAAAAAACGGGCATAACTGCGAGTTGCTAAAGTGGTTTCAAAAGCAAAATCAACTCGATTATTAACTAAATTTTCTAACCTTTCTAACATTAATCGTCCGGCTTGAATAGCTACGGATTCAGGGTTAAAAGGTGAAAGTCCCGCCGCAATTTCATCGGCATTGACATATTCAAAAACTTCGAGAAAATAAGGGAGAATTTGCAGGGCTGAGGTGGTTTTACCTGAACCGTTTGCCCCACCAATTATATACAGATTTGGCATTATTTTAAGGGTATTTCAAGTTGAAAATCTGATTGTTTTTTTGATTGGGTCTTTTTTTTAGTTTTAGTTGTTGTCTGTTTAGCTTTTTCGACTTTAATTCGTTCTAACAATTTTTCGGCGGGTTCGTCATTGGGGTCTTGGGGAACAAGTTTACCTTCAAAGGCTTGTTTTAAGATACAGCGATAATCAGGATCACGGGAATCTCGAAAATAAGTTTCTCCCCCGGTGCTTTCGTAGATGAAGGGTAAGGGTTTTTGGTGACAGGACAGGGTTTTGGGCAAATTAAAGGAATATTTATCGGATTGTATTTCTACCCCACTGAGGGTTTTACCGACAGGTTTAGCTTCAATAATTCCAACCGCTTTACGGTTAATAAATAAAAGGTAGTCCGCGAACCCAGAGTTGAGGTGATATTCTCGCACGGCTATTCCTAACCCGGCGCTCAAGTTGATTTGTTCATAGTCTTGAACCTGCCAACCTGCGTCAGTGAGGAGTTGGTCAATTTTCTGCCTTGCTTGTGCTTCGGGCTTCATAATAAATGCAATCTCTACTAGCCTATTATGCTTTATTTTTTAGGAATATAGGATTTAAGCTGGGTATCAATATTTTTAATATGGTTGACAAACCAATCTACTAACTCTCGTTTAACCTGAACTCGAATTAATTCTAACGGTTGCTTTTGATCAATTTTACTATTAATATCTTGTAAGGTTGTTAAAAAATTAGTATGGGCTTTTTTATTATCGCAAGCAACGGGACATTTATAGTTATTCATGCAGGATTCTTCATAATTAAAATGATTATTTGTATACATTTTTAGAAATCCCATAATCCCGCGAATTTCTTGATCGCCTTTGTGATTATCCATGGCAGTTAATAACTGATCCATTTGATCTAATAACTGTTCATGTTGACAGTCTAGTAAGGGGATACCAATTTTTAAAGAATCATTCCATGTTCTCATATTTTTATCCTGATTTTGGTGCTGGAGTATGGACTTAAGGCGATCGTTTCCTATTCCGTTTCTCAAACACTAATCTAGCATACTCAGTACCTCAGAACTATTTTTTACCGATCAACCAATAGGTAGTCATTTCTCCTTTTCCTTTAATGGAAATTATGCCCCGTTTTTCAAAGTTATATTGATCTTTAATTCTGTGATAAGTTGCTTCTGTGACTTGAATTCGTCCGGGATCACCGGAAGATTCCATCCGAGAAGCAATATTAACTGCATCCCCCCATAAATCATAAATAAACTTTTTAATTCCGATCACCCCCGCTACTACAGATCCAGTATTAATCCCAATTCTAATTTGAAATTGAGAGTCGATATTAAATCTTTCTAAGGGTACTTTAAATTCAGCCATGGCGGCTTGCATTCCTAATGCCATATCGGCGATCGCTTCAGCATGATTGGCTTTGGGTAAGGGCAAACCTCCGACCACCATATAAGCATCACCAATGGTTTTGATTTTTTCCAGACCATTTTTTTCAGCTAAATGATCAAAAATCGAAAACATTTCATTCAGAACACTAACTAATTCTATCGGCGGAATTTGAGAAGATAGGGGAGTAAATCCTACCACATCGGCAAATAAAATGGTCACTTCTTCAATCGCAGAAGCGATGGCTTTTGTATTATGTTTGAGTTGATTGGCAATAACTTCGGGTAAAATATTTAATAATAATTGTTCCGATCTTTCTTTTTCTAACCTTAAATCGGCGGTGCGTTCTTCGACCCTTTGTTCTAATTCGGCATTGGTTTTTTCTAACTCATTAAAAGAGGCTTTTAACTGTTGGGTCATGGTATTAAAAGAAGTAGCTAAAATCCCTAATTCCTTAATGGGTTCGACCGGGATTGTTTGTTCTAATTCTCCACTGGCGATCGCTTGACTAGCTTGACTCAAACGCAAAATTGGGGTACTAATCCAACGGGCGGTAAAAATACCACATAAGGTGGCTACTAATAACGCCACAATACATAATAAAATAGTTGTCTGAGTATTAGTATGAATTTCTGCCATAAAATCCGATTCCGGTACGACAACGATAATTAACCAATTAATTCCCCGTTGATCAGATAGGGGAGTAACTTGTAAATATTGTTGTTTTCCATTAATCTCAAAGGTCAGTTGAGTTGAGGTTTTAATCTGATCTAAATTACCAAAATATTGCAGTAAATAACTAGAGGTAGCCTGAGTTAAAATATCACTACTTTTAATTCCTTTAATCCGTTTGGTTTCCTTCTCTTTTTTATGAACAATAAAGGTTTCTTCTAGGGTTGAGGTGGCGACTAAATATCCGTTTCTTTCCATGACAAAGATTTGTCCGGTTTTACCAATTTTTAAACGGTTTAGAAATTGACTAATGCGTTCTAGGGTTAAATCGGTACTCGCTACTCCTAATAACTGTTTATTGCGATTATAAATAGGTTGGTTGGCGGAAATTACTAAAACTTTAGAACCAAAATAAGCATAAATTTCACTCCAAACGGGTTTTCCTGCTTTGACTCCCGCTTCATACCAAGGACGAACTCTAGGATCATAATCTTCTCTAACACTTAATAATTCTTGGCGATCGCCTTGATTATTAGTTAACCATTTATGAAACTTTCCGGCGGTACTTTTATCAACAATATCAAATTCTATCGTACCATCATCATTACGATTAGCGCCTACATAATAGCCATTTTGTAATCCAATTCCAATATAACTAGCGGTTTTAAATTGTTTTAACTGACTCCACAGATACTTTTCCATCTGGGGAATATTATCCACACTAATTAATCCCATTCTCAGGGTATCAACATTAATTTGATTGATGATGTGGGGGGTTTCTAAATAAGTATTAAGTTCCTGTTGGATGCGGTTACTTAATTCAATTCTTAATTGAGTTGCTAAATCATTAACGACTATCGAACCATTTCTAAAAGACAACCATCCTGTTAGTCCGACGGATGCAAAAATTTGGATCAGAAAAGGAACCACAAAAACAACCCGCAGGGATAGTTTAGGTGCTTTTTTATTCAATCCTAATAGACGACGAGATAGAGATGCCATAGTGATTGTCCCTGATATCAAAATCAACGATTCGCACCCCCCCAACTATAGGTAATGGGTAATGAGTAATGGGTAATGGGTTTTTGATCCACTTATTAAAGCGTTTGCGCCCTTAACTGCCCTAACTAATCGTCTCTAAAGTGACATACTTAAAAGATAAGGATCTAAACCCATTACCCATTACCTATTACCCCTTACCCAAGGTTAATTGACCTAATCTTAACGAATAATTATTAATTATTGGATTTGGGTAGTTAATTTCTCGCCTAGTTTGGGTTCTGTTCCTTTGAGAATTCGATCAATATTAGTCCGGTGTCGCCAGATGACGTAAATTCCCCCGGCGATCGCAAAAATTTGATAGGGCAGAGGTTCCCCAGTTATAATCATTAAAATGGCAATCCCGATCGCTCCGAAAATTGAACTCAAGGAAACAATTCGAGAAATTGCTAAAACCAGGGCAAAAATTCCTAGGGTTGCTAGGGCTAATTTCCAATCTAAGGCAAATAAAACTCCCAGACTAGAAGCAACAGATTTTCCTCCTTTCCAGCCGATCCAAATAGATTTTGTATGACCAATAATTACAATTAATCCACTAGAAGCAGCTATCCAATATTGTAATATATCAGGATGTTGGATTCCGGCATGGGTAGCGAGTTCGGAGGTAAAAGAGAGGGAATAAATCCAAAAAACCAGAAGAACTGCTAAGGTTCCTTTTAAAATATCAATCAATAAAACCAGTAAAGCCGGGAATTTTCCCAAGGTTCGCAGGATATTGGTTGCCCCCGTAGAACCGGAACCCTCAGCCAACATATCAACTCCATAAAACCAGCGTCCGATGGCGTATCCCGTGGGTATGGAACCCAAGAAATAGGCCGTTACTAATAATCCGGTATTAATTAATAACCATTCAATCATGTTTAAAAGACCGTTATTTTCAAGTTGCCGAAGTTGTTAAAACCGTTCAGTAGGTGGTTGTTGGGTTTGGGGGTCGGGGGCCAGGGCCAACCAGAGGGGAAATTGCAGTAAAGATAGACTAATTCTATCTTCCATATCATCAATAATAATGAAGGGTAAGCGTCCTTCTTTGACCAAACGATCGGCTTTTTGAGAAAGAACTTCCGCTTCTTCAAATAAAACAATTCCCTGTTCTGGGCCGAAATCTCGACGGTCAATCCCTAAACAATCTTGGAGACCGCGGCGCCATTCTCCCAACCGTTCGGGACTATTGGCTAAAACCAGGGTTCTTAGGCGGTTTCCATAGATATTTCTCAATATAGAAATCGTTGCCGAGGCGACTAATATATTCTGTAAACGACTGCCCATGGTGCGTAAGGCGCCCCGTCCTCCTTGGTTAAAAAACCAATTGGAAACCCGTTTGGCGTGAATGGGTTCAAAGGTGCGGCGCAGTTGCCAAGGGGGGCCATAATAGTCGGGAGCGTTGCGATATTGATCGAGGAGTTGGCGAATTCGTTGGGTTTGTTCGGCAAAACCCGGTTCTGAAAATTGTGGGTTTGCAGTGTTTTGAGGATTTTCTACGGGGATGATCACCTTCGCCACCTCTCGCGGTTGGGCGGGGATTGGGGGTTCGGGTGGGTTTTCGGGTATGAGTTCTAATTGTTCGGTGGTGGCGACTAAATCCTGTAAACTCCCGACTAAATAATCCTTAAATCCCTGGACTCGGATAGCGAGTTCTTGGGAGACGCCCGCAAAGGAGGTTCGCATTTCTTTTTGGATGCGATCGCGACGACGTTCGAGTTTTTCGATTTCGATTTGTAAGGTTTGTTTGCGTTGTTCTAATTGATCTAAGGCGGAGGAGATCAATTTTCCCATGGACTGGGTTAATACCAGTTGTTCCTGTTGGATGCGTTCGTTGGTCTCCTGTAACCCGATAATTCTTTTTTGTAGTTCCTGTTCTTGAATCTGTAATCGTTTCACCCGTTGGTCTAACTGGGTGGTAACTTCTTCTATGGGTTCGGACATTAGACGTTCGGACAAGCTCGGTGAGGTTGCGAAATTTGATCCCGGTTCAGGATTGTGGAGTTCGTTGGACTCCCAGGGGTCAGCGATGGGTAAAGGATTCATATTAATTGAGTTCCCTCCGGTTTCTCCAAGAGAGGGATTAAAGGGTGGCGTTGATGAAGAAGTTACCCCGCTTACAGGTGGGTTTTGATCTCGGATTTGAGTTTCGTCTGAATTCATGCAATTGAGCGTCCCGGTCTAAACACAAGGGGATGTAATGGGTGAAAGTATAGCGTTTTGTTCGGTTATTGGGGTGTTTAGACAGGTTTGTTACCCTGACCTGTTAGAGTGATTGTAGCATTACTTCAACTTCTGAATTAATTCAATGACTGACTATGGAATCATCTGTATCGGCATAGCTTTGCAAAGGCACGTCCCTACACTGATAACTGATAATGCGGATACTTGATAACGGAAAATGGGAATAGAATTACGCAGTTACGTCTATTTAGATAATCTTCAACGGCAACACGCGGCCTATATTGGTACGGTGTCCCTGGGTTTTTTGCCTTTACCTGGGGATTCTTCTTTGTGGATTGAAGTTTCTCCTGGGATTGAAATTAACCGGATTACGGATATTGCTTTGAAAGCTACCTCGGTGCGTCCTGGGGTGTTGTTTATTGAGCGGCTTTATGGTCTTTTAGAAATTCATTCGAGCCGTCAAGGAGATACAATTACCGCAGGACGGGCAATTTTGGATTTTTTAGGGTTACGAGAAAGCGATCGCCTCAAACCTCAAGTTATGTCTAGTCAAATTATTCGTAATCTTGACCCCCACCAAGCTCAATTAATTAATCGTAACCGTCGAGGACAATTAATTTTAGGCGGTCAAAGTTTATATATTTTGGAAGTTCAACCCGCAGCTTATGCTGCTTTAGCGGCGAATGAAGCGGAAAAAGCCTCGTTAATTAATATTCTGCAAGTGACGGCCGTTGGTAGTTTTGGACGGCTGTATTTAGGGGGAGAAGAACGGGATATTATGGTAGGTTCACAAGCGGCTTTAGAAGCGATTGAAAATGTATCGGGACGAGAATACGGAGGCAGTTTTAATCCCGAATAAATAGGAGAAAAAATATGGCAAATCCAGAATATTTAGCTTTATTACAATGGGGATCTCAACGTTGGCAAATATCGCTTAAATTAATATTCCCTTTGATTTGGTGCACTTGCCTGTACCGTGATGTTTGATCAAACCTTCACCACGGGAACAAACTCCTCTAACTGCACTTGTAAGTCATCCACGAGCATTAAACGATACCTTTCTGTAGATTTCAACTTTTGGAAAACATAACTAGCAAAATCATTACACCAATTTTGCCTATCAAATTCAGTGGAGATATTCAGTGCTCTGATTGATAAATTATAAGGGTATTCTTCAAATTTGATATCGTGATCGTTTTCAAAATCATGCTTTCCTATAGTCAGAGTGATGGTTGAGTTACGAAATTCATACCAGTTATCAGTCCCATCAGAAAAAAGCTCGAACTTTAGAACCAATATCAACTCTAATTCTTTGATTAAATATTCGATTTTCTGGGGAAAGTCTACAAAAATATCTAGTGTGCGAGACATAAAAACCTCCTTTATTGAAACTCAGTAAAAGTGATGTCATAGCGATCGCCAATAATTCGGACGCGATCAATTTTTCCGCGTGTAATATTTTTCGCCCTCTCCAAACCTCGTTCTGCCTCAGACTCTATCAACCCAGATGTCCTAGCATCTATAATTATATCCCTAGCTTGTCCCCCTCGTCTAATCGAGTTGTTGATCTGATTTTTTACTGTCGCGCTTGTAGCACCAAAATCCAGACTTTTAAATTCAGTAGGTTTTCCATCTACCTCAGCATCGGGATTTCTACCTCCATCGGTTTTTTCTGCTAAGGCTTTAACATTTTTTCCCTCTCTTTCGAGAAATTCCGCGATCGCTCTTTCGGTTGCACCAAAAGCTCTTTCTGATTCATCAATACTGCCACAATTAGCCGAATTTTGCTTAGGGGTTTGGTTAGTCCCGTTATTCACCATTTTTTGTTCCTTAAAACTTGGGCTGGTGTCATGATCGTATCCCGCCCTGGACTTTCCAATTATCCCCTAAATTAATATTTTTATTACCGATATAAAGGAGTTACTTGAACTTTTAGCATCTCCCAAGTTTGTCTTTCCATATTCAAGATATTGCCCACTTCTTGCAAGAGTTCATAACTCTTTAAATCTATGGAAATTTCTTCTTCAATGAGGATATCACACAAAGTCTCTAAGGCTAAATTCCACTCGCCCGCATGAATATCAGAAACTATAAATTCTATTTGAGTCTCTGACAGTTGTGGTTTTACGATATTAATGACTTGATGGAGTTTACTTTCTACAAGTTTATAATTAAACATTTATTTAGCTCCTGACAAAATTGCTAGGGATTTTTAGGTAGATTCGTTGGGACTCCTGGAATCGCACTATTGTACTTTTACGGTAGTTTCTCCCGCAGGTTAAGCCAAGTATTTAGTTTTTCATCTAAAACATATTTATCGCTGTCAGCGAGTGCTGCGATAACTTTCAATCTATTTTTAAGTTGTCTTAATTCGCGAATTTCTGCAATGGGCAGCATTTTCCAATTAGCCGCCTTTTTTTCCACATCTTCGGGCGACTCTTTGATGTTATCCCAAAACCATTGTAAAATTAAGTTAACATCAAGAACGCAATGATCGGAAATTACTCCAAGTTTCGCGATCGCGCCAGCCCGGAGCATCATTGAGGAAATCCTAAAAGACTTACCACTTCCTGTTTTTTTGTGTTCGGCATTATCGGCTAGGCGATCGTAAATTGTGGTGGCTACTTCTGCCCATTGGCTATCAGGTAAATCAGAATTATTTTGACCTTTTCGAGCCTTAGCAGAGGAAACATCAGCTAATAATAACCAGTTAAACTCTTGTAGTTGGGTGGCTTGATCTGAAAATATCTTTTTTACCCAAATCAGTACGGATTCGGCATCTTGTTCGAGAATGCTATCAATTGATATTGTCGTAGGAGATTGAGTCATAATTTATCTACTCCACATATTCGATATCAGCATTACTTGTGTCAACTCCTTGCTGCCTAAAGGCTGTTATTCCTAGTTCTAAACTCTCTGAAGTCGGTCTAAAATGCCCGCTATGATTGCTGATAGTTAGCAAAATATATAAACCGTTGCTGCCGACAATCTCGGCTTCTCCCGCAGCCAAAACAGGCTCACCCAGAGTTATAACTGTATGGTAGATTTCATTGTTAACATCTAAAAATTTCGGAATTACAAAGAGTTCTAGTTTTGTTGTTACTGCCCATTTGACAGTCCCTTCATTAATTATATCGTCAAATCCTGCTTCTCCCACTTTAATAGGTCTGATGCCTAAATCTTCTGCTGACCGAAGTTCATCATTTAAAGTCCCAGGAGACTGATTGGAAAAGCGAGGGATGGGAGCATTATTTGAAAATGATTGTGTCACGACAGAATTTAACGATAATTCACTTTATATTCAAAGACGCATATCTTATAGTGCATATATACCTGGTTCATCGTCATTCCCAGGGATAATTTCTTGGCTGCTTTTCACCCCTTTACTTTCGCACAGATCGGCAAAAGATTCTAAACTTTCTAATCTGGCTGAAAGTTCGCTCAAACTATCTAAATATTCAGCTACTGCAATTTGGTGATGAGTCCAGGCTTGATCAAATTTAGTAGCACTATAGGACATATCAAATTCTACATCAACGTTAGTTTTTTTGCTTCTAATTTGCTCTGGAGATAAGGCGCGATCGCTTGTTGATATTTGCGTAATTCGTTCGACTCGTTCGGGGGTAATATAGTGATTAAACCGATCATTACTAAAGCGATAAGCGGTAGATAAATAAGTGTTTTCATGATTAATTAATGCTTGACCCCATCTTTCCGCTACTTGTTTAAATTGGGGGACTTCTATCGTCAGTAATTCTTTAGCTTCTTGATGTTTTCCTATTTCTAAGAGAAGATTGGCTTCTGTTGCGATGGCTACAGCCCAACCTTGAATAGAAACATCAGCATTAAGCATAATTTCAGCATCTAATTCTGGGGTAGCTTGTATGGCTTGATTACTGAGAAATAATCGCACTCTGGAAGCGGTTTTAATGGCCGATCTTGGTGATTCATCAGGAAAACGAGAACGATCGTCAAGTTGAGCTTTTAAATCGGCAATTTCTTTAATTAGCATAGCTTGATGAAGATGGGAAATCGCTTTGGCGAGGCTTTTTTGTTTTTGGCGGCTATCTTCTACTAATAAATACAAATAGGCCAATTGTCCAGAGATAATATCTAAGCGCTCGTCAACCTTATCTAAGCGCTTATCAACATGAATAAAACCTTCGCTTAAGTTCTTTTCAATCCGATCTAAGCCAGCTTCAACTCGATTAAAACCTGCTTCCATTGATTGTTGAATATTGCCTAAAGTGTTTTGAATTTGGTGCAGTTTATAGCCCATATAGGCAAAGCCAGCAACACTAACACCAAGGTTTAAAACACTTGCGCCCGCAGCAATTTGAGTTAATCCCATTACTGAGGATAGGGTTTTTTCAATACCCATTAATTTATGATAGGTAAGCCCATGACCAATAATATCAACTCCTCCCAAGATGGGGGAAAAGGGAACTGTCATCAGTTTGCTAGTTAGTCCGGGCGTTTCGGCTAAATGGCGGACAATTTGACCCCCATTTGCAGTACCCGCAGCCCATCGAATTACGCTTCCATAGCGTGTCATTGAACCATCGAGTAAACCCTTGATAATTTCGGGATTGTTAACTAAAAGAGTGGTATCAATTAACATTTTAATTAATCCTATTTAACGACTATAAACTCTAATATTTTCGTAGGCTTCCATTTGCAATCTAGGGGAGATTGTAAGATTAACTGATAAATCAGCTAATTTACGGAAAGCATCGAATCTATCCAGTTGATTCACATTAGAATTGAACCCTTCATCGGCTTGATTTAGCTCTATAGAGAGTAGATAAATATCATATTCTGATTCTGCTCCTTTGGCGACTGAATACTTCCCGATATTAGGTTCTATTTTAGAGTATTCAGTTTCAGAGCCTACCCATAAATATTTCGTGATTTCATAAAGAGATTCCCCATCTTTAAAATCAATGCGTCTCTTTGCTTTCAGTGATTCAAGAAAATCTACCTGTGCATGAGAAACTACTAAAACTAAAAACTGTTTAGTAGTTATTTTTACTGGAAGAGTTGGAGTTGGAATTGGAGGTGTTTGAACTGTAGAAATGCTAGAAGACGAAGAATTAGAGTTAAATTTTTCGGGTTCTTCTCTATGAGTTGGCTGTTGTGATTGCTCCTCTTTTAGCTGTTTAAATTTTGCTCCTACTAATGCTCCTCCTGCTGCTCCTACAAATGCTCCTCCTGGCCCTCCTACTAATAGTCCTCCTACTGCTCCTATTGCTGCTCCTACTGCTACTAGATCTAGATCGTTAGGTTCCATTTTTTAACTCCTGAATTTCATTAGTTTAAAACTTACTTCACTGACGACTATCTTCTTTTAAATTTTCACAGACTGATGTTGCATAATCTTTTTTAACTTCAAAATCAAGCCAGAACTGTTTTTGCTGCTCAAAATTTTCCTCAATAATAGTTAATTGTTGTTGCAAAGCACGTTCAGCTAGATTGGTAATCTCATCAACGGATTCTTCAAAGTTAGTGCTAACATTATCTAATCGTTGGAGAATCCAGTCAAGCAAAATATCCCACAAACTTCCTTTCCCTTTCTCAATTCCACTTAACCATTGTTTTGCCATTAAGTCAGGAGAAGGAAGAAAAAGTTCAACATACTCAATATCTTCGTAAATATCCTGAGTTACTTCTTCTTGATATTCAGTAGTTACAGGTCGTGTTTTTGTTCTAGTTTTTGTGCTTTTGAAACAAGAACCTTCTTCATAGGTTTCTTTATAGCTCTGATATTCAGTTTTTGTGCGAGTTTCATATTCGGTTTTCTTACCAACTACTTCTGTTTGTGTGGATTGCTTTTGTTCTATAGCTTCTGGAAGTTCAAAAAATTTCTCAGGTAAAGTTGGCAAGTTTTGAGCTAATTTTTTGCGTAAATTACTGATAGCTGCTTTTTCAAGGTTAATCGAAGAAAAATTTTCATCTGACAAACAAACTTTTAATCTCTTAACTTGTTCATTCACTAATGATTCTAAAGCTTGTTCAAATTGTTGAGCTTTTCCTTGCAAGAAAAACTCTGCTCTTGCGGATATAGCTTCTCTCATCGTGTGATATAACAGGCGAAAATAGCGTTCATCATGTTTAATTTCTTTTTCTCCCTGATCATCATCAGCCCGTACACGCTTAACTAAGTATTCTGACTCAGCAGAAAACTTACTGAGTCTTCTACTAACATTATCATAGGCATTAGAAATATCATCAGCTAATGAAGGTAATGTGACTTCCCGTAGTTTATCTCTTAGCTCACAATATCCATGATTATCTTTAAGAGCATCACGAACCGGAACAATTAAAACTTTAGTTAAATCTCCTTCTACTTCATTAACAGCATCAAAAATCAGAGAAAAGCCATCAAACCTTTTTTTTTCAGCAGATTGTTTAATCTTAATTCGAGTATTTGGATCTTCGCTTTTCAAACCTGTTATCAGTTCCTCAATTTCGCCCTGAAAGTCCTTACCAACTTTTTTGATATTTTTCTCTAAATCTTGACGAATGTTAGCGATTTTATCTTTTTCTTTATCAACCTGTTCTTTATTGTTAATTTTTCCGGCGTCAATCAGAATATTGAGAGATTCTGCCAAAGCATGATAATTATTGAATACTTCCAACAATGCAGGAAGTATTACCAGTTCTGAAAATGATTCTTGAACCCGCACACGGAAACAATCCCAAAGTTCTCTACCTCCACTCCATTTTAAAGAATACTGGAGAATTTTTCGCATAGTTTCATCATCAATATTATTACCTGAAATGATTTGCATTTTGAGGTTAAAAAACCATTGTGCTAACTCCACATTATCCCCAATACACTGAAAAATTGGATTCAAACAGTCTTCAAAAAGTGCTTTTAGGAATTTTGATCGTGTCGCTTGATCAACTGTTGATGGTTCGTGAAGAGATCCTGACCCCCAAGCACATTGAGCATAATATAAAAGACGAGCATTAAAGGGTAGGACATCAGGAAGTTCTTGCAGTGATAAAACGTCTTTAATTTCCTCTCTTAACTTATTAATTCGCTCTAGCAGAGGTAAATCATCGGTTCCTCGCTGATCGACCCGATTTAAGATAAAAATTATCGAATCCGTGCGTCCCTGTAGGCATTCGGCAACTTTCTTTAATTCTTCCAAGAGGCGTTTTCTGTGGTCATCATCTACCTGCATATAGTCCAAAGCCACTAAACTAAAAGCTTTATTAACTTGCTTTTGGATAGTTGCTAAATTAGTCCGATCTTGAACCGATTTTAATCCAGGTAAATCAATCAATTCAACTGCTATTCCATTGGGTAAACCCAGTAAGGAAGCATCACAAGCAGGTAAAAGAGGAACATGAGCAGCTATTTGTGGCGCAACATACTCCCGGTTTTTCCGTTCATCGTTATAGGAGTGCATAACAACGCTAATTCGCTGATATAAATCCTCATCATTTAATCCTGTCCATTCACCCGTATCCCAAGCCGCAT
This sequence comes from Planktothrix agardhii NIES-204, assembly GCA_003609755.1. NCBI lineage: Bacteria > Bacillati > Cyanobacteriota > Cyanophyceae > Oscillatoriales > Microcoleaceae > Planktothrix > Planktothrix agardhii. The sequence goes on from AP017991.1 coordinate 1,614,539, forward strand.
CCTCTGTTTTTTCAATGATTAATTTTTGTTCCTGAGAATGTTGGATTGTTAATACACCCCCACTCATTTCTCCAGCTTCAATCGGTGCAATTTTTCGACCAATCAGCGCGTTAACAATCGTTGATTTTCCAGAGGAAGTTGTACCCAGAGTCGCAATCCGAAAACTAGGATTTTTTAGCCGTTGGACAGCTTCTTGATAAACGCTTAAAAAATCTTGTAGGCAAGATTGAATCCCTGGATCATTAAAAACATCTGGGGACGAGTTGACTAAGTTAGAAACTGAGTTACCTAATTCTTGTAAAAGGTTGCGGGTGTTGTTTAACTTAGATTCAATATTTAGTTCCACTGGATACCTCTCTAGTTAATGATTTTGGTTAATTCCACTAAGTCTTAAAAATTTAACGGGAGATGGAGTTATCACTCCTTCAGGTCTGGGTGGTTAGTGCTGCTTGAGTTTCCCAGATATTGACGAAAAAAGGAACAGCCTGATCGGGGTTGTTTTCGGCAAAATCGAAGAATGACTGAATTTGTTCTCCTATATTTCTAAAGCGATCGGGTAGATCGCTGTTATCTGGTATTTTTGAGAGATTATTGCTCATAGGATTAACTGAGATAGACGCGAGGGCATTTATAAATTATAACTGTTACAGTCGAGTTTGAACCAATTTTTTGAATATTTGCGGCAGAGATTCACGGGATTTACGGATAGTAACGGTTTAACCAGGCTTTGATATTGCTTTGCTACCCTCAAAATGAGATAATTACTAGGTAGTTTTAATCCCGAATAAATTAGTAAAAAATATGGCAAATTCAGAACATTTAGATTTATTATAATCTCGAATAAATTTTATGAGTTTGCTAAAATTTATGGGGATAAAACCCAAGAGAAAATTAGCGATGCCTTCGGCAATCTTCGCTAACGCAAAATTTCAAGAGCTTTTAAAAAAAAGGAGATGGGGTGAAGAATTCATAATATTAAATATCTTGGAGATTGACAAATATTCACTATCCCTCCTTCCCCATAAGGGAAGAAGGTTAAGGGATTAGGTCTTCAGGGTTTCAGTTTAAGTAATACTCGCATTCCTTACAACAACCTCGCACAAAGCCCACGCACTTCAGTCGTGGGATGTAGTGCGACCCCCTTTAGGGGGTGTGAGGGTTTTAATGTAATCCCTAAGAACTTCAGCCATTGATAATCCTTCTGATTCAGCATGACTTTTGAGACGTTCATATTCTTTCTCGTTAACATTAAACTGAATTTTCTTTTCCCTTGACATACTCTATTTAAGACTCTATTATCAGAGTATAGCAAGGATGTTCCTCGCTTATCTGGTCAGATGTTCTGACCTCCTTAAAAACAAGTTGTCAATGGCGAGAAAAAGGCAACCACTGTGATTATCCCTGTTGACTACAGAAAGCTCCGAAAAATCTTGGCAGAGCCAAAGACTGTAATAGTCGTGTGCCGTCAATTGGGACGAGGTACTTGGCATTCCTCAGAGTCTCGTACTCTCCTCTAATATTGCTGTGAAGCAATTCTGGAAACAGTAGGGGGCAACTCCATGAATACCGAGCAATCGGGGCTAGACAGGAGAATCCCACGCGGTTCACCCGTGGGAGTGTCAAGGACGCAAAATTAGGGCAACTTCCTTAGCGAAATAAGTGAGAATTAAATCAGCCCCAGCCCGTTTAATACTGGTGAGGGTTTCTAACATGACCTTTTTCTCATCAATCCAACCCATTTTTCCAGCCGCCTTAATCATCGCATATTCCCCACTGACGTTATAGGCCGCCACAGGTAAATCCGTTGCCGAGCGCAATAGATGAATAATATCTAAATAGGCTAAGGCGGGTTTAACCATGACAATATCAGCGCCTTCAGCTTCATCTAAAGCCAATTCTGTCAAGGCTTCTCTGGAGTTAGCCGGATTCATTTGATAGGTTTTCTTATCGCCAAATTTCGGGGCCGAATCCAAGGCATCCCGAAAGGGGCCATAATATGCCGAGGCATACTTAGCGGTATAGGCTAAAATCGCTACTTGAGTATATCCCGCTTCATCTAGCCCTTGACGAATCGCCCCAATCCGACCATCCATCATATCCGAAGGTGCAACGATATCGGCCCCGGCCTGGGCATGGGAAATCGCCTGTTTAACTAAAACTTCCACGGTTTCATCATTGAGAATTTCGCCCTCCTCGCTGACGATACCATCATGACCCTTACTGGAAAAAGGATCAAGGGCAATATCCGTGATGATCATAATATCAGGAATCGCCTGTTTAATTGCCCTGACAGTGCGCTGAATTAGGCCCTCTGGATTATAACTTTCAGTTCCGGCGTTATCTTTTTTTTCTTCGGCCACCAAGGGAAATAAAGCGATGGCGGGGATGCCTAATTCCCAAGCTTCATTGACTTCTTTTAATAGTAAATCTAAGGTATAGCGGTAACTTCCGGGCATGGAAGAAACCTCAACCTTTTGATTTTCCCCCTCCATGATAAACAGAGGATAAATTAAGTCATTGACAGTAAGCCTTGTTTCCGTAACCATCCGCCGTAGGGCATCGGTGCGACGCAGACGACGGGGACGTTGAACCAGATTTAAGGCATTTTTATGAGATTCTGAAGACATAAGAAACGGGGTAAAAATATTTTTAGTAAAGACCAATTATTGATTATCTCATTCGGGTGGGTTCTGGATGTACCTAATTTGTTAATAAATGTAACAATCTTAAAAAAAGATTGAAATTACTGGGATTACAACCCTTTAACCCGAAAATCAGCCTACAATAACTCCAAGAATCTGTATATCCTTTTTAAGTTATGATTAGCAACCTATATATTACTAGCATTGAACCCGATAGCGGTAAATCCTTAATTCTGTTAGGAATTATGGAATTACTCTCGAAACGCATCCGAAAATTAGGATTTTTCCGTCCAATTATTCAGGCGGGAATTAAACCGGATAATGATATTGAGCTAATTCGCAGTCGCTATCATTTAGAGTTTCCCTATCAAGATTATTATGGCGTTACCCATGAAGAAACTAGGGCTTTAATTGCGGAGGGACAGTTTGAAGAAATCCTGAAACGGATTATTGAGAAATATAAGGCTTTAGAAGAAAAATGTGATTTTATTGTCTGTGAAGGTACGGATTTTACTGATATTATTTCTGCCTTTGAATTTAACTTTAATGCGGAAATTGCTAATCAACTAGATGCGCCGATTTTATTGGTAGCGAATGGACAGGGAAAAAGCCAAGAAGAAGTGATTAGTAGTGTTAAAAGTGAACGAAAAGCTTTTATAGAAAAGGATTTAACTCTTGTGGCAACAATGGTTAATCGGATTTCTTCAGAACAATTTTTATCCGTTACCCAGGAATTAGAACAGATTTGGTGTTATGATGATCCGGTATTTATTTTACCTGAAATAGAAGCTCTTTCTAAACCTACTGTTGGGGAAATTATTACTGCCCTTGACGCTAAATTTGTCCATGGCGATCCTGAACAATTAAAACAGGAAGTGTTATCGTTTAAGGTGGCGGCGATGCACGTTCCTAATTTTCTTTATCATATTCGAGAAGGCTGTTTAATTGTTACCCCTGGAGATCGGGCTGATATTATTTTAGCTTGTTTAGCGTCGGCTTTTTCAGAAACTTACCCCAATATTGCCGGAATTATTTTAACTGGGGGGTTTGAATTGCCTCCTTCCCTGCAAAAACTGATTCAAGGATTTAAAAAATGGACAGTGCCGATGTTTACGGTAGAAACAGATACCTATAATACTGCAACCATCATTAATAATATTCACTCAAAAATTACCCCCGACAATGAACGAAAAATTGCTTCTGCTTTAGGACTTTTTGAAAACCATATTGATAGCTCTAAAATTGAAAAACGGATTTCTCTATCCCGTTCTTCCCATATTACTCCGATTATGTTCGAGTACGAACTGGTCGCCCGGGCGAAAAAACAACGTCAACATATTGTCTTACCCGAAGGCACAGAAGAACGAATTTTAAAAGCCACTGAAATTCTATTAAGACGGGGAATTGTCGATATTACTTTATTAGGAAATCCCGAAGAAATTCGCGAAAAAGCAACTTCACTAGGCATAAAATTAGAAGGGGTAAATATTGTTAATCCCATGACCTCCCCCTGGCATGAAGACTATGCTCAAACCTATTATCAACTGCGAAAACATAAGGGAATTACGGAAGATTGTGCCTTAGATGTGATGCACGATTTAAGTTATTTTGGCACGATGATGGTTCATAAAGGCATGGCTGATGGCATGGTTTCTGGGGCTATTCATACCACTGGACATACTATTCGTCCCGCCTTAGAATTTATTAAAACTCCACCGGGATGTTCAATTGTTTCCAGTGTGTTTTTTATGTGTTTAGAAGACCAGGTTTTAGTCTATGGAGATTGTGCGGTAAATCCTAATCCTAACCCCCAACAATTAGCCGATATTGCCATTAGTTCGGCCTTAACTGCTCAACAATTTGGAGTTGAACCTTTAGTAGCAATGTTATCCTATTCTACCGGAGAATCAGGACAAGGTAAAGATGTGGATAAAGTTCGAGAAGCCACATTAATTGCCCGTCAATTACGCCCCGATTTAAAAATAGAAGGCCCCATCCAATACGATGCGGCCGTTGATGAAGGGGTAGCTCAAACTAAACTACCAGGAAGCGAAGTGGCTGGACACGCAACGGTATTTATTTTCCCCGATTTAAACACCGGAAATAATACTTATAAAGCCGTACAACGGTCTGCGAATGCTGTTGCCATTGGCCCGGTTTTACAAGGTTTAAATAAACCCGTTAATGATTTAAGTCGGGGCTGTACGATTACCGATATTGTGAATACCGTTGCGATTACCGCTATTCAAGCCCAGGGAATAAATTAGTTTTAATTGATTCCCTGAACTTAACTGTTAGTCAATCTTGTCATTTTAATAAATTTAATTGATTAAATTTCTGGGTCGGGACTAGGAATAGAAGGAATCATTTCCAGTCGATTTCGGTTCACCCAGCGATTGACAAATTCATTATTATTCCTACAAAACTTAATTTGTACTTGCTTAGAACCTAGCTTAAAAATTTCCGCCGGAACTTTTTTGAATTGTGAGGCTTGAATAATTTTGATTAATCCCATTAAACACAAACAGCTAGTGATTAAAGCAACGGGACTCAAAGAAGCACTATCAAGGATAATAAATACACCTAAACCAATTAATACAAAGGGCACAAAATGATTCCCATAACGGGCGAGTAAATTGGAAATATCCCGTTGACAAGTTAATTTATAGGTCATATAACACCAAACTCCAACCAGTAGCAAAAAGACTGAAATAATAATCAGTAAACTAGAGATACCCGTAGAAGCAAATAAGGGCATATAGATACTGATATTGTCGCTACCATTGGCAATCGTAATCGCTGCTACACTATAAGCCGGAGGAGAAATTAAACTAGCTAAACCAGAAGCGGGGGAAATTTTAGTATCCAATTCCGGCTCAGAAGATGAATCATTATCATCATCAGGATTGAGTAACCGATTAAGTCCAATGGTAATGGGAACTAAACCTAAAAGTCCAATCCATTCGGCGGGTAATATTAAGCCCCCAAAAAAACCCACCAAACTAGCAAGAATCAAAGTACAAAAACCGAGATACTGACCGATAACAATATGGTGACGACGAAAGGTGGCATTAACTTGAGAAAACAACAGGGTGAGGATAACTAAATCATCCAAATTTGTAGCAGTAAAAGCTGTAATACCAGTAAAAATAGCAGTAAAAATCTCATTCATTTTTATCTCTCCTTAATCTGTTGAATATTTCACCTGCAAATATTTGTTTCAATTTGGGTTCCCCCTATAACTTCTAATTTACCCCGATTAAACGATAGAAACAAATGTTCTTTCTTTTTAAAATGATAAATACAAATAATCGTAAGTCGAATTAATATTAGTTATAAAAATATAGAGCAATGTTGAGTCCTGCGGTATTAGGTGGACACTCAGAAATGCCCGGGATGTAAATAAACCTGGACGCAAAGGTCAATATTCTGATTAATGATTACTGTTCATCAATCACTATTTCTTTGACCTATAGCAATCCTAAATAGGTTGTAACATTTTAATATGGCGAATATCGGCTATATTGGTAATCCCTCCCGCCGTTTGTAACGCCCGGGTAACCGTGGGTAAATTGATTCTGACTGCTGCTGTTGCTGTGTTTCCAGAACTGCTACTGGTAGTATCGGTTCCACTTGCTTCTGAAGTTAAGGAATAAGCCCCCGGACGAAAGACCGCCCCGACAACTACCACCTGAATTGATTGGCTGGCAGACCCGGCTAAACTATAAGAAGCGATTTGGCGCAGTAGAATTATCAGAGGTTATCCACCAGAGTCCTTATTCATCTATTCTAGCTAACAATTCTCAACCCTTGAAAATCCAGACAACAGAATAACTTGCCTTATTCTCAAACTCAACGGAGAGATATTGGGGTTGACAAACAGTAAAAAGCTGTGTTATATTAATCAATTGTGCGGGCGATTAGCACAGTGGTAGCGCACTTCCTTCACACGGAAGGGGTCATGGGTTCAAATCCCGTATCGCCCATTAAATTTCATAAACTAAAGTTTAGGCTCTATCGAGCTTTTCGCCCGTGACCCTTCAGTGTAAAGGAAGTGTTACCCTATTATCTGATCTCATCTATCCTGTTTCAAATTCAGCTAGAGTTAGCGATCGCACTGTCTAAGCCTTGCTATTGTATCATTTTTTTAAAAATTATGGAAATTCTCAATATTTTATTTTAACCATTGATAATATTTGATGACTTCTGATTTAGATAAAATTTATTCATCTTATCTTCAGGATTAAATAATAACTTATTATGTACTAATTTAGTAGAGATGACCTGACTCTTTAAGGTTAATTTGTGAATAGTAGGCTAACCCACCAACAACAACGAGAACAATGGAGAGATGCTTTAGAATCTGCTATCGCTCAACCAGAAGAACTTCTGTTTGTTGAACATTTCCTAAAAGTTTGGAATACCTCAGCCCGTCCAGCTTTATTTCGGTGTTATGACAACCAAAAGTATATGATTAAAGGTCAACAAGCAGGTCGTCAGATTGTCAATGATCAAATTGTGGCGAGGTTAGGAATCACAATCAACGCGACCGTTGGCTACCCTCGAATTGCTGAAATTGATTCTGAGCTATCAGAAGGTTATCCTGAACTGGATTACCTTACTCCTGGAACAGCGCACGCTACTCTATTCATTGAAGGTTGTAAGGATGAGAGGGATCTAACCAAGTTTTATACTCAGCAAGCAGAAAATATTCCTCGGTTTGCGAGTTTGTGTGTATTGTATGGTTGGGTTTTGGCTAGGGATCATCAGTTTCTCTTTGAAAAACAGTATCCTAATCGAGTTTATTCTGTAGATCATGGCCATTTTTTCCCTGGTGGGCCAAACTGGACTCATGAAACTCTCAGTCAAGCTCCTGCTGCTGAGTTAGATACTCATTTACGCATACTCTGTTCTTTCAGCCGCGAGTCCCCAGAAATCAGAAACGCTTTAGAACAACTTGATCAAGTTTCTGAAGATCAGATTATTCAGGCTGTTGCAGCACCTCCTAACGAATGGGGGCTTACAATGGAAGAACGAGTTACGATGGTGGAATACTTAGTTAAGAGGCAAAAAGAGTTAATCAATCTTCTGTAATCTATCCGATTATGACCTAACGGCAAAGCTTATGGTTAGCAGATACAGTATTATTCAATATGTTCCTAATCCGATTACTGATGAACGGATTAATATTGGTGTTGTGGCTTTCACGGATCATGATGTTCGTGTGCAGTTTTTAGTTAACTGGGAGCGTGTTCATAATTTTGGGATGGAAAATATTGACTTTCTAAAAGACTTTGCTGAAAGAATGAAAGAAACGGCATCTCGCGGGTTAGTGTTTCCGGGGGATGAAGAAAGTGAAATTCCCAAACATGAACGATTAACAAAAATTGCACGCGGATGGATGAACAGTATTCAATTTACTGAACCTCGTCCTTCTCTAGCTCCTGTAGATAAACTACTTCACGATATTGTTCAAGATTTTCTTGTTGAGCCTCATAATTCCCTGATCAATACAGATAAAATATATAAATATAAAGAGATTTCTATAAATTCCTCGATTCAATTACTTTCTATATCTACACCCAGAAATCGACAACAGGCTGCTAGAGTTGCAACTTCTAGTGTCAAAGAAGCTTTCAAAAACTGGCTAGGTCAGGAAAATAAGGAGCAATTTAAAACTTTAATAAAACAAAAATATGAATTTGATGGAAAGCGAGAAAAGTTTGAATTTGATGTTGCAGTTGCGAATGGGAGTCCTTATCTATTAGCACAGGGTTTGTCATTTGAAATCAATCCCCAAAAAAATTCTTTAAAAGCACTTTCTTGGTCTATTGAAAATGTCAAGAAGTACAATCAAGATTTACCCATAGCTGTGATTACGCTTCCTCCAAAAGAAGAAGATTCTCCCGATTATTTAGAGCGACAAAAAATCTATGAGCAATCAACAGCAAATTACTTATATTTAGGAGCAGAGGTTTTACAACAAGATCAAGTACCAGACTGGGTAGAACAGAAATTGAACCCAATGAAACAAAAAATCCTTGAATCGGTTCATCAAACATACACCCTAAAAAACTCAGTAGAGACGCTGCATTCAACGCCTCTACAAACAACAAATTAAAATCCCATTACTGTTGCAACAGCTTCCATTTCTGGTGCAATTCCGGCTTTGAATTTATTGTTGCTGTGGGTAATAGCCGTATCGGGATCTTTTAACCCATTTCCAGTTAACACACAAACAATTTTAATTCCTTCTGGAACCTGATCTTTAACTTTCAATAATCCGGCAACGGACGCGGCACTAGCAGGTTCACAAAAAATCCCTTCCCCAGAAGCTAATAACCTATAGGCGTCGAGAATTTCGGCATCGGTGACGGCGTTAAAACTACCCTTACTGGCATCTTTAGCAGCCACCGCAAAGTCCCAACTGGCCGGATTTCCAATCCGAATGGCCGTTGCTAAGGTTTCGGGGTTTTCCACCGGATAGCCAAAAACTAATGGTGCGGCTCCGGCGGCTTGAAATCCCATCATTTGGGGTAAACGGGAACATTTACCAACGGCATGATATTGACAAAATCCCATCCAATAGGCGCTAATATTCCCGGCATTTCCCACGGGAATACATAACCAATCAGGGGCATCTCCCAGGGCATCCACCACCTCAAAGGCGGCCGTTTTTTGACCTTCCAAACGATAGGGATTGACCGAATTAACTAAAGTAATCGGATAATGTTCGGCCATCTCCCGCACAATATTAAGGGCCTTGTCAAAATTGCCCTTAATTGCTAAGACCTCCGCCCCATATAATAAGGCTTGGGCTAGTTTCCCCAAGGCCACATAACCATCGGGAATCAAGACAAAAGCCTTCATTCCGGCTCGACGGGCATAGGCTGCTGCGGCCGCCGAAGTATTTCCGGTACTGGCACAGATAACGGCTTTGCTGCCTTCCTCTTTGGCTTTAGAAATCGCCATGGTCATGCCGCGGTCTTTGAAACTGCCTGTGGGGTTGAGTCCGTCATATTTCAGATAGACCTGCACCTGTTTGCCAATTATTTCGGCAATGGTTGGGGCCGGAATCAGGGGCGTGTTGCCTTCTTGTAGGGTGATAACGGGTGTCGATTCAGAAACAGGTAAATAGTTGCGGTAGGCTTCAATCAGACCGGGCCAGCACTTTAATGAGGACTGGGTTGTAGGCAAAGTCAACGTCATCTCGGTAGTCATTAATAATAAACGAAAAATAATCCGGCTAAGGATTGACAAATTAACAGATTCATGATACCAAAGAACCCATTCAACGGTTTAAATCCGTAAACTGTATTAGTTGACAGGATCAGCCGTTGGGTGTATTCCTTAATTTAGTTTACCTTCTCGTTTACATTCCGTGAAAAAACTAATCAATTTTGATGTTTTTTTCAATGGGAGTAGACCTTGAGGGTAAAATATAGTTAAGATTTGTTGAGCTAATATTTTTAGATGTCAAATCAACTGCTGATGCCCACTCGTTCATCCACCGTATCTGGGACTCAAACCTTAGATGCCCCTTTAAGTCGGACTTCCGGTTCTGTTATGTCTAAGCCGCTGACGATTGATACGATGAAAAATCTGTACAACACCGATCAGCAAGTGAAGTTTCTACATTTGCACGCTGAAGTTGAAACCTTGCTTCTGGAATTGCAAACCATCAAGCAACAGCGCCAAGAAACAGCCTCACCCGTAAATTGAGTTATCCTCTAAGTTCAACTCCCCCGATCATTACTAGCTGGGTTTAGCAAAAACAGCTAAACACCCTAGTTTTTGATTGACTCTATTTAGAGGAGGGTTAATATCGGAGTTGGAGTTAAATGGATCAACGGAAAGTGCCTGTTTTTCCCATGCAGGTGAAATTTTTGTTGTCAAATTAGGTAATTGATCAGACTACCCAAAAATTGGGAAGATAAAACCACGTAACCTTAGTATTACCCTGGCCCCCAGTGCTGAGGGATTTAAAAGTTTAAAAGATTCTATGACATTATCCTCTGTTCAACCTCAAACCCTAGCATCTTCTTCTGCTAGTTTTCCATCGGATTTACGTTTAAAGGACATTATCAAAAGTCTCCCTAGTGAAGTTTTTCTTAAAGATCAGAAAAAAGCTTGGTTGACGGTTTTTATTAATGTTCTTCTGGTTGTTGCGGGCTATTTTGCGGTTGCTTACTCTCCCTGGTTTTTTTTACCCTTAGCTTGGGTTTTTACAGGGACAGCATTAACGGGGTTTTTCGTCATTGGTCATGACTGTGGACATCGTTCTTTTTCTAACCGTCGTTGGGTGAATGATTTAGTCGGTCATCTGGCATTTCTTCCTTTAATTTATCCCTTCCATGGTTGGCGTTTAGGACATAATCATCATCACAAACATACTAATAAACTGACTGAAGATAATGCTTGGGAACCCTGGAAAATTGAAAATTATGAAGCGTCCCCTAAAATCGTAAAAATTGCTTATAAATTAACCCGAGCTAGACTGTGGTGGTTAGGTTCAATTTTGCATTGGGCAATTGTTAACTTTGATTGGCGCAAGTATGAAGGAAAAGGACAGGAACAGGTTAAATTTTCTGCTTTATTTGTGATTGGATGTGGGGCGATCGCATTTCCTACGATGATTTTTACTCTCGGAATTTGGGGCTTTGTCAAATTCTGGTTAATGCCTTGGTTAGTGTACCATTTCTGGATGAGTACCTTCACAATTGTTCACCACACTGCCCCCGATATTCAGTTTCAAGAACCTGAAGATTGGAATGAAGCCCTAGCCCAATTATCGGGAACAGTTCACTGCAATTACCCCGCTTGGGTTGAGTTTTTCTGTCACGATATTAATGTTCACATTCCTCACCATATTTCTACGGCTATTCCTTCCTATAATTTACGGAAAGCCTATAAAATTATTCAAGACAATTGGGGTGAATATCTGTATCCTGAATGTGATTTTTCCTGGTCTTTAATGACTCATATCGTAGATCAGTGTCATTTATATGATCCTGAAAATGCTTATGTTTCTTTCAGTGAATACAAGCAGTAATTGGAGTCCTAAAGGACTCACTACTTTTTAGTAGTAAGTCCTTTAGGACTCTCTATATTTGAATCCTGAAGGACTCACTACTAACTTATTAGGAATAGAGGAAAAAGACAGTTTTGATCTTCAATTCTGATCAATGTCGAAATGAAAGCGAGGTAGAAAGTAAACTGATTGTCAGTTATTTACTCCCTGAGTTGGGCTATACTCCCGATACTTGGCATCAAGAGATCACCTTTGGTAATATTCGCTTAGATTTCCTATCTTTTGCCGTTCAAGTTATCCCATTTACCCTAAATGCAGATTCTCCTTTAAGTTTAGTTTTAGAGGCAAAACACCCTAAACAAAATTTAGATCGGCATATTCGGAAACTGCAACGCTATCTAACAAGTTTAAATCTTAGATATGGATTATTAACTAACGGTAAAGAATTAAGAATCTATGCCAGATTAACCGATGAAGTTAAATTAGTTTTTCAATGTCAAGGCAATGAAATTCAGGCAAGAATAGAAGAAATTAAAGGATTAGTAAGCCGAGATAGCTTACAATACAGACAGACCCAAAGTATTCTATCTATTTCTGATGATAATTCTGAACCTAATTCTCATCCAGAAGTTGCTATTTTTCCTGAAAGTAATCAACAAAATATAGAAAATATTCCCGAGTCTCAACTCACTGAGAATCAGAGTCAACCCCTTGAAATTATCCCTTGTGAAACGGAGAATCAAGCATCTATGAAAGTTATTGCAGTTTATCATAATAAAGGTGGCGTTGGCAAAACAACAACCGTTGTTAATCTCGCCGCAGCGTTAAGTAAAAAAGGTTATCGAGTTCTAATTATTGATCTTGATAGTCAAGCTAATACAACTTTTGCTACCGGGTTAATTAAATTTCAATTTGAGGAAGATGATAATATCAGAGAACGCTATGTTTATCATTTAATTAAGTCAGGAGATTTTGATTTTATTCCCGATTTAGTTAGAAAATCTGATCATTTTAATCATCCTGAAATTGATGTCATTCCCTCTCATATTGAATTGTTGCAACGTCAGGATGAACTCAAAAACTTTTCTGCGAGTCGATTTCGCTTAATTAACAAACTTAAACAAGTTGAAGGGGATTATGATATTGTAATTATAGATACTCCTCCTTCTCGAGATCTATATGCAGAAATAGCATTAATTGTCGCTCATTATTTAATTATTCCCTCTGATTTAAAACCTTTTGCTAATCAAGGTTTAACCAATGTTAAAAAATTAGTCAAAGAAGTTAATGAATTTCGCTCCTCCTCTGGACAATCACCTTTAAAAATTATGGGTGTACTTCCCTCCAAAATTTCCACGAATGCAAAATATCAACAATATGTTTTACCTCGTCAGATGGTTGTTATTCCCCACAAATACGAACTACCTTTGATGGATAGTGTGATTTTTGAACGGACTGCATTAGCTCAATGTTTAAATGAAACTATCACCGTAGGAGATTTAGAAATTCCTAATCCCCAGTCTATTTTTAAATATGAAGAAACTCATGCAAATGCAGGTCAATCTGCGGCTGAGTTTGAGTCTTTAGCAGAAGAAGTTTTAAGTAAAATGGCAATCAACTAATGATTAAATTCTCTCTCGTTGACGTAAGCTCGATTCAAGCTCGTGTTCCTCGCTCTAATTTTTCCGAGGATCAAATTGAACAATTAGCTGACATGATTTTGGAGTGTGAAGGCGTTTTAAACGTTATTTTATTAACTCAAATCGGAATGAATCAGTACAGGATTTTAGAAGGGGATCTGGAGTATTATGCAGCAGTCAGAGCTAAGGAAAAAAACCTACGACAGGGTGAAATGATTAATGCTGTTATTGTACAACCCTCCAATCAGGACACTTTGTTAAAACAAGCTGATTTTTTCAAAACAGGAGTAGAAGTCATAGATGAAACATCCTTAATATCACGATTACAAAAGATTGAAAACCCTGTTAATAATTTAACGGTTAATGTTGATAAACTGACTCAGTTAGTTGAACAGATTCTTACCAGGCTTCCGCCTATTCCACCGCCAAAACTTAACCTAAAAAATGCCACTCATCAAGAAATACGACAAAAACTTGAAAACGTTGGAGTCAAAGATCTTTGTATTGAAGCTGCAATAAAAGCCATTGATCATTGGAAAAAAGTTGAAGGTGGATTAACTTGGAAAAACCTCAACAAATCAACATCAAGTAAAGCAGGTACAGACAAAATTCCAAACTTTGGTACAGCAACCTATGAAAAGCTCAGACAGATTGGTGAAATTCCTGATGAGTAATTCCTCATCATTCCTATCCTTTTTCGTTAAAAGTAGTGAGTCCTTTAGGACTCAAATATAGAGAGTCCTAAAGGACTTACTACGGGTTATTTGGGTTGATTTGGGGTAAATATCATTACCCCAGATCCTTGATTTATTTTATATTTAATTTGTAGTTTACCTTCAGCATTAATCTCAAAAGTTCGACTTTTTTCTAAAGCTGAGAGAAATTGATCTTCTTGCTTCATAATTTCTTCGGGACAAGCCATTTGAGTTCTTCCGGCTACACCAAATTTTAATTGTTCATCCTCAATGGTGTAGGATGCAAAGTAACGGTTACAACTCGATGAACCACTAATTTGATTATTTTCAAATTGTAGGGTGATTTCCGTTTCATCTAGGGGCGTTTGGGTGGATTTTTCATTCCCCCAGGATATTAATTTCCAGGAGGTTCCACTCAGAGCATCAGAAGCCATAGAGGGGTTAATCATAGACAGAATGGATAGACTAGCAACGGATAGGGATAGGAGTAGTTTTTTCATAGGGTCGGTTTATTTTTTAATTGTCCAAAAGGGTAACTGTTGAGTTAATTGTAACCGAATATTGTCAATTCCGTTTTTAGCAAAAACATAGGTTTTATCTTGCCAAAGGGGAATATAAGGCACATCTTCGGCGAGAAGTTCTTGAATTTCCTGAAAGATTAATTTCCGAGCTTCTGGATTTTGTTCTTGTCGCTGTTGGGCAATTAATTGGTTCATGCGATCGCTATAATAAAAGGAACCCTGATATTGACTGGAACCCTTGACACATCCAGTTTCAACTGAACCTTGACTACATTCTAAAAAGGGTTGAATATAGTTATCAGCATCGAGAAAATCCGCATACCAATCTAAGATAAAAGTCGGATAAATTCCCTCCTCTAAATATTTAAAGGCTGTAGTCGATTCTACACTATTGAGTTGTAATTTTAGTAACCCGCCTAAATCCCTATCTGCTAAGGCTTTTAAGGTTAATCCTAAAAACCCTTTATTAGAGGAATTAGACGCATACCAAAGCTCAACGATGGCCGGATTTTCTGGCGTATATCCAGCTTGGGTTAAAAGTTGTTTGGCTTTTTCAATATTACCATCACCGTACTTTAAATAAAAGGTGGGTTTATAATCGCTAAAGGTAGTAGGAATTAAACTAAATAATTTTTCTCCTTGATTTTGTAATACCCGTTCATTAATAATAGAACGATTGATTAAAGCGGCTAGAGCTTGTCTAACTTTTATCCGATTTAAGGGTTCGGATTTAACATTAATTAGTAGATAATTAATCGTATTTCCATTAGCAGAAATCATTTGCCAATTCCCGGCTTCTGCTCCTTTTTGTAAACTCGAAATTTGATCGGGATTTAAGGATAAATAGGCAATATCAACCGCACTACTTCTAAAGGCATTAAATAAATTAGAGGAACTTGAAAAGCGTTGAATATCAACACCTCTATTAGCAGGTTTTTCCCCCCAATATTGGTCAAAAGCATCTAAACGAATTACATCTATCCCTAAAGATTTTAATTTATAAGGCCCGGTTCCGACAAATTCATTGGGTTTAAATTTCCCTTCTCCAATTTCATAAAATTGGGGAGAAACCGCCGTAATTCCTGAAAAAGCTAATAGGGAAGGAAAGGCGGCAAAGGGTTTTTTTAGTTTAATTGTTAATTCATAGTCTCCTGTTGCTTGAACAGTATCAATTGTATCTGCTAATAATGAGGAGGGAGACCCAGCATTTTGAATAAATCGTTTAATAGAAAATTCCATCGCGGCGGCATCAAAAGGGGTTTGATCATGAAACAAAACGCCTTTTCTGATCGGAATAGTATAGGTTAATCCATCGGAACTCAGGGTGGGTAAAGCGGTGGCTAATTTAGGGATAAGTTGATTGGTTCCTATTTCATAATCATAGAGGCGATCGCCTAAATTATACAGGATATTTCCTGAAATAACTTCATAGGCATCGGCCGGATCAAGGGTGCGGAGTTTTAAGGTTGTTCCAATAGTAATTCGTCCATTATCCGATGAGGATGGAGAGGAAGAACTAATCCTTTGCTGGGAACTACAACTAACAAGAATTAGACAAAATAAGCAAAATAAACCTATCCATTTAGTCAGAAATTTTCGGGAAAATGGATGCAGATTTTGTAATTGATTCCACAGGTTTACCATCGGTTAAAAATATTAAGGATAAATCTAATCTTTGATCATAGCATTTTACAGCCCCATCAGCTTTCTGAATCCGAATTTTTATCTTTTTCTTCCTCAATAATTACCATTCCCGGTTTTAAGGGGATATCAGTTGGAGGAATTACTAAGGTATCACCCACTTTTAAACCGGATTTAATTTCAACTTTAGTTAAATCTTTTAATCCCAGGGTGACGGGTTGTTTTTGAACTTGATTATTTGCGTCTAATTTCCAGACAAAAGATGATTTTCCTTCGGATTGAATTAATTCTGTATTAATCGCAATCACATCTTTTTGTTGTTCTAAAATAATCTCAACACTCACCTGACCCCCTGGAATTAATACCCGGGTTGGTTGATCTAATCTGACCGTAGCAGGAAACCGTTGGTTGACCCGATGAACTACCAGATTGACTCTTTTCGGGGGTTGCTTGTAAATTCACCCATTCTACTCGTCCTTGAAAGGGTTTAGAATTAGGGCCGATAATTGTAATTCGTGCGGATTGATTGGGTTTAACTTGAGCAGCATTCAGGGTAGATAACTGAAGTTGAACTAATTCTTGATCGGGATCTCCTATGGTAATTAAATCATCTCCTAGCTTGATACCATCCCCCGGTTTCACATTAATATTTAGCACAACTCCTTCTAAGGGTGAAGTTACTAGATTATTCTTTAACTGTGATTTTTGTTCCTTATATTCTACTTTAAGTTTCTGGAAGTCACTTAAACTTTGTTGAAGTTCAGACTGAGTAGTTAGGAGTTCGTTTTTAGCAGCTAAGATATCATTGGTGGGATCTGTGATTGGTTCAAATTTATTTTTACTGGTTTCTAAGTCAAGAATCGCATCATTTAGAGCTAATTGTTCATTTTTTAAACTTGCTTCTTTTGACCGGATATCTGCTTTCTTTCCATCTAATTCTGTTGCTGGAATGAACCCTTTTTCCAAGAGATTATTTGATTTATTTAACTCCGCTTCTGCGACGTTTAAATCTTCTTGCGCTTCAATAACTTTCTGTTGTTGACGTTCCAATTTAGCTTGATTCTTTTGAATTTCAATCCTTTGACTGATTTGTTTGGATTTAACTTGCTGTTGATACTTTTCTAAACCATTTTTATAGGTAATTTTAGCAATTTTTAATTTATTTTGTGCTTCTTCTACTTTTTGGCGATTTCGTTCTATTGCAAGTTCTTGCTTCTGAATCTCTAATTGTTTTTGTAGTAAGGAATTTTCCCCTGCGGTAGACCTCAACTGAATTAAATTTTGCCCCCGAATAATTGGATCACCTACCTTAACAAAAATCTTCTCCACCGCACTATCAGTAGGGGATTTAATCGTTCTTTGGCCACCTAATTCAACGCTTCCCCCTTCACTAATTTTATTTTCAATCGTTCCTAATTCGACTTTCTGTAACCCAGCGGCAACCGCTTCTGCCTCGTTTTTTTGTAGTTTATAATACAAAGCCACACCCACTAAACTGACCCCAGTAAATAGAGTCGCAATAATTAGCCATTTAACTCCTCGTTGATAGGCTCTTTTTGCTTGGTAATCTAGGCTTGACACAGATTTATAACCTCCGCCTTTAAATTAAAATAGGGGTAATTGTCATTATATCCTAAAAAAATGACTAAGTTTATCTTCAGGGGACAATCAATCGTTAATTTCCATTGTGTATTATGAAGATTTATATAGTTTAACAAAATGATCATAACACAGGAAAAAATTGGTTTTAGGTAGGGT
Source organism: Planktothrix agardhii NIES-204 (assembly GCA_003609755.1). Taxonomy (NCBI): domain Bacteria; kingdom Bacillati; phylum Cyanobacteriota; class Cyanophyceae; order Oscillatoriales; family Microcoleaceae; genus Planktothrix; species Planktothrix agardhii. Next base: position 1,632,467 of record AP017991.1, read on the forward strand.
ATAATCAATTTATGTGATGAATCAATGCCACCAAAACAATCCATTCTAAAATATGCCTAATGTTAATGACTTAGAGAATAAAATGGAGCAGTCAATATGTATACATCTGTAAAATCTCAGAGTACAGTTCTCGCTGTTAATGATAGCATTCCTGTGCAAAAACTGGTGAAACGGATGTTGGAAAAACACTATCAGCTAGTTTTTGCAAACAATACCACCGAGGCTTTAACGGTACTCCATCAGCAGTCCATTGACTTAATGCTTTTGGATATCTCTATGCCCGGAATGGATGGTTTAGAACTGTATGGATGGTTTAGAACTGTGTCGAGTTTTGCGAGGATTGCCCAATTTCAGCCACCTCCCGATTGTGATGCTCACATCCCGGAATGGGGCTCAGGATCAGGTAGAGGGTCGATTATCCGGGGCGACGGCATATTTGACCAAGCCTTTCTCTAAAGAAAAACTACTGCATACGATTGAAAAAATTTTGAATCAGACAGTTAGTCTAATGTCTGAATTATAATGGATTTGGGTAAAATATAGACCATATCCTTTGACATTGGAGATTCAAAAAATCCTAGGAAACGATATAATTTCTTTAGGTTTTCGGATGTACCTTTAACATGACCAGTACAATTCCACAGGGTGAGCAGTATCAAGTAGATCTGCATCAGATCGCCGATAATTTGCCGGGGGTAATTTATCAATTGCTGCTACACCATGATGGTTCTCAAGAGTATGTATATATTAGTTCTAGTTGCCGAAGAATTTACGAGCGAGAACCCGATGAAATTCAGCATAATGCCGCTTTAATGTGGGGATTGATGAATGATCGGGATCAACAGGTTTTTACTCAATCCCTTGTAACCTGCGCTCAAAAATTAATTCCTTGGCAACGGCAATGGCAATATCAAACTCCATCGGAAAAAATCAAATATTTATCTGCGATCGCCCAACCTTGTCCTCAACCCAATGGCGATCTAGTTTGGGATGGATTAATTTTAGAAATTCCACCCCAAACCCTCGATAATTCTTGTCGCTGTCACCCTGAAACCTGCGAGATTGAAAGGATTACAACCAATAAAATTGAACAAGTTTTAAGCCGATTTGACTCCTCAGATGACTCAATAGAACCGGAAAAAATAGAAGCAGTTTTAGAAGAAAAAGAAGAATTTTTAAGAAATATTTATAACGGCGTAGAACAGGTTATTTTTATTATTGCGGTTTTTAATGAAAAGAACTTTCGATGTTTGGGTTGGAATCCTAAAACCGAACAAATCACAGGACAAAAATCTACCCAAGTTTATGGAAGAACCTTTACAGAAATTTTTGGTTTAGTGGAAGGGGAAAAAATGCTCCAACATTATCGAGATTGTGTTCAGGCAAAAACCTTAATTCAATATGAAGAAGAAATTTGGTTTGAGGATAAACAAACCTTTTCTTTAACCACCCTCAATCCTATTTCAGATTCCAGTGGGAAAATCTATAGAATTATTGGGACTTCTCTGGATATCACCGCCAGAAAAAATGCAGAAATAGCGTTGCAAAATTCACAAATCCGCTTCCAACAATTAGCAGAAAATGTCCCTGGTGTTACCTATCAATATCATCAATATAATCATCAAGGACGGGGCTGTTTTACCTATTTAAGCCCCAAATGTTTAGAATTAACAGAAATTAGACACGAAGTGATTTTAAAAAATGCTGATTTCTTGTGGAAACTAATTCATCCTGATGATCTGAATAGCTTTGTCGATTCCATGGCTCAAGCTGTAGATACGGGAAAACCTTGGCAACATCAATACCGTTTAATTACTCCTTCGGGCAAAATCAAATGGATTCAAGCCGGAGGAAGTTTAGGTAAACAACCGGATGGATCAATTGTTTGGGATGGTTTACTTTTAGATATTAGCGATCGCAAACAAACCGAAGCAGCTTGGCAAAATTCAGAACAACAATTGCGGGAATTAGCCGAACGAGAAAAGATGCAAAACTGCATCGGTAATTTGATTAGAAATTCCCTAGATTGGAATACCATTTTAGAGACAACGGTAGAAGAAATTCGTCAATTATTAGGAGTTGATCGCTGTTATTGTGTCGGATATAACTTAGAATTAAATCCTCCAAAATGGGAAATGCTCAAGGAATCTAAAGCCCCTAATTTAATCAGTATTTCTGAACTATATCCAGGGAATGCCCTCCACCCCATTAGTGAAATTATTTTACAAGAAAAAATTATCCAAATTGATCAGGTAATTACCTATGAAATTCCATCGGTGCGGAATTTTTTAATGGTTTTAGAATTAGAATCCGTTTTGATTTTGCCGATAAAACTTCAATCCGGTGATATTTGGGTTTTAGTCTTAGCCCATTGTCAGGAGCCTCGACCATGGAAACCCCAGGAAGTTGAACTTTTACGCTTTATTATCAATCAGTTAGAAATTGCAATTAATCAATCAAAACTCTATACAAAATCTCAAGAATCTGCTATAATAGCCACAGCAAAAACTCAAGAATTAGAACAAACAGTTTCTAAATTGCAACAAGCTCAAATCCAGTTAGTCCATTCCGAAAAAATGTCAAGTTTAGGACAAATGGTTGCTGGAATTGCCCACGAAATCAATAACCCAGTCAGCTTTATTTTTGGAAATCTTACCTATGCTAAAGAATATCTGGATGATTTATTTTCTGTCATTAGACTCTATCAAAAATACTATCCCCATCCTGACTCAGAAATAGAAGAAAAATTAGAAGATGTCGAACTCGATTTTATTGCAGAAGATCTCCCTCAATTATTGAATTCAATGAAAACTGGGGCGGAGCGAATTAGAGATATTGTTAAATCCTTGAGAATTTTTTCTCGTTTAGATGAATCAGAACTGAAAAATATTGATTTACATGAAAATTTAGATAGTACCTTAATGTTATTGGAAAGTCGCCTCAAAGAACAACCCCATCATCTAGCTATTCAAGTGATTAAACAATATGGAAACTTACCCCCTGTTGAATGCTATGCAGGGGAACTAAATCAAGTTTTTATGAATTTATTGGCGAATGCTATTGACGCCGTGGAACAACGCAATAAACAACGATCATTAAAGGAAATTATTGCCGATCCGGGGATGATTTGGATCACGACCTCATTAACAGATTCCCAGCGCGTACAAATTAGAATTGCTGATAATGGAATTGGGATGTCCGCCGAGATTTTAGCGAAAATTTTTGATCCGTTTTTTACAACTAAAGATGTCGGGTTAGGAACAGGTTTAGGAATGTCTACCAGTTATAAAATTATCGTTGAAACCCATAAAGGTCAATTATCCTGCGTTTCAGAAACTGGGTTGGGGACAGAATGTGTGATTGAAATTCCCAAGTTACAAGCGGGTAATGGGTAATTGGTAAAAGTAGGAATTTTAGGTTAAAAAGATAGTAAAATTTGAGTTATTGTTGTTTGTATTTATAGCAATAAATCCCTAATTAAATTAACTAAATTTTCATCTATTTCTAAAGGTGAAATTAAATCAAATTTAACTGTGGGGAATTGTTCAGAAAACTGTTTAATTGATTGGGCGATCGCATCGCTTATTCCACCGGAAAACATAAAATAAGGAATAATTCCAATTCGGTTAACTCCCGATGCAATCAATACTTGAATTTGAGTTTCTAAATTCGGAGTAACCGACCAATAGGCAGGAATTGCCCCGATTTGAGCCGCTAATTGTTCAATGGGTTGATTTCCCTCCAGATGGCGACTTCCGTGGGCAATTAAAATCCAATTATCTATTTCAACCGTTGCCATTTTTGTGGAGATCAAAGGGGCTAAACGGTTGACTTTAGAACCAAAATAAGGTAATAAATTGAGTTGAATTTCCGAGCCAATTTGTGCTTGAGCGATCGAAATTTCTTCGGGTAAATCCGTGTTAACATGAACACCCGACGAGAGAAATAACGGTAAAATTTGTACTTGAGAATATCCCCAATATTGACTTAACTTGGCAAAATTTTGAATCTGTTGATGTAGAGGAAGGGGAGCTAATTCTAAAGTTGCAGTTCCAACTAAAGAACAGCCTGGAAGTTCCCCTAAATGTTTAGCCAATTGATTTAAGGCTTGTTGGGGACGAGGATCGCGGCTACCATGGGCAACCAGTAGAGATGGGGATAACAAGGGTTAGGATCAATCCTGAATATGCGGTTAACGATTGATATTGTATCGAAAATTGATCAACTTCAACAAATTTGGGAATAGAAAGCACAAACCAAAATAATTTTTTTAAAAAAAGTTGCTGATCATGTTTTAATTCTAAAACCATCAACTACATATCTACCAACTTCACCCAACCTCTGCGAACATTGTAAAGTAATCGGTTAATAATTGCCTTTTCGTCTTCAGTCAAACTATCTCCTAAAATGGCGGATCTCAGGTTTTGGCGATCGCTACGAGTCACCACACTAGAAAACATAATTTGACCAAAAAGCTCCTCCAGGGGGATCGGGCAGTATGTCATCATAAATCACCTCTACTTAGAATGGCTTGCTCAAAGATAAAAGTCTGTGAGCTTGTATATATTCATTGTGAACTTTTTGTACAGAATATTCAGTGATTCAAAGCTATGTAAATTTGTGATTGATCTGGATAACCGTTGTGATTTGAGTCAATGGGCCGATGAAGTTTGACAGTCCAACCTAGAGGGGGAAAGATTTCCCCCCATTCCCCGTCCTACAAACATTTTTCTAAGGTAGCCACAACTGATTGAGATAAACTGGGCAAATCATAACCACCTTCGAGTCCAAAGACAATTTTAGACGTCAGTTGTAGACAGTATTCGGTAAAAAGTCCGTAATCTTCTGGTTGTAGGGCAATACTGGCTAAGGGATCATCCGCGTTGGCATCATACCCGGCACTCACAATCAGTAAATCCGGCTGAAATTGACGTAAAAAGGGCATAATATAATCTTCAAAGGCAGGTTTGTATAACCCAATGGTGCTACCCGGAGACATAGGAATATTCAGAACATTTTTATGAGATCCCTGCTCATCCGCATATCCCGTCCCCGGATAACAGGGAGATTGATGTAAAGAACAGTAAGCAATCCGAGGATTATCTTCCACTAACCCTTGAGTTCCGTTCCCATGATGGACGTCCCAATCTAAAATAGCTACCTTATTAATTCCCGGTTTTTTCAGGGCGTAATAGGCTGCGATCCCCGCATTAGAAAACAAACAAAATCCCATCCCTCGATCTTTTTCCGCATGATGTCCAGGGGGACGAGCTAAAACAAAAGCCGGACGTCCGTTATCCAAGACCCGATCCACCCCATCCAACCAAGCACTCACCGCCAAAAGTGCCACATCATAACTTTCCGCCGACATCGGGGTATCCCCATCTAAATAACCACCCCCCCGATCCGAGATCGCTTTCACCTGCTGAATATAGGTCGGAGTATGTACTTTTTCCAAGAGCTTAATTAAAGAGTCCAGGCGATCGGCCACCGGAGTCGGCTTTTGCCATCGTAACTGTTCTCTCCAAGACAAGGATTTTAGAGCATTAACAATCGCCGTTAACCTTTCTGGTCGTTCGGGATGGAATAATCCCGTCTTATGATTGAGGAATTCATCAGAATAAATAACTGTTAGCATTTGTCAAGAGTTTTTTGCAATTTTAAATCCCAGATTTTACCCCCAAAAAGAAGGCAAATTATGGTAGAATTTTAAGCATTAGTCACTAATTTTATAACCCCTACCGAAAGTAATTTTTTTTCTATTAATATTTTCGGTTAAATGTGACTAATTTTAAATTGTAATGGAGTTTTTGAAGGTATGAGTACCTCTGAGTCGAGAATTGTCCCGACGGATCTCAGAAATGAAATGCAGCAGTCCTACCTAGAATACGCCATGAGCGTAATCGTAGGCCGAGCGCTGCCAGATGCACGGGATGGTTTGAAACCCGTTCACCGTAGGATCTTGTACGCGATGAACGAACTGGGCTTAACACCCGATCGGCCCTTCCGTAAATGCGCCCGTGTGGTGGGGGAGGTACTCGGTAAATATCACCCCCATGGAGATGTGGCCGTTTATGACGCCTTAGTGCGGATGGCACAGGATTTTTCCATGCGATCGCCTTTAATTAACGGTCATGGCAACTTTGGATCGGTGGATAATGATCCTCCGGCGGCTATGCGGTATACGGAATGTCGTCTACAGGCCTTAACCAGTGATTCTCTCCTGCGAGATATTGATTCAGAAACCGTGGCCTTTGGCGATAACTTCGATGGATCTCAACAGGAACCCTTAGTTTTACCCGCACGAATTCCCCAATTACTATTAAATGGATCTTCGGGAATTGCTGTGGGGATGGCGACTAATATTCCCCCCCACAATTTAGGAGAATTAATTGATGGTTTACTGGCATTAATTCATAATCCTGAGATTACTATTGCCGAATTAATGCGCCATATTCCCGGCCCAGATTTTCCTACTGGAGCGCAAATTTTAGGCACATCGGGCATTAAAGAAGCCTATAATGATGGTCGGGGTTCGATTACCATGCGCGGGATTGCTACCATTGAAACCATCGAACATAAAGGTAGACCCGATCGAGAAGCAATTATTGTCACCCAACTACCTTATCAAACCAATAAAGCCGCGATGATTGAACGCATTGCTGAAATGGTTAATGATAAGAAATTAGAGGGAATTTCCGATATTCGTGATGAAAGCGATCGGGATGGGATGCGGATCGTAATTGAACTCAAACGGGATGCTTACCCCAGAGTTATCCTCAATAACCTCTACAAACAAACGCCCCTACAAACCAATTTTGGGGCGAATATGTTAGCCCTAGTTAATGGTCGTCCTGAGATTCTCACCCTCAAACGCTTCTTAGAAGTATTCCTGCATTTTCGGGAACAAACTATCCGCAAACGCACGGAATATGAACTCAGAAAAGCTCAAGAACGGGATCATCTTTTACTGGGATTATTAATTGCCTTAGACAATTTAGATGCAATTATTGCCTTAATTCGTCATGCGGCAGATATTCCCATAGCTAAACAAGAATTAATTACTAACTATGGGTTATCTGAACAACAAGCCGATGCCATCTTACAAATGCAATTGCGACGGCTAACAGCTTTAGAATCCCAAAAAATTGACCAAGAACACCAAGAATTACAAATAAAAATTGCTGATTTAGAGGATATTTTAGCTAGACGAGAACGAATTTTAGTAATCGTTGAAGATGAAGCCCTAGAAATCAAACAAAAGTTTAATACCCCTCGTCGTACTGTGATTGAACATACAGAAGGCGAGTTAGAAGATACCGATTTAATTGCCAATGAAAAAGCCTTAATTCTGTTAACAGAACAGGGCTACATGAAACGAATGCCTGTTAATACTTTTGCTGCCCAAAGTCGAGCCACAAAAGGTAAACAAGGCACAAAAATGAAAGAGGATGATGGAGTTGAACACTTTATCACCTGTTGCGACCATGACACGATTTTATTCTTTAGTAATCGTGGTGTAGTTTACAGTATTAGAGCCTATCAAATCCCGGCTTCATCCCGCACAGCCAGGGGGGTTCCGATCATCCAAATGTTACCCATTCCCAAGGAAGAACGGATCACTTCTATTGTTCATGTTAGCGAATTTAGCGATGATGAATACTTAGTAATGTTAACCAAAGGTGGATTTATTAAGAAAACTCAATTATCCGCCTTTAGTAATATTAGAACTAATGGTTTAATTGCTATTTCCTTAGAAGATGGAGACGAATTACGCTGGGTGAGACGGGCAAAAGTTGACGATGGCATTATCATTGGTTCTCGTCACGGTATGGCAATTCATTTTAAAGCCAATAATAAACAATTGCGACCGTTAGGAAGGGCAACCCGTGGCGTTAAATCCATGAAATTGAAAGGGGATGATACCTTAATCAGTATGGATATTTTGCCCAGTGCAATTATTTCTAATTTCGCTGAAGCGGAGGGAGAAGAAATTGAAACCGATGACGAATTGATGCTCACAACGGTAGCAATTACCGAGGAAGAAAACGAAACAGAAACCGAAGTAGTAGCGGAGGTTAACTCCCTAGGACTATCGGTTTTAGTCATAACCGCTAGTGGTTATGGAAAAAGGGTTCCAGTGTCTCAATTCCGCTTACAAAATCGGGCTGGAAAAGGGATTATTGCCACCAAGTTTAAACCCCATGCTAAGAAAGATGAAGTAGTGGCTTTAAAAGTCGTGGATGAAACCCATGAATTAATGTTAATTAGCAGTCGAGGGATTATTATTCGTCAAGTCGTGAATGCCATTCCCCTACAATCTCGAAGTGCTACTGGGGTTCGTGTTCAGCGATTATACGAGGAAGATTCCATTGCCGCGGTGGCCATTGTTCCCGCTTCCGGGGAAGAAGATGCCGAAAGTCTATCCAATTCTGAAGAATCTGGAGAATCTGGGGAGTCTGGGGAAGAAGAATAAAAAATAACCCACTAAAAAAAGGGGTTGGGGGGATAATAGTCCCCCTTTCCCTCCGAAACCTCCCGTCCAGGGGGCAGGGGGGTCAGATCCCTGCTAAAATCAAAGTTTTTCAGGGTAAAGTTAGCGTCAAAAACCCTAACTCACCCTGAAACCAGATAAATAATCTAACGGGCTAGGAGGGATTCGAACCCCCGACACCGTGGTCCGTAGCCACGTGCTCTAGTCCACTGAGCTACAAGCCCCCGTCAGTTCAGCACAACAGTCTCAAAAATTAGCTTTTTTTGACTGCTTTATTAGCATAACACATTTTTCCCAAATGGCAAACATTTTTTCAGATTCCTCCGATCGCCTCTCCCACCTGGATGAAACCGGGGAAGCGAGGATGGTGGATGTGTCGGGGAAGGTAGCAACTCGTCGCCAGGCGATCGCCGGGGGACAAGTCCGAATGTTAAAGGTCACCTTTGCCGCTATCGAAGCCGGAAACGCACCGAAAGGGGATGTTTTAGGGACGGCGAAACTGGCCGGAATCATGGCTGCCAAACAAACAGCCCAGTTAATTCCCCTATGTCATCCCTTGCCCTTAAGCAAAATTGATGTCCAAATTCTGCCCGATCCCAAATTACCCGGGTATCAGATTCGGGCGGAAGTTATTACCAAAGCGGAAACCGGGGTGGAAATGGAGGCATTAACGGCCGTTTCCGTGGCGGCTTTGACCCTCTATGACATGGCTAAAGCCCTAGAAAAATCCATTGTGATTGAGGCAATTCGCCTGTTGAGTAAAACCGGGGGAAAATCAGGGGACTACCAACAACAGATAGAAGTCAATCCCAGTTAGGCCTAAAATGGAATAGAAAATCTTGGGAATTAATTGTCTATGCCTCCTCGTTGGCCCCGTCAACCTGACCGGAAAGATCCAGACTATCGCCGTTTGGATGATCGGATGAATTTTGCCATCCATGTTGCTATTTTTGCCCCGATTAATTCCGGTTTATGGTTTTTCCATAATCTACAATCAACCGATTGGTCTTGGTTAACCCCATTTACCCTGGTTTGGTTATCTGCGATCGCCCTTCATGGTGTTTATATTTTTGCGATCGCCGACTATTCTCCCGTCACGCCCAATCAATAAAATTTAGGTTAACGATTCATCGTTAACCCCCGATTCATTTAGGAGTTTAATCATGTCTGTTTTAGATACAAAAACCCTGGAAAAATTAGCCTCTGAAATTGGAGAAAATATCTATATTGATATTGCCAAATGGCATCTGTATTTAGCCAATGCCCATTTGCATACACAATTAGCCGAACAACTTTGTCCCCTTTTAGATCAGGGAGATTTTAGTGAAAGTGATGTTCAACAGGTCTTACAAAAAATTTCTGTAACTTTAGGGGGAGGAAAACAGACGACATCCTTAGTAAATTTAATTCCCAATACAGGACTTCAAGACTTGGTAAAAATTTTAAAAGACTTCCAAGAAGACCTATAAACTTCGTAGTGAGGCGTTCACGCCTCCATCAAATTTCCATTATCTCCTTTGGTCAAAGTGCAAAAACCCTTAAAAATTAGGATTTAGTAAAGCAGAAATACCGGGTTCTGAAGTTTAAGATACCCGGTTTTTGAACCAGTGAAAAATGCCACTATTAACTAACGCAATAGGGTTTTAAACAGTTTAATTCCATCGGTATTTCCTAACATGGGATCGGAGGCACGTTCCGGGTGGGGCATCATTCCGAGAACATTGCCTTGAGGGTTACAAATTCCCGCAATATTATTCAAAGATCCGTTAGGATTTTCTTCGGGTTTCGGGGTTTTATCAGTTCCATAACGGAATAAAACTTGATGATTTGTTTCTAATTCTTCTAGGGTTTTTTCATCAGCATAATAACAGCCTTCCCCGTGGGCAATGGGTAAATTAATTACTTCCCCAACTTGATATTCAGAAGTCCAGGGAATATTACTATTAATTACCGTCAAAGGAGCAGACTCACAAATAAAGTGTAAATCCCGATTTCTAACTAATGCCCCGGGTAATAATCCGGCTTCGGTTAATACCTGAAATCCGTTACAAATTCCTAGAACAAATTTACCTTGGTTGGCGTGTTCAATTGTGGAGCGCATGATCGGAGAAAAACGGGCGATCGCACCACAACGCAAGTAATCCCCGTAACTAAAACCCCCCGGAATTACCACCACATCAATATCCGATAAATCCGTATCTTCATGCCAAATCATCCGGGTCGGTTGTCCCAATAATCCTTGAGTTACCCAAGCCACATCTCGATCGCAATTAGAACCCGGAAAAACAATAACCCCAAATTTCATAATGTATTAATCTAGTAAATTATCAATAGAAACAAGTTGATCAAAAAAGATTTTTAGTTCATTTTTGATCAACCAAAATGTTCATCAAATTAATGAGTAACGGCCGCAACTTCCGTTAGATCAAATCTATAGGTTTCAATCACCGGATTTGCTAACACTTGATCGCAAATTCGGTCAAGTTGAGTTTTTGCTTCCGTTTCATCCGTTGCTGAAAGCGTCATTTCAATATATTTACCAATCCGCACCTGTTCAACATTGTCATATCCCAGATGTTGAATCCCAGATCTCACCGCCACGCCTTGAGGATCAAGAACAGAAGGACGGAGAGTAATATAAATTCTAGCTTGGTAGTGATGGGTCACAACAATCCCTACTTTAATGGCACAGTCTTGATTATCCCTCAAAGATTGAAAAAACGAACCTGTAAGTCTAATTTTCCGTCTGTATGGTTTAAATGGAGTGCATTAACTGTAGGAGAAACTTAAAATGAAATTACGCCATTTAACCTTAATGGGATGGGTTTTCAGCCTGTTTTTAGCCTTTGCACCCAACGCTTGGGCCGACCGCCAACAAATCAGCCCAGGAGGTTCTCTTTCCCTCTCAGGAAGCTCTGGTGGGCCTGTGAATAGTCAGGACTGTGGGTTTATTGCTCAAACCCCAAACCACGTTATTCAGATTACTGATGATTTACCCTATTGGCGAATTATGGTAACTACATCGGGCTCACCGACCCTATTAATTGATGGCCCCACCGGACGTTATTGTATGTTACCTGAAGGTTCTGCCAATAGCGGTGTTTTACAATATTCGGGTTACGGAACACCCGGTAATTACAACATCTATATTGGCGATCGTCAACAGGGTCAAAACCCTTATCGGATATCAATTTCCGATCAAAAATAAGAGTTTAGTTCCGAAAAAATTGCTCTGATTTAGATTAACAAAGCTGTTAAATATCCCCTGCGAAGTCGCCAAACTCATACTGTACAGCGCTTGTCTGTCTGAATAGTTTACTGATAAATATTAAACACCAAAAAACGCCCCCCTTTCGGAGAGCGTCTTTTGTATTATTTAGGTTAAAAATTAACCATTGATTTGAGGAGCAATCAAAGCCACAGGAGCAGATTCACCAGAAGCTAAGTCTAAGGGGAAGTTGTGAGCGTTGCGCTCGTGCATTACTTCCATACCCAGGTTAGCGCGGTTTAACACATCAGCCCAGGTATTGATCACGCGACCGGTAGAGTCGATGATTGACTGGTTGAAGTTGAAACCGTTCAGGTTGAATGCCATGGTGGATACACCCAAAGCGGTGAACCAAATTCCGATTACAGGCCATGCGCCTAACAGGAAGTGTAAGCTACGGCTGTTGTTGAAGCTGGCATATTGGAAGATTAAACGACCAAAGTAACCGTGGGCTGCAACGATGTTGTAGGTTTCTTCTTCTTGACCGAATTTGTAACCGTAGTTTTGTGACTCGGTTTCGGTGGTTTCACGAACTAAGGAAGAGGTAACTAAAGAACCGTGCATGGCGGAGAATAAACTACCACCAAAAACTCCAGCAACTCCTAACATATGGAAGGGGTGCATTAAGATGTTGTGTTCGGCTTGGAACACTAACATGAAGTTGAAGGTTCCAGAGATACCTAAAGGCATACCATCAGAGAATGAACCTTGACCGATGGGGTAGATCAGGAACACGGCGGCTGCTGCTGCAACTGGTGCAGAGTAGGCGACGCAGATCCAAGGACGCATCCCTAAACGGTAGGAGAGTTCCCATTCCCGTCCCATGTAGCACAGAATCCCAATCAGGAAGTGGAAAATCACTAACTGGTAAGGGCCTCCGTTGTACAGCCACTCATCTAAGCTGGCTGCTTCCCAAATGGGGTAGAAGTGTAAACCGATGGCGTTAGAGGAAGGAACAACTGCACCGGAGATGATGTTGTTTCCGTATAACAGCGAACCAGCTACGGGTTCACGGATACCATCGATGTCTACGGGGGGAGCCGCGACGAAGGCGACGATGTAGCAGATGGTGGCGGTTAATAAGGTGGGGATCATCAGGACTCCGAACCAACCGATATAAATGCGGTTGTTGGTGGATGTCACCCAGTTACAGAACCGTTCCCAGATGGAGGCGCTTTCGCGCTGCTGAATCGTGGTTGTCATGTTGGTTATGATTGCTATGTATTTGTCGAGGTACGTTTGGTATCTATGTCTACTACATTAACGGCTTTGTTACGGTTTGTAAAGTATTTTAACATCAGAGTTTTGCATATAAGCTATAAGTTTTATTAATGTTATCGCTTTTCTGTCACTCTCCAAAAATTTTTGCCGTTTCTGGATTATGGAGCTTTTGCATAGAAAGCGATTTTCAAATGAAGGAGAGTTATCTATATAAATGGGGACGTAAACTTAAAAACAAAGGTAATGCTATAATCACAGTCTAAATAAACAAGAGCTTATCAGAGTTTTCATTTAATTTTCCTTGAACTTCTGTTCTGGCTTGTTCTGTTCTAATTTGATCTTCTAACTTTTGCTGTTTTATCCAGTAGTCTAAATGTTTCATAACTGGATTTATTTTTTATTTTGCTGTTTTAATTGAGTTAATGAATTTTGATAATCCTGCCGATCAGGATATAATTTCACCAACTTTTCTAAGGGTTCAATTGCTCCTTGAATATTATTTTGTTGTAGGCGAACATTCACTAATCCTTCCAATGCTGTGGGGTTATTGGGTTCCCGTTTTAATACAATTTCGTAGCCTTTTTCTTGCTTTTGTAATAAAGCACTTGCAGATTGTTGTTCTGTGGTTTGAGTCGCTTCAGGTTTTTTTTCAAATCCACTTTTAAACACTTTTCCTAATCCAAATATACTCGTTCCAAAAAAAGACAGTATTGATAGGATCATAATCACTCTTTGTACCTGTTTAAAGCGTTCCATTTTACGGATACGCTCTGATCCATATTGTTTTTCTAATGATTGTTTCTCGGCGGGATTCATTGCTTATACCTTCCTCTTATTTTCAATTAGTTGGCTTTTTAATCGTACCTATTTTCAGAATACCCAATGTGATCTCAAAACTAATCAGAACTGAGTTCGGGTAATTCGCCAAACTGTTGACGGTAGCGGTTGAGTAAGGTTTCTAACTCCTGGGAACGTTCTTGGGCTTGTTCGGCTTGAAGTTGGGCTTGTTCGGCCTGAAGTTGAGCTTGTTCGGCCTGAAGTTGAGCTTGTTCGGCCTGAAGTTGGGCTTGTTCGGCTTGAAGTTGGGCTTGTTCGGCTTGAAGTTGGGCTTGTTCGGCTTTTTGTGCGGATAATTCATCGGGTGTCGGCAGAATTTCACCTTCTGAAGTTGCCCATCTTAACCATACCGTTTCAACGGTTTTATAAACCCCTGACCATCGGACTAATGATAAGCCTAATTGTTGACTGAATAACCGATTAAATTGATCGGGAAAAATTGGTTCATAACTACCATTAATTAGGATAAATCCTGCCAAATCATCAGGCTTAAAGGGGTCAAACCAGAAATATTCAGGAACCCGAACTTGATTTTGATAGATAATTTTTTTGTTGGTTTTATCTTCTTGGGCGGTACTGGGTGATAATAGTTCAATGATCACATCGGGGGCTTTTCCTTCTTCCCAAACTACCCAACTTTTTCGCTCTTTTTTGGGAACTCCTAATACGGCAAAAAAATCGGGGCCTTTGAAGTCTTGATTCCGCACTTGGGCTAAACTAAAATAGAGGAACATATTGCCCCCAACATAACCATCTTCTCGGGTTTCTAACCAAGGAATTAATGGATCAATTAGTAAATCCATTTGCATTTTATGGCGTTGGGTTTCCATGGGGACTCCATCGTCAAAGGGTAGTTCGTCTTGGGTAGGAGGTAATATTAACCCAAAGGGGATTGTTTCTTGTGATGGTGACATGGCTCTCAATTAATCAATAGATTAATGATTTTTAGGATATTATATCACAGTCAAATACCGATAGTGTGGGTAGTAACTATTAAATTTACAATCAAACAGTTTGTTGTTGGGCTTCAGCGCTCTTTTTAGGAGTGCTAAAGCCCAACAACTAGGTTGGGTTAGATTGTTTTTGACTTTTAATTAATACATTCGCAAACCAAGGACTAATTAATAATATCAATAACATTCGAGTCATTTGCATAGCTAATACAATTCCGGCATCTCCTCCGAGTTGAATTACCGTTGCGATCATTGCTGTAATTCCTCCGGGTGTGGAACCTAATATCGCCGTCATGGTATCAACTTGGGTAATTTGATGGAAAATATAACCTGCACCTAAACAGAATAAAATTAATATCAGAACTAAAACAATTTCAATTAAAACAGCCTTCCAGAGTTTTTTAGCATTCTGCCAGTCAAACTTTAAACCAACAGAAAACCCGACAAATAATAGCCCAATAGTAAATAGCAAAGGAGGCATTTTAATTGAATATGGAACTGTCCAAAAAACAATTAAACTAACTAGAAACGGCCCCAGAAACAACGATGAAGGTAAACTAAACTTTTCCCCTAAAACGATTCCTAACGCCGCACAACCCCCCATAATTCCGAGGTTGTAAAGCATTGGCAAAGCAGGTGAAGTATTAAGGGGAATAGATACCACAGACCCAATAGCCACATCCCCCGCAAACCAGAACCCGACGAGGGCAGGAACAATTAATGCTACTAATAGAATCCGCAGATATTGTAACAGAGCAACGGCGATCGCATCGGCTCCCATTTCCTCACTCATGGCAATTAAACTGTAACTCGCCCCAGGGACACAACTGAGAAACCCTGTCGCCCGGTCAATTCCGCCCCAGCGCCCTAAAAAATAACCATTCAAAATACTCATCCCCCCGGTCACCAAAATACAGAGCATCAGGGGAAAGGCGTAAGTTCCCATTAAACCGATAGTATTAAGCGAAAAGCCCGTAGCTGTAGAAATCGCCACAATAGCTTGACCGAAAATAAAAAAGATCGGGGGTAGGGGCTGAGGTTTCCCCTGAAACACCGCATAAATAATCCCCGCCACCATTGGGCCAATCAGCCAAGCAACGGGAACCTGCAACCAATTGAATAGATAACCAACGCCCACAGCTAACATAAATAGAGGTAGAAGATGGGCAAGTTGGGGCAAAGTTTGAGATAACTCTTGCCTCCAGTGGGTGAGGGTATTTTGATAGTTTATATTCATTGAATAGAGGCGATTTTTGATTAAAATTCTATGGCTTTGGAATCGATTTAAGAGTCGTTAAAGCCTCATCAACGTGACGCCCAAAATCTAGCATAGAATCAAACAGATGTCGCACCACACCCTCCCTATCAATTACATAGGTAACGCGACCCGGTAGCACCCACATCGTTGCTGGAACACCATAGAGTTGACGAACATTATTCCCGGTATCGCTTAACAAAATAAACGGAAGATTGTATTTTGTGGCAAACTGTTGATGAGATTGGGCCGTGTCTGAACTAATCCCAATTACTTCGGCCCCCGCATCTGTAAAGACTTGATAAGCATCTCGAAAAGCGCAGGCCTCTGCGGTACAGCCAGGAGTATCATCCTTGGGATAGAAGTAGAGGACAACGGATTTTTTTCCCTGAAAGTCTTCGATACTAACTAATTCGCCCGTTTGCGAAGTTAAGGTGAAATCAGGAGCCATATCTCCTACTTTAACAGCCATATTGGTAATAACCCTGTATGATTTGGTGAAATGTTAACATTTGTATCATAGCGCCAACAATGAGATCCAGAGATCCAGCGATTGAAATCGTGGCTACACAACCCAAACCCGCCTGCGCGGATTGAAGATAAAATCAGAGAACATTATGTTAATCTGTTAATTAGTCTGCGTAGGCGGACTTCGTTTGTGTAGCCGCGATTTCAATCGCTGGGTGAAAAATTCTTCGTTTGTGTAGCGACGATTTCAATCGCTGGGTGAAAAATTATGGGTGAAAAATTCATTTGTACTATTTAACTAATTCTCTAAAATAATATTAACCTCAAATTACCATTTTTCCCATGAAAACATTATTAATTTATCCCCAATTCCCGTCTACATTTTGGTCGTATGAAAAAATCCTAGAATTAGTTGATCGCAAAGTATTGTTACCGCCCCTGGGATTAATTACGGTAGCGGCAATTTTGCCTCAAACTTGGCAATTCAAACTGGTTGATCGTAATATTACTGCTGTAACTGAAGCCGAATGGGAATGGGCAGAATTAGTCATCCTTTCGGGAATGATTGTGCAGAAATCCGATTTTATTGCTCAAATTCAAGAAGCCAAAAAACGCGGAAAATTAGTCGCTGTTGGTGGCCCCTATCCCACTTCTGTCCCCCATGAAATTGAAAATTCTGGGGCAGATTTTCTGATTTTAGATGAAGGGGAAATTACCCTACCCATGTTTATAGAAGCTCTGGAAAAAGGTGAAACTTCCGGGGTATTTCGCACAGAAGAAAAACCCAGTGTCACCTCAACTCCTATTCCCCGTTACGATTTATTAGAATTAGATGCCTATGATTCTATGTCGGTACAATTCTCCCGTGGATGTCCGTTTCAATGTGAATTTTGTGACATTATTGTGCTTTATGGTCGCAAACCCCGCACTAAAACTCCAGAACAATTATTAAAGGAATTAGATTATCTTTATGAACTGGGATGGCGACGATCAATATTCATGGTGGATGATAATTTTATCGGCAATAAACGGAATGTGAAATTACTGTTAAAAGCTCTAAAAATCTGGCAAGCGGAACATCAATATCCTTTCCGATTTAATACAGAAGCCTCCATAGATTTAGCCGATGATGGTGAATTAATGGAATCGATGGTGGAATGTAACTTTGATGCGGTTTTTTTGGGAATTGAAACCCCAGATACCAGTAGTTTAGAAATGACCAAAAAATATCAAAATAACCGCAGTCCGTTATTAGAAGCCGTTGATAAAATTATCCGCACTGGCTTACGTCCAATGGCGGGATTTATTCTAGGATTTGATGGGGAAAAACCCGGGGCGGGATATCGAATTATTGAATTTGTCGAAAAATCTGCGATTCCCACGGCTTTATTTAGTATGTTACAAGCCTTACCCAATACGGCGTTATGGCATCGTTTAGAGAAGGAAGGACGGTTAATTAATCCTAAAAAGTTTGATATTAACCAAACCACATTAATTAACTTTGTTCCTACCCGTCCCGTTGAAGAAATTGCCCAAGAATATATTGAAACCTTCTGGCAATTATATGATCCCGAACGTTATTTAGAACGCACCTATCGCTGTTTCTTGAAGTTGGGTGCTCCCAAATGTAATCCCCCAGGTAAATTCCCCAGTTGGATTGATTTAAAAGCCTTAACAACTGTAATTTGGCGACAGGGAATTAAACGCCAAACTCGCTGGAAATTCTGGGGATATTTGTTTAGTATTATCAAACATAATCCCGCCGTCTGCGGGCAGTATTTAACCCTATGCGCCCATAACGAACATTTTTTAGAATATCGCCAAATTGTTAAAACTGAAATTGAACAACAGTTGGCAGAATATCAAGCCCAAAAAGCCCAACTTCCCACCAAAATTCCCGCATAATTCAATCATTAACCCGTAGGGTGCGGCTATTAACGCCCTGTAGAGACGTTCCATGCAACATCTCTACAGGGGAGATTTCAGCTTAATTTCACACTAATGCTTACCCATCCCCTGGTTATTGATAAATTTATTTTAAAGACATAGAATAATAAATGATATTTATACAAAAATATTATTTTTTATAATTTCTTAATAATTCATTTAAGATTTTATTAATTTTTCTGAATTTGCTAGATATGACACCAAAATTGATCAATTTTATGGTAAGTTTCAACTGAAACTCATCAGGATTAAAACTGATAGTTAAATTCAAGTGCATTCTCAAGAGGTTTAATGATGCCACTGACTAAGAAATGTCTTGCCGAGTTCATGGGAACATTTTGGCTAGTTTTTGGAGGGTGTGGATCTGCTGTTTTTGCCGCCGCATTTCCCGATGGAACTACTAACCCCCTTGGGATTGGATTTGCCGGGGTTGCATTAGCTTTTGGTTTAACCGTTTTAACCATGGCCTATGCCATTGGTCATGTTTCCGGTTGCCATCTCAATCCGGCGGTTTCCTTTGGATTATGGGCGGGTAAACGCTTCTCTGGAGGCAAAGATTTAGCCCTTTATATTGGATCTCAAGTTGCCGGGGCAATTGTAGCATCCTTAGTGCTTTATTTAATTGTCAGTGGGAAAGCCGGATTTGATGCAGTGGCTTTTAAAGGTGGTTTCTAACCCCTTTGCCACCAATGGATATGGCGAACATTCTCCCGGCGGTTACAATCTCGTTTCCGCTCTGCTGGGTGAATTTGTGTTGACATTTATGTTCTTGATGGTGATTATGGGATCAACCGATAGTCGCGCACCTCAAGGATTTGCCCCGATTGCTATTGGTTTGGGATTAACCTTAATTCACCTAATCGGAATTCCAGTCACCAATGTATCTGTAAATCCAGCCCGCAGCACTGGCCCAGCATTATTTGTTGGCGGTTGGGCAATTCAGCAATTATGGTTGTTTTGGTTCGCCCCTATTTTGGGAGGAATTGCCGCCGGGTTCACCTATAATTCCTTATTTGGTGAATCCCCATCTGATCCGAATTCTTAATCAATCAAAACTCTAAATTAGTCCTCGTTTTGTGTTTAATACTTTCTTCTGTAAGTAGGTGGTCAAAAAGCCCGTTGTTGCGCTTGCTGCGCACCGCTTAATTGCGCAGCAAGCGCAACAACAAGTTTAATTGTATATGCGTTTATTTTTGACCACCTACTGACTCGAAACAGAGGGAGAAAATTAATCAAGGATCAATATTTAGCCCTTATTCTTCCTCTCCAGATTCAGAGGGTTGAATTGAAACTACCGGAGCAATAGAAGTCAGTTTTAACTCAGGATGATCGGCTTCAGCTTGACGACAATTCCATTCATTTTTAAATAGTAAAACCGGACGATCCCAACTATCTTTAACCACCGCAGCGTTAAAAATTCGTCCAACTTTATTTAAAACTTCCCAACCTCCTGTTACCCAACGAGCCACACTATAGGGTAGAGGTTCTAATAGAGTTTCGGCCCCATATTCATTTTGTAATCTAAACTGAACTACCTCAAATTGAAGTTGACCGACCGCCGCCAAAATCGGATCACGTTTAGCTTCATCAATGGAAAACATAATTTGTACCGCTCCTTCTTCTCGCAATTCCAAAACTCCTTTATGGAACTGTTTAAACTTAGAAGGATTAGGATTTTTTAAATAGGCAAATAACTCCGGGGTAAAACAGGGAATCCCTTCATATTCTAATTTTTTGCCCATATAAATTGTATCCCCAATGGCAAAAACCCCAGGATTATTTAATCCAATTACATCCCCAGGATAGGCAGTTTCAATTGATTGTCTTTCCTGAGCAAATAATTTTTGAGGACGGGAAAGACGGACAACTTTTCCCGTGCGGGCATGATTTACCGTCATATCTTTTTCAAATTTTCCTGTACAAACTCGCACAAAAGCCACCCGATCTCGGTGTTTGGCATCCATATTAGCTTGTAGTTTAAATACAAAGCCCGTAAACTCAGGATATTCGGGTTCCATATCCCCCAAGGTACTCAGATGGGAACCGGGTTTTAAAGCATAATCTAAGAAGGAATCTAAGAATAATTGAACCCCAAAATTAGTCATGGCACTGCCGAAGAAAACCGGGGTCATTTTTCCAGCATGAACTAAATCCAGATCAAATTCTGAACCCGCGTGTTCAAGTAGTTCTAATTCTTCTTTTAATTGATGATAAAGATCCGGATCTAATAATTCATTAATTCTAGGATCATCTAAATCAAAAACCCGATCTAAAGCTTCTCGACTGCCGTGGGCGGTACGTTCAAATAAATGAATTTTTTGTTTGCGACGATCAAATACTCCTTGAAAGCGATCACCCGTACCAATTGGCCAATTTATGGGATAGGTTTTTAACCCTAATTCTTTTTCAATTTCATCAAGTAATTCTAAGGGTTCTTGACCCGGACGATCCATTTTATTAATAAAAGTAAAAATAGGCAGACCTCGCAGTTTGCAGACTTCAAAAAGTTTGCGAGTTTGCGGCTCTAAACCCTTGGCGGCATCTTCTAACATCACCGCGTTATCGGCTGCGGCTAAAGTGCGGTAGGTATCTTCACTAAAATCTTGGTGCCCGGGTGTATCTAGCAGATTAATTTGACAGTTGTTATACTCGAACTGCAAAACCGTTGAGGTAATCGAAATTCCCCGTTGTTGTTCCATTGCCATCCAGTCTGAGGTAGCATGACGTTGAGCCTTCCGTACTTTAACAGCACCTGCTTCGTGAATGGCACCTCCGTAGAGGAGTAATTTTTCTGTCAGGGTGGTTTTTCCAGCATCAGGGTGAGAAATAATTGCAAAATTGCGACGTCGCTCAACCTCCGCTTGAATTTCGGTTTGAATTTCGGTTTGAATTTCTGTAGTCATGAGAGCCTAAATCTGGAATTTGTGATCAAACTTATAATCATAGAGGCTAAAGTAGATTTTTGCTCAATATTAACATTAATTAGCTAAATTGTCATCTATCTTTAGCCATAATATTATACTCGATTTCTTTTTCTTCAGTCCATTGCCTATATTTAAACTGATAATTTATTCCCTTAATAGCTAAGGTTGCTAGATAGTTTTCTGCGGTTTCAATAGTTTGCATTGTCCAATTTTTAGCTAATTCCAAATCCTGGGAAATTTTCAAAATTCTGGGGTAGGAATCCAGAGGAGTGAAAATTTCAATATCCTGTAAACCAACTAAACCTTCTCCCGTGGCTTTTAAGTAGGCTTCTTTGCACGTCCAGAGTCGAAAAAATGCAGCATATTGTGCTTCTGAATTAAGGGAATTTAACCACTGATATTCAGAGTCACAAAAAAACCGTTTTGCTAAAGATATAACTTCAATTTCCCGAATATATTCTATATCTATGCCGATATTTTCTTCAAGGGCGATCGCATAAATTGCTTTTCCATGGGCATGAGATAGATTAAAATTTAGGGGTAAGGGAGCTTGATCTAAACTCGGTTTTCCATTAGAACTATACTTAAATTGAATCTGTTTTGCAGACAGGTTTAAATAGTGGCTGAGAATCATTCTTAATGTTCCCCTAGCAATCATAAATGCCTGTTGATCCCGTTCAAACTTAAACCGTCTCGCCCGTTTTAGTTCATCATCAGCCAGAATTTTTTGATAGAATTCTAGGTATTGGGGCGATCGTGTTAGACTGGTTTGCCAAATATGAACCATCTGGGAATATAACTGAAAATCCGATAAAACCATTGTCCTGATTGATCTTGTTAATGGAGTTAGTAATTTCACTTATTTTGTCCGATTTTGGCACAGATCACCCCAAAAATAAATTATCTGAGGCTATAAAGGGTGAATAACTCAGATAATATTAGATAATCAAGGCAAACAACCCACCCTAACCCGATATGATCATTATGGAATCCTCAAAAAATCAGCGAAAAAATCAAGTAAAGCGAACACTTGAAAAAACACCCACTCCGCAATACGTTGATCACTATATTACCTTAGCTAACCTCAGCTATTACTTGCAATTCCAGCAACAGTATTAAGGAAATTTGATAGATGTCATGCTTCAACTACAGACCGATGTTGATCTCCGGTGATATCATACCGAATGGACAAATAAATTAATACTGAACATGGTTAGCTTAACACCGAATCCTAGTTATAGCGTTACAATTCGTCTGGAACTGCCTAACCGCGCCGGAATGTTGGCTAGTGTTTTTCAAGCGATCGCCACCGTCGGAGGAAATTTAGGTCAAATTGACTTAATGGAACAAACTCTGCACAAAACAATTCGAGAAATTAGTGTAGATGCCTCTAGTGAAGAACACGCAGAACAAATTGTCCAAGCGGTAAAAGGTTTAACTGAGTTAAAAGTATTAGCGGTTTATGACCGAACATTTAATCTCCATCGCGCCGGAAAAATCAGTATTCAAAGTAAAATTCCCCTGAAATCTCAATCGGATTTAGCCATGGCTTATACTCCGGGTGTGGGTCGAATTTGTCAAGCGATCGCAGAAGATCCAGAACAAATTTATAAGCTGACAATCAAACAAAATACCGTCGCTATTATTACTGATGGTAGTGCGGTTTTAGGCTTAGGAAATTTGGGGCCAGGTGCAGCTTTACCCGTGATGGAAGGGAAAGCCATGCTCTTTAAAGAATTTGGAGATATTGATGCCTTTCCGATTTGTTTGGATACCCAAGATACAGACAAAATTATCGAAACGGTTAAATATCTTGCCCCAGTTTTCGGGGGAATAAATTTAGAAGATATTGCCGCCCCTCGCTGTTTTGAAATTGAAGCTAAACTGCGGGAATGTTTAGATATTCCGATCTTCCATGATGATCAACATGGCACGGCAATTGTGAGTTTAGCCGCCTTAATTAATTCCTTAAAATTAGTTAAAAAATCACGGGAGGATATTCACCTGGTTTTAAACGGGGCGGGTGCTGCGGGGGTAGCAATGGCGCGTTTATTCAAAAAAGCCGGAGTGCGTAATATTACCCTCTGTGATTCTAAGGGAATTATTAGCCATAATCGCACCGATATTAACGAACAAAAACGGGAATTTGCCGTTAACTTATCGGGAACTTTAGCGGATGCGATGAAAGATGCTGATGTGTTTATGGGAGTTAGTGCCCCTGGTGTGGTGACACCGGAAATGGTAAGATCTATGGCAAAAGATCCTATTGTTTTTGCCATGGCTAATCCGATTCCTGAAATTCAACCGGAATTAATTCTTAATGATGTCGCAGTCGTGGCAACAGGACGGAGTGATTATCCCAATCAAATTAATAATGTTTTAGCCTTCCCTGGTCTATTCCGAGGAGCCTTAGATTGTGGGGCTAAAAGTTTAACTATTTCGATGTATTTAGAAGCGGCAAATGCGATCGCTTCTTTAGTCTCTCCCACGGATTTAGATCGGGAATATGTTGTGCCTTCAGTGTTTGATAAACGGGTGGCTACGGCGGTTGCTAGTGCCGTTACCCATACCGCCCGTCAAGAAGGTTTAGCCCGCACTTAATCCATCCTTAATAATCGTAGTGAGTCCTTCAGGACTTTCTTAGAGGCGTGAACGCCTCACTACGATTATTTCTATAAAAAATTTATTTTAGAGAAACAACCATGGCTAAAATTCTTGTGATTGAGGATGAAGAATTAATTCGAGATAACATTGTAGAACTACTAGAAACAGAAAACTTTGAAGTTTTTACTGCTGAAAATGGCAAAATCGGTTTACAATTGGCAATTCAGCATCAACCAGATTTAATTTTGTGTGATGTGAGGATGCCGGAAATAGATGGTTATGGGGTGATCACTGCTTTACAAAACAATCCCATCACGGCAACTATTCCCTTCATCTTCTTAACAGCAAACGCCGATGTAGGTGACCTACGAAAAGGAATGCAGCTTGGGGCTGATGATTATTTAACCAAACCTTGCACCCCCACAGAATTACTCAAAGCTATTGTAATTCGTTTGGAAAAACACGCCATTTTAAAAGCCAATTATAATCATAAATTAACATTAGCTGAATCTAAACTTAATCAAATAATTTATCAAGATAGCACCACTAACTTACCCAACCGTTTATCCCTGTTTGAATATTTTCAACAAATGCTAAATAAGTTGTCATTGCTATCTATTGCCGATCAAAATTGGCAACAAAATGGGATGATACCAATTATCTATTTAGGGATAGATCGGTTTGGCAGAATTAACGATATTTTAGGTTATGAAGGAGGGGATTCCCTTTTAAACGCGGTGGCAGAGCGGTTAAGAAAAAGTTTACCTTCCGAGTATATTATTACCCATATTAATGGCAATCAATTTGCAATTTTATTCCCACCAATTCTGGATCAACAACAGATTAATACCGTAATTAAAAAGTTACAACAGCAGATATCTGATCCCTTTATGTTAACAAACCGAGAAGTTTTGATTACCGTTAGTGCGGGAATTTCCCTTTATCCCCAAGATGGTCGGGATATTCAACACCTGCTGCGGGGAGCCAAACAAGCCATGAATCAAGTTAAACAACAAGGAGGAAATCATTATAGTTTTTATATTCCTGCTTCAGAACATGAACTTTCGGAAAGGATTGATTTAGAAGTTGCCTTGCGGTATGCTTTAGAAAGAGAAGAATTGGAACTTTACTATCAACCGCAAGTAAGTTTGAAAACGGGAAATATTATTGGTGCGGAGGCTTTAATTCGCTGGAAACATCCCCAAAAGGGCATGATTTCCCCAATAAAATTTATTCCTATTGCGGAAGAAACAGGTTTAATTGAAGCCATTGGCGAATGGGTTTTATCTCAAGCCTGTCAACACAGTAAAGGCTGGCGATCTCAAGGTTTAGGAAATTTGCGCGTGGCGGTAAATTTATCCGGGCGGCAATTCCAAACACCTAATTTATGCCAAAAGTTAATGGAGATTTTACTCAGTACGGGCTGTGAACCGGATTATTTAGAATTAGAATTAACCGAAAGTTCATTAATTCGAGATCCTGAATTATCCATCCAACAGTTACAGGCATTAAAAGCCTTGGGAGTAACCATAGCCATTGATGATTTTGGGACGGGATATTCTTCCCTCAACTATCTGCAAAAATTTCCCTTTGATGTGCTAAAAATAGATCAATCTTTTGTTCGCAATCTCCATACTAATAAAATCAATGCAGCCATCACACAATCTTTAATTTCCATGGCTCATCTTTTAAATTTAAAAGTGATTGCTGAAGGAGTAGAAACTCAAGAAGAATTAGACATTTTGCAGGGCTTTCAATGTGATGAAATTCAGGGGTATCTATTTAGTCGTCCGCTCAATTTAGAGGATTTTCAAACCTTAGTTAGAAGTGGAAGTCAATTAAAAATTTCTCAACCTGAGCCATAAGAATCCTGAATTAACATTATTGAGGAAATTGAAATGACCAAAATTTTAGTAATTGAAAATGAAGAATTCATTCGAGAGAGCATTTTAGAACTGTTAGAAATTGAAGAATTTGAAACCCAGTCCGCCGAGAATGGCAAAATCGGTTTACAAGTTGCTCAAAAATTTAATCCCGATTTAATTTTATGTGATGTGGTCATGCCCGAAATGGACGGTCATGGGGTATTGGAGGCCCTAAGAAAAGCACCAGAAACTAAGATGATTCCGTTTATTTTCCTAACTTCTCAAGGCGATAAATTAGACTTAAGAAAGGGAATGGAACTGGGGGCGGATGATTATTTAATTAAACCATTTACCCCCAAGGAATTGCTGAAAGCGATCGCCACTCAACTAGAAAAAAAAGCATCAGTTGAAAAATTTTCCCAGGAAAAATTAGATGAACTTCGCAACAATATTACCCATTCCCTGCCCCATGAATTAATAACGCCTTTGAATGGAATTTTGGCATCAACGGAAATTTTACTCGATGAATTAGATTCTATGGAAACTAATGAAATTCGTGAAATTGTCGAACAAATTTCCCTATCTGGGAAACGTTTATATCGGTTGATAATGAATTTTCTGCTCTATGCTGAATTAGAACTAATTGCCACCGATCCCAAAAAGATTGCCAGCTTACGTCAGGATAAAACCCTATCCTCGCAAACAGTAATTACGAAAAAAGTAATGGCTCAAGTTCAAGAAGAAAAACGGGAGGCAGATTTATTTCTCAATCTACAAGATGTGGCGATCGCCATGGCAGAAATGAGACTAGAAAAACTGGTTGAAGAATTAGTTAATAATGCCATGAAATTTTCCGCCATCGGACAACCAATTGAAATTAACGGATTTGTTAAAAATTATCAATTTGTTTTATCAGTTAAAAACTTTGGACGAGGAATGACCCCTCAACAAATAGCTCAAATTGGTGCCCATGTTCAGTTTGAACGCAAATTGTATGAACAACAGGGTTCGGGGTTAGGATTAGCCATTGTCCAAAAAATGATCGAACTTTATCAAGGTCAACTGATCATAGAAAGTCCCGACGATCAGCAAACTATTGTAACCGTTTATTTACCTTTGTTTGCTTGACGGTTGACTATGGCTTTTTTATTGGAATAATAACTATAATATTGGGTGATTTATGACAAAAAATAATTGGAAAAAAGAGAAACAATACCTGCTTGACCAACAGGAACAAATAATTGAACAACGGGTACAACAACGCCTGCGGGAACTCCAAACTCCCCCCGCCTCTAACCCGCAACCAAGCATAGAAGCCGAATTAGCACAGGCCCATCAACAGTTAACATTTCACGTCGAAAATTCGCCTTTAGCTGTGATTGAGTGGGATCAGCAGTTTCGGGTCAAACGGTGGTCGCCCCAAGCCGAAAAAATCTTTGGCTGGAAGGCAGAAGAACTGATGGCTCGCCATTGGAATCAGTGGGAATTTGTACATCCAGAGGATTTAGAACAGGTAAATACGATCTCGTCGCGGTTGCTCAATGGTGAGGACAACCGGAATATCTGTTGCAATCGGAACTACACGAAACTTGGCAACTTAGTATATTGTGAGTGGTATAATTCTGTTTTAAAAAATGCAAACGGACAAGTCATTTCTCTTTTATCCTTGATTCAGGATGTTACTATCCGTGAAACAGCCCAACAGGAACTCAAGCGTCGCGCCCGACAACAACAGGTGATTGCCGAATTAGGTCAATATGCCCTCTCACAAACCAACTTAGAGCACCTGGCAAAAAAGGTTGTAACCTTGGTGGGACAAACATTAGGGATCAAATATGTTCAAATTTGGGAATTACTCCCCAACCAAGGCACATTTTTGTTAACGACGGGATTAGGTTTGCGTCCTCGTTCGGTGGGGCGAGTGACCCTGAGCAATACCCCCCAGTCCCAACCGGGCTATACATTATTAGTGAAACAACCCGTTATCGTTGAGAATTTGCAGGTCGAAACCCGCTTTAGCGGTTCGGAATTTTTTTCTAATCATCATATTGTTAGTGGGGTAACAGTTTTAATTTCTGGAAAAGAAAAGCCCGTTGGGGTGTTAGGAATTCATTCTCAGGAGCAACGAACCTTTAGCCCCGATGAAATTAATTTTTTACAAGCGGTTGCTAATATTATTGCCTCTGGTGTAGAGCGCCAACAAGCCGAAGTGGAGTTAAAAATCGTAAACCAAGATTTAGAAGTTCGAGTGGCTGACCGGACAACAGAACTAATTTTCATGAATGAAAAACTCCAGCGCCAAGTTGTCGAGTTAAAGAAAATAGAGTCTCAATTAGAAAATAAAGCTAATCAACAAGCGATTATCGCCGAATTAGGTCAAAAAGCCCTATCAGAAACCAATTTAGTTTCCCTCATTAATGAAGTTGTGATTCAGATTGCTAACAATTTAAACGTTGAATATTGCAAAGTTTTAGAATATAGTTTAGAGGACTGTTTTCTAACCTTAGCAATTTGGGATGAACCCCTTAATAATTATATTCTTCTGAGTCATGAACCCCTATTTTCACTATCCTTAAGCATAAATCAACTCCCCGGTAATCAAGAGGATTTAAGATCTAACTTATTCTCTTGTAGCTGCAAATATAGCCAGGATTTAGAGCCAAAAGAGCTTAATTATGGCAAGTTTAATTTTGTTAATCAAGGAATTTGTATTCCGATTCGGGGACAAAATTACCAGCAGTTAGGACAGATAGAAATTTATGGTAAAAAAAATCAACTGTTTCGCGAAGACGAGGTAAATTATTTGCAAAGTGTGGCAAATATTTTAGCAACGGCAATTGAAAGAAAACAAACGGAAGTAACCCTACGGTTTAGTGAAGAACGATTTAAAATTACGCTAAAAAATTCGCCTATTGTTGTGTTTAATCAAGATTTAGAGTTACGCTACACCTGGATTTATAATCCGACGGGAGCATATGAATCAGAAGCCGTTATTGGTCAATTGGATTTTGATATTTTTCCCCGGGAAAATGCGATTCAACTCACCGAACTGAAACAACAGGTTTTGAACACAAAAGCGGGTTTACGAAAAGAGGTGACTACTAATATAGGGGCGGATATTCAATGCTATGATTTAACCATTGATCCTTTGTGGGATTTAGAAGGAAATATTATCGGAATTACGGGCGCGGCATTAGATATTACCGATCGCAAAAAAGCCGAATTAGAGTTACAAGAAAGTCAACGGTTTATTCAACGAATTACTGACGCTATTCCTAATATTTTATATATTTATGATTTAATTGAAAGTCGCAATATTTATGTGAATCAAGAAATTATTAACATTTTAGGATACACGCCAGAACAAACTTTAGAAAAAGGTTCAAATTTTCTCTCTGAATTGATTCATCCAGACGATTATATCAGTTTAGGAAAACATTATCAGAAAATTACCAAAGCCAAGGACGATGAAATTTTAGAGTTTGAATACCGCATCAAAGATACTCAGGGAAATTGGCATTGGTTGGTCAGTCGAGATACAATTTTTGCTCGGAATTCTGAGGGTAAACCTAAACAAATTTTAGGAGCCGCAACGGATATTACAGAACGGAAAAAGGTAGAAGAACAATTGCGGCTGAGTGAACGAGCGATCGCCTATAGTAGTAATGGTATTGTGATTGCTGATGCTCGAAAACCGGATAACCCCATTGTTTTTGTCAACCCGGCTTTTGAAAAAGTCACTGGATATTCTGCCGCAGAAGCCCTGGGGAAAAATAGCCGTTTTCTTCAAGGTAAGGATCGTAATCAGCCCGAGTTAAAACAAATTAGAACAAGATTAAAACAGAAACAAAATTGCAATGTTGTATTAAGAAATTACCGGAAAGATGGATCTTTATTTTGGAATGAACTAAATATTTCTCCCATTTATGATCAGGAGGGAAATCTCACCCATTATGTAGGAATTCAGAATGATATTACTGAAAATAAATTAGCCCAGGAACGTTTAGGTCAACAAGTGATTCGAGAACGATTAATTGCCACCATTACCCAACGAATTCGAGAATCCTTGGATCTAAAATCTATTTTATCAACAATGGTAACGGAAGTTAAACAATTTTTGAAAGCCGATCGGGTATTAGTGTATCGGATTTACAATGATTATACAGGTTGTGTTATTTCTGAGGCCGTTAGTCCTCAGTGGTCTTCCCTTTTAGAAAAAACTTTTTCTGAAGAAATTTTTCCCTCCCAATGTCATAGCCATTATATTCAAGGCAAAATTGCCTCAATTGCTAATATTAACAAGGGTAATATTTTACCCTGTTTAGTTGAATTTTTAACTCAATTTAAAGTCCAAGCTAAACTAGCGGTTCCTATTATTGAAAATGAGACCTTATGGGGTTTATTAGTTGTCCATCAATGCAGTCAAACTCGACAATGGGAAGCCTGGGAAATTTCCCTACTAGAACAAATTACCAGTCAACTCGCCATTGCGATTCAACAATCTGAACTTTATGAACAATTACAAACAGAATTAAAAGAAAGATCTCTAGCTCAACAATCTTTATTAGTCAGTCAAGAACGATTAAAATATTTGCTATTTTCTAGCCCCGGAATTATTTATAGTGCGAAACCATGGGAAGACTATCAAACCACATTTATTAGTGATAATATCAAGACTCTTTTGGGATATGAGGTTTCCGACTTTACTCAACCTGGATTTTGGTTGAGTCATATTCATCCACAGGATATCGGGAAAATTACAAATCAATTATCTCCATTATCTCCGTTGTTTGAGCAAGGATATTCTAGTTATGAATATCGTTTTCAACACCAGGATGGTAGCTATCGTTGGATGTATGATCAAGCCAAATTAATCCTCGATGCCCAAGGAAATCCTTTAGAAATAGTTGGATATAGGATTGATATTAGCGAGCGCAAAAGAATTGAAGAACAATTATGGGCCACTACATCTCGATTAAGCACATTGATTGAGAATTTACAGTTAGGGGTTTTAGTTAAGGATGAATTTCAGAAAATTGTATTAATTAATCAAACTTTTTGCGATTTATTTAAGATCAAAGAATCCTCCGATAAACTGATCGGTATGGATGGCAAAACATTTTCCTTTGAATATCAAAATCTATTTAGCGATCCCGCACAATTTATTATTAGAAATAAAGAAGTCATGGGCAGAAAGCGAGTGATCACGAATGAAGAAATCTCTTTAGTTGATGGACGGACTTTTGAACGAGATTATGTTCCGATTATGATTCAAGGAGTCTCTCAAGGTCATTTATGGATGTATCGAGATATTACTGAACGCAAAAAAGCAGAAGATACCCTGGTGACATCCTTACGAGAAAAAGAAGTTTTACTCAAAGAAATTCACCACCGGGTCAAAAATAACTTGCTGGTGGTTTCTAATCTTTTAGAATTTCAATCGGATATGTTCACCGAACCTGAATTAATTAAGGTTTTGGACGATAGCCGAAATCGGATCTATTCCATGGCTTTAATCCATGAAAAACTCTATCGTTCAACTAATTTAGAAAAAATTAATTTTGCAGATTATTTAGAAGATTTAATTGATAATTTATTTGACTCTTATAATATCCAAGCTGGTCAAATTGAGTTTAAACTCGATATTGAACCCGTTGGTTTGAATATTGAAACCGCTCAACCCTGCGGTTTAATTGTGAATGAATTAGTATCTAATACCTTAAAACACGCCTTTCCCAATGGTCGCTCAGGAATTGTTTATCTGGGACTACACCAAAACCAGGAAGATAAAATTATTCTAACTGTTCGAGATAATGGCATCGGTTTTCCCGCCGGAGTAGACTTTAGAAATGTTGAATCCTTGGGAATGGAATTAGTTTGCACTCTCACCGAGCAAATTGAAGGAACTATTACCCTAAACCAAGAAAACGGAACTTTATTTACCCTTAGTTTTTCCGAACTTCAATATCGACATCGGCTTTAATCAGAAGTAATTTTCGGTAGCCTGTATAGCTTCTCCCACGCACTAACAGATTATCCGTATACAGCCAAACTGGATCAAATAAAAAAATGTTAATATAGTTAATAGGGAAAGGAGGGAAAAAAATGGCAGCCATTAAAATTTTAATCGTCGAAGATGAATTGATCATTGCCAAAGGATTGGCGAGGAAATTAGAAAAACTAGAATATGTGGTGGTGGGGATTGCGTCCTCTAGTGTATCGGCATTAGAAAAAGTGACAGAAACCCAACCGGATTTAATTTTGATGGATATTGTAATTAAGGGGGATTTAGATGGAATTGAAACGGCAAAAATTATTCAAGAAAAGTTTAATATTCCGGTTATTTATGTAACAGCTTATGCTGATGATGAAACCTTAGAACGGGCTGAAAAAACGCAATCCTATGGATATATTCTCAAACCGTTTAAGGAGCGAGAAGTTCATGCAGCGATTAAAATTGCCTTAAACAAGCATCAAGCCTCCTTACAAATGCAGCATTCTTTGCAAGAAGCCCAATCGGTTAACGATGATAAATCGCGGTTTTTCTCCATTGCTTCCCATGATTTAAAAACCCCATTAACAGCGATTCAAATGTCCGCCGGAATGTTGAAAGATTATAGTGAAAAATGGCCAGAAGATAAAAAGCAAAAACATTTAGATAGAATTCAAAACTCAGTGCAGAATATGAACAATCTTTTAGAAGATTTGTTAATATTAAGTCAGGCTGAATCTGGGAAACTAATCTTTAGTCCTGAACCCCTAGAAATTGTTGAATTTTGTCAAGCCATTATCGAAGAAATTAAACCCATTGCTAATAATAAAAATCCCCTGGTATTAATCACTTTTCCAGACGTTATTTTGGGAAACTTAGATAAACATTTATTGCGTCATATTTTATTAAATTTGTTATCTAATGCGATCAAATATTCTCCTGATGGGGGTAAAGTAAGCCTGACAATTCACCAAGAGGGTCAATTTGTCCGGTGTGAAGTGGCCGATCAAGGAATTGGTTTACCGAAAGATTATCAAAATAAACTATTTCAACAATTTGAACGCGCTAGTAACGTAGGAAATATTAAAGGGACAGGGTTAGGATTATCAATTGTTAAACAAGCTGTTGATTTACACCAAGGTAAAATTACAGTTAAAAGTGAACCGGGAGAGGGAACAATATTTACGGTAATTTTGCCTTTGTAGACCCTAATTTTTTTATCGTAGTGAGTCCTTTAGGACTCTCTGAGAGCCTTGAAAGGCTCACTACGGTTAACGGCGGCGTAGGACTTCTAAAAGCGTTTTTAGAGTATCTGGAATTGGAGCGATCGCTTCAATTATTTCTCCTGAAATTGGATGATTTAAGGTTAATTTCCAAGCATGAAGCGCCTGTCCGGGTAAATTCACACCAATCGCTTTTCCTCGACTATATTCAGGATCACCCACAATCGGATTTCCCATAGAAGCAGTATGCACCCGAATTTGATGGGTACGTCCGGTTTCTAAGGTAAATAACATTAACGTATAGTTCCCGATTCGTTCTTGCATTTGCCAATGGGTAATGGCTTCCCGTCCCCCGTTTTCTATGGGAACAATTGCCATTCTTTTGCGATCAATCGGATGACGACCAATAGGTTGATTAATCGTTCCTGAATTGGTTTTAGGAACCCCATAAACCACTCCCAAATATTGACGACGGGCAGTTTTAGACTTAATTTGAGCTTGTAAACTTTGCAGGGCAAAATCCGTTTTAGCCACCACTATTGCCCCGGTGGTATCCTTATCTAAACGATGCACAATTCCTGGTCTTTGTACCCCACCAATTCCTGATAATTGATCACAATGGGCTAATAAACGATTAACCAGGGTATCATTCTGATGTCCTGGCGAGGGATGAACTACTAACCCAGCAGGTTTATTTAGAATTAAAAGACAATCATCTTCATATAAAATATCCAGGGGAATATCTACTGCTTCTAAGTCTAAAGGTTCGGGGGGTGGAAGAATAATTTCTAAGCGATCGCCACTTTGCACAGATACTTTTTTAGTCGTACAAACCTGTTGATTAATTTTTACCCATCCCTGGGTAATTAAAGTTTGAATCCGCGATCGAGACAGATCAGGAACCTGTTGAGATAACCACACATCTAACCGTCGATGCTGTTTATCCTGGGGTAAATTTTCCGTATCTACGGTTAACTCAATCAGAGCGGAATCATTCATTATTTTGTTCAGGTTGTTGTTCCAGGGTAATACCCAAGATGTCTAAGGTTATACCCAGGCTTTTCTCTAACTTGGTTAAAGCATTCAGATAATCTATTTTAGCATTTAATTCATTATTTTGGGCTTCATTTAATTTAGATTGAAAATCTACTAGATCTAGTAGTCTAAGCCCTGGGAACCCCAACTTTATTTTCTCCACTTCATTGCTAAGTTGCAGTTCAGCTAAATTTGTTGCCCGTCGAGATAATTCAACTTGTTTAAAGTTCAATTCAATATCTTGTAAATTTTTAGTCACCTCAGTATTAACATTTTGCATTGTTTCTTTTAAATTATTTTCTGCTTTTGAAATATCAACTTTACTCCGTTGAAAATCACGCTCTATGCTGCGATCGCCGAGGGCTTTACTAAAGGTTAATCCGGCACTTAATTCCGTTCTATTTTCAATAATATTTGGTGCAGGATCATGTCTAACCACTGTTTCTACATCAATATTCCAACGGCGATTATTTTCAGCAATAATTAATTGTGTTTTTGCCCTTTCTAAATTTAATCTTGCTTGTAAATAAATGGGTTGATGCTCGAGACTAGACTGTCTAATCCGATCAATATCTAAGGTTGGGGGCTGAATTTCTAAGTTTTCAGATGCTATAATATTAACATCTTCATCAATATCTAATAAATCTAATAGCTCCAGTCGTCGTTGCTTCAAATTATTTCGAGAACTTAATAAAACTATTTCTCGATCAGCAACTTGAGCTTGTACCGTAATTAAATCGGCTCTAGCTATGCGTCCGGCATCAATTAAAAACTCGGTATTTTCTACTGTTTTTTTAGCATTTTCTAAAGATTGTGAATCAATTTTAACTTTTTCTTGGGCTTGTAATACACTGCGATAGGATTCAATAATTTCAGTTATTTTATCAATTAAAATCGATTTTAAATCCAGTAAATTAATAGTTTCTGTTATGCGGGCAATTTCAATATCAGCACGATTAACCCTTTGGCCGGCTCCCCTTAATAAAGGTTGTTTAAAAGTTAATTCTAAATTTTGCCTTAAAACATCTCGATCCGAACCTCCTGAACCTTGATAATTTTGTTGTTGTCGCTGTCCAACCCAACCCATATTCAACTCTCCTCCCGTGGGAATTTTAATCACTACTCCTGCTGATAACACTAAACCATTAGTTATTGTTGTTAAATTTCCTTGAGTAATATCACTCCAATTAATTGATAAATTCGGGGTAAAATTAGGATTAAATTTATCTTCAGCAACGATTAAATCCTGACGTTGGACAATGCGTTCTAAATATTGATTTTTAATCGTCCGATTATTTTCTAAACCCAAAATAATCACATCATTTAAGGTTAATTCAACGCCATCGGTTTCAGCCATAACCGGAGCCGGGGGAGACGGTTGAACCTCTGGAGGTTGTTGAGTAATCCTCTGATATTGGGGACGATTAGCGGTTAAATTCAGAGAAGTCATACTATTTTCAATCATTTCCCTAGGATTTGGTTCCTCTGACTCAATTTTAAACGAATAATTACCTATATTAAAAGGTTCAGGATCGGGAGTTAAATATATATTTTTCTCCAAATTATTCAATTCAATAACAGAATTATTATTAGATTTAGTATTTTCTAAAATCCCAAAAATATCGTTAGATTTGATAGGATTTGGAGCGATTAAATTTCCCGTGATAAAATCAATCGGAGCCGGGGGAGGAACTGGATTAAAATTAGCTGGAGGTGGAACCGTAGGAATTAGAGGAGAGAATAATTGTAACTTTGTAGAGGATGGATTATTAATCGGTTGAGAAGGAAGGGCTATAAAAATTATCCCGCTTATACCGGAGATTAAAGTTAGAATGATTCCCAAAGGTAAAAAATTGAAAGATTCAGATTCAGTAGAATTTTCCGAATTAACTGATGATTCCAAATCTAAATTATGCTGTTCTTCCATAACCATTAATCCTTGATTTTGTGTTCAATTCTTTATTTTTCCCTATTCTCCTTTTAAGGCTTTTACTGGGTCAAGTTGACTGGCGCGTAAAGCCGGGAAAAATCCGGCTCCTACTCCTACTAATATAGCTGAACTTAGAGCTAGTATAGCCGTTCTATTTTCAAATTTATAGGGTAACTTAAATTGTTTAGCTACAACAACCGTCGCAGCATGAACGGTGATAATCGCAATTGTTCCCCCAATTAAACTTAAAATAGCTGCTTCTAAAATAAATTGCAACATGATATCTAATTGGGTCGCACCCACCGCCCGTCTGAGTCCGATTTCTGGAGTTCTTTCTATCACCGAAGCAATAGTAATATTAGCAATCCCAACCCCTCCCACAATTAAAGCGATCGCACCTACAACTAATAACGCTTTAGACACAGAATCCAGGGTTTTTTTCTGTTCTAAAATTCTCCTAACCGTATTCCAAGTCCGAAATTTATACCCTGGAAACCGGGTTTCTAATATTTTTTTAGTCTGTTCACCCAAAGTTTCTAACTCTTCAATTTTATAGGGGCGTAACTGCAAACTTTGAAATTTTTTCCCCCCTGTAATTGCACTATAAATAGCCATCGGAAGATAAGCTTCCCCTTTTGGTTCTTCCTGTTGACTTTCTTGACTTTCTATAATTCCAATCACAATATAAGGTCTAAAGTTCAAATAAATAGTTTTTCCTGTTGGATGGATTTGTTCAAATAGTTTATCTGCTAAAACTTTGTCAATAATAATTACAGGTTGATAGGCTTCAAAATCATTAGCGATAAAAGAACGTCCGGCAATTAATTTACGTCCTGATGTGTTTAAAAAATCTATAGTTTTAGCCATTACAGATGGATCGGCTTGTTGGTTTTGAAAAACCACCTGTGAGGAGTCCATCCAACTCGTACCACTAATAGATTTTAACCCTTTTAACTGTTGTTGTAAAACTTCAAGGTCTTCTAAACTGAGTTGTACATATTCCTCTGTAATAGAATTAAACCCACCAAAGACGAAAACTTGTGGTGCATCTCGTTCAGCTAATTGCTGCTTAATGACGGCGCGGCTAATATTTCCCACTTGTAAGGTTGCACTCACCGCAAACACTCCCATAAATACCCCAATTCCTGATAAAAAAGAACGGACGGGATTACCTAATAAGGAACTGCAACTTAATTTAATTAAACTTAGAATAGAAAGACTCATAATGCTGTATTTTTAATGTTTTCTAATCTCCTCTTAACGCTTTTACCGGGTCAAGTTGACTGGCGCGTAAAGCGGGGAAAAATCCGGCTCCCACCCCAACTAATATCGCTGAACTCAGAGCTAATGCAGCCGTTTTATTGTTAAATTGATAGGGTAAACTAAATTGTTTAGCTACAACAACCGTCGCACCATGAACGGTAATAATCGCAATAGTTCCCCCAATTAAACTTAAAATAGCGGCTTCTAAAATAAACTGTAACATAATATCTAATTGGGTCGCACCCACCGCCCTCCTCAGTCCGATTTCTGGGGTACGTTCTATGACTGAGGCGATGGTAATATTGGCAATCCCAACTCCGCCTACAATTAAAGAAATTGCACCGACTACTAATAAAGCTTTAGAAACAGAATCTAGGGTTTTTTGCCGTTCTAAAATGTCCTCAGATGTCTTCCAAGGCTCAATTTCATACCCAGGAAACCGTTTTTCTAATATTTTTTTAGCCTGTTCACTCATAGAATCTAAATTTTCAATTTTAGAGGGACGCAAGAGCAAACTGTTGATTTCTTTTTGTCCTGTAACTGCACTATGAATAGCCATCGGAACATAAACAAACCCTTTTGGTTCTTGCCCGCTCCATAGAGGTTTAGTTACAACAATCCCAACCACCACATAAGGTCTAAAATCAATATAAATAGTTTTTCCTAAAGGATTTAAACTTTTAAAGAGTTTATCCGCTAAAAATTGATCAATAATAACTACGGGTTGATAGTTTTCAAAATCACTGGAATTAAAAGGTCGCCCAGCAATTAATTTACGTCCTGATGTGTTTAAAAAATCGACGGTCATAGCCTGTAAATAGGGATGGGCTTTCTGATTCTGAAAAACAGCCTGTGCCGACCAGTTTATCCAACTGCTGCCACTAATAGATTTTAAGCCTTTTAACTGTTTTTTCAGGATTATGATATCTTCTAAACTAAGTTCTGCCCACTGTTCTGTAATCGGGTTCCGGGGTGAATCTATACCAATTTGTGGCGCATCTCGTTCATCCAATTGTTGCTTAATCACCGCCGTGCTAATATTTTTAACTTGCAAGGTCGCACTCACCGCCGCGACTCCCATAAATACCCCAATTCCTGATAGAAAAGAACGAACGGGATTAGCTAATAACGAACTGCAACTTAATCTAATTAAACTTAGAATAGAAAGACCCATAATCTTGTTTGTTAAACCTCATAATTTTGGTGATTAATAACGATGTAAGAGAGTCCTGAAGGACTCACTACGATTGTGATTAAAACGATGTAAGAGAGTCCTGAAGGACTCACTACGATTGTGATTATAAAGGATTAAGAGAGCCCGGTCGGGCTCACTACGATGGCAAGATTATTCATTCAATTTATTGTAAACTTCTTGAATATCTTGCCACATTAACCATTTCGGTGATCCCTGTTCCTTAGAGGGATTTCTTAATAAATAAGCTGGGTGAAAAATTGGCATACATAATCGCCCTTCCCACTCCATCCATTGCCCTCTAATTTTACTAATTCCCCGTTTATCTCCTAATAAAGATTTAACCGCCGTTGCTCCGGTTAATAAAATAATTTTTGGATTAACTAAACGAATTTGTTCTAATAAATAGGGTTTACAGGCTTCGATTTCTTGCGGGGTAGGAGTGCGATTATTCGGCGGACGACAGCGAATGGCATTAGAAATATAAACCTCTTTATCCGTAGTTAAACCCACGGATTCTAAAATTTTTTCTAACAGTTGTCCCGACCTGCCAACAAAGGGTAAACCCTGTTCATCTTCATTTTGCCCCGGTGCTTCTCCGATAATCATAATTGGCGCTTGAATATTACCTCTACCAATGACCGCATGGGTACGATTTTGCCCTAATTCACAACGATAACAATGATTACAATGGTTAGCAATTTCTTCTAAGGTTTGATAAGTTCCTAAAGGAATCGCAATTTTAGCATCAGTCGGAATTAAATCCCGATTCAAATTTATTAACGGAGCAGCAGGTTCAGTATTTTTAAAATCAAATAAACTCAATTGTTCGTGATCAGACATAATCAAATAGAGTAGGGTATGGGGTATTAATGATTAACCGATACCCAATTTACAACTATTTTCCATCCAGTGGGAATTTATCAAGTTGCAACTCTCAACAGCAACAGTCATCATAGAGTTGATGGGATGGCAGGGGGCAAGCAGATCATGTTATTCACACCAATATTTAAAGATCGGACTCAAGCGGGTGAGCAACTGGCAAAAGAAATTTTGTTACAGATAAGTTTAGAACACCCAAATCGGGATACAAAAATAGTGGTTTATGCCTTACCCCGTGGAGGTGTACCCGTGGCTGTGCCCATTGCTCAAGGGTTGCAGGCTCCTTTGAGTGTAATTGTGGCCAAAAAAATCACCTTCCCCGATAACCCAGAATTGGCCTTGGGTGCAGTCACCTCCGATGGTCATGTATTATGGTCGAAACGCAAACCCCTCGATCTGGAGCTTCAACAAAGGATATTAGAACAGGCTCAGACCAAAGCCCAGCAGGGTTGGGAACAGCTTTCTCCGGCTTGTCCAGATGTTAACCCCCATGGAGCTTTAGCCCTGATTGTTGATGATGGTATTGCCACTGGAATGACGATGGCTGTGGCGGCAAAAGCGTTGAAAGCTCATCACCCCCTGGCAATTTGGATTTGTGTTCCCGTGGCCCCGCTAGAATTAATTCCCTCTATGCAGCAATGGGGCGATCGCATTATTGTCTTAGAAACCCCCGATCCCTTTTTTAATGTTGGTCGGTTTTATCAACAATTTGAACAGGTAGAGACGGAAACAGCTTTATCCGATTTACAACAACAAACCTGGCTACAATAAATCTACAATAAATAGTGATTCACAGTTGATAATTAATCATGATAAGACGTTGGAATTTTTGGTGGCAAACTTTAGTATTATCAACCCAATATAACCCCCCTCAATTTATTGAGTTACTGATGTTAATGTTAGGATTTTTTTTACTTTTAATTTGGATGGGGAATCAACAATGGCCCTATTTGGTACTGTCGATGAGTTATGTTGCGGGATCATCCACTTCGATTCTAGTTAGGGAAGCTATGATTCCTTCCCCCAGTTTACAACTCACCCAAAAACTGGCAATATTATTGTTAATAATGAGCCTTTACACCCTCTTAGATTTAATGCGGTGAATAATTCCCCTAAATTTGATATAAAATTAAACGGTTTCCCATCGGATCATAAGCATAAATTTCTCGACCGTGGGCAGCCATAATGATTTCTCCAGGGGGGGGATATCCTAATGCTTCTAAATGGGCGATCGCTTGTTCTAAATTTGGGACTTCTAAACACAAACTCATGCCCGTTTTACCCGTCGGAGAAAATTCAGAAATATCAGTAGTTTGGGGTTTAAAAATTCCTAATTTCAAACTCGGTAACTGAAATTCTGCATAACGATGGGGAATATAATTTAACGGTTGTATTCCCAATAGTTGAGAATAAAACTCAACCAAAATTTCCATTTTCGGATCACCGAGGGTGACAAATGCCTGATTACAGTGTAAAACCATAAAGGGAATCAAAATATTTAACCTTAATATTAAACTTAAAATTGAGAGCATAAACTAATGACAAGAATTTTTTTATCCGCAGGTCATGGGGGATTTGAA
Organism: Planktothrix agardhii NIES-204; assembly: GCA_003609755.1. Classification (NCBI taxonomy): domain Bacteria; kingdom Bacillati; phylum Cyanobacteriota; class Cyanophyceae; order Oscillatoriales; family Microcoleaceae; genus Planktothrix; species Planktothrix agardhii. Next base: position 1,673,400 of record AP017991.1, read on the forward strand.
AATGGTGCAAGAGACCCAGGTACGGTTGCTGGAGGGACAACCGAAGCCCAAGAAATAATTCGGATTCGGGATTTAGTTGTCGGTGAATTGCGCTCTAGGGGTTTACAAGTGATTGCGGTTCCTGATGATTTGAGTCAAACTCAAACCATTGACTGGATTAATACCCATTCCCGCCCAGGAGATATCGCTTTAGAATTACAAATGGGAGGCTCATCAAACCCTCTAATTCGAGGGGCTACAGCCTTTTATATTGCGGGTAATCAATCCCGAAAACAAGATGCGGAATCCCTATTATTATCTCTGTTACAACAAGTGCCTCAACTTCCCAACCGGGGGGCAAAACCGGACACCGAAACTGGCTTAGGAAGTTTAATTTTTTGCCGTTGGATTAGTATTCCTTCTCTCTATCTGGAATTGGGATTTCTAACTAATCCCACTGATCGGGCTTTAATTCAAAACCGACGTCAAGATATAGCGATTGGAATTGCTAATGGACTCACTAATTGGTTAGGAAATGGTTCAACAAATCCTATTCCAAATGTTCCCCCAGGTACACCCGTTTATGGTTCGATTGGAATTAATATTAATGGCCGTCGCTATGGGGAAAATGGAATTTTAGTCAATGGAAATGCTTATATTCCAATTGATTTAGTCGATAAATTTGGCTTGAATTTATCACAAATTTCTGATCGAATAAGAAGAATTAGATATAATAATATTGTTTATATTCGAGCCGTTGATTTCAAAAATTTTGGAATTTCTGTAGGCTGGGATAATCCCAATCGAAGTGTAGTTTTTCGTTCTAATATTCGTCCCTATAATAGTCAAATGGATCAGATTATGGGCAATGGCTTAACCACAGAAGTTCAACTAATTATGTTTATCAAAACTCAAGATTCTAATATGATTAATACTGTTCCTGAAATTGCTAAATTTTATCGAGAAGAATCGGCTATAGAAGGAGTGAATCACGATATTGCGTTCTCTCAAATGTGTTTGGAAACCAACTTTCTACAATTTGGCGGAACTCTCAAACCCGAACAAAACAATTTTGGAGGTTTAGGAAGTTTGGGAGGTGCTTCCGAAAGTGCTTCTTTCCCGACAATTCAAATCGGAGTTAGAGCCCATATTCAACATCTAAAAGCCTACGCGAGTTATGAACCTTTAGTCCAAGATATTGTTGATCCTCGCTTTGAATTTGTCACACGAGGAATTGCTCCTTTTGTCCAACAATTAAGTGGGAGATGGTCAGATGATTCCACCTACGGCGATCAAATTTTAGCTTTATTAAGAAGACTTTATGAAATTTAAGGATTATTAAAATGAGAACGATAGACCAAATTCTGTAACTTTTCTAACTTTTCTACTGGGACAATGCAAAGACGTTTCCCCCCCCCGATCAATTTCCAGAGGTATCCCTGTTCTTAAAATCTCGTCGAGCAAATTCTCAAGATTACCTCGTAATTCCTTTGGTGTAACACTTTTCATTTTTTTCTCCTTAGCACTGAACTCTCATGATGATCAATCCTAATTAATAATATAGGTAATTGCACAAAATAAATTACCTAGTTGAAAGAGGGAACAGCCCCCCCAAACCCCCCGTGCACGGGGGCTAGGGGGGGAGGGAACGCCGGAACAGGGTAGAGAATTTGTAATTAATTTTGTTTAGGTACTTAGCAATACTAAATGGGTTGTAACACTTTAATACTGACATGAAATAGCCAGGAGTATTACCCCTATTACCTATTACCTATTACCTATTACCTATTACCTATTACCTATTACCTATTACCTATTCCCTTTCAACCCCGATTATGGATAAAAATATTGAAATCGCGATCGCCCCTGTGACACTTCTTAAAGTTTCACACCCTGAAATTAGGATAAAATCAGATTTGAACCTTAATTTTTATGAAATTTATCAATGATCAACCCAACTGGAAAAGTTTATTTAATGGGGGCTGGGCTAGGGGAAATTGCCTATCTTACCCTACAAGCCCAACAGTTACTTTCCCAAGCAGAAGTAATTATTTATGATGCCTTAGTAGATAATTCTATTTTAACCTTAGTTCCGGCAAATTGTTTAAAATTAGAAGTCGGAAAACGAGGTGGAAAACCCAGCACTCTCCAGACGGAAATCAATCAATTATTGGTTAAATATTGTCAAGAAGGAAAACAAGTTATCCGTTTAAAAGGAGGCGATCCTTTTATTTTTGGACGGACAACATCGGAAATTCAAGATTTAATTGAATCGGAATGCAAATTTGAAGTAATCCCCGGACTTTCTTCGGCTTTGGCGGCTCCAACCCTCGCCCATATTCCCCTAACAGACCCGGTAATGAGTCGTTGTTTTGCCGTCCTAACTGCCCATGATTTAGAAGCCCTAGATTGGCAAATTGTTTCCCAAATAGAAACCCTAGTTATTTTAATGGGAGGACGGAATTTAGCCGAAATTGTCCATCAACTTTTACGCCATGAACGACTTCCTCAAACCTCAATTGCTATTATTCAATCGGGCGGTTGTCCCCAACAAAAAGTTTGGGTTGGCAGATTAAATGATATTGTAGAAATAACAGCCAATCAATCCCTATCTCCCTGTGTGATTGTGGTGGGTGAAGTTGTTCGTTTACGCGATTTTATCAACCCTGATCAATACCCTTGGCAACAGAATCAACTACCAAAAAATACTATTTTAAATCAACATATTATGAACCAACTACTATTAGGTAAAACTATATTAGTTACTCGCTCCGTAGAACAATCAAGCATCCAAAGTGACTTATTAAAAGCTCAAGGAGCAATTGTTATTGAAATGCCCGCTTTAGTGATTACACCTCCATCTAGTTGGGAAAGTTTAGATCAGGCTATTGTACAATTAGGAAGTTCATCAGAAAATCCCTTTGATTGGTTAATTTTAACTTCTTCTAACGCAGTTGAATACTTTTTTAATCGCTTAATTACCCTAGGAAAAGATACCCGCAGTTTAGGTCAAACTAAAATCGCCGTAGTCGGTAAAAAAACTGCCGCTAGTTTGCAAGAACGTTATTTAAAACCTGATTTTATTCCGCCGGATTTTATTGCGGATTCCCTGGTCGAACATTTTCCAGAATCCTTAGCAGGAAAAAGAATTTTATTTCCCAGAGTTGAAACCGGAGGACGGGAAATTTTAGTGCAGGAATTGACAGCAAAAGGAGCAATTCTTGTGGAAGTTGCCGCTTATGAATCCGGTTGTCCTGATAGTATTTCTACTGAAGTTTTAGACGCTTTACAGACCCAAAAAATTGATATAATTACTTTTGCTAGTTCTAAAACCGTCAAAAATTTCTGTCAACTGATTCAAACCCTACCGGAACAATCTTTACCCCCCAATTATTTAGACACAATTTGGATTGCTTCGATTGGCCCCCAAACTTCTAAAAGCTGTCAAAGTTTATTAGGAAGGGTAGACATCGAAGCCCAAGAATATACCCTAGAAGGATTAACCCAAGCGATTATAGAAATATCCGGTAAGCGTAAAACTCAGTGTCTTTAGACCTGAGATATCAGCGAATCGTGCGGTTTTAACCGCATAAAGTTTCTTTATTTAAGAAATGACTCAACCTTTGGCTTTTTTGTACGTAATTTTTAGCGAATGAAACAGCCCTAATCTTAGTAAAAAAAGAGGGCTTATATGGATCTAAAGTAACCAAGTGCTACTCGAAAAATCCTCATTAGAAGCGGGTTGAGAGGTGGAAGAATAGGGACGACGGGATAATGGATAGCCCTTGGGTTTTTCGAGTGCTTTCGGGGGTAAAGGTTGAAGTTTGGGTTCCAAGGCTGTTTTCAAGGATTCATTTTCTTGTTTTAGGGTTTTCAATTCTGCAATTAATTTAGAATTTACCTCAGATAATTGTAAGGCTGTATCTTGAGCTTTTTGTAATTTCCCTTTTAAATCGGCTTCTTGAATTTCAGTTTTCATTCGATCAATAAATAGATTTTTGTCGTTTAATTCCGCTTGTAATTGTAAGACTTTTTCTTGAAGTGATCGCTCCTGATTTTCAGATGTTGTGGGTAAGGCGGTTGATTCAGTCATAACCACACCTTCATCAGGTACAATTTCCACTTCAGCCATTGAACTTTTTTCTGTTTCTTGGCGTACCATATCGGAAAGACGTTTCCTCACCATCATTCTTCCCCTTGAATGAGTATTGATTTCCCAATCATAACCCTAATCTGCCCTTGAGAGACAATAAAAAAAAGGAATCAGGAGAGACTTTAACTTTCCTCGATTCCCCAAAATCTCAATAATATCTAAACTAGATTAAGGCTCAACAATCACCGGAGTTCCGACATCAACCTGTTCAAATAGGGCGACAACATCTTCATTTCGCATCCTTACACAGCCATGGGAAGCAGCCTGTCCGATGGAGTTTACCGTGGGGGTGCCATGGAATCCAATCGAATCTTTTCCATCTGTCCAGAAGCCAATCCAACGCAATCCCAAGGCTGTATTTGGCCCCGGAGAACGGACTTCTCCCGTCCAGGGATCTTGCCAAACCGGGTTTTCAATTTTTTGCATGACTTTAAAACTCCCGGTTGGGGTTTCCCATCCCGCTTTCCCCACCGCCACTGGATAACTGGCAATTACCTGTTCTCCCTGATACAAATAAACCCGGCGTTGACCTAACCGTAAAATCACACGCTTAGGCTGTTCTAAAGAGGGCAAAAACAAGCCCGGATTATCCAAGGGTGGAACTATGGGGTTGAGGGACTGACTGGGAATAGTCGGGATAGGGGTAGAGGAAGCCGCACTGAGGTTTTCCGGGCCGGGGGCGGTTTCGGCGTTACCGGGTTGCTGTCCCCCTAAAAATAACGCGGCTGTTGCGATACCAGCGCCGATTAAATATTGAGATAAACCTTGAGCGCTGACTTTGATGGTCATATTTGACTCCTCACTTAGAAATAATATTTAGTATTTACAAAATACGACTGGGCAAAAATCAAACTGTTCCTTAATTGCAAAGTATCATAGCAGGGCAGCAGCGATTTACTGCCCCGGTTTTCTATTTACTTTTTCTTTTGCAATTCCTTTAAGGCAGCTTGGGATTTTTGCACTCCTTCAGTATTTCCTTGTTGTTGATAAAGTTCGAGAGCTTTTTGGAAAAACGTGATCGCCTGTGTCTCCCGACTCCCCCGACCTTTAAGGGCCATTCCCATACCAAAATGGGCGGAAGCATCATCGGGATTATTTTCAATCACCCGACGATAACTAATAATCGCCCCGACATAATCTTCTTTTGCTAGTTGAATTTCACCGAGGGCTGCATTGGCCGCCATCAAGGTCGGTTTTAAGGCTAAAGCCCGTTTATAGGCTTGACTGGCGGCTTCAAAGTTCTGTTCTACCTTGAAAATTTCACCGATTTGGAATTGCACATCGCCATCCCGGGGGGCGAGTTGGGCGGCTTTTTCAAAGGCGGCAATTCCGCCATTGCGATCGCCATATTTTAATAAAGCGGCCCCCAATTTAATCTGGACACTGGCTTCATTCGGGGCTAACATCTCCGCCTGTTGCAGCACTTCTAAGGCTTTGCTGACGTTCTCTTGCTTCAGAAAAGCCATTCCCATAGCAGAATAGGCTTGCCAATTGCGCGGATCAACGGTCAGGAGGGTTTGATAGGCTCGGATTGCCCCCGCATAGTCCCCTTTACGGAATAGGGTAGCCGCTAATCCCTGGTGAGCCGGGATGTTGTCTCGTTTGAGCATGGTGGCTCGACGATAGGCGTCCGCGGCCGCATCATATTGTTTTAAATTGGCGAGGGTAAACCCTAAACCGTACTGAAAATCAGCATTATTCGGTTCTAGGATTAAGGCGTTTTGATAATATTGGGCGGCCACTTGGAAGTTACCGCGTAATGCTTCTAGGTAGGCAATCCCAGAATAAATTTTAGGGTTTCTAGGATCTAAACTAACGGCCTGGGTATAGATGCTAATGGCATTTTCTACATCTCCAGCATCCACCAACTTCCGACCCTGTTCTAACAAATCATTAAGCTGTTTGTTAGCTTGGGGGTTGGCTTGAGCTACAATTTCCGTAGCTTGAGTAATTTGGGGTGTACTTATAGCAATCACAGCCATAAATACACTACTGATTAATAATTGAGTTCGATTTAACACGGCCTATTTTGTGTGAGAAGTTGAGCGAGTTGTCACTGGAGTTCCTAACCGATGGTTAGGGGTGAAATTGATACTGACATACTTCGGGCCATTTGTGAAGCTATCCGGTTGATCGGATTTCCCTGATTTTAAGGGGTTGTATCTCCCCTGATAGGGGTCAATAAAATTGAACCTCGGATCTGATCCCCCTAAATCCCCATTAAAAAGGGGGACTTTGACTGTCCGCTCCCCCCATTAGTAAGGGGGGTTAGGGGGGTCTTCCCAGGGTGCAAGTCAAATTATTGTTAGTTTCCCAGTCTATTTTTAACCTTTTATTTAATTATTTATATGCGATCGCCCCAACCCCGCAAACAATTCGCTCAACATTGGTTACGCAGTGAAAAAGCCCTGAGTAAAATTGTTAAATCTGCCTTATTATCCCCATCAGATTGTCTATTGGAAATTGGCCCAGGAACAGGCATTCTCACGACTCAATTATTATCGGTAGCTCGGTCGGTTGTGGCAGTGGAAATTGATCGGGATTTATCTCAAAATCTAGTTAAAAGATTCGGTAATCGGGATAATTTTTTATTACTAGAAGGAGATATTCTTACTTTAGATATCGAAGGTCAACTCCAAGGTTTTCCTAATTTCCAAAATCCGAATAAAGTTGTTGCCAATATTCCCTATAATATTACCGGGCCGATTGTTGAACAATTGTTAGGAACCATTTCTGAGCCTAATCCTCACCCATACCAATTAATTGTACTATTAGTTCAAAAAGAAGTCGCCCAACGCATCACCGCCAATGCTGGATCTAAAACCTTCGGGGCGTTGTCGGTGCGAGTCCAATATCTGGCTAACTGTGAATATATCTGTGATGTCCCCGCCAAGGCCTTTTATCCAGCCCCTAAAGTCGATTCTGCGGTACTGCGTTTAAGTCCCCGTCCCATTACCCATCCCGCCAATAACCCGCAATATTTGGAAACCTTACTCAAATTAGGATTTTCCAGTAAACGAAAAATGTTAAGAAATAATTTACAAAGTGTGATCAGTCGAGATCAATTAACCCAATTACTGGAACAATTAGAGATTAACCCCCAAGTTCGCGCCGAAGACCTCAGCGTTGAACAATGGGTTAATTTAACTAACTTGATGGAAATAACTGATCTAGTCACTGATTAAAATACGCTGTATCCTATCTCTAATTACAAATAAAAATGCGTTCCTATTCTTTAATTGCTCCGGCAAAAATTAACCTTTACTTAGAAATTATTGGCGATCGCCCTGACGGATATCACGAACTGGCGATGGTACTCCAAAGCATCAGTTTAGCCGATCAAATTGATATTCGATCAATTGGAATTGATGCCATTAGTGTCCGTTGTAATCATGCAGAAGTTCCCAATGATCATACTAATTTAGCCTATCGGGCGGCGGCCTTATTAACCCAAGAATACCCCGAGGCTATGGCACAATTTGGGGGAGTAGAAATTAACATCAAAAAAAATATTCCCATTGCCGCCGGGTTAGCTGGAGGTTCCACCGATGCAGCCGCGGTTTTGGTCGGTTTAGATCTAATGTGGCAATTAGGCTTAACTCAAAGCGAATTAGAAGTATTAGGGGCTCAAATTGGTTCCGATGTTCCCTTTTGTATTCAAGGAGGAACGGCTTTGGCTACGGGACGGGGGGAAGAACTTTCTCCTTTGAAAAATTTAGATAATTTATATGTGGTTTTAGCCAAATATCGGAACTTAGGAATTTCTACGATTTGGGCTTATAAAACCTATCGTCAACAGTTTAGCCAAACCTATATTTCCCAAGCTCAAGATTTAGAAACCCGTCAACGCCGAGTCCATTCTGGGCCGATGGTTTCTGCTATTATGTACGCAGACGGCGCGGCCATTGGTCAATTACTGCACAATGACTTAGAAAAAGTCGCCTTACCCGAACATCCTCAAGTCTTGGAACTGCGAGAGGCTTTTGAGTCCCAGGGGGTTCTGGGAACGATGATGTCCGGTTCCGGGCCAACGGTTTTCGCCTTAACAGAATCTGAAGCCGAAGCCTTACGGGTTTTAGAAGCAGTTAAAACCCAAATAGCTAACCCAGAATTAGATTTTTGGACAGCCAAATTTGTCTCCACTGGTATTCGTTTAGCCCAATCATAAACCATGACTAAAACTACTCCTCAAACCTCGGAAATTTCCTCAAAAACGGATTCAGTTAATTTATTCCGTTGTATTAGTAATGCGGGAATTTATGCCGCCGTTGCCTTCGGTTTGTATAATGTAACCCATGCTATTTCTGGAAAGTTTGCAGCCAAACCTATCCATTCTGAGAATTTTACCGTGATCCAAATGTCAGCAGCCGTTCGGACTCTTGTGGTTGGTGTATTGACGATGGGAACGGTTTTATTTGCTTTCCTGGCTGTAGGATTAATTGGATTAGCTTTTTACGTTAGTATTCAAAGGTTAATTAAACCTAAAATTCCTTCCTCTAATGGTTAAAAACCGTAGTGAGCCTTTCAAGGCTCTAAGCCCTAAAAGCGTTTCGTAGTGAGCCTTTCAAGGCTCTAAGCCCTGAAGGGCTTACTACCGTAGTATATTTTAGGGAGCGAGGACGCTCCCACTACAGATCGGTTGAAATTAATTTGGGAAAGAAAATAGAGCCTATTGACAAACTTTCAAACGTTCTCGCTCATCTGGATGATTAGCAAAGTAACTTGATAACCAATTACAACCTCTTTCAAGTAGTTCATCTAAGTTTTGAGGAACAGACCAAACGACAACTTTATTATCTTCTCCAACAATAGCCACATATCGCCAATCAGGGCTAAAACTTGCAAGAACCCCGTCAGGATGAGGGTTAACTTCCCATCGAGCTAATTTCCGACCGAGTAAATCATAAATTTCTACTACTCCGTTTTTAGAGATTGTAGCAATACGATCTCCATTAGGACTAAAGGTAAAATAGTCTACTTGGCTGACTTTCAAAACAGTTGAAATCTTACTCGATAAATCCCAAATATATACGAGTCTGTCTTGATCTATTCCAGCAATATGTTGACCATCTGGGCTTAAGATTGCATTAGAAATCGAGGCATAATTTTTATCCTTTAATTTTAATAAATTTTTACCCGAACTATTATTAATCAAAATCGTCCCATCTTTTTCAGTTTCAACTTCAAGGTCTTCGCCAAGTTGAGGATTACTTTTGGCAGGACTTTGATTATTAGTGTTATCGGTGTTTAATAATTGACCTGAAAAGCTCCAAGTCTGAACATTTTTATTTGTTAAAACATCAATCGTTTTACCATCCCGATTAAAATTGACGCTATCAATGTAATCTGACTGAGTTTTGATTGAATTTAAAATTTGACCTGAAAATGTCCAAATCTGAACAATTTTATCTTCTTCAATTGTAGCAATGTACTTATTGTTAGGACTAAAAACAACATTTCTAACCCTATTCTTGCTATTTTTAAGTTGAGTAACCTGACGACCTGATACATCCCAAAGGCGAGCTATTTCATCATTTCCATAAGTGATTAAACTTTTACTGTCAGGACTAAAATCAATAGAACTTACAGTTCTTCGATGCCCTGTCAGTTCAAGCTGTTCTTGACCTGATAAATCCCAAAGACGAATTTTACCATCTTCCCCACCTGTTGCAATGAGTTGACCATTAGGGCTAAACCTCACTAATGTAACACTTCCTCGATGTCTTTTAAGTTCTGCTATTTGTTCACCTGAAAAGTTCCAAACTCTAGCAATTCCATCTTTTCCAGCAGTAACTAACTGTTTACCATTAGGACTAAAACTGACATCCAAAACACCGGATTTATGACCTTTAAGTTCTGCCAAAAGTTTTCCCGATATATTCCAAAGATAGGCTTGACCATCAAATTCAATCGTTGCAACAAACTGACTATCGGAACTAAAATTAACTCGGTTGCCTTTAAGTTTTGCTATTGGCTGACCTGACCAATTCCAAATAGTAGGCATAGAGCCACCTTCTGAGGTTACAATATATTGACCATTAGGAGTTATATTGACAGCCCCTGCATCTATTCCGCCAGGAATCCAAGTCAATTTTGCTACTTGCTTACCCGATAAATTCAAGATATATGCTTCACTTTTTTCAGGTGGATGAATTAGAAGACGTTGGCTATTATAACTAAAATATATATTCGCATAATCACTTTTATGATCTTTAAATTCTATTAATTTTTTCCCGAATTTATTCCAGGCTCGAACGAAACCATCTTTTCCTACCGTTGCAATATATTGACTATTAGGACTAAAAATAATCGAATTTCCAGCCCCTTGATGTGCTTTAAATTTCAGTAAATGTTTACCAGAAAAGTTCCAAATATGAACAAACCCATCTTCTCCTACTCCTGCAATATATTGACCATCGGGGCTAAAAACAACTCGATTAACCGCACCTTGATGTCCTTTCAACTGAGTCAAAGTTTGACCTAGCCAGTTCCAAAGGTAAATATTTGCGTTTGTTGATGATGATACTGTTACAAAAGATTTCTTATCAGGGCTGAAATCTAGTGATTTTAATACTCCCAATGGGTTACGTTCATAAATGTTATCTAAAATTTGTTGTAAGCCGAAAACAGGGGTGACTGTAGGATAATTTTTGAAAGAATTATTATTTAAGGTTATAGATTTAAAATCTTCACCTGCTTGAACCGCCTGAATTAATGTTTCTATAGGTTCATTGCCTGAGTCAAAATATTGTAAAGCATATCTTGCATAATTATCTAATATATTAATTTGCTGTTGTAATGTATTAATTTTGATTTCTTGAAACCAAAAAAAAGAAAAACAAAATGTTGAAATTATATATATACACAAAAGATTGATGTATAGATTATTAAGTTTGTTTAAAGAATGAACCACACTTTTATTGATAAAATCATAATCTTCATAACTAATTAATTGTTGTTCTGACCACTTTACTGCTTTCTCTAAATCTTGACCTTTCAAAAGTTTAGAATTATCTGTTTTTCCTGAATGTAACCAAGATTGTAACTTATGAGCAGGGTAAGGGCGTAGACATTTTAAGTTATCGTTAACCCAATCAATATTAAAAATAATTTTATAAATTTTATTAGCTACTTTTAACTGTTGATTGATTTTAACTACTAATCCTGAAATTTGTAATTCCATGTTATCAGGGCTACCATTATATTCTATAGCTCCTTTTTCTAAAATATATTTATAAATTCCAAGCATTTTACTAGCATATTTTTCATGCTTAATAATTCGGTATTCAATCGTAAAAAAATGCTTCTTTTCTGAATCTTTGTTTTCCCAAGTTTGAATAATTTTTTCTTTAATTAGGTTTTCTATGATTTCTTTTTCTTCTTTATTATAAATATAAATATCTGATTGATTAATAATTTTACAAACTGTTTGAGTTAAAAATGGTTGTCCCCCTGTCCAAAATAAAATTTGTCTCAGAACTTGTTGTGGATTATCGGCTTTATCCTTTAATCCTTCAGCCAGTGGTAGGACTTCATGTTCTTCAAATCCTCTTAGTTCAATAGCATGACCAATATTGAAAGGTGTTTTAAGTGAATTTTTCATTAAATCTGAAGGAGTTGCTACCCCAAAAAGTGCAAAACTAAGACGCTGAAATTCAGAATTTTTAGAACGTTCATTGTAACAAAATCGAATTAAAGCAAAAAAATCATCCACTGAAAAAGGTAAACTCAGAACAGAATCTATTTCATCAACAAAAATAAATATTTTTTCTAGGGGATATTCTACTAATAATACTTCTTTTAAAAAGATACTTAATCGCTGAACTAATGGTAAATCATCTTTTTCGTGCCACCATGCTTTTAAATTAATTTTTTTTGAAAGCTGAAAAGCACTAATTAAAGAGCTAATTAATCCTTTGTACCACTGATTTTGTGTAACATCGTCACTGCCAAGCTCACTTAAATCTAAAGCACCACAAATCATTTTTTCATCTTGTAGTCTTTGCATCGTGCGAACACATAAGCTTGACTTTCCCATTTGTCGTGAATTTAGCACATAACAAAAGTCACCTTGCTTTAATTTTTCATAAAGTTCTTGATCAGCTTGTCGTACAACATAAGTCGGTGAATCTGGAGGTAAACTACCACCATCTTGATATTTATAAAGCGAGTTATTTTGAGTATTCATGCTTCTACCCCCAAGCGATCACAAAAATATTCGACATATAGTTTGCAACTCGGTAAAACTGCATTTCCTTTAGGTTTTACCAATCCTAAACTTTCCAGCTTAAAAGCTTCCTTGCGTTCTAATTTTACAGGTTGATTTGCTGTAATCACTTGTTTCATGGCTTGACCAAGTTCTGGATAAGTAGTTAGATTCTCTAAATATTCTATAAGATGAGAGCGATAAATACCTGATTCAGTAGCAGCATCTTTCAACACTTCTTCTAAGGTTATATTTTTTAATACTAGGTGATAGAATGCCAATCGTATTAAATAGGGATGCCCGCCTGTAAAATCTATAAGTTTTTTTATTTCCTCCTCTGTTATAGCTTTTAATCCATGACGTTGAGCTAAATCTTGGACTTCATTGAAGTTAAATTCTGGCATTTCTACTAGCACACCAACATTAAATGGAGATCGATTGCGATCAAAATCAATATAGGGTTCTGTAGAATAAACTAAAATTAAACGTAGCTTTTTCCAAATAGGTCGTTTATTACTGTATTCATGAAAAATTCGTAGCAAATCAAAAAAATCTTGAGCTATTTTTGGACAAAGAAAAATTTGATCAAAATTATCAATGCTTATAACTAATAGTTTATCTATTACATCTAAAACATAATTCTCGAAGTAATTTCTACAATTGGTCTTAATAGGTAAATCTTCATCCCAATATTCTGCTAAATGGTTATGGATTTCCATTTCTTGAGTAACACTGATACAAAACCAGCGCAAAAATTTTTCTAAATTATTAAATATTTCTTGATCAGGTTCTAGTAAATTTAAACAAGCAAAATAATTTTCTTTTTGTTTAACTTTATTTAATATTCTATCTAAAAATGATGTTTTACCCATTTTTTTAGGTGCTTTGATCCGAATTAATGCTCCTGGTTGTTCAATTTCTTGATAACAAATCGTTTCAATTGGAGGACGTTCTATATAAAAAGGAGAGTCTAAGGAAACAACCCCTTCTGGATGGTCTAGTTTCATCTCTGGTAAAGTTCCGCCAAGATACTTAGCAATGATTTCAGGATTTACATATTCAGGCTTATACTTAGCAAATAATTCAACCAAATCATTCCGAAGACGTTCATGTTCATTCTTTTCGTTTTTAATCCCAAATATATTGCAGGCTTTTGCAATGTGCTTTCGGATGGTAGATGAATCAACATCTAGTGTTTTCGCAAACGTTGTATCTGACTTTCCTGCTAAAAAAGCCTTTACTGCCTGTTTTGGCTTAAAAGTCAATTTTTCGTATGCCGTATCGAATTCTTCTTTATTCATATTCTAAGTCTAGCAAAAATCCTCTAAGTCTTAGTTTTGGGAATTTTTTTTCACAAATCCATTATATACAGAGTTGCTTGTGAAAGTATGAGAATTTTTAGACTCATTTGCAAGTTTGAAAAAAATATATTTTATGCTGAAAACGTAATCAGAAATTTCTTATTAGGAGAAATTAACTATGTCGGCTTATAACTCCCTCAATAATCAAAATTTTATTCAACGCCAAGCCCATTCTCTTGATTTGCGTAGCTTGTCACAACTTGACACCCGTTTAGCTCACTGTCAAAACTGCTATGCAATTCACCCCAGCTTACAACGAAACCAACATAAACAAATTTTCTGCCCAACTTGTGGAATTCAATATATTGTCAATAGTCGTGAACCTGCAAAAGTAATTCAAGCTTATTTCCGAGATAAAAATCTCTACTTTAATGATAATGACCTTGATATTGAGCAATATAAAAAATTAGGAGCGATCGCACAACGCCTTAATACTGACCCCAATTATCCCCTCATTGCAGCTTTATTCAAAGCAATGAATCTAGCTAAAAAGTTTATCCATTTTACCAGTCTGGGGATTAGTCATCAATTTCTAGGAGCATTAAAAACAGTATCCCAAGGGATTCCAGTTAAAGGTATTGTTTCCTTAACCTCTAGTCAAACTTATCTATTACCCGAATTATCAAACTACACCCATGAAAGCCCAAACTTAGAGATTAAACCGATGTGTGAAACTATTTTTAATTGGGATAGAATTCCTCATCAAAAGCTGATTGTTGTTGATGGATTAATCGCCTTTAAAGGGAGTGCAAATCTAACTGTTACCGCATGGCGAAAAGCCGAAAAAAATTTAGAAGAAATTGAAGTGATCACCAATATGGATGAAGTGATTTATCTCCATAATCGCTATTTTTCACCCGTTTGGGCTGATTTTAGTTCCGATGGAAAAGCCATTATTATTGATCACGATAACCTTGAGGACATGGCAGCTTAAAAAACATCAATTCCTGTAGGGGTAACGCGCACATAGATGGAATCCCCGCCCGTTTTACGGCGGGGCGGATGTCAACGACAACCTAGCACCGCTTTTGGATAAGCAATTCGTTTGTGATTAACTTGTTCCCAAACTCGCACAAATATTTCGGCGATTTTTGCCATTTCTGCCCGGGTTAAACCCGAATCAATTAATTGATTATCTTGCCATCGAGCCTTTAATATTTTATTAACCATATTTAATGCTTCTTCGTGGGTGGCATCCTTAAGCGATCGCAATGCCGCCTCACAGGAATCTGCTAACATCACAATTCCCGTTTCTTTAGATTGGGGAATCGGCCCATCATAGCGAAAATCATCTTCTCGGACTTCCAATTCAGGATTTTCTTGAGCCAGTTGTTGGGCGTGATAATAAAAATAAGCAATCTGCATACTTCCTTGATGTTCAGGAATAAACGCTTGAATTGCTTTGGGTAAACGGTATTTTTTCGCCATTACTAACCCCTCACCAACGTGCTTTTTAATAATTTTGGCACTTTCCCATGGGTCATCAATCGTATCATGTTTATTCGTTCCCCCCATTTGATTTTCAATAAATCCTAAAGGGTCGTGCATTTTTCCAATATCATGATATAAAGTTCCCGTTCTGACTAATTCCACATTACAGCCCAATTCTTGAGCGGCAGCTTCGGCTAAAGTTGCCACAAACATTGTATGTTGAAATGTTCCGGGTGCTAGGGTTGCTAATTTTTTTAATAAGGGTCGATTGGGATTTGCTAACTCAGCTAATCGAATCGGAGTAATTAAATCAAATAGATGTTCTAAATAGGGACTTAACCCCAGGGCGACAATACTCCAAGCCACTCCTTCTAATACTTGTAATCCCACAACCTTGAGCAGAACATACCAAATTGATCCGGCCGTTGCACTCGCCATTAAATTAAAAATTAAGTAAACAGCACCTTGAGCAATTCCCACCTCTAATCCTAGTAATGCTAATTCTTCTCGACTCCGAGATTGTCCTGCCAAAAGACTCCCAACTAATCCCCCCACGGCACTAGCCAGTAAATGAAAACTATCAATTTCCATTCCAATTGGTAATAAAATTGAAAGTAGACCCACAACCGTTACTCCCACGGCCGAGCCATAAAAACTGCCCACCAATAACCCCACCGCAGGTAAATTAATCAGAGGTAATTTCAACAAAATAATAATCGGCGTACTCAGGGTTAGCAATAATAATAAAAGCCGATCTCGACGACGTAAACCTCGATGAAATTTCCATTCAACCAATAAAACAATTCCAACTCCGGCACTAACTAACCCCACTAACTTGATTAATCCTTTTGAATTAATTCCCCGTTCACTCAAACCAAAATAATCCAGTAAGACAAAATCCCGTTGAGTAATTTTTTGTCCTCTATTAACAATAACTTCTCCCTTATTAATATTGACTAAAACTGGTTCAATTTTTTGTGCAACTAACTCTGCTCGACGACGGGTGGCCTCGGGATCTTTAACTAAATTTGCTTTTAAAACTTGATTTAACAAATCCGTAGCAAATAATTGAGTTTCTAAAGGAATCGTATATTTAACATGGACTTCAATGGCTTTTTTCAGGATTTCATCGGGTACACCAGGAGCAATCCCCTGGGCTAACATCTCTTGAGTAATTTGAGTAATTCCTGTTTGGGTTTGCAACCAAATTTGATCAGACCAGCCAAAGATAGACTCACTATAAAAGATTGTTTGATCAATAGAGGATTTCTGGGAAAAGGAATTCAATGATGCGGCATATCGCCAACGGGCTTGGGTGACATCGGACAATAATTGTGAAAATTCAACCGGGGTGGTGCGCTGACGGTAAGCCTGTAATTGTCTGAGGGTGTGTTGGCGAATTTCGACTAAGTTGGCTTCTTGCCAATCGGTAAATTTGGTCGGGTTTTTTTTATTAGGGGTTTTTGATGGGGTAGTTGAGGGAATTTGGACAATCACCTGTTCAACTTGGGCGATTAAATCTTGCCATTCTCGTTCTGGAACCCCGCGCAGGTAACTCTGAACTTCCGTCGATAAAATTCCCGTATTCACAAAAGGAAAAGGTTCGGCGATATTGCGGATAGATGCCCCCTGGGCTAATACCTTTTGAATGGTTTGCTCGATATCTTGATTGACGGCATTGTCAATCACTAAAACCGGAATCGCACCAATTTCAGCCGCTTTGCGCTTTTCATCGGTGGTTTTCAGGTCAGGAACATTGGCATCCGAGGGGGCGTTAATGGTTTCCTGGGCAATACGACCGACATCTAATTTGGGTTGGTTGTAAAATCGAACCCCGATAACGCTAGTTAAGGAAACTACACTTACCAAGAAAAAGATTGGACTCGTTAGAGAACTCAATTTTTTTTTGACTTTTCGGGGTTTAGGATTGGATAACAATGAAGGGTTGGAACCGGATAGTTTTGTGGGTGAAGGCTGTATAGGAGGCGAGGCGGAATGGGCGCGGCTACAAAGCCGTTCAATCTGTTGCGTCAGAGTAGGTCGCGTATTCATCTGCTTGGAAACTAGATCAAGGGGTTGAGCAGCCGTTTGAATTTAATTGTATAGTATTGTTTTGAGTTTTTAAGAAAAGCCAATGACCATTGGTTGTAAAGGGCGATATACCCCTGACCAAAGGGCAAACAGACCCTGAGATAACTGTAGCAGTTCTCCCTGAGTGGGGTTGGGTTTTACAGGATTATTTTCGATTTCTGGATGAGTTAAGGGCCAAATAGAGGGGTATTGAAACTCCAAACGCCATTTTACCGGAATTGCGATGTAGCCTTGATAGGCACCGGATAAAGCCCCACTAATGGCTGCTGTGATTTCAGGGTGATATCGGGTTTGTAGCGATCGCAAAACCGTTAAGGAATAGTCTTCTGGGGTGCTGAGAAAACAATAGAAGCCCAGGGCCAAGGCCGTCCAATTTTCAGGATCGAAATGATTTGGAACAGTCGCTTGAGGAGAATAACTGAGTTTTGAGGTTTGGGTCAGTTGATGAACGGCCGTTTCTAAACTGGCTTTTTGCTGTAATAGGGTTTGAACTTGTTCTAATTTAGCCGTTAAAGCGGATTCGGTCGGTAACAGCTTTAATAAATTGGGAATCAGTTGATCGAGTTCTGGATTTTGAGTTAGGATCTCGGCGATCGCGGTCGCCATGACCAAAACCCCATCCCAAATACTAGCCACCTGTTCCGGGCTATTTGATCTTAACTGTTTTAAGTAGATCAAATTATCGTGAAAAAATAGGGCCAGTGGGAAGCCAACAATAGCCACCTCACTCCCTGAATTTAACCCCTGTGGGCATGGTATCGAGGGTTTTTGAGAAATTTCCAATTTTCGAGGTTCTTCCCTCTGGTTCGCCACTAATGCCCAGTAATCAATCGGATTAAATCCTTGATATTTGATTAAGCTTTGAGCGAGTTGGGGAATCAGTTCCCCCCAATTTAGGGAACAACCAGGAGATAGGTTTTCAGACCTGGGTTTAATTTGGCCTAACCGATAACCGAGGACTGTGCCTAGAAAGGCCCCTTGAAATTGGCTAGATAGTGAATATTGGTTCATGGAGAGGATTCTAACGGTTTTTGCCCCTGCAAATGACGAACCAAAGCCTGTAGTCCCAAGCGGTAACTTTCTGCTCCAAATCCACTAATTTGTCCAATCGCCACTGCTGCAATAAAAGAATGATGCCGGAATGGTTCTCGACGGTAAATATTGCTTAGATGTACCTCAACGGTAGGAATCCCAACTCCTGAGATCGCATCTCGCAGGGCAATACTGGTGTGAGTATAGGCTCCGGCATTAATTAGCAAGCCTTGGTGTTGCCCGAATGCGGAGTGTATTGCATCCACCAAAACCCCTTCGTGGTTAGACTGGATGATTGAGAGTTTAACAGAGAGTAACTGAGCCTCCTGTTCCAACAGTCGATTGATTCCTTCTAACGTTGTTTTCCCGTAAATTTCAGGTTCTCGCTGACCCAAGAGATTCAAATTGGGGCCATGCAATACTAAAAGACTTAGCAAAGGATTAACCTTAATCAAATGTTAAATTAACTACCTCCGACGGCGGGGCTCATCCACAGGTACAGGAATTGGCTCTGCTTCGGGTTGAGCCGCCGGGCCCAATAGGGCATCAATAAGCTCCCGCGCCCATTCTTTTAACTTTTCCAGTATTCTATCAATGTATTCCATTGAACAAAAAGCTCCTCGCTGTAAACTAGCTACGCAACTGGACTGGGGGTTAAGGTTAACCGAATGGTTAGCCCAATCACCGTATAACGCTCAAAACCAATGCTTGCTATGGGTTAGCAAGTTTTATCCTTAACGGATATCTGCTCTATATTTCCTATTCTATTATATTACTCCAATTCTGGCTTAAAATTTTATAAAAGTTTCTAAAATTTTAAGCACTTGGTAATAGGACATCCTAGAATAATCTCTTTAATTTAGGGGATTTTTACACCCCCAACCATCTCCTAGATCCATGGCATTTAGGATTAGTTGAAAATTGGTTTGATCGGGGTCGCTAATTCACAACTGCCTAACTCAAATAAACCTAGAGAGACACTGTACTAGCTCCATCTTACCAAATTTTTCAGTTATGGTTAGGTATTGAATTGAACAACACCACCCTCAGCATAACGAATCTTTACAAGTTTAGGCAATAGCTTGACAATTTCTTGTTTTCCCCAACCATTAACCTTTACCGAGAAGATGACGACGCAGAAGGTCAAGGGCCGTACTGCTGCTTACCCGCCGTATCCAGTCCCGACTCCGTTTTTCCCCAAAACGACATTCCAGACTCTCTACTGACCCCTGGGGCGTCGCTAAACCAATGTAAACCAGTCCGACGGGTTTGGTCGTAGTACCGCCTCCTGGCCCAGCAATTCCGGTAATACTTAAGCCCCAATTGGTTTGCAAGAGATTTTTGACACCGATGGCCATTTGTTCAGCGACGACCGCACTAACAGCCCCGTATTCCTCTAAATCATCGAGGTTGACATTGAGCAGAGAAGCCTTCACCCGATTATTATAGGCAATTACACCGCCGAGAAAATATTCAGAACTGCCGGGAATTTGGGTCAAGATGTGTCCTAAACCTCCTCCAGTGCAGGATTCAGCCACACTCAAGGTAGCTTGATGTTGTTGCAATAATTCCCCCACCACTGAAGCCAAAGTTTGATCATTGGCCCCATAACAATCGAGTCCAGCAATTTCTCGCAGTTGGGTTTCAATGGGGGTAATTAATTGTTGGGCAATTTCTGGAGAGTCGGCCCGGGCAGAAATTCTTAATTTCACTTCTCCATGATTAGCATAGGGAGCAACGGTGGGATTTTTTAGATATAGGAAATCAGCAACTTTTTCGGCTAAAGTGGATTCGGCTATGCCCCAAAATTTTAGGGTACAACTTTGAATAATTCCTTGACACCAATTGTTATTTTTTAGATAGGGAATTGCCACATCTGACCACATTTGATAAAGTTCTGCGGGAACCCCTGGAAAGGTTAAAATTGTTAATCCATCTCCCCTGGGTTTCCAGATAATTCCCGGTGCAGTTCCGGTTAAGTTTGCAAGGATTTCTGCCCCTTGAGGAATTAAGGCTTGTTTACGATTACTCGCCGACATCACCCGTCCCCGTTGATTAAATTTTTGAGTGATATCTTCAATAATTTCCGGTCTTTCTATCAGGGGAAATCCAAAAAAATCAGCGATGGTTTCAACGGTTAAATCATCGGGAGTCGGCCCCAAACCCCCGGTAAAAATCAATAATTGAGAGCGTTCAGATGCGATCGCAATTACTTTTTTTAGGCGTTCTCGATTATCTCCAACTACACTTTGATAATAATGGGGAATGCCTAATTGAGCTAATTGTTGTCCCAAAAACTGAGCATTGCTATTGAGAATATCACCCAAAAGCAGTTCCGTACCGACACAAATAATTTCAGCAACCATAAGCTCAAGATAAGATAGATTTTGACATCCGCCCCGCAGTAAACGGGCAGGGATTCCATCTATTTTAGCAGGTTAACCCTTCGACCGTTCGACTGGCTCACGGCTCAGGAGATAGCTGCTGAAATTCTGGTGGGATAATATAATTTTTGAAGAAAAATTACCTCCAGAATGAATAGTTAACGTAATAATTTTATGCTCAATTAAATGGGTTTGATTCAGAGGTTTTTCGGTTCCTGAGTTCACGGGATAAGCTGGAAAACAAGCCCCACTGATACTTAAACGTAAACAATGGTTTTGAGGAATTTTAATACAAGTAGGCTGCAATTTAATTTGATAAGAATTTATATTTTTATCTTGACTAAAATCATTATTTGTGTTAAGATTAATGGTAGTAATTCGTTGATAACCTTGACTAAAATTATAAACACTGCCATCGGGTTTAACTTCTGATAAAACCGCAGATAAATCAAACGTTGGCTGGTCTGCTGTACAATAAATTTCTACCGCTAAATCCCCGGCTAAATGTAAATCTTGACTCAAGGGTTCCGAGGTATAAGTAACAATATCACTGCGACAATCTAAGCTAGAACGGTCAAAAGAACCCGTGGGATACATGGCATGACCTCCCAGGGCGGGAACCGGACGCCAAGGGTCATGAACAAAGATATCTTCTTGAGAATTTTCAGGACAATTTGGCGTTAAAATTCCGGCATCTTCTCGTAAATTTGCTAGTCCATTTGTGGATAAATAATAAATCTGGGAAGGTGATGACGGCCATTGTTGAAATTGTCGCCATTCTTGACTTCCCATCTCAAATAAACAAACCTGATTTTGATTAAAAATTGGGTTTTCTTTTGCTTTTAAAAAAGTATCAAACCATTGAATTTGCAGGTTATCAATAAAGCTGGATGCGGTTAACCCATAATTCACAGACCCGACCTTTCTCCCCCAGGGAAGATGCGCCCAGGGGCCAACAATTAAATATTGGGGGGAGGAGCTACGCTTGACCATTTCTTGATAAAAATTAATTGTTCCTCTTAAATAGGTATCAAACCATCCCCCAATATGCAGCATCGGTAAGTCTAAATTATCTAATTTTGGCGATAGATTTTGCCAATATTCATCGGGTTGATTATGGGCTAACCATTGGTGATAAAATGAATTTGAATCATGGATTTTTAACGCTTCTGGACTAGCAGGAATGGGATCAAAAAAGGGTAAATTTCGAGAGGCTTGATACAGAGAATTATAGGCGGTTTTATCCCCTTTTAATCGGGCTGTTTCGGCGGCAATTTGAATCGCCCATCCTAAGTTAGCATATAAACAAAAAGCCCCTCCTTCATAGGCCCAATCTCTATATAAATCATAACTCATCATCGCCGGACAGATAGTTTTTAATGCTTTCGGGCGGCTAGAAGCGGCATAAACTTGAGTTAATCCTTGATAGGAAAATCCATACATTCCCACCTGACCGTTACTATGGGGAAGATTTGCGACCCAATTAATAGTATCTAAGCCGTCCTCTATTTCATTAGTAAAAAGTTGGAATTTACCTTCCGAGGTTCCCCGTCCTCTCACATCTTGAATTACTACAATATAGCCCTGTTGAGCATACCATTTTGGATGGGCATAAACAACGGTAGATGCGATCGCTCTCCCATAGGGTTGTCGCATTAATAAAACGGGTAATTTTTCCTCTATATCAGGTCGATAAATGTCCGCATCCAGTCTAATTCCATCCCTGGTAATTAGAGAAGTTGTTTCTTTAATAATCATTTTTTTAAGTTATAGTAGGGAACAGGGAGGAGGATGTGTAATTAATTTTGTTTAGGTACTTAGCAATATTTTTAACTCCTAATCTCTACTTAGAGTCCAAAATTGGGGTTTATGGTTCACAAAAATAGAGGGTATTTAGGTGCTAATTAATTCTGAAGGTAAGACTTGATTGAGTTTTCCGCTTCGATATCCCTCCAGGTCTAAAGTAACATAAATAAACCCAAATTCTTGGAAGGTTTTCACTAATTTAGGCAGTTCAATAATTAATACAAAGTCTTTAATTTCTTCTGGAGATAATTCGATGCGGGCCGTATCTCCTTCTGAACGAACTCGTAGATTTTTCCAGCCTAATTTTTTTAAATACACTTCGGCTCTACCAACCCGTTGTAATTTAGAAATTGTGATTTCTTCTCCATAGGGAAATCTGGAACTTAAACAGGGTTGAGCGGGTTTATCCCAAGCTTTTAAACCGAGATATTTAGAAATTTCTCGGACTTCAGTTTTGCTAATCCCTAATTCCGCTAAAGGTGAACGGACTCCCCGTTCTTTTGCTGCTTTAATTCCTGGGCGATAGTCGAGTAAATCATCACTATTCACTCCATCAATAATATAGGGATAACCCCAGCTTTGAGCCAGGGGTTTTAGAGTATCATGGAGTTCACTTTTGCAAAAATAGCAGCGATTAACTGGGTTTGATGTATAATTAGAATTAGCCATTTCTTGGGTTTGAATTTCTTGGTGTTGAATCCCAATTTCGGCGGCTTGAATTCGAGCATCTTCTAAGTCTTCGGGTAATAGGGAGGGAGAAACGGCGGTTACAGCTAAAGATTGATCTCCTAATACATCATAGGCAATTTTAGCGACTAGGGTACTATCTATTCCTCCAGAATAAGCGATTAACGCCCGTTCCATTTCTTGAAATAGGGCTTGGAGTTGTTGTAATTTTTCTGTGATGATCATAGTTGAGATGAAACCTATTTTTATAATTTAACTAAAATTCTCTCTGCCAAAAAACTGCAATGGACAGGGATAATATAAGAACCATATAAATGATAGCATAAATTCCATTAGTTATTAACACTGAAGATGGGGGTAAGTAACCATAAACAGCCTCATTTTTCAAATCCAATCTTGCTAAATCGGGTAAGATCATATAGGTGACTTTCATCATTTGTTCTAAGGTGGGGTTTTCGCTAATTTTTCCTAATGCGAGTAAGTCACGACTGAGACTTCCCATCGCATAAACACCTAGGGTTAATAAACTCGCGAGGAGGGAACTGGTAAATACTCCTAATAAAATACCGACCGCCGCCACTAAAGATAATTGTAGCCACATAAATATAAAAGCAATACTTAGGGAGGTGAAGGGGTAGGGAATTTTATTGAAACTGAGAATGCCAAAAAATAGCAGGGTCATCACCAAGATTAAAACTGCAATAAAAGCCGAGATACCAAAATGTTTTCCGATAATTAATTCCGCCGGACTGACGGGTTTAGAAACCAGGAGATAAACGGTTTTTTTATCAATTTCTTTGTTAATCAGATTAGCACTCACAAAAACTGTAATCAGTAAGCCCAATAAACTAATCATGGCGATACCAAAATCTAGGGTTATTTTGTTTTCTAACCCGGCGGAAACTTCAGGAAGTAAACGAATAGAACCCATCAAAAGCACAGCAAAAATGCCAATAATATAGAGAATGCGGTCACGAACGACTTCTAAGAAAACGTTACTGGCAATAGTAAAAATTCGGCTGAAATTCATCTTGATTTCCAGATTATTATTGTGATCAGGTTTGACATAAAATAAGCAATATCCTTATTCCTGTTTCATTCCCAGAAATAAATAGGATTGAAACTCTGGGTTGATTTTAGCAGAATCCGGCTGCAAAGTCTCTGGTGTAGGAAGAATATCTGGAACTTTTCTTACCCAATTTTCCACGCGCAAAGAAAATTCTATCCAACAGTAAATATTAATGTGAATTAGGAAAACAATAATAAACCCCATACGAACTAAAGGCGGGGGAGAATGAATTTTAAATTTATCTTTAATAAATTCCAGAATAAAGATTAAACAAGCTGCGATGATTGGCCAAGATTTTAAGGCAAAATTAGGTTGATTTATTTCTGTATTTTGATATATGATTAGACATAGTAAGAATGAAGTAATCCAAGGACTTAAAGAAATATTTCCCATTATAAATGGAGGTTTATTCGTTCGGATACTAATAGCAACAGTTAGCATTAATAAACTCAGAAATACCAAACCATTTCTAGTATATTCATTGTTAATTACAAAAAAAGATGCCATCCAAATAGCAATACCAATCAATATAAACGTTCTCCAGTCTAAGGGATGAGAGGGTTTAATTATATTTAAAAAATTAATTAGTTTTTTCATTTTATTTTAAAATTAATAATGTAAATGCTAACCCTAAAAACAGAGAATAACTGAAAGTATGTGCTAGTAATATTACTCTAAAATCCTTATATTTTTCTGACATTTGAATCTGGTCTTCTGAATTTCCTGAAAATACTTTACTAATTTTAGTAAAGTCTGTACTTGATAAAAACCGGAGGGTTTCAAAGCCTATCCATTTAATTAATAGTAAGAAAGTAAAATTAAAAACCGTTAATAAAAAAATAACGAAGGAGGTTGTATCAAGCTGTTCTACCAATAAATAATTAATTAATTGTGTTCGAGCTTTCAATGGTAATATTGCTTCTGCATTTACAACAATCATCCATTCACAGGCACTTGCTAATAAATTGAGAGCCATGGTATATTGTACACTCAATTTTGGGGAGATATTGAAACTTTTTTTGAAAATCCAGGCTTCAATAGTAATAGACATTAAAAGCCGAATAATTCTTAATAAAATAACTCTTAATATAGTCCTGACTGGCATATATAGTAGGGAGATTAGGTAAGAGGCAAGAGACAAAAAGCAATAGGGATGAAAACCAGATTATATTTTTAAGCATACTCTGATTTTAACGGATTAGAAACCATTTGAGGATCACCAAGCCCCTAAGCTAATTTTAATCACGGGGGATTTCCCTGTTCCGTTCCCTGTGCTATCTGAATATCCATTTGAGTTTCAATTTTTTGTGCTACAATTCACCCTAAAATCAACAGTTAACTGATAACTGATATATGAATCATCCCATTCCCACAAGCCCCCAAGAAATGATGGCTCTGCGACAACAACCTGTTACTGATGATTTAGTCGTAACGGCGTTGGCAGGAGTCGTAAAAATTGCGCGTTTCTCGTCAACAATCTTTAGAAGATCTTAAGGCTGAGGTTTTAGCCGATGATAGTCTACTCAATCGAGAACAGCGAGTCTGGTTAAGTGAATTAGTCACCCATGCTTGGCAATCTTTACCCTAGGAAAAAATTTAGGATTTTTAGAAAAATAGAGCATAGCAAATGATTATTACCATTGAGGATGGGAGAAAAGCAGAGTTTCTGCGGCTTCTGCATCCAAAGGTTGAGCGAATAGATAACCCTGAGCTAATTCGCAACCTAAAAACCTCAGAAGGGATAATTGTTCTGGTGTCTCAATGCCCTCAGCTACAACACTCATTCCTAAATGATGGGCGAGATTGAGAATGGCTTGAACCACTTCTAAATTTTTTCCAATCAAATCCAAGTTACTAATAAAAGAGCGGTCAATTTTAATAATATCTAAAGGAAATCGGTGTAAATAACTTAAGGAAGAATATCCCGTCCCAAAGTCATCTAAACTTAACTGAATGTTGCGCTTTTTGAGTTGTTCAAATAGCTGTGATGCTAATTCAGAATTATCCATAATGGCACTTTCTGTAATTTCTAATTTTAGATTTTTGCTATCTAATTTTAAATGTTCAAGAACTTGATCAATTTGTTCAATTAAATTGGGTTGAGAGAACTGTTTAACAGATAAATTAACACTCATCGTAACATCAAAAACTTCCCCTCGTTGGGCTGATTTTTCTTGCCATTGTTTCAGTTGACGACAGGAGTTTTCTAACACCCAAAATCCCAAGGGAACAATTAAACCGGTGGCTTCAGCAATAGGAATAAAATGATCTGGTGGAACTAAGCCCCGTTGGGGATGTCTCCAACGAACTAAGGCTTCAAAACTACTAATTATTCCCGTTGATAAACAAACAATTGGTTGATAGTAAACAATAAATTCTTGACGTTCAATCGCACGTCGGAGGTCATTTTCTAACTGTAAACGAGTTAAAGCGCGGGTGTGCATCTCTCGATTGAACACCTGATAACGGGCTTTTCCTAGAGTTTTAGCCTGATACATTGCCGTATCTGCATCCCTGAGCAAATATTCTGGCTGTTCGTAATCAGAATTTCCTAAAACAATCCCAATACTGGTATTAATAAAAACTTCATGTTCATGGAGTAAAAAAGGTTTAGTTAAAGCCTGTTGAATTGTTTCCGCTAATTGGGTAGCTTCATCAACGGATTCAATCTTTTCTAACAGGACAGTGAATTCATCCCCTTCAAATCGAGCCAAGGTATAATTAGGATTAATACAATTGCTTAATCTTCTCGCCACCGCCTTTAAAAGTTGATCTCCAGCTAAATGTCCCAAAGAATCATTAACAACTTTAAAATCATCACAATCGAGAAATAATACCGCAAATTGAGAGCTAGAACAGGTGTGGGTATAAGCCAAAACTGTCATCAATTGTTCCATAAAAAACACTCGATTCGGTAAACCCGTAAGTGCGTCATGGGATGCCATGTATAATAATCGTAAATTAGCTAGTTCTAGTTCCTCAGTGCGTTCTTTAACCCGTTGTTCCAGTTCGGTATTGAATTTTTTAATTTGTAATTTTGCCTCTTGTAAATTTAATTGATTTTTGATTCTAACTAAAACTTCTCGAATTTCAAAAGGTTTAGTAATATAGTCTAAACCTCCCACTTCAAAGGCTTGAATTTTATCAAAAACTTCATTTGATGCACTTAAAAAAATTACAGGAATATCTCGGGTGCGTTCGGAAGATTTTAACTTTTTGCAAACATCATATCCACTCATTTGAGGCATCCGAATATCTAATAAAATTAAATCCGGTGGGTCAGAAATCGCCACCATAATCGCAGATGAACCATTAATAACACAGCGAACATTATACCCCTGTTCTGTTAACATCGCTGACAAAAGATATAAATTATCGGGTGTATCATCAACAATCAAAATACTGTTGAGTGAGTGATTTGGTTGAGCGTCATTCATCAGAAAAGACTATAAATACAAGAAAAGATAGGTGGTAAGTGCTGGTTGAGTTAAGGTTTAGCGCAAAATTTCTTCAATCATCTGATTAGCTTGTCTACCATAGCTCCCTCCAAATAAGTTAAAATGATTTAGGATATGGTAAAGATTATAAATCATTTTACGACGCGCATAACCAGAATTTATCGGAAAAATCGTCTGATAACCTTGATAAAAACGGGGAGGAAACCCGCCAAATAATTCCGTCATAGCTAAATCAACTTCTCGATCTCCAAAATAAATAGCCGGATCAAAAATTACTGGTTCTCCTGCTGAAGAAATCGCCGCATTTCCTCCCCATAAATCTCCATGAACTAAGGAAGGTTTAGGAGTATAATTAGCTAATAACTCTGGGATTTTTTTTAGTAATTTTTCTTCCTGTTCAAAATAGCCTCCTCGCTGTTTAGCTAGTTTCAATTGATAGCCAATTCTATGTTCTTGCCAAAATTCTACCCAATTATTTGTCCAGGTATTGATTTGAGGTGTAGAACCAATTGTATTATTAATTTCCCAGCCAAAGTTTTCAAACCCAGGATAATTTTGTTCTGGTGTCCAGTCATGGAGTAAAGCTAAGTTTTTTCCCATTTCTTCCCAGGCTGAAGGATCATTTTTTCCATCTAAATTCAGCCATTCTAAGACTAAATAAGCGGAATTTCCCAACCCTCCCCAACAAATGACTTGAGGAACTCGAATAGTCTGGGTTTTCCCAATTTGTTGAACCCCTAAAGCCTCAGCTTCAAACATTCCCACTTGACTAATTTTATTCAGTTTAATAAAATAGTGACGGGAACCTTGGCTAATTTGATATCCTTGATTGATACATCCTCCACCGACGCCATGGCGATCGCAAATTTGAAACGGTTCTCCCGTAGCCTGTGTAATTTCTTGAGCAATTTCATCCCACATCATATCTGAGTTTTTTATTCTTCTAACTGATTATATCAAATTTTAAAAACTCAACTATAATTATTATATTTCAGCAAAAATCCCGATAAAAACGCTAAAATTAAGATATAGCAATCCTAAATAATTCAATTATGCACATTTTTGGACTGGGTAAAAAACTCAAAATGCCTTCAGCCTCCGACGCCCTACCCGGACGGAAACAAGCCATGTCCGTACCCGACAAACATTATGTCAATGGTAATCCCCTCAAACCTCCCTTTCCCCCAGGATTAGAAATGGCGGTATTTGGGATGGGTTGTTTTTGGGGTGCAGAACGCCGATTTTGGCAGCAGGAAGGGGTGTTTAGCACCTCCGTGGGCTACAGCGCCGGATTTACCCCTAACCCCACCTATGAAGAAGTTTGTAGCGGGCAAACGGGACATAATGAAGTCGTGTTAGTGGTTTATGATCCGAAAATTATTAGTTATGAACAATTGCTAAAAGTCTTTTGGGAAAGCCATAACCCGACCCAGGGAATGCGCCAGGGTAACGATGCTGGGACACAATACCGTTCAGGAATTTATGTTTATTCCGAGCAGCAACGGGAATTAGCAGAAGCCTCCCGGGACATATATCAAATCGCCCTGAAAAAAGGAGGTTATGAAACCATAACCACGGAAATTCTGCCAGCGCCGGAATTTTATTATGCCGAAAGTTATCATCAACAATACTTAGCTAAAAACCCCAATGGCTACTGCGGTTTAGGGGGAACAAAAATCAGTTATCAGTAATCAGTAATCAGTTATCAGTTATCATCAAGATATCCAGAAATCTAAAATAAAAGTGTTGTAAGATCATGCCCACTGTCAAAATTGAAGCCCAAATATCAGCATTAGATTTACTCCAAGCTGTTCAGCAATTAAATCAATTAGAATTAACTGAGCAAGTAGAAAGATATCAAGCTCAACGCGATGACTGATAACTGATGACTGATTACTTATTCGTTTTCCAATCGGCGATCGCTTTCTTAGCCGCGTCATAGGCCGATGTATTTTCGGGAACTAACTTAGCCGCTTCAATAGCATTATCATATTGCTTTTTCTTCGCACGGGATTGAGCAATTTCCCAGATTTGATTTCCCCATTGATCGATTAATTTTTCCGCCTCCAAATATCCCGGCTGATCCGCCGGAATTTTTTGGACAAGACCGATGGCATCACTATAGGATGAGGCTTGACCGGGCTTAATTAAAGCCTTAGCCTGACTCAAAATTCCTTGATTATTGTTCAGGACTTTTAACTGAGCCTCCCACTCCTCAAGTTGTTTTTGTCCCTGTTGATAAATCTCAGGATTAGCGTCAGGGAGCAACTTAATTGCATCCACTGCTCCCGGCAAATTTTGACTCAGGGCGCGTCCTTGGGCAATCACCAAGATCGTTTTACTCCAATGTTCAATATCCCCTTGGGCTTCCTTGTACTGGGGATCGCTCGCCGGAATTTGTCGAATGATGGCGATCGCTTTACTAAAATCAGAAGCGGAAACATCTTTTAATAGGAGTTTCGATTCATCTAACAATTGAACCGGACTTGCAGGAGTTGGAGTCGGGGGTGTACTTTCCGGTTTTGTGGTCGCGGGCAGTGGTTTGGGAGTTTTAACCACCGTTGAAGTCTCAACAGAAGACTTAGCGGTTTTTTGACCTAAAAATATTGGTTTATTGGTCAGAAACACACCCAGTAACAGTACCAGCGCCGTTGCGCCACTCCAAAGAATTAACCGTTGTAAAAATGAACTTTCTGTCATAGTGTCCTCTGTTGAACTTGCAGGCGGTTGGGAGTTCATCTGAATTACAGAAGCTGGAGAATTTGGGGGTAAATTCCCGGGTTCGACGGGTTCACCTGTCGCAGAACCCCGATCTCCATTTCCTTGATCAGAGGATAGGGATAATTTCAGGGGATCTTCCGATACAGGAGCAGTCCCATTTTGATGAGATTCTACAGTTGCCATATTTATTTCTCTAATACCGTTGGAAAGATTAATAGCCACCTGACGAATTTCAGGTAAAAGTACCTGCTGGAGTTTAGAGGCTGGATAAACTGCAAATACGGGGTTTTGTCGGGGTCTTAAATGTTGTTCCGTCACTTCCGGTAAACGTTTCTCCAGTCCATGAATTAATCGGTCTAAGGTTGAAAACTGTCCGGCTTTCAACCCTTCCAATAATACCGAAGTAAAGAATCCTTGGCGCAAAGCCGAAGTTTCCCGGGACAACTGTTCGGGCTGACAGGATAAAATCGTCGGAATTTTTAATTTTCGGGCGATTTCAGCCGTTTGAGTTCCCACACTTTCCCCCGCGTGTGCCCCCTGAGCGCGGTTAATATCCAGCAACACCAAAATTTTATCGGTTGCCGCGGCTTTAAAATAGTCAAATAACTCTTGAATCGGAATTCCCGTTGTTTCTAACTGAGTCGGGTTCCCATCAATCGGCAATAGATAATCCCGCCCATCCTTGGCAAACCCATGACCACTAAAGAAAAACCAGAGGACATCCTCCGGGCCGAGTTGCTCTTTACAGAAAGACTCCACCCAATCTACAATATTTTCCCTGTTGGGATAGGTGGACATCTTCGACATTTGGGGGGACTTATCGGTGATCAATAAACTCTGATCGCGAGGAAACCCGGCAACATCAACCAAATATTCATAAATAGCCTCTGCATCCTTTTGGGCATAATTCAAGGGTTGCAGATATTGATATTGATTAATGCCAATGGCAATACAAATATAGCGTTTCATCCCTTATGCCCCATAAATTTCTATTTTAGTCATACTCAACTTAAAACCCCATCATACATCATTACAGCAATATCTATCGCAGTGTGCAAAGAAATTAGGACATCAACAAGATCGTTAAATTCGCTCCTGAAAAATGACTTTCCATGAAGCTACCTATTTCCCGTTATTTTGCCAAACACTGGATGGGACTCAAATTCAATTTCAGTTAATAAATTAAAGGGGACAAAATCAGAAAAAATATCGGGTTTTATTTTGGCAATATGCTGATCTAAATAGCCATTCAAATCAGTAGAAATATCATTTGCTATACTATGTCTTCCTTCTTCTATACACACTCTGGTTGTCACTCCTGAACCCGCAAAAAAATCAAGCACAACGGAACCAGGGTAAGACATCGCCCGGACAATTCTTCTAATTACTTCCGTTGGTTTTTGGGTGGGATGTCCTACTCTTTGCAGGGAATTACCATTCAATCTTCCAATCTCCCAAACATTCGTCGGATTTTTTCCTTTCTCAACACTCTCAGGCTTTAATCTTTTATCTTTCAAGTAAAGGGTTTTAGTCTCTTGATCAAAAGGTATACGAACTGCATCTAAGTCAAAAACATATTTTTTTGTCTTCGCAAACCAAGCTATTTCCTCATGGCGATTGGCAAAGAATCTATGGGCACTCATTCCATTTTTATAATACCAAATAATCACGTTGACTAATCGCATTTTGCTATGACGGCGCATATACATCATAATTTCCAGTAAATCACCACTTCCGGCTTCAGTTTGATATTGAAACCCACCAAATATAACAATATTTCCTGTCTCAGATAGGACTCTCTCGCTCTCTATCAACCATTCAGATGCCCACTTAATATAATTATCAAAATTATCCCATTCAGCAAGATTTATATTATAAGGAGGATCACAAACAATCAGTTGAACCGAGTTTGAGGGAATCTTTTTAAGCAGTTTAAGACAATCAAGATTCATAACAGCATGAACGGTTTCTTGATATTTTTTAATTTCAATTTCAAGTTCAGAAGTGTGAACCCCGTTACGTTTTCGCAGGGCATTCATTCCAATAAGTCGTGTATTTCTGTGAGATCGGTTAGCCATGTTTTTTCTATAGTTGAATGTACTCTGTTTCTGTTAAGTGGTAGTTATTTGTTAGGAAATCTGCTCCAAATAATTCTCGTAAAATACTAACATCATCACTATAGCAAGTCTAAATCATTTGTACAAAAGCATCATATTTTTCTAAGTTGGGAGGATTGAACAAATTAAACTTAAAGAAAAGCTGGAATAACTTTTTAGCTATTGAGAAGTTTCGACACCGATAATAAAACCGTCTAATAAAATTTTTCACTTGTAACCAGATCGCTTCTACTGGATTTTCTTTCGGGCCATAAGGTGCAAATAAACAACAAGTTATCAACCAATCTTTCTCTTCGATTAGATGCCTTTCTAACTCGGAGATGTTTCGTCTTTCTAAGGGAATTAGCCACTGTTCAATTTCTTCAAGTTGTGAGGGTGTTAAATAGCTTTTTGAACTTCGATCTGGTGTAGCAGTCATTCCAAGCATAAATCTTGGTTTGAAATAGGAAAAAATTTCTCTGTAAGAAGGTGTTTGACCATGATAAACTTCATCAATAACAATATAGTCAAACTCATCATGTCTATACTTGGTTAACTCGGTAGTTTGACGAAGAGTATCTTTAGATGCAAATAAAATATCACAATTTAACTCGTTCTCTCTTGACTCTCCAGTGAGTATCCCAATTGTTGCCTGATTCCAGACCTTTTTATATGCAGAGATACTCTGTTTTAGGATATCTAATCTATGAACAATAAAAAGCACTTTTCCTCGAAATATTCTAGCATCTAAAGCCGATAATATAGTTTTACCTGTACCTGTAGGTAAGATCACAACGCCTTT
Source organism: Planktothrix agardhii NIES-204 (assembly GCA_003609755.1). Taxonomy (NCBI): domain Bacteria; kingdom Bacillati; phylum Cyanobacteriota; class Cyanophyceae; order Oscillatoriales; family Microcoleaceae; genus Planktothrix; species Planktothrix agardhii. The sequence continues at coordinate 1,706,676 of AP017991.1, forward strand.
CTTCCAACCTTTTGATCTGTAGAATTCTAATGCTTTGAGTGCATTTATTTGAAGAGGGTTAGGCTCAACTAACTCTTCTCCAAGAAGATTAGGAGCATAATTAGAAAAGAAGTTTCTTAAAGACTGCATTACTACTGGTCGCCACTGAAGAGACTGGAGCATACTATAAGAAAATCGAATTAACTTCTAACCATCTTGTAATATTTCATTTTGGCGAAATAAGTTGTCGTCAAACACCTCGTTAGGGACAATACCTTCTGCATGGTAAGTCTCGCCGTTGACTTCAATTGCCAGCTTGCTACTACCCTCAACATAAGAAAAATCAATCCGCCTGTTTTTGCCCGTGCTGTCAATGAAAGTGCGTTGAGGGATGATGTAGCCTATTTTTGTGCCAAGCAGAGTCCACAGGAATTCATCAACGAAGAGGCGTTCGCTCTCTTGAGTAATGCGAGATCCGAACTCAGCATAATAACCATCTTTTGTTAACTCAGGCATGGACGGTAGTTTCAAATCTTGACCTTTTAGAGCATACCACTTTTCATTGTCTGATTCTTAAGAGTTTAAATATTATCAGGAGAACATTTTTAACCGCTTAAAGTATGATTTGGTCTTGTCTTCTCATGATATTTTAGCACCATATACATCATAAAAGTATTCATTCAATTTTTGCAAATCTTGATCATTAATAATATTAGACTTAGATAATATAACCAGCCGCCCCACTTCTTTTAATATAGTTTCTAATAACTGTTTTTGTGGTATAATCAAGGGTATTTTCTTGATATAATTAGCGGAATTATTGGTGCTTATATTGATAGTTCTAATCAGATCATTACAAGCTTTACTATTAAAAAAACCCAGTAAATAGTAAATTAAATCCTGGTAATCTTGGCGGGGAAATATTCCCACAATAGACTGATCAAATAATCTACCATCAAGCAATGATCCCGTAATTGAGGAGGAGGATATCATCGGTACAGCAATTCCTTGACGGAAATAAAATTGAGAATTCTGAAATCTAGCTTTTTGCTTATTAGTAACTTTATAATCATGAACTGCTTTTTCTCCCCAGTCCATAAACCATTCTGATTGTTTGTAGAATCTTTGATTACCACCCTTGACAATAGGAACCCAATAACAATCATTTTTGATGCCATTCAGGGGCGGATTAATAGAAAGATTATCCCTACATATCTTATTATTCTCTACAATAGCATACTTTTTAGTCCCCCTAGTAACAGATGGCGATCGCCTTAAATACTTACCATCATTACCCGAATAAAAACCCGTTACCACAAAACAAATATCACCTACTGTCATATTATCAGAACTCAGAATTTGAGAAATCCAGTCTTTTGAAGACAGAAAAAAAGCCTGGGATGGATTGTTAATAAGCTGATGGTAGGAAAGTCTACAAACTTCATAATTTTTCTTGGTTTTGGTTAATAATTCTGTCAACTCTGACGGTGAATGCAGACCATTATATACAGGAAAATTGTAATCAATATTGGGTTTTTCCTTAACAATAGATATTATACTTAAACCCGCATAGCCAAAATTAACACCAGGGAAAAAATCAGAAGGAAAAAGCGTGATTGATTCTATTTTATAATTACTAATAATTTCTTTTCGCAAACCTTGATGATGATGGAGTGATAAATAGGTATCTGGAATAATAAAAACCAGTCGTCCGTCCTGTTTCAATAATTCCATTGTCCGAATTAAAAATAAACCGTAGGTTTCCTTAGCATATATATGGGGATATGCTTTTTTTAATTGTTTTCTTTTTTCCGGTGATTGATATGCTCCATAAGGGGGATTGGCAATCACTCTATCGAATTTTTTGTTAGTGTTTGCCAGTATAAAATCTTGATGTATAATCTCAATATTTTTTAAATCATTATATTTAATATTCAACTGATTTACAGCATCAATATTTAACTCATAGGCAGTAATTTCTGGGGTTAATTCCTGTTTTAATAACTCGTCAATAAACACACCCTCACCCGCACAAGGTTCAAGTACAGACATATTATTATCACATTCGAGAAGTCCTACCATATAGGAAGTAATATGATCACAATTCGTGTAATAGGATTGAAATTTATCTTGCTTTCTATTTGTGGGAGCTACCATGATTAAAAACTGCTATATTGATATTTTATAATAAATTCAGGACTTACGCAGGCACACTATATATAGTGTGCAGTAAGCCAGCGAACGCTGCCAATTGTTCAAGTATCTGCGCCAGCAATATAAAATTTACAGGACTTACGCAAGTACGCTATATATAGCGTGCTTGCGTAAGTCCCGTGTTACTAATGTTAATGACTTACCGACAGGAATAGTTAATATTACGGGTACAGCAACACAAAACCAAACCTTAACTGCAACCAATACCTTAGCCGATATTGATGGTTTAGGAACATTAAATTATCAATGGCAAGAGTCAGCAGATAATGGAGTTACCTGGACTGATATTAGTGGAGAAACTAATGATACTTTCACCTTATCTCAAGCACAAGTGGGGAAAAAGTGCAGGTAAAAGTTAGTTATACCGATGGACTAGGAACACAAGAAATCGTTAATAGTAGTCCAACTTCTGTTGTTACTAATGTTAATGATGCTCCTACAGGAACAGTTAATATTACAGGAACACCCGAACAAAACCAAACCTTAACTGCCACAAATACCTTATTTGGGTATAGTCTTACCTTGAGAGAATCCAACATTGCCGCTGTACTTTTAAAAAAATCTTGTTTTAAGATAAGATTTATTTGGTTTTTGTGCAACCTCTATCTACATCAATAAGCAATAACCTATGAGCGCTCCCAAAACCCTAACTGTTCCTTACTCACGACACTTTCTGGAATGGCTGCACCAACACCAAGTCAGCGTCGCCCTGACTACCTACCAAACAAACCGCCTTTGTTTGATTGGAGTCCAACCGAACGGCCAAATTTCCACCCCCGTTTGGGAATTTGAGCGACCTATGGGACTTTATGTGACATCAGAACGCTTTTACCTCGCTACCCGCTATCAAATTTGGCGGTTTGAAAATATCCTCGAAAACAAGGAACTTTTACAGGATAAATATGATCGCGTCTACGTTCCTCGCGTTGCCTACACCACCGGAGATGTAGACGTACATGATCTGATAGCTGACCCCCAGGGAAATATTATTTTTGCTAACACCGAATATAGCTGTTTAGCGACGCTCCATCCTCAACACAGCTTTACTCCTGTATGGCAACCGAATTTTATCAGCAAACTCGCCCCGGAAGATCGCTGTCACCTTAACGGGTTAGCCGCCGTTAACGGTATTCCCCGCTATGTAACGGCGGTTAGTCATTCGGATGTAGCATCCGGTTGGCGACATCGACGCAGTGATGGGGGAGTGGTGATTGATATTCAAACCCACGATATCATCGCTAGGGGTTTATCCATGCCCCACTCTCCCCGATGGTATCAAGGGAAATTGTGGTTACTCAACTCAGGAACAGGAGATTTTGGATACATCGAAAACGGGGAATTTGTTGCGGTTACATTTTGTCCGGGGTATGGACGGGGGTTAGCCTTTGTCGGAGATTTTGCCGTTGTGGGTTTATCTAAACCCAGAGATTATCATTTTTCCGGTTTATTACTGGGAGAAAAGCTGCAACAAAAACAAGCAGAAGCCCGTTGTGGCATCTTAATTATTGACTTAAAAACCGGAGATATTGTCGAGTGGCTAGATATGGATACCGAAGCCACAGAACTTTATGATGTCGCTATTTTTCCCCAAGTTCAATGTCCGATGGCTTTAGGGTTTAAAAGTGGAAATATTGCTAAATTAGTAACTATTGGTAGCCCCACAAAAACCCAGAAAAAAGTCATCTCTTTTAGTCTTTGGGGCCATGATCCTATCTACAATATTGGTGCGATTAAAAATGCGGAATTAGCACTTAAAATTTATCCGGGTTGGATTTGTCGGTTTTATGTGGATGAAACCGTTCCCAAAGAAACGTTAGAACATTTATCAGCTTGGAATCATGTAGAAATCATCCCGATGCAAACCCCCTCTCAAAATTGTACCGGATCATTTTGGCGGTTTCTAGCCCTGAATGATCCTGATGTCGAAATTACGATTATTCGGGATACGGACTCGCGGCTTAATCAACGGGAAAAAGCTGCCGTTGATGAATGGTTAGCCAGTCCTTTTCCGTTTCATATTATGCGAGATCATCCTTTGCATCGAAGCAAAATTATGGGAGGGATGTGGGGATTTAAAGGGAATTTAGAGATCAAAACTGCTATCAATAATTATGTTAAAACTCATTCTAAATCTTTAATGAAAGGCATTGATCAACGGTTTTTGAATGATGTCATTTATCCTTTAGCTCAATATCAAAGTTTAGTTCATGATGAATTTTCCGAAGGAAAACCCTTTCCAATTTCTCGTCAAAAGACTGAATATGTCGGGCAGATTTTTCGAGAAGATGAGACAACAATTTCAGAATTAGATGACATCTTAGAACAACACTTAAGGACGTTAGAAAACCCACGATTAAAAGCAGCAAAAGCTGAATTTGAACGAGGGCAAGATTTTAAAAAACAAGGAAAAATTCAAGAAGCGATCGCTTGCTTTCAAAATGCTATAGCAGCCGACCCAAATTATATTCCACCTCACAATAATTTAGGAACCTTACTGCAACAGCAAAATCGCTTATCTGAAGCCATAACTTGTTATCAAAATGCTCTAAAAATTAACCCAAATTCTGCGTTAACCTTAACAAACTTGGGGTCAATCTACCTAATTGAAGGTCAATTAAATCAAGCTGAGGAGTTATTAAAACGCGCCTTGGAATTAAACCCTGAGCTTGTTCCAGCATTGTACAATTTGGGTTTATTGTATAAACAACAAGCGAAGTTAGAAGAAGCGATTCAACTCTTTCAAACCGCAGCTAAACACCAACGAAACTACGCCGATGCCTATTTTCAACTCGGACAGATTTGGGAACTTCAAAGTCAATTTACCTTAGCGAAACTTGCCTATGAACGAGTGGAAAGCCTCAACCGTAATGCTGAATATTTATATCCCCATATCGGGTTTGTGAAAGTTAATCTCTGCGACTGGGAAAACTATGATCATTTTGTCCAAGATTTGATCAATTCCACGACCCAATATATACAGGAAGACAAGAAAGGGTTTACCTTAGCTCCCTTTCAGTTAAACGCCCTTCCAATTCCTCCCGAATTATCCTTAGCTGTTGCCCAAAAACACGCCATAGGAATTGAGAAATCAATAGCTGAGAAAAAACCGCAATTCATCTATTCCCAAAAAACCGATAAACTGCGGGTGGGTTATGTTTCCCCCGATTTCTATAGTCACGCCGTTGGTCGTTTAATTTATCAAATCTTTGAAAACCATAACCGAGAAGAGTTTGAAATCTTTGGCTACAACTTATTAAACGTCAATGATGAGATCACGGAAACCATTAGAATCGGTTGTGATGAATTTCGAGATTTTTCTCAACTGTCTCCTTTAGAAGCGGCTGAACAAATCAATCGAGATGGCATTGATATTTTAATCGATTTAGCCGGGTATACCGGTTACGGTAAACCGCAAATCTTTGCCTATCAACCGGCTCCTATTCAAGCCAGTTTTCTGGGATATCCGAACACAATGGGAGCCAATTTTATTCAATATTTACTTACCGACCAATGGATTGTTCCTCCAGAATTAGCTCAATATTATAGTGAAGAAATTCTCTATTTACCTGATCAGTTTATCGCTTCTGAAATGGAGATTTCTTCCCAACCCTTAACTCGCGCAGAATTCGGGTTGCCTGAAGCAAGTTTTGTCTTCTGTTGCTTCAACCGACATTTTAAAATTACCCCCGATTTATTTGCCGTTTGGATGGGAATTTTGCAGCAAGTTGAAGGCAGTGTCTTGTGGTTATCTGAACCGATAACAGAGGAAGTGATCAATAATTTACACAAAAAAGCGGCTGCTTCTGGAGTTGCACCCGAAAGACTAATTTTTGCCCCCAAAATTCCCCACCCCGAATATCTCGCCCGCTTACAACTGGCAGATTTAGCCTTAGATACGTGGATATATAGTGGCGGTTCTACCACTGTAGCAGCGTTGTGGGCGGGTGTACCTGTTCTGACAAAACCTGGTTTGACCAACGCTTCCCGCATGGGGGCGAGTATTTGTGCCAGTGGCGGACTCCCAGAAATGATTGCTAACAGTGGGGAGGAGTACCAACAAAAAGCGATTGACTGGGCCAGCCATCCCCAGGAGTTGCAACAGTTGCGTCAACGGTTAAAGGCACGAGATGCGCCGTTATTTAACGTATCAGGGTTTGTCAGCCACTTAGAATCGGCATTTCGACAAATGGGAAACCGTTAACCCCCAACCATCAGAAACATCTTGATACCCATTAGGGATAAACCGACTACCCAATTAAAGGAAATTAAGAAAATGACTTCTAGTTTTAACTTTACCGAAAACACGAACATCTCCCTCACCGGTGTTCGCTATAGTTCCGTCACCACAGCCGACTTTGACAATGATGGGGACACCGACATCCTGCTCACGGGCACCTCTAGTTCTGGCCGCATCAGCAAAATCTATAGCAACAACGGCAGTGGCGGTTTTAGCGAAAACACCAACGTCTCCCTCACCAGTGTTGACAGAAGTTCCGTCACCACAGCCGACTTTGACAATGATGGGGACACCGACATCCTGCTCACGGGCTCCCCTAGTTCTGGCCGCATCAGCAAAATCTATAGCAACAACGGCAGTGGCGGTTTTAGCGAAAACACCAACGTCTCCCTCACCGGTGTTTACAATAGTTCCGTCACCACAGCCGACTTTGACAAAGATGGGGACACCGACATCCTGCTCACGGGCTACGATAGTTCTAGCCGCATCAGCAAAATCTATAGCAACAACGGCAGTGGCGGTTTTAGCGAAAACACCAACGTCTCCCTCACCGGTGTTTCCTTTAGTTCCGTCACCACAGCCGACTTTGACAAAGATGGGGACACCGACATCCTGCTCACGGGCCTCGGTAGTTCTAATAACAGCATCAGCAAAATCTATAGCAACAACGGCAGTGGCGGTTTTAGCGAAAACACGAACATCTCCCTCACTGGTGTTTCCAGTAGTTCCGTCACCACCGCCGACTTTGACAAAGATGGGGACACCGATATCCTGCTCACGGGCTTCGATAGTTCTTTTAACCGCATCAGCAAAATCTATAGCAACAACGGCAGTGGCGGTTTTAGCGAAAACACCAACGTCTCCCTCACCGGTGTTTCCGGTAGTTCCGTCACCACAGCCGACTTTGACAAAGATGGGGACACCGACATCCTGCTCACGGGCCGGGATAGTTCTAGTAACCGCATCAGCAAAATCTATAGCAACAACGGCAGTGGCGGTTTTAGCGAAAACACGAACATCTCCCTCACCGGTGTTCGCTATAGTTCCGTCACCACAGCCGACTTTGACAATGATGGGGACACCGACATCCTGCTCACGGGCCAGGATAGTTCTGGTAACCGCATCAGCAAAATCTATAGCAACACCCTCAACCCCCCCACCCTCAGCAGTTTTGCTGGCCCGGTTGACACTACCAACGAAGATACAGAAGTCGAACTCACCTTTGCTGACTTCGCTGCCCAAGGAAATGAAGCGGATAATGGGGGGACGGTGGCTGCCTTTGTTGTGAAAGCCGTCAGTAGTGGTACGTTAAGAATTGGGAGCGATGCCACCAGCGCCACAGCTTGGGTTGCCGGGAGTAATGATACGATAGATGCCACGAAAAAAGCTTATTGGACACCGGATGCCAACGTTAACGGCACGGTCAATGCGGTTCAAGTGGTGGCTAAAGATAACGATGGTTTGCAGTCTCCTACCCCAGTCACTGCCCAAGTCACGGTCACGGCCGTTAACGATGCACCCGTATTAGCTAATACCAACTTCACCTATACCCTCACCACCATTAACGAAGATGATAGCACCTCTATTGGGGATGTTATCAAAGATATAATTCCATCTGGAAGTATTAAAGAAAACACCAACATCTCCCTCACCGGTGTTACCAGTAGTTCCGTCACCACAGCCGACTTTGACAATGATGGGGACACCGACATCCTGCTCACGGGCTACGATAGTTCTTTTAACCCCATCAGCAAAATCTATAGCAACAACGGCAGTGGCGGTTTTAGCGAAAACACCAACGTCTCCCTCACTGGTGTTTCCTATAGTTCCGTCACCACAGCCGACTTTGACAAAGATGGGGACACCGATATCCTGCTCACGGGCTACGATAGTTCTAATAACCTCATCAGCAAAATCTATAGCAACAACGGCAGTGGCGGTTTTAGCGAAAACACGAACATCTCCCTCACCGGTGTTGGCAGTAGTTCGGTCACCACAGCCGACTTTGACAATGATGGGGACACCGACATCCTGCTCACGGGCTACGATAGTTCTTTTAACCCCATCAGCAAAATCTATAGCAACAACGGCAGTGGCGGTTTTAGCGAAAACACCAACGTCTCCCTCACTGGTGTTTCCTATAGTTCCGTCACCACAGCCGACTTTGACAAAGATGGGGACACCGATATCCTGCTCACGGGCCGGGATAGTTCTAGTAACTTCATCAGCAAAATCTATAGCAACAACGGCAGTGGCGGTTTTAGCGAAAACACCAACGTCTCCCTCACCGGTGTTGCCATTAGTTCGGTCACCACAGCCGACTTTGACAATGATGGGGACACCGACATCCTGCTCACGGGCCGGGATAGTTCTTTTAACAGCATCAGCAAAATCTATAGCAACAACGGCAGTGGCGGTTTTAGCGAAAACACGAACATCTCCCTAACTCGTGTTGCCTTTAGTTCCGTCACCACAGCCGACTTTGACTCTGATGGGTACACCGACATCCTGCTCACGGGCTTCGATAGTTCTAATAACCGCATCAGCAAAATCTATAGCAACAACGGCAGTGGCGGTTTTAGCGAAAACACCAACGTCTCCCTCACCGGTGTTGGCTTTAGTTCCGTCACCACAGCCGACTTTGACTCTGATGGGGACACCGACATCCTGCTCACGGGCTACGATAGTTCAGGAAACCCCATCAGCAAAATCTATAACAATCTTCTCCCCATATCCGATGTAGACACCACCACCATCACCGAAGCCATTGCAATTACAGCCGCCGACAATAACGGCACTTGGCAATATTCCACCAACAACGGCACAACCTGGACAAACTTCCCCTCCGTCAGCGACAGTAACGCCCTATTATTAGATGCAGGGAATAAAGTTCGTTTCCAACCCAACAACAACTACAACGGGACTATTACCAATGCCCTCACCTTCCGGGCTTGGGATAAGTCCACAGATACAGCCGGAAGTACAGCCGACACCAGCATTAACGGCGGGACAACAGCCTTTAGCAGTAACACCGCCACCGCCTCCATTGTGGTAACGGCCGTTAACGATGCACCTACCGGCACGGACAAAACCCTAACCTTTAACGAAGACAGTAACTATACCTTTGCTGCCACGGACTTCGGTTTTAGTGATGTAGACACCGGAAACACCCTAGCTTCGATAAAAATCACTCAACTGCCCACCGCCGGGACATTAAAACTCAACAGCACTGCTGTCACAGCTAACCAAGTGATCACTGCTGCGGATATTCCTAACCTACAATTTACCCCAGTTGCTGAGGCCAACGGTAGCGGTTATGCCAACTTCAAGTTCACCGTTAATGACGGCACTCTTGATAGTGTGGCAGCTAATACTATTACTATTGATGTCACGGCCGTTAACGATGCACCCGTATTAGATAATACCAACCTCACCTATACCCTCACCACCATTAACGAAGATGATAGCAACTCTATTGGGGATGTTATCAAAGATATAATTCCATCTGGAAGTATTAAAGAAAACACCAACATCTCCCTCACCGGTGTTGCCTATAGTTCCGTCACCACAGCCGACTTTGACAAAGATGGGGACACCGATATCCTGCTCACGGGCGGGGATAGTTCAGGAAACCCCATCAGCAAAATCTATAGCAACAACGGCAGTGGCGGTTTTAGCGAAAACACGAACATCTCCCTAACTGGTGTTGCCTTTAGTTCCGTCACCACAGCCGACTTTGACAATGATGGGGACACCGACATCCTGCTCACGGGCCAGGGTAGTTCTAGTAACCGCATCAGCAAAATCTATAGCAACAACGGCAGTGGCGGTTTTAGCGAAAACACGAACATCTCCCTAACTGGTGTTTCCAGAAGTTCCGTCACCACAGCCGACTTTGACAATGATGGGGACACCGATATCCTGCTCACGGGCTCCCCTAGTTCAGGAAACCGCATCAGCAAAATCTATAGCAACAACGGCAGTGGCGGTTTTAGCGAAAACACCAACATCTCCCTCACCGGTGTTCGCAGTAGTTCCGTCACCACAGCCGACTTTGACAAAGATGGGGACACCGATATCCTGCTCACGGGCGGGGATAGTTCAGGAAACCCCATCAGCAAAATCTATAGCAACAACGGCAGTGGCGGTTTTAGCGAAAACACGAACATCTCCCTCACCGGTGTTTCCGATAGTTCCGTCACCACAGCCGACTTTGACAAAGATGGGGACACCGACATCCTGCTCACGGGCTACGATAGTTCTTTTAACAACATCAGCAAAATCTATAGCAACAACGGCAGTGGCGGTTTTAGCGAAAACACCAACGTCTCCCTCACGGGTGTTGGCTATAGTTCCGTCACCACAGCCGACTTTGACAAAGATGGGGACACCGACATCCTGCTCACGGGCCAGGATAGTTCTAATAACCGCATCAGCAAAATCTATAACAATCTTCTCCCCATATCCGATGTAGACACCACCACCATCACCGAAGCCATTGCAATTACAGCCGCCGACAATAACGGCACTTGGCAATATTCCACCGACAACGGCACAACCTGGACAAACTTCCCCTCCGTCAGCGACAGTAACGCCCTATTATTAGATGCAGGGAATAAAGTTCGTTTCCAACCCAACACCCACTACAACGGGACTATTACCAATGCCCTCACCTTCCGGGCTTGGGATAAGTCCACAGGTACAGCCGGAAGTACAGCCAACACCAGCACTAACGGCGGGACAACAGCCTTTAGCAGTAACACCGCCACTGCATCCATTGTGGTAACGGCCGTTAACGATGCACCTACCGGCACGGACAAAACCCTAACCTTTAACGAAGACAGTAACTATACCTTTGCTGCCACGGACTTCGGTTTTAGTGATGTAGACACCGGAAACACCCTAGCTTCGATAAAAATCACTCAACTGCCCACCGCCGGGACATTAAAACTCAACAGCACTGCTGTCACAGCTAACCAAGTGATCACTGCTGCGAATATTCCTAACCTACAATTTACCCCAGTTGGCAATGCCAACGGTAGCGGTTATGCCAACTTCAAGTTCACCGTTAATGACGGCACTCTTGATAGTGTGGCAGCTAATACTATTACTATTGATGTCACGGCCGTTAACGATGCACCCACAGGTAATGTTAGTATTACAGGGACAGCAACACAAAACCAAACCTTAACCGCAACCAATACCTTAGCAGATGTTGATGGTTTAGGAACATTAAATTATCAATGGCAAGAGTCATCTGATAATGGAGTTACCTGGACAGATATTAGTGGAGCAACTAATAATACTTTTGCCTTATCTCAAGCACAAGTCGGGAAAAAAGTACAGGTAAAAGTTAGTTATACCGACCTATTAGGGACAGCAGAAACCGTTAATAGTAGTCCGACTTCTCTTGTTGCTAATATTAACGACTTACCCACAGGTAATGTTAGTATTACAGGGACAGCAACACAAAACCAAACCTTAACTGCAACCAATACCTTAGCAGATGTTGATGGCTTAGGAACATTAAATTATCAATGGCAAGAGTCAGCAGATAATGGAGTTACCTGGACAGATATTAGTGGAGCAACTAATAATACTTTTGCCTTATCTCAAGCACAAGTCGGGAAAAAAGTACAGGTAAAAGTTAGTTATACTGACCTATTAGGGACAGCAGAAACCGTTAATAGTAGTCCGACTTCTCTTGTTGCTAATATTAACGACTTACCCACAGGTAATGTTAGTATTACAGGGACAGCAACACAAAACCAAACCTTAACTGCAACCAATACCTTAGCAGATGTTGATGGCTTAGGAACATTAAATTATCAATGGCAAGAGTCAGCAGATAATGGAGTTACCTGGACAGATATTAGTGGAGCAACTAATAATACTTTTGCCTTATCTCAAGCACAAGTCGGGAAAAAAGTACAGGTAAAAGTTAGTTATACTGACCTATTAGGGACAGCAGAAACCGTTAATAGTAGTCCGACTTCTCTTGTTGCTAATATTAACGACTTACCCACAGGTAATGTTAGTATTACAGGGACAGCAACACAAAATCAAACCTTAACTGCAACCAATACCTTAGCCGATATTGATGGTTTAGGAACATTAAATTATCAATGGCAAGAGTCATCTGATAATGGAGTTACCTGGACAGATATTAGTGGAGCAACTAATAATACGTTCACCTTATCTCAAACCCAAGTTGGGAAAAAAGTACAGGTAAAAGTTAGTTATACTGACCTATTAGGGACAGCAGAAACTGTTAATAGTAGTCCGACTTCTCTTGTTGCTAATATTAACGACTTACCCACAGGTAATGTTAGTATTACAGGGACAGCAACACAAAATCAAACCTTAACCGCCACAAATACCTTAGCAGATGTTGATGGTTTAGGAACATTAAATTATCAATGGCAAGAGTCAGCAGATAATGGAGTTACCTGGACAGATATTAGTGGAGCAACTAATAATACTTTTGCCTTATCTCAAACCCAAGTTGGGAAAAAAGTACAGGTCAAAGTTAGTTATACTGACCTATTAGGGACAGCAGAAACCGTTAATAGTAGTCCGACTTCTCTTGTTGCTAATATTAACGACTTACCCACAGGTAATGTTAGTATTACAGGGACAGCAACACAAAACCAAACCTTAACCGCCACAAATACCTTAGCAGATGTTGATGGTTTAGGAACATTAAATTATCAATGGCAAGAGTCAGCAGATAATGGAACCACCTGGACAGATATTAGTGGAGCAACTAATAATACGTTCACCTTATCTCAAACCCAAGTCGGGAAAAAAGTACAGGTAAAAGTTAGTTATACTGACCTATTAGGGACAGCAGAAACTGTTAATAGTAGTCCGACTTCTCTTGTTGCTAATATTAACGACTTACCCACAGGTAATGTTAGTATTACAGGGACAGCAACACAAAATCAAACCTTAACCGCCACAAATACCTTAGCAGATGTTGATGGTTTAGGAACATTAAATTATCAATGGCAAGAGTCAGCAGATAATGGAGTTACCTGGACAGATATTAGTGGAGCAACTAATAATACTTTTGCCTTATCTCAAACCCAAGTTGGGAAAAAAGTACAGGTCAAAGTTAGTTATACTGACCTATTAGGGACAGCAGAAACTGTTAATAGTAGTCCGACTTCTCTTGTTGCTAATATTAACGACTTACCCACAGGTAATGTTAGTATTACAGGGACAGCAACACAAAACCAAACCTTAACCGCCACAAATACCTTAGCAGATGTTGATGGTTTAGGAACCTTAAATTATCAATGGCAAGAGTCATCTGATAATGGAGTTACCTGGACAGATATTAGTGGAGCAACTAATAATACTTTTGCCTTATCTCAAACCCAAGTCGGGAAAAAAGTACAGGTAAAAGTTAGTTATACTGACCTATTAGGGACAGCAGAAACTGTTAATAGTAGTCCGACTTCTCTTGTTGCTAATATTAACGACTTACCCACAGGTAATGTTAGTATTACAGGGACAGCAACACAAAATCAAACCTTAACCGCCACAAATACCTTAGCAGATGTTGATGGTTTAGGAACATTAAATTATCAATGGCAAGAGTCAGCAGATAATGGAGTTACCTGGACAGATATTAGTGGAGCAACTAATAATACTTTTGCCTTATCTCAAACCCAAGTTGGGAAAAAAGTACAGGTCAAAGTTAGTTATACTGACCTATTAGGGACAGCAGAAACTGTTAATAGTAGTCCGACTTCTCTTGTTGCTAATATTAACGACTTACCCACAGGTAATGTTAGTATTACAGGGACAGCAACACAAAACCAAACCTTAACCGCCACAAATACCTTAGCAGATGCAGATGGTTTAGGAACCTTAAATTATCAATGGCAAGAGTCATCTGATAATGGAGTTACCTGGACAGATATTAGTGGAGCAACTAATAATACGTTCACCTTATCTCAAACCCAAGTTGGGAAAAAAGTACAGGTAAAAGTTAGTTATACTGACCTATTAGGGACAGCAGAAACTGTTAATAGTAGTCCGACTTCTGTGGTTACTAATATTAACGATGCTCCCACTGCGACTCCTATCGGCAACCAAACCGTTAACGAAGATAGCAATTTCAGTCTCAATATTACTAATAATTTCAGTGATATTGATGCAGGAGATAGTTTAACCTATACCGCCACCTTAGCCGATGGTACAACCTTACCCAGTTGGTTAACATTTAATAGCACAACGGGAATATTTACCGGAACACCGACTAACAGTGATGTCGGAAATCTTGACATTAAAGTTATCGCAACCGATAGTAATAATGCCACAGTTGACAATAGTTTCCAACTCACGGTTAATAACATTAATGATGCACCAACTGCGACTGCTATTGGCAACCAAACCGTTAACGAAGATAGCAATTTCAGTCTCAATATTACTAATAATTTCAGTGATATTGATGCAGGAGATAGTTTAACCTATACCGCCACCTTAGCCGATGGTACAACCTTACCCAGTTGGTTAACATTTAATAGCACAACGGGAATATTTACCGGAACACCGACTAACAGTGATGTTGATGCGTTGACTATTAATGTTACTGCTACCGATAAAAGTGGGGCAAGTATTAGTGATAGTTTCCTGTTGAGCATTATACCCACGCCAACACCGGAACCGACACCAACACCGACACCAACACCGACACCAACACCGACACCAACACCGACACCAACACCAACACCGACACCGGAGCCGACACCGGAGCCAACACCGGAGCCAACACCGGAGCCAACACCGGAGCCAACACCGACACCAACACCGACACCAACACCGACACCAACACCGACACCAACACCGGAACCGACACCGGAGCCAACACCGGAGCCAACACCGGAGCCAACACCGGAGCCAACACCGACACCAACACCGACACCAACACCGACACCGGAACCGACACCAACACCGACACCGGAGCCAACACCGGAACCGACACCGGAACCGACACCGGAACCGACACCAACACCGACACCGGAGCCAACACCGGAGCCAACACCGGAACCCACACCGGAACCGACACCGGAACCGACACCGGAACCGACACCAACACCGACACCGGAGCCAACACCGGAGCCAACACCGGAACCCACACCGGAACCCACACCGGAACCCACACCGGAGCCAACACCGGAACCCACACCGGAACCGACACCAACACCGGAACCAACACCGGAACCGACACCGACACCAACACCAACACCGACACCAACACCGGAGCCAACACCGGAGCCAACACCGGAGCCAACACCGGAGCCAACACCGGAACCCACACCGGAGCCAACACCGGAACCCACACCCACGTCAACACCGGAACCAACACCCAACTCCACTCGTGATTTTTATGAGCCTAGCAATTTCATTAAAACCCTTGATTTTCCTGCTTTAAAAACTAACACAAACTCCCCATCCCAGGTTTCCAGTAATGGCAATGAGGAGATCTCAGGTACAGCCGAATCTGATCAAATCTTTGGTAAAGACGGTGACAATAACATTGAAACCGGAGATGGCAACGACGAAATTAACGGCAATCAAGGGAACGACTATATCAATGCGGGCAAAGGCAAAGATCTAGTTTTCGGTGGCAAAGGCAACGACCAAATCGACGGTGGCGATGATGATGATGACTTGTTTGGCAACCTTGGTAACGATACCATTGCTGGAAATACTGGCAATGACTCGATTAATGGGAATCAAGGAGATGACCTGATTGATGGTGGTGATGGCAAAGATGAACTGTTCGGAGGTCAGAATAATGACTTTGTTAAAGGTGGTAATCAAGATGATATCATCTTCGGCAACCAAGGAACAGACCGACTCGAAGGAAACGACGGTGACGATACCCTCTTTGGGAACCAAGATAGTGATACAATCTCTGGTAACTCCGGTCAAGATCTAATCTATGGTGGTGCTGACAACGACCTGCTCCACGGTAACGACGGTGACGATACCCTCTGGGGAGATGAAGGTGACGATACCCTTGGTGGCGGAGGAGGTAACGATCTTCTCACCGGAGGCCAAGGCAACGATATCTTAGTGGGGGCTGAAGGTGCTGATACTCTGACCGGAGGCGAAGGTAGTGACCGCTTTGTTCTGGTTTCGGGATTTGGCCCTGATACGATTACCGACTTTACTTCTGGGGTGGACATGATTGTCCTTGATGGCGGTCTCACCTTTGAACAACTAACTCTCACCCTGGTCAATGGTTCGACTCAAATTCAGGTCAATAATCAAATTCTTGCCACTTTGAATAACGTTAACCCTAACTTATTGACCTCTGATAACTTTACAACTTCTATCTTCTAAAAAAGCTTTAAGTTGTTTTCAATATTATTAGGCCATTAATTAATCAACTCAAGAGAAAACCATGAAAAAGCAACCCCCGATGAATCAAAAATCCCTTCTCTGGGTACTATTTCGTCGGTTGAAAATCAACCTTATTTTGCCAAATCAGGGATACTCAAATGGGGGAATTGATGAACATAATTCGGTTCAAAGCCATAAACTTCGATATTTACCCTTCTGCCTAACTGAAGAATATAGTCATCTATTTTATCTGTAATGTCAATATTCTCCCACCGTCCAACCTGCTCCTAAGTCAGAGGAATCACCTTCGGTGGGTGCCAACACCCTCGAAACCAAATACAATAATTGATCAGAAAGTGATTCTAGGATGGAAAATTAATGAAAACTGCGTTAATTACAGGAGCGTCTGTTGGGATTGGGGCGGCGTTTGCAAAGGAATTAGCCTCTCGGAAAATTGATGTGGTTTTAGTGGCCCGTTCTCAAGACAAATTAGAAAAACTTGCTGAACAATTGCGATCGCAATATAATATTAAAGCATATCTAATTCCTCAAGATTTAACCCAACCCGATGCCACACAATCGGTTTTTGATGCTATCTCTCAACAGGGATTAACTATTGATTTACTAATTAATAATGCGGGATTTGGAGATTATGGAGCTTTTGCAGATCGTCCCTTAACTAAACAAGTGCAAATGATTCAGTTAAATATTACAGCCTTAGTTGAACTGACTCATTTATTCTTAACAGATATGAAAAAACGGGGTTCAGGTGCGATCGTTAATGTCGCTTCTATTGCGGGTTATCAACCCTTACCTTATTGTTCGGTTTATGCGGGAACAAAAGCCTTTGTTTTGAATTTTACCGAGGCTTTATGGGCGGAAAATAAAGACTCTGGGGTGAGGCTTTTAGTGGTCTGTCCTGGCCCTACCGAATCTAACTTTTTTGTCGCAGCAGAATTTCCTCAAACCCTTTCCGGCGTTGGACAAAATTATGCCACGGCGGAGGAAGTTGTTCAAGACACATTAACAGCCTTAGAAAAAGACTTTTCAACTTTAGTAACGGGAGGATTTAGTAATCAATTTATTGTGAATTTACCTCGATTTTTCCCTAGAGATACGATTGTTAGTTTAGTAGAAAAACAGTTTAAACCTAAAAAATAAATTGTTGTTGGGCTTTAGCACAAAAATTAGGAGGGCTAAAGCCCAACAACATAAAACTTAAGGATAGAAACACAATTGGGGTAAACCCAAGGTTTCTTCCCAACCCATCATAATATTCATGCACTGCACTCCTTGTCCGGCTTGACCTTTAATTAAGTTATCAATAGCCGACATAACGATCACTCGTCCGGTGCGTTGATCAACTTCAATTCCTAAGTAACAAAGGTTAGTTCCACAGGCCCATTTTGTTTGAGGATAGGTACCACCAGGTAATATTTTAACCAGGGGAGAATTGCGATAAAAGGCTTTATAAATAGTAATTAAATCCTCTCTAACTAACCCTGGATCTCGTAAAGTTGCATAAACCGTGGCTAAAATTCCCCGTACCATTGGCATTAAATGGGGAGTGAATTGAACTAAAATATCATGTCCGGCTAAGTCACTACAAACCTGTTCAATTTCTGGGGTATGGCGATGATGACCTCCGACACTATAGGCCCCGATTGAACTATCAGCTTCGGCTAATAACATATTAACTTTAGCCTGTCTTCCTCCTCCAGAAGTGCCGGATTTGGCGTCAATAATTGTGGTATGGGGATCAACTAATCCCTGTTTTAATAGGGGAGAAATTGCTAATAAACTTGCTGTTACATAACACCCGGCACAACCAACTAATTGAGCCGTAGCTAGGCGATCGCGATACAATTCAGGTAAGCCATAAACTGCCGTTGCTGCGATGGCTTGATCCGTGCGTTCTCCCCCATACCATTTTTTATAAATGTCTAAATTAGAAAACCGATAATCGGCTGATAAATCTAATACTTTACATCCTTTTTCTATTAATTGTGGCGCCATTGTATAGGCTAAATTATTAGGTAGGGATAGAAAAACAATTTGACATTTAGAGGCTATTTTATCAATATCAATAGGTTCGATCACTAAATCCACACATTCATTCAAATGGGGATAAAGACTACAAAAGGGTTTTCCGGCGCTACTATCCCCGCCCAAATAAGCAATTCTGACCAGGGGATGATCCTGTAACAAACGCACCAACTGCACACCACCATAGCCCGAGGCTCCAACAATACCGACGGGAATCCGTTCTGCATTAACCATATTACCTAACTCCTAGAAAAATGACCTAACTTTTGCTGCATGATAGCTGATTATGTAAAAGTTTGGCAAAATGTTTTAAAATTTATCTGGGCTCTCTCAAACTCGAAAACCCATTTCCCCAAGTTCCTGACGCAAGCGTTGGGCTTCTGGGGAGTTATTTTGTTCGTGTAATTCTATGGCGGCTTTAAACATCATTGAGCTATCGTTGAGTTGACCAATTTGTAGTAAGAGAACTCCTAAATTTTGGAAGGTTTCGGCTGAGTTGGGATTGAGTTCTAGGGCTTTTTGATAGGCGGCGATCGCTTCTCGATAGGCTCCCATTTCTCTCAAGGTCATGCCTAAATTATAATAGGTGATCGCTAAACTAGGATCAATTTTTATGGCGGTTTGATAAGCTATTTTTGCCGATTCTAGTTCTCCTTTCTGTTTGAAAATATTGCCTAAATTATTATATGCTCCTAGCTTTAATTGTGGTATAATATTAACATTAACTGCTGTTTGATAATGATATTTTGCCAGGATAAATTGTCCTTTTTTACTATAGGCTATGCCCAAATGATAATGGAGTTCATATAAAACCCCATCTTCTCCATTACTCTCTTGAGATAATCCTAATTTCAACAGTTCAATTCCGCGCTCTAAGTCGCCAATTTCGACGTATAAAGCCCCCAATTTACTAGCAGCATATCCATCCGTTGGATGTTCTACTAAGTAACTCTCCATGGCTGTTTTTGCCAGTTGCCATTTATTCCGTTTCGCGATCGCTTCGGCTTGGTATCCATAATGTAAAATAGAAACTTGGGGTAATGTTACAATTTGCCATTGCGGTTTTTGGCGGATTAATTCGGTGACGCTATCATCTACCATGGCATGATAGGGACGGGAAAAACAGATTTGGGGATGATTTCTAAATAGTCGAGAAACTAAGGAATAAGGAGACTGAGTGGCGCCGATTTCCTGTCTAATTAAGTTAACTACAATTAAATTACGATTTTCCATAATTTGATGCAGTTGTGGCCCAATTTCAGGGTCTAAAATTTCATCTGCATCTAATACTAAAATCCACTGTCCGGTTGCATAACTTAAAGAGGCATTTCTGGCTTTGGCAAAGTCATCACACCAATTAAAGGAATGAACTTTCGCTCCAAATTGTTGAGCAATTTTCGGGGTTTTATCCGTTGACCCCGTATCAACAATAATCATTTCATCAACAATTCCTTTAACACTATTTAAACATTTTGTTAAAGTTTCTTGTTCATTCTTAACAATCATGCAAAGGCTTAATTTCATAAATAGGAAATTGAAAATGGGATATGTTGACAATGATAAAGCCTAATTTAACCACAAAGACACAAAAAAGTTGTAAATACTAACCTGTTCATTTCTATATTTTAGACATGAGATGCACCTATTTTTTTTCTATTGCCTATTCCCTATTTTAGCTTATTTAGGTAGAATTAAAATTTGATCAATAACATGAATTACTCCATTACTCGCCGGAATATCAGAATCAATTATCGTGGCATTTCCGACTTTAATTTGATTTTTCTTTGTCTTAATAGTAACAGAATCTCCTTCTAAAGTTTTGAGTTTTCCTGATTTTAAATCTGTTGTTGTGACTTTACCTGGGATTACATGATATTCTAATAATTCGGTAAATCGGTTGAGGTTTTGGGATTTTAGAATAGCATCTAAAATTTGTTGCGGTAATTTAGCTAGAGCTTCATCTGTTGGCGCAAAAATAGTAAAATCTCCCTGTTTTAAGGCATCTAATAATCCAATAGATTTTAAAATCATCCCTAGAATTTTAAAGCGTTCATCGGCTAAAATCACCGTGGCTAAATCTCCGACCACACCTTGAATCACTTTTGGAGAAATAGGCATTTGAGCCAAATCTTGGCTAGGTTGGCGACAAATCAGTTCGGAATTGGCAGACATTTGAACTTCGGCGGCGACTACGGGGGAAATAGTTCCTAATGTTAATAAACCTAAAAGACTGACAATTCCTAAATTTTTGCCTTTGTTTTGATTTTCTATGAAATTGTTCATGGTTTTATCCTCTTGAAATAATTAAAATTATTCAGGTAAAATCACCGCATCAATTACATGAATTACACCATTTCTAGCAGGAACATCGGCTTTAATTACCGTTGCTTTATCAACTTTTACCGATGAACCTACTTGAATATTAATCGTATCTCCTTCTAAGGTTTTGACTTCTCCAGATTTTAGGTCAGTTGATAATACATTTCCAGGCACAATATGATAGGTTAGAATTTTAACTAATTGGGCTTTATTTTCCGGTTTCAGTAAGTTTTCTAAAACTCCTGGGGGAAGTTCGGAAAAGGCTTTATCTGTTGGTGCAAATAGGGTAAATGGCCCTTCTGCTTTAATCGCATCAACTAAGTCCGCCGCTTGTAAAGCTTGGGTTAGAATTCTAAATTCACCCGCGCTAACAATAGTATCAATAATATCCAGGGAAGTTGTAGCCGGAATTTGAGTAATTTGGGTTGAGTTTATTAAGGTGTAATTATGCAGTTGAGCTTGAACGGGTAAAATCCCGAATAGCGTCAACCCAACAATACCTACAAACCCAGCGATTAATTTTTGCGAGTGATTTTGAATGGTCATAATAGTTATAAAACATCAATAGGGATACTAACCTTAACTGTCTATTTTGCCCTATATCAAAAGGAATAAGAATCTATTTTTTTAAAAGGGGATAGACAGTCAAAATTATTAAGGGAACTTTCAGTTAACTTTTAGGAGTAACATCAAAGTTATAATTTAAGACGTTAATTATTGGCCCTTGTTTCGGTAAATTATCTGCTGTTAATGTGAGTGTATCGGTTTCCTTCCTTTGTATCGATGTTCCCGCCATTACAGATAAAAAATTATCAACGGATTCAAGATCACAGGCCGTTACATCGGCCGCTAAGGTGCGATAATGGGTGGGGATAACTATTTTAGGATTGAGAAATTCAATGGTTTTTCTAGCTTCTTCTGGGTTATAGGATTTTGTTCCTCCTCCCACCGGAATCAACATTAAATCTGGACGACCAATTAAAATCCGTTCTTCCATTCCCAATGGCCCAGCTAATCCACCTAAATGTAAAATTTTAATTCCCGCTTGTTTCCACAACCAAGCTACATTTACCCCAAATTGTCGGCCATTCAATCTATCTTTAATGGTACGAATTCCTTGAATTTGATTACCATTAAATTGATAAACCCCGGGTTCATATAATAAGGATGGATTTCCTGTAAATCCTTCGGTCACACCCTCATCTAAAAGACGGCTACTAATTAAGATTAAATCGGTTTGAACTTGTTGGGGATTTCGATAACCTGCGGTACATCCAATTGGGCGAAAAGGATTAACTAAAATTCTTAATCCTCCTCCGGTAAATAAAAAAGAAGTATGTCCTAACGATTTTACAGTTAAGGTATTTTCAGAAGTAGATTGTGCCCAAGAATTTTGCCATTGAGACGTTAACCCAGTCGCTAAGGTGGTTAATAGTGTTGTAGTTGTTAATTGAATTAATTTTCGCCGTTTCATATTATTTAGGTTGACGTATCAATAGATTAAATGACAATTATATTCGTTCTAGGAAGTTTCTTAGAAGTTGTTTACCATTCTGGGTCAAAACGCTTTCTGGGTGAAATTGTACCCCTTGAATGTGGGGATAGTCCCGATGACGAACCCCCATAATTGTCCCATCTTCTACCCATCCGGTAATTTCTAAAATATCGGGACAGGTTTCTCGTTCAATCACTAAACTATGATAGCGAGTTGCTGTTAATGGATTCTCTAAATTTTTAAACACACCAACGCCTGTATGATGGATAGGAGATGTTTTTCCGTGCATTAATTCCGGTGCCGAAATAATATTTCCCCCAAACACCTGGCCAATACTTTGATGACCTAAACATACTCCTAAAATGGGTAAAGTCGGCCCCAATTCTCTAATTAATTCTAGGGAAATTCCAGCATCTTCGGGACGACCTGGCCCTGGAGAAATTACCACGGCGTCGGGTTTCATTTGACGAATTTCTTCTAGGGAAATCCGATCATTTCTAAATACCTGAACTTCAGCAGCAATGGGTAATTCTTGCCCTAGTTCTCCTAAATATTGAACAATATTGTATGTGAAACTATCGTAATTATCAATAACAATAATCAAGGGTTAAACTCCTGAAACTATAACTTGAATCCAGGTGAACAGAGGAGGTAAAAGCAAGATTCCCGCTACCAATAATGCCACGAAAGCGGAAATTAAAACCGCCGCCGCCGCACAATCCTTCGCAATTCTGGCTAAATCATGGTAAGACTGACCAACGCTTAAGTCAACCACCGATTCTATGGCTGTGTTCAATAATTCCATGGTCATCACCGCACCGATAGTCAGGCCAATAATTGCGATTTCCACCCGGGTTAACTGCAAAAAAAGACCCAAGCCAATTGCTAGGGTTCCTATGATAGTATGAATCCGAAAGTTTCGTTGGGTTATAAAGGTATAACTAATTCCTGTCCAAGCATATTTAAAGCTAACTAATAAATTAGAAGCGATTTTCCACGATAATTCTCGGTCATATTTTTTACCCATAGTCCCGGAAAGATTAGACTTAGATAAAGTTGTTGTTTGAGGAATAGGAATTGACGGTGTAGGAAATGTTGAAAGAGAGGGTTTTTCTACATTCATTTCTAAGTCCTTCGCTGAATACGTTTTCACTACCAGCAGTTTTAGGTCTGTTATAGGAAGCAATTTATCACAGTTTTCTTGATAATTTGTTTATTGAGTTACTAGAATTTATGGCTATTTTGGATTAATCTAACTCACCTGTTAAACTCCTAAATTAACTATTTCTAGTAGTACCCGTTGTTGCTCCAACATTTCGGTTAAACTTTGATCATCGGGATGATCCCAACCTAAAAGATGTAGTAAACCGTGAGTTGCTAACCATCCTAGCTCGATTTTTAGGGAATGCCCTTGTTGTTGAGCTTGAAAGTTAGCAGTTTCCACCGAAATTACAATATCACCAAGATACAGCGATTCAGCAGAAAATTCTTCTGGAGGTTGGGGACAATCGACCTCTAATGTAGCAAAGGCTAACACATCGGTTGGTTTATCTTGAGAACGATACTGAGTATTTAAGAGTTTAATTTCATGATCATCAGTTAGACGTAAACTTAACTCGTAACTGGATGCCAATGGTAGATAGGACTCTAAATAATTTAACCAACTTTGGAACCAATATTCCCATTCTGTGATAGTCAAGGGACAGTCAATTTCCAGGGGAGAAGACTCTAGCGCATCATTGGGAATGGTGTTATTTTCCGAGTTTTCTAACTGCTCCCAAAAACAGTCTTGTATACTAACTTCAACCTGTACAGTCATTAATAAAAAATCTAATCAGAATTTAAAGGATTTAGCGGGTTAGATAAGCCATTCCAACTAGAAATCCGACTAAACCCACTGTGGTTAAGGCAAAGTGAAATAGGGATTTTCCGCCCTTGCGAACCATATTCCGCATCGCTAATTTAACATAGCTGGGTTTGGGTTCGTTGGGTTTAACTTGGGGTTCTAGTTCTGGGGTAGAGGGGGAAGATGGGGTATTCATTTAGGCGATGAGGATGGGAAAGTAGGCCGACTGAATCGATCATAACAAAAATGTTACATTTTATGAAGCGATCGCCCGGTCGAATCTATATTCGGTCATCTCCCGCAGATATTTACTTCTGGGTTGGAACTAACTCCGTGTTAAATTCATTGAAGGAACGACGCCGTAATTCCACGGATTCATTACGAGGCAATAAATCAAAGACTTGGCGAAACCCATCATCAACGGTTTCAAAGGAAACCTGTCCCGGTTTATCTAAAACGATTTTCCCCGACTGGTTAATTAATACGGTTTGGGGAACATAGCCTTTGTAATAATAACCCGGTTCCTGGGGGGAATTTTTGGCATCGGGTAATAGGGTATCAACATTTACCGGAATAAAGTCTGCCTCTCTTCCGTAAAAACGCTGAAGTTCTGATACTGTGGTGACAAATTTTTTACAATCTTTACTATCATCCAAAAAGAATACTAATAATGAGGGTCTACCTTGGTTCATGGATTCTGTTAAGGTGACTCTAGGGGGAACCAAGGAACCATTCCCAGCATACAGCGCAAAAATATTACCATCAAAGCGATCATCATCCAAACCCGCTAATGCCGAAGGAGTAATGGTCAAAAAGAATACACAAATGATCACCAAGGTAGTCAGCAGGGTTTTGAAACCCCTAAAACCCTGAAAGCAAGGTTGCCGGACATTGAACTGGGGAGAATGCCATCGAGTTAAACGCATATTATGGGGAAAGCCATTGAGATTCTAAACAGAATCTATTGTTACATTTTTGGGTTTACTTTACCCCAGTGAAGGCAGGGGAAAACGAGCTTGATATCGGTTCTAAAACATTAATATTTCAACTGTCAACACCTCAACGGTCAACCCGCGATTTCGGTGGTAATGTTAAAAACTATTACAATATCGCTCAGAATGTGTACTCCATGCCTGAAAATACAAGCGATAGGTAGTGACGGTGTTGGGCAAATTAATGTCCAAAGCTAGTTACCCCATCGACTGTAGCCCCAAGGGGAGCAGTTTGGGAATCCATTGCCTAAAAGCCAGTGGAGGATATCAAACTTGTGGATTGTCCCCTAAGGATCTCAAAAATTTTTGAGGGTACAAATCAGCAAGAAGTGAAGCAGTAGAAATCTCAAACCGATAGATTTGATTGCGGATCAAAAACACAGATGCACTCTATGTCATCACCTGACCCAGACTGTATCTGAACCAGCACCGAACGCTCATCGGTAACGATGAGGCTCTCCGACTCAGTTAATGGGTTTCGGGAGAGCGTCAATCAGGAAAACGTTAGCTAAACGCTTTTGTAGAAAATGAGTATCGTCACAAAATCCATTGTTAATGCCGACGCCGAAGCGCGTTACCTCAGCCCTGGTGAGTTAGACCGGATCAAAGCCTTTGTTATCTCTGGTGCAACTCGCATTCGTATCGCCGAAACAGTCAGCGGTGCCCGTGAGCGGATCATCAAAGAAGCTGGAAACCAATTGTTTCAGAAACGCCCTGATGTGGTCTCCCCTGCTGGTAACGCCTATGGCCCGGAAATGACCGCTACCTGCTTACGCGACCTTGACTACTACCTGCGTCTGGTCACCTATGGAGTCGTTGCGGGTGATATTACCCCCATCGAAGAAATTGGGATTGTTGGCGCTCGGGAAATGTACAAATCTCTGGGTACTCCCGTTGAAGCCGTTGCCGAAGGAATTCGTGCGCTGAAGAGTGTTGCTACAGGTCTGTTATCTGGTGAAGATGCAGCCGAAGCCGCAGCTTACTTCGACTATGTGATCGGTGCGCTCTCATAAGTCCGATCGCCTTATCACATTTTTTAAACGATTCCTAGATTCAGCGACTACAAGGAAATAGAACAATCATGCAAGACGCCATTACTTCCGTAATTAATTCTGCTGACGTTCAGGGTAAGTACCTGGATGCCAACTCCCTGCAAAAGTTAAAAGCTTACTTCGCCACCGGCGAACTGCGGGTTCGTGCTGCTTCAACCATTAGTGCTAATGCAGCCAGCATCGTCAAAGAAGCAGTAGCAAAATCCCTGCTGTATTCTGACGTGACTCGTCCCGGTGGCAATATGTACACCACCCGTCGCTATGCTGCTTGCATCCGCGACTTAGACTACTACCTGCGTTATGCCACCTATGCTATGTTAGCTGGCGATCCTTCCATTCTCGATGAGCGTGTTCTCAACGGTTTGAAAGAAACCTATAACTCCCTGGGTGTTCCCATCGGTTCTACCGTGCAAGCCATCCAAGCCATCAAAGAAGTTACCGCTAGTTTAGTGGGTGCTGATGCTGGCAAAGAAATGGGTATTTACTTAGACTATATCTCCTCTGGCTTAAGCTAAAACCAAGGTTAGGTTTGTGAGGGCAGTCACTCAGTTTGATTCCCCATCCCCAATCTAAACGACCTTCAAGGCCAGGGAAGTCTGGAGTGAATGCTAGACCGCCAAAGGCTTGTCTGTTTTCGGTGATAAGTTTTAGCGAGCTAGGATTAACTCCCGACTCCCGGCCTTTGAGCATTTTAAAATTGATGTAAAACTTGTTAAATTTGCCTAGGAGAGACGAACCTCATGCGGATGTTTAAAGTAACAGCTTGTGTTCCAAGCCAAAGCCGGATTCGTACCCAACGGGAATTACAAAATACCTACTTTACTAAGTTAGTTCCCTATGACAGTTGGTTTAAAGAACAACAACGGATCATGAAAATGGGCGGTAAAATTGTCAAAGTGGAACTGGCAACGGGCAAGCCCGGAACTAACGCCGGATTGCTGTAGAAGACAGGAGGCTGGGGACAGAAGGTAGAAAGAACACCGAAAAAAAGAAAAAAGATTAATTCTTAATTCTTGATTCTTGATTCTTAATTCTTCCTGCCTCCTGCCTCCTGCCTCCTGCTGTTTTGCTGCCATCCAATTCCGCTATCATATTGGAGAAACGAAAAACCACCTAATATAGAGGCGGGAAATGGCAAGTTGGGAATTTTTACTGCAAAAAGAAGGGGACAATAGTTGGTTGACCTTAGAATCCCCGGATGTTGAGATTTTAGAAGGACGCTACCGGATGGTAGCCCGGTCTGGATATAAAAACACTTCAATTGATGTTCGGATTATTTATCAAGATTTTGATGCGGTTCCACCTGTCCAACAGGTTCAAACTCGGACACTAACCACAAATGCCGAGGGTTTGATGGTGGTTATGCCTTATACTTCCCTGAAACCTGGGAATTGGCAATTTTCTTGTGCGCCTCAACTGACGTCTGGGTTATTAGCAACCGTGGGTAAAAAAACCATACAATTAAGGGTTCTCAACTCGGAAGCAGAAGAATTTGATCAATTTTTTGGGGATACGGAACCACCGACGGCTGATATTACCTCCCCAGAGCCCCCGACTGTTGAACCGCAAACGGATCAGTCTTCTAAGGTTGTACAGTTCCCAACCGATCGCCTCTATGTTGTGCCTGAACCGACTCGGCCACCACTTTCGGTTCTGGAGACTCCCGAAGCATCCCCACAACCCCTTGATCCGCTAGAAACGTTACTCAATTCTCTGCATATCTTCCTAGAACAAGATACCTTTGTTGGCCGTTTAGGAGAAGCCTTAGTTGTTTCGGGACGGGTGGAATTGCCAACCCCTAACCCATCTTCTACTTACCCAATTCTGACTGACGGACAATTGCAATTTCGCTTACGCGACCCCCAAAGCTCAGAACCCTTATTTGAGGTTAACCAAACCCTTTCTTCCTGCGACTTCCCGCTATTTTTTTCCGGTGTGGTTTATATTCCCTTTGAATGTAAAACCCGTTTAATTTTAGGGGAAGTGATTTTTTCTCATGATGGGGCTTTGGTGACGACTCAATCCTTTAATGTTGTTACCCAGGTTGAACATCTTTTAGAAGCTATAGATCAGGGTTTTAGTCCAGAATTGGATCAAGATGACTTCCCCGACCTTGCTAATTTGGATATGGGAGTTCTGGAATTACCTGACCTGACCGATACCACTAACAGGGCTGAAGTTTTAACCACGGAAACGACTACGGTGCTTCCTCCCAAACTGAATAATTCTAGCTGGGAATCTCGATCTCCTACATCCCTAGATTTGCCAATATTCGGCTCTAGTTCCACAACTGGGGAAGTTAAACCTGCACCAAAACCGGATCAAAGTGTTGTATCGTCTGAGGATCAGGATTCATCGACGGTTGTTAACTCTTGGGAATCGAATTATACAGATATATCAACTTCAATTTCACCGCTATTAGTAGGAGAATCATCGGAATTAATCCCGGCGACAGATGGGATTGAAAAAATTGAACCAATAGCTAAACCGAAATCCGATCCAGAAGTTCAAGAAGCCTTTCAAGCGTTAGATTTGAATAATCGGTTTTGGTCACGGTTGAATGCTTTAGCGGGTGATCAAGAATGGTCACAATGGGTGAAACGGGCGAATGTTAATCCCTTACCTGAGATTCCTTTTAATGCTGCTAGTAATATTGTTAAACGTTCTGAACCAACATCATCGGATACAGCACCTTTGCCACACCCAGAAGTAATCAATGCCCAGGAAGAATTAGAGGAAATTGTAGTGGATGATGAACCTTTAGAATCCCCTGGAGCATTTTTTCCTCGGCGTAAACAGATCAAGGGAAGTAAACCTGAAGCCCCGGCGACAAATCAACCAATTTCTTATGTTTTACCTGAAGATCAACTGGTTCCTGATCCCCAAATTGAAGTCTTATCAACGGAAATTATTGCTGGAAGGTTAGTTAAACTGAGGGTAAGACTTCCCGATGGTTTACCCCGAATTTATGTCAAGGTTTGGCTGTTTGATCGGCAAACTCGCACTGTTGTTGATGGCCCTCGTTGGTTAACGGAATTTTCACCGAATGGATTTGATCAAATTGAAACAACCCTTGATTTAGAGATTCCTTACAGTAGTTTGGAAGTTTTATTTGAAGCGATCGCAGTGGAAATGCAAACCCAACGAGAAAGCAATAAAATCACGATTGAAGGTTCCGTTAATCCCCCTCCAGGGCCTTCTTTACCCATTCATTAATCAGTGTAGTGGAGACGCGCCAATAGCCTACGGCATCGCTGCGCTAGGGTACGTCTCTACAAGGGATGAGAACTTTTCCTAAATAACTCCCGCGTTACCCAGGGCTAAAATTACCCCAGCCCCTAAAATATGTCCAAAACTAGCAGTCGCTAATAATTCAGGAAATCCAAACCCGGTAAACATCCGGGGTAAACCGGGTAAACTCGGCCCTTTGCCACGATTTTCTTTAGAAATGGCATAGAAACCGATGAAAATTGCCAATAGGTTTGAGATAATCATCACAATGGCTACACTCGGAGACCAACTCACGGTGGTGGGAACATTGTTTTGTATTGACATCAGTAGGGAAGTGTAAATCAAGTTTCTATTCTCCTGAGCAATTTACGATTTTTTTAATTTCAACGGTTGATTATAGAAACCCAACGCTAAAAATTACCAATTTGTTGAAAAAGTTAATATATAGCAAGCGCCAAGGCAGTTAGGACACCAGACGGATCTTAGAACCCAGACGGTGAAGTAATGACAGAAAATCAATACAAAAGAAAAAACACATCAGTATTTGCTTAAACTACCTTCTTTGTGGAGTCGGAGCTATTATTGTGGGACGGCTGGCTCTGTATAAGAGTGAAACTATCAAGAAATATATTGCTAACCAAAACTCTCATTAACCTTCACTCCGCCTTTAGGCGGGTATTCTACATCCCACGCTTGAAAGACGTGGGCTTTGAATACGGTTATTGTAAAATTTTGATCAGAATTGTCTGCTGTGAATCAGACTTTAAACTCAACTTCAAGACCATCAATGCGAATTAAAATTTGTGGAATTACTCGACCGGATCAGGGTTGTGCGATCGCCCAAATGGGGGCGACAATGTTAGGATTTATTTGTGTTCGGTGCTCCCCTCGTTATGCCACGTCGGAGCAAATTCGCAGGATTTTAGAGAATTTACCCAACTCGATTCAAACTATTGGTGTATTTGCTAATGTGAGTGTGGAGGAAATTTATCAAACGGTCAGGGAAACGGGATTAACTGGTGTACAACTGCATGGGGATGAATCTCCTGATTTTTGCGATCGCCTGCGTCAAATCCTTCCTGATACAGAACTGATTAAAGCCCTACGGGTTAAATCCCCAGCGACTTTAATTCAAGCTCAAGACTATTTTAATTATATTGATTCGCTATTATTAGATGCTTATCATCCGCAACAGTTGGGAGGGACAGGTCAAAGGTTAGACTGGCAAATTTTGAAACCATTTTCCCCCCCCTGTTCCTGGTTTTTAGCCGGAGGATTAACCCCGGATAATATTGGGGAAGCATTGCAACAGTTACAGCCCGATGGTATTGATCTCTCTAGTGGGGTTGAACGTTCTGCTGGTGATAAAGATTTAGCAAAAGTGAGTCAATTATTTCAAGTTCTCACGGATTTTTATTCTTAAATAATCATTGAATTGATGGTAGTTTTAACCCTGGCTTAAAACTTTGATGAGTGATTCATCGCCGCCAACTCCTTAAATTTATTCTGAACTTAATCCTGATTTTTGTTACCCTCCCCATCTGGATCAACTTCCTCCTCTAATGTAACTTCTGGAAATTCCCGATGTAAATTTTCCATCATAGATTTGAGAGAACTCCGAGGAATATAAGGCCAACCCCCTTTAGATTCAATTTCTCGTAATAAATGATAGAGTTTTTGACGACTATCGGGTAAAGATTGCTGAAATAAACTTTCTCGGATGTTCTGGTGTAACTGTTCTAAAATTCTCAGTACCGCTAAAATTTCCAGAGGGTTTCCTTCGGCGGTTGTGGCTAAGGTTAAAACCTTTTCTGCCAGAAATTCAAGCTGAGTTGACCGAGCTTGTGAATCAAATTCAGTGGAATTGTCCATAATTGAAATCTATCATTGCCAAAAACCTAATGAGAGAGGGCGCTCAATAAATTAACTTAATTAGTTTAACTTATCGTTGAAAAATTTGTACTTCGTCAGAAAAACAGTCACGAGCCTTGTACGGGTATGGTGTAGAATCACTATTGGGTTAAGATTCAGCTACCAAATAGCTCCGGTGATTCAACGTGAACAACTCCGTTGAAACAAAATTCCTCCCGTCTTTGTACCGAGGAGTTCGAGAACGCAACCCTAGAAGTGTTAAGACTTGTGGCTAGGTCGCCAACAACGATTTTCTTCGCCACAAACCTAATTTCACCAAAAAACGAGCGAGAAGCCCCTGGCTTTAGACATGGGGAGGAAAGTGGCTGCGGTTTCAACCGCCTTCAATATTTCCTGATCTAAAAGTAAGCGCAATTGCAATATCTTTTATAAGGGTAGTTGTTTTGAGCGTGTAGAGGTGATTTGATAGCGCCTTTGAGAGTTTTCGGATTCATTCAAGAATCCCCGTGGCTTCAGCCCTGGGGAGTATCAAATATCAATTTTGCATATTTGAGGTTGACAATGAGATATCGCGCTTTGGTTGCTGCACTATTAGCAATCTGTTTAACTGTACTTACAGCTTGTTCTGATGGCCCAGAGGCTAAAGATCCGAAGCTACTGACCTATGATGACATTAGAAATACAGGATTAGCTGTGAACTGTCCGACTTTACCCGAAACAGCCCGGGGTTCTATTGCGATTGATGGTGGTAAGTCCTACAGTATCAGTGGTTTGTGTCTGCAACCCACCAGCTATTTTGTCAAGCAAGAATCTACCAACAAACGCAAAGAAGCTGAATTTGTTCCGGGTCGTTTATTAACCCGATTCACCTATAGCTTAGATCAAATTGGGGGTAACCTGCTGGTGGGTTCCGATGGTAAACTCACCTTTGAAGAAAAAGATGGGATAGATTTCCAACCGATTACGGTTTTATTACCCGGTGGTGAAGAAGTTCCTTTCTTGTTCACGGTTAAAGGGTTAGTGGCGAGTTCCCAACCGGGATTATCCAGTATCAACACTTCTACCGATTTACGCGGGGATTTTAACGTTCCTTCCTATCGAGGTGCTAATTTCTTAGATCCTAAAGCCCGTGGGGTGAATGCTGGCTATGACAACGCCGTTGCTTTACCTGCAACCGCCGATGGAGCCGATTTAAGCACTGCTAATGTCAAGTTAGCAGATACCAAAGTTAAAGCGGGTCAGATTTCTTTACAAGTTTCTAAAATTGACGGCGAAACCGGAGAGGTGGCTGGAATTTTTGAAAGTGAACAGCCTTCTGATGATGATTTGGGTGCGAAGGAATCCTTGGCTGTGAAAGTTCGGGGTGTTTTCTATGGTCGGATTGAAACTGCTTCCTAAGCTGATCTATCCTTGAATTAAGTCCTGATTTGATCCAGGAAGAATGGGGGATCAACAGTTGCCTGTCTCCGGTTTGTGGACTTAATCACTGATTGGTGGTAGGTAAGGGTTCAGCCCTCAGCCTTCCTGAATTAACACAAAAATTTTTCGCCAAGTGAATATATATAGTTCCCAATTTCAGGAAATATTAATCAAATTTCTCTAAATATCTTGCGTTAACCCGGCAAGTTGGGCTACAATAATATGTTATTAGCCATAATAGTGTATATAAATTTGCTAAAGCTAGGCTTCTAGCCGATGGCTTAAAAGTCCTCGTTTAGTGCTTCAGCGACCTCACATTGACTATTAAATATAGGTTCAGAGTCCCCCCTGTGTTGGGGCTAACCCTCTAACCTCCCATGCCATTAAAGCCTAGTGTGGTCAAGATTGATACGGAACTTATTAGCCAGCCCTACCAACGCAGGATATTGTCATGCCTACTCAAGTTGTCAATTACCCTAGGGGAGAAAGTTTAGAACTGTTACACCAATATCAACAGTCTGCTTCCAAGGATATCCGTAACCGGATTGTTCAATTAAATATTGGATTGGTGCGTAAGGAGGTACACCATTGGGTGAACCAATGTACGGAAAGTTATGAAGATTTACTTCAAGTCGGTTGTATTGGCTTAATTCGTGCAATTGAGCGATTTGACCTGTCGAAAGGTCATGCCTTTAGTTCTTTTGCGATTCCCTATATTCGGGGGGAAATTCAACACTATTTAAGGGATAAAAGCCCGTCGTTGCGGGTTCCCCGTCAATGGTTGACCTTACAACGGCAATCTGTGAAGGTAATTCAACAACTTCAGTTAGAACTCAAGCGCCCGCCCACGGATGGGGAAGTGGCGGAGGTTTTGGGAATTTCTGTGAATGAGTGGAATGAGGTTAGGTTAGCTAATAGCAACCGTTCTATGCTGAGTTTGGATGCTCCGATTATGGATGGGGAAGATGGAGCGACCTGTTTGGGGGAATTAGTTCCCGATGGTCGTTATCGGAGTTTTCAGTTGGCGCAGGAGGATCAAATTCGTGTCCAGCAGGCTTTGGCTAAATTAGAGGACGGAACCCGTAAGGTTTTGGAGTTTGTGTTTCTGTATGATTTAACCCAGAAGGAAACGGCCGAACGTTTGGGTATTAGTTCGGTGACGGTTTCCCGTCGGGTGAAAAAAGGGTTAAGTTCTTTGCAGAAAATGATGTCTGGTGGTGAGTAGTTGAGTTTTTGGGAATTGACACTCTCACCGTATAAAGGTGAGAGTGTCAACTGAATGTACCTGAAATTTATGGGCAAATTGGTTACTGTAGTTACGGGGTTTGCGGATCATGACGATGTGTGACCTTCTGGAATTCCTGGCAAAGAGTGAAATTCAACACTTCCTTGATTTGGAGTTAGAGTTTGATAGAGAAGTTCTTGACAATGATTATTTTCATCAGCCACGATTATTTTCGCTTCGTGTCCATTTTTTAAGATTTCGGAGCGATCGCATTGTTCATTTGCCCAAATAATTAGTAGATCATCTTTCTGACATAGCAGTGCTGCCCCACCATTTGGACAAACTATGCCAGAACCTGCTTCACCTGGTAAAACATAGGTTGACCAACGGTTGCCATTATTGATATTGACGATTTGTACTTCTTCTAAAGGTAACATTCCTACCTTTTCTAACAAGTCTGAGTCTATGGTTAAACTACCAACATAGTCACGCTTTGCCTCTGTAACCCTGACCCGATGAAGTTTTGCGTGCATTAGTTTGATTATACCCATTATTTTCCTTTTTGATTTATTTGTACAATTAGAGTTTTTAGAAAATCAGAATACCTGTACCCGCCCCGACATCTAGGATAGTGACATCAAAAAGCCTAAGTAGAACTTAGGGGTTTTAACCCATTTTTCTGATAAGTCCCCATTAAAAAGGGGGATTTAGGGGGATCTGGTCTGGGATGAAAGCAACGAGATTATTGCTTAATTTGATTACACAGGTACTATAGCAGGGAACAGCCCCCCCAAACCTCCCGTGCACGGGGGGCTAGGGGCAGGGCTGTTTAGTTAATAACAATAGCGATCATTAGTATTGGGTTTGGTGTTTTCTTTTCCAATGCGGGTCACACCGAGAACGGTGGAAATAATCACGCAGCGTTTAGTGTTGCCGAGGTCGGGATGGTTCAGGGTGATGGTTCCGAGCACTTGTAAACTGGTTTGGGTGCATTCGTCGTTGGGGAAGTAGACGGGACAGCCTTTGTAGTTGAACAGGGCGCGGTACATTGGATCTTTTGTTGCTTTGGTGGTGACTTTGTTGGTGGTTGGGTTAATTTTACGCAGGCTGGTTTCGAGTTTGCCCTTGGGGTTGGGTTGTTTATCATCAATAATAATACCGGGTTCTAGGGTTTGCCAACTGCCAGCCGGGAGTTGAACTGGGGGGATACTAGCGGGATGGAGGGCAAATTTAATCGTTTTGGGGGTTTGTTGGGTTTCTTGGGTTTCTTGGATGCTGACTTGCCATGCGGTTTTTTCCCGTTTGGCATCGCTTTGAGCCATTTTGAATGCCCATTGCAGTTGTCCTGTGGAGGAGGCGAGACGATGGCGGTTAATGAAACCTAACCAACTGGGGATAGCAATGGCGCCTAGAACACCAATTATAAATATAATAATTAGTTGTTCAATTAGGGTAAATCCGCTATTAGAGGAGGTTAAGGAGCGATCGCAGGTCTTTTTTTGATTGATCATTTTAGCACACCTGATTTTAACTAAAGTAGTTATGTTTTCTGAGCGAACCTAACTACCAGTCTGCAAAAAATCAGGGGCTTTGACCACGGGAGAATTACGGATCTTTTAAAATTATTTTGAACATTGAAATTTTAATCAATCAGTGAAATTACGGAGTTATGGTAGCTTTTGTGGCTATCCTGACAGGGATTGAGCTTAATTTAACCATAAAGACACAGAAGACACAAAGAAGTTGTAAACCACGCTATTTGCTGATTGGTCTATAATTGTAATGCCGCCAGGTGGTGGCTACGCGATCGCATTCTTTCAATATTTAGGGAGGGGTGGGACAATTAGTGTTCTCTGCGGTTCTCATTCCTCCTAACAAGGTTTCAACCATAACACACCGTTTACTTGTCCCATCGGGTAAGGATACTGTCACCGTGAAAGGTACGTCATTGACTGGGGTTTTTCCGTTCTTATTAACGACCTCTCCATACTGATTAAACACTAAAATCCAATTTTTTGAATATTGGTTCTTAAAATCATCTGGTTGATCTGTTTTCACATCTGGATCACTTGAGGTTTGAATCTCCATATTTGATACCAACTTTACTTGCTTTTCTTTAATTGAGCCTGATACACTTAGAGGCTGCCAGAATTGATCCTGTTCTGTTTTAGCAGTTACAGTTATTGGATATACTCTAAACCGAGGAGGATCAGAAGCTCCATCAAATTCAACAACGTGAGCTAATTTTTTATGTTTAGCTTCGCTTTGGGTATTTTGTATAGTTCTGTAAACCTCATCATTTAAACTATAAATGCGCTGTCTATTGACGAAACCAAGCCAACCAGGAGCGGCGATCGCACTTAAAATTGCAACCATTAATACAACGACTACTACTTCAATCAAGCTAAATCCAGCTTCATTTTTATGAAAATTTGACTGAGATTTTAGTTTAGACTGCTTTGTTAAAAGTAAAAATTTTATTAGCCCATTTAAGTTTGGTGTTTTCATTGTTTCCTTACCTAGTTATTAACTCTACTTGATGCTTTACTGACCCACAGAACCTCTACCTTGAACAATGATATTTTTTTGTGGAAAATAAGCTGGTTTCGTGGGATCATAAGCTGCTCCCGGTTGAATTTTAACCAAAGCATTTCCTCGAATATTAACTTGAGCTATAGTTCTCTTAGAATCTACACAAGCAAAAAACCCCCCATTATTAGTTCCAATCATTTGAGCATCGGCTGCATCTGCTGATCCTAATACTTGTTGACAATAATTAGGGTCGAGCGCCTTAACTTTACTTTTATCAATATAATCCACTAAAACTTGTTTTGTTTGTGTAATTTTAGCGGCTCCCTCACTTGTCCAGTTATTCATCTTGTCTTCTAAAGTGCCAGAACCTGTGAATTCCAGAGGTTTAAAACCGTTATCTTTTTGCGCTTCGGGAATATTTTTAATATAATCCTGGAAGTCTTGATTAGGATCTTTGACTCCATCCCTAATTTGTAATCGGGTAATCCGAGCTTGCGTAGACCATTTTTTATCTGTATCTTGCTTTGTGTTTAAATAGTAAGCTACTAATGAATATACTTGAGCATCATCACAAAGATTAGGCTCAGGAGGGTCTTTAGGAGGGTCTTTAGGAGGGTCATCACAATAATCTTTGGCTGGGCCCACAGTGCCTTCATACTCGCTTAATGGAGGGATAACATCAGGAATAAAATCTTGTTTCCAAAAAATTAAGATTGGTTCTTCACCCGTGGCATCCAAGGGAAGTTGAGTTTTAATTTTCTCAACTCCGGTTTTATTATAAATATAAATAGCTTGGGAGAGATCCCGCTTAATAAAATCTGTAGCGGCTTCTAACTCTTGATCAGTAGCGGCTTTAACTCCTTCTGTGCGATCGCTTTGTAGGACATCGACAACAAAGGCTAAAATCGGTGTGATAATTACTGCTGCCATAATCATTCCGATCAGCAGTTCAATCATTGTAAAGCCACTCGTCTTTTGATGCTGAAGCAAAGATTTTTGCTTTAGCCTATTTTGGCATAAAATCAGGAGTGATGTTTTCATTTTAAGGTTTACCTCTAAGGTTTTACCATTTTTGGACTTAACGCTGAAAGTTTCATCAATTTCAAATTAGAACACTAACAGCTTTGAATCATTAGGGAGTTTTTAAGCGATTTTCTATATCTTGAAAACTTGTTTGGCTTCCTATTATTTGAGTTGTAATTTCAGATAGAGGAACTTTAGGGTTTCCTAAGCCTTTTGTTGATTGTAATTTTCCTTGTTGCAGTGGGCTACTGTCTTTAAACGCATCTGAGCGATACACTCTAACAATCAGTTGATAGCCGTCCTCTAGTTTGGCATCAGTGACTTTGTTAATCGCTACTCCTTGAACAATCATGTCCATTAATCCTTTACCTGGAGTTGGGTCGTTTGGAAGAGTACATTTGCCATCACTATCATTATCCACACAGTATAGATGACCTACTGGGCTAGTACAAACTTGGCCAGCATCACAGGTTAGGGAACCTGCACTTGTTGGAGCATCAGTTGGTGTGTTTAAGGTTGGTGGTGGAACTGCTCCTGAACGAACTGCATCAATATAGGTATTAGCCGCTTTACTCCCCAGTTCAACCCGTTTGGCTTGAACACGGGTCGCAAAGGAAAAAGCCAGTAAAGGTGCAACGGCAACCATTAAAACCGTTACAACAACTATAGCCATTAAAGATTCGAGAATGGTATATCCAGATTGACTGGAGGGGTGGGGATGTTTCTGTTTTGGGGTATTCATAAGATTAAACTAGAAAGCTATAAAAAAACTAATCAATGAATCAGGGTTTAAGTGTTATCAAATATTACCTTTACCTAATGGACAATTTGGGGGTCTGAGATTTTTGGGTAAGGCATAGAATTTCCCAGTACCATAGTCAGTAGGTGCAGTGTCATAGTTGGGGATATTGGGATCTTTCTCTTTATCTTGGGCGGCACACAACAAGGTTTGAATCCAATGATCATCTTTTCCAACTTCTCGGAAGTATTGATCGGGGGGTTGAGTTGAGGGCAGGGTAAATTTAGCGGCAAATAAGTCAGGGCTTTGGGACAATAAAGCGACATCAAAACCATACACACGGTTAGGTGGCATATATTGAGCAGTTCTACCATTGTTGTTATCGGCAGTATAGGGTTTGGGATCACCACTGGGGGGATTACCAAACTTGGTTAGTGTAGCCTTAGTTCGGTCGATAATCGGCATGAAGGGGCCTGTTGCATAGGCGCTGCGTTTGAATTGGATAAATGAACCACTGATCTGAGCCTCTTTGCCTGTCCAATTTTCGATAAACCGAGCGAAGTTAGGTAAACCCCCATTCGTTTCGTTATCACGAGTTGGAGCATCTCCACTGGCAATAATTAGGTTGAATGTTGATGCTGTTGCAGGTTGCTGCCACCCATCGGTATTCGAGACTAATGCTATTTGATTGAGTTGTACAAAAGGTCTCCAGATGGGTTGAGCAAGTAATGATCCAGGGTTCCAATCTAGTCGGGGACGACCACTGTTAAGTTGAAATCGGAGTGCATTAGCATTAGTAGAATTAGGAGGAACAGCAGTGCTTACCGATTTTCCACTACCTGCAAAATCTGAAATTGTTGGAAATGTGAAAGCAGTGCTGCTATTACCTGCGTAATTGACTTGATCACTATAGATTCCTAAAGCAATGGGTAAAGGGGAAGGGGAAGAGTTATCCAAAATCAACTCATATTTCTTGGCATCAGAGGCAGGATATCGAGCAAAAGCAATCCGACGAGGGTAAATTCGATCCTTCGGCTCAAGAGCGACTCTTGCTGTTGTACCGGATAAAAGTTGACCTACGGCAGTATTGACCGGAATCTCATAGGAAAATTTTTCTTCCCCAGAATCTAACTTTTGATTACCATTACTATCAATACCAATCTTCCAATCCCCCGGTTTACAGGTAGAAACCAAAGGTTTACGACAAATTTCCATGACATATTCTGCTACCTTACCCCGCAGTTGTACTGGGGTAATGAAGTTATTCATGTAAGAATTAACTTTTGTAGATTCTGGTTTTCCATCGGTTTTATACCAATCAGTGGTGGTCACATAATTGTTGTCATAGAAACCATTGAATTGACGGGCAGCAGCCACCGTGATAACTTTTTCGCTTACACTTGTGTCAGTTTGATTTCCATTTCCGTTGAGGTCAAGTTTGAGGGTAACTTCTGAAAAAGAATCATTAAGGTTGCCATTGTTATTAAGATCATAGCCTTGCACCGGATTGTTACTATTATCATAGCTTCCCGCAATAATAGGGTTCAGTCCTTTATGAGTAATATAATCAGCACTAAGAACGGTATTATTCCGCAGATCATAATCTCCTTGATTGCGATACCCTGTTTTAAAGCTATTAGAGAGGAGGGTAATTGCATCAGAAATGACAGTTGCGGGACGCCATAAATCTCCACTTCCGACACACTCTAATCGTGTATCTCCCTTGCGACAAGCAAAGCTTTTATTGAGTTTGGTTCGACCATAGAAACTTGTCTCTGTCCACTTCTTAGGTGTTCCAGTTAAGGCTGTTGTATCAAATTCTTCTAACTGAGCACCACCTGGTTCACTTTGATGTAGATTAAAACCACCATTTGAGCTATCTGCTTTAACATAAGCAGGTAAATCAGTGGCTAAGATCAAGCCTTTTTCTATATCGTTATAATCGTTTGTGTTGCCACCCCGTGCTAGAATTTGACCGTTAATTAACATGATGCCGTTAGGACGACGAGTTTCATCGAGAATGTAATCTACAGGACTCTTAAGATCCCAGCTAATCGTCTTATCACTCTGGTCTAGTAAGGCATCTTCACGAGTTGCATAAATAATGCCACTATTGGGGAGTAGATATTCACTTGTCGATCCAACTGTTCCTAGACGCAGCAAGTCTAAATCAATGACAGTGGCTCGAATTTCCAGGGGTTGACGATCCTCAATCGGACGATCATAGGTGTTTGGAGTCCCTGTGTTATTATCATTATTTTCAATAGATTTAATTTGACGAGAATCGAGAAATGCTGTTTCATAGATAGCTCCATGAGGAATTACAGTGTCACCTGCACCTGGGGTATCATCAGGACTACCCGCAAGGTTGTTGAGAATGGTCATTGCACACAAGGTTGTGTCGATAGCAGATTGTTCATCTAGGCTGCGAGCATCTGAAGCTTTTTGTAAAGCTTTGCGTAAAGGTTCATTGACAAAGCGACCATCAGGAAAGACTAAATTTGCTTGATAGATAATTTTTTCTTTGAAGTCTGCGGTGCTATCGGTTGGATCTTTAGCTTTTGGATCAGTAAGCGTAAATAATCCATTAGCACCAGGAGTTGCTTGAGCAATAGCCGTTGAGGACATACTATAAACTACGCCGTTATGGGAGTTCCCTTGATTAGCCGTAGCAACTGTGTTTGTAGTACCCCATGCTAGTGTCCTGTCAGTTTCTCTTAATTTAATATTGGGTAAACCTGCACGATTCATTGCAGTTTTTTCTGTTGTCGGATCATAGTAGCTACTGATGCAGGCAAGGGGGGATTGACGTTTATCAGCGGGAACTGCATCTGGATTCCAAGGATCTTTGATATAGTGGTAAACAACGGTTGCCCGCATTTTTAGATCCCCTTGTTTATCTAGTTGAGGACTGGCTCCGATATCAGGAATACCATCTAAATTGTCGTCCTGCCACATTGGCATGGTATCCGGCCAAACCACATCAAATTGAGACTCATCTTCGGAAGTGATGGGATTATTCGGTGCAGTGGGAGGTTCTGGGAGGAAGGATGTACTATTAGCACGGCCGTAGATGCCTGCACCCGTGACAATTCGCAAGCCACCGACTCCTTTTTCCTTATCGCTTGGAGCTTTAGCTGCGGCTTGTTCCCAAAAACCATTGCGCTGTGTGCTACCAAAATCTGCTAAATCCTGCATTTGGGTTTTGCGGTAGCGAGGTTCAGGAGTTCCTTCATCCCATTCATAACCCGTAATTAATTGTGTGTCACTGCTCGTAAAGTCGT
Source organism: Planktothrix agardhii NIES-204 (assembly GCA_003609755.1). Lineage (NCBI taxonomy): Bacteria > Bacillati > Cyanobacteriota > Cyanophyceae > Oscillatoriales > Microcoleaceae > Planktothrix > Planktothrix agardhii. The sequence continues at coordinate 1,748,543 of AP017991.1, forward strand.
TATTGTTAAACCATTTAGCAGGTAAACCATTGCCCATAGCGATGCGATCGCCTAGTCTGGTTTCTTCCTGGTTATTTTTAACTAAACTAGGTTCCGTTGCGGGTGGCATGAGTGTAGGTACTGCCCCTTTCAACAAATTCGTCCCATTATTGCTCGTGGTATTATCTGCTGCGTAGGGAAAAGCGTGAGTATCAGGGGGACGTAGGGTATTTCCAGATCCTTGAGGTACAGGAGCATCGGTATTTAACAATGGCTCAACAGTGGGAACCCTGCGAGTCCGTGCTCTGAAGTAATTTTCCAGAGCTTTTTCTCGATCTATGCCATCCGCAACATCATCCTTAACTTCTTGTGGATCTGTTGTATTCGCTTTTCCCATTTGTTCAGTCCGGAGGTTGGCAATGCGACTAACATATTTTTGATCATTATAGGAAATATCTTTAGCACCTTCTTTAACAGGCTGTTCAGTGCTACTCATGCTGGGCATATTAGTGGGAGCAGAACCTGATTTGAATAGGTGAACTTGTACAGATTCTAAAGCTGTATTACTATCCGGCGCACCAATACCCACGTTACCACCAACAACAATCTTGCTATTTTCCATTTCATAGAAGCAAGATTTAGGACTACTGACTTGATAATATTCAACAGGGCCACCAGTAGAACGCTTACCTGTTAGCAAATTAGCGTTAGTAAAGATCCGTCCATTAATTTGAATACCGGAAGCACCAGGAGTGATTTGTAAGTCATCTTCATAAACAACAGCATTATTAACCAGAGGAATTCTTTCTCTGTCTTGTTGTATCTCTAAAGCTGAAAAGCCAGATCCCTGCTTAGGAATTGTTGCCGCGTAAATAAAGAAACTTTTTTTCAGGTTAGCTCCCACTTTATACCAGTCAGAAGAACCGACTAAACTAGCACTGGTACCAAGAGATTGAGGACAGTCTTTATTCGTTATAGCCGCAGAAGTGAGTTTAGGTAAAGGGTAACTTCTAGCTTCTAAAGGCGTTCTAACAAAACAAAATTTACCATCATCGTCTCGTTCAGCAGGACTCCGAAAGAAAATCCCATAAATATTAAAACCATCTTCTGAGCCATTAGGATCACCATCATTATTGAGATCAACGGGAAACTTCCATGCGGTATTAAGGGTTTCTTTACCTGTAGGTTCCTCACATTCATTGTTACCAGTACCCGTTTCTGTCTCACCTGGCTTTCCATCAATATCAAACGCTAATGTTAGAGTATTTTCATCTTGAAATTCATATTTAAACTTTTTCGTTGAACCTTGTGGGGTTGGTTTGGTTAATTCCCCTAATAAACCCAGTTCAGATGGAGTCTCTGTAAATTCACCAAAAGCTTTTTCTAATTTTACTTTGGCTCTTTCTAATGCTGGTGTCGCCAGCGATAGCACTTGTTGATCAACACGAGTATTTTGAGCATATTTTGCTCGATCAAATGCCCGAAATGTAATTGCCAAGGATAACAGCACTACAACCAATAACACCATTGCTACAGTAGGCAAAACAAACCCTGCTTTCGCATAGCGATCATGATGGCTCAAAATGAACCATCTTCGCAATAACGATCTCATCATTAGTCGCATTAATTGTTTGAACATAAGATGAATCCGCCGACCTAAAAACAAAATAGGGTTGTTTCTCTTATTGTGATACTGTGACATAGATGCCTACCTAACCTGGGTTTATAAGGGTTGTGCTGGCCGTCTTAAGATTGAGTAATACTGCTTTTATTGTCTATAAGCAGAGATCAGGTGGAGTAACTCCTACGAATGACCTATCTATTACCTTTATAACAAATATTCTCTGGGGTGGTTAGAATGCCATCACGGAAAAGTTGTGTTAGCTATCACACGATGACTTTGCTTTGCCAGATCATACGTCTTTGGCGTCCTAAAATTTTCCTATACTTAGCTTGCCCAAGATTCAGCTTCTAGCGATCAATGTTAAGAAAATTTAAGAGGAACTGCCTTGAGTGGTTCTGGCACTTGACTATCTTGACAGTCCTCGATTGTTATGAGTAACCTAAAAAAGAAAGCATTAATTACTTTAATTACTGATGACACTACCTAATTTTTTGATTATAGGTGCGGGTAAAGCAGGAACTCGATCATTGTATAGTTATCTCCAGCAACATCCTGAAGTCTATATGAGTCCTGTCAAAGAAACAAATTTTTTTGCTTTAGAAGGGGAAGAAATAAATTTTAAGGGGCCAAGAGCAGACCAAGAAATTAATTCTTGGTCAATCAATAATTTAGAGGATTATCAAAAAATGTTTGATTCAGTTCAATCAAAAAAAGCTATTGGCGAAGATTCTCCTTTGTATCTTTATAGCCCTAAAGCTCCTGATAGAATTAAACACTATATACCCGATGCTAAATTAATTGCTGTTTTGAGAAATCCCGCAGAACGCGCATTCTCTAATTATAACTACTTTTCTATTCCTGAATTTGAACCTTTAAGCTTTGAAAAAGCTTTACAAGCTGAGACCGAGCGCATAAATAATCAGTGGGAATGGATTTGGCACTACAAAAACTTGGGATTTTATTATAGCCAGCTTCAAAGATATTACAAAATCTTTAGCCCCAACCAAATTAAAGTATATCTTTATGAAGATATTCAAGCTGATTCTCAGAAAGTCATATCAGACCTTTTTAATTTTATAGGAGTAGATCCAAATTTTATCCCTAATACATACAAGAAATACAATGTCACTTATAAAGTTAAAAGTAAGGCTTTACTAAATTTCTTTGAAAAACCTAATTTGATTAAAAATTTTATTAGAAATTTAGTTCCTGATACAATTCGTAAACCTATGGCAGCCAAAGTTTATAGAAGTAACTTGGTAAAACCTCAGCTAGAGCCAAAGATAAGATCTGAATTAATTGAGGTTTACAGAGAAGATATTTTAAGGTTGCAAGATTTAATTCAGCGAGATCTTTCGGCTTGGTTAATTATCAAATAATTTTCATACAAAGTATTAAGATTTTAATAAAAAAATTAGGTGATTTCAATGCCACTTATATCTGTTGTCATTCCGGTATTTAATGGAGAAAAAACCATTCAAGCTACATTAGAATCTGTTTTAAAACAAACTTTTAAAAATTTTGAAATTATTATTATTGATGATGGTTCTTTTGATTCTACCCTAGAAATTATCTCGAAAATATCAGATTCTCGAATTAAAGTTTTTTCTTATGCAAATTCTGGAGCCTCCGTTAGCCGAAATCGAGGATTTTCTCATGCTTGTGGTGAGTTTATTGCTTTATTAGATGCTGATGACTTATGGACAGTAGACAAGCTAGAGAGTCAACTGACTGTATTAGAAGAAAACCCACAAGCTATGGTAGCTTATAGCTGGAGTGACTGTATTGAAGAATCAGGTAACTTTTTACGTCCATCCTGCCATTTTACTTATACTGGTAATGTATTCGCTAACTTGTTAGTAGCCAATTTTATTGGCAATGGTTCTGTTATTTTGGTACGTCAGCAGGTTGTTAAAGAAATCGGTGATTTTAATGAATCCCTACAAGCTGCTCAAGACTGGGATTGGTATTTACGTTTAGCCTATCGATATGAGTTTGTTGTTGTACCTCGTGTTCAAGTATTGTATCGAGAGTCCAAAAACTCAATTTCTTCTCATGTTAATCGCTTAGAAGAAGCCAGTATTACAGTGATTAAAAAAGCATTTTATCAAGCACCTGTTTCCTTGGATTATTTAAAGAAATACAGCCTAGCTAATCTATATAAATATTTAATTTTCAAAGCTTTAAATTATCCTTTAGAAAGAAGTGTTGGACTAACAACAATCAAATTTATAGGCTATGTTATAAAAAATGAACCTATTTTCTTGAAAAAACAACCTAAATTGTTAATAAAAGCTTTTTACAAAAGTGTTCTAGTAGTCTTTTTATCTCCTTTGGTAGCCCAAAAGGTTTTTTCTAAGTTTCCTCGAATCTCAAATACAACTGCTTTTTTATTTTACATTAACACAAACCCTTTTTAAATAAACTTAACCTCTCAATTTATAATTGAAGCTCGACAAATTACCCAAGAAGAAAGTAACCCCCCAATTTTGGGGAGCTAGGGAAACAAATACCCACATTTAAAATTTGTTCAAATCAAGTCCTGCTTTCTTGGCCATGGCTTGTAACCCTTTCAGTTCAATAGTTTTAATCGCTTTTGTAGAAAGTTTTAATCTCACAAAACGATTCCCTTGGGGCCACCAAATCCGTTTCCACTGTAAATTCGCTTCCTGCAATTTGTGGGTGCGACGGTGGGAGTGGGACACGGCCATACCGTTATTGGCTCTCTTTCCCGTTAACTGACAAATCCGAGACATGGTTAACTCCAGCTTACTCTTGTTTTAAAAGTCCAAACCCCCATTATACAGAATTTTGGTTCTAACAATCCCGTGGCTTTGAAAGTCCTTTGATTTTATAGCAGGGAACAGCCCCCCAAACCCCCCGTGCACGCCGGGGATAGGAGGAAGGGAACAACAGCCCCCCAAACCCCCCGTGCACGCTGGGGATAGGAGGGAGGGAACAACAGCCCCCCCAAACCCCCCGTGCACGAGGGGCTGTTTCATTCTCTCCCAAAAATTGTGTGACCTCTCCCCCAGCCCCTCTCCTACAAGGAGAGGGGGGAAGGATTCCTAATATTAAATCTCTTTGAGATTTAAACAGATTAATTACTCCCCCTTCCCTCGTAGGTAAGGGGGTTGGGGGGTTAGGTCTTAGGGTTGACGATAGAAAATGAAACAGCCCTGCCGTGCACGGGGGGCTAGGGAGGGAGGGAACAGGAGGTTTGGGTTAAAAAGTTCGCATGGTCGGGAACATAATCACATCTCGAATGCTGGCGGTATTCGTAAATAACATTACTAACCGATCAATTCCAATCCCCATTCCACCACAATTTGGCATCCCTAAAGATAGGGCTTGAATGAAGTCTTCATCCATCGGATGAGCTTCTTCATCCCCGGCATTTTTCTGGGTTAATTGTGCTTCAAATCGTTGGCGTTGGTCTTTGGGATCATTCAATTCAGAAAAGCCATTAGAATATTCTGTCCCATGAATAAATAACTCAAAACGTTCTACAAATCCCGATTTAGAACGGTGACGTTTAGCTAATGGACTGACTTCCACCGGAAATTCTGTAATAAAAGTGGGTTGAATTAATTTAGGTGAAACTAACTTATCAAAAACCGTATAAAGGACATATCCTAAACTTTGGATTTCTAATTTTGATAAATGTAACCCTAAACTTTCTACGGCTTTCAGGGCTTCATCTAACTCTAAAGTATCAAAATCTAACCCAGTTGTTTCTCGCACCGCTTCCACCATTGTTTGTACTTTCCAATGGCTTCCGGTAAAGGTGGGATATTGTTCAGAATAGTTATATTTTCGTTCTAAACTTATCACATCTCCCTGATATTCTAGTGAAGTTTGTTCTCCTAAAACATCCTTAGCGATCGCACAAATCACATCTTCTACTAAAGTGATCACATCAAAATAATCAGCGTAGGCTTGATATACTTCAATCGAAGTAAATTCGGGGTTATGGGTACTATCAATACCTTCATTTCTAAACACCCGCCCAATTTCAAATACCCGTTCAAAACCGCCACAAATTGCCCGTTTTAAATGCAATTCCGTAGCAATTCGCAGATATAAATTAATATCCAAACTGTTATGATGGGTAACAAAAGGACGAGCCGCCGCCCCCCCATAAATTGCTTGTAATACAGGAGTTTCTAATTCCTCAAAACAATTATCCCATAAATAAGTCCGCATCCTTTTCAGAATGCGATTTCTAACCTTAAAGGTTTCTAAGGATTTAGAGTTACTAACTAAATCAATTTCTCGATGACGACGACACAGTTCCGGGTCATTAACTCCATAATAGGAATCAGGAAAAGGCATGGTAGCTTTAGAAACAATAAAAATCCGTTCCACCTGTACGGATAATTCCCCTCGGTTAGTCCGACAACCAATCCCTTCGGCGGCAATAAAATCCCCCAAATCGAGATATTTTTTAACCTGATTAAAGGATAATCCCGTTTCACCCGTAACTATTTTTTTCTCTAATTTGAGTTGAATTATTCCCGCAATATCGGTTAAACCAATAAATCCAATACTTCCACTATCGCGTTTAAAAGTAATCCGTCCACAAACCTTTAAAGGAATAGCATCGGCGTCGCTTTCTCCATCATTTAATTCTTTCCCTGGTTGGGCGAATAAGTCTTTAATGTCCTGGGTTGTATGTGACCTTTGAACTGAATGACTGGGATAGGGTTCTATTCCCAATTCTCTCAACTCATCGACTTTTTGAGAACGAACTTCTACTTCATTGCGGGTTTCATTTGTAGCCATGTTGATGATTTCCTATATCAATTTATGCTCAATCTTTTATAATAACAGTGATTTGCTATTATTTGGAAGATAAATTTCTAGGTTATTGCTCATCGGGTCGTTTTTAGGTTTTTCCTAGAAAATATAGTCGTTAGGGTCATATCCATCTAGGCAAAATCTGAAAATGAGGTAAAATAGACATAGAGCAAAACTATCCTCAGACAATTTATGCCAGCTTACAATGAAGTTTTAACTCAGGTCAAAAGTTTAACCGTTACCGAGCAACTTCGTCTTTTAAATGATCTAAAAGGCATGGTTGAACAAGGGATTAAAGTTGATGATGATGAGATTATTTCTATTGAAGATATTAATGAAAGTGAAGTTGCATTACAAGACTATTTAGCAGGACGTGATTCTGGTAAATCCCTAGAAGACATCGAAATTGAATTATTTGGAGGACAACTTGACTAAATGGCGTTTAATCATTTTGAAACCCGCAGAACGTTACCTAAAACGGCTGTCATCAGAGCATCAAGCCCGAATAATTAGGGCTTTAAAACTTCTGCAACAAGATCGAAATTTAGTTGATATTAAGTCTTTACAAGGTCGTCCAGAATGGCGTTTAAGAGTGGGAAATTATCGAATTTTGTTTGTTATTGATCCTGAGAATACAATTTATACTGTGACTCTAATTAAGCCTCGTGGAGATGTTTATAAATAAATGGATCATTATTTTACTCGTTTCTAGGTTCTACCTAGAAACGCAATTAAGGTGGCTCTGCCACCAGAACACTATCATAATATTATAATAGAGGCAGAGCCTCTATTTAGCATTCCAAGGCAGAGCCTTGGAACGAGGATATTTAGGAGTTGATATTAATGATAAACTAATACAAGGATAATTAAGAGGTGAATTATGGACATCAAAGAATTTTTAGAGAAACGTTCTAAAGGTGAATCTAACTTTCAGAATGTACAATTATATAATGTAAACCTTGAAGGAACAGATTTAGGTGGTATTAATTTCTCTGGTGCTAATTTAGGAGGTGATAAATTAAGCCGTGCTAGATTATATGGGTCTAATCTCAGTTATACCAGATTAACATCAGTTTATCTTGAGCAAGCGTATATCTCTAATGCGAATTTGACAGCAGCTGATTTAACAGGTTCTATTCTGAATAGAGCAGATTTTACAAGCGCAAATTTGACGGGAGCTAATTTAACAAATTGTAGTCTGAATAGAGCAGATTTCACTAGGGCAAATTTAAGTCGAACTGATTTAAGAGGAGGAAAATTTGAAGGCAGTAATTTTATATCATCTAACTTAAATTTTGCCAACTTAAGTGATGTAAATTTATCGTCAGTAAACTTTATAAATGCCAATTTGGAATGTGCTAATCTGGAAAATGCTAATTTAAACAAAGCTATACTTAAAAATGCTAATTTAAAAAAAGCTGATTTGCGAGGAGCTAATCTAATTAATGCAAATTTAGAGGGTGCAAACTTAACTCAAGCTGATTTAACAAATGCTAATATTTATGGAGTCAATCTTGAAAATGTTAACTTAACAGATACAATTATGCCTAATGGAGAATGCTATAAACCTGAAGATAGCACTCCTGATTTACCAGACCCAATAGACACATTATCAGACACAGAAAAAACCATGACTCGAAAAATCATTAAAACCGAAAACGCTCCCAAACCCGTTGGCCCTTATAATCAAGCGGTAATGGTCAATAATATGATCTTTTTATCAGGACAAATTGCCATTGACCCCCGCGTTAACGACATTCTTTATCCCGATGATGTCACCAAACAAACCGAAAGAGTCATGGCAAATTTAGAAGCAGTATTAACCGAAGCTGGCGCCACCTGGGAAAACGTAGTTAAAACCACAATATTCTTAAAAGATATGAACGATTTTACCCAAGTTAATGAAGTCTATGCCAAATATTTTAAACCCGAAACCGCACCCGCTAGGGCGACCGTTGAAGTGTCCCGTCTTCCCAAGGATGTATTAGTAGAAATTGAGTGTATCGCCGTCCTCTAAAAAAATTCGTTGTTGGGCTTTAGCCCTCCAAATATTCAGGGCTAAAGCCCAACAACGGTTTTTAATTTGTTTTATTTGATGTCTTCATCATCGAGTCCAGGTCTGGTAACATAACTAATATGATTTTGATCTTTAATGGGAATAAAGAAAATAGTTAATAACCCTGGAATTACCGCCATTGCACTCAATAAAAAGTAGTTTTGATAGCCTAAATCTGCTTGAATATATCCACTAAATACCCCCGGAATTAATACTCCAGCCGCCATAAATGCCGTTGTAATTGCATAATGGGAGGCTTTATATTCAGGACGGACTGTTTGCATTAAAAATACAGTATAGGCGGCTACTCCTAAACCATAGGTAAATTGTTCCAGGGAATTAACCACATAGGCCCAAATAATTTCCGGTTGAGTTTTAGCTAATAGCCAATAAAATATATTAGTAAAATTTTGGAGAATTGCCATCGGCCATATCCAGGTTTTTAACCCTTGTTTAGCAATTAAAAACCCTCCTAATAACCCGCCAAATAATAGGAAAATTACCCCAACCGTCCCCGATAAAATCCCGATTTCGGCGGTTGTAATTCCTAACCCACCTTTTGCAGCCGTATCCATTAAAAACGGAGTTGCCATTTTGAATGTTAAGGCATCTCCTAAACGAAATAATAAGATAAAAGCGAGAGTCCAACCAATTTTATATTGAGTAAAATAGGTTTTAAATGAGTTAATAAAATTAGCAGAATTGGAGAGATTTTCTGTTTCTGAAAAAGTTGCTTTTTGAGGCTTTGGTAAATATATTTTCTGAAATCCGTAGATGAATAAAAAGATTAAACTAGCGATAGAAAAAGCAATTGACCATCCCCATTGTAATGCAGGAATTGAAAAATTAGACCCCAAAAAATTCAACTGAACCGGGTTATATAAAATTTCCCCCGTCGGACTTTTTCCATTACTATATTTTTCAGCAATATTTCCTGCTAAAAATACTAACCCGCCACCTCCGGCTAAAACTGCCATCCGATAAGCGGTGTTTCTAACTCCTACATAAAACGCCTGTTGGTCTAAATTTAACACCGTCAAATAAAACCCATCAATTGCTATATCATGGGTGGCACTAATAAAAGCAATCAGGGCGAAAATTGCAATAGAAATGGGAATAGCTTGCGGAAATAGTGCCCCCAATGCTAAAATCAAAAATAGGATTGTACATAAGATTTCCATTCTTAAAATCCATCGCCGTTTGGTTGAATAAATATCAACAATTGGCCCCCATAATCCCTTGATTACCCAAGGCAGGGATAAGAAACTGGTTAACCCAATTAATTCGTTACTCGCCCCTAAACCTTTTAAAAAAACCACCGACATGATATTAACAACGGTATAGGGAAATCCTTGGGCAAAATATAAAATTGAAATCCACCAACCGGGATGCAGTTTTTGTTCTTGATTTTTCATGTTTAATGCTTAGTTTTAAGTTAAGATAATCAATGATCGTGAGAATTGTTTTATCCTACAACAATAGTGAATCTCTGCCAATGGTTAAAATTACCCAGAATCTCAAAAGTTTAGTCAGCAACGGATTATGCTCAAGTATCTTATTGATGAAAATATGGATTCCTAAAATGTAAAATTTTGGTCACACAATCGGCTATTATTATAATAATGTATGTGAGGTCGCCAAAATTTATTTATGAGTCCAACTATTTTGCCTTATGATTCTGCTCTTAACGGTTTTCCGGTGTTGGGTTTACCTGTACATTTAACTAATAATTATACTAATTGGTTATTACAACGTTGCCAACAAGAGTTAGGAACTCACGTTATTACTTTGAATGCAGAAATGGCAATTCAAGCAGAAAAAGATCCTAAATTAGCAGAAATTATTCATTCAGCAGAGTTAGTAATTCCCGATGGTGCGGGGGTGGTGCTTTATTTACAATATAAAGGTAAAAAAATTCAACGTTGTCCGGGTATTGAATTAGCAGAAACCTTGATAGAAAATATTGGTAAATTAGATAATTCTGAATTAGTCTTTTTCTATGGGGGAAAACAGGGAATTGCTGAACAGGCGGCGGATAATATTCAACAAAAACTCCCAGGTCTGGGAATTTCTAGTTATCATGGTTATCTGTCTGCTTCTGAAGAAGAAGATTTAAAAATTACTTTAAAAGACCTACAACCCAAATTAATATTAGTCGGTTTGGGTGTTCCCCGTCAGGAATTTTGGATTAGTCAAAATCGTCATCTTTGCCCGAATTCTATTTGGATAGGTGTGGGAGGAAGTTTTGATATTTGGTCAGGAATTAAACAACGGGCACCGGAATTTTTCTGTAAATATCATTTAGAATGGTTATATAGATTATATCAAGAACCCTGGCGTTGGCGTCGGATGTTGGCGTTACCAGAGTTTGCGATTAAAGTGTTATTAAAGGGAACAGGGGTCACGGATTTAAGATGATTACCCAGATTAACACAGATTAAAATCCGTGAAATCCTCTTAAATCCGTGATATGCAATTGGAAAAAAGAGGGTTTGGAAACCAAACTCCTACGATAGAATAATATATAGCAATCCTAAATCAGTTGTAATATTTCCATCTATCTCGACCCCTCCCAACCCTCCCCTTAGTAAGGGGAGGGCTAGGGTGGGGTTCTATATTCTGATCGCAAATCATTTAAGATTGCTATATCTATATTAGGAAAAAATAGCCCCGTTTAAGTTAGCAAATTTTAGGTCAACTCCGGTTAAATTTGCTCCGGTTAAATTGGCTTTACTTAGGTTTGTCCCTCTCAAATTTGCGTAGGATAAATTGGCATTTTGTAAATTAGCTTTAATTAAGGTTGTCCCTCTTAGATTAGCTTTGGTTAAATTTGCTTGATAAAGATTAGCTTTGTTTAAATTAGCAAATCTCAAATCAGCTTCGCTCAAATCAGTTTCGCTCAAATTAGCCTGATATAAATAAGCTCCATTCAGATGTACTTTAATTAGTTTAGCATTATTTAATTCCGTGCGATATAGATAAGTTTCAATCAATTCTGCTCTATTTAATATGGCTGTGCTAAGATTAGCTTGACTTAAATTAGCTTGAAATAATACAGCTTTACTGAGGTTTGCTCGGTGCAATTGAGCCAAACTTAAATCGGCTTGTTTTAGATTTGCCGAGCTTAAATCCGTGGCAATTAAATTGGCTTTACTTAAATCAGTATTTTGTAAATTAATTCCGTTTAAATCAGCGCCCATTAAGTTGGCTTCGCACAAGTCCGGCTGAATATTAGGATTATTTGAACGCCAAATTTGCCAACGTTGAGATCCCCATTCTAATAAATCTAAATGTTCTGAATTTGCCATATTTTTTTACTAATTTATTCGGGATTAAAACTACCTAGTAATTATGTCATTATAAGCTTTAGACAGTACATATTCTTTTTTTTGTCTGTCAAATATTGGTACAGGCGGACAATACGAATTGCAAAGGCATAACTCTTTTCTTGCACTAAATTATCAGGTTTCATCATTATACCACACCTCATTAATAGCTTTAGAAATTTTTCCCCGACATTCCTTAATTCGTAATTCGTAATTCGAAATTCCCAATTATTCCTCTCCCCAAATACGATTAAGAGTATTTTGAATCTTTTTCTCAAAGCGGGTAATTAATTCGCGGTTAGCATTAACTAAGGTTTGCTCGGCTTCGATTTCTGCTACTATTGCTTTTTGTGTTTCGAGAGGTGGAAGACTAACCTTAACAGGACTTACGCAGGCACACTATATATAGTGTGCAGTAAGCCAGCGAACGCTGCCAATTGTTCAAGTATTTGCGCCAGCAATATAAAATTTAGACACAAAAATTATGCTGATTGACAGATATTTAACAGTCAATATTTATGCTAAACTGATTAAGTTAATTTGGGGTGAAAAATATGTCGTTTAGCCAACTAGATTACTGCCAATATCTATTGAGCAGCCCAAACAATTATACCTTAAATAACTTAGCCAAACACTTAGAAAATGTTAGCCATGATACCATAAATCGTTACTTAACCAAAGAAAATTTCACCTCGGAATCTTTGTGGCAAAATGTCAAAAAAGATATCCAAATCAGTGAAAATAGTGCGATCATTTTTGATGATACAGTATTGGATAAAAGGTTCGGGGAAAAAATTGAATTAGTCCGTCGTCAATATAGCGGAACAGAACATCGTGTACTGTCAGGTATTGGGCTGGTTAACTGTGTTTATGTTAATCCAGAACTGGGTTTATTTTGGGTAATTGATTATCGCATATATGATCCATATTGCTTGTGCCCTTTTAGTTTGGAATCAATTGAAAAGATTAGCTCATCTGACAAAGAAAACAGTCTATCAGTTAAAAGCTGAATCTTTGTCCAGTTATTTAATCAAAGAACTGAATTGTCCTTCGATAAAAATGGAACTTGTTTGATTCTTTTGGGTTTATTTTTAAATGAATAATCAGGACTTTTTAGGGTGATTGCTATTATCATTGGTATGCGATCGCCTACTTTTAGTACGCTATATATAGCGTGCTTGCGTAAGTCCTGTAAGTCTCAAAATATCCAATCTAATGTCAATCCATTAAATGCTTTGATGATAGATCATGGCATGGATAATTGGTTAACCTGCGTTTCTAATGTGAGGACAAGCTTTATCGTTGATGGAAGACACTTAAAATCTATTAATCAATGGTATAACAAGCAAGTTGCATTATTGACAAAGGATACGCCCAACGGTTATTGGACTAAAAGGCTTCAGTCTCTAACAGAGAATCGTAATCGCACAATGCGAGACGCTATAAATAAAGCCGCCAGAAAAGTAATCAATCATTGCCTTGACAACCAAATATGGAATTAGATTCGTCGAAACCGAAGAATCTTATACCTCCAAGGCAAGTTTTTTAGACTTGGATCTACTACCTAAATTCGGCGAAAAACCTGAAGGGTGGCAACCAAGTGGAAAACGAGTCAAGAGAGGCTTATATCGAACTGCTGATAATTGGTTGATCAACGCAGATTGCAATGGTGCGGCCAATATTGGGCGAAAAGTAGCGACAATACTAGGACTTGATCTTAGTGGAGTCAGTAGAGGGGAATTGACAGCCCCTTTGAGAGTCCCTTTGTGGGCTTAGTCAAGAATCCCCCGCATTTATGCGTGGGGAGTGTCAAGGATCTCGGTTGACCGGGACTGACCCCTTCCTAGAGACAGATAATTAAGGGTTGAAGGGCCAAAATCGCCAACTTTTGTAATTTTTGATATAAAATCAAATTTATGTGAAGATTTGTTTAGAATAACCGACATCCATTTAGAGAGGAGAAAATACAGTGGCTTTTGAACTTCCCGCCCTACCCTTTGCCGACGATGCTTTAGAATCTAGCAAAATGTCGGCCAAGACCTTTTCCTTCCATCATGGTAAGCACCACGCGGCTTATGTTACGAACCTGAATAAACTGATTGATGGGACAGGACTAGCGGATAAATCCCTAGAGGAAATTATCAAGGCAACCGCCAATGACCCGAATAAAGCTGGAATTTTCAACAATGCGGCTCAAGTCTGGAATCATACTTTCTTCTGGAATAGTCTGAAAGCTGGTGGCGGTGGCCAACCCACAGGCGCTTTAGCCGACAAAATTAATGCTGACTTTGGTAGCTTTGACAAATTTATTGAAGAATTCAAAGCCGCCGCGACTACTCAATTTGGTAGTGGTTGGGCTTGGTTAGTATTAAATAATGGCACTCTGAAAGTTACCAAAACCGCTAATGCAGGAACTCCTATTGTGGATGGATTAACTCCTTTATTAACTTTAGATGTTTGGGAACACGCCTATTATTTAGACTTCCAAAATGCCAGACCTGCTTACATTGAAAACTTCCTAAATCAATTAGTGAACTGGGATTTTGTGGCTGAAAACTTCGCTGCTGCATAATTGAGCATTCTTTCTGAAATAGATTGAACCACAAGCAAGACAGTCATTCTATTTTTAGAACTGTCTTGCTTTTTTTATCATCCCAATTAATTCAATATATTCAAGAGTTAGCCCAACTGCATCAAGAATTAATGAATTTGGGGGAGTGGTGGTTGGGAATAGAAAATGAGGTTTTTGGTTAAAATTGATTCCTCATCATTTTTTAGGGTCTAATGCTTCCAGTTCACCCCCAAACGTTTGAGATAATCCCAACCCCTTTGGGGCCAAACATGAGGACGTCCCGTTTTTTCAGCAATCCATTCCGCCACCTTCGGGCCAGACCAAGATCCACCATCCGGTGCTGGCCCCTTTAACGCCTGCATCAGTTCATGTTGTTGACCTAAAGTGAGTAAAGATTTCGCTATCGGGGGTTGGCGCTCCCGGCTACGATTCTTAATAGAACTAGGCCCCTCGCGGTTATAGCGCCGGATAATTTCCTTGGCATAGTCGTAATTTAACCCCACCACTTCAGCCGATTGTTTAATTGTCCAATCCCCTGCCACAAGGCAAAGCAAATGCCATCGACGAGCCTCTGTCGTGTCTCGTGCTTGACGATAGCGAGCTTTCAGGTCATCGGGCGTTAGATACGGTTCAATGTGTGCTTTAGGTGGCATTCCTCCGATTCAGCATCAGGAAATTTGGTTAGTCTATCTGATCGTTTTAAGGGTTTTCCGGATCAATGCCAGAATTTCTAAGAATTACGAATTACGAATTACGAATAGGTAATAGGTAATGGGTAATGGGTAATGGGTAATGGGTGATACTCAACGAGCGAGGACGCTCCCCCTACCTCCCCTGCCTCCCCTGCCCCCCTGCTCCCCCTGCTCCCTCCCCTACCTCCCCTGCCTCCCCCTACCTCCCCTGCCTCCCCCTACCTCCCCTACCTCCCCTGCCTCCCCTGCCTCCCCTGCTCCCCCTGCTCCCCCCGCTCCCCCTGCTCCCCTACTCCCCCTACTCCCCCTCCTGGTGTTAAACTCTGATATGGGTATTTTAAGAATATGAGGAATAACAGAGTATGGCATCCATCCGTAAGTTGCACCGACAACTGATCAAAAAAGAACGCTCCGCCGTTGAGATCACCCAGGAAGCGCTGGATCGGATTGCACAACTTGAACCCCAACTAAAGAGTTTCCTCTATGTGACGGCGGATAGAGCCTTAGAACAGGCCCGTCAAGTAGATGCCAAAATTTCCAGAGGAGAAGAAATAGGTCTGTTAGCAGGAATTCCCATCGCCATTAAGGACAATATGTGTACCGAGGGAATTCGGACTACCTGCGGTTCCAAAATTTTAGAGAATTTTATCCCGCCCTACGAATCTACCGTCACCCAGAAACTCGCTGCGGCTGGGGCGGTGATGGTCGGAAAAACCAACATGGATGAATTTGCCATGGGGAGTTCCACGGAAAACTCTGCCTATCAGGTGACAGCCAATCCCTGGGATTTACAACGGGTTCCGGGGGGTTCATCGGGGGGGTCTGCTGCGGCCGTAGCAGCCGGAGAAGCGGTGGTTTCCCTGGGTTCAGATACGGGGGGTTCGATTCGTCAGCCCGCGTCATTCTGTGGGGTGGTGGGATTTAAACCCACCTATGGTTTAGTTTCTCGTTACGGCTTAGTCGCCTATGCCTCTTCTTTAGATCAAATTGGGCCCTTTGGACGCTCTGTAGAAGATGTCGCTATTTTATTACAAGCGATCGCCGGACACGACCCTAAAGATGCCACCAGTTTAAACCTACCTATTCCCGATTATGTTTCCGGGCTATTACCTTCATTGAGAGCCAGAAGTGGGATTAAAATTGGAGTAATTAAAGAAACCTTTGGGGAAGGATTAGATCCCATTGTAGAAAAAACTGTCACCAAAGCTATTAGTGTTTTACAGGAATCCGGTGCAGAAATTCAAGTGGTTTCTTGTCCTCGATTTCGCTATGGTTTACCGACTTATTATGTAATTGCCCCTTCGGAGGCTTCGGCTAATTTAGCCCGTTATGATGGGGTGAAATATGGTTTCCGTTATCCCGATGCCGATAATTTAATTGAAATGTATCAGAAAACCCGGGCGCAAGGGTTTGGGGCGGAAGTCAAACGCCGGATTATGATGGGAACCTATGTATTATCGGCGGGATATTATGACGCCTATTATTTGAAAGCCCAAAAGGTGAGAACTTTAATTAAGGAAGATTTTGATCGGGCGTTTAGTCAAGTGGAAATTTTAGTTTGTCCGACCGCACCTTCAACGGCTTTTAAAGCGGGTGAAAAAACGGCTGACCCATTAAGTATGTATTTATCGGATTTAATGACAATTCCTGTGAATTTAGCGGGTTTACCAGGTATTAGTGTTCCCTGTGGTTTTGATGATCAAGGCTTACCCATTGGGATGCAATTAATTGGGAAACCGTTAGGGGAATCTCGGTTATTAGAAGTTGCTAATACCTATGAAAAAGCGACGGATTGGCATAATTATAAACCTCAAGGAATCTAATCTGTAAATATTAGGGTGGGCTTTGCTCACCTCTTTAATCCTTCTGTAATTTTTCTAACCATTATGTCCTATAAAGTTAATGTTTCCATAGAAAAAACGGATTCAGGATATTTAGCCTATTGTCCAGAACTCTCTGAACAAACCTTTCAAGGAGATTCACTGGATTTAATTTTTTCTGAATTAAAAACTGTTATTCAAGCCGATTATCAACATCTAGTTGCTTCTGAAACTAAAAGAAAACCGATTTGGGAAATTGCTCAGGATTTAACTCAAGATATAACTGAGGATGAACTTAAACTTTTTCCTGTTGATGGTGCAGAACAGCATAATCATTATATTTATGGAACTCCCAAAGAAAATCTATGAGGGTAATATTTGCAGATACCTTTTACTGGATTGCTTTAATTAATCCTCAAGATCAGTGGTATCCCAAAGTGATAAAAGTTAGTCAGTTTCTGGGAACGATGAAACTGGTAACAACGGATGAAGTTTTAACTGAACTCCTAACTTTTTATGCTAACTCAGGAATTCAGCAACGACAACGAACAGTTAATTTTGTCAAAAATATTATAAACGATCCAGATATTCAAGTGATAGAGCAAACCCATCAATTTTTTTTATCAGGTTTTTCTTTGTATGAACAACGTATGGATAAAGGCTATAGTTTAACGGACTGTATTTCAATGCAAACGATGTGTAACTTAGAAATTCAGGAAGTATTAACCCATGACAAACATTTTACTCAAGAAGGTTTTACAATCTTATTACAATAATTCTTAATTATTAATTTCCAAACTGTAGGGTTGGCTTTGCTCACCTTATTTTTAATCCCATTTAGAATGGTATTGCGGTTATTGCGATCGCTTAGAAAAAGAACAGAACGCGAGGACGGTTTCTTGAGTTATCTACAATGTTTCCTTATAACTAATTTCAGTTAACCAATTTTGCAGAATATTAACTAAATTATTTTGCATCGGAAACCCTCTTAAATCAGGTTCAATCTGCTGATCGGTAATAAAAGCAATATGAAACTTACCCAACAGTTGACGGCAAACATTAATTAATTCTGGATAGGGTTCGATATTATAGATAATAAAGACTAAAGTTAATATGTTGAGTTGTCTTTTAAACTTGGGGAATAAGCGTTTTAATTCCGGTGCATTTTTAACAGGTGGAATATCATCATCGGGAAAAATAGCTTCATAAATTTTGTTACAGAGTTCCTGCGCGATCGCACTTTCATCGGTTAAATTTTCTAAACTATATTTACCATCAATTAGAATCGGATAAACTTGATCAGTTGGTTGCAGTTGTTTGAGGATTTCAGTTAGATCATTATAGGAGGTTTCTAGTTGTTCTTTTGTTGTATCTGATTCATGCCATGCTTGATAAAATTCGGGGTAACTCATGTGTTGAGCGCAATGCCATAAGAGGTTATCAATTTCATGAGAGTTCTTATAATCCTTGATCATGACTTGATTTGAAAGGTAGTTTCTATAACTATGAATAATTTTTTTTGCATTCTCACGGGTTATCATTCTCTGCAAATACAAACAAATAATTGTTAATTTTTTTGAACTGTCTTTTGCAAAAGTCAATTCTAATAATTTATTAAACAGTATGTTTTTCGCTTCTTTTATTTTAGATAAGTGATAAGCCAAGGTTAATATTTCTTCTTCAGTTAAATCATTAAAATGTATATTTCCAATTGTTGAATTTACTAAATCATGATTAGGAATAAGAAGCGATAAATTATAAATTAATTTAACTTTAACTTGAATATTAGAATTATCGGTTGATTCTATCTTATTTTCCAACGCTCTAATTGCATCATCTTCTTTTATTTCTAATTTACCTAAAATGTTACTAGCTAAAATACACAGGGTCTTATCTTTACTATCTAACATTTCTACTAATGTCTGAGAATCTTTCTGATTCTCTCGATCAATCTGTTTTAATCCCTCGGCTACTGTAAGAAGAGTATAATCATTAAATTTAGATTTACTCTCCAGCATTTTCTCAAAACGAGCTATAATGATAGGATGATTACCCATTCTCGCTAAACTTTTAATAATTTCTTGAATAACTGTTCGATCAGAACATTGATAAATTAATTCAAACAATTCATAAATAATATTTGTTTGCTGATGAGGATTGTTTTTACAAATTTCTTCTAAAGCATCTAATGCTATTTTCCTGTTTTTTTCAAAGCCTTGCATTATAGGTAATTCTAAATACACAAATTCTAATTCTAAATACTCGTTCTCTTCAAAATTATATTCTGATTGTTGTAGAATTTTTGCTGACCTATCCCTTAAAGCAATTTCCTCTAAAGTTGGTGTAATGATATTAAGAAGCTCAGGAACTAAAATAGAATGATTAGGCTGAAGCTTTGCTAAAGCCTGAAGAGAATTAATTTTAGAATTACAATCATCATTTTGATTAATAATATCAATTAATACATTTACAATATTATCGTCCGATTCACAATGGATCTCACTGATAGCTTTTAAGGCTTCATTGTTGCAACGTTTGGATAATTCTATTAAAATTCTAATTGCCTTGAAATTATTGAAATCAATTATCCCTAAAGTTCTTGCCGCTTCAATTAGAGTATTTTGGTACTTACAATATTGAACTCCATCTTCTTCTATTAGATGATTTTTTTCATCCTCAATTAATTTTTTTAACTCATCTATAAAGTTCCTAATTTCTTTAATAGCTGCATTATTACCATTTCCAATTAAAGCAATTAGTTTTAATAATTCACAACATTTATCTTGATTATTATATTGTTTATTTTTTCTAAGCAACTTAATTAATTCATCAATGATATAAGGTTGATTACCAAGGCAGATTTTTTGTAGCGTGGAAAAAATTTTTCTAATTAAGAGATAGGATGAAGTCTGTTCGCTAATCTCCAATAGCTTTAAAATAGCCAGGTTACTGTTTGTTTCTAATAAAATATTTCTGGATTCTTCTTTGATAGGCTCTAGTATCTTTGTGTTATTATTGATAAATGCCCAGTTTACAACTTGAGTAACAATTTCCTTTCCTTTAGAAAAGTTATGAAATTCAGCCATCCCATTAGCAGCTAAAAAATATGCTTTATACCAATAAAATCCATTACACCGATCATCAAAAAAAACTAACGATTCAATAAACTTTTCTTTTTCATTATCATCAACATTCTTACGTCCTAACCAAAATAATATAACTTGTTTCCATTGAGGTTTAAAAATACGGTATATTCCCAATTTAGGATTATGAGGAACATGATTCAAAAACTCTTTACGCCAATCATCAATAACTAACGCTGCAAAATATTCTTGAAAAGTTGAATGCAGAAACGCATAAGCATCTTCAAACGGATTTTCTGCACCTTTGCCAACACAATTGAGTAAATTTAACTTCTTACCTAAGTAAAATAAGGAGTCTTTATCATCGGGATGACCTAGATACTGTTCTATATCACTTTCAGGTAATAAAAACTTTTTGTCATCTAGTGCTTTTTTGGATAATTTACCTAAACCTTTCTCTAGTTCTTTTCGCTTCGGAACTGGGATTGTAAAATTAGAGCCTTTTAATTGGTATACTTTATAAAAATTTTCCACGAAAAGTTTATAGAGTTCTGCTTGGGTATCCGGTAATTGTCCTTCGCCTAAAATCCAAGCATAACATAACAAAAATAAACGTAATGGATTTTTAACTAAATCTCGAATCCTAGATTTATTTTCTAACCGGAGTTCTGTTTTTAACGTTTCTCCTAAATCTTTATTCTCTGTGGAGTTTTGAAAGAATTGATCAATAAACTGTTCAACTTGATTCGGATAATCAAAATCTAAATTCCGGTAAGCATCAAAACCAGGTAAAGCATAGTCTTCCCAAAGATTAAACCGACAGGTAAGAATCACTTGAACAAAATCAAAAATGTTAAATTGATTAATCTGTTCTCCTATCTTTTGTAAGGGCGATGTAGCAGTCATTTCGTCTACACCATCTAACAATAGGAAAACCTGTTGTGTTTTTAATAGTTCTTCTAAGGCTGTTTTCCATTCTTCTGATACAGTATCAAGCACTTGTGCTGCATTCCTTAACCAATCTTCGATGAGATATTGATCTAAAGTTTGATTTCCTAAACGTTTTAAAGAAATCCAGATGGGAATATAGTTATTGTGAATTAACTGATCACCGATTTTCTGTAATAAGGTTGTTTTTCCTGCGCCAGCTTCTCCAATAATCGCTATTCTTCTTCCTTTACTGTTAGGAGTATTACAATCACGAATAACTTGATCAAAGAATTGTTGTTGATCGTCAAATGTATTTTTTCCGTTTTCAGTCGGCTGATACAATCTTGATCCTAATTCTGCTGAGTCAATATCTTGACGTTTAGAAGGTCGCTGACGTTCTACTAAACCCAATGGTACAAACAAATCATCAATCTTAAAGGTCATCCCCTGTTTAGCTATTAGGGAATTCGTAGTTAAAAGTTTTTCTTTGTTAAAGAGTTCAATACATCGATCACGAAGTTTATCAATAACATGGGTGATTTCAACATCTTGATCATTAAATGATTCAGAAGGAAACTTAGATTGAAAGTATTCATTCTCTAACTGTTTTAGAAAGCGTTCACGCTTACCTCTTCCACCTTCAATTTTAAATTTGTCGTAAACCCTTTGCATTGCCTTTATATAAGCCGCATCATTGCTATCATTTGTCATTTGCCTAACTGTCTTGTTGAGATTCTCTCTTATAAAGCTTTTAACGAATGCTTCTGTTTCAGTAGGTGCTAATCCAAAATTATCAGCCTTATATCTCAAAAAATCGTTCCAACCTTGCCACTGGCTTTCCGCTTCCATAGTTATTACAACGATTCCTAGTCTGTTCTAAATATGAGTCTAGCGTACATTTAAAAAAATTTATAGCATTTTACTCAATTTCTAAAAACCTTATGGTTAGACCGTTTCAGGAACTTAGTGGAAATAAACTTCCACTATTTTTAGTCGATAGTGGAAATAAATTGGAATTTCCCTTTTGGAGATATCGAGATAATCTCAAATTAGTAGCCAGAAAGTTACTTACTAATCTATAGGAGAAGAAAGCTATGACCGCTTATTACCAACTCAGTCTTTTCCCCAACGAACCCCCAACCCCTGTTGAACTTCTCAATAAAAAACGACAACCCAAACCCCAAATAATGATTATCGAAAATTGCTGTACGACTCAACGCGCAACAGAACTTTTAGACGTTTCCCCAACAACGCTTTATCGAGCGAGAAAAGCAGGTCAACCTTATCAAAAAGGGGGTTGGGTTGCTGAATCTATTGGTGATAATGCTTGGAAAGTTACATTTAACGCGGGTTAAGTTTCATCGGTTTATTGATGGTGGGTGCGCTGCGCTTACCCACCCTACAAATAGAAATTTTTGGAGAAAATTACAAATGAGTTACGCTTACAATTCAGAAGAATTTGATTTTAATTCAGAGGATGATTTTATCCTTAATTTTGAAAATGGAGAGATTATCAACGAATTGGAAATGATCGTGATGGAAATTGTAGAAATGATTTTAGGCGATCGCTTTCGCTATTGTCCCCAGGTTCCATTAGGAGTAATTTGTTCCCATTCTGTGGGATGGCTACCGAATAATATTTGGAAATTTTGGGTGAATTCCAGAGTCGATATTGCCTTAATGGAACGGGGATTTAAAGCCAGTCGTAAAGCAAAATTAGCCATTGAGTGTCAATCTTATTATCATGATAGTTTAGAAGCCCAGGTGCGCGATCGCAAAAAAGCAAAACTCTTAGAAAAGGTGGGAGTTCCCTTAATTTATGTGCGTTCGGTTGAAACTGATAGAAGGTTTTATCGGTTTTATACCCCAGATGAAAATACAGAAGTTTTTTATAATATTATTAATCAGGAGGGACGAACGGAATTAGAAACCTTTTTAACTGCCATTGTTACCCTTTAATATTACCATCGGGATTAAAAGCATAAATTAACCCCCTTTCTATTATATAGAAGGAGGGTTCAGGATTCAATCATAAATTGACAATCCTATTTAATCCAACCTGCACTTAAAATAACAGTAATTCCCATAAAAATAATTGCCAACATCCAAGTAATCCGATTTAAGGTAGTTTCGGCACTTTTGGCGCTAGTAAAGAGTTGAGCTTGTCCACCAATACCCCCAATACCGTCGCCTTTAGGACTATGGAGTAAGACCAGAATAATAATCCCTACAGCCGATAAAGACCAAACCGCTTGTAATACTTGAGTAACCATGTTAAGAAGTTGATAATTTGAACAGAAAAATTAAACCTTCAAACCTTTGATTATAACCTATTTTTCAAGGAATTAATTTAAAGTTTTACCCGCATCGGAGTCCGATTTTCCCGAACTTCATAGGCGGCGGATTCAATCATAGAAACACCCGTCATTTCCGGGGGTTGAGGAATACCCAAAATCTGCAAAATCGTAGGCGCGATATCCGCTAAACAGCCATCTGTCCGTAAAGGAATATCGGTTCCATGACCTGGGATTTTGCGTTTTTCCCCTTCTACTAGGATAAAGGGAACGGGGTTAGTTGTGTGGGCTGTCCAGGGATTTCCTTCCGCGTCGCACATATATTCGGCGTTACCATGATCGGCAATAATAATCGCCGTCCCCCCAGCTTGACTAATACCTTGTAACAATATCCCTAAACAGTGATCAACGGTTTCAACGGCTTTTACTGCCGCCTCCATCATCCCCGTATGTCCGACCATATCAGGATTAGCGTAATTAATTACAATTAGGGAGTAAATGCCCTTTTCAATACCTTCAATTGCCACATCTGTTACAGCTTCGGCCGACATTTCCGGTTGTAAATTGTATGTAGCAACGGAGGGACTGGGAATTAATTCTCGGTCTTCCCCCGGATAGGGTTGTTCCAAACCGCCATTAAAAAAATAGGTGACATGGGCATATTTTTCGGTTTCCGCCGTGCGTAATTGTTTTAACCCGTGTTCAGCAATAACTTGTCCGAGAATATTATTTAGATTTTGGGGTTCAAAAGCTACTAATACGGGAAAATGAGAGTCATATTGAGTTAAAGTTACAAAGCTCAGGGGCTGAATATAGGAACGTTCAAAATCCTTAAAATTAGCATCAATAAACACCTGAGTTAACTCCCTTGCCCGGTCAGGACGGAAGTTAAAGAAAATCACCCCATCCCCGGCTTCCACCGACCCAGGCGCGATTCTACAGGGCACCACAAACTCATCGTTTATGCCTTCAGAATAGGAAGATAACATCACATCGGCGGCGGATAATCCATTACCTTCGCCATCGGTAATTATGACATCATAAGCTTGTTTAACTCGATCCCATCGTTTGTCTCGATCCATGGCATAATAACGGCCACTAATTGTTACAATTCGACCGATACCAATAGCATCAATTTGTTCTTGAAGTTGCTTAATATATTTAATTCCATCTTTAGGATTAGTGTCTCGACCATCCATAATGGCATGAACACAAACATCTCTAATATTTTTAGCTTTTGCTAAGTTTAAAAGTCCGTATAAATGATCTAAATGGGAGTGAACACCACCATCAGAACATAAACCCATCAAGTGTAACTTGCCGTTTTTATCTAAAACATCTTGACAGACTTTTAACAATGCCGGGTTATTTTGAATTGTGCCATCTTCAACCGCATCGGAAATTCTAACTAATTCTTGGGGAACAACGCGCCCCGCACCAATATTCAAATGACCCACTTCTGAATTTCCCATTTGCCCCACGGGTAAGCCCACGGCTTTCCCAGAGGTGCGAATTAAAGTTCGGGGGTAAGCCATCCATAGACTATCCATCACCGGGGTATTGGCAACGGCTATGGCATTTCCGTCGGCTTGTTCACGATAACCCCATCCGTCCAAGATAATCAGTACAACCGGAGATACAGATTTTGGTGCCATACTTAAGTTACCTTTTCCTGCTTGTGGTGATTTCTGGCTAGATTATACCTTATGGGGGAAGTCTATTAATCACCAGAACTTGACAATGCCACCTATAAAACTTAAAATTCAGCCTTTAAAAGCTGATACAAAATCTAAATTTTTAGGGCGTTTAATGAAATTTGCGATCGGTCTCCTCCGCTTCCTTAAACCTTATTTACGATGGATAGTCCTAGGAGGAACATTATTTTTCTTGGCGGCAAATTTTAGAAAGCATTGGCAAGAAATTTCAGAAATTGATATTAGTTCAACGGGATGGCTCTATCTCGGATTAGCTCTGATTATTACCCTTTGCGCCCATATTTGGTCAGCCTTTGTCTGGTTAATTATTGTTAAAGAGTTTAAGCAAATAATTAGACCCCGTTGGGGATTACAGCTTTATTTAATTACTAATCTTGCGAAATATTTACCGGGGAATATTTGGCACTTTTATGGGCGAATTATGGCGATGAAAGACTATGGTATTGCCCTAGAAGCGGCAGCATTAAGTGTATTACTCGAACCCTTAATCATGGCATTCGCAGCATTAGGACTGGCATTAATCAGCTATCATAGTTCCTATTTGGTCATACAAATTCTAGGTTTAATTGCTTTAGGAATTGGGATCCATCCTCGGATTTTAAACCCAATTCTGAAATATTTAGAAACCTCAAAATTTAAAAAACAACTGTCTGATTTTCCCCAGGAAGCCTCCTGTCAATTAGATCATTATCCCCTCAAACCCCTATTCGGAGGAGCAAGTTTCGTTTTATTAAGATGGTCGGGTTTTATGTTGACTTTACTCGCCCTAACTCCCCTAACTTTTGAGCAAATTCCGATATTATTAGGAGCCTATAGTTTTGCTTGGTTATTGGGGTTATTAATTCCGGGCGCACCCGGAGGGTTAGGGGTGTTTGAAGCCACTATTTTAGCTCTATTGAGTCAACAATTTTCCCCTGCTATTTTATTGGGTGCGATCGCATTTTACCGTTTAGTCAGTATTCTCGCTGAAACCCTGGGTGCATTATTAGCCAAATTAGATCAAAGATTTTTAGATAATTCTAATTGATAAGATTTAACTAATAAGTCAATTCCCGTAATCGCTGTACCAACAACTACAGCATGGGCTCCTAAATCTAAGGCTTTTCTAGCCATTTCCGGTGAAGAAATTCCGCCTTCACAAATTACAGGAACTTGCAATTTTTTAACCATTTGAGCTAATAAATCAAAACCCGGAGGAGATTGATTTTGGGTAGCTTTTGTATAACCATATAAGGTTGTTCCTACACAGTCTGCACCCGCTTCTACGGCTTCTATAGCTGCTTCTAAACTATCCACATCCGCCATCACCAATTTGCCTAATTCTTGATGGATTTTAGCAATTAAATTCTTAACGGTTTCTCCTTGGGGACGTTCTCGCAAAGTCGCATCAATCGCAATTATATCAGCCCCGGAGTTAGCGATCGCCACAGCATCTTCAAATCGTGGTGTAATATACACATCAAACCCAGGAATTTGTTGTTTCCATAGCCCAATAATCGGCTGAGAAACCCGTTTACGCACCGCTTTAACATGGTCTGGGGTATCTATTCTCACCCCTAATGCTCCTTGGTTAACGGCGGCTTTAGCCATGGCTGCAATGACAATGGGATCATGTAGGGGAGAATCAATTGGCGCTTGACAGGAGACAATTAATCCGTGAGTTAAGAGGGAAAAAATATTAGATTTCATGAAGGATTTTTGAGGTAAACACAAAGGCACTAAGGCACAAAGAATATTAAACTTTGAGCCATCAAAAATTAATTATTTTGAATTAAAACGGTCTATTTCTTGTTGAAATATTTCTTTAAAAATTTGGGTAGCTTGAGGTTGAATAATTTGGGAGAATAGTTGGATTGATTCTTGGAGTAATTGAGGCATAACAGTAATGGTTTTTTTGCCTGTGGGTGTTTGATAAAAGTCAATCATAGTTTGTAAATCTTTTTCTGTAAAGAATTTATCATACAGGGGATAATAAACTTTTTCCAGGATTTGGTTAAAATCAAGTTTTTCCATTAATCTTTGATTATATTGGGTGAGAATGCGACTCATATCTTGGTTAATTTGATTAATCATTTGTTGCTTTTTTTCTGAGGAAATTCCCGAATTTTCTGGGACAATAGATTCTAAAATCCCAGTAAATTCTTGTTGAAGTTGGGCGGTCGTAATTTGGCTAACCTGTCTAAATAGTTTTTCTCCTCCGGTGAGTTCTATTAATTCTCTGATCAGTTGACGTTTACTTTCAGAAACAGATGGTTGAGATAATTCTAATTCAGGTTTGGGAGTAGATTCTGCTTTGACAGGTGTGGGGAAAATTACCCCTAAAGATAAAATAGTTCCCAGTAATAAAATTCGCTTTAAGAACATAAAAAACTCTCCTGATTTTTGAGATTATATTACCAAAAATGCGATAGTGTTGGTGCCTGCGCGGGAATAGCCACATCCTACGGATTTTAACCAAAGATTGAAATATATGATATAATCCAAAATTCGTTGTGTAATCTTTATACAGAATTTGATTAGAATGGCAACACAGCCAACTATTGCGATCTCTCATCTCGGTTGCGAAAAAAATCGCATTGATACCGAACACATCTTGGGCTTATTGGTAGAGGCAGGTTATCAGGTTGATTCTAACGAAGAATTAGCGGATTACGTTATTGTCAATACCTGTAGTTTTATTGAAGCCGCCAGGGAAGAATCGGTTCGCACCCTGGTAGAATTAGCCGATGCCAAAAAAAAAATTGTGATTACCGGGTGCATGGCCCAGCACTTCCAAGAACAACTGTTAGACGAACTCCCCGAAGCCGTTGCCGTTGTGGGAACCGGAGATTATCATAAAATTGTCGATGTGATCAGACGGGTGGAACAGGGAGAACGAGTTAAAGAAGTTTCCGCCGAACCCACCTATATCGCCGATGAAACCGTCCCCCGTTATCGTACCACTAGCGAGGGAGTTGCCTATCTGCGGGTAGCAGAGGGTTGTGACTATCGTTGCGCTTTTTGTATCATTCCCCACTTGCGCGGAAACCAACGATCACGTACTATAGAATCAATTGTTACTGAAGCCCAGCAATTAGCCGAGCAAGGGGTTCAGGAAATAATTCTCATTTCTCAGATTACGACCAACTACGGACTGGATCTCTACGGTGAACCCAAACTGGCAGAATTATTAAGGGCATTAGGAAAAGTTGATATTCCCTGGATACGGATGCACTATGCGTATCCAACGGGGTTAACCCCAAAAGTAATTGCAGCAATGCAAGACACCCCCAACGTTTTACCCTATTTAGATTTACCGCTACAACATTCACACCCCGATGTGTTACGGGCAATGAACCGTCCTTGGCAGGGACGAGTCAACGATCAGATTATCGAAACGCTGAAAACCGCTATACCAGATGCGGTGCTTCGTACCACATTTATTGTTGGTTTCCCAGGAGAAACTGAGGAACATTTTGAACACCTGCGGGAATTTGTGCAACGCCACGAGTTTGATCACGTTGGCGTGTTTACCTTTTCTCCCGAAGAAGGAACCCCTGCTTATAAATTGCCGAATCAACTGCCTCAAGGGATAATGGATGCCCGTCGGGATGCCTTAATGGAGATACAGCAACCCATTTCCTTGAAGCAAAATCAAAAATCCATCGCCCAGGCGGTGGATGTTCTGATTGAACAACAAAATCCCCAAACCGGAGAATTGATCGGTCGTTCTTCCCGTTTCGCCCCAGAAGTAGATGGCTTAATCTATATTGAAGGCGATGCTCGTTTGGGTTCAATGGTGAAAGTCCAAATCACCGATGCTGATGTTTATGATCTCTATGGTTACGTCTTAGAATAAAACGTTAGCCCTTAAAAGCTTACAGGTAAGCCATTTCACCGAAATCGCCGCAAATTTTAAGAAATTTGTTGTTATATTTCTGAATGTTAAGCGTTATCCTAGAGAGAGATGGTCTATAAAGAGTCTGATTGACTAAACAACCTCAATGGTTGTGACAAAAAGTGAGTTCAGGAACTTTGAAGACCTTGGAATGTAAATAAGGTTCCAAGATGCCCAAGAGACAGCGTAACTCAACGTTTGTAGAGAGCTGCGTCAAGCGTTATAGCAAAACTAATAAACCTCTGCATTGTAGTAAAAGTGTCTCAAATGAATAGGGCAAGGTCAGGAACCGGGCAAAAAAACATAGATAGGAGAATGAATGAGTCCATCTTTTGCAAGCTTAGGAATTTCCGAAGAACGTGCTAGTTATCTGGAAACAATAGGCTTTAGCGAGCCAACCACCATTCAAGTCGAAGCAATTCCCCATATTTTGTCTGGACGGGACGTGGTGGGACTGGCTCAAACCGGGACGGGCAAAACAGCCGCCTTTTCATTGCCCATTCTGGAGCAACTGGATACAAGTGCAAAGGGCGTACAAGCGTTAATCCTGACCCCAACTCGGGAGTTAGCCATGCAGGTTAAAGAAGCGATTCGGAAAATGACCGATGATCGCAGCTTGTATATTTTAACCGTTTA
This sequence comes from Planktothrix agardhii NIES-204, assembly GCA_003609755.1. Taxonomy (NCBI): domain Bacteria; kingdom Bacillati; phylum Cyanobacteriota; class Cyanophyceae; order Oscillatoriales; family Microcoleaceae; genus Planktothrix; species Planktothrix agardhii. Next base: position 1,777,947 of record AP017991.1, read on the forward strand.
TGGCGGTCAGTCGATTGAACGACAAATCCAACGGTTACAACAGGGCGTGCAGATTGTTGTTGGCACACCTGGACGGATTTTAGATTTACTCAACCGGGGGAATCTGAAATTTGACCGGATTAAGTGGTTAGTGTTGGATGAAGCCGATGAAATGTTAAGCATGGGCTTTATTCAGGATGTAGAAAAAATTCTGGAATCCGTTGCTGAAGATCGGCAAACGGCGTTTTTCTCGGCTACGATGGAGCCTTCGATTTGGAAACTGGTGAAGAAATTCCTCAAAAATCCAGTCACCATTAAAGCTGAAAACCCCAAAGCTACCCCCAAACGCATTGAACAGCGTGCTTATATGGCTCCCCGTGGGTGGTCAAAAGCCCGGGCGTTGCAACCGATTTTAGAATTAGAAGATCCAGAATCAGCGATTATTTTTGTCCGCACCAAACAAGCTGCTGCGGAGTTAACCACTTTCCTGCAAGCCGCAGGTCACAGTGTTGACGAATATCATGGAAATTTGAACCAAACCCAACGAGAACGGCTGTTGCAACGATTCCGTCGCCGTCAGGTGCGTTGGATCGTGGCCACGGATATCGCTGCCCGGGGCTTAGATGTGGATCATCTCAGTCACGTGATTAACTACGATTTACCAGATAACGCGGAGAGTTATGTTCACCGGATTGGTCGTACAGGTCGCGCCGGACGCGAAGGAATTGCGATTACCCTGATTCAACCGATTGATCGCCGGAAACTGCGGTTAATTGAGCGCCATTTGAATCATAACTTTACGGTGTTGTCAGTTCCTAAGCGATCGCAAATTGAAGGCCGTTATATTGAACGACTTCAAGGACGAGTGCAGGAAGCCTTAACGGGTGAACGAGTTGCCTCTTTCTTACCGATTGTGGCCCAATTGAGTGAGGAATACGATCCCCAAGCGATCGCGGCGGCGGCTTTACAATTAGCCTACGATCAAACTCGCCCCAGTTGGTTAGATTCCGAATTCCCGGCTGAGGAAGAAGAAATGCCACTCCCGTCTTCTAAACCGAAATTAAATCGTCGGGTGGTTCCTCGTCCTTCGGTGTCCCAGGGCGTTGAATAGGATTCAACGAATGACGGTTTCTACCGATTAAAATAGATACACCAGATGCAATTGATCGTGTCTGGTGGATTTTTTTTTAGTAGGGAACAGGGAACACCCGAACAGCCCCCCCCAAACCCCCCGTGCACGGGGGCTAGGGGGGAGGGAACACCAGAACACGGAAGGCAAACTCTTTCTATTACCAATTACCAATTACCAATTACCAATTACCAATTACCAATTACCAATTACCAATTACCAATTACCTAATTAGTAGACCCATGCAGACTAATTCTCAGGACTCTCATCTTAACTCCCTCAGACAATGGGCAAATTTAATGGCGATTATCGCCGCATTTGGAATTAATGTATTAGCGAACTTAGCTCCCTTTAATGGTTTAACTATTGGATAAATTTCTAATACAGTTTTTAGAGATGTTAAAATTATTCCGGCTAATTATGCCTTTGCTATCTGGGGCTTAATTTATCTAGGATTATTCGGTTTTGCCCTATATCAATTTTTACCTCAAAACCAGGAAAATCCGCGATTAGAGAAGTTAGGTTTTGCCTTGGTTTTAGCCAGTATTGCCCAAATAATTTGGGTATTTTTATTTCAATATCAGATGTTTTTTTTGTCCCTGGGGGCAATGATAGCCATTTTAAATTCTTTAATTGTGGCTTATTTAAGATTAAATATTGGTAGGGTTAAAGTCTCTAAACAAGAACGCTGGTATGTTGATCTTCCGATTAGTATTTATTTAGGTTGGATTAGTGTCGCAACCATTGTGAATGTCGCTTTAGTCTTGGAAAATTGGCAATGGAAAGGCGGGGGAATTTCACCGGAATTATGGACAGCAATTTTATTAGTAATTGCTGGAACTGTAGCGTCTATTTTAATTATTGAACGGAATGAAATTGCCTATCCTTTTGTGATTATGTGGGCACTTTGTGCGATCGCAGTTCGCCAAACTACCCAACCTTTAATTTTAGTCACAGCGATCGCCGTATCTCTATCTTTAGGATTATTTGGATTAAGTTTAACTATTTTACGACGAAGGATTTAAGCAGATTAACACAGATTAAAATCCGTGAAATTCTCTTAAATCCGCGATCCCCATTACCCATTCGTAATTCGTAATTACCCAATTCAATCTTTTCGGGCGATGAGGAAATAGGTGAACATTTCGCCTTTGCCTTTAATTTCAATGATGCCGCGCTCCTCAAAAATGTATTTATCTTTTAAACGTTGGTAGGTAGTTTCTGTTACTTGAATTTTGCCTGCGACGCCATGGGACTCCATGCGGTTAGCGGTATTTACCGTATCTCCCCAAAGGTCATAGGTAAACTTCTTGGTACCAATAACTCCCGCTTCTACCGCCCCGATATTAATTCCGGTTCGCATTTGTACAGGTTCATTGCCTTCGAGACGAAATTGACCGATAATGCTTTGCATATCTAAGGCCATATTAGCGATCGCTTCTGCATGGTCAGGACGGGGAGTAGGGAGTCCCCCAACTACCATATAAGCATCTCCGATAGTTTTAATTTTTTCTAAGCCATATTTTTCCGCTAATTCGTCAAAAGCCGAAAAAATTTCGTTGAGAACTTCCACTAATTGAGCCGGGGATAAATTAGCGGATAATTTAGTAAAATTAACAATATCTGAAAATAAAACCGTGACATCGGCGAAACTATCGGCAATGGTGCTTTCTCCCTGTTTTAGGCGTTGGGCGATCGCTTCGGGTAAAATATTTAATAATAATCGTTCCGATTTTTCCTGTTCTTCAGCTAACTTTTTTAAATAGGCTTGTTCTTGATCCCGTAAGCGTTTTTTTTCTAAACAGGCATTAATTCTAGCTTTTAATAAAACCGGATTAAAGGGTTTAGATAAATAATCTTCGGCCCCTAATTCAATACAACGAACAATACTATCAATATCATTAACCGCCGAAATCATCACCACGGGAATATGACGCAGGGCGGGATCAGCTTTCAAAGTTTCCAAGACTTGATAGCCATTCATTTGAGGCATCATAATATCCAGTAACACTAAGTCCAGGGACATTGATGCCATCATTTCCAGGGCTTCAAAGCCATTAGAAACCACAGTCACGCCGTAACCTTGGCGCTGGAGTCTTTTAGCCAGGAGGTCACGGTTAACCTCATTATCATCAACAATTAGTACGCGATCGGGTTGAGCTTCCATCTCTTATTCGTGGCTCCTACTGTCGTTTTGGGATAGTAACAACAAGTACCAGGCCCCCAGCTAAGGTTTTCATTAAATCAGTTGCTCAGATAAAAATTGAGATCGCTTTCAGCAGATTCTACAATATTTCCGTAAGAGTTAAGAGTAGAGATTTATAGTTTCTCTTGGCTGATAACTGTTGACTGTTGACTGTTTACTGATAACTGATTAGGGTGCGGTGGCTTTCTTTAAACAGACTTCTATTTTGTCCAATAGACGGGAAAATTCTACGGGTTTTGTATCGTAATCATTGCACCCGGCGGCCAAACATTTTTCCCGATCGCCCGCCATAGCATGGGCCGTTAACGCAATTACGGGAATGGCTTTGGTTTTTGGATCGGCTTTAATTTGTCGGGTAGCTTCCCATCCATCCATCACGGGTAAACTCATATCCATCAGGATCAGATCGGGCATTTTTGAATGGGCCAGTTCCACACCCTCAGCCCCATCCACGGCAATAAATACCTCATATCCCTTGCGGAATAGGCGTCGTTTGAGCATATCCCGATTCATTTCATTATCTTCAACTAATAAAATCTTTACCATGATCTGATCTCAACATTAATAGTTTAGGCTTAGAATTTTCACGATTTAGAATTTAATGGAAACTGTTTCAATCTGGCATTCAACAACGTATGAATTTCTTGCAAAAGATCTTCACCGCTATAACTGCCTTTCTGAAGAATTTGCTCCACATATCCCCGCAATTGCATCCATTCTGTGGGGGTTAATTCCGCAGCCGTAATTACGATAACTGGGATATGCGCCCACTGTTCAGCTTTTTGAAGGTCGTGGATCAACTCAAAACCACTTTTTCGGGGAAGAACTAAGTCCAGCAGAATTAGTCTGGGAGCGGACTGTTGGATCAATTGCAAAGCGACTTCACCATCGGCCGCCTCTTGAACTATCCAACCCTGTCGCTGTAATAATCCGCGTAACATTTGTCGGATTATAGGATCATCTTCAACAACTAAAATGTGATTAGCTAGGGGCAGAATATCCGGTTTCCGATCAGGTTGATACTTACTTAGTAAAGTAGCCAGACGCTTCCCATCAAAAGGTTTTGTTAGATAGTCCGATGCACCTAAGGCAAACCCTCGGTTTTTATTGCTGATGAACGATAACACGATCACTGGAATCTCAGCTAGATTAGGATCGGCTTTTAATGTTGATAATACCGCCCAACCGCTCATTTTTGGCAGGATTATATCTAAAATCACGGCATCGGGACGCAATTCTTGGACACGCTGAAGTCCTTCTTCTCCTGTAGCTGCGGTTTCTACCCGCATTCGGTGCTCGATTAGCGATCGCTCGATTAAATTCCGGGTATCGGGATCATCATCAATGACTAAGATCGTTGCCGATGAACTATTAACTGTCAAGGTAGGTTCAACCCAGATTAAATCCGGTTCTGCCAAAGGTTCCTCGGGTTCGGATTCCAATTCCGCTTCTGGGAATAGGGATTGAACCCAGAGGGGCAAATAGACGGTAAAGGTGGAACCCTTGGATAGTTCACTATTAACGCTAATCGAACCCTGCATCATTTGACAAAAGCGTTGACTGATCGTTAGTCCTAATCCCGTTCCCCCATAACGGCGAGTGGTTGAGGCGTCTCCTTGGGTGAAGGGTTCAAATAGTTGTTTTTGTTGTTCGGGAGTAATGCCAATTCCGGTATCTTGAACTTGGAAAGCAATATAGCCTGATTTGGGATCGACGGTCAGATTTTGCGGGTGAACGTCTTCCCAGGGTAGGGTTTGGGCTAGACAAATATCGAGGGTAATTTGGCCTGCTGAGGTGAATTTAGCCGCATTACTAATCAGGTTCAATAAGACCTGTCGAACTTTGGTTAAATCGGCGAGCATGGTGCTGGGGGTATTGGGGGCATAGTGAATGTCCAATGTGTTTCTATTTTGATCTACAAGCGGTTGAGCCGTGGCGACGACACTTTCAATTAACATGGGAATCTCAAAGGTTTCCAAATACAAATCCATCCGCCCCGCTTCTATTTTAGAAATATCCAAAATATCATTAATCAAAGATAGTAAGTTACGTCCAGCCGTGCGAATTCGTTCTAAATCAGGAACAATATCTTCATATCCTGAGTCTCCGGCTTCTTCTGCCAAAATCTCACTATAGCCAATAATCGCATTTAAAGGAGTGCGGAGTTCGTGACTCATATTGGCTAAAAAGCTACTTTTAGCTCGGTTGGCGGCAACGGCGGCTTCCTTGGCTTGTTTCAGGGCTTCTGCGGCTTGTTTACTTTCGGTAATATCTTCGATTGTGCCTTCAAAACAGAGTAGTTGTCCGGTTTGATCTCGAACAGCCCTGGCATTTTCTGAGATCCAAATAATACTTCCATCTCGGCGATAAACCTGGGATTCAAACCTGGATACGGAATTATTGTTTTGAATTGCTGTGATAAATTCGGTTCGACGGTGAGGATTAATATATAATTGACGATCAATATCTGTGATGGTTTGTAATAAATCCTCTGGGGAATTGTAGCCTAAAATTCTTGCCAATGCCGGGTTAGCACTCAGGTATTTCCCTTCTGGAGTGGTTTGACAAATTCCCTCGGCGGCATTTTCAAAAATACTGCGATATTTGGCTTCAGTTTGTCGTAAAAATTCTTCGGTTTGTTTGCGTTCAATGGCATTAGAAAACATTTCTCCTACCATTTTTAATAGGGCAATATTATCCGATGACCAGGTATAACTAGAATAGATAGAATCAAATCGCAGAAAACCTACCAGGGCGCGACGACAGACTAACGGAACTAGAATAATGGATGCAATTGCAGGTAAAGTATCGGTTTCGCAATAAGATGATAATTCTAAACTTTGATGAAATTGTCGTAAATATTCTAAATCCTTTAGTGCTTCTGGGGGTAAATCTTGAATCGCTAGATAAATATTTTCATAGCGGTTGAGTTGTTTTTCTAACCAAGGAATATCAAAAAGGTAGAGTTTTGAGGGTAATATTTTCTTTAATAAATCGGTTAATCTTGCGTTTTCTTGTAGGCCAAGATTTGGACTTTTACTCGCTAACCACTGATAAACCGAATTCATCTGGATTTCCTGATCGGCGAATAAATATAAATAGCTTTGTTCTACCTCAATAAAGATACTAATTCGTTCTAAAGCCTGTTGAATACCATTTTCAATCCCATCGGTGGTTAAACTAATAAAGTGAGTCGATAAATTAGTAATTAATTGTTCAAATTCTACCCGATATTGTAGGGCTTTTTCGACTCGTTTTCTTTGGGTAATATCTCGAAAACTCCAGACTCGCCCAACTAATTTTTCTCCCATTTGGGAAGGATGGGAATATAGCTCAAAAACTCTGCCGTCTTTGAATTCTACCACATCATAAGTTGGTGTTTGCGGTTCAGAAGAAAGCTGCATGACCGTTTTTAGAAATCGAGGCGGATCTTTTAATTGTCTTAACACAAAGGCTAGGGCGGATTGATCGTGAGGAGGCTTGAATAGGGTGGTGGGAACTTGCCACATTTCCACAAATTTCTGATTAAAATTTAAGATTTTTCCCGTGCGATCAACGGCTAAAATTCCGGCATCGGTGGAATCAAAAGTGGCGCGTAGGAGAGAGATCGAACGTTCGGCTTCTAACTGAGCTTGTTTGCGTTCGGTAATGTCTAAAAACACTAAGACGGCTGCTACAAAGGTGTTTTTCTCTAAAATCGGAGTTAATACATAGGAAACGGGTAAAATACTGCCATCGGCGCAGAGAAACTGATCGTCACTGGATTTGATCGGTTCTAGGAAAGAGGTTAACTCTGCGGGGGTGGAGGCGGATTCGGTAAGCTGTTGAAACCCATCTAAGGATAATTGCGATCGCCCTCCAATCCACTCTAAGACAGGGTTTCCCACCAATTCAACTTCCGACCATCCTAGGAGCCTTTCAGCTTCAGGATTCATTGATAACAAACGGCCCAGGGGATTTAAAATACATAACCCCGCCCCGAGGGAACTAATCACCGATCGCGCTCGATCCCTTTCTGCTTGTAAACGAGCTTCTGATTCTTGAGTTTGTTGGTTATATAACTCCAACATTTCCCGGGAAGACAGGGTAAGGGAGCGCTCGATTAAATTTCGTTCTCGATCCGCTTCATTGTAGCTGTGGTTAACGACTTCCAGAAATTCTTGCCATGTAGCGATATCAACCGGAGGAGTTTGTCGATCAAGACCCAGGCGTTTGAGTTGGCGTTGGAGCGCGTAGTGCATAGAATTTCGGGGTTGAAGAAGTCGGGATGCGGTCAGGGGAAAACAGAGCTAGGGGGGCTAGTTTTCCCAATGTTTTTTGGGGCAACGGATCTAGTTTAGCCTCTGGAATTGGTAAGTTATCAAAATTGAAAAATTAGTTTCTGGAGGATACCTCATCACCCGGGGCAGAACTTTCCTCTTGTTGTTCGGCGATTAGTTTGGGTTGTAGATACAGATTTTCAACTAATATCGAGGAACCTGTTTTGTTTCTGCCAAATTAACAATAGGAACAATAGAAGCGGCTAAAACCACAGAAATCATTAATAGAACGATTAAACCTCGAATTTGCCAGAGCAGAATCAGTAGAAATACAGATGCTAAAATCAGCAGCAGACTAGAGAGGGAAAATGAAATACGTCGTTCAGATTTCATAGATTTTCAGTAAGTTAGTCTCAGGGGTTGATCATGATCGAAAACTATGTTTTAATTCTATTTGCTGCCTTGATTTATTTTAATCATTAAGGGAACATTCGTCAAGAGAAATTATTCATTAATTTATATTTAAGGAAAAAAATATCTATGAAAATTCATGTTGAAGGTTGGCGTTTTATCCCCCATGCTTATAGTATCACCAATCAATTCCAACTTTTGGAACTGTTAAAGCGATCGCAATTAGAAATAACCCATCAAGATATTCCCGGTTTAAAACCCCAGTGGAAACATTTAAACGGATTATTTCCAACTCCATTAGAAACCCAGTTACAACAAATTACTCAAGCAATTAATCCCCCTGCTGATGTTACTATCCGTCTCTATCAACCCTTTAATTTTAACTCATCTCAAAGTCAAAAAACCCTGATCTATACCACTGCTCCTTGGGGAATTTTAATTGATTCTTCGCCACAACTTAAACCCCTATTTCACTTAAAAAATCAAATAATTAATCCCGATGTTACTATGATTACGCCCTCCCAATGGTCACGGGAAGGACTGATCCGCAGTGGTCTAAATCCTCAACAGATAAAGGTTATTCCCTGGGGTGTTGATCCTAAAATTTATTATCCCTTAGATGAAACCGAAAGAAATAGACTCAGAAAACAATGGGGATGGGAAGATTATTTTATATTTTTCCATGTCGGAAGTTTACAGGATCAAGATGGAATTAAACCAATTTTAAGAGCTTTTTCTAGTATTATAGAAAAATATCCCCAAGCTCGATTAGTCTTAAAAGGATCGGATTTTTTCCATGACTCTAACCAGTGGTTAACCAGTGCTAGTAAACAGGTATTAACCGAGGAAGAAGTTACTAAAGTTAAACAGCGAGTTGCCTATTTTAATCAAACCCTATCCTGTGCATCCCTAGCTCAATTATACCAAATTTCCGATGCTTATTTAGCGGTGGATATTGCCACTGCTTTTAATTTATCAGTATTAGAAGCAGCAGCATCGGGACTACCGATTATTTATGCTTCTGGAGGAGCCACAGAAGAAATTATTAATCCAGAGTTTAGCTTAAAAATAGATACTCGATTTAAAACTCGAATTATTCAAAATCAAAGTCAATTCTTTCTGCATCCAAATTGGAAACATTTGGCAGAATTAATGCAAGAGGTAATAGATAATTCTGCTTGGCGAGAACAGGCTAGAAAAACTGCGCCCGAATGGATTAATCAACATTATACCTGGAAACATACCGTTGATCAACTCTTAGAAGTTTGCCAAGATCAAACAGCAATATCCTGGGCAAATCCCATAATTAAAGATTCTGTTTGTTTATCTGATTCCCATAGTATTATTGTCGAAGGATGGCGAGATATTCCCCATTCCTATTCCTTTATTAACAGTTATCAACTGTTAGAAATGGTTAAATATCCAGCTTTAAAAGTTTTTCATAAAGATATTAAATATGTTACCTCAGACTGGAAACCTAGCAAACATTTATTAAGTATCGAAGCTGAAAATATATTAGACCAAATTACTGTTCCTAAAACCGAGGAACAAGTGGATGTTACCCTGCGGGTTTATTGTCCGTTTAATTTAACAGCTTCATCTAGTAAAAAAACCGCTATTTTTGGCTGTACAGAATGGGGAATTGTGCCACGTTCTATTTTAAATGGTATGAAAATTGAATGTTTTAGAGAAGCTCATCGGAATTCTGATACCTTAATTATTACCTCCTCCCATTGGTCGAGGGAAGGATTTATTCGCAGTGGCGCTGTTCCTGAACGAGTAGTGGTAATTCCTTTAGGAATTGACCCTAATATTTATCATCCTTTACCCGAAGAAAAACGACAGGAATTAAGAAAAAAATTTGGCTGGAATGATGGTTTTATCTTCCTGAATATTGGGGTAATGTGGAATGAACGTCAGGGAATTGATCGGATTTTAAAAGCCTTTGCTCAAATTACAGAAAAATATCCCCAAGCCCGATTAGTTTTAAAAGGGAGAGATGCAATTTTTCCTTCTAAAGACTATCTCAAACAAGCTACAAAAGACACATTAAACGAGACAGAAATACAACGGATTTCCTCTCGAATGGTTTATATTGGTAATAACTTATCATCCTTAGAAATGGCACAATTGTATCAAGCCGCCGATGCTTATGTGTCTCCTTATGCCGCCGAAGGGTTTAATCTTCCGGTGTTAGAAGCGATGGCTTCTGGTATTCCCGTTATCTGTACCGACGGGGGGCCAACGGATGATTTTACCGATGAAAAATTAGTCTATAAAATCAGAAGTAAATTTGAGAAAATGACTTTAAAAACAGGAGAAACTCGATTCTTTTTAGAACCGGATCAGGAACATTTATTACAGTTAATGGAAATGGTAATTCAAAAAGAAACCCTTTATCAATTCCTCCAAAAAATCGGGCCTGATTTTGTCTCAAAAAGATTTACCTGGAAAATTGTTGTTGAGCAATTATTAAAGGTTTTATTCCACAATCTTTAATTCTAAAATTGTCATCTGGGAAAGAATAGGATACACTGAAAATTACCAGTTAAATTTTTGACGTTTTTGGTAGTACCCCTATGCAGTCCACCGTCACACCTAAGACAGAATTAACCATGGATGACCCCAAGCGGGGAATGCCTGTCACCATTATTACAGGATTCCTAGGAAGTGGGAAAACCACCCTGCTGAATCATATTTTATCCAATCAGCAGGGAATCAAAACCGCCGTCCTGGTGAATGAATTTGGTGAAATTGGAATTGATAATGAATTGATTATCAATACCGATGAAGATAATACAATGGTTGAGTTAAGTAATGGCTGCGTTTGTTGCACCATTAATGAAGATTTAGTTAATGCGGTTTATAAGGTTTTAGAACGTCCTGAAAAAGTGGATTATATGGTGGTAGAAACCACCGGACTCGCCGATCCGCTTCCGGTCGCTCTGACTTTTTTAAGTACAGAATTAAGGGATATGACTCGTTTAGATTCCATTGTAACATTAGTAGATTGTGCTAATTTTAGTTTGGATTTATTCAATAGTCAAGCCGCCAATAGTCAGATTGTCTATGGGGATATTATTGTTTTAAATAAAACCGATTTAGTCGATGAAGCCGAGGTAGATTTATTGGAAGTCAGAATTCGGGATATGAAAAAAGATGCCCGAATTTTACGCACCACTAACTCTCAAGTTTCCTTACCTTTAATTCTGAGTGTTGGATTATTCCAATCCGATCAATATTTTGATGATCAATCCCATGAACATGACCATCATGAGCACAAACATGATCACGACCATGACCATGATGATCATGTCTGTGATCCAGATTGTGAGCACGATCATGATCATGATCATCACCACCATTCTAATCACTTAGAAAATGATGGTTTTACCTCCCTTTCTTTCCAAAGTGATCAACCCCTTTCTTTAAGAAAATTTCAATACTTTTTGGATAACCAACTTCCCGCAAGTGTGTTTCGAGCCAAAGGAATTTTATGGTTTGATGAAAGTCCCAAACGTCATATTTTTCATCTGAGTGGAAAACGGTTTTCAATTGATGATGATGAGTGGAAAACCGAACCCAAAACCCAGTTAGTTTTAATTGGTCAGGAATTAGATCATGAAATTCTACGATCTCAACTCAATCATTGTTTATGTCTTCCCTCTACCAGTCGTGGAAAAGGATTTGGGAAATAAAATATTAGTTAATAGGTGAACAATAGTAATGGTGCGTGTACTGATAATACGCACCCTACTATTAACTGATGACTAATAACTGATTACTGATTACTGATATGCGGGTAATTGTTCAACGAGTTAATGCGTCTCAAGTTACTGTCGGAGGTGAAATCATCGGTCAAATTGGGAGAGGACTCAACCTATTAGTAGGAATTGCTCAAACAGATACCGAAATAGAAATTAATTGGATGGTGCGAAAATGCTTAGAATTAAGATTATTTTCCGATCCCCAAACCAACACTGGAAAATGGGAAAAATCCATTCAAGAAATTCAAGGTGAATTATTAGTGGTAAGTCAATTTACTCTCTATGGGGACTGTCGCAAGGGTCGGCGTCCGTCCTTTGATCGTTCAGCACCTCCAGCAACGGCTGAAAAGCTTTATCAACAGTTTGTTGAACAATTGCGTTTGAGTGGTTTAAAAGTAGAAACAGGGAAATTTGGCGCCATGATGCAAGTTTCAATCGAAAATGATGGCCCGGTTACGTTAATCTTAGAAAAAGAAGCAAACTCTTAATTATTTCTATTATAAAATATTTAGAAAAATGACTATTTCGATTGATTTTGGAACCAGTAATACAGTGATTTCCCGTTGGAATTCGGCGACACAAAAACCCGAAACCTTAAAACTGCCTAATTTATCTCAAATTTCCAGCCAAAATCCTCCCCTAATTCCGAGTTTAGTTTATTTAAAAGATGCGAGTCAACCGGATATTTTATTGGGTCAACAAGTACGAGATGGAGGATATGATATTAGTAATAATCCTCGTTTTTTCAAGAATTTTAAACGGGGAATTGGGAGTAATATTCAGGGATTTTTACCCGAAATTGATGGTCAAATTATTAGCTTTGAACGAGTGGGAGAATTGTTTTTAAGAGGAATTGTGAATGCTATTCGTCAAATACCTATGGAGGTTGATTCTTTGGTATTTACCGTTCCAGTTGACAGCTTTGAATCCTATCGTTATTGGCTTGGAAAAGTATCTGAATCTCTTGATGTAGAACAGGTAAAACTGTTAGATGAACCCACGGCGGCTGCTTTAGGTTATGGATTAGCAGATCAAGAGCTTTTGCTGGTAATTGATTTAGGTGGAGGAACGTTAGATCTCTCCCTAGTTCGTTTAGAAGCAAATAACAATAAAAAACCGTTAGGTTTTATTTTAAAATGGGGGCAAAAATCCTTTACAGAATCATCAGGACAACGGGTACAAACTGCTAGAGTTTTAGCGAAAGCGGGGCAAAATTTAGGGGGTTCTGATATTGATAATTGGTTATTAGATTACTTTACTAAAACCCAAGGTTTACCCAAAAATAGCCTAACTAATCGTTTAGCTGAACGTTTAAAAATTCAATTATCTTTACAAACTCAAGCGACAGAAGTTTATTTTGATGACCAAACCTTAGATAGTTATGAATTAACCTTAACGCGGAACCAGTTTGAAACTATTCTTACTAATGCTAGTTTTTTTGAAACCTTAGATGATTCTATTGGTAAAGTTTTCCAACAAGCTCGCCGTCAAGGAATTGAAGTTTCTGATATCAATGCTGTTTTATTAGTGGGAGGAAGTGCTCAAATTCCATCGGTACAAACTTGGATTCAGCAATATTTTGAGAATGATAAAATTCGCCGTAAAAAACCTTTTGAGGCGATTTCCCATGGTGCTTTACAACTAAATCAAGGGACAAAAATAGAAGATTTTTTATATCATAGTTATGGGGTTCGCTATTGGAATCGTCGGGATAATTGCCATAGTTGGCATTCAATTATAAGATCAGGTCAACCCTATCCGATGACGACACCCATAGAATTAATGTTGGGTGCATCTTTGGAAAATCAACCCAGTATTGAATTGATTTTAGGAGAATTGGGGGATGAAACCGGAGGAACAGAGGTTTATTTTGATGGCGATCGTTTGGTCACTCGTCGTTTAGATCAAAGCCAAATTGTTCAATCTTTAAATGATACCCCAGGCGGTCGCACCATTGCTCAATTAGCCCCTCTAGGAAACCCAGGAAGTGATCGGATTAAAGTCTTATTTCAAGTAGATGAAAAACGATTTTTAAGAATTACGGTTGAAGACTTATTAACCGATAAACTGCTTTTAGAAAATCAAATTGTTGTCCAGTTAAGTTAGAGGGAAATACCAGATTTATGATGTTAAAAGTTTACCCTAATTGTGAGAGAGAAAACTATGCGATCGCGAGCTATTCGGGAAGGTTCTGTGGGTTTATTAATTTTGTTGGGATTGGGTTTACTCGGAGCCGTAGTTTTATGGCTGAAAAATATTAGTTTAGGAAGTCGTAGTTACACAATTATTGCAGAATTTTCTGATGCGTCTGCATTACAAATCGGAACAGTTGTCAGATATCGAGGGGTTAAAGTGGGTCGATTGGTTCAACTTAAAGCATCCTTAAATGCTGTTGATGCCATTTTAGAAATTACACCGAGTAGTTTTATTATTCCTCGCAATGTGATCATTCAATCTAACCAAATTGGTTTATTAAATGAAGGATATATTGATATTATTCCCAAGGAAAAATTTTCTCAAAACTTCGCAGATGCAGATCCGCTTAGTCCCGATTGTCCTGAAACTATTCTTTGTAATAATACTCGCATTCCTGGAGAGCTAGGAATTGATATTATGAAACTAATTGGCAGTTTATATCAATTTGCAGAAATCTATGGAAATCCAGAGTTATTTGCTAACCTAAATGCCGCCGCCAAAACCAGTTCTAGTGCCGCACAAGAAGCCATCAATTTAAGTGGGAAAATATCGGATTTTTTAGCCACTACTGAGTCAGAAATTAGGCAATTAAATGGGTCTGTAGATACTGGAATCATTGGTTTAAATCAATCAGTTAGTCAAGGAGTTAATGCTTTGACTTCAGAAATAACCAATCTTTCAACTGGTGTTCAAAGAGATACAGAAGAAGTCACTAAAGCTACTGTTAATTCTGCCAATTCTATCAGTCAGGCGGCGAATCAAGTTAGCGCTCTTAGTAATCAATTTAGTGGATTATTAGCGAATAATCGATCTAGTTTAATTTCTACTTTAGAAAATATTAATCAAACCACCAAGGAACTCAGTGTTTTAGTCGGAAGTCTAACCCCGATCATGACTCAATTAGAACAGGCTAATATTATTAAAAATTTGGAAGCCGCCTCAGCTAATGCAGAAGCCACATCAGCTAACCTCAGAGATTTATCAAAGGGAGTCAGTGACCCTGAAAATTTAATCCTCATTCAACAAACTTTAAATTCAACCAGAAATACACTACAAACTATTCAAAAAATTAGTGAAGATGTTAACCAAGTAACCGGGGATGAACAATTACAAAATAACCTGAAAAACTTAATTAATGGTTTGGGGAGATTATTTAACTCAACTCAAAGTTTAGAAAGACAAAAATCAATGTCGGAAAAATTAGAACCTCTCGCAGAAGCCGTTAAAAAAACTCAGGTTACACTCTCAACTATTAATCAATCTTCAACCCTAAAACAGCCTGGTTTTGAAGCGAATGAAAGGGTAAATCAACTGATGAATTCTGCTACAGATTATTCTATTGATCAAAATCAAAAATTTGTTTTTCCACCCCAATTTAATCAAGAATAGGAAATAGCTTAACTTAAGGAAAACATTTTATTATCTAGTGTTTTAAGCGGTTCAACTTTTATATCTTCGATTTGTGGAAAAACATCAATAAATCTTTCTCTAATTTGATCAAAAATATCTAGCTGATTTTCATAAGTCAGATATAGTTTAGTTCTAATATCTTCCTCACTATTGACTATACTCTCTAAAGTTTTGTATTTACCTTTCAGAGAGTATAAAGGTTTTTCATGTATTCTAAGGCGAAGACCAGGGTTCCTTTTACAGTAGAAAATATGATTTTCCATATAACTTAAAAGTTTGTTATTTTTCAAAGTACCCAACCTATGTGCATTGTTGCAAGTAATATTGGCGATCATCTATGCAGAAACTATTATACAAACAAAAACACCCTTCCGATTTATCACTGGAAGGGGGTTTTTGATTATTAACCTGGCACCGAGCTATTTTCCCAGGAGGCTACCCTCCAAGTATCTTCGCCGTATCAGCGTTTCACTTCCGAGTTCGAGATGGATCGGAGTGGTTCCACTGAGCCATAGGCACCAGGAAAGCTCTACAAACTTTTACCTGGGTTTGAGGTTTGCAGCCGTTTGTGTTTTGCTTGCCTCTCACAATTTACTAATCTACTCGCTTTTTCTGGGAATGTCAACCCCTTTTTAAAACTTTTTTTTGATATCGCTAAAACCTATACTGTTCAGCGTTTCTAGGATTAGGGGGCAGCCCTCAACCCCAAATATGGCAGAATAGAAAAGATTGTCTAAAATTGCCCAACTTGTCGAAACATGACTGCAACGACCCCAACCCAAGCCACGAAATACGAACCCTTTAGTACCGAGGCCAAATGGCAACAGTATTGGGAAGCTCATCAGGTGTTTAAAGCTGACCCCAACCAACCCGGAGAACCCTATTGTATTATGATTCCCCCCCCAACGTGACGGGAAATCTCCATATCGGTCATGCTGTTAATAATTCCCTAATTGATGCTCTGATTCGGTATCATCGGATGAAGGGTTATAACACTTTGTATTTGCCGGGGATGGATCACGCCAGTATTGCAGTCCAAACGATTTTAGAACGACAACTGAAAGCAGAAGGGAAAACTCGCGACGATTTAGGGCGAGAAAAATTTTTACAACGAGCTTGGGAATGGAAACAAGAATCTGGCGGAACAATTGTTAATCAGTTGCGACGTTTGGGGGTTTCTTGTGACTGGACACGGGAACGATTTACCCTAGATGAAGGGTTATCAAAAGCGGTATTAGAAGCCTTTATTAGATTATATGAAGATGGGTTAATTTATCGGGGAAAATATTTAGTTAATTGGTGTCCGGCTAGTCAATCGGCGGTATCGGATTTAGAAGTAGAAAATAAAGAAGTTGATGGGAATTTGTGGCATTTTCGTTATCCTTTAAGCGATGGTAGTGGTTATGTGGAAGTGGCAACCACCCGACCGGAAACGATGTTGGGGGATACGGCGGTAGCGGTGAATCCTAATGATATTCGCTATAAAGATTTAATTGGGAAAACAGTAATTTTACCGATTATTAAACGGGAAATTCCGATTATTGGGGATGATTTTGTTGATCCGAATTTTGGTACGGGTTGTGTTAAGGTAACTCCGGCCCATGATCCGAATGATTTTCAAATGGGTCAACGGCATCAACTGCCGATGATTAATATTATGAATCAGGATGGTTCCTTAAATGAAAACGCGGGGCCCTTTGCCGGACAGGATAGATTTGTAGCGCGAAAAAATCTGATTCAATTCCTGAAAGATAAGGGATTTTTAGTTAAAATTGAGGACTATAAACATACGGTTCCCTATAGCGATCGCGGTAAAGTTCCGGTAGAACCGCTATTATCAACTCAATGGTTTGTTAAAATTCGTCCCCTGGCAGATAAGGCGTTAAATTGTTTAGATCAACAGGATTCTCCTGTCTTTGTTCCTGACCGTTGGACAAAGGTTTATCGAGATTGGTTAGTTAAATTAGATGATTGGTGTATTTCTCGACAATTGTGGTGGGGGCATCAAATTCCGGCTTGGTATGCGGTTAGTGAAACGGGCGGTAAAATTAGCGATAATACGCCGTTTGTAGTAGCTAGAACGGAAACAGAAGCCCAGGAAAAAGCGATCGCCAAATTCGGAGAAACTGTTATTTTAGAACAAGATCCTGATGTTTTAGATACTTGGTTTTCCTCCGGTTTATGGCCGTTTTCTACCTTGGGATGGCCGGAAGAAACTTTAGATTTAAGCAAATATTATCCTACCAGTACCCTATCAACAGGTTTTGATATTATCTTTTTCTGGGTTGCCCGGATGACGATGATGGGAGCATATTTTACCGATAAAATGCCTTTCAAAACCGTTTATATTCATGGGTTAATTCGGGACGAAAATGGCAAGAAAATGTCAAAATCCGCCGGAAACGGTATTGATCCGTTATTACTGATCGATAAATACGGAACCGATGCGGTGCGGTTTACCTTAATGAAAGAAGTCATCGGAGCAGGGCAGGATATTCGTTTAGAATATAACCGAGAAACCGACGAATCTGCATCTGTTGAAGCCTCTCGAAATTTTGCCAATAAACTCTGGAATGCGTCTCGGTTTGTGATGATGAATTTAGACGGAAAATCTCCCAAACAGTTAGGAGAACCAAATATTAATCAGTTAGAACTGAGTGATAAATGGATTTTATCTCGCTTTAACCAAACCGTAAAACAAACCCGTGAGGATATGGATAATTACGGTATTGGTGAAGCGGCGAAAGGCATTTATGAGTTTATTTGGGGGGATTTTTGTGATTGGTATATTGAATTAGCTAAACCCCGTTTACAAGGAGAAAATAACGCCTCTCGTCAGGTTTCCCAACAAACTTTAGCCTATGTTTTAGAAGGGATTTTAAAACTTCTCCATCCGTTTATGCCGCATATTACCGAAGAAATTTGGCATAGTTTAACCCAAACGGGAGAAGAATCTTGTTTAGCGTTGCAACCCTATCCGGTGGTGGTAGAAGATAATGTATTAGACCTGGAAGTGCAACGGTTAGGAAAGTTTGTTAATGATCCTGATTCAATTTTAGGTCAATCCATCACAATTTTGTTTGAATTACCGGAGGTTTTAGGAGGTTTCTTTAAACAATATCAAAAACCTCTAATTCTGACGGGTCTATTTTTCGTTGCTTTTTTAACGGTTAAATGTTTTGTGGCGGCGTTAAATGCCCTTAACGAGTTACCCTTAGTCTCTACCATTTTTGAACTAATTGGGATGGGATATTCGGGTTGGTTTGTGTATCGATATTTGCTAAAAGCGTCCCAACGGGAGGAACTTGGGAAGATTTTAGAGGAGTTGAAAACGGAATTTATCGGGAGTGCAAAAGCCGATAATAACCTTGAAATTCCTAACATTTATTCCGAAATTTATCAAGAGCAATCTAGTGAAATTATCAGCATTATTGATCCGAAACTAGAGGTGGATTTTGAGTTAATTATTGGGGCAATTCGTACCGTCCGAAATTTACGCGCGGAGGCGGATATTAAACCCAAGGTTAAGGTTAACGCTATTCTGCAAAGCGAAAGCACCAAGGAACAAAAAATTTTGAAACAAGGACAAACCTATATTCAAGAGTTAGGAAAAGTTGAAGCGTTAACTATTACAGAAAAGTTAACTGGAAATGAAGGACAAAGTATTGCGGGAGTCGTGGGAACTGTACAGGTATTAATGCCTTTAGCCGGGGTGGTTGATTTAGCTGCATTTCAAACGAAATTACAGAAAAAATTAGCAAAAGTTGAAAAAGAAATTCAAGGGTTACAACGTAATTTGAATAACTCTAATTTTGTTAACCGTGCCGAACCGGAAGTTGTAGAAAATACCCGCAATAGTTTAGCTGAAGCGGAAAAACAAGCGGAAATTCTCCAACAACGGTTAAGTCAATTTAACTAACTTTTTAATCCCCCTAACCCCCCTTAGAAAAGGGGGAATCGAGGGCTGTTTCCTCCCCCCCTAGCTCCCCATGCACGAGGGGTTTGGGGGTCTGTTCCCTGTTCTAAGAGTGCGTAGAGCTATAGACTGAATGAATCAAGATTTAGGTTTATTTTTGTTGGGAATTGCTGTTTTAACTCTGTATTTAATCCTATCTGCATTAACAGAAATGGGAACAAAACTTCCCTGGAAAAAGTAGAGCTATTTTCCTAGTTTATGGGATTATAGCAACGGCCAAGGCAGTTAGGACACCAGACCGATATTGGAACTCAGACAGTGAAGTATTTCCCTCCTGTTCCCTCCCCCCCAATCCCCCCGTGCACGGGCGGGGGCTGTTCCGGTGTTCCCTGCTATAACAAGGCTTTTTGAACAGCTTTAATCACCTCTTGAGCTTTAAATGGTTTAATTAAATATCCAGAAGGATTAGTTTCTTGGCTGCGTTCAATCATTGAATTATCAGAATAAGCCGTAATATAAATAATCGGAATTTGATGATGTTCTCGAATGCGTTTAGCTGTTTCAATACCATCTAATTCCCCGCGTAAATGAATATCCATTAAAATTAAATCCGGGGGATTTTTCGCAACCTGTTCTAAGGCTTTTTCTCCAGAATTAATCCGAGAAATAACTGTATACCCTTGTTTTTTCAAACTTCTGGCGATACTTTCAGCGGCAATTAACTCATCTTCTACAATTAAAATAGTAGCTGTCATTTGGTTAAAACCCTCTGATTGTTAAAATTATGGCTGGGAACACCGGAACAGGAAAAACAAGATTTCACCATCTAGGTTTCAGAATCTGTTTATGTCCTAACTGTTTTGAAGACTGCCATATATTCATAAATTAATTATAGCTTTGTTCTTGAAAAGTGAGGGTAAAACTTGTACCATTGCTACAATCAACTTCCATGGATGCCTCTAATTGATCTGCTAAAATACTGACTAATCTTAATCCCAAAGAGGGACTATCTTGCCAATCAAAATTCTTGGGAATGCCTATACCATTATCACTGATTTTCAGAAAAATTTGTTTTTGTTTTTCAAGTTTTAACTCGATTTTAATGGCTCCATATTGAGAATTTGGAAAAGCATATTTAAAAGAATTTGTGACTAACTCATTAATTAAAAGTCCACAGGGAATCGCACTTTCTAAACTTAATGTGACGGGTTGAACATCGAGAATGATTTCAACCTGACAGTGTTTTGTTTGATAGGATAACGATAATTTTTCTACAAGATTTTGAATATAATTGGCAAAATTCACCTGTGATAAATCATTTGATTGATAAAGCTGTTCGTGAATTAGTGCCATTGTTTGAATTCGATTTTGACTTTCGGCAAATAAATTGCGTTGTTCCTCCTGTTCCAAGGTATCTGCTTGTAAATCTAATAAATTAGAAATTACATAGAGATTATTTTTAACTCGATGGTGAATTTCTCGCAATAAAACTTCTTTTTCTAGGAGTGAGGCTTTAATTTTTTCTTCCGCTTTTAAGCGCTCCGTAACATCTCGACAGACACAAATTAATAAATCATCATCGGTTAAAGTTAGTGAGACTTCTTCTGTAAAAATACTGCCATCTTTGCGTTGAGCAGTGGCTTTTCCTTGCCAATGACGTTGTTCGGATAAAATCGGAAAAGTATGCTGTTGAAAATAGTCTAGTTGTTCGGGTTTATACAGTGCCGTCCAACTTTTTCCTAATAATTCTTCAGGATAAGTATAACCAAAGAGTTCAAGATGAGCTTGATTCAAATAAATGTATTGTCCATCTTTTAAAATAGCAATGCCATCAATGGCGGCTTCAATGGCGGCTAACTGTTGTTTTAAGACTTCTTGAGCTTTTTGAAGTTCTGTAATATCCGTATGGGCTCCCACCATGCGGATGACATTTCCCTGGTCATCTTTAAGATGAATTGCTCTGGATAAAATATAGACGGTGGAGCCATTTTTATGATGAAAACGTTGAACCGCTTGAAACCGATCAATTCGACCTTGGTTATAGTTTTCAATTAATTTTATCGCCTCAATTTTATCCTCGGCAAAAATGACTTGCTCCCAGGAGGATAATTGATTCGGTAATTCGTCATTATTATAGCCTATCATCTCTTTCCAACGGGGCGATAAATAAAAATTACCTGTGACAAAATCCCAATCCCAAAATCCATCTTGGGCGGCTTGAATGGCTAAATGAAACCGTTCTTGAGCGACTTTTATTTCGGCTTCTGTGCGTTTGTGTTCTCTTAAATCTTGAGCAATACCTAAAAATCCGCTAATATTTCCCATTTGATCTCGTAAGCTAGAAATAGACAGTAAGACTGGAAAATGTGTGCCGTCTTTATGAACATAAATCCATTCTCGTTCTTCTTTTTGTCCGAGACGAGATTTAGCAACAAATACTTCAAATCCGGGTTCAATTTCTGTTCCTAGTTCTAAGGATAAACTATAGGAACGTTCTATAATTTCTTGAGAATTGTGAATGATAGCTGGAGTTTTTTTACCGATAACTTCTTCAGCTTGATAACCGAGTAAATTTTCTGCCTCCCGGTTCCAAACTTGAATAATGCCATTCATATCTGTAGAAATAATCGCGTAATTTGCCCCATCTAAAATCGCTTGTTGAAACTGATTTAATTCTAAAAGTTTAGCTTCTGCTAATTTGCGCTCTGTAATATCTAACATAATTGATAAATATTGGAACGGTTTATCCTCCTGATTGACAAAGGGAACAATCGTACTATCTACCCAATAATAGTCTCCATTTTTAGCTTGATTTCTGATTTCTCCCTGCCAAACTTTGCCTTGAGAAATGGTTAACCAAAGTTGTTGAAATAAACTCGAAGGATGATAGCCAGAATTAATTAAATTATGGGTTTTGCCTAAAGATTCTTCAGGAGAATATTGAAAGAGTTGACAGAATTTATCATTAACATAAGTGATCAACCCGTTAGCATCTGTAATTACGACGATTGCCATTTCATCGAGGGCTAATTTATGATAAGTTAATTCTTTGAGAGCTTTTTGTAGCTGTTCTTCTGCCTGTTTTTTAGCGGTGACATCGTGGAAAAATGATTGAATAACCGTTGGTTTACCATCCTTAATTTGACAGTTAGCACTGCCTTCTAAAATCACAATTTCTCCGGTTTTTGTTAAAAATCTTGTTTCAATTAAATTCTGTTTGGTAATAGTTCCATTTTTTAACTGTTCAAAAATTTGACGCCATTTAGGAGTCTGGTTAAAATCAATTATATCAAAAACTGATAAATTTTTAATATCTTCATCGCTATATTTTAAGGTTTCTTTCCAAGCTCGATTTACATAAATAAAATGTCCATCTTCAGAGGAAATTAGTTGAATTAAATCACTGGCATTTTCAAATAAATCCTGCAACTGTTCTTGACTTGCTTGTAAATCTATTAATAATTGAGCTTGAGCAAGCGCAATTCCCACTTGATCGGAAATTTGCTGCATGATCTCAATTTCAAACTCTGTCCATTTATGGGGTGCAAAGCATTGATGCGCTAACATTAATCCCCAGAGTTGCTGATTTTGAAAAATCGGAATAATTAATTTTGATTTCACCTGTAACTGCTGCATTAATGCTCTCATACACAAACTTTCAGGTCTGTCCGATGGATAAGCTGCTTCGATATTATCAATCACTTTCACTTTTCTTTGTTCATAAAAGCGTTCACACTCACTTGAAAAAGTTTCGTCGGTAAAATATTGATCAAGTATTGATAAGTCAGGAAAAATAACTGATTCTGTAATTGTTTTTCCCGATCCGTTGGGGAAAATTCGATAGATTAATACGCGATCGCAATCTAAAATCTGGCGAATTTCTGTCACGGCGGCTTGCAAAATATCTCCTAGTTGCAAAGATTGACGAATATTGAGGGTAATATCAGCCAATAACTCTAATTTCTGATTTTGATCATGTAATTTTTTTTCTGTTCGTCTATATAATATTTTTTCTAATTTGACTTGCTGATGCAGTTTTTCTTCTAACTGTTTTTGGGGAGTAATATCCCTAGAAATTCCCAAAAAAGATATTAAAATGCCATCGGGTGTATATTCAGGAACCAGTCGAGTTTCATACCAGTTTGAACTTGACATTGTGGGAAAGGGATATTCAATCAGTTGCTCTTTCTCTGTTTCTATTCCCTTTTGAAACACGGTTTTCCAAAGATTGACTAGCTCTTGATCATATCCTACATCCTCTAAAGATTTACCGATTAAATCTTGAGGGGGAACTTGGATAAATTTTTGAATTGCAGTATTAACATAGAGATACCGATAATCTAAATCAATTCTAAATATAATATCAGGATTGGTTTCAACAATAACTTGAAACTCTTTTTCTCGATAATACAATTTTTCATTGCTTTCTTGGACTTGTTTTTCCAAGTTAAGGTTACGGTCTTCTAGCAGTTCAATTATTTCATCTTGTAAGTATTTAACTTGTTTATGTAAGACTTCAATAACATTATAAACTTCTAAGGGCTGTAACACTTGTAAAATATTAGTTCGGGTCACCAGTCCCACTAATTCCCCCTGATTTCCAGTCACAATTAAGCGACCAATGTGATGGGATTCTATTGTTTCATAGGCAATATTCAAAGTATCTTCACCACGCAATGTTAACAGGGGTGAACTCATAACCTTTGCCGATGGAGTATAATTAAAATCGAGTTTTAACGTTTTAAACTGGACTAAATCTCGTTCTGTGATGATTCCAAGCGGAATGGGTTGTGGGGTTTCCTCAACAATCACTACACAACTAATATGATGCTTTGACATCAGTTGTGCTATATTTAATAAAGGAGTTTGAGGAGTCGCACAAATCACCTGGAGATTCATCACTTCAAAAACTTTTCTGAACCGCAACAAATTTGCTGGTTCTATAGAGCTTATAATCGTATCATAGGTGATTAATCCCACCAGTTTATCTTGATTAACTACCGGGATATGACGAATGGAATTCCGGTGAAACTGCTCGATGACAGAGAAAATATCCTGCGGTTCTAAATATTGAAGCGTCACAACAGGTTGACTCATTACCTCTGCGACCTTAACCCCGGTTGTGTTTTTTCCTGTGGCGATCCAGTGAATTATATTTCGTTCTGTAACAATACCAATGGGTCTATTATTACTATTATTATCCACAATAATTACACAACTTCCCCGTCCTTCTGTTTTGGCATTTTCTAGGAGGTTAAATTCCGGTGAGGTAGGATAACAAATGCTTCTGGTGTGAGTAATTAATTCGATCACCTGATCTAACGGGGTATCGGGTGTTACTGTTATCGGATCGGGGATCACCGCAGTTTCTAAGTTTTCTGACCAAATCATAAATTCACCGCTATAAGTACCTAAACAAAATTAATTACACATCCTCCACCCTGTTCCTTCCCCTCCTATCCCCCCACGGGGGGTTTGGGGGGCTGTTCCCTCTCTCAACTAGGTAATTTATTTTGTGTAACTACTTAATTGTGTACAAGACTTTAAAAAACGGGTAGGAATATCAATTCTATTTCCCCAATGGAGATGTAAATAAGACCCATGAACATTAGAACAATTTCCCCAACCTTCTAATACGGGGGCAGTGGTTTGCGAGGACATAAAACGCTGCATTTCATATAAAGGATCAGACGGATTTTCTATCAGTTCAGACCGATGAAACTCATGTCCGGTGATGATTTCTCCCTCTAATAATAAAGGAGTATTTTTTAAAACCTTTGCTTGATAATACCCTAATTTTAAGCGTTTTCCCATAACCGCAGTGGTCGGTAAGATTCCCACCATTGACCAAGCATTATTTTCAAAGTCAATAATCTTTTCACACAAATACATTAACCCCCCACATTCTGCATAAGTCGGTATCCCTGATAAAATAGCCGTTTTAACTGCGTTTAAAATTAACTGATTTTGACTTAATTCTTGAGCAAATACTTCGGGAAAACCTCCGCCAAAATATAATCCTTTAATATCGGTCGGAAGTTGCTCATCCTTTAAAGGACTCCATTCGATTAATTCTGCACCCAACTGTTGTAAAATCTCTAAATTATCGGCATAATAAAAATTAAATGCCGCATCTTTGGCGATCGCAATTCTAATCGGTTGATAGTTATGTTCAAACCGTAAGGTAGGGATAGAATTTTCCCGCTTAACTGAATTACTCAGATCAGAAATTAGAGTATTTTTTAATAAGGGTAATAATTTTTCCCAATCAAACCAAGTTTGGGCTAATTCAGCTAACTCTTGAATGAATAAATCCATCTGCGGCAGTTCATTCGTGGGAATTAACCCCAAATGGCGATCGGGAATCACAATATTTTCCTGTCTTTTAATTATTCCAATAATCGGAATATTCACAGGTTCTAAGAAGGCTTTTAATAGTTCTAAATGGCGATCACTTCCCACTTTATTTAAAACTAAACCCTCCAATTTTATATCAGGATTAAAGTTTTTAAACCCTAGGGCGATCGCAGCAATAGAACCCGATAATCGACTACAATCTAAGACTAAAATTACAGGTAAATCAAGAATCAAAGCAATTTGAGCCGTGGAAGCAATCGGAACTTTTTCCCCATTAGGAATCCCATCAAACAGACCCATAACTCCTTCAATTAAACCATAATCACAGGTCTGAATATGTTGATTATAACAGGCTTTAATATAGGATTCTGAAGTTAAAATCGAATCTAAATTATAACAAGGTTTACCCGTAACATAGTGATGAAACATGGGATCAATATAATCGGGGCCAACCTTAAAAGATTGGATATTAGAATTGTGTTTTTTTAAATAGGATAAAATAGCTAGTGTAATAGTTGTTTTACCAACTCCACTCCTTTCTCCAGCAACAATCAGCGTCATAATCTAACAATTTGAGTTAATAAGGTCATAGAAACAGGGTTTTGGGGCGAGTCTGATTTTTACCCCTAAAGCTGATTATAAAAATCGCCAAAGATAAGCGAAAAAGATCGCCGTAATTGCCCCAATTAATGTATTAATAAAATTCACAATTTCATTAGTTAACCATGTCCATTTTGTCTGTAAGGTTGCCCCAATCACACTTTCCAAATTAGTAGCAATAAACGCCGCTATCACACTCCAAATAATCCCCCAACTATCAATTAAACCCGCACTCCAAGCTAACACAGAAACCACAATAGAAGCCACCACCCCGGCTAAAGTCCCCTCCAAACTCACAGCCCCTTCCGTACCTTTAGGTACAGGTTTTAATGTAGTAATTAAAAAAGTCTGTTTCCCGTAGGCTTTGCCAATTTCACTACCACAGGTGTCGGATAATTTTGTACTAAAACTGGCAACATATCCTAATAATAATAACGGAATCCAAGATTGTATTCCAACTGTATCAGGAAAAAATAATTGTAGGGAAAATACCCCTAACCCACATAACATTCCCGTTAACGCCGAACCCCAGACATTTTCGGGCCCCCGGGCTCCCCCGCGTTTTTCCGCAATTCCAGAGGCTTCCTTTTCGGCTTTACCAATTCTGGTAACACCCGAACCCACCAAAAAATAGAATACCACAATCAGATAACCTCGCCAACCCAAACATCCCCAAATCAGCACTCCCAATATCCAAGCATGAATCCATCCGGCGGGGGTTAATAACTTTTTGGCGGCAATCACCCCTAAACTAATTAAAACTGTATTTAAAGCGATCGCAAATAACCAAGGATTAAGCGACACTAATTCATAAATCATAAATTTGATCTCAAAACCATGAATAAAACATTATTCCATCTTGCCTTTCCCGTGAACAATATCGAACAAACTAAAGCCTTTTATGGGGAGGGTTTAGGGTGCGAAATCGGTCGAGAAACCCGCAATTCCATCATTATGAACCTCTACGGCCATCAAATTGTCGCCCATGTCGGTCAAGAACCCCTAACACCCCAAAATGGGATTTATCCCCGACACTTTGGGTTAATCTTTACTTCCGAGACAGACTGGGAAACTCTCTTAGACCGTGCCCAAAAAAAACACCTGAAATTTTACCAAGAGCCCAAACGCCGTTTTCCGAGTTTACCTACAGAACACCGCACTTTTTTCCTAGAAGATCCTTTTTATAATCTCTTGGAATTCAAATATTACTGTCATCCCGAAGCCGTATTTGGCTGTAACGAATACGCCCAGGTTGGCGACATTTAAAGGGTAGCGGGTGACACCGAACGGGTCAAGGTTTTTAGAGGTGAATTTAAGGCTTTCTCTACCATAGCTAAACTTTTGGGATCGTTTACCATCCAAGCATGGAGAAAAACATTAACCGTGAATTCTTCACCAATAGAGATATGAGAACTTTCAGCCGGGACAATCATCCCATCCAAAGGTGTCCAAATGGAGGTAAAATTGATCGAGTCTAGGACTTCTAAATCCCGATTTAAGTCTTCTAAAAACGGACTATGGGAACGCATTTGGGATGCAGCCAAGGTGGGGTAAAGATATCCCGTTAAGGTTCCGTTGTGGGGGGAGGAAATCGTGATCAGACGTTGAACTCGTTCAATTCCTCCCAAGCGTTGGACATAATAACGACTAACAATTCCTCCCATACTAAACCCGATTAAATCAATCGGTTGTTCCGGGGGGAAGGTTTGATTCACATAAGCTGTAATTTGTTGGGCTAAGGCTTCTAAGCCAAATCGACCATCATTAGGAATCAGATTCAGACTGTGAATATCCCATCCCCGTTTAGTTAGATGGGCTGTCATGGTTTTAAAAATTGCTTTGGTATCAAATATACCGTGAATCAATAAAACCGGATGGCGAGGGCTGCTGTTATCCATGGGATTTTAAATTGGATTAATATTGGTTCCAACTTAGACTATCACGGGAGATTCTGGATGCAACTAGGGGAACTGGTCATTGATTAACTGCTCACTCCTATTCTGAGAAATTTGTAAATAAATGCAAACAGATGAGAGATTTTTTACCGAAACCTAGGAAAATCGGGAGTTTTGTTTAAACAAAATGTAACAATATGTAAATTTTTGTAGACAAATCTTTCATTTTTCCCTAGTCTGAATTCAGGGCTCAGGCTTGAAACTTCCTAAAAATACCCACGGAGTAAGTATAATGTTAAATAAATTTTTTGGTTCTAAGAAAAAAGATGGATATTATTTAGAGTTTGGCGATGCTCAAGATAAACAAGCATCTCCAGCCGAGTCTAAACCCGCACCTAAAGCAAAAGCAGCATCAGCAAAAGCAGCAAAAGATCAACCCGAAACTGTGGCTGTGGCTAAACCCCAAACCACAACCGTTGCTCCTCCTGCCCCTCAACCCCCCCCAGTTGAGGAACCCGCCCCCCTTAACCCCCAGGTAAAAACCCCTGCTGGTATGAACTTTTCTACGGAATATTTAACCTCCTCATCCCCTACCCCCCGTCGTCGGCCCGGGCCGAGTCTGGCGATGTTCACAGATATGGCAAATCAGATGAATCGCTCCTAATCTGCTGAAGTGTCAAAACCATCAACCTCTCTAGCTATCTGCATCAGGCTGGGGAGGTTAATAGTTTTTTGGGCTTTTGGTTTTTTTTTGATTGTTGATGGGTTGACCCCAAAAGTTGGCTTAGAAGGGCAAGGCTTTAAACCCAAATCTCTGGTAATATTTAAGATAGAATAGAATTGTGTGATCGATCAATTAATATGGGAACCCTGAGTGCCAAGGGTGCTAAATAATCTACTTAATTTTGATAGGCTAATCAACAATGCACCAAGTGCCTGCCGACTCATGACGGTGCTATCGTTGGTTGGTTGCTGTCATCAACTTGAGAATTTTCTAGGTGACTGAGATCCCTTCAGTCTCTTTTCTGCTCATGGCTAAAGCCATGCTCGTTTCTAAATTTCTATGAGGTTTCTATGACAAAAGACACCGATCTGATCAAAAGTCTTAGCCCCAGTGCCATGGATCAGATTCTGTTATATCTGGCTTTTAGCGCCATGCGAACCAGTGGACATCGACATGGGGCGTTTCTCGATGCGGCTGCCACGGCGGCGAAATGTGCCATTTACATGACCTATATGGAACAGGGAAAAAACCTGAGAATGACAGGACACCTGCACCATATTGAACCCAAGCGAGTCAAGGTGATTGTTGAAGAAGTTCAACAAGCATTAACCGAAGGCAAACTATTAAAAATGTTGGGGTCTCAAGAACCTCGATATTTGATTCAGTTTCCCTATGTTTGGTTAGAAAATTATCCTTGGCAACCGGGACGCTCTCGGATTTCAGGTAGTAGTTTAACTCAAGAAGAAAAGCGGGTGATTGAAACTAAACTCCCTAAATATTTACCCGATGCTCAATTAATTAATTCTTTTCAATTTATGGAATTAATTGATTTTTTACATACACGTTCTCAGGAAGATTTAGAACCGAATCGGAGAATGCCTTTGAGTGAAGCCTTAGCCGAACATATTAAGCGCCGTTTAACCTATTCTGAAACCGTAATCAAAATCGAATCCCCTTGGGGAATGCCGTTTTATGCCCTAAATCGAGCCACCTATTCCCCTGAAGATCAGGAGGAAAGAACTTTTATTATGGTGGAAGATACAGCCAGATATTTTAGATTAATGAAGGACTGGGCTGAACGTCAACCTAGGGTAATAAGGGTTTTAGAAGAATTAGATATACCCCCGGAACGAATTGATCGAGCCATTGAAGAATTAGATGAAATTATTCGGCAATGGGCGGATCGATATCATCAACAGGGAGGAGAAACCATGGTGGTACAAATGGTATTCGGGCCAAAGGAAGAAGAAGACTAATCCAAAAGGTTTAAGGTTGAAAGTGGTGGGGGAACTCCGTCACTCAAAAAAGCCTTTGGAAAAAAAGAAAAAGAAGCCTACGGTCTAACGTTACTCCGTTGACCGTCAGGTTCGTTCACTCTTGAATATTCAGGGTGATTTTAGCGGATTGTAGTTGTTGATTCAACCACTGATCAAATAATTCGTTTTGCAGCCGTTGTTTAACTTGAGGGTTGTCTAAGGAGGCTTCTAAAAACTCGTCTACTCGGAAAATACACCAACCGCCCTCGACTTCCATCGGGCCAACAATTTGTCCGGGTGGGGTTTGCTGTAAAATCACCTTGAGATTATCGGGAATGGTTGACCAACCCACAGCCCCCATCATGCCGCCAAAAGAGCGTTCATTGGTAATGGAATACTCTCGGGCTAATTCTTCAAATCGGCTTTCCTGTTCTTTTAAACGGGATACTAATGTTTCTGCAAGTTCATAGTCATTTAAGGAAATTCGTGATAAGACCACTGCATCTAAGGCGGGTTTTCGTTGCTGAAAATACTCCTCAAGTTGAGGTTGTACGATTGAAAGTTTGAGTTTTTCCCGTTTGAACCCAGAAACAATTTGTTCGTGAAAGGCTTCGTAGGTCATGCGGTTACTTTCCAACCACTGTTGAAAGGCTTGGGGGTCGCTGAGATTACGTTCTAATCTAAAATTCACTACGGATTGTTCAATACTAGCAGCAGGGATATCCAAATCCGTTCGAGATTGCAATTCCCGATCCAGAATATATTCTCGCAAAATATCAGTTACCATGGGCTGTAGTTTTCCAGCCGCTTGCAAGTATTTTAGGGCTTGACCTAAGATAATGGGTTCGTCGTTAACGGTTAAAAATGGATTAGCCACTGAAATTCACATCCTAAACGCGATTCTACTCACAAATATTGTACGGGTTTAGGCTCTCGGTGCTATCAGATTTACCGACAGTCCCCACTACTCCCCGTCTCAATATTCAGCCACGGCTTAGTCAATATGGCAATCCGTGTAGGATTTTTGATCAGATCCTACGATAAAATCTTACAATCTCCGTCTCGAAGGCAGCGATTGCTATAGTTGTTACGCAGATAGGCTATGTTAAGTACAATGAGGATTAAACCCAATAGAATGTCAATTAAGCCCTTAACTGCTTTTGATGAATCTCGGTAGTGGCTAATTGTCCATTTTCCGTCCTATTTGGAACCCCACAGTCCTAATTGTTTGGGAGATAGCTATGTCAGAACGCGATGATTTTCTTTACCCCCGTAGTCGTTACCAGGGAGAGTTTACGCCAGAAAAACTGATTTTCAATTCCAACTTGCAGGAATTTGCCCAGCGAGTTAACTATATTTGTGGATTGGAAACGAATGGGAAAGTAAGTTCAGAGGAAGCCTATCAACAAATCAAACAACTTTGGAAAAAATTACGTTCATCGAAAAAAAGTCTAGGAATTAGTAAACCTCCTGATGAGACTCCAGAAAATAGTTAATTAGCAACGCCATCAGAGAGTCTTGCAAGGAAGGTTAATTCTTTCAATAAAAATTTAATTTCAGGCAAACTTTACCAAATAGTTTATAGCAGGGAACACCGCAATGGGCTGCATCGTGAGCCCTTCGACTTCGCTTAAGCATCAACTTCAATCCATATAAGAAATCGGGTTTCTGCGACAATTTTTGCGGCTTACCCAAGATTAAATTAAGAAACCCGGTTTCTGTTCAGGGGAAAAACAAGATCCGCACCTGATTCAAACTATTATTACTTGGCTACAAAAGACTATTTTAGAAGATTAATAATCTCAACTATCCCTAAATTTAGGACATACTTCAAACGCTAATTGTGACCCAAAAAAACAAACATCAAACTCAGTAAAAAATTAGTCCGTCCTAAAATAATTGGAATATTATTTACCCTAGTCCAAGCAAAAGCCAACTGAACTGGCTCAAACTCCCCTACTGTTGCCAAAACTAATAACGCTTTTGCTTGAGCACTTGCTAAATTACCCGCTAAAGCAATAGAAAATCTTTGTTCTTCCCAAATTGCTCCTAATTGTATTCCAATATTATAAGGCAACACATTAACACTAGCTCCTGTATCGAGCAAACCCATAACCTCAACCGAACGATTTTGATAAGTTAGTGTTAAAGGCAGATAGGGAACATCAGCTAAAACGCCAAACTCATCCCGTTTAGGTTGAAAAGGATATCGCCTAATATTAAACATTTTGAGTTTGCTTTTTTTCTGTTTCTAGTAACTGCATCAATTGTTCTGCTGCACCATTAGATGTATGCACTGCACCAATAATTTCTGCTGCTTCATTCCCTAATATAATTCCTTCTTCTTTTGCCAATTCAGCCGTTAAAAACTGCATCATTTGAAACTTATCCGCACGGGATAATTGCCGCAGTTGAGCTAATAATTCAGGATTTGACATAAAACAACCTTGAATTTACTTTTCTATCTTACCACTACTCCAAAGATTTTACCCAACCCTCGCGGAGCTGTTAGTCTAGGAAAATCAGTACGTCGCGCGGCAAACAGCAGACAAGCCCCTACATAAATGCAATCGGGGTTAAGGCATTGACTTATGGTTAAATCTAGGGGTATTATATTTTTAAATTCATTGACAACTTATTCCTTATTACTTAAATACTCCTGAGAATAAACCTCTGCCATTAACTTCGGCCAGATTAATACAAAAAATCCCATCCAGGCCAACAAAGGAATAGCGACTAAAATTGTAATCCACAGGGTTTTAAATAGAAACCAACTCCCTGAAATTAGGGTAATTCCAGTTAATAGAATTGACCAAGGTTGACACCACCAGGGTTTATAATTCCAGGGGTTAAAGGTTGGGGTTTCAATCGGTGTTTGATCGGTCATTGTATTTATTAACTCTATGATTAAGAAAATGATTACTGAATAATTTTAACTATTGTAGCAATAACTTCTACTAACTTTTGGGGTTTAATTTGACCCGCTTTATACAGTATAATTCCTTTATCAGCAGTAAACAAACGATTAGGTCTAATATTGCTATTTTGGTTGAGTCCTCCCTCACTAAAATCGCTATTTTCAAGGGTAATACCATAGCAATCACCGATAGTTTGGCTAGTAATCTGGCAAAGAATTAGATCATCTCCTGTTAAGGTTGCTATTACTAATGCAGGCCGTCGCTTGGCTTGTGTTAAATCAGAAAAGGGGAAAGGGACAATAACTACATCACCTTTTACAAATTTTTCCATGCTTCCTCCTCCGCCGGCTGTAACCAATCTTTTTGTAGGGAAGATTCACTCAGTATACTAATTTCTAACTGTTCTTGCTGATATTTGGTTTTAAGAAATTGCAGAAAATCCCAAACCTCTTGTAAGATGAAATCAGGACTATTTTCTACTTCTTTAATTAATAATTCTTTAGTGTTCATGTTTTTGACCTTGATTTTTTGGGTTTGAAAATTCAGAAAAACGGGATTATCTAAACAACAGAATTTTCCGGTAAAGCGGTTTGCATTTGGGCTAACCAACCTATTAAAGATTCTAACTGTTTATCCGCACTTAATACCGCTAATCCCCTCACCGTAACTTTACCTTTACTATACACAAACCGAGTATGTAAACTTTCTGATAAATTGGCTTTTAATAAATTCCATGCGGGTTCTTCCATGGGGGTTTCTAATAAAATATGTTGTTTTCCGTCGGGTTTAATCCGAGAAAAGCCTAATTTCTTAGCAATTTGTTTGAGTTCCATAATTCTAATTAATTGACGCGCCGGGGTAGGAACTGGGCCATAGCGATCGCACCAATCTTCTTCAATTCGAGATAATTCATCCCGACTTTTACAAGCAGCAACTGACCGATAAGCACTCATTTTTTGATCTAAATCCGGTATATAATCGGAAGGAATAAAAGCTGTTAAACTCAAGTCAATTTGAGTATCATCAACCTGGGGAATTTCTTGACCCCGGACTTCTTGAATTGCTTCTTGTAACATTTCACTATAAAGATCGAACCCTACCACATCCATTTGACCCGATTGTTCGGCCCCTAAAATGTCTCCCGCGCCCCGAATTTCTAAGTCTCGCATAGCTAATTGATAGCCCGATCCTAACTGGGCAAATTCTTGAATTGCTCTCAATCTTTTGCGAGCATCATCGGTTAAATTAACCCGTCCGTCGGCCGTTGTCGGATAGAATAACCAGGCGTGAGCTTGCACCCCAGAACGTCCAACCCGACCGCGTAATTGATATAATTGACCTAGGCCGAAACGGTGGGAATCTTCAACTAAAATCGTGTTAACTCTGGGAATATCTAACCCCGATTCAATAATGGTTGTACAGACTAAAACATCCGCATCCCCGGAACTAAATGTTAACATAATTGATTCTAATTCGGAGGCATCTATTTGTCCGTGGGCGATCGCTAATCTCACCCCAGGAATCATCTCTCGAATTTGGGCAGATTTTTCTTCAATTCCTTCAATTCTAGGCACAACATAAAACACCTGTCCCCCCCGATCTATTTCTTGACGAATTGCTGTTCTAACTATTTCTAAATTCAAAGGAGATAAATGGGTTTGAATTGGGCGACGGGAAGGAGGAGGAGTGGTAATTAAACTCATTTCTCGAATCCCAGATAATGCCATATATAAGGTACGAGGAATGGGAGTAGCGGTTAAAGTTAAGACATCAACATGGGTTTTTAATGTCTTAATTTTTTCCTTTTGATTCACTCCAAAACGTTGTTCTTCATCAACGACTAATAACCCTAAATCCTTAAAATGTACCCCTTTTCCCAGTAAGGATTGAGTGCCAACAATTATATCAATTTCTCCCGTTGCCAACCGTTTTAATATCTCTTGTTTTTCGGAATTGGTGCGAAAACGATTAATTAAAGCAACTTCTATGGGATAGGGAGAAAATCGTTCTTTTATGGTATGATAATGTTGTTGGGTTAAAATTGTAGTGGGGGCTAATAATGCCACCTGTTTTCCAGCAGTAACGGCTTTAAAAATAGCCCGAATTGCGACTTCTGTTTTGCCAAATCCTACATCTCCACAAACTAACCTATCCATGGGGCGATCGCTTTCCATATCCCGTTTCACGTCTTGGGTTGATTTAATTTGATCGGGGGTTGGTTGATAGGAAAAGGAGTCTTCTAGTTCCTGTTGCCAAGGCATATCAGGGGGGAACGCATAGCCAGTTTGTTGGGCGCGTTGGGCATATAATTTTAATAGATCTACGGCTAATTTCTTTAAGGTTTTTTTGACTTTTTCCTTGGTTTTTTCCCAAGCTTGTCCGCTAAGTTTATTCAGTTGGGGAACTTTGCCCCCGGTACTTCTAAATCTCGATAAACTGCCAACTTGATCGGCGGCAACTCTTAACGTACCATCGTCATATTGTAAGACCAAATATTCCCTAGTTTCGTTATTAATCACTAGACTTTCTAATTTAGTAAATCTCCCTACCCCATGTTGACGATGAACCACAAAATCCCCTGGTCGGAGTTTATTCAGTTCAACCTGTTTTGATGCCGCCCGTCGTCGTTTTCTAATATAACCATGGGTGGCTAGGGAATGCTGACCATAAAATTCTCGGTCAGTAATTAAAACTAACCGAAAAGTGGGTAAAATAAACCCTTCTAATTCGGCAAGTCCGGTATATTTTAAGGCGACGGGGGTATTTTTAATTAAGCTATCAATGGCGGGATAATCACGGGGGTTAGGAATGAATTTTGAGGGGCAATCATGTTCTGATAATAGGGCAACCGATCGACTAGGTTGGGCGGAAACAATAAATATAGAAAAATATCGTTGTCGCTCATAACGAATTAATTCCGCCAGTTTAGCAAATTGATGGGGAGTTGCCGGAACTGGACGAGAAGATAGGTTTAAACTGGGAACATTGGTAATATTAACTAGGCTGGGTTGATAATCCCCTATTTCAGATAAATAGAGTTTATCAAAGGATTCAATTTGTTGCAAAGATTCGGTAAATAAACGATGAATTTTAGGCGGTTTTTCGGGTAAGGCTTGCCATTGTTCTTCAATATGTTCTAACCAGCGATCGCTATGGGCACAACATTGATCAATTTCATCAATCACAATTAAAGTTGTATCGGTTAAATAGTCTAATAAACAAGCGGGTTGTTCAAAAGCTAAACCTAATAATGGATGATAGGATTTAGGGGATTTATAGTTATTATTATCGAGTTGAAATTCTGGTTTAGGGATGGGGGGAATAATTTGGGAAATTAAGGTTTCAGCCGAGGCTAAATTACCTTGAATAATTACATCAAAATTGGTCGGGGTGAGAATTAGATTTTCAATTTTATCTAAGGATCTTTGGGTGATGGGATCTAGTTCTCGAATTTGTTCTAACTCATCCCCAAACCATTCTAAACGCACAGGCCATTCCGAGGCCACCGGGAAAATATCCACAATATCCCCCCGCCGACTCCATTGGCCCTCGGTTTCCACCAAGGATACGCGCTCATAGCCTAACTTGGCGAATTGTTCATCAAGGGTTTTTCCGGCCGAGGTCATCCCCCGATACAGTTTTAAACAATAGGGTTGAAACGCCGAAACCGGAGGTAAATGGGGCTGTAAACTCCGTTCTGTGGCCACAATTGCCATCGGTACGGCCGAAGGTGTCTGCAACCGTCCCGCCAACTCCGCTAACACCTGCATTTGTCCCCAGGTCATCTCCTCGGAAGTCACCGACTCGTAGGGCGACGCTTCAGAAGTGGGGTAAAACTGAACTGTGGCCCATCCCATCGCCTCCAGTTGAGTCGCCCACCGTCCCGCTTCCTCTAGGGTCGCCGTCACCACAAATAAATTTAATCCCGACTCCTGAGCTAAAGTTGAAGCGACTAACCCCTTGGGAATGCGAGACAGACCATTGAGGTAGAGGGACTGGGATTTATTCAGTTTGGTCAGGAGTTCAGCCGTTAAGGGCGATCGCCCCAATGCACGCACGATGGAGGAAAATGTCATATTGGCAGGGAACGGGGAACAGGGAATGCAGTCGTTTTAATATTTTAAGCAATTCTTTGAAAATCCGATAGGATAATTAGATCTTGATAAGATCAGTTATTCTAATCTTTT
The DNA here is from genome assembly GCA_003609755.1 of Planktothrix agardhii NIES-204. NCBI lineage: Bacteria > Bacillati > Cyanobacteriota > Cyanophyceae > Oscillatoriales > Microcoleaceae > Planktothrix > Planktothrix agardhii. Next base: position 1,815,157 of record AP017991.1, read on the forward strand.
ATCTTCCTATTCTGACCTCAAAATGTCATCTGTATTCCAAGAAATTCTAATCGTTTTCCTTCTGATTGTCGCCAATGGCGTATTTGCGATGTCAGAAATTGCGATTCTTTCGGCGCGGAAAGTTCGTTTACAACAGTCAGCCAATCGAGGCAATAAAAAGGCAAAATTTGCTTTGGAATTAGCCAACTCTCCCAATAGTTTACTCTCAACGGTGCAAATTGGAATTACCCTGATTGGCATTTTAGCCGGGGCTTTTGGAGGATCGGCAATTTCAGCCCGATTAGCCATCCAACTAAACAAAATTCCGATTTTAGTTCCCCACAGCAATGCAATTAGTTTTACAATTGTTGTGATCATTATTACCTATTTATCATTAATAATCGGGGAATTAGTTCCTAAACGGTTAGCTCTGAATGCTCCTGAATCCATCGCAACTAGCGTTTCAATTCCCATGCGTTGGTTATCTAATTTTAGTTCCCCGATTGTACATTTATTGGGTATGTCTACGGAATTAATTTTAAAGCTTTTGGGTAGTAACACCTCGACGGAACCGGAAGTTACCGAGGAGGAAATTAAGATTATGATTGAGCAGGGAACCCGATCAGGAATTGTGGAGGAAGCGGAACAAAGTATTGTCGGACGAGTGTTTGAATTAGGCGATCGCCAAGTCAGAAGTTTAATGACGCCTCGCCCTGAGATTTTTTGGCTTGATATTGATGATTCTGCCGAAGAAAATCGTCAGAGTATTGCCCAAAATAGTTACACTCGCATTCTAGTTTGTCAGGAAGATTTAGATCATGTTTTAGGGTTTATTAAAGTCGCGGATTTATTAACTCAATCCCTATCCGGTCATCCCTTAGATTTAACTGCAAATTTACGCCGTCCCTTATTTGTTCCTGAAACCACTTCTGTTTTAAAAATTTTAGAATTATTTAAACAGGGAGAAACCCATTTTGCTGTAGTTGTTGATGAATATGGCGTAATTCAAGGATTAGTAACTTTAAATGATATTCTAATGGAATTAGTCGGCGATATGCCCTCCTGGGATAATCCCGAAGAACCCCAGAAAGTGCAACGGGAAGACGGATCTTGGTTATTAGATGGAATGTTGCCCGTTGAGGAATTTTTTGAGTTATTTGATTTAGAAGATTTATTAGAACAATCAGAAGGAAATTATCATACAGTTGGAGGATTTGTGATTACTCAGTTAGGGCGGATTCCGGCTGCTGCTGACCATTTTGAATGGCAAAATTTACGCATTGAAGTGATGGATATGGATGGCAACCGCGTTGATAAAGTATTAATTGTTCCTCCTTCTTTGAATAAAAATAATCAGCTTATTGAACCTTGAAAAAAATAAATTATTCTCTTAATTAAGCTAGAATTTAGTAAGTTTGCGATCGCTATAACCAGAAACAGGTTAGTGTTTAAAACTTCTTTGTGTCTTTGTGGTTAAATTAATCTTTTATGCTGTAGTTTTAGATTATTTATGATTAAAAAATCTCTATCCAAAATCTTGCTATTATTATTCTGTTGGACAATTGTACCATTATTCTTAGTAGAAATATTAATGATTGTCCTCGAACCCCAGTTATCCCAAGGACTCTATCAATATGATCCCGATTTAGGATTTAAAATTCGTCCCTACGCCAATGGAAATAATCAATTTGGGTTTAATGATCGAGATTATCCCCTACAAAAAGAACCGGGAAAATATCGAATTTTAATTCTGAGTGATTCCTTTAATTGGGCGGGGGGAAAAGAAGGAAACTATACCGCTTTATTAGAACAGAAATTTGCCCAATATTATCAAAATTCTCAAGTTGAAGTTATTAATGCTGGATACCCCGGAACTCACACCGGAGAACAATTAGCCCTGTTAAAAAAATATGCCCTAGAATATCATCCTGATTTGGTTATATTAGGTTTTTTTGTTGGCAATGATTTTATTGATGCTAAACCCAACCGAAAACGGATTATTGTGAATGATATTTATATTGATATTGATAAACGCAAGGAGTTAAAATTATTCGGTTATCCGATTATTAATCAATCTCGTTTGTTACTCTTTATCCAGCAAAAATACAAAGTATTTCAGGAAGCTGCAAAGGCAAAAAAACAATCGGTTTTACCGTCTTCTTCCCCTTATTCGTTACAACTCGTTGCTAATAATTCTCAAGCAGACAAATCCCCTGGTATTTTATCCCCAGAAACCTTTCTGGAGATAGAAAAAAGCCGCTTAGAATTTTGTAAACGTCAAGATTTGCAAAAAGGAGTTTGGAATGGTAATATTAATTATATTCTCCAAAGCATTGACGAAATGAATCGGCTGTTAAAACAACAAAATACCCAGTTTATTGTTGCGATATATCCCGATGAATTTCAAGTTAATCCTAACTTACTAAACCAAATCACCCAAAAATATGAACTGAATTTATCCAAATATGACCCAAACTGTATGCAAAATATTTTAATTCCCCATCTGCAATCACAAAAAATTACCTATATAGATTTCCGCCCTCGGTTTCAAGCTGAACAAAAACAACGTCCCTTATACTTGTTACAAGAACCTCACTGGAATTCAGCCGGAAATCAACTGGCTGCGGAAATATTATTTGAGGATTTAATCCCTAAAACCAATCAATTTTTTAAACTTTTTCCCCCTTCCCCTAACAAAATTTAAAATGCAAAAAACCAAACTGAAAGCTTTTACTCAAATTCTCGGACAAACTGCATTAATCTCTTTAATTACCTTTGTCATGTCCGAAATTACCCTAAGAATTTATAATAAAATTAATCCTAGTTTTGTTTTTTATGATTCTTCCTATAACCGTTTTCGGGGAAAAGCCAACGCCCCCGACTATGATTTTAAGTTAAATTCCCAAGGTTTTAAAGATTTAGAATTTACCGTAGAAAAACCTGCCCAAACCCACCGAATTTTAGGGATAGGAGATTCCTTTGCTTATGGTATTGTTCCCTATCAATATAATTATTTGACGCTTTTAGAAAAAAAATTAAATAAATCCGGTAAAAAAACTGAAGTGATTAATATGGGCATTCCCGGTATGGGGCCAAAGGATTATTTATATCTTTTAGTGAATGAAGGATTAAAATTAAATCCAGACCGAATTGTTTTATCCTTCTATATGGGCAATGATTTTTTAGATAATTCTATGACCGCCCACCTGAGAAAACAGGAAAATTCCTATGTTATTGCTCTAATTAAATCTTTAATTAAACTTCAAAGCCATTATCAAGGTACATTCATCAACCCGGTGCTTAAATATGACGATAACCAACCGAGTATTGATAGTGCTAAATATCTGCAAGATACGGTTAGCAAAAGTAATATGTTTGTGCGAAATCCCCCGGATGATATCTTTAAAGGTTTTTTAGAAGATGCGATGCAGGATTTAATTAAAATTAAACAAATTGCCGATTCTCAAAATATCCCCTTAACTATTGTAATTATCCCTGATGAAGTTCAAGTTAATTCACAACTTCAACAGCAAGTAAAAACAGCTTTTGATCCAAATGATCCGAATTTATTAGATTTTGAACTTCCTAACCGAATGTTAACAGAGCGCTTACGACAGGCCAATATTGACTATTTGGATTTATTACCGAGTTTTGTCGCCGCTTCTAAAACAACTCGCCTCTATAAACCCAATGATACCCACTGGAATATCGCCGGAAATAGTTTCGCTGCGGAATTAATTAGTAGACATTTAAAAGCTCTTGCTGATTAAATAGATTTCGCGGATAATGTAGTAGGCTCTTTAGGGCCTCCGTATTTTATTGTTTCAGTCCCCTTGTCTCCATGCACAAGTAAACGTTTCAATTCTTTACAAGAATCCTCCGTTATCCGGTTGTTAGACTGGTGAGGACTCGGATTAGGAAGTGCTAAAGCACAACAACGATGACTGAGTTTTAAAAAACGATACTTCTAATTTTTTCAGCTAAATTATCCGCCCGTTGAGGAATATAAAAATCATGATTTCGGAGAATTTCCCCGACACGGTTAAATGTCTCAATACATAAATTCAACCGTTGTTTATATTCTAAAAAGGTCATATTTTCGATATATTGAAACAACTCCCTAGGATGCTCAAAATCAGAATAGTCTAAAAAACTATTCCGGGGGAAATCCTGATAAATAGTTGCATCTTTTCCCCCATAATAAATCGGTAAACATCCGCCAATAATGGCATCCCAAATTTTTTCTGTACAATAATAGGGGGCAATAGTGTTCTCAAAACACAGATTAAAATGATAATCTTGGAGAATTTCAAACTTGCGAGTTGTCCAGTCTCCATCCCTAGAATTTTCTATAGTAATTCCGATTTCCCAACCATTTCCATAAATATCAACTTTCCCTAATTGATGACCTTCTAAAGCAATTTGATTCCGTAAATTATATAAATCAATACTTTTTCCCTCCCTGACTAAAGTTGTAAATCCAGCCACCGGATTTTTTGACATTAAAGCTGCAATTTTCCGATGTTTAGGTCGTCCAAAATCATCATCGGTGAAGAATTGTAAGGGTTGACTAAACACATTACCCCGCCAAATACAAAGATGATAATTATTAACAAAAACATCTCCGGTATAAATATTCATAATATTAATTTCGACTCCATCAATATTAACTTTAGACTCAAAATTAAGATCAAACCGGGGTTCTTCTGTATATAAAAGGTATTTTTTTTGCTGCTTATATTGACGAGCAAAACTTTCTAAAAGAACAATATATTGAGAAATAATGATATCCGCTTCCGTTTGATCTTCCGTCACCTCAATTCCTTGTTCTTGAAGTCGAGAAAAAACCTGTTTTTGATATCCAGAAGATAAACGATTAAGCATACTATATAACCCGGGGTCAGCTTGAAAAATCTTGATAATTTTCCGATCTGAATTATGACTGATCTCCGAGAAATTAATACTTTGCCATTGAATTAACATTTCTCGCAAATAGTTATGGGGAGGATAGAGAATAGCTCCTTCAAAAGTTAATAATTGATTATAATATTCTAAGGCTTGATAACCTTGACCTAATTTAATATAAGCATAGCCTAAATTTTGGTAACAATCAATTAAATCCGGTTTTAATTCCGTTGCTTTAAGGTAATTTGCGATCGCCTTTTCCCATTGACCATCTTGAAAATAACTATACCCTAAAGCATAGTAAGTCCCGAAATAGTCCGGCTGTAACTCTAAAGCCCTTAAATAATTATTAATCGCCGCTTCCCAGTTTTGCCCTTGATAATATTGCCGACCTAAATTAATATAATATTCAAGGGTAAGTTCCGATACCGATTCATGATTACTATTCATTAAATCAAACTAAAAATAAATAACTAAAAATTCCCTGAACCCGTTGTTGTGCTTCAGCACTTCCGAATCAGAGTGCTAAAGCACAACAACAAACCGTACACCTGAAATCAACAAAAAACAACCCCATATAGGGGTTGCTGATCACCTGAAATCTGGTTAATTTACAATTTAGTGCCACATTCAGGACAGAAATTATTACTGCCCACATTTTTCGCGCCACAATTGCTACAATAAACTAACTCAATGGTTTCTAAATTTGTCCGTTCGGGTAAACCAATCATTTGAGCATTGCTCTTACCTGGGGCGACCATGGGATAACAGTTTTCATCCCGTTTCACCTGCACATCCATTAATACCGGGCCCTCAAATGCCAACATTTCTGCGATCGCATCCTTTAAGTCCTCCCGGCGGGTGACTTGCATCCCCTTAACCCCGTAGGCTTGGGCTAACATCACAAAATCAGGCATTCCCGCCTGCATATTAGAAGAAGAATAGCGCTCGCCATAGAAGGTTTCTTGCCACTGACGCACCATACCTTGCCAACCATTATTGACAATCACGGTTTTAACATTAATTCCATATTCAGCCAGAGTCCCCAACTCCTGAATATTCATCTGAATACTAGCATCGCCAGCCACACAGATCACCTGTTCATTCGGGAGAGCCATTTTTGCCCCCATCGCTGCGGGCATTCCATAGCCCATTGTCCCTAACCCGGCGCTGGAAATCCATCGTCGCGGGCCATTTTTCAGGAATTGAGCCGCCCACATTTGGTGCTGTCCCACATCGGTTGTGAAATAAGCATCAGGAGCCATTTTCCCCAAAGTATCGATCACCTCTTGGGGAGAAAGAGAATCTTGATAAATCGGCACAACCAGGGGATAATCTTCCCGCCAGCGTTGAATGCGTTGTAACCATTCGGCCGTTAGACTGGTTTCCGCTCCCCCCGTGCACGGGGGATTGGGGGGGGGTTCGACCGTTTCCTGACATCGGCGCAATAAATCCACTAACACCTGTCTAACATCCCCAACAATGGGAACTTCCGGAGCGCGATTTTTCCCAACTTCGGCCGGATCAATATCAATATGGATCACCTTGGCACGGGAGGCAAATTCATCTAATTTCCCCGTCACCCGGTCATCAAAACGGGCGCCCACGGCAATTAATAAATCGCATTCCGTCACCGCAAAATTAGCATAAGCAGTGCCGTGCATTCCCAACATTCCCACCGATAGGGGATGGGTTTCACTAAACACTCCCTTACCCATCAGGGTTGTGGTCACGGGGAGATTAAATAGTTCGGCTAATTCTTGGATTTCTCGATGGGCGCCAGCAGCAATCGCCCCGCCTCCAACATAGAGCAACGGTTTTTCAGCTTGCCGAATTAATTTAATGGCTTGATTAATTTGGCGACTATTTCCCTTGACCGTTGGCCGATATCCGGGTAGGGTGACTTCCCCAGGATTAACGGGAACATAATCAAATTCTTCTAAACCTACATCTTTAGGAATATCAACTAATACCGGGCCAGGACGTCCACTACTGGCAATATGGAAAGCCTCGGCGATAATTCGAGCCATCTCCTTCGGGTCACGCACCACATAGGAGTGTTTGACAATTGGCAGGGTGATCCCATAAATATCCGTTTCTTGGAAGGCATCCGTCCCAATGGACGATCGGGGAACCTGTCCGGTAATCACCACCATCGGAATCGAGTCCATTTGGGCTGTGGCAATCCCCGTAACTAAGTTAGTGGCTCCGGGGCCAGAAGTCCCAAAACAGACCCCTACATGGCCCGTTGCCCGGGCATAACCATCGGCGGCATGGGCGGCTCCTTGTTCATGACGCACCAGGATATGTTTTAAATCCCCCGCGGCTTCAAAGCGGTAGAGTTCATCATAAATGGGCAAAATCGCTCCACCGGGATAACCGAAAATGTGTTTGACGCCATGGCGCTTCAAACTATCCATCAGTGCGTAAGCACCCGTTGCTCGTTTTGCAGCTATTTTAGTTTTTAGTTGCACAGTAATTCCTCGAACTGTGTTTAAGTTGACTGGGGTGGGTTTTTTAATTAGTGTATTGACACTAAAATTTGATTTTGATTAACCCGCCCGTAGATAGTTTTTTTATTTTAAAAGTTACCAAGCTCTCAGGCCTGAGAGACTGCCACTTTTAACAAGACTTTACAATATCAGTGAAGTTGTTAAGGATGTTGGGATTTTTCAGGGAGATCAGATAGATTTTCGATGAAGTCTGTCTATCGATTCTTAAACCATTATCCTAACTTTCCAAAGTATGGTAAAATCTCTGATGGATTTGGGGCTGGTTCGGTGGCTTTTGTCTTGTTCTCTAGTCTGATTAGATCACATTGAGATCAAGATGTTAGGCTAAGTCAACCCTAATTCCATTTAGGTGATAAATTGTAGCATATTTTACAAATAATTGTCTCTTAGCGGTGATATCAACAGATAGAATGCTAAGTGACGACTACAAGAAATATTTAACTTGAGGAGTGAGGATTTTGAAGAAGATAGAAGCAATTATTCGGCCTTTTAAGCTTGATGAGGTTAAAATCGCCCTGGTCAATGCGGGTATTGTGGGGATGACGGTTTCTGAAGTTAGAGGGTTCGGACGTCAGAAGGGTCAAACAGAACGTTACCGGGGTTCTGAGTACACCGTGGAATTCCTGCAAAAACTTAAAGTCGAAATTGTTGTCGAAGATAGTCAGGTTGATATGGTCTTGGATAAAGTTATTACTGCTGCCCGTACAGGGGAAATCGGTGACGGTAAGATCTTTATCTCGGCTGTGGAACAAATTATCCGAATTCGGACTGGAGAGAAAAATTTAGAGGCAATTTAAGTTTTCTTGCCATCAGGGATACGGCATTGTCGTATCCCACTTTTATTTTATTCAAAATCTTTCTTTTTTCAGCAGAAAACAAGCCACAATAATGCCAATCATCGCCAAAAATGCCATTGGGTAAAACACATAGGTGTATGTGCCAAATAAATCTCGAATACGACCCGTCGCCAAGGTTCCAATCAAAGCACCAACACCATAAGCTGTAAAGACAATGCCATAGTTTTGAGCATATTGTTCTGGATTAAAAAAGCCCAGGGTGATAGTGGGAGCCATTGCCAACCAACCGCCCAGACAAAACCAAAATAGACAGAAGGCAATCAGGTAGTTACCAACTTGTCCTGTCTGGGCGTTGACCATTAATATACAGGCGATTAAAATTAACACATAGGACAAAATAGCAATATAGTGAGGCTTAAACCGATCAACTAACCAACCGAACAAGGGACGACTTACCCCATTAAATAGGGCAAATAAGGAAACACTACTAGCCGCCACGGTCGGGTCAATATTAATAATTTCCTCTCCTACTGTACTAGAAATACCGATCGCACTCAAACCAACTAAAGTGCCGATCACATAGCAAATCCACAGTCCATAAAATGAGCGACTCCGCAACAAATTCTTAGGGTAAGATGAGGCTAGTATCGATGTGGAATTTGCCATATTTTGTCGAGGATGCCAGCCCTGGGGTGGCAACTTCATAGTCAGGGAAATGGCTAAAATGATCAATATAAAGGCAATACCGAGAATCCGTAAGGTGGGTCGAACAGTATAGATATCGATTAGTTGGTTGGCGAGGGGAGCGGTGATCAAGGGGGAAAGTCCAAAGCCAATAATCGTCAACCCTACAGCCAATCCTTTTTTATCAGGGAACCATCGGGATACTACCACCATCGGCACACCATAGGCAATACCAACCCCAATGCCAGCAATCACTCCATAGGTCAAGACTAGCGTTGTCACATTGGTAGCAAAGCTGGAAAGAATATAACCTAAACCGACGATCATCCCGCCAACTGCGGTCATGAGACGAGTACCAATCCGAGGAATATAAAAACCGGCTATCGGCATGACAGCCGCATAAAAAACTAAAATAAATGTGAATGGCAATAGGCTGGCACTGGCACTAATTCCCAGTTCTTTTTCCAAGGGAGTTCTAAAAATACTCCAGGAATAGACACTACCTAAGCACAGTAGAATAGTCATCCCCAAAGGTATTAAAAGCCATCTACCTCGATCTGCCGGTATTCCCAGGATGTTTATCTTTGTTCCATGATTATTAATTATGTTCATATCTGAAAAGATGAAAATTTCATCAAGTCTACAAGGTAATAGGGAACACCGGATAATACTTCTGGCTGTTTGATGTCAGTATGGAAATGTTACAACCTATTTACGATTTCTATAGCAATCCTCTTTGAGTTGTGTTCAAAATTGTTGACCAAAAGGGAACACCGGAACAGGGAACAGGGGTAAGACTTTTGACTGTTTCATGTCAGTATTGAAATATTACAGCCTTTTACGATTGCTATATAGTCCTATTCAAAGTTTTTATTGTCTATATTTGCGCTCTCAAATAATGTTTGCAGTTGGGGTAGAATCCCTTGGAAGGCTTGACCCCGGTGGGAGATTTTATGTTTTAATTCCGCAGACATTTGGGCAAAGGTCATGTTAACCTGGGGAACGTAAAAAATCGGATCGTAACCAAAACCTCCGATTCCAGTTGGTTCATTTGTGATTGTTCCTTGACAAATTCCCTGATATTCTACAGCAATGGAACCATCGGGACGGGCGATCGCTACTGCACAAATAAATTCAGCATTCCGGTTAGGGTGATCTCCGAGTTCCTTGAGCAGTCGCACAATACATTCGGCTTCCGTAGGAGCATAACGGGCTGAATAGAGTCCTGGCGCTCCATTTAAGGCTTCTACAGCCAATCCTGAATCATCGGCGATCGCCCATTCTCCCGTCGCTAAGGCAACTTGGGACGCTTTTAAGGCCGCATTTTCAACAAAAGTTTTTCCGGTTTCTTCTATTTCTAAATCTTTGGGCTTAATCTGCAATTCAATCTCTAAATCCTCCAAATAAGCCTGCATTTCCTTTAGTTTACCTGGATTTCCGGTTGCAACAATTAATATTTTTTCGGTCATATTCAAGTGATAATAATTAACGAGGAAGGGCAAGGACACCTCGCCCTGATCCATACTAAAACTGATTTGCCCAATCCTTTGCCCAGGCTAGGGTTTCTTGAACCCTATCCATGTCGGGAGCTTCGCAATAAAGACGGAGAAAGGGTTCTGTCCCACTAAAGCGAATTAATAACCAGCGACTATCTGCGAGGCGGTATTTGTAGCCATCAACGGTCAAACAATCAACCACAGCCTGTCCCGCAATTTCCTGTAGGGGGTGAGTTTTAAGTTGTTCAACTAGACGCGATCGCACATCCATACTAACTAAGGGTAAATCAATCCGATCATAGGCTGAATCAAAGCCCGTTTGCGCCTGTAACCGTTGATAGGTTTGGGTCGGATCTTCCCCAGACTGTACCATCGCTTCTAAGACATACAGCGCCGATAACAGCGCATCCCGTTCGGGAATATGGGTTCCATAACCCACCCCTCCCGATTCTTCGCCCCCGACTAAAACTTCAGTAGCCAACATTCGATCAGCAATATATTTATAACCGATCGCCGTTTCATACAGCGATAAATTAAATAATTTAGCAATTCGAGGAATTAAATCAGAACCACTGACGGTTTTAACAATTTCTCCAGTAAATCCGCGACGAGTAGATAAATGTTCAATTAATACTGGAATCAAAATTTGAGAACTGAGAAAATTACCATTTTGATCCACTGCGGCAATGCGATCGCTATCCCCATCAAACACAAATCCAATGGCTAAACCCCCGTTAGTAGAGCGATGGGATTCTAATTGTTCAAACAATTTAGGAATATAACGAGGTAGAGGTTCCGGCGCCGTCCCGCCAAAATAAGGATCACGATCGGGATTAATTTCGTGAATATTATCTCCCAATAATTGGGTTAATCCTCCGGTCGCCGCCCCGTGCATCACATCAGCAAAAACCGTTAATTTTCCTTGATTTATTGCCTCTTGAATTGCCCCAATATCCACCTTAGAACGTAAAGTTTCACAATAAGTTGGCCAAGGATTAAAGCGTTCTAAGATTCCGCGCGGGGTTTCAAAGGTTGGGGGTTGCTCTAATAACGCCTCAATTTGTTGGGTAATTTCTGGCCCCACTGACCCCCCAAAAGCCCCTTTGACTTTTAAACCCAAATATTTACCGGGGTTATGACTGGCGGTTAACACAATCGCCCCTAAAGCCTTTTGTTGATAGGCGATTAAGGAGAAAGCCGGAGTGGGGGCATAAGTTTCACTCAGTTTCACATCAAAGCCCGCCACTTGGATGGCTTCGGCCGCACATTGGGCAAATTCCTCAGCTAAAAAACGTCGATCATAGCCAACAATAATCGTCCGGCTTCCGGTTGTTTCTCCATAGGTTTGATAGAGAATCTGAGCTGCAATGGGGGCGACTAAAGCCACTTGTTCAAAGGTAAAGTCCGCAGCAATCACACCGCGCCAGCCATCGGTTCCAAACTTAATCGGTTGAGTCATAATCAATTTTTTAGTTAGTGAACTAAGAACCAAGAATCCCGGCAAATACTTGTTGATCAACAGAAAACAGTAATCTGTGAAATCCTCTTAATCCGTATAATCCGTGTTAAAAAAACGAAGGTTGGTGGCGAATCAAATTTAGGAATTCTTCACGGGTTTTCTGTTCATCTTGGAATACACCGACCATGGCGCTAGTTACTGTCCAAGACCCGGGTTTTTGTACCCCTCGCATTGCCATACACATATGGGTGGCTTCCATGACAATGGCGACTCCTTGAGGTTCCAAGACGCTTTGAACTGCTTCAGCAATTTGGCGAGTTAGACGTTCTTGAACTTGTAAACGACGGCTGTACATTTCCACAATTCGAGCCAGTTTGCTTAAACCAATTACTTTTTGATTGGGAATATAGGCAACGTGCGCCCGACCCATGAAAGGTAACATATGGTGTTCGCACATACTGAAAAAAGTGATATCGCGTACCAGCACCATTTCTTCATGGCCTTCATCAAAAATAGCCCCATTCACCAAATCTTCCAGGGATTGACTGTAACCACTGGTGAGAAAGCGCATGGCTTCAGCTACCCGTTTTGGTGTTTTGAGCAATCCTTCCCGTTCGGGGTCTTCACCGACACCTAAAAGCATGGTGCGAACCGCCCCCATCATTTCCTCATCACTCACCTCTGTGCAGAGTTGGGAGGGAGTGCTTTGACTATAGGATAAAGTCCGATCCGGTCTAATCGAAAATCCAGTAGTGTCCTCATTTTTGACGCCATTGGTGTTTGTGGAGATAGTCATGGTGTATCTTGAATCAAGGTTTAAAAACAACAAAGTTAAACTGTTTTAAAATCGATATTGAACACGATTTAAAACTTACCAACGCTTGGCATCAGGGTTAATTCTTCAATAACCGCAGAGGTGGGTAATAATGCCACATAGAGAATTGACTCAGCCACAATCTCCGGTGTCAGCATTGCGGAGCGATCAAAGTCAGCTTTAACGGTTTCGCTATCCCAGATGGGAGTATTCACAGAACCCGGACAGAGGGCCGTTACCCGAATTCCATTGGCCCGTTCCTCTATGTTCAGGGTTTTGGAGAGAGCCATCAAACCAAATTTACTGACGCAGTAAGCCCCCCAGTTGGGAAAAACCTGTAGACCAGCAATGGAAACAACATTAATAATGGTTCCACTTCCTTGATCCCGCATCCCTGGCAGAACACCTTTTATACACTGGAATACGCTAGTTAAGTTTAAGTCGATTACCTTTTGCCAATCGGCCAGGGATGTTTCGATTAAGTCTCCGGTATATCCCATCCCGGCATTATTGACGAGGATATTAACGGAGCCAAAAGCAGCCACGATACTATCGATTTGGGTATGAACTTGTTCGACTTTTGCTAAGTCTAGGGGGAAGGCTTTCGCCTCCACACCCAGATTGCGGGCTTCTTTGGCTACAGACTCTAAGCGATCCTTTTGGCGACTGACCAATGCAATATCAATCCCGGCTTTGGCAAAGGCTATGGCTGTTGCCCGACCGATGCCACTACTGGCTCCTGTGATCAAGGCTCTTTTTTGCACGAGGCTCATTCATGTACCTGTTAAGTTTTCGACCATGCCAGCGAGCGAGGACGCCCGCAATACAAACTAATGTTACAAATCTATAAACTGCTGAATCTGAGAAATATGTAAAGATTTGTTACTGCCATCAGTATATCATCAAAAGCATTAAGGATTTAGGATTCTCGGTGAATCCTTCTCAACTTCAAGGAACTCAACAAAGAACTCAACTTTTTTTCCCGCCAGGTTTTGAAGATTAACGGCAACTTGGTTGATTTGTTGAACGCTACCACGGGTTTCCCTAATTCCTAAGACGCTTTGTTGAGTCCCCTGGTTGATCTGGTTCATGGCGGTGACGAGTTGTTCCACTGCTGTTGCTTGTTGTTGAGAAGTTAAAGCAATTTCTTGATTAATCATCATTACATGATTAATTCCATTAAACAACCTTTCCAGAGCCATAGCAGTTTGTTGGGATAATTCAATCCCATCTATGGCATTTTGTTTGCCCGATGCGGTTACAGAAACAGTTGTTTGCAGGGATTTTTGAGTTTCGGTAATTAAATGATTAATTTGAGTCGCAGAATTTTTACTTTGGTCAGCTAATTTACGAATTTCTCCCGCGACGACGGCAAATCCTTTCCCATATTCTCCGGCTCTCACCGCTTCAATAGAAGCATTCAACGCTAACATATTAGTTTGATTAGCTAAATCGGTAACTAAGTTAGTAACTATACTAATTTGATTTATTTGCTCATCTAAACCCGTCATCTTATTAGAAATTTGTTCTACTGTAGATTGCGAAGTTGGGTTTGTCCTTCATTAATTTTATTTAAACCCCGAATACTGGTAATTACAGTATAACCCAAGGTTTCAATCTGCCTATTCAGACGGGACACTCCATAGAAACCCAGAAGAACAATACCAAATACCAGGGCAAAAAATGAACCACTAATTTTAACTTCTAAAGGGATTTTATTAGCCATATTTTCAAATGTTTGGGTTCTCTGCTTATTCTTCCCTGGTATTATCCATCCTTTAAACCTTAGCTTCTGCAAAAACTCCAATATTTCTAAATTTCTGATAGCGCATTTCTTGACGCTGCTGGGATGTTAAAGCCAGAAGTTCCCCTAAAGATTGAATTAAAGCCTTTTTCAGTAGTTCTGCTGCCTTTAAAGGGTTGCTATGGGCGCCTCCATCGGGTTCGGGTACAACTTGATCAATAATGCCTAATTGTTTGAGGTCTTTGGAGGTGATTTTCAATGCTTGGGCCGCTTGGGGAGCTTGACCCGCATCTTTCCACAAAATCGCGGCGCAGGCTTCGGGGGTAGCTACAGTATAAACCGAATATTCTAACATCAGCAGTTTTTCACCCACACCAATACCTAACGCCCCACCGGAACCACCCTCACCAATAACAGTACAGATAATTGGAACCTCTAAATCAAACATTTCTCGTAGGTTATAGGCGATCGCTTCTCCTTGGCCTAATTTTTCGGCGTCCACTCCCGCCCAAGCCCCAGGAGTATCAATAAAGGTCAGAATTGGCATCCCAAAGCGGTTAGCGTGTTCCATCAGGCGCATCGCTTTCCGATAACCACCGGGGGCGGCCATCCCAAAATTACGGGCGACGTTATCTTTGGTATCCCGTCCTTTCTGATGACCGAGGATAACCACAGGTTGTCCCCCTAAACGAGCTACACCTCCCACCAACGCGGGATCGTCATAACCCCGGCGATCGCCATGGAGTTCCATCCATTCATCGGTCATGGCTTGAATATAATCTAGGGTACTGGGGCGACGGGGATGGCGAGCCAGTTGTAGCCGTTGTAAGGGAGATAAACCACTGAAAATTTCTTGTCGCAATTGGCTGGCGCGGGCTTCGAGTTGTAGGATTTCATCGGACACATCCACACCATTTTCATTCGCTAACTGACGAATTTGATCAATTCGGCTTTCTAGCTCAACTAGAGGCTTTTCAAAGTCAAGGAGAATCGGTTTTCGATTAGAATTAGCCACACTCAAAATTACTGTTACACAGGGTAAATATTATTTCTAGTATTTTATCGGAAAATGATAGCTGTTTCACCCCAGAGACTCAAAAACACCTAGATCGGTCAGTCGATAGCCAAAGAAGCAGTTGATAAATTCGATAGAAACATTGATCTGATAATCCTCAAAGGAATAGATTAAAGTGGCTGATAATGATGGTTTTTTGTTTAAATTGATTGTTTAAAAGATATTTGATTTAGTAAACTAGGATTATGATTCTTAGCCCTAATAACTATGGACTGCCACAAATGTTCCAACCAATGTTCTAGTCATTTATTATTAAAATCGGTAGGACTCGTGCCACCCTAGATCAAGAAACAGCAGGACAGATTTATATTGAGTAGAGATATTCTGCTTAATCCCAATTCCCCCTGTTCCGGTGTTCCGGTGTTCCGGTGTTCCCTTCTAGGCTTGAGTTTATAATTTTTGGTCTTGAATAATAAACTCTAACAAACCCTCACAGGAATCTAATAATAAATCAATCACCTGATTAAATCCTTCCGTCCCTCCATAATAGGGATCAGGAACTTCTTTGAGGGTATGATGGCGACAAAACTCACACATCAACTTAACTTTATGGCGATATTTTCCCAAGGGATCAAGATGGAGAATATTTTCATAATTTTCTTGATCCATTGCTAAAATTAAATCAAATTTTTCAAAATCATCTCGCTGAAATTGACGACCTTTTCCCGTCATTTTAATTCCCCTTTGGTTAGCACTTTGAGTCATGCGTCGGTCGGGGGAACTGCCAATATGATAACTCGATGTTCCCGCAGAATCACAAACAATCTGAGTATTCAAATTTGCCTGATCAATTAAATGATTCATAATATTTTCCGCGGCCGGAGAACGGCAAATATTACCGAGACACACAAATAATAATTTATAAGGCATAAGTGAAGAATTAAGCTAAAAACTCAAGACCCCAAATTAGGGATCTGACCAATAATTTGTTCTATGTTTAACCAAAAAAACACAGCCAGCGAGGACGCTGGCAGTGCCTTGTTTGAGGTTTATGGGTTATCTAACCTAACCCGGGTAAATTCAAACCCCCGGTCAGTTCTTCCATCCGTTCGCGCATGGTTGCAGTGGAGTTACCATAAGCTTCCCGCATGGCAACCAAAACCAGATCAGAGATCACCTCAGCGCCCTCGCCTAAAACATCCGGTGAAATCTCCACCCGACGGGGTTCTTGGTTTCCACTCAGGTATACCTTAACTAAGCCGCCCCCAGCTTCCCCTAGAATTTCTAACTGATCTAGGTCTTCTTGGAGCTTTTTCGCTCCTTCTTGAACTTGCTGCGCCTTTTTAAAAGCCTCAGCCAGTTCCTTCATTTTGCCCAGACCAAAACCAAATCCTGGTTTTTCTTTTTCTTGTGTCATAGTTTGTTTATCGAGCGCTGAAAACGCTTTGTATAGTCAAGTTGACGCCATATAAGTAAGCTATAGTAGCATTTTTTGGCGGATTAACTGCGTTTTGGGGTAAGAGATTGTCCCTACCCCGATCCCCGTGGGGAATCAAAACCCCGGGAAATCACCCATAATTTTAACTTCGGGTTCCAATAAAAACGACCAGCGCCGTTCAACCTGTTCTTGAACATGACGAATTAACGAAAAAATATCACCGGCCGTTGCACCGCCACAATTAAGAATAAAATTAGCATGGCGTTCAGCTACCTGAGCTTGACCGATGCTGTAACCTTTTAAACCCGCCTGTTCAATCAGCCACCCCGCCGTTTTCAGACCCGGGTTACGGAATACACTGCCACAACTGGGTAGATGATAGGGTTGGCTATTGCGACGTTGATTAAAATGGGCAGTTGTATCCGCAAGAACCTGTTGGGGATCATGACCTGGTTCTAACTGGAAAGTCGCCTGAGTCACAAAGCGATCGCCCCCTTGCAAAATTGAGGTGCGATAGCGATAGGCTAAATCTTCCGGGGTTAAAATCTGTAATTCCCCGGACTTGGATAGAACATGGGTATGGACTAAAATTTCTGCGGTGCAGGATCGGTGAGCGCCAGCATTCATGACCACTGCCCCCCCCATGGTTCCGGGGATGCCTACGGCCCATTCCAGTCCCCGCCATCCCAGGCGAGCGGCTTTCCAGGCTAAACGGGGAAGGGAAGTTCCCGCCCCGGCGGTCAGTAACCCTGTTTCTGAATCAAAGTCAACATAACGTAGATGACGAGTTGCAATCACTAATCCTGATAACCCTTGGTCACTAATTAATAAATTTGATCCCGCCCCCAAGAGGGTGATCGGTAATCCTTGAGTATCGGCCCATAAGAGGGCTTCTTGAAGTTGTTCTACTCCTTTAGGTGCGACATACCACTCGGCTGGCCCTCCGACCCGAAAGGAGGTGAAGGTGGTTAAAGGAACTAAAGATTGAATCAAACAGTCCGTTTCAGGTAGGGCTATGGAGCGTGGCTGAGAGTAGTTGGTTTGACTGGGGGAGTCATAAGAGAGTGTCATGACCATATCAAAATGAATACCTTAGAACTTGGATATAAATCACCGATTGCATATAGATCAGTCTGTCAATCGGGAGAAGCACCCTGCCTCAGTCCCCTTAGTATCAGGGAGAGGTTTGATAAAATGCCATCACCTCGGGAATAATTTTATTGAGGTTACCGGCACCGAGAAATATAGCTAAATCTCCGGGCTGTAGGAGTTGAGGCAAACAGCCCTTAACGTCATTCATAGAGGGCTGATACAATATTTGAGGGTGGTAATGACCAATCAAGTCTGCAACTTTCTGGCCATCAATGTCCCAGCTATTCGGTTCTCCGGCACTATAAATTTCGGTCAGAATTACCACATCGGCATCGGTAAAACACTGAGCGAAGTCTTGAAGAAAGGCATGAGTTCGACTATACCGATGGGGTTGAAAAATAGCAACAATACGTTGAAGGTGGGGTTGGGTATTTAAGATACTATCTTGCATCCGCAGGCGAGCAGCGGCGAGGGTGGCGCGGATTTCACTGGGATGATGGGCATAGTCATCTACAAACAGGATGTCATTAAAACACCCTCTATGCTCAAAACGACGTTTTGCCCCTGCAAAATCTGCTAATGCCTTGGCTATGATGGAAAACTCTAGGCCTAACTGCCGTCCTACGGCGATCGCAGCTAAGGCATTACTGAGATTATGTTGCCCGAGCAACTTTAACTCTAACTTACCAAGGAAATTGCCTCGCTCCCATACTGGGGCTAAGATCCCATTGGCACGATATTCAACATCCTTAACGATATAATCGGCACCGGAGTCAGGATTTAAACTGTAGGTAATACTGGGTTGGATTTGCTCCCGTACAGTTTCGCAATCAATACAGCCTACTAAGGTTTGACAGTTGTTCTCAAAGACTTTGAAGGTGTTGATCACCTGTTCTAAGCTTTCATAGTGATCGGGGTGATCTAACTCAATATTGGTGATTACACCAATTTGGGCTTTAATTTTGACCAGGGAACCATCGGATTCGTCGGCTTCCGCCACCATGTAGGGCCCCTGACCCATGCGGGCATTCCCCTCCCAGGCATTCACTTCTCCCCCAATTAAAATGGTGGGATCAAGACCCGCCACCAGCAAGATCATGGCAATCATGCTACTGGTAGTGGTTTTGCCATGGGTTCCAGCCACAGCAATACTTTGATACTCTTGAATTAAGGCCGCTAGTAAATCGGAACGATGAAAAATCGGACAACCTAACTCCTGGGCGGCTTGATATTCCAAATTTCCAGAACTAATGGCGGTCGAACAAATGACTTGAGGTAATTTTGGGGAGTTTTGTCCTTTCCCCTTCAAACTTTCGACTTTTACCCCAGCTAGGGCAGTTTTTACGCCGTTTTGAGCGACGGATAATTCCAGTTCCACCCCAATCGGTTGTTTATTCCCCCGCTCCTGGGGTTGTTTAACATACTCAAAATTGCTTGCCTGTTGATGGCAAAAAATTTCGGCGCCTAAATCTTGTAGGCGTTGAGTAATATGGCTACGTTGAATATCCGAGCCATAAATAGGTAGCTTTCGCTTCGCTAGGATATAGGCTAGGGCTGACATTCCAATCCCGCCGATCCCGATAAAGTGAAAAGGCCTGCCACTGAAATCTACAGAAATTGGCATCAATTACTCCTCATCACACCACACCACACCACACCAATAACACGCGATATCATATCAAGAATTGTTTTTTACCGATACTCCCTAGCAAACATTTTTCAGATGGCATTTTGCACTAATATTTTTAGATTTTAGGCAAATTGAGTCTGATCGGTAGTTGTATAGTTCTGAAAACCCTAGACAAATATCTCAGGTCTTACTTAGCCACTAACCGCACTGGATGAACTACAACACCCTCTATCCCGTTACTAAAAGTGTTCAGGACTGCTTTTCTAATACCATATACCCCTAAGTTTGTAAATCACCGGATTTTCTCTGAATCGATCAAGGGATTCAGGAGACGGAGCGGTGAACCCTAAACCTAGCACTGTTGAATCTAGTTTTAATCCCGACAAAAAAGGTCGGGTATTGTTGACGACATTTTTGAGGTTGTGATACCTTAATTTCAACATCGCAGTATCAGATTCACAGTGGAGGACAGGTCATGACTCAGGCAACAACCAACAACTTAGCACTCACAGGCGCTACCTTTGACAAATTAAAATGTAAAGAGTGTGGGGAAGAATACGCCCCCGAAGCCAAGCACGTTTGTGAAGTCTGTTTTGGCCCATTAGAAGTCCAGTACAACTATGACCTGCTCCGCCAAACCGTAACTCGCGCTACGATTGAAGCTGGCCCTAACTCGATTTGGCGTTATCGGAAGTTCCTGCCTGTCGCTACTGAGAATGTGATTGATGTGGGTACGGGAATGACTCCCCTGATTAAGTCGGAACGGTTGGCCCGTCGCCTGGGTTTAAAAAATCTGTATATTAAAAACGATGCTGTGAATATGCCCACTCTGAGCTTCAAAGATCGGGTGGTGTCCGTTGCCTTGAGTCGCGCTAGAGAATTAGGATTTTCGACGGTTTCCTGTGCTAGTACCGGAAATTTGGCCAACTCCACGGCCGCCATTGCTGCCAGAGCAGGTCTGGACTGCTGCGTGTTCATCCCGGCAGATTTAGAAGCGGGTAAAATCCTGGGGACTTTAATCTACAACCCGATTTTAATGGCCGTTAAAGGTAATTACGATCAAGTCAACCGCCTCTGTTCAGAAGTGGCTAATACCCACGGCTGGGGATTTGTGAATATTAACCTACGTCCCTACTATTCCGAAGGTTCAAAAACCTTGGGCTATGAAGTCATCGAACAACTGGGCTGGAAATTACCCGACCATATTGTTGCTCCCATTGCCTCCGGTTCCCTATTCACTAAAATTCATAAAGGTTTCCGAGAATTTGTTGAAGTCGGTTTAGTTGATGACAAACCCGTGCGTTTCAGTGGAGCCCAGGCGGAAGGTTGTTCTCCCGTTGCTACGGCGTTTAAAGAAGGACGGGATTTTATTACTCCAGTTAAACCTAATACTATTGCTAAATCCATTGCTATTGGCAACCCCGCCGATGGAATTTATGCTGTTGAATTAGCGAACAAAACTAACGGAAATATTGAATCTGTCAATGATGACGAAGTGATTCAAGGAATGAAATTATTAGCTGAAACCGAAGGTATTTTTACAGAAACTGCCGGAGGAACAACTATTGCCGTCTTGAAAAAATTGGTAGAAGCGGGTAAAATTGATCCTGAAGAAACTACCGTTGTTTATATTACTGGAAATGGCTTAAAAACTCAAGAAGCCATCCAAGGTTATGTCGGTGAACCCTTAACTATTGAACCGAAATTAGAAAGTTTTGAACGGGCAATTGAACGCGCTCGTACTTTAGATCGTTTGGAATGGCAACAAGTGTTAGTTTAGGTTTAAAATAGTCTAAAACGTTTCTGCTCAACCCCAACTGTTAATTTATTGTCCTGTTGAACCTATGACCGTTAAAGTTTTAATTCCCACACCCCTGCAAAAATTTACGAAAAATCAAGCAAAGGTTGAGTGTGCAGGTTCTAGCATTTCTGAATTGATTGAAGATTTAGAAGCAAGTTTTCCCGGTATTAAAAAAAGTCTCTGTGATGAGAAAGGAAAACCACGGAAATTCTTGAATTTCTATGTGAATAGCGAAGATATTCGTTTCTTAGAAGGAACTGAAACCAAACTAGAATCTGGGGATGAGGTGAGTATTGTTCCGGCGGTTGCTGGTGGTTGATTCAGTAATTGGATTTGATTATATTTACCGAAAAACCCCTATTTTCAGCCCTGAAGGGCTTACTACAGGGGTTTTTGACCAGGAATTCCAATAGCGCGGGGATATTGTTTAGCCGTGGGTCTGACTTTTTTTAAATATAAACAATGGCGAATACTTTGGGTTAAAGGAGTGGTAAACCCATCCACAGATTCTAGCACTCCTCCTAATTGTTTAACCGCCGAGATTAACTGTTGTTCTTCTTCCGGTGTCCAATGACCGCGATAGAGAATTGCCGTCCCTCCCACCTTTAATAAGGGTAGTGCATATTCAGCACTCACCGAGGGCGGTGCAACGGCCCTTAATAGCGCAAAATCGTAGGATTCTCGATGTTTTGGATGTTGACCAAGAGCTTCCGCCCGACCCACCCAAGGAATAGTATTATTGATCTTTAATTCTTCTAAAATAGTAGTTAATGCCGTAATTTTTTTCCGAGTTGAGTCTAAAAGGGTGACGGAAGACTCAGGAAAAATTATAGCCAAAGCGATGCCAGGAAAACCCCCACCTGTCCCAATATCAATAAATTTTGTCCCTGGGGAGAGGAGATTTTTTTCTGATAATAAAAAGGAAATTCCTCGGAGAGAATCCCATAAATGTTTTTCCCAAAATTCTTGGGGTTCAGTGATGCGAGTTAAGTTAAGTTGTTGATTAAATTGAATAATTAACTCAAATAATTGTTGAAATAAAACCTGTTGTTCGGGAGTTGGTTGCCAATTTAAGGTTTCTTGCCAAACGGCGTTCATATCAGGTAATTGGGGAGCGGAAATTTGATTCATAATTCAATTCACTAAAAATTAAACGGGAGGAAAAGCGGCAATTTTGTGTTTTTCTTCGATTGCCATGGCATTAATATCTAGGGCGGTTAAATGACCCTGTTTTAATGACCAACAACGGTCAGCCAAACTAAATAATTCTCTGGCATCATGGGTAACAACTAATAACGTCCAATGTTTTTTTAATTTACCTAATAAATTAATTAATTGTTGTCGCATTGACCAGTCTAACCCGGCGGTGGGTTCATCTAGCATTAAAATATGGGGTTGACGAATTAATTGTACCGCTAAGGCCAGACGTCTTTGCTGTCCGCCACTGAGGGAATGGGGCGCGACCTGTAAAGATAAATGGCCCAATCCCACTTCCTCTAAGGCTTTATCAACCTGTTCTGCGTCGATTTCGGGATGACCCAGGCGCAATTCCTCTAAAATTGTACCCCCGCAAAAATGTCGTTCTGGAAATTGAAACACTAAACCCACCAGTTGTTGTAGGTGTTCTGGGGTCAATTCTTGCTCCCGCCAGCGAATATTTCCCTGGGTTTTTGTGGCCAAACCAGATAAAATCTCTAGTAGTGTGCTTTTCCCCGATCCACTAGGCCCAATAATCAGTCCCATTTGCTGTGGCGCCAATTCTAAGTTAACTTGGGTTAAAATCGAGTGGTCACTAGCGGCGGGATGATAAACTAAGTTTTTGATATAAAGCATCAGAAAAATATAGCAGGGAAAGGGGAACAGCCCCCCCCTAGCCCCCCGTGCACGGGGGGCTAGGGGGGGGAGGGAACAGGGGTAAAGACTTCAATCATTGATAGTCCAACCCAAAAACGAGGCAAAAGCAATGGTCAAATCACTAATTGCTTTGGATTATAACATATTTATCAGTAATCAGTTGATTAATTAACAGTTAACTTTTTGTTCCTTTCCAATTTAATCACTCTTTAGTTGTTTACTCATTGATTAAAAATAATGATTTATTCTTATTTTAAAAATCCCAAACTATTTTCAATTTTGAAAAAATTTGTCCTGGGCATTAATACAGGTTTAATTGTATTTAGTTTGGGGGTAAATCTTGTTTTTGCTGCTGATCCATTTCGTAAAAATGAGCCTCGTCCGATTGGAAATCAAACGGAATCTGCTTTTAAATCCATGTTTGCCCAGGGGAATTATAAACAAGCCAAGGAATATTTAGAAAAAGCGCAATCTCAAGAAACCAATGAACCTTTAGTTTATGCTCTTTTAGCTTCTTTAGCTTATCAGGATCAGGATTTTACAGCCTTAAAAACCTATAGTGATAAAACCCTAGAAACCGCCAAGTTATTAAGTACAAAAGATCCTTTACGCGGTAATCTCTATGTGGCGGTTGGTTTATTTTTACAGGGAGGTCATACTTTAGTCACAGAAGGTACACTCAAAGGCGCACCTAAAGCACTCAATAAATTACAAGAGGTGTTAAAGTTTTTAGATGTCGCTCAAAAAATTGATCCTCAAGATCCCGAACTCAATTTAATTCAAGGTTATATGGATTTATTATTATCCTTAAATCTTCCTTTTTCTGACTCAAAAAAAGCAATTAATCAATTAGAAAAACAAGCGGAACCTCGTTATTTAGTCTATCGTGGTATTGCCGTGGGCTATAAAAATTTAGGTCAACCGGATCAAGCTTTAACTTATACTGAAAAAGCCCTATCTGAAGCTCCTAATCATCCAGAAGTATTATATTTAAAAGCCCAAATATTAGCCGACCAGGGGAAAAAATTAAAAGCAGAAAATCAAACCACAACCCCGACCCAGTTAAAAGAAGCCCAACAATATTTTACTCAATCTTTGGGTCAATCGGATCAACTTCCTAAACGATTAGTGGCTCAAATTTTTTATGAACAATGCAAAAATTTAAACCGCATTGATAATCAAAGTCGTCCCTGTGATCCCTTGCGAGATACAATTAGAAATGCCAATGGTCTTTGGGGGCCAACTGCGAATCAATTACCACCTTTATAGCTTTTAATTATGGAAGTTTTGTTTAGAGAATGTAATCCTTTTGATATTTGGATTTGGCTACAATTTCAAACCGTCCCCTCCCGCAGTGAACGGGATTATATTGAGGAAGTTTTTGATTCCTGGTTTTTATTAGGAAAAATGGGCGGATTTAATGCTGAAAATCTCCAGGTTCAGGACACGGGAATTGACCTAAATTATATGACCTATGATGATGCCATCGTGGATAATAGTATGATGGCATTGATGCACAATATGGGGGAAATAGAATATCAAGGCGTCTGGGCGCGGTGTTGGTTTGATTTGGGAACCAGTGATGCTTTTGCTCTTGATGTTTTAATTAACACCTTTCGTCAACTCAGCCAAGAATATGTGACTATTGAAAAAATTATTATTGGCGGTGAAAATGAAGATTGGCTGATTGAAAAAGACATTTATCAATCCAGTGTAGGCGATTATAATTAATCTTACTAGGTTTAAGGAAGGTAAGTCTAAACAGTAGGCTAAGTTCACTGATGAATAAAACTATTGATTTTAATTTAACTTCCGGCTTGACAAACATAGCCTAACAGATCTTGAGTTGCCTGACTTTGGGGAGAATAAGTAGTATCATATCTTCCTCTATAGATGAGTTTCATTCCAGATTAGCCGAGAATTGGAGATTTTGGGATAAAACTTTACATAAAGTTAATCTTTTTATTATCAACTTGATAGGGGGTTAGACATCAATGTTTCGAGTTCTAACTTCTGTTTATCAATTAAATACAGTTGATCTAATTGTTTCCAAACCTCTTGTAATAAAGCATCTAAACCCATTCCAACCACCGCAGAAATCATAAAAATAGGGCTTTGATTCAATTCTTGCAATTGAGCAGCAAGGGCTTGAATTTCTGGGCTTTCCGTATCGACTGCATCGACTTTATTAAAAGCTACAATTTGAGGGCGTTCTCCTAATCCTCTCCCATAAGCTTTTAATTCCTCTTGAATGGTATGATAATTGGCAATGGGGTCACTATCGGTAATATCAATTAAGTGTAATAAAACCCGAGTTCGTTCAATATGTCGGAGGAATTCATGACCTAACCCCGCCCCTAAATGGGCGCCTTCAATTAACCCAGGAATATCGGCAAAAACCGTACCGTCTCCCGTGGGTTTTCTGACTACTCCCAAGTTAGGAATTAAGGTGGTAAACGGATAATCAGCAATTTTAGGACGGGCTGCGGATAATGCGGAAATTAAGGTGGATTTTCCGGCATTAGGTAAACCAATAATTCCGACTTCTGCTAATAATTTTAATTCTAATCTTAACCGTCGATTTTCCCCTTCTAATCCGGGTAAAGCATATTCAGGGGCGCGATTACGGTTACTTAAAAAAAACTTATTTCCTAATCCCCCTTTACCTCCGGCTGCTACACAAAATTGTTGATTTTTTTCGATTAAATCTCCTAATATTTCATCGGTATTAGCGTCATAAACCACTGTTCCCAATGGTACTTCAATTATACAATCTTCTCCCTGTGCCCCCGTCATATTTTTCGGGCCGCCTCGTTTACCATCATCGGCCTTAAATTTATGGTTATATCGAAAATCTAAGAGGGTTTGTAGGTTGTCAACAGCTATTAATATAACTGAACCTCCTTTCCCGCCATTCCCTCCGGCTGGGCCCCCAGCAGGAACATATTTTTCTCGTCGAAAAGCAACGACTCCATCGCCTCCTTTTCCGGCTTCGACTTCAACTTCAACCTGATCAATAAATTGCATTTTATTTAATTTGAAATGAGTAGGATATTGGAACCTCCTAAACCCCTTTTTTTCAAGGGGTTATAGGGGTCTGAACGATTGCTAAAAATCAATATTTTTAGCTACGATTTGCCTGGAAATAATAATAAGTTGCCATCGGAACCACCGTCGCCACGATTAACAAGACCACTACTATAATTGTAGCACTCATATCGTCAGTTTCTTCAGCTGATTTAAAGGTGCTTTCAACACTAATATTATCTTGTTCTAGGGGCGGGCCAGGATCGGGTTCTCCCGATAAAACAGCAGAGATGCGATCGCTGGCTGCAATAAACGCCTCATTATATTTA
This sequence comes from Planktothrix agardhii NIES-204, assembly GCA_003609755.1. Taxonomy (NCBI): domain Bacteria; kingdom Bacillati; phylum Cyanobacteriota; class Cyanophyceae; order Oscillatoriales; family Microcoleaceae; genus Planktothrix; species Planktothrix agardhii. The sequence goes on from AP017991.1 coordinate 1,841,734, forward strand.
TCTCCTTTACGAAGGGGATATTTTAGGGTTTTTTCCACCACACTTTCAGCTATTTCATCGGTTAATAAAGATTTGGTTTTTTCTCCTGTTTGGATCGCCGCATTATTCGTTAGTAAATCTAAAACCAATAAAGTTTGATTCGTCGCAACTTCAGGAGTCGGAAACCATTTTTGAAAGACTTTTTCGGTAAAAGTTTCAATGGTTTCTCCATAATCTAAACGGCGAATAGTTAAAAATCTAACTTCATATCCGGTTGTTTTTGCTAACTCAGATAAGCTATTATTTAAACGTCCTTCTGTACTACGGCTGAGAACACCATCGAGTTCCACAACCCAAGTTTGCTCACCGGAAGATACAGTTGGAACTTGATAAACTCCCGTGGCTAAAGCCGGAGTTGCTGAAAATCCAAGAATCACCGTTAACAGGAGGGAAATTATGAATCCTGTTAATAAGTTCCCTCGATTTAATATTGTTTTAAGTTGTTGTATCATTGTCAGAATTGATCTTATGAGTGCAGGGTTTCCCTATACTAACTATACAAGACAATGGTTTTCCTTTGTCTGCTAACAATCAACAGTGAACTTTATCCCCTGTTATTATGCCAAGTTTGTTTGATGTTGAACATCTGAGGGTCGCCTATCCCCACTCCCGCAAGGCTCAAATTTGGGCCGTTGATGATGTCTGCTTTTCCCTACAACCCGGAGAACGTCTGGGACTTGTAGGGGAGTCCGGTTGCGGAAAATCCACCATTGGGCGGGCGGTGATGCGGTTGTTACCCACAACCAGCCAAATTGAAGGACAGGTGCGGTTTGAAGGACAACCCGTGTTTGGGATGGATGAAAAACGGTTGCAAAAGTTTCGGGGGGAGGCGGTGGCTTTGGTTTTTCAAGACCCCATGACTCGCCTTGACCCGTTGATGACCATTGGCGATCATTGTTTAGAAACCCTCAAAGCTCATCGTCCTCAATTATCTAATTCCCAAGCTAAAAATAAAGCATTAGAAGTATTAGAATCGGTAAAAATTCCCGCCAATCGGTGGTCACAATATCCCCATGAATTTAGTGGGGGAATGCGTCAAAGAGTTGCGATCGCTTTAGCTTTATTACTTGACCCTAAATTAATTGTAGCCGATGAACCTACTACCAGTTTAGATGTCACAGTTTCCGCTCAAATTTTACAGGAATTAACCCGACTTTGTGAACAACGGGGAACAGCTATTTTATTGATTTCCCATGATTTAGCTATGGTGGGGGAATATTGCGATCGAATTGCGGTAATGTATCAGGGAAAAATGGTGGAAATGGGAGCATCGGAAACGGTGTTTCAAAATCCCCAACATCCCTATACTCAATCTTTATTAAAGTCAGCTTTACATTTACAGGATATTGAAAATAAAGCAGTTAATTCTGGCTTAGAAACGAGTACATCTGCTACTAAACCCCTATTATCAATTAAAAATTTACAAAAATATTATACCCTAGAAGCTGGATTTATTCAACAACTTTTTTCCAAATTATCAATTAAAAATTTACAAAAATATTATACCCTAGAAGCTGGATTTATTCAACAACTTTTTTCCAAACAAAAAAAATCCGTGATTAAGGCTGTTGATGGGATTAATTTAGAATTATATCCTGGGGAAATATTGGGTTTAGTGGGAGAATCGGGTTGTGGAAAAAGTACCCTCTCTCGGACTATTTTACAACTAATTCGGGCAACAAATGGTAGTGTAGAATTTTTAGGAACAGATTTAACTAAATTATCCTCTGAACAGGTGCGAAAATATCGCCGTCAAATGCAAATGGTATTTCAAGATCCTAATGCTTGCTTAAATCCAATGATGACGGTGGGAGAAAGTATTGCTGATCCGCTTTTTATTCATAAATTAGCAACTCCAGAGGAGGCAAAAAACCAAGTTTTAGCGATGTTAGAAAGGGTGGGATTAACACCAGCAATTGAATATTATCAACGATATGGGGGGGAATTATCGGGGGGACAACAACAACGAGTAGCGATCGCTAGAGCTTTAATGACCCGTCCCCAATTATTAATTTGTGATGAACCCGTAAGTATGTTAGATGCGAGTATTCAAGCCCAAGTTTTAGATTTAATGTTAGAATTAAAACAAGAGTTTAATTTAACCTATTTGTTTATTACCCATGATTTATGGGTGGCTCGGTTTTTATCCGATCGGATTGCGGTTATGAACGGCGGTAAAATTGTTGAATTAGGAGAAACAGAATCAATATTTACTAATCCCCAACATCCCTATACCCAAACCCTATTATCCGCTATTCCTTCCCTCGCAAAAACAATATAATCATCATTCGTAGTGAACCCTTGAGGGTTCTATTATCTCTGTATTAATCACCTCGTAGTGAACCCTTCAGGGTTCTATTATATCTTTCTTAATCACCTAAATTGTCATGAAAAAACTGGTTTTAATTGGTGGAGGACATAGCCATGCGATCGCCTTAAAACAATTGGGAATTAATCCCTTATCAAATGTTGAATTAACATTAATTACGGATGTAATTCAAACCCCATATTCAGGAATGTTACCCGGTTATATTGCGGGGTTTTATAGTTTTAATCAATGCCATATTAATTTACAGTCCTTAGCTCAATTTGCTCAAGCTAAACTTTATATTGATTCAGCAATAGGTTTAGATTTAGAAAAAAATCTAGTAATTTGTAAAAATAATTCTACTATTCCCTTTGATATTTTATCAATTGATATTGGTAGTATTCCGACAACCTTAACTATTCCTGGGGCGATAAAATATACTATTCCTGTTAAACCTATTTCTCAATTTTTGCAATATTGGGATCAATTAATTGAGAAAATCAAGCAAAATCCGCAAGAAAAAATTAGATTAGCTATTGTGGGTGGTGGTGCGGGAGGAGTTGAATTAGCTTTCAATATTCATAGCCATCTAACCCAAATTTATCAACAATTTAATCAACCTTTAAATCAGTTGGAATTACATCTGATTCATAGCGGTAATCGGCTATTATCTGAACGTAATTCCGATTTAAGTCGGAAAGTAAAAACTATTCTCGCAAATCGTAATATTAATGTACACTTAAATCAAACAGTAAGTAATATTGATCAGAATCAGGTTAAAATTATTCGTTGTACATCAGGACTAACCCTAGAATGCGATCGCATTTTTTTGGTAACACAAGCATCAGCATCTCCTTGGGTTCAAAAAACAGGAATTTCAACGGATGAAAGGGGATTTATTCTAGTCAATAATTACTTACAATCTATTTCCCATCCCCAAGTTTTTGCCGCTGGAGATATCGCTACAATGGTTAATTATCCTCGACCCAAAGCGGGAGTTTTTGCTGTGCGTCAAGGTCAACCACTATTTGAAAATTTAAAAAGAAGTTCGCAAGAAAAACCTCTGAAATCTTTTATTCCTCAAAAGGAGTTTTTAACTTTAATTGGGACAGGAGATCAAAAAGCGATCGCATCAAAAGGATGGTTTAATATTGGGCCTAATTCTTTATTTTGGCGATGGAAAGATTATATTGATCAAAAATTCATAAAACAATTTAAGGGGATAATCTCCAGTCTTTTAAAAATATAGCATATAGCAGTTGCCGCATCTATTAGGACATTCTTGAAAGCTAAAAGCTGCTCACAGTAAGTATTTACAAGAGTGCCTATTGCCTATTCCCTATTGCCTCTTGCTATACCAGATACTAAAGAACTTTTTGATTGAAACAAGCTAATGTAAATCGGCTTCCCAAATTCCGATATAAATGCGATCAGATTGTTGTCGCTCAACAACACCTTTGAGTGAATCAATTGCAAAAGAATAATCGTTATCTTTGCGGTTATAAACCATTTTTAAGCCAGCTTCTAGGGTGGAATTTAAGCGACAACCTGACATACTATTAAAAGTAATTAAAATAGTTTTTAATTCAACTTCTTGGGAAAATGCAGCTTCTGTTTGTCGCAATTTACCCGATTTTTTATCAAACAAAAAACCTAGACTAACGCGGTTAGGAATTAAATGATAAAAAACAGCTTGGGTATTCGGCCAATACCCAGTTTCTATTTTTGCGGGAGTCCCAAACATCTGAAAGACTTGATTTTTATCAATACCTGGCTTAAACCCAGGAATTCCGTAGCCTGATGGAATTTCATCGCATTGGTCAAGGTCTATTTTCTCAGGTTGTATAGGAGTAATTTTAGGGATAGAAAAATCGGGAATAATCGTAGCTATAATCTGTTTAATTTCTCTCGAAGAAAAACCGATTATGGATGGATAAAAACTTTTAGAAGTGAAAACAATAGGTAATAAACCTATTAAAAACAATTTAATAATAATAGTTTACCTCCGACTCGATAATTTGTTAATTTAAAACACTGATTTGATTGGAGTCAGTAATCACAATTTTATCAATTTTATTAGATTGTTGTTCGGGAATAACTCCTTTAATTACAATAGTTTTATTTTGTAGATTTAACCCACTTCCAGCATTAGGAATCTGATTCAAAATTTTTGGATTCAGGAAAACATAATAAATCTTTTTATCTTTTGATTGTAATGTTAACCGAGTTATTTGATTTTCTACCATGGTTAAACCATTAACAATTCCTATAATTTGATTAGATTTTGTTGTCAAAGATGATGAAATAGTAGAAGTTACTGGAGAACAGAAAAAGTTAACCGGATTTCGAGTGAAATCCGCACATTTTAATACTTCTTCTGCTCTCTGACTAATTTGAATAAAGGAGGAAAAATCCGGTTCTCCATCAACACCATAATTTGCTTTTTTCTGGATATTTACAGGAGCATTAACTAACGCTTGGGTAATCGCTTTTTGATCATTATTTGACAAATTAGGAGAAAGATATACCCCTGACCCTGGAATATTTCTACTCCTCTGAATCACCCTAAAATTAGGATCATTTTTAACCGCTTCATAGGATGCTGCACCGACATCGGCTTTCCCAGTTCTAACTAACTCTTGAATGACTTCCCCCCTATGTCCCATCGTTACCCGTAGAGATTTGCCAAATAAATCATAACTAGGCATATAAAAACTAGAAGCAGAGTTAAAATCTCCTAAAGCAATAACGGTGGTATTTTTGAAATCAGAAATAGACTGAATTGAACTATTTTTTTCAACAAATAATGCCGATTGATAATAGGGAGGAGACTGGGGAAACATTCGCGCTACCCAAATATATCCGTTATCTTTAGCGGCTACGGAAATCATCGGGGAAAGGGTAAAAGCTATATCCCATTTTTTAGTGGCCAGTTTGTTTTTTACCTCTTGATAAGATTCCCTAAGTTTGCTATCAATAGTAATGGTAATTTGATCACCAAACTGTTGTTTTAAATATTCAACTAATGGGGTATAATCATCTGATTTCACTAAAATTCCAATAGTTAGGGAATTTGTCTCTAAACGGTTTATTGGTTGTTGTTTTTCTGAAAATACTAATGGAATTAAACCCGTTTTAGGATTGACAAAAAGATAAACCATAATCCCAAATAAAGATAAACTTAAGATGGCACTTATGGTTAAAATAAAAGCCTGGTTAGTTTTAGAAGAACTCATTTTTTTATTCTGGCGAGGATTGTTTTTCAATGATCGCTTGGCGAAATCCTAAAACCAGTAAAATATTAGCCAAGGTTAAAAAGACTTCCGCCCCGCCATGTAACCAATCAATATTAGCTAAAGATTCCTGATAAACTACTTTGGCATAAATTCCCGCCGGAATTGTTACCGCGACAAATACTAATGTTCCATAGAACCCAATTAAAGCTAAACGGGGCATTTGTCCAGAACGAGTTAAAAACCACAAAAACCCTAAATAGGGAAATAGAGAAATCGCAAATAAAGTATCTTTTGAAAACATTGTTTTTTAAAGGTTAGAGGGAATCAAATTTTGTGCAGAATCAAGTAGGGGCGGGTTAATATAGATTTAGGTGATTAGTAGAAATTTACTAGAACCCGCCCCTACTTAATTTTTAACGGAATTTGCATTACGCCAAATCCACCAAGCCGCCACACAAAGGGTCGTATTTCCCACAACTGTCATCGTTGCTTGTAAGGTAACTAACCATTCTAAGGAGGCAGGATTATCAAAATAATGCCAGGTACAAGCACACATGGCGCTGACTAAAGATGGTAACATAGCCAAGGAAAGACCCCACCAAGCTCGATTTTGAGTCACTTCTCCATAAATCCAGATGAACCAAATCGCGACAATCCACTCAATCACACTCGAAATATGAATTACCCAGGTCGGAATAGATAAAGCGTGCATAATTTGACAATTGATAACAGAAAGTTAGTTAATATTTGAGTCTGATATTTATGTTAATTTAATTAGCGTACAATCTGATATTAATATTGGGAACTGGAGAAACGGGAGGCCATGCAACGGGTAATTTGTAGTGGATATTATGGAAAGGGCAATGGCGGGGATGAGGCTTTGTTAGCATCGCTGTTACAAATGCTACCGCCTACGGTTGAACCAATTGTCTTGTCGGGAAACCCCAACCAAACCCAAAACCATTATCAGGTGGAAGCCTGCGACCGGATGAATGGGATGGAAGTTTTCAACGCCCTCTGTCGCGCCGATGCTTTAATTTGGGGCGGGGGGAGTCTGATCCAAGATGTGACCAGTGCCATCAGTCCTTTTTATTATGGCGCTTTGATGGGATTAGCGCAACGGATGGGACTCACAACTATTGCCTGGGCCCAGGGTATTGGCCCCTTGAACCGTTCTATTTCTCGATGGCTGGCAAAAAAAACCTTTTCGGGCTGTAGTGCCGTCAGCGTGCGTGATGTGGGTTCTGCAAGGTTATTATCTAAGTGGAATATTCCCTTTACCCTGGCCCCTGATCCGGTTTGGGCCTTGGAATCTCGACCCGTAGCCGGGTTGTGGGATTTACCCGCGCCACGAGTTGCCCTGACTTTGCGACCTCACCCCCAATTGACGCCGGAACGGTTATTATTAATTACTCAGGCATTAATATCTTTTCAAAAAGCTACCCAAACGTTTATTTTATTAATTCCGTTTCAGCCTATTCAGGATTTAGCGATCGCCCAAATTATACATCAAGCCCTACCCGAAAATAGTCAGATTCTAATATTAGATGATCCTCGACAATTAAAAGGAGTATTTCGAGGAGTTGAATTTTTGATTGGAATGCGATTTCATAGTTTAATTATGGCAGCAACAGAACAATGTCGCTGTTTTGCCTTGAGTTATGATCCTAAAGTTAGCCGTTTAATAGAAGAATTAGAATTACCCGGATGGGAAATTGATCAACTCCCAGAAGATCCTAACTTAATTAGTAAAATCTGGATTGATTGTTATGCTAATAATCAACCCTTTTCCCAGGGAAAAATCGAGTTTTTTGTAGATAGGGCAAAAGTCCATAAAGAACTACTCTACTCCCAATTTCATTAAATCCTATTGTTCATTTTACAGTCATTATTTATGGCCCGCGTCCGAGTTCGTCAGCACGTTAATCCCCTCAGTCAAAAATATCTAATTCCGGTAATTCCGCCTGACTGGTCAAAGATTTATACCAATTCTAACCAACCCATTCATTTAGATATTGGCTGCGCTAGAGGTCAATTTTTATGCGAATTTGCCCAATTAGAAACCCAATGGAATTATTTAGGATTAGAAATTCGAGAATCCTTAGTTGAGGAAGCTAATATGATCCGAGATCAACTGGAATTAACGAATTTATATTATCTATTTTGTAATGCTAATACTTCAATTCAACCGATTTTAGACTCCTTACCAACAGGATTATTAAAACGAGTTAGTATTCAATTTCCCGACCCTTGGTTTAAAAAACGTCATCAAAAACGCCGAGTTGTTCAACCGGAATTAGTAAATAATTTAGCCGATTATTTAGCAGCAGGAACAGAGGTTTTTGTCCAGTCTGATATACAAGAAGTTGCATTAGAAATGTGCGATCGCTTTTCTGAACATCCCGCTTTTCATCGTACCCAAAATGACTGGTTAACGGAAAATCCCCTTCCCCTTTCGACAGAACGAGAACAATCAACTTTAGAACGAAATGAACCCGTTTATCGGGCTTTATTTATCAAGACATCTGATTAAAACAACAGAGGAGAAACATTCAGACTTGTAATTTTTGCCTGAATATTTATCCTCCAATTCTCGATTTTAGACCCTAAACCCTATTAATCTATAAGTGATGATAACTATTTTTCAGGGGGGAAATCGAGATTTAAAATTCACAAAAAACAGAAAAAAGAAAGTTGTCTTTAAATTTTGAAAAGTTTTTATTTGAAAACAATTAAGCGCCAATAGCTTCTTCCACACCGGGTAAACGTTGAGCAGAATAACCGACACCTCGCACCGTTAAAATATATTCAGGATTGCGTTGATCTTCTTCAATTTTTGCTCGTAACCGCGCAACATGAACATCCACAACCCGCATATCCGCAATCCGTCGAGGTGTATATCCCCATAATTCCTTGAGAATTTCTGAACGAGAAACCGCACTCCCAGAACGTTTAACTAATAACTCCAAAAGATTGAATTCAATATAGGTTAAGGCAACCACTTTATCACCCTTATAAACCCGTCGTTTAACCGTATCAATCCGCACGGATTCGAGTTGAATCATCTCTGGACTCAAACTATGGGATGGAGTCGTATCTTTAAACCGTCTTAAAATCGCATGAATTCGAGCTTCTAATTCTTTAGGAGAAAACGGTTTAGTTAAATAATCGTCTGCTCCTAATTCTAAACCCGTAATTCGATCCGCCACATCCCCTAAAGCGGTTAACATAATAATCGGAATATCTGATTTTGTGCGAAGTTCTTGACACACGCCATAACCATTTAATTTCGGCATCATTACATCCAAAACCAAAAGATCAGGACTTTCTTTTTCAAACATTTCTAGCGCTTCTAAACCATCGGCGGCGACTACAACATTATAACCTGCCATGGAAAGACGAGTCTTCAAGATCCGCCGAATCGCGGATTCATCATCAGCAACTAGAATTTTTTCTCCGTTGCGTTTTTCGTCAAATTGTGCTTGTACGCTCATATCTGGTTTTATAATAGATGGATCAGCCGTTAATCGAGCAAGGCAAAAGCAAATCACATCAATGCCCACAGGTTCTCAGGACTGCTTCAACCCACAAATTCTGATAAACTGCATAGTGATATGACGGGACAGAAATTCACTTGTTCTTGGGGTGGGTGATTCAGTCTGATGCTTAGATTGCTGCCTATTATGATAACATAAGTTTTCAATTTGTTATCAAACTTAACAAACCTACCATTTGTCGTAATATTCAGTTACGGGGGTTAATATTTTTAAACAAAACATCAATAGTGCTATAGCAATCCTAAATAGGTTGTAACATTTCAATACTGATATGAAACGGCCAGAAGTATTACCCCAGATCCCTCCCCCCCTAGCCCCCCAGGGCTGTTCCGGTGTTCCCTTTTGATCAGGGATTTTAAACACAACTCAAATAGGATTGCTATATTATACCTAATTAGTAACAACGATTTTGGGATTTGGTAAACGTTCTTGGCGTTATTCCATGTTAGTCAAAGATGGGATCATCGAAAAAATGTTTATTGAGCTGGAAGTTGCTGGCGATCCATTTGAAGTTTCCGATGCAGAAACTATACTCAAATATATTAATCCTAATGCGGTCAAACTCCCTTTAGTTTCGCTGTTTACAAAAGTAGGTTGTCCCTACTGCGCCCGTGCTAAAGCCCTATTAAAAGAGCGAGGAATTGCTTTTGAAGAAATTGTTTTAGGGAAAGAAATTACAACCAAAAGTTTGCAAGCAGTCACCGGAAGTACCACAGTTCCTCAACTTTTTATTGATGGAAAACTAATTGGTGGTTCTGAGGATTTAGCCAAGCATTTTGGAGTCTAATAATTCCTTTTTAATAGTTCAGGGAATTAACCACCACTAACCGGAGGAATTAAAACAATTTCATCTTTATCCTGTATTTCAGTATCAGGATTAACGAATTCTAGGTTAATTCCAAACCTGGTGACATTTCGCCATTTTTCTAGTTCTGGGTGTTCTTGAATTAACCGATCTAAAATTGCAGAAATGGGAGTTTTTGGTGGAAAATTCAATACTAATTCTGGAACTTTGTAGGCTTCTTGAAAGACTGCAAATAGTTTCACCGTAACTGTGATTGACATAATTCGTAATTACCCATTACCCATTACCCATTACCCATTACCCATTACCCATTACCCATTACCCATTACCCATTACCCATTACCCATTACCCATTACCCATTACCCATTTTAGAAAAAAACCTACCCCGTATCATAACAGGATAGGAAGAAATATCGCTGAGAAGTTACGTTTAACTTTTATTTAAAAAGCGTTGAACTTGTCCAATGGCGATCGCACCAATATTAAAAAAAACCCAACCCAATGCTGCAATTAGGGGTAATAGAACAATCAAAATGCGAAAATCGAAATCCATAGATTCTCCTCCTAAAGTTTTTTAAACATCTTTCATCTTTTTGTTTTGATTCCAACTATTCTGGTAATCAAGAGAGGACTGAGGCTGTTTTGCCAGTTCTGTTAACCCCATTTTATCAGATTACGAGGATCAGTAGAATGAGAACCCGATCCCAGAATATAAAGTTTTGTTACAATCCTTGAGTTAAAATACTTATAAGTAGTTGCACAAAATAAATTACCTAGTTGAGAGAGGGAACATCCCCCCAAACCCCCCGTGCACAGGGGGCTAGGGGGGGAGGGAACAGGGTAGCTGAAGGAGTTCTATATGTGGTGGATGAAGTCCGGGAGTCTGCCGACGGCAAATCCTACGCCGCATACGGCAAAATTCGGCGTCTGATTCAATAGCATGGGCAGTTTGTATTTCACCCCTAACCTCATCCTTACACCCATTACCCATTACCCATTACCCATTAAATGGTCTAAGCTCTAATCTGTTAGGTCATCTGGCAAGAATTAGGGTAGAATAGGGATTTCCAACAGATCAGCATAACCTGGTTAAATCAGATTCAGTCTGATAGAATCTGAAAAATTCAAGAACCACAGACAACCTCACAACAATCAAGTGAGTGAATAATATTCGGCGGATAACTTGTCCGTGGGAGCCTGTGGACTGGATTGTGCCAACACTTCCACCCCTGAAGTCGGAACAAAACCAACATCAAAAAAATCCCAGATTTTAATTGATGGTTGTAGGTTTGGTGAAAGTGCTTGCTAGAATATCAAAATTAGACCCGTGTGAGGAGCAAATAGAGTGTCGAAAATACTACTGAAAGCATGGCTACTCAGTCCTGCCGTCTTAGGAGCTAGTTTATTAGCCCCGATGACAGCATTAGCAGAGTTACCCGTGACTAAGGCCGGGCCCACTGCGATTGCAGCGGCAACCGAAGTATCTGCCCCGGCAGAAACCCCTTTGGAACCCATCCAAACTGAGTTAAAAATCAGTGAGCAAGTCTCTGTGAATCCTTTGGACATTTTGACCCTCACCCCACCGCAACAGTTAGCTCAGGTTCCCGTGAATCCCCATGCTGGAGCAGGGAACAGTAGAGGCATCGAAACTCCCGCTAACAGCGAGATTCCCCTAGCTGATCTCGATGCTGCACCTCAAGGCGATGCGGCCAATAACGCCGAGGTGATGCAACAGCTTAATGAATATGGCCGTGAAGGTCGGGGCAACAAGCGTCAAGCTCAAGTTACCTCCGTCTCCCAACTGTCCGACGTTCAACCGACGGACTGGGCGTTCCAAGCTCTACAATCCTTAGTAGAACGCTATGGGTGTATTGCAGGATATCCCGATGGAACTTTCAAAGGGAATCGTGCTTTAACCCGTTTTGAATTCGCTGCTGGGGTGAATGCCTGTTTAGAGCGGATTAATGAACTGATTGCTGCCTCAACCAAAGATTTAGTCACCCGTGAGGATTTGGCGCAACTGCAACGCCTCATGGAAGAATTTGCAGCCGAATTAGCCAGTCTGCGCGGAAGAATTACGGTATTAGAAGCCCGCGCCGGAGAACTGGAAGCCAATCAATTCTCTACCACTACTAAACTACGGGGAGAAGTGGTGTTCTGGCCAGGAGATGCCCTTGGAGATCGGGCGTCTTATAATGTGGTCGGTCAGTTTGCCGATACGAGCGATGACCCCGCCGAAGCCTATTTTGGCTACCGCGCTCGTTTAAACTTTGATACCAGTTTCACGGGCCAAGATTTACTCAGAACCCGTTTACAAGCCCAATCCATACCGGATTTGAGTGCTTTTGATGTCACCAATACCCTAATGTCTCGGACGGGCATTGATGGTCAACCTGGCAACGTGACTCTGGATAACCTCACCTACCGTTACCCCTTCTCCCAAGGAAAAGGTTTAGTCTGGGTCGGTGCAAAAGGGTTAGCCTTGGATGATATTCAAGATGTTCTGACTCCCTTTGGTGATGATGCCGGTGGTTCAATTTCCCGCTTTGGACGCTTCAACCCGACGACATTCCAGGGCCCTTCTGGTACGGGCTTAGGTGTGGAATATGCCTTTAGTCACGCTTTTAAAGCTAACCTGGGTTATATGGCCGATGATGGTTTTGCTTCTCAAGCCAGCCAGGGTACAGGTATGTTCAATGGTACCTATGGTGCCATGGCTCAATTAGTCTTTGCGCCAACTGATAACCTGGCTTTTTCCTTGGATTATAACCACCGTTACTTCAGTAACGATAACGTATACGTTTCCGGTGGTACGGGGAGTTGGGGTGCTAATAGACCTTTCGGTAATAATGCCACAACCACAGATAACCTGGGCGTACAAATGAACTGGAGAGTCGCCAGCCATTTCTCCATCGGCGGTTGGTTTGGAAGTACCTGGGCTGACCAGAAGAATGGTGGTAACAGTAATGCAACCATTATCAACTGGGCTGCGGTGTTAGGATTTCCCGATATCCTCCGAGAAGGAGATGCTGGGGGTTTAATTGTGGGGATGCCTCCGAAAGTCGTCAGTCATGATATTAATGGCTTAGAAGACAGAGACACCTCCATTCATATTGAAGGCTTCTATCGCTTACCCCTCAGCGAGTACATTGCTGTGACACCTGGTTTCTACGTCGTCACCAATCCTGATCATAATAGCAACAACAACACGATTGTTGTGGGAACATTGCGGACAACTTTCCGCTTCTAATTCCCTTTTAATATTTATTGAATCAACCAGTTTCTTTAAGAGGCTGGTTTTTTTATGACTTCAAGATTGGGGTTTTGATCCGGTATTCCGAACGTTAATTAATTTGTTGAGAATATCAAACCAAAAGGAAGAACCCATGGAAATTGCGATCGCAGTTAATCCCCAGCCCATGATAACTTTAAATAGTTGAATAACAATATTTTCCCCTGAATTAAACTGTTGATTTAAGTTAGATTGATCCCATCCTAAAGGCAAGGAAGAAAAGTCAAATAAATAAGAATAGAGAAAATTTTCGGTTAAATCTTGACAATTTTTTGTAAATTCAGCATCTGAATTTAAACAGTTATTCAAGGGAGAATTAGGATTGTTAGTTAAAACAATATCAATACTTTGACTGATATTTTCCTGTAAAACAGGTTCTTGAAAAAGACGATTAGTAATATTTAATGTATCGGCATTTAATCCCATGGCGACTAGGAATCCAATGGTAAGTGTAATCATTTTTACTTGCCGTTTATAGACTCCCGATGCCCGGTTCATAGACTGTTGAAACCAATCGCTGATCGCTGTTTCTAAGGATTCAAAATTAGCAGTATCTCCGGCTTGATTTTTGGTTTTTATGGCTAAAATTTTGAATAGTTTAATTTGATCTGGATCAAAAAACTGTTTGATCTCCTCTGAGTTAATCGATAGAATAAAATCATCAATGGTTAAACTATTGATTTCGGGTTGAACTCCAGACTTTTCTATAATTACACTAATTAAGGCTAAAGCAAAGGTTGAATTAGGAATATAAGATGGCCCAACAGAATTTTTATTCCCCCGTTGTTTATAATCTTTCCAAGATTTAATTAAAGGGTATTGGTACAGAAGTTCTGTTGCTGAATCTCCTAAAATAAATTGAATAGAACGATATAAATTTTTGGCTCTCCAATCAAAAATAGAACTGGCTAAAAATTCTTGTATTTCTGATATTAATAAACTCAGAAGTAAATAAATAAAAAATAAGCCGATGGCGACATTAAGGGTTGAGGGAATATTCATATTTGGTTAAAAGTGGGGAGAAATAAGGGAAAGAAAGCCCTGAAGGGCTTACTACGGTTTGGGGATCATTGTATGATATTAGTTAAAATTAACATAGTTTTAAGGATTTTGAATTATGCTTCAATCTAAAAAATTACCTCGTTTAGCGATAACATTAGGTGATCCATCAGGAATAGGGCCAGAAGTAATATTAAAAGTTTTAGCTGATCCAGCACTGCATCAACATTGTGATCTAACTATAGTGGGAAGCGATCGCATTTTACAAGCAACCTATCAGCAATTACAAAATCAGGGATTTCAGGCGGCAAAACCTAATCATTTACGGGTGATTGATTTAGAGCCTGATCCGAGTTTACCCCCATTAGAAATCGGGGTCGGAAATCAATCCAGTGGGGCGCTCAGTTTTCAATATTTAGATACAGCTATTACCAGAACTTTACAAGGAGAATTTGATGGAATTATCACCGGGCCAATCGCTAAAAATCTCTGGAATTTAGCGGGTTATAATTACCCCGGACAAACGGAATTTTTAGCAGAAAAAGCCAAGGTTAAACGCTTTGGAATGCTATTTGTTGCCCGCTCTCCCTATACAGGCTGGACATTAAGAACTCTATTAGCTACGACCCATATTCCCCTAACGCAAATTTCCCAAACCTTAAACCCGGAATTAATGAGTTTAAAATTAGAGTTGTTGGTCGATTGTTTACGCCATGAATTTGGATTAGAAAATCCTAGAATTGCCGTAGCCGGATTAAATCCCCATAGCGGAGAAAATGGGCAGTTAGGAACAGAAGAAAAAGACTGGTTAATTCCTTGGTTAAATCAACAACGCGATCGCTATCCCTATATTCAATTAGACGGCCCAATTCCCCCCGATACAATGTGGGTTAAGCCCGGTCAAGCCTGGTTTAATTTAGGAAAAAATGCCCATGATGCCTACATCGCATTGTATCATGATCAAGGGTTAATTCCGGTTAAATTAATGGCATTTGATCGGGCAGTTAATACTACAATTGGTTTACCCTTTATTAGAACTTCTTCCGATCATGGCACAGCCTTTGATATTGCGGGAAAAGGCATAGCTGATGGGTCAAGTATGAAAGCAGCCATAGAATTAGGTATAGAATTAGTCAATAATCGTATTAACCCTTAATTCCGATGTCAACCTCAAATTCTAAACCGTCTATTCTCTGGTTTCAGTTAATCGGATTATCCTTAGTTCAAGGAGCAATTAGCTTAACTTGGTTACTGTATAGATTATATGTTCCTCAACTTTTAGCTTCCTTGGGATTTCCGGGTTTATTCCCAACTATTTTAGTAATTGAAAATGCGTTAGGAGTAATTATTGAACCCATAGCAGGAAATTTTTCTGACCGTCAACGAAAATGGCTAGGAACTCGTTTTCCTTTAATTAGTTTAGGGGTAATTTTATCTTCCGGTTTATTTATAGCAATTCCCGCCTTTTATATTTTTGGTCAATCTCTTAATTCCCTACATTGGATATTCCCAATTCTATTAATTTTATGGGGCGTTGCTATGGCGGTTTTTAGAAGTCCAGTTACGGCTTTATTAGGTCAATATGCTGTACAAACAAAACTCCCCCAAGCCATGAGTATTTTAGTTGTTACGGGGGGTATTATCGGTGCAATTCGTCCTATTTCTAGTCAGTTTATTCTCAGTTTAGGATCGGGAATTACCTTTACTATTGGGTCTTTAGTTTTATTGGGTTCTGTGGGTATTTTAAGATATTTTAATCCTGATTTGAGCGTTATTCCTCAGTCAGAAGAACCGACTCAAAAATTATATTTCAGAAACTTAGTTTTTGTGGCATTATTAGGGTTATTTGTAGCATTAGGATCTCGATTAATCTTAGGGGAAGTTTTTCCTCAAATCATCAAAAATTATGGTGGCAATACCCAATTAATTATGTTTTCTGGGTTAATTTTATTGGCATTTACTTCCATTCCTGCGGGATTGTTTGCTGTTAAAATTGGCAATAATAAAGCAACATTAATCGGATTAATAACAACAGCTATTTTATTATTATTCTCGTCTTTTGTTGTGAATAAAATTATAATTATTCTGGTTAGTTTATTAATGATTGCCAGCTATAGTTTAGTCGCCAATGGAATTGTCCCCATTGCCTTTTCTTTATTTCCATCCCAGAAGAGCGGTTTAGGAATAGGAGTATATTTTGGGGCGTTTTCTTTGGCGATGAGTGGATATGATTTCATCATCAAAAAATTGGGAACTGTTGACCTTATAATCAATTATCGCTTGGGGATGATGGCATTTTTAATTACAACTTTTTTGGTATTATTTTTGCCGAAATTAACAATTCCTAAAATAACTGAATAAAGACAATTCTGATCTATTCTAAAATAAACCTTAACCGATGTCTAAATTAACAATATCCTCAGAACAGATTAAAGCTATTTCTACCCACGCCGAACAAACCTATCCCCAGGAATGTTGCGGTTTATTAATGGGCGAAATTAACGAAAATTATGATAAAATAATTGTAGATATTATTCCTACAGAAAACGCTTGGAATTCTGAAACAGCCAAAACCTTTGAGGAAGTAGAAACTACTAATAAACCCGTTACCTCAGAACGTAGGTTTACCATTTCTCCTCAACAAATGATTCAAGCTCAAAAACAAGGACGAGATCGCAATTTAATCATAATAGGTATTTATCATTCCCATCCCGATTATCCCGCCATTCCCTCCGAATTTGATCGAGTTTGTGCTTGGTCAGACTATTCTTATATTATTATTTCTGTAGAAAACGGAAAAACCACGGATCTGCAAAACTGGAGTTTAGATCAACATGATCAATTTCAACCCGAAGCCTTAATCACAGATTAGCCAATCTTGCCGATCATCAGT
The DNA here is from genome assembly GCA_003609755.1 of Planktothrix agardhii NIES-204. Taxonomy (NCBI): domain Bacteria; kingdom Bacillati; phylum Cyanobacteriota; class Cyanophyceae; order Oscillatoriales; family Microcoleaceae; genus Planktothrix; species Planktothrix agardhii. The sequence goes on from AP017991.1 coordinate 1,858,864, forward strand.
TATAATCTATAGTTTTGATGACCCAAATCCCTAACTGGGACGGTTATATTTTTTGTCAAAATTGCTATGCTAAATCCGAATCTGGATGAAATCCAGTTAACGAAAGACGACTACGAACGGTACTCCCGCCACTTGATTTTACCAGAAGTCGGTCTGGAAGGTCAGAAACGCTTAAAAGCGGCGAGTGTGCTTTGCATCGGAACCGGGGGACTAGGTTCGCCCTTGCTGCTATATTTGGCGGCGGCGGGTATTGGACGCATCGGAATTGTTGATTTTGATGTGGTGGATACCTCCAACCTGCAACGCCAAATTATTCACGGGACTGCTTGGGTGGGGAAACCCAAAATTGAATCGGCGAAAAACCGGATTTTGGAGATTAACCCCGCTTGTCAAGTTGACCTCTACAATACCCGCATCAGTTCAGAAAATGCCCTCGACCTGCTGCGACCCTATGATGTGATTGTAGATGGAACCGACAATTTCCCGACCCGATATTTGGTGAATGACGCCTGTGTGTTACTGAACAAACCTAACGTCTACGGGTCAATTTTTCGGTTTGAGGGTCAAGCAACGGTTTTTAATTACCAAGATGGGCCCAACTACCGGGATTTATACCCCGAACCTCCTCCCCCCGGAATGGTTCCCTCCTGTGCAGAAGGCGGGGTTTTAGGGATTTTACCAGGAATGATTGGCGTGATTCAAGCCACAGAAACCGTTAAAATTATTCTGGAAAAAGGACAAACTTTAAGCGGACGTTTGTTATTATATAACGCTTTAGAAATGACGTTTCGTGAGTTAAAATTACGTCCAAATCCTGTTCGTCCAGTGATTGAAAAGTTAATTGATTATGAGCAGTTCTGCGGTATTCCGCAAGCACAAGAACAGGAGGCTAAACAGAAAATGAATATTCCTGAAATCACCGTTGAGGAACTTAAACAATTACTTGATAGTGGGGCGGATGATTTCCTATTAATTGATGTTCGTAATCCCCATGAATATGAAATCGCTAAAATTCCGGGTTCGGTGTTAATTCCTTTACCCGATATTGAGCAGGGAAAAGGCATTGAACAAGTCAAAGAACTGTTAAATGGTCATCGTTTAATTGCCCATTGTAAATCGGGAATGCGTTCGGGAAAAGCTTTAGGGATTCTCAAGGAAGCAGGAATTTCAGGAACTAACGTTAAAGGTGGAATTCTGGCTTGGAGTCGAGAAATTGATGCTTCAGTTCCCGAATATTAGGTTGAGATTGCATTGATTTGTGCTCAAAACCTGTAGGGGTTGGGTCTCCCAACCCTCTTTGCTTAAACACCAGATATTAAAGTTAGTAATTCTGCTTCTGATAATAGGGTAATTCCTAAATCTTGGGCTTTTTTAAGTTTAGATCCTGCTTCTTCTCCTACTACTAGATAATCTGTTTTTTTACTAACTGAATCCGTGACTTTTCCTCCGGCATTTTGAATTAATTTTTTTGTGTCTTCCCGTTTTAATGTTGGTAATGTTCCTGTAATTACAAAAGTTTTGCCTGCCAAGGTTTGAGGTTCATTACTTTGATTATAGTCTATTTTTTCTGAATTTGCAAGCTCTAATCCTGCGGTTTTTAATCTTTCTATTAATAGTTGATTGGCAGGAAGATTAAACCATTCATAGACAGAATAGGCAATTTCTGGCCCGATGCCATAAACACCTTCAATTTCGGCGGCGGATGCTGGGGTTAATTGTTCAACACTCTTGAATTTTTGGGTAATTAATTCGGCATTCACACTGCCAACATGACGAATTCCTAAACCATATAATACCCGCGCCCAAGGTTGGTTTTTAGAAGTTGCGATCGCCTGAATAATTTTAGTCGCTGACTTTTCCCCCATCCGGTCTAAAGTCATTAATTGTTCAACGGTTAAATCATATAAATCTGCTACGGAATTAACTAATTTTTTATTAACAAACTGTTGAACTAATTTATCCCCAATACCATTAATATCTAAGGCATCTCTGGAACACCAATGAATCAAAGATCCTTGTAAAATTGCCGGACAAGAATCATTAATACATCTGGTTACCGCCTCTCCTAATGACTGTACAACCGCCTGACCGCATTCTGGGCAATGGGTTGGCATTTCAAACTTTTTAGCGTCCTGGGGGCGCAATTCTAATAATACTTTTACGACTTCGGGAATAATTTCCCCGGCCTTGCGGACAATTACCGTATCACCGATATGCAGATCTAATTCAGCTAGGCGATCGCGGTTATGTAATGTCGCTCTTTGCACCGTTGTACCTGCCAGTAAAATCGGGTTAAGTTCTGCAACGGGGGTTAAAGCTCCAGTTCTCCCCACTTGTACAGTAACAGATTTAATTTGAGTTGGCATTTCTTCGGCCGGATATTTATAGGCGATCGCCCATCGCGGAAATTTCTGGGTAAATCCTAATTTTTCCTGTAGAGATAAGGGATTAATTTTAATTACCACTCCATCGGTCATATAGGGTAAATTGTGCCGTTTTTGATCCCAATATTCACAATATTTGATCACTTCATCTACATTAGAACAAAGTTGACGATTAGGATTAACTTTAAACCCCATTTTTTGCAATAATTCTAAATTATCCCATTGGGTTTGAGCAGAAACTATTTCTAAATTATTCTGTTCGTGAATATGTAAAGTATAGGCAAAAAAATCTAGTTTCCGTTGGGCGACAATTTTAGAGTCTAATTGTCTTAAAGTTCCAGCCGCAGCATTTCTAGGATTAGCAAATAATGATCCCCTTTCTTTTTGTCTTTCTTGATTAATTATTTCAAATACTTTTAATGATAAAAATGCTTCCCCTCGAACTTCAACTAAATTAGGTGGATTTTCTAATTCTAATTTCAAGGGAATTGAACGAATTGTTTTTACATTTTGAGTAATTTCTTCCCCGGTTATCCCATCTCCTCGGGTTGCACATCTAACTAATATTCCGTTTTCATAAGTTAATGCTAAGGCAGATCCATCTATTTTTAATTCACAAATATAAGTCGGAAATTCTGATGTATTTGTAGCTGTTTTTAGACCTCGCTCTTGCCAAGTTTTTAAATCATTAAAATTAAAAGCATTATCTAAACTGTACAAAGGAATATTATGTTTAACTGATTGAAATTGAGTCGCGGGTTTTTCTCCTACTCTTTGAGTTGGGCTATCGGTTGTAATTAATTGCGGATATTGTTGCTCTAAATCTTGCAGTTCTCGATATAATTGATCATAAACAGAATCCGCCATTGTTGGCGCATCTAGGACATAATATTCATAACTAGCTTTCTGCAATAACCGTCTTAATTCTTCAATTCGTTGCTGAATTTCTGGGGTAATTTCTATCATTGTTAATACCTCAAACCTGTGAATGTATAGCAGTCGAGCTTGGTAGTTAGGACAAAGAAAGCTTACGGTTAAGTCTTTTACCCTCTGTTCCCTCCCCCCCCAAACCCCCCGTACACGGGAGGTTTGGGGGGTCTGTTCCCTACTATCAAAGATAGTAAAAGGAAGATTAATAAATTAACCTCCCTTTCTCAATTAGGAATTACCGTTTTTCCGATCAATTTTGAGTTTCTATAAATTTAAACCCGTCAACTCAAAGGATTTTTGATCATTTAAGTCGTTCTCTTTGTTCTTATCATTTTGACTTCCACCATTGACATCAGCCGGAAATTGATTAATTCCTTGCAAAATTCGAGATTCATTTTCCACTTGAAATACATTGGCGTAAAGGTTAGCCACAATCTGTTTTCCCTCTTGGGTTAATTCCAAATATTTTAATGCCGCCGGAATATAAGGAAACACTCCATTCCAGTAAAATTTAGCATAATTTCGGCGTAAATCCCCTGGAGTTTTATAACCTAAAACTTTGTTAGTTCCCACTTCTTCAAATTCATAAAATAGGGAACTAATCTTTTTCAGATACCGGGGATCACTGAGTTGACCTATCAAATCAGCAGCCCGGGCTAGTCCCGAATAATTATGTCGATCTTGATGGGTTTCATCAGCAGGAACAGGAAAACGAGTTAACTCAATATTGCGTTTAATTTGTTCCGCATCAATTAAATTATGTCCCCCAAATCTTTCATCAATTACTAACTTTCCCCGATCAACATGATAAGGAGTTAAACTAGCTGATGTGGCTCCCACCGAAATAGGCACAATTCCATCCCCAATTCCCGTTGCAAATAAACCCAAAGATTCTTGATCTTGACGACAAACACCCTTCACATAGCCAATATCATGACACAGTAAAGAAATGATAAAATGTAACCAGTCTTCGGTCGTAACTCCACCTTCCCGAATATGTTTTCCGCGTAAAATTTCCTGTCCCACTAACGTCACTAACATGGTATGCTCAACGTTGTGGTAAAGAGCGTCACAATTGGCAATATTTTCCAGTGCCATTGTTCCAGCCCAGGCAATAATTTCGGGGTAGTTGGGTTTAAACCCACCGTAAGTTCGACGGTATCCAGCTTGTAATTGCTGAACAAAGACATCAATTAGAATCGCTGTGGCATTAAGCATAACTTATTAGTTAAATAAAGTGCTACAGACCAGATAATTAGCTATCTAGTCATGGGTTTTAAGGCTTAAGCTAATTATATTCTATTAATCCGTTGTCCCGGTGTGGGCAAAATTTCAGATCAACCTAATTTTGAACTGATTATGACATCCGCATTTGATCCCGATTTAGTTTTTCTGTTATACGACAACACCCTACCCGGGGACACCTTGACTAATGGTAGCACAACGGTTCCCGGAGGTGATAGTACCGTTTCTGGCAATAGCAGCTTGAGTGGAAATGGAAACCAAATTCCTCAAGTCACAGATACCCTGGGTGTTAGTCTAGCTGGGACTGCGGCGGCAGATATTATCCGAGGAAATATAGGGCGAGATAGTTTGTATGGTCGCGGAGGAGGAGACACAATTTTTGGTGATGACGGTGAAGATTTGATCGATGGGGAAACTGAAAATGATTATATTAATGGTAATCAAGGTCGGGATTCTATTCTCGGTAGTGATGGAGATGATACCCTATTTGGAGGCAAAGGTGCAGATACTTTAGAAGGTGGAAATGGTAAAGATTTTTTATTCGGAAATAACGATAACGATCTGTTGATCGGAGGGGACGATAATAATAATACCCTGTATGGTGGAGCCGGAGATGATTGTCTGGTTGGAGGAAATAAAGATGATTTTTTATCCGGTGATCGAGGTCAAGATATTTTAGTTGGGGGTGACGGAAAAGATACTTTCTTTATTTCGGTTAATTCTGGTAGTGGAAATGCTGCTTTAACAGATATTATTGTAGACTATAATCAAAATGATGATGTTATTTTGCTACCCAACGATTTAGCTTTTAGTAAACTAAAATTTGAAACAGACCGTGTGAATGGAGTTAACGGTTTATTGATTCGGACAGATGATCGAGATAACCCCACTTATCTAGCATTTATTCCTGGTTTTACAGGCAATTTAACATCGGTTAATTTTAAATCTCTACCTTAATAAATAATAGCAGAAAACAACCATTTAATACAGGAAATTTAATACTAATGTACGGGTTTATCAACCTTAATAAATCTGCCGGATTCACCTCCCATGACTGTGTGGCGCGAGTTCGCCGAATATTACGATTAAAACGGGTCGGACACGCGGGAACCCTTGATCCCGCAGCAACTGGAGTATTACCAATGGCCTTGGGAAAAGCCACTCGTTTATTGCAATTTCTCCCTTCTCATAAAGCTTATCATGCTAGAATTAAATTCGGTGTCACCACCACCACCGATGACTTAGAAGGAGAAACCTTAACTGTTCAATCTGTACCGCATTTACAACTTGAACAAATTCAAGAAATTCTCCCTCAATTTATCGGTAAAATCGAACAAGTTCCTCCTATTTATAGTGCGATTCATGTTCAAGGAAAACGCTTATATCATTTAGCCAGAAAAGGAGAAGTTATTCAGGTTCCCAGTCGGACAGTCGAAGTTTTTGATCTGAAAATTCTTAATTGGTATCCTGGGGAATTTGCCGAATTAGAAATTGCGATCGCCTGTGGTTCAGGAACCTATATTCGCTCTATTGCTAGGGATTTAGGAGCTATACTTAATACTGGAGCTACTTTAGCTAATTTAATTAGAACCGAAAGTAGTGGTTTTGATTTAGAAAATAGTCTAACCTTGGAAACCTTAGAAACCCAAGTTCAACAGCAAACCTTTTCGCCCCTATCTCCAAATATTCCTTTAAATCATTTAACAAAAATTATCCTAAATTATGAATCAATAAAACGTTGGTTTCAAGGACAATCTATTGTTGTAGAAAATCAAATAATAGAAGATCGTCCCGTGAGTGTCTACGATCAAAATCAACAACTATTAGGAATAGGAAAATTAATCGAAACTCCCGATCAAATTCTCCTCGCTCCTCAAATTGTTCTCACCGAAAATTAACCGATTTTTTAATATGATCAAAACCCTATTAATTACCCTAATTAAAGGCTACAGATTGTTGATTTCTCCCCTATTTCCCCCCGTTTGTCGCTTCCATCCTACCTGTTCCCAATATGCCATTGAAGCCCTAGAAACCTTTGGAATCATTCAAGGAAGTTGGTTAGCCCTCAAGCGAATTTTACGCTGTCATCCCTATCATCCTGGGGGTTATGATCCGATTCCTCCCAAACCCGAAGATTAAACTCTGATAACCCGTAAAAAAAGGGGTAGACTAGCTACCCCTAGTTCTGAATTACTACAAATTAAGACTTAGAATAGTTCAAAGTCAGTAGCTTTCAGAGCAGGATTATTTACAAAGGTAGCTACTTCCTGTGTAGCACCACCGGACAGGAAGTATAACTTGCCGTTGGTAGAGTCATAAACCAGTCCATTAGCAATAGGAGTATTACCAGGGTTGAAGTTAGCAATCACTTGGAATTCATTGGCTTCTACACTGACACCCAGAGATGTGAACGTACTAGAAGCCAAAGCAATCTTGTCAGTTCCCGATACGAAATCAACCACTACATCGGCATTAGCAGTGCCAACTTGACTAAAGGCAAATGTGTCACTTCCGGCATTACCAGATAAGTTATCATTGCCTTTGTCTCCATTAATGAAGTCATTTCCGTCTCCACCAGCAATCACATCGTCGCCGGCACCACCATAGATGGTATCGTTTCCGGCCCCACCATAGAGGTTGTCATTACCCTTTTCACCCCAGATAATGTCATTGCCGTCATCACCATAAATTAAGTCATTTCCATCACCGCCACCAAGGATGTCATTGCCAGCGCCACCGTAAATCGTATCGTTTCCTACGTCACCAAAGACGGTATCATCTCCATCACCACCATAGAGCAGGTCATTTCCATCACCACCAGCAATGAAGTCTTTGCCACCTAGACCATAGATGGTGTCACTTCCTTGGTTCCCGTAAAGCTCATCGGTATCGACGTTACTACCATAGATCAGATCATCACCACTGAAACCATAAATGATAACAGGGGCTGCGGCTCCAGCGGAGAGAGTATCACTAAGACCAGCACCTTGAATTAAATTGGTATCAGCCGTACCTGAAATGCTATTAGCCTTACCTGGGACAGCATTTAGGGCAACTCCGCCCCCTGCTAGTGTTACTGATGTTACGCCTTCGGATGTTGCTATCTGAGACATTTAAGTGCTCCTCACTTGAGTTAAATAATGTTAGCGTTTCGATTCTTTGGGGATTCTACAATAGGAACTTAGTTACTGGTAGCTTTAGAGATGATTAAACTTCAACTTACCAGAGATTCCAGTCGGTCAATGAACACCACGCTTAGTTTATCCTAAAGAGAACAAACAATCCATTGCATTTTAACAGAAAAAGGGACGATGTTGAAAATTGAGCAAAGTCCATCTCTTGTAGGTGCAAACAATGGTTTGACACCACCGACTAGAACCCATTGGAGTGAAGCCAAGCACCCGTCAGTAATGAGTAAAAAAATATCGTATCAGCTTAACAGAAGTGTCAATAAAATAGCAAGAGATTGAGAAATTTATATCTTGGTCTTCAATGGACACAACAGGAATACGCCCTGATCTCACATCCGTTCTTGGGTTCGGCAAAACTGGCTATCGCTTGATGTGAAATGATTGACCGCCCGACGGGAGCAAAGGAGTCCTAGATACAAGGATTTCTTGACACCCCCGCTTAGAACTGTCCTCGTGACACCGACCTGGAACCGGACGTAAAAACAATCTGGCTTCTCTGACTGACCTTGTTACTGGGAAGTTCCCAACAGAATCACCGTTTTATTCAAGAAAACTGAATTGATTGATCTGAATCGGCTAAAATGCTTGAAGTTAAACGAATCCCAGCGATATCTATGTCACATCAACAGGAGCCGATGCCACGATTGACTTTACTCTACCAATGGCATCGACACCCCAGCCCCAGTGGGTTAAGAGGATGGCTAACAATCATTTTAGGATTAGGGCTGATATCAGGAATGGGAAGTCCAGTTTTGGCTGGTATCCCAGGGATTGGGCCCAATACCCCATTGATGTCCCAAAATTTGGCTCAAAATTCAATCATTCATATCGATCCCAATGCTGGACGTGATAGCGAAACTTCCACAGGAAGTCAAACTGGCCCCTATCGTTCGATTACTTATGCGCTGCAAAGGGTTCAATCGGTTACAGTGATTCAACTTAACCCAGGTACCTACAGTCAGGAAACCGGAGAAGTGTTTCCGATATCCCTAAAGGATGGGGTGACATTACAAGGAGATGAAGCCAGCAATGGACAAAATACGGTGATTATGGGGGGGGGAAATTTCGTGAGTCCCACCTTTGCTCGACAAAATGCCACAATTAAAACCCAAGGAAATAGTCAAATTATCGGGGTTACAGTTACCAATCCCAATACTAGAGGAACGGGTTTATGGATAGAATCTTCTAGTCCTGTAGTTAGTGGCTGTACGTTTATTGAAAGTAAGCGGGATGGAATTTTTATTACTTCTGAAAGTAATCCAAAAATCCAGAGTAATATATTTACTCAAAATGCTGGAAATGGGATTTCAATTGCCCGTTCAGGAGCCGGAGAAATTCGGAATAATGTTTTCCAAAATACCGGATTTGGGATCTCGATTAATGATGAAGCGTCTCCTACAATTATGGAAAATAAAATTATCGAAAATCGAGATGGAATTGTGATTTCTCACCAAGCCAAACCTATTTTACGAAATAATCTAATTGAAAATAATGAACGAGATGGAGTGGTGGCAATCTCCCAATCTCAACCGGATTTAGGCACAACCGCCAGTCCTGGTCAAAATATTATTCGGAGTAATGGTCGCTATGATGTGTATAATGCCACACGCGGTTATACCCTGACAGTTGTTGGAAATGAAATCGATCAAACCCGCATCTCCGGTGCAGTAGAGTTCTGAAAATAAAAAGCCAGCTTCCAACTGAGGGAAGCTGGCCTTCACGTTTTTATATGTAGGTTTGTTATGTTTAGGGTCTTTATACAAGCTGACCCCATTTGAGCGACTCAATCGGATTTATGGTTAAGGTCTTTATAAAAGCTGACCTCAATTGATTAACTATATATAATCATGCCAGGGATCAAGGCAAAACCTTAATTTCGTAATATTTTCTTTATTTTCTTGTGTTTGCGTCTTGTATTGTTAGATTGAGAAATATGTAGTTATGTTACTTTCTGTCTGATAGACGGCGACTGGCCTTTTGTTCCCAACGAAATAAACCCACCATTAGGGCCACCACTCCCACCTGTAGAGCTAAGTTTGGTAACGCAGAGGTGATATTCCGTCCGGCTAACAGTTGGGCGAAGAATACCACCGCCCCAATAAAACCTGAAGCCCCAAAACCAATATAGATAAACTGTCGTAAACCCCGATAAGGAGCCATGGCTTCCGCCTTCAGACGGGTATATTGTTCGGGACTCAGTTGGGAGTTTTGTTGAGAAGGATTAGATTTAGGAGTTGTCATATTAGTTATCAGTTATTAGTTATCAGTCTATTACCCATTACCAATCACGGATTAAACGGATTACTCAGATTAACACAGATTAAAATCCGTGAAATCCTCTTAAATCCGCATCACGGATTAAACGGATTACTCAGATTAACACAGATTAAAATCCGTGAAATCCGTGAAATCCGTGAAATCCTCTTAAATCCGTGATCCCCATTACCTATTTTATCTATCTTAATACTAACAAAACTGTCTGAAATAACCCAATCACAACCCCTAAAATTCCCCCTAAATTAACAATAGCTTGCAATTCACTTTTAACTATACCATTAATGGCGGCTTCCAAGTTTTCAGGAGAAGTTTCCTTGACTCGATTAATAATCACCTGTTCAATATTCAAAATCGGAATCACTTGAGCCATAATTTTCTCTATATCCCGTTCTAAATACCGTTCTAAAATTAAAGCTAATTCCTGACTGACTAATTCTAAAGATGTATTCATCACGGGAGAAATTTGTAAACGTTTTAAAATCCAATTTGAAACATTATCCCAATCAATGGATTGACTTAACTCTTGAAGCACATCAATACCTTGTTCTTGAATATAGGTTTTCACAGCATCTCCCATCGTTTTTCTTAACTGTTTGACGGTAGAAACAGGTAAATTTTGTAAAGAGATATTTTGCAACCACTCTTGTAGTCTTTCTCGTAATCCTAAAGATTTAATTAATGCGGTTAATCGTCGATTAGTTTCTTCTTTTTCGTCTAAACAAAAGGTTCGTAAACGGGTTAAACTATTGCGTAATCCCAACAAATTTGCTACCACCCAATAGGTTCCAGTGCTTTGTTCACGGAATCCTTCATCAATAATTGAAATATTTTTATCCGTGAGAAAATCAATTAAAGCCTGTCGCAATATTTCCGGGGTTAATACAACCTCTAACAGCCATTTAGATAGGTGTTGCGATTGTTGATCATTTAATTGAAATTCTAATAAAATTCGATCAAAAATTTGGTTGATTTGAGGAGCCAGAAAGTCATCTTTTTTGGCTAAAACCCTTAAAATTTTAGGTAAAGACTCTCCAATAAAATCCCGTAAAATTCCCGCTAAAATTTTAGCTGTTTTTGGTTCTGTATCGGCTTTAATTTGATCTAAAGCTAGTCTTAAAAACCAACTAATAGCGGCTTGCATTCGTTCTGTTTCGAGCAAACGACGCGCTAATTTTTGTAATTCTTCGGGAGTCAATAAAGACCCCATAATGGTATCGGAAATTCGTTTAGCTAAACGCTCTTGATTTCTGGGAATCAAACCGGGAGTAAACGGAATCCTTCGGCCATAAATCTGTAGCGGTCGATACGGACGAAATAACATTTTAATGGCTAAATCATTGGTAAAATAGCCAATAATTCCACCCACCATCGGAGGTGTAATTAAAACCAACTGTTCAGAAAAATTGACCATTCTTATCGTAGCAGTCCACTAGGAAACCATCTGATGTATTAGCAATTGTCACTGAACACACCGAATACCTAAAACTTAATTGGCTTTAGTGATTACTAATACTCCCATCATACCGCTTGCAATTGGGTAATGTGTGGCGGTTGAAAATCCTGCTTGCTGGGCTAACTGAACTTGTTCTGTACCGATAGGGAATTGATCTAAACTGGGGTTAATATAAGCGTATTCTTCTCGAAACCCAAATCGTTCCGCCGTGCGAACCACAAACTGCTGTAAATACCACTGTTGAAAAGTACGCAATAGGGAACCCGGAGGACGGTGAAAATCCAAAATCGCAGCTTTTGTCCCAGGTTTGAGTACCCGATGAAGTTCCTCAAGACTGCGGGGAATATCTACAACATTCCGTAAACCATAGCCCATAGTGGCACAGTCAAAGGTGTTGTCTGAAAACGGCAATCTTAATACATCCGCTTCTATCCAAGAGATCTTAGCCCTTGGAATAGTAAAGGGTCGGGGTCGGTGCTGGGCAATTTCCAATTGACAACTGGAAAAATCTACCCCAAACACCTGTCCCGGTTCTCCAACCTGTTGTGCTAATAATAGGGCTAAATCTCCACTTCCACAACATAAATCTAAAGCGGTGTCTCCAGGTTTAGCCCCACTCCAGGCTACGGCCATTTTTTTCCAAATCCGATGTTGGCCTAAACTTAACCCGTCATTTAACTGATCATAGACCGGGGCGATGCGATTAAAAATCTCTTGAATCGGGTTATTTTCCTGAACCATTCCTCTAATTAGCTGTTAGCTGTTGCCTGTTGCCTGTTGCCTATTGCCTATTGCCTGTTAGCTGTTGCCTGTTGCCTATTGCCTATTGCCTGTTGCCTATTGCCTGTTCCCTGTTCCCTTCTTCAAATTGATTAATGCCCCAGACTAATTAAAGCCAAAGCGATTTGTTGAGCCACTAAATGAACCGTGATCAGATCGTCAGGACTCATCTGACAAGGCTGTTTCCATTGTACTGATAATAGACCGATTAGTTGTTCCCGATAGGTAATCGGAATATTGATATGGGCTTGAATTCCCGAACTTTGATAGTGAGCCAGAGTAGCTAAGGCGGGATCAGTTGTAATATTAGTCGATGCTTGTACAGTTCTGGTAGTTATGGTTTCCTGAACTAAAGGATCAATCTCTAACCAGTTTTCCACAACACCAGTGGAACTATAATGACCTTCTATAGAATTTAAGCGATTGTCTTTAATTTGTTGCAAAATACAAACATCGGCTCGGAACCCCGATGCGACGGCTGTGCACAATGCAGTGAGTAAACTTTCTAGGGTCGTCGCTGCTTGGGCCGCTTCCATAATCGTCGCTAACAGTTGGGTTTGAGCCTGAGCGCGATTGAGTTCTGCGGTGCGTTGGTTCAGCAATTGATATGTTTGGGCGGCTCTTTCTACTACGGCTTTGAGTTCATTGGGATCCCAGGGCTTTGTAATATATTTGTACACCTGTCCTGAATTAATCGCATCTACCAAGTCCTCAATATCTGTAAATCCGGTCAAAATAATTCGCACGGTATTGGGGAACTCCGGCACAGTTTTGCTGAGAAACTCTGTACCCTTCATCTCTGGCATTCGTTGGTCGGAAATAATGACCGCCACTTCTCCTTCGTTGGCCAAAATTTCTAAAGCTTGACCCCCGCTTTCCGCCTTAAATACATCAAAGTTACGTCGAAATGTCCGATAGAGCAGATCCAAATTATCCGGCTCATCGTCAACGACCAACATCTTAGGCTTTTTGGGTCTCTGATGGTTCATGAGTTAGCGCTTAACACTTTCTAGTTGGGGAATTTCAACTTCCATCTATACCGATTCTTTTTGAAGAACGTTTATTGATACCAGTTATCAGTTATCGGTGATTAGTGGTTAGATCTGCGATGGCGTCTCTAACCACTGATTTTGTGATTATAGCTGATTACTGATTACTGATTACTGATTAAAGAACTGACCCAGATTAATCCGCCACTCACCAAAAGCACGATGATTAAAGCGATCCCCAAAAATTGATTGTCTTGAGTCTTCACCCCATCCCCAGAGTTCACCTTATGTGAAACCGGGGGTTTGGGAATAGACCGAACGGTCGCCACCGAATTGTTTTGAGATCGGGAATTTCCTTGGACATCCAGATGATCCAAATCAGGAATTTTTACAAATCCCTCTGGGTCAATATAGAGTTTAGGAGCTTCCAGGACTTCGAGTAAACGACGAGCCTGTTGACGAGTGCCAATATTCGGATGACGAGTCAACTGTTTACATAAAGCGATCGCTTCTTGCCTTTTGCCAGAGGCTTCAAATGCTGTGACTAACCACATTTGGATCTCTCCACCCAGAGGAGAATTGAGTTCCACAGCTTGACGAGCCTGTTCTAAATATTGAACCGACTCTCGATAACGCCCCTGTTCAAAGGCAAACTGACCCGCTTGATATGCAATTTGAACGGCTTCTAAGGGTTCTTGAGTCACGGTTTTCCCTATTTAAAACTCATCATAGTTGTTCCGAGGCGCACCTTCATCCGAATCGCGCTTAGAACCCAATAGGTCTAATTCATACACTCGAATTACAGGTTTTGAACGTTGAGTGCCTGTATTCCGATCTTGCCAATAGTCAAACTTTAACACTCCTTTAATCCCAATTAAACCGCCTTTACGGACATAGTTAGCCGCAACTTCTGCTGTTTTGTCCCAAATTTCTAAGTTAAACCAATCGGGTTGATCCGTTTTTTTAGTCCGACGGTTAACCGCTAAGGTTAAATTACAGACGACGCTACCGGACTCAAAGTATTTGACTTCTGGATCGCCACCAGCGCGACCAATCAACGTCACAATATTTAGGTTCATAAGAAAATAATGATCGAATAGTGCATATCGAGGTTCTTCAGACCTTGGGTAAAACACAAGGATCACCGAAACTAAATCCTTGGTATTTTTAACTTACACCGCCGGGAAGTCCCCCGCTCTAACTGTACCCAGGTAAGCGGTAGGATGAAAGGCGGGTCAACTCCGTACCTACATTGACCGAATCTTTTTTCAGTATTATGTAGTAAGATATTCAGACCAGGAGGTACAAATCGAGTGTTACATCAAGCTGTACAAGTCCGTCTGTATCCAACTGCATTGCAAAAAGCACTACTAGCCCAAACATTAATCACGGATTTCTCACGGATTAAGAGGATTTCACCGATTACATCTTTAACTTCGTATTAGATAAATAATTTAGTGCGAAGCAAGGAATATAATCCGCGTTAATCCTCTTAATCAGTATAATCGGTGTCAAAGAAATTAGCGCGTAAACAAAAAGCCTGTACTTGAGCCCTTAGGCTACGCTCAGGAGAGCCCCAGTCGAAGTGGGAGTCAGTCAAGACAAAAGTATAGAAAAATTGTGGCCGCATTATACGAACGAGTTAGTAATTCCCGGCAAGATTTTCTACATAAACTTAGTCATAAGTTGGTCAGCGATAGCCAAGCTGTCATAGTGGAGAATCTTAATGTCAAATTTGCGTCTGGAGTGCTATTATTGTCACAGGTTTTTAAATTGAGCATAATTAAACAACCTAAAAACTTAACTAAATTGGTTAAGTGCGGAGTCACACCTAACCGCGTTGCTGTTTAATAAAGCTAAATTTGAACAAAAACCTAGATATAAATTAACAACAACTCTTCAACCTAGATCTGGGTTCTCGATCAATGTGAGTTATTGCCTTAATCCTAAGTGTCCAAATCCAACTGATCCAGCAAACGAGAATCGGCGCACTTGCTGTCAATGTGGCTCGGATCTTTTGCTGGAAGGACGGTATCGTGTGATCAAACAACTTGGAGGAGGAGGTTTTGGCAAAACATTTGAAATTGATGATCAAGGCAAATGTAAGGTTGTAAAAGTTTTATTAAAAAATCATCCTAAAGCCGTCGCTTTGTTCAAACAAGAAGCGAAAGTTTTGAGTCAGCTTAATCATCCTGGAATTCCTAAAGTTGATCCCGATGGCTATTTTACCTATCTTCCCAAAGGGAGTAACGAAGCCCTTCACTGTTTGGTGATGGAGAAAATTGAAGGGCTAAATTTACAAGACTGGATGAAAGAACGAAAAAAAGAACCCATCAGTCAAGAACACGCTTTGGAATGGTTAAGAGAACTGACTGAGATCCTAGAGCAAGTTCATAATTTGCAATACTTCCATCGGGATATTAAGCCTCAAAATATTATGAGGAAACCCAATGGACAGTTAGTATTAATTGATTTTGGAACTGCAAGGGAAGTTTCAGGAACCTATATTGCTAAGGTAGAACAGGGGCAAAATGTAACCGGGATTGTTTCCCCTGGATATACACCCCCAGAACAAACGAATGGCAAAGCTGTTCCGCAATCCGATTTTTTTGCCCTGGGACGAACTTTTATTTATTTATTAACCGGAAAACCTCCCACTGCTTATCCAGAAAATCCTCGAACTGGAAAGTTATTGTGGCGAAAGGGCGCACCCAATCTTTCTGATCAATTTGCGGGAACTATTGATTTTTTGATGGCCCCTTTTCCGGGTAATCGCCCTCAAACGCCACAAGCAATCTTGCAGTGTTTAAAAGATATTAAACCTCTAGGCGAAGAAAAAGAAGTTCCCCCGCCTTCCCCTACGGACAAAAAGCAAGTCAAGCAAAATTGGAATAGTGGGTTTAATTTTTCTATTCCTAAAATTAAATTTCCTAAAATTCAGCTTAAATACTTCTGGGTTTTAGGAACATCCTTAATGGTATTGGGCGGAGTTTATACACAAATTGATGGCTATATCCGTTATGGATTTATCCCGGCTAATCCAATTTTAATTTTAAAAGGATTGCCAGGCAGTA
The DNA here is from genome assembly GCA_003609755.1 of Planktothrix agardhii NIES-204. Lineage (NCBI taxonomy): Bacteria > Bacillati > Cyanobacteriota > Cyanophyceae > Oscillatoriales > Microcoleaceae > Planktothrix > Planktothrix agardhii. The sequence continues at coordinate 1,875,187 of AP017991.1, forward strand.
TTTTTTTAGAGAGGTACGAACGAGCCGTTGGTGAAATTTATGCTATTGTCATTAGCCCCGATAATAAAACCCTGGCTGTGGGGAGTTTTGGGGCAATTAAAATTTGGAATTTAACAACAGATGTCAAACCACGAACGATTGCAGCCCATTCTAGTTGGGTCAAGGCTCTGGCTATTAGTCCCAATAATGCAACCATAGCCAGTGGTAGCAATGATAAAACGATTCGTCTGTGGGATTTAAAGAATGGAAAGAAAACACGAACAATTGAAGAACATACTGAAGGTGTAAATATTGTTGTTTTCAGTCCTGACGGTCAGACCTTAGCCAGTGGGAGTGATGATAAAACTATTCTGATTACGCCTTTAAATAAGGGATCTCGACAACTCATGTTTACGGGTCATGAAGGCGCAATTCATGCCCTTTCATTTAGTCCTGATGGTCAAACTCTAGCCAGTGGAAGCTCAGACCAAACAATTCGGTTATGGAATTTGGAGACGGGCACTCGTAAACGAAGTATCTCAGGTCATGACGGTAGCATTAATGCTCTGATTTATCATCCAGATGGCAAAACCCTAATTAGTGCCAGCGATGATGGTACGATTCGGCTATGGAACCCAGATACGGGAGAACAAAAAGAAGTCTGGAAAGCTAATAATAGTCCTGTGAAATCATTGGCAATCACAAAAGATGGTAAGACTCTTGTGAGTGGGGGTGATAGTGTAATTATTTGGGATCTAAAAACGGGCAGAAAACGGGTGGTTTTGTGGGGTCATGATAAACCTATTAATGCTTTAGATGTAAGTTCAAATGGTCAAATTGTAGTTAGTGGTAGTGAGGATAAAACCATTAAAATTTGGCGAATGCCTTAATGAGTTATAGCAGTCGCCAGACCTATAATGATAGTTTTTCTGGTTGATAAGTATAAGCAATCATTCCGACTACTAAATTCACCATGAAATTACCTACACTTCGATGTCTTGTATGTTCAATTTGGCATAATTTTTTGAGTTGATCGTTCACTGATTCTATTATACCTCTTTTTCTTAATTTCATTTTATCTGACCACGACATTAGTTTATTTTTCATAATAAAAGCCCCTTGAACTTTTCCCCCATTCCGCCAGTCCGGCAAAGACTTTATGGCTATTCGCTCGATTTTTATGACAGACTTTTAAGGCGGTTGAATCGATAAAACTTGTTCCAGTTACCTCGCCTTTACAACAATATTCAAAGTAACAACATAGTGCTAATAAAGCATAAGACATTAACTCAACAAAACGATTATAACTGACTAAGTTAGGCATAGCTTTTGACCAATATGCCATTACTTGTAAGCGGTAAAAGTCTTTAAATGTTCGGTAACGTGAACCATGAAATCCGATCAATATTGTCATTATTTCACTTAAAGTCAAGCGGGTTTTGGGTCGGCTTTGACCCACCACTTCTGGTAACAACATTTGTGCCAATAAGGGTTCAAATACTTGACAAAAGTCATCCACGTCACAAAAAACTTCTGTTATGTCTAAGTGTGATGCTCTGTGATCCATAAAAGTCTCCTTAATTGTCTAATATTTGCTGGTTACATCTCTATTTTCCCACGCTTACTGATTAGATCATATGCCCAATAGTCGTCTGTTTTGTCGCGATCGCCTGCCCAGTAGTCGTCTGTTTTATCGCGATCGCACTCCATCGAACTCACGTTTAATAGTAATAATTAGTCCCCCCTCTCTTCGCAGGAGAGGGGTTGGGGGAGAGGTCACACAGTTTTTCCTAGAGAATGAAACAGCCCTGGGGTTTGGGGGGGCTGTTCCCAGATCCGGCGTTCCCTGTTCCCTGCTATATCAGTAAAAAAAAGAAGTTAAGAGTTAACTCTTAACTCTTAACTCTTAATTGTTAATTCTTACACTGATAACTGTTTACTGATTTAGAAGCGGAATTGAGTCCGCAGAGTTCCGACCACGATTGTATTGTTATTGCTATTTTGGTCGGGGTTAGTAACTACATAGAAACCAGGAGTAATGGCGATGTAGTCGTTGAGAGGATAGCGGTAGAAACCTTCAATGTGAATGGAGGTATCTTTATCTTCTAAAGCACTGATATCATGGCTGGTTACTTTAGGAGGCATACCGACAATTAAACCACCTAAGCCGCCTTCTTTCAGGACATCGGGGAACGCCAAAGAAACAGCCCAGTTAATAATGGTCGCACTGTCATTACCGCCATTCTTTTGGTTAGCCCAGGTGGAACCAAACCAGCCACCCAACTCAAAGTTTTTGGAAATCCGCCAGTTGGCTTGGAAACCCAGGTTTTCGGTGGTGGTTGCATTTTGACCAAAGGGTCTATTGGCAATCCAACTTCCTGTTCCCCCAGAGACAAACACACTGTCATTGGTGAAGTAGCGGTGGTTATACTCTAAACCCACACCAATCTTAGGACTGGGTTTAAACACCAATTGCAGACCCGCACTGTAGCCACCATTGAATACACCCTGACCTGAGTTGGCTAAAGATGAACTGGCTTGGTCAGCCAAGTAGCCTAAATTGACTTTAAACTGATCACTGAAGGCATATTTCAGACCCACACCTGTGCCTTGCGGCCCTCGGAAGGTAGTCGGGTTATACCGACCAAAGCGGGAAAGTGCTCCATCTCCAGAACCACCAAAGGGGGTTACTGTATCATAGATATCATCATTGTCAAGACCCTTAGCTCCAACGAAGACATTGCCTTTACCATTGGCGATCGGGAAGCGGTAGTACAACTCATCTAATATGACACCATTATCCACACCATCGATGCTAGTACGACTCATCAAGGTATTGGTGATGTTGAAAGCAGACAGGTTAGGAATAGATTGAGCTTGTAAACGAGTTCTCAACAAATCCTGACCCGTGAAGCTCGTATCAAAGTTTAAACGGGCGCGGTAGCCAAAATAGGCTTCCGTTGGATCACTATCCTGGTGAGCGAACTGACCCACTACGTTATAAGTAGCCCGATCTCCGGCGGCGTCTCCACCCCAGAAGATGACTTCTCCACGGAGTTTGGTGGTGGTAGAGAACTGATTGGCTTCTAATTCGGCAGTTCTAGCTTCTAAGGCATAGACACGACCGCGTAGAGTGGCTAATTCCGCCGCAAATTCTTCTTGTAACCGTTGCAGAACGGCTAAATCTTCACGGGTGACCAAATTGGCTACAGACGCCGCAATTAGTTCGTTAACCCGTTCTAAACAGGCATTTAAACCCGCGGCAAACTCAAAACGAGTCATGGCCCGGTTGCCTTTAAAGGTTCCATCGGGATAACCCGCGATACAACCATAGCGTTCAACCAAGGATTGCAAAGCCTGGAATGCCCAGTCAGTGGGTTGAACGTCAGATAATTGAGAAACTGAAGTGACTTGCTCTAGGGCATCGGCAGCTTCAGCATATTCATTAATTTGTTCTAAGCCTGAGACGCTGGTTTCGCTCGGCTCAGTTGATGACATCTGAGCCACTTGGAACTCAGAAGCTTGAGCAGTTTGTAGTGGGGCCGAAGCCTCTGAAGTTAGGATGTTTAACTTTTGAGCCGTGGCAAAAGTCTGCGGTTCGTTCTCGTTTGTAGCCTCACCATTGACTAAATTGGTGGGTTCAACCGCAACATCAGGGGTCAAAGACAGGGCTAGTTGCTCTGCGGATGACTCGGAATTGGCTTGAGGTTGCAACTCATTATTCTGTCCAGTGGTCGGAACTGCACGGGCAGCTTCGAGGGTGATGGTCGCTGTATCTGTCGCATTTGCCAATTTCTCCGATGGAGCCTCGGTTGCGAAGGCTGCATTCGTTAAGAGAATAGCTGCTCCCAGAACGCCTGGACTATGCTTTAGAGTGTTCAATAAAACTTTGTTCATCATCTCAATTCTCACACCGACACTTAAAATACCACAAAGCAAGGGAGTCCCTAGCTCGACTGAACCAATAGTATCATATCTTAACTATAGTTTTTCCACAGTCAAGTGGGGGAACAAAAGTTAAGACTTGTTTTCAACCGGATTCAATCGGTATAACCTTTACTTAGAGAGGGTTTGGCTTCTCTACAATTTGTTCAGAATTTATCCGTCGAATTGCCACTAATGATGGTTTGGGTGGATGATTGGGTTGTTTACTGGGCCAATTTGATCCCCAAGGAACTTGACGAGTTTGGATAAATTCTTCTCCTTGGGTGGTTTGTAAAGCAAATTCGAGGGTTTTTGTTGCCATATCCCGGCGAGTTTGGTTCTTTTCCCCCGGATGTTGGACAGCAATAAATAGGGTTTTTTGATCAGGAGTAAAAAATGGCCCAGTTAGTTCGCAGTCCATTGGCCCGATAGCAAATAAAAAGGCTTGACCCACATATTCCCCTGATGTTGGTAAAAACCAAAACGAATTATTACCATATAGTCCCAATAACTCCGCGCCCTCTAAGGGTTGTTGATTCTTGTCAAGACGACCCTGGGCAACGGGTTGATTATGTTTGCTGGTGGAAATATCCGTAACCATCCATAAATTCCCGATCGCATCAATGGCTAAATTATCAGGGTTGGCAAATCCTAACCCTCCTTGGGCCACTTCTCCTCCGGTGGCGACCATTTCCCATCGAAAGGTCATCGCCTGGGGAACATTCCCATCTTCTACTAAACGCATCACCCATCCGTATTCATATTGTTTTTCCTCCGAAGGAGATTTAAAAATCTGGAGGTTGGGGCCCCCGGTTTCAGTATCGGCCGTACCTGATGTGAAGGCAATAACTAAAGATCCATCAGGCGCGATTTCCGTATCTTCAGGACGGGCGGCACAGGTCGCGCCCACAGCACTCGCAGCTAAATGGGCATCAATCAAAATTGACCCTTGTTGTTCTTCTGGAATTCCGGTATACAAATCTCCTAGGGTTTTAAACTGTTGTTTGAAGTTTTGGATATCTTTATCGGTTTTGGCAATAAAACTCCCACCTTTTGGCCGTTGGGGTAAGGTAATAATTCCCCCAGCATGAATATTAGGCTGATCAGGATTTATAGTTGTATCTGCTGTTAACGGAATCCATTGCCCTGTACCATCAGGATTAAATTTGGCCGCATATAACATCCCATCAGTTAATAATTGGGAATTTTTTTTGTCTTGGGGGTCTTTAACTGTCCCTTTGCTGACAAATTTATATAGGTGTCCACTGCGGCGATCGCATCCTGAATAAAATGCTAAGGGTTGACCGACTTCGACCCGAATTCCCACCGCTTCATGGCGATAACGTCCTAACCAGGTGTGTTTTGTGCCATAGTCCTTGGGATTTGTCGGATCAACTTCTACGATCCAACCATACTTATTTCCCGCTAGTCCAAATACATTACCCAAACCCTCCATTTCTTCTAATAAAAAAGGAGTTTCACTAGGAGGATAGGTTGTTCCATCGGGATAAACGGCTTCAGTTACCTGACTTTGGAAATTTTCTTCCGCACTCAAGACCGTCCCCCAGGGAGTTGTTCCCCCGGCACAATTAGCGAAAGTTCCAATAATTTTTTCCCCTAATTGATCATTGTACCCCTGACCTTTTTTTATAAATACGGCAACGGCCGGCCCGGTCGCTTTTAAATATTGGTTATTTTCCCAACCCGATAGTCCGCTAATAACTCGATCAGCAGCAGAATTGGTTCTCACCCAACGACCATCAGCTTGACGCTGAACAGAAATCACCGCTATACCTAAATCGGTTAAGCCTTCTTGAGACAGTTTTAAAATATCCTGGCGTAAGGGGTCTTTTTCTGGTAATTCAAAAGCGTTTATTGTTGGCTTTGGATCGGAGGATTGAAGATTTTTTAGAGGTAAGGGTTCACCGATAATCTGTTGATAGGTTTCTAACCAAACAGCAGAACTAATGTACTCAAAGTTAACGGTTAAAAAACCTTGATCTTCTCCCGTAGAAATAAAGGAAACATAATCATTGTTATAGCCAAATCGAGAATTTCCTACTTTGTCTCCCCAAGTGGCAATAACATCATAAGTAAATCCTTCAGGTAGAACTAAATCATCAACGACTTCGTAGGTACTATAGGCTTGAATTTGTTGTGCAGAAAGGGAATTATCACTAACTGGAATTACGGATTTAGAAGTTTGGGCTTGAATCAAATCTAAGCTATTAGGTAGTGGCCCTTTGATGGGTTTAAACGGTAAAGATTGAGGAAATTTAGGTTCCGGGGATGAGAAGATATTAGGTGATTTTGAGGAATTTTGACAGGAACCGACGGCTAGTGTCGTAAATCCTGCACTCAAAAACAATAGAAAATCACGACGATTCACAGACATAAATTTGTGTTAAATTCTGAAAAGGAAATTACAAATTACGAATTACGAATTACAAATGGGGAATGGGGATGTTGCTTGTTTCCTTAATAAGTTTTTTCTGTTGCCTGTTTCCTGCCCCCTTAATTTTAATACAAATAAATTTAAACTCTATAGTAATTACTGCTACGCTTTTTAATCTGTTAAAGCTATTATTTATTGCTATTAAATATTTTCAATACCAACAAATATTCACTCTATTTAATAACCAATAATTACGAATTACGAATCAATAATTACGAATTGAGAATTAAAGATTAATAATTCTTAACTCGTAACTCGTAACTCGTAACTCGTAATTCTTAATTGCTAATTCGTAATTCATCTAACTTCAACCAAATCGATAGCCAAAACCCCGAACTGTAATCACATATTCTGGTTTGCTCGGATCTAATTCTAGGTTTTCGCGTAACCAGCGAATATGAACATCAACGGTTTTGCTATCCCCAATAAAATCTTGTCCCCAAATAATATCTAATAATTGTTCCCGTGACCAAACTCGCCGAGGATAACTTAGAAATAGCTCTAGTAAACGAAACTGTTTAGGAGATAGTTTCACCTCTTGGCCACGAACCAGAACCCGACATTCTTCTTGATACAAAATCACTTCTTTATATTGCAGCATGACTGGCTCTGGCAGTTGAGAATAGCGTCTTCGTCGCATTAAGGCCCGACAACGCGCCATAAACTCCCGCATTCCAAAGGGTTTAGTTAAATAGTCATCGGCTCCTGCTTCTAAATAAAAAGCCGAGTTATTCGCGCTCTCCCGCAACCCAATAATTAAAATGGCCACAGAATTTCCCTGATGTCGTAACATACGACACAGATCCAAACCATTAATCGAGTCCATAATTAAAAGGTTGAATGGAAAATCCCCGACGGGATAATTAGGGTTCTGAATTGAAGGGAGAGCATCTCGTCCATCGGAAGTCACCATCACCCGATGACCCTGTTCTTCCAAAGCTAGGGAAAGCATTTCTCGCCAAGGCTGTTCGTTTTCCAAAAGTAAAATATGGCCATCTTGTCTTACATCAGAACGGTAAGGAATCTTGCTCAATTCAGGAGAAAACATAAAAAAAATTTTGCGGGTTGGATAAGTAGAAGTTGTTGAAACTGGCTATTGTCGCCACAAGTAACTCGACATTCTGAGGAGTTAGTCCAGTGTCAACCATCCAACGTAATTATGTTCTCCGTTACGAATTCCTTCACATAGAGACGACCGATATTGGACTGCTAAGGCAAATCCAACCCCCGATTTTGTTGGGAGGTCGCCAGACTCATCCTGATTTAGCCTCGGTTCTAGGTTTTTAAGCATTGTTAACGCTCAATTTGCCTGGTTGTTGGAAATCTGAATATGGTCGATAGCCTCATGATAATAGGGAAAGGTTAACAAAAGGTAAAGGCTTAGTAATCTTATGGTTAAATTATTCTAATCAAATTAAAATTCTGAACGGGTCGTATTTTGGGTTGGTAGGGTGTCAATTCCTAGAGTCTGTTTGACTTTTGTTTTTATTAGGTGAACAGATAACTCAGGTACAATATTGAGTAAATCTGAAATTTTAAAATTGCTTAACTTAACTTAACTTAACTTAACTTAACTTAACTTAACTTAACTTAACATAATGTTACTACATCTGAGTACCTGGCAAGAAGTAGAAGTTTATCTAACCCACTCTGGCGGTATCATCATTCCTATTGGTTCCACAGAACAACATGGGCCAACAGGATTAATCGGCACTGATGCAATTTGCGCTGAAGCGATCGCCAAAGGAGTAGGAGAAGCAACCAAGGCCTTAGTTAGCCCGACTATCAATGTTGGTATGGCACTACACCACACAGCTTTTCCAGGTACTATAAGTCTGCGACCGACAACTTTAATTCAGGTAATCAATGATTATATCACAAGTTTAGCCAAAGTTGGATTTACTCACTACTTTTTTATTAACGGACATGGGGGAAATATTGCTACGCTTAAAGCGGCTTTTTCTGAAACCTACAGCCATTTATCCGATATCAATATACCCAAAGCCCATCAAGTCAAATGTCAAATCGGCAATTGGTTTATGTGTGGCTCAGTTTATAAGTTAGCAAAAGAACTCTATGGCGATCAAGAAGGTTCCCATGCCACACCCAGCGAAGTCGCTTTAACACAATATGTTTATCCTGATTCGATTAAACAAGGTTTCCTGACACCAGAAGTGGCTAAAGGACATCCTATATATGGCTCGGAGGATTTTCGCCAACACTATCCCGATGGTCGGATGGGCTCTAATCCTGCCTTGGCAACCCCTGAACATGGCCAACAATTTTATGAATTAGCCGTTAAGGAATTAAGTCAAACCTATTTAGATTTCCTCAATAATCAGTAATCAGTTAACAGTAATCATTGATTAGTCCAAGAGTTCACAGTAATCAGTCCAAAAGTTTACAGTTTATAAATGAATAGCCAATAAATTAAAGGCTATTTCTTCTACTGATAACTGTTAACTAATAAGTGATTAAGTTCTAGCTCGAAATTCAACAATATCTTCCTTAATAGTAACATCATATCCACTTAAGAAATTTTGACCCAGTAAACCCACATCCAGGGCTGGAGCGATCGCCACAGTCAGATTATTTTTTATAGCTCCAGCAACATTAAGAGTCTGAATTAAACCTATTTCAAATTCAACTCCCTTTTGACTAGGTGTATCCGCTTTACCTCTTCCGGTTGGAGTCACCCCCAGCTGTTCCGCCATCATAGAAGTAATAACTGTGCCACTGGCTCCAGTATCTACCAACATTTCAAAAGGAGTTTGGTCATTAAAAATTACTAGAATAACCGGGATTCCACCTTGTTTTCTAACAATTTTAGCCTGATAAACTCCCGGTGTTTTTAGGGGAGCAACAGCAGTTTTTGGGTCGGCTTGTGGAAAAACACAAACTTCATTTAGAGATATAACTCGTCCTGATTTTGTTTTCAGAAAACAGCCAGGATGTTCTTGAGATAAGGCTCCAATATCATCAGTTAATATCAATCCTGTGGTCAATAATAAAATTGAAACCAGGGATATTAATGGAGATAAGCCTTGATTTTGGACTCGATGACCAGGTTTCAAAAAATTGGGCATCACCGCCATAGAAGGAGATAATTGGTATAACCGAACTAAATAAGGGGAATTGTTCATGATTGTAATAGTGTGAATAGTTAATTTAATCTTTACAGATAGATTTTAAGCGGTCAATTTCCTAATTTCCGATCCAAGGAGGTCTTGACCTAGAAAAATTTTACCTCTCAATTGAGAACGATAGATCTTTTCGCGGTATCCTAAACAATCGGAGCCAAAGTCAGTTCGTTTAAGGAAGTCTGTGAAATACTTTTTTTTAACCGATGGATGGACAATTGGACGGGTCTGGGGAGTAGGGGGTTTGTGGGATCAATCTCTGCGGCGACGTCCACCAGAAATTCAAAGAATGGATTTGTGTCTTTGGGATCGGAATCAACAAGAAAAGATGTGGCTGTATAGGGTGGAAGATTCTGTCCTGATGTTAGAAGTTAGACCAGACATTGCCACAATGACCGACTCCTCTAACACCATTGGTCAAGTGGTTCTCACCCGATTAATTACAGCGGAACAAGTCCTAGAACGTTTAGCCAGTGCTGCAACTGAATGTCAAATCAACCAAAGCCTATAATCCGTGTAGGATTAATTGTAGTCAGCGTTCGTGATATTATATTACTGCTCTCTTGAGAATCTCAGTGCCTTTATATCTGAGAACGTCAAAGCAAAGTGATCAAGACATTGGGTTTTAAACCCCTAATCCCTTGTTCAGCTTGTTGCTAGAATGTCAATGTCAAGGTTAAACTCCTTCGCCATCGTGAAACGGTTAAGACACACTTTTAGGCGTAAAGCATTGGGCCAAGAGCGGCGAAAACTCTTAAAACAGCAAGAGAATCAACTTAATTCTCTCTACCAGAAAATAAATAATTAGGTTTACTTAATTCAGTAGGGCGGGACACGCCCGAACTCTAGGCTTGTAGTATCCTAGTAAGCTTTTGGGGATAGACCCTCTGGGATAGCTATGACTTAGACTTTGTAATTGGTACAGTAGTACGGTTAAGAAGTTTAAGAATTGCCGCAAGGACATGGTTCTTAAAGGTCAGTCGCTGAATTAAGAATTCTCGTCTCTTTAGAGCGGGGAGTGTCAAAAAAAAGTAACCATTATCAATTAGAAGGAGCGTAGTCAATGGGACTACCCTGGTATCGTGTACACACAGTTGTCCTGAATGATCCGGGACGGTTAATCTCTGTGCACCTGATGCACACCGCTTTGGTGGCAGGTTGGGCTGGATCTATGGCCCTGTATGAACTCGCAATTTATGATCCTTCTGATCCCGTCCTCAACCCGATGTGGCGTCAAGGGATGTTCGTCATGCCCTTTATGGCCCGCTTGGGAGTAACCCAATCCTGGGGTGGCTGGAGTCTCACCGGAGAAGCAGTAACTAACCCTGGAATTTGGTCTTTTGAAGGGGTAGCGGCTACTCATATCATTCTGTCTGGTTTACTGTTCCTCGCTGCCGTTTGGCATTGGGTCTTTTGGGATCTGGAACTGTTTACCGACCCCCGTACAGGCGAACCCGCTTTGGATTTGCCCAAAATGTTTGGGATTCACCTGTTTTTATCCGGTCTGCTTTGCTTTGGTTTTGGAGCCTTCCACTTAACCGGCTTATTTGGCCCGGGGATGTGGGTATCCGATCCCTACGGCATTACAGGCAGTATTCAACCCGTTGCACCCGCTTGGGGGCCAGAGGGATTTAACCCGTTCAATGCGGGGGGAATCGTGGCTCACCATATTGCGGCTGGGGTTGTGGGGATTATTGCGGGTCTGTTCCATCTATCCGTTCGTCCACCCCAAAGGTTATACAAAGCCCTGCGGATGGGGAACATTGAAACAGTCTTATCCAGTAGTATTGCCGCCGTGTTCTTCTCGGCTTTTGTCGTAGCGGGAACTATGTGGTACGGTTCTGCTGCTACCCCCATCGAACTGTTTGGCCCTACCCGATATCAATGGGATAGCGGTTATTTCCAACAGGAAATTCAACGCCGGGTACAATCTAGCGTTGCCCGTGGGGATAGCTATTCTGAAGCTTGGGAAAAAATTCCTGAAAAACTTGCCTTTTATGACTATGTGGGCAATAGCCCCGCGAAAGGCGGTCTGTTCCGGGTCGGCCCCATGAATAACGGCGATGGCATTGCCAAAAATTGGTTAGGCCATCCCGTATTTAAAGATTCTGAAGGACGGGAATTATCGGTTCGTCGTCTTCCTAACTTCTTTGAAACCTTCCCGGTTATCCTAACGGATAAAGAGGGTGTGATTCGGGCGGATATTCCCTTCCGTCGGGCTGAGTCTCGCTACAGCTTTGAACAAGCTGGGGTGACGGTCAGTTTCTATGGTGGCGACTTAGATGGCAAAACCTTTAAGGATGCTCCTACCGTCAAGAAATATGCCCGTTTAGCTCAACAAGGGGAACCCTTCGAGTTTGATCGGGAAACCTTGGGATCGGATGGTGTGTTTCGGACGAGTACCCGGGGTTGGTTCACCTACGCTCACGCTTGCTTTGCGTTATTGTTCTTCTTTGGCCATATTTGGCACGGTTCTCGGACGATCTTCCGCGATGTGTTCGCTGGGGTGGAAGCCGATCTGGAAGAACAAGTGGAGTGGGGTCTGTTCCAAAAACTGGGTGACAAAACCACTCGTGTTAAAAAGACCGTCTAGGATATCTCTAGTTCAGGCTTGTGGGGTATTTTTGTAAACCCTAATTTTCAAAAGAGTTGGAACTTTATTCATAAAGTCTCCAACTCTTTCTTTATGGGGAATTGGTGGGTCAAAGTTAATCGGTTTTTTCTTTCTTCTAAAACTGGTAATGTGGGTTTAAATGCAGTGGGTAGTTCACTCGCTCAATGGTAGACTATTAGAAAATAATAGGTTTAGGAAAAATTGACATGGAAAGTGTTGCTTACATCTTAGTTTTGACATTGGCTTTGGGAGTTATCTTTTTTGCAATTGCGTTCCGGGAACCGCCTCGGATTGGTAAGTAAGTGACAATCAGAGCATCTTCGTCCACTCCAATACTGAGTCATGGGTTTTAAGGTTGATTGAACGCTTTTTGCACTGAGCGAACCCAGACGCGCCTAAATTTTAACAAGGGATTGGGGTGTTCACTGGTTTAAATAAAACCCTGAGTTCTCATAACTCAGTATTGGACTGTTAAAGAGTTAAAGGCTGTGCTTGTAATCGCTGATCAAAAAACTCCTATTCAGTGAAACAACCGCTCAAAGGACGTTAATCATGCAGTGTCCAGTTTGTCAATATACGAATAGTCGAGTGCTTGAGTCCCGTGCTGCTGAATCAGGTAAAAGCATTCGACGACGCAGGGAATGTCTTCAGTGTCAGCATCGCTTTACCACCTATGAACGGATTGAATTTGTCCCGATTACGGTGATCAAGCGGGATAAAAAACGGGAATCGTTTGACCGTTCCAAGTTACTGCGCGGAATGGTTCGAGCTTGTGAAAAAACAGGACTTTCTGCTCCCGATTTAGAATCAATTATTGATGAAATCGAAGCAGAATTGCAACAACGTTCCCAACGGGAAATTCCGACTCAGGAAATCGGAGAATTGGTTTTACACCGACTCAAATCCTTGAGTGAAGTGGCTTATGTCCGATTTGCTTCGGTTTATCGACAATTTCAAGGGATTCGAGACTTTGCAGAAGCACTGAATCACTTTGAAACGGCTAATGATCATGCTCAAGAGTTAGAAATCGTTTCAGAAGAAAATTCTGTCTGTAACTGTGAGGATTCATCAATGGATGCCTCCGTTTCTCTGTGTTCTGCATCCCTACTCGGATCTCAACATTAATAAGATTAATCACCCGTTGTTAGTTTGCTAACAGTCTCTAGTTTATGCTATGATTCAGGCAAGATGTATATTGCCTCAATATCAAAACAAAAGTCAGCGAAAAAGTATCGGCATTCGTCCAATATCCAGTTAATGACCTAGAGATCAGCACTAATTTTGTTTCGGCCGGAGCCTTCGGTGACTCCCGTTACAGTTGATCAACTTAACGGCAGGTCGGTTGCGACCAAAAAAATGATCCAAAGTAAAAAAAAAATGATAAGATAGAAAAGCTAATCTACCAAACTGTGCCAAGATCAGCAAGATTAGTGATTTTCGCTCTTAACAAAATGTCCAGCCGAAATATAAATACCTGATCACAGGGGCGACATTGTTGATGAACGGGAATTCAGATTATAGTTAAGGTTTTTTGTTCTGCTGTCGGACAGTCAGTGGAGTCTAAATAAGTGCTTGTGTAAAAGAATCTGAACGTGGTTTTTAGGACAGAGATGATCTAAAACTAAACAGACCCCTTGCAACAAGACTCTCTTATTGCATCGATTATGGTGTGATGGTGAGAATGTAAAATCGACTGGACGTGGTAATGCTCGCTTTTTCTGTCTTGGACAGGTATGCCCGGCACGAACGATGTCAAGTCAGCAGTTTTGATCTAAGCTCAAAAATTGACCCTATCGGTCATGATCAAAAACAAGAGCACTTACTGCAAAACAACCATTTAATAGGAGCAACTTTAGGATAAAACTCGCATGATCAATCAGAAAACAAAACCAAAAGATGTGGGCTTCACCCACGAAGATTTTGCCGCCTTACTCGATAAATACGACTATCACTTTAGTCCCGGTGATGTAGTGGCGGGGACAGTTTTTAGTCTGGAGCCAAGGGGCGCTCTGATTGACATTGGCGCTAAGACCGCAGCATACATTCCACTACAAGAAATGTCAATTAATCGGGTGGAAAGTCCTGATGAAGTATTACAGTCTAATGAGACCCGTGAGTTTTTTATCCTGACCGATGAAAACGAAGACGGTCAGTTGACTCTTTCCATTCGTCGCATTGAGTATATGCGGGCCTGGGAGCGCGTTCGCCAACTGCAAGCGGAAGATGCTACCGTCCGTTCTCAAGTCTTTGCCACAAATCGAGGCGGCGCTTTGGTTCGGATTGAAGGATTGCGGGGCTTTATTCCTGGCTCCCATATTAGCACGCGCAAACCTAAAGAAGAACTCGTTGCTGAAGAATTACCCTTAAAATTCCTAGAGGTTGATGAGGATCGCAATCGTCTTGTCTTAAGCCATCGTCGGGCTTTAGTTGAGCGGAAGATGAACCGCTTAGAAGTGGGTGAAGTGGTAACAGGAACCGTTAGAGGCATTAAACCTTACGGGGCGTTTATTGACATTGGTGGCGTGAGTGGTCTGCTCCACATCTCAGAGATTTCTCACGATCACATTGACACACCTCATAGTGTTTTCAATGTCAACGATGAGGTCAAAGTCATGATTATTGATCTCGATGCAGATCGAGGCCGAATTTCCCTTTCTACAAAACAACTGGAACCCGAACCAGGATCTATGGTTAAAAATCCTCAGCTTGTTTATGAGAAGGCTGAGGAAATGGCTGCCAAATTCAGGGAGAAACTCTTGGCTGCGGGGCAGGGAGTCGCGACGGAAGAAGTTCCGACGGAACTGGACGAAGCGGATATTCCATCGGCTATTGAGGAAGATATCCCATCGGCTGTTGAGGAAGATATCCCCTCTGCGGTCGAAGAAGATATTGAACCTGTGGCCGGAGATGTCTAGGGTTTAACTCATAAAGACAAAAAGGGGGATTGTCCCTCTTTTTTTTATCGAAAATAAGGCATCTGGATATTATGCTCACGGTCATGATTCAGGTTAAATGGCTGGTCTGAAACCGATGAGAAACCTATAAAAATTGAATTGGGAGTTTTTGAGATTGGTTACCCTGCAAGTTCAAAATATTACCTTTAAGAATATCGAAGCCGTTATTTTTGACAAGGATGGAACCCTAGAGGATTCTGGAGATTTCTTGAGAAATTTGGCTCAAAAGCGATCGCGTTTAATTGATGCCCAAATTCCAGGAGTTGGGGAACCCTTATTAATGGCGTTTGGCGTTCAAGGAGATACCCTTGATCCTACAGGATTAATGGCCGTGGGTAGCCGACGGGAAAATGAAATTGCGGCGGCGGCTTATATTGCGGAAACTGGACGAGGATGGTTAGAGTCTGTCAATATTGCCCATCATGCTTTTGCCGATGCGGATCAATATTTGAAATCTAGCCCCCCTTCGACCTTATTTGTCGGGGGTTTAGAAACCCTCAAATCCCTATCCGATGCGGGGTTAAAACTAGGAATTGTGTCGGCGGCTCCAACGGCTGAAGTCCAAAATTTTGTCACCCACCATCAGTTAGAACCCTATATTAAATTTCATCAGGGAGTAGATGGCGGCCCAACTAAACCCGATCCGATTTTATTCCTGAATGCTTGTCAAGCCCTGGGAGTGCATCCTTCTGTGACTTTAATGGTAGGGGATGCTCAAGGAGATATTGATATGGCGATCGGGGCTGGGGCTGCGGGTTGTGTGGGGGTTTGTTGGAACCAATCCAACCCTAAATACCTAAATCGGGCGACGGTGGTGATCTCCCATTGGGATCAATTGAAAATTAAGAGCTTGACACTCCCAAGAGTATCTTTCGGGGATTCTTAAAACAATTTGACAACGCCTCTACGAACTGGACTAGGATCTAACCCTAGTTTTGCTACTACTTTTCGCCAAGATCGTAATGTTTTCTGAAAATTTATGTAAAGATTTTTGTACTTTCTTTAAGATTTGTGTGCTATAGTCAAAACATGAGCAATTTTTAAGATCATGTTCTGTTAAAGTTGATCCCCTGTTTTGAAACTCAGGATTGGTTTTTGTCCAAATTTTAGTCTGGAATTTACTTTATGTCATTTACAGTCGATTCAGCCCGTGGGATTTTTCCAAATACTTTAACTGCTGACGTAGTACCAGCTACAATCGCCCGCTTCAATCAACTTAATGCTGAAGATCAACTGGCATTAATCTGGTTTGCTTACCTTGAAATGGGTAAAACGATTACAGTTGCCGCTTTAGGCGCGGCTAATATGCAGTTTGCTGAAATAACGATGAATCAAATTCGGCAAATGTCTTTCCAAGAACAAACACAGGTCATGTGTGATTTGGCAAACCGAACCAATACACGAATTTCACGGGCTTACGGTAGTTGGACTGCCAACATTAAGCTAGGTTTTTGGTATCAGCTTGGGGAATGGATGGCTCAACGAATTGTCGCTCCCATTCCATCAGGATATAAGCTATCAGCCAATGCAGCTTCTGTACTGCAAGCAATTCAAGGACTAGAATCAGGTCAACAAATCACTGTTTTACGCAATTGCGTTGTTGATATGGGATTTGATACAAGTAAGCTTGATAGTTCTCAGAGAGTTTCTGAACCTGTGGTTGTTCCTAGAGATATGGCACAACGGACTCAAGTTACTATCGAAGGCATTGATAATCCCACGGTTCTCAACTACATGAATAACATGAACGCCAATGACTTTGAGGTGCTGATTGAGTTATTCACTCCCGATGGCGCGCTTCAACCTCCTTTTCAGAAACCAATTGTGGGGAAAGATGCTGTTCTTCGATTTTTCCGAGAAGAGTGTCAGAATCTCAAGTTGATTCCAGAGCGAGGCGTAACAGAACCCGCAGATGGTGGTTATACCCAAATCAAAGTAACTGGTAAAGTGCAAACTCCTTGGTTTGGTGCTGGTGTGGGCATGAATATGGCTTGGAGATTTTTGCTAAGTCCTGAAAATAAAATTTTCTTTGTGGCAATTGACTTGTTAGCATCACCTAAAGAGTTGTTAAATTTAGTTCGTTAATTAATAAACGAATCTAATTTGATATAGCAACGGGTTTAAACCCGTTGCCACCCAGATAAAACCCTGATTGTGTGGGTTTTTTAGAGTCTATTTTTTAATAAATAGTGTATTTTAACTTGTGATTTAAGGGGGAAGATAATAAATAGTTTTTATTTTCCCTGTTGGTGCGATTTAACAAACATAAGCCTAATTATGGTTGTGTAAGTTCTGATTAATAAACCTTTTAACTTTAGTGATGATGCAAGTAAATGAGATTGAATGGTCTGAGGCGGAAAAAGAAGTAGCTAAAGCTGCCTTTGATATGGCTTATAAACGAGAAATAAATGCTTTGATAGACGAAGTTCGTAAACAATCAAGTGAGATTGTAGAAATTGATGATATCTGGCGTTTGCACGACTTTTTAAGTGCTAGAAGACACAATATAGATGGCAAATATGATTATGAATATTCAGGACTAATTTTTGTTTTTGCCAGTTTGGTTAAAGATGGTTGGCTACATCTTAATGAACTAGATGGACTCAACACAAATAAGCTGACTAAGATAGCCGCTACTGCTCGTATTTGATACTCTGGGCGAATATGGCGACGGGGATTCTTAAAACAATTTGAGTTTTAAACCCATGATTTTCGGTAAATTGGGAATAACCCCTGTATAATTGCTGATCGTCGCAACTTTCTATAATAGAATCCGTCCCATCCTAAAAGTAAACTTGCGAATTTGATGGGGATTAAGAGATGATGCTGTAGTGGTGTAATTTCAATCCGGTTCTACTGAATCAATCTCACTCGCATACAAGGAGGAATGATTATTGTCTCGCCGTTACCTGTTTACGTCTGAATCCGTGACCGAAGGCCATCCCGATAAAATCTGCGATCAAATTTCCGATACGATTTTAGATGCCTTATTAACTCAAGATCCTAAAAGCCGTGTGGCCGCAGAAGTAGTTGTCAATACGGGTTTAGTATTGATCACGGGTGAAATTACCACCAACGCGCAAATTAACTATATTGATTTAGCTCGGAAAAAAATTGCGGAAATTGGTTATGTTGATGCAGATAATGGCTTTTCTGCGAGTAGCTGCTCCGTTCTGATTGCCCTAGATAAACAGTCTCCTGATATTGCTCAAGGGGTGAACCAAGCCCACGAAGCCAGAGAACTGTTAAGCGACCAAGAACTTGATGCCATTGGTGCTGGGGATCAGGGGATTATGTTCGGTTTTGCCTGCAATGAAACCCCGGAACTGATGCCTATGCCGATCAGTTTAGCCCATCGGATTTCTCGGCAATTAGCAATGGTGCGGAAAAACGGCCAACTCCCCTATTTACGTCCCGATGGTAAAACCCAAGTGACCGTGATCTATGAAGATGATCGTCCCGTGGGAATTGATACTATTTTAGTCTCGACTCAACATACTGAGACGATTGGGGACATTACCGATACTGCGGCGGTACAAGAAAAAATCAAAGCCGATCTCTGGTCTGCTGTTGTTCAACCCGTATTCGAGGATATTGCGGTTAAGCCCGATGACCAAACTCGCTTTTTAGTGAATCCAACGGGCAAATTTGTGATTGGTGGCCCTCAAGGGGATTCTGGGTTAACGGGTCGTAAAATTATTGTCGATACCTATGGCGGCTATTCCCGTCATGGTGGCGGTGCGTTTTCAGGAAAAGATCCCACAAAAGTAGACCGCAGCGCGGCTTATGCTTGCCGTTATGTAGCGAAAAATATTGTTGCTGCGGGGTTAGCGGATAAGTGTGAAGTTCAGTTGAGCTATGCAATTGGGGTGGCTCGACCCGTGAGCATTTTGATTGAAACCTTTGGAACTTCTAAGGTGGATGAAGATAAACTGCTCGAAGCTGTACAAGCCAACTTTGAACTGCGTCCGGGGGGAATGATTCAATCGTTTAATTTACAAAAATTACCGGGTATGCGGGGAGGTCGTTTCTTTCAAGATTTGGCTGCTTATGGTCATTTAGGTCGGATAGATTTAGATTTACCTTGGGAGAAAACCGATAAAGCAGAATTACTCAAAGCTGCTTTACTGCAACCTGCTACAGTTGGAAAGTAGTACAGTAACCGTGATCACGGTTAGGACATGGATTCATTGCCGGAGTTTACCTTGAAGAAAGTATGCCCTTGCGAAAGCGGGAGTAAATCCAGAAATAAATATCGTCAAGTTGTTGCGGTATTGTACGAACGGGGATGTCAGACTCCATCTTGGGCGAAAGTCTAAGTTGCGGCATTCCCCCGTGATTACAAAAGCAGACACTGTACTTGGTACTCCAAGTTAGTGGGGGTATTCCACTCTTGTTGTCTTTCAAGCCTTCAGTTTCACCTGGGGGTTTTTTCGTGTTTTTATCTGAGGTCGATAGTAATACTAAGGAATCAAAAACAGCGATACCTTCGGTCAGCTTTGCTAACGCATTCTCCAAACTCCCACAATGTCATAATTTTAAACTTCTTTCAAACTATATTTTTCATTAATGAAGAACTAATAAAACTTTTAATCTCAATAATAATTTTACGTTGTTTTTGTTCTTCTGAAATGAACTTTTCTACTGCTAAATCAGGATAAAGTTCAACATCCTCATATTCCAGACGATAGGGATCAAGGGTTGTTTTATGCAATTTTTTTTCATTCGGTTTCCGAGGTATTTTGTAATGGTAAATAAATCGTCATTATGTTCCTTTGTTGTGGGCGCTGTTTAATTACCAGTTTCCCACCTAACGCATGAAATAGATTTTTTGTCACCGCCATATTTAGGCTTAAACTTCCGGTTTCCGGTTGGAACATTAATAACGGCCCTATTGATTTTAATGGAGATTGAGGAGATACCGCAAAGGGGGAATTACCTTCTTTTTCGGGTTGGGGTTCTAATTGTAATTTTAACTGATGTCCTGCTAATCTTACCCCGACTTTAATATGGCTACCACAGGGAAGACTGCGGGTAAAATTATCAATGACGACCGTTAATACTTGATCAAGCATAGTCGGATCACTGATTACCGTTGGTAGTTTATGCGGCAAAATTACCTCTAAGGTTTGGTTACGCTGACTTGCTTGTTTTTGCCATTGAGATAGACTACTTTGAAATACATCTCCTAATGACATTGCTGTTAATGGTAGGAGTTGATCATTACTATTTCCTCGACTATTTTGTCGCCCTTGTTCTATTTCTAATTCAACAGCACGGAAAATTAAGTTAAACCGATCAATTTGGGTTGTACATTCTTGATCGATCATTTCTAAACGTTTATGAATTACTTCGGCTGGTAAATTTGGCCGTTTTAATAGTAACCTTGTTAATGTGCGAATTGTCGCTAATGGTGTCCGAACTTCATGGGCGATCGCTTGTAATAATTCGACTTCTGCTGTTGGGATTGGATTTTCCAGAATAGTTGTTTCTGGCCCTGAATGATAGGATTTTTGGCTTTTATTTTTATCTGAATTAGCTGCTTTTTTAACCGCAATTCCAACGGTTTTTAACTTATTTTTTAAAGGTTCGATTTCTGATTTTTTTTCTATTTCTAAGGATAGATTATTTAATAATAAACGACTAAATTGCATCACCGTTTTATAATTGGGTTCAATCGGGATAAACTGGGCAATGCTTTCTTCTAATTTGGCTTTTTGTCTAGCTACTTCCATCCCTAAATCACGGTTTGCTGTAGCTTTAATTAATTCCATGCGATCGCACAAAATTAATAATGCTTTTTCCACAATATCAGGATCAAAGGAAAATAGAAAAGCCGGACTTCCGGTTAAATCCTGACCCAATACCATAACCAAACTAAACTGACTGGTTAAAACTAAACAAAACTGTTCTTTAACTAGAGGATCTTTCCCATGTAAAGGACAGGCTTCTGTTTCAGGCATAGAGTTATAAAATTCATCCGATGCCGGAAGTAAGGCTTTAGGATGATGTAATTTTAAAACTAATTCATCCCCTAATTTTGATAGGTCATGGGTAAAAATTTGAGTCGCAAAATGAATCGCTAAATCAGGATGAATTAAAACCGGAACTGGCCCGGAAATAATTAATCCTAAATGGAATAAGGGATCGGAACTTGAAATCGAATTTTCTGCTAATATATTAATATTAGATTGGAGTTCTTCTAATAAAAAATTCATAGATTTAACTCCACTATACCATTCTTTCTCAGCCTTTAAATATCGTTTCACCTCAGAAGCAATATTAGGATGATTTTCTGAATGGCACAGAAATTGAGACGAATAGGAATAACCTAATTTATGGGTTTCATCTTCTGTTAAAATCTGACTGAGCGTTGGTAATAATATTTGGTTCATCATCATCCCCTTGAGAATTAAGAATTACGAATTGAGAATTACAAATTACGAGTTAAGTAGTTAAAGATTTATAATTCGTAATTCGTAATTTATAATTCGTAATTTATAAACGGTTTGTTATGCTTTCACCATAGCGACATTTGGCTGATTCGTACATTCGTAGAACCGAACTTCCTAGGGGTGAGTTTACCACTTAGAGCGGTGGGGGAGGGGAGACATCCTTGCTGGGGTGAATAACTAAGCCTCAACTATTAACCAGATCTGCTATCCTAGACTTTGGCTTGTTAGTCCCTAGTGCGCTAAATAGCCCTATGGTAAATTTCATCCCCTCTAAACCTATGAATTGGCAGCAAATGCTCCCTGGAAAACTAAAGACCCAACTCAAGCCCCAGGTGATCGCCGGAATGGTGTTATTAACCCTAGCATTTTCGGTTGTGATTGGTAGCCAAAGTTGGGCAAGAAATAAAATTAGAAGTGATTATGAAACCAAATTATTTAATGCGGCTTTAGGATTTACCCTGTATTTTGAAGGAGGATTTAGTGATCATCCCTCCGATGTTGGGGGAAGAACCTATCGAGGAATTACCCAAGCAGAATATAATGTCTATCGTTCTAATCGAGGATTACCTGGCCTAGATGTGAGTCAAATGTCTGAGACAGAATTAATTGAAATTTATAATAGCTATTGGCAAGGAAGTGAGGCTGCAAAAATGCACCCGTCCCTGGCTATTGTGATGTTTGATACTTCTGTTAACTTTGGAATTAATAACTCAATTACGTTTTTACAACAAGCATTAGGATTACCTCAAACTGGAGTATTTGATTCAGAAACCCAGGAAGCCTTAGAACGCGGAAATAACCAATACACAGCCCTACAAATTATTAATGAACGAATTTTATATCGTTATAAACGGGTTCAAGAAAATCCCAGCCAAATGGCATTTTTTCACGGTTGGTTAAGTCGAGATTATAGTTTATGGGGTTATGTAGAAAAGATTAAAAATTAAGTCTTAAAAGTCTGCAAACCTAAGCGAAAAGAGGGTTGGAAGATCCAACCCTACGATAATATGATTTGATTTTCTGGTTTAGTCCAATTTTTGTTTCACGCTACAGAAAATTGTTCAGAATGATAGGTGAATCCTTTGTCAATTTAACGCCAAAAGCCCGAAATTTATTTTCGGGCTTTAGAGACGTGCCATGGCGCGTCTCTTGACAACAAAATTGCCCCTACATTCAATTCAATTCGTAGGGGAGGAAAAAATTACAAACTAGACATAACTTCTCTAGCCGCCGCTAAGGTTTTATCAATGTCTTCGTCCGTATGGGCTAAAGAGGTAAACCCGGCTTCAAATTGAGAGGGGGCTAAATAAATTCCTCGCTCTAACATTCCCCGATGAAAACGACTAAATTTGGCTAAATCGGATTTTTTAGCATCTTCATAATTGTGGACTGGCCCAGGAGTAAAGAATAAACCAAACATTCCACTAATTTGACCACCACAGGCTGCATGACCTGTTTCTTTAGCTATTTGTAACAAACCATTACTTAATTTTTTGGTGATTTTATCCAAATATTCATAAGTTCCTGGTTTTTGTAATAACTCTAGGGTTTTGATTCCTGCGGTCATCGCTAGGGGATTTCCCGATAACGTTCCGGCTTGATACATCGGGCCAGCAGGAGCCACCATCGACATAATATCCCGGCGTCCGCCATAGGCCCCTACGGGTAAACCGCCACCAATGACTTTTCCTAAAGTCGTTAAGTCTGGTATCACCCCGAATTTCTCCTGAACTCCGCCATAGGCAATGCGAAACCCGGTCATTACCTCGTCAAACACCAATAAAGCCCCATTTTCACGAGTTAACACCCGTAAACCTTCTAAGAAACCGCCATCGGGAGGAATAAAACCAGCATTGCCTACAATCGGTTCTAGGATGACTCCGGCAATTTCACCCGGATTTTCATTAAATAGCTGTTTGACGGCTTCTAGGTCATTGTAGGGGGCCGTGAGGGTACTAATAGTAACGGATTTAGGAACCCCAGGAGAATCCGGTAAACCTAATGTGGCGACCCCGGAACCAGCTTTTACCAGGAACATATCCCCGTGTCCGTGATAGCAGCCTTCAAATTTAATCAGTTTCTCCCGTCCGGTGAAGGCTCGCATTAAGCGCAAGACTGACAAACAGGCTTCGGTTCCTGAATTGACAAATCGTACCATTTCCACGCTGGGAACGGCATCAATCACCATTTCTGCCAAAATATTCTCTAATAGGCAGGGAGCCCCGAAACTGGTACCTTTTTCTAGGGCTGCTTTCAGGGCGTTAATGACGTCGGGATGGGCATGACCGCAAATAGCCGGCCCCCAAGAGCCAACATAATCAATATATTGATTCCCGTCTACATCCCAAGCATAGGCACCTTTGACGCGATCAAAAACAATGGGCTGTCCCCCGACGGACTTAAACGCCCGCACGGGAGAATTCACGCCACCGGGCATGATTTTTTGGGCAGAGGCAAAGATTTCTTCTGATTTTGTAGTTGTTAAGGGTAGGGTCACTCTGAAATAATCTCCTTGAACTATATATAGTTTGGGTTAATGGGCAAAAAGCAATATTCCGATTACTTTTACTGGGTATCGCCTAACCAACCAGATGATATTGTAATCAAGTTAGGGATCTCGTTGTATTCGGTAAATTTATGTCAACCTTAAAACCCTTAGAGTTAAGCCTGTTCAGTGAAATTGATACAATTCGTTACAACAAAAACGGATTAATTTTGGCGATCATCCAAGATTGTTTAGAAGGAACGGTGTTAAATTGGGTTTGGATGAATGCAGAAGCCCTAGAAAAAACGATTACATCAAAACAGGTTTGGTCTTGTCAAGAAACAGCGATTGTGTTATGGAATTCGGAAATAACGGTAAAGGAAATTCGTTACAATGATGATAGTCCGATGGTGATTATCGGGGTGGAAGAACAGCATCAAGAGTTATCAGGAAATACGTTATCGGGGTTATTTGATGTAATTTGCGATCGCCGGGATTATCCACAATTAGAGTCCTATACCTGTAAATTATTGGCGGGGGGAGATAATAAAATTCTCAAAAAAATTGGAGAAGAATCGGCTGAAGTAGTTATGGCTTGTAAGGATAATGAAAAAGATGCGATCGCCGGGGAAGTTGCGGATTTATTCTATCATACCTTAGTTGCCTTAGCTTATCACAATGTTGAGTTAAGAAATGTTTATCAAAAATTAGAGTCAAGACGAAAATAGCATAGTGCTGGGGAATAGGGAACAGGGAACAGGTAATAGGTAATAGGTAATAGGTAATAGGTAATAGGTAATAGTAGACTATGGGAGGTTTACTATTGTCAAATACCTTAATTGGTAGCGCTATATAAGACCAATTTGGGGGATAAAACTTTAACTCCTAACCTTGAGGCGGTTGAGGACAGGTTTTCTGATTCCAGTCACATTGATAGAGATGTTGTTGTTGCCAACTGAGGGGAATTTCTAGTAAATCTCTAGTTCCCGTCATCCCTTGACCTAGAAACAATAATAAAGCCATACAATTTAAAACCGTATGGGTAATTCTCCAGCGATTTGATTGATAAATATCAGGGACAATTGCCAAAGCAAAAACCATTAATAACGCCGATGCTACCCCGTAATAGTAATGGGAGAATTGCCACTCATAACCCCGTCTAAACACTCCCTCCTGACATCCGATAACAACAATTCCCATTCCGGTTAAAGTGGCAAAAACTCCTCGCCAAATCCGTTGATTTGGTTTAGCTTTATAGAGTAAAATCAGTGAAGCAATAGTGAATATAAACATAAAAACAATAAAAATTGCTTGAGGCATTTTCTCAGGAGATAAATCTTTAAAAACCCCCTTAAAATAAATCGAATACCCTAAAGCAATTAACGTAATTCCCACCACTGAACCCGTTAACCACCGACCTATTTTTAAATGTTCTTGTCCAACATTCGGCGGGATTTTACTCTTATTTTCTTGATTAGAATGATGTAGACGGCGTTGACGGGTTTGCCATGCCATATATACAGAAATCCCGATTAAGGGAAACACAAAAACCACCGCCAACACAGGATGGATTAATCCAATAATATCCTTAAATTCCATAACGGTCTCCTAGAAAAAATTACTACCCATTGCTTGAATATCCTTTTCCCTATTCCCAATTCTGGTATTTTTTGTTATAGAATAGTTATAACTTAATTTTGCCTCAATCAATCTCTGAATTTTTTAAATGAACGCGATTTCTAGCACCAACCCTAAAAACCAACAGGAATTAGAAAAAATTGTCGGGGTAGGGAATGTCCAACCTTGGGACGAAATTGAATCCGTGCGACAACAACAAATCATTCAAAGTTTGGCATCAGGAACCCCAATTCAAGGGTTAATTTATCCTCAAACTCAACAACAATTAGCGGAGGTTATTGCCTATACTAACCAACAGCAATTAAAGGTTTTACCCTGTGGTTTTTGTAGTAAAATTGATTGGGGAGGACTGGTCAAAAATATTGATTTTGCCGTTAGTACCCAGGGCATGAATCAACTAATTGAGCACGCCGTTGGAGATTTAACTGTTACAGTTGAAGCCGGGATGAAATTCTCCCAATTACAAGCAATTTTAGCCCAGGAAAATCAAGTTTTAGGATTTGATCCGAGTTATCCTGAAACCGCAACAATTGGCGGAATTATTGCCACTGGAGATACAGGTTCTCTCCGACAACGTTATCGGAGTATTCGTGATTTGATCCTGGGAATTTCCATTGTTCGTTATGATGGAAAAATCGCTAAAGCTGGGGGACGAGTTGTTAAAAATGTGGCGGGTTATGACTTAATGAAACTATTCACAGGTTCCTATGGAACTTTAGGAATTATTAGTCAAATTACCCTACGAGTTTATCCCCAAGCTGAAGCTTCCGGGACGGTAATATTAACAGGAGAAGCTGAAGCAATTTCTCAAGTAAATCAAATTTTATTAGCTTCTGCCTTAACTCCTGTTGCTGTGGATTTAATCTCATCCGACCTATCAAAAATATTGGGATTTGGAGATAATATTGGTTTGATGGTGAGGTTCCAAAGTATTGCAGAAGGTGTTAAACAACAATCTCAACGCTTAATAGAATTAGGAGAAAAAATAGGATTAAAAGCAATTTATATTGACTCCGATGAGGAGAATTTATGGCAACAATTAAAACAGCAAATCTGGCAATCTGAATCTAATACTGATATTGTTTGTAAAATCGGAATTGCCCCCACCTCTGCGGTCAAAACCTTAACCCAATGTCAAACCCTGGGAATAATTCATGCTGGAGTTGGTTTAGGGGTATTAAGGTTTGAAAGCGTTTCTCCAGAAACTCTGTTAAACTTAAGAAATTGGTGTGAATCTCAAGGAGGGTTTTTATCAATATTAAAAGCACCTGTAGACCTAAAACAACAGTTAGAGGTTTGGGGATATGCTGGAAATGCTTTAAATTTGATGCGTCAAATTAAACAACAATTTGATCCTCAAAATCAGTTTAGTCCTAACCGTTTTGTCGGTGGAATTTAATTAATAAATTATTTTAGGAGAATTTAGTTAAAATGCAAACATCTGATCAAATTATTGACCCGAAATCAATTCCCGCTAAACAAAGTAACTTTTTAGGGCAAAATCCCCATTTAAACCCGACTGAAATTCCAGGTTTTGACTCCACAAATCCACCAAATCCTAATTTAATTAGTACCTGTGTGCACTGCGGATTTTGTTTATCAACTTGTCCCAGTTATCGAGTTTTAGGAACAGAAATGGACTCCCCAAGAGGGCGGATTTATTTAATGGATGCGATTTCTAAAAATGACGCCGCTTTAGGGGAAACCAGCGCCCAACATTTTGATACCTGTTTAGGATGTTTAGCTTGTGTTACCACTTGTCCTTCAGGTGTTAAATATGATCAATTAATTGCCGCTACTCGTCCTCAAATTGAAAGAAATGTTCCCAGAAGTTTATCCGACCGTTTAATTCGAGGATTAATTTTTAATTTATTCCCGTATCCTAAACGTTTACAAGCATTTTTAATACCGCTTTTCATCTATCAAAAATTAGGGTTACAAAAAATAGTCAGACAAACGGGTTTATTACCTAAAATTTCTCCCCGTTTAGCCGCAATGGAATCAATTTTACCTGCTATTCCTAAAGACGCTTTTCGAGAAGATTTCCCGGTAATTATTCCCACCCAAGGCGAAAAACGCTATCGAGTTGGAGTAATTTTAGGCTGTGTACAAAGGTTATTATTTAACCCGGTTAATGAAGCCACGGTGAGGGTTTTAACCGCCAATGGGTGTGAAGTTGTGATTCCGAGAAATCAAGGCTGTTGTGGAGCTTTACCCGAACATCAAGGACAAACGGAACAGTCCCATACCTTAATTAAACAAATGATTGATCGATTTTCTGGGACTCGTTTAGATGGTATTATTATTAATGCGGCGGGCTGTGGTCATACCTTAAAAGAATATGGACATATCTTAAAAGATGATCCCCAATATCGAGAAGCAGCGCAAGAATTTTCAGCAAAAGTTAAAGATATTCAGGAGTTTTTAGTCGAAATTGGGTTAACAACACCCCTATCTCCCTTAACAGAAACCGGAGAATTGACTATTGTTTATCAAGATGCTTGTCATTTATTACATGGACAAAAAATTAGTTCCCAACCCCGTCAACTGCTGCAACAAATTCCGGGGGTAAAATTACGCGAACCGATAGATGCTTCCTTATGTTGTGGAAGTGCGGGAATTTATAATTTATTGCAACCGGAAATTGCCGAAGAATTAGGACAGCAAAAAGTAGACAATTTAACAAATACGGGAGCAGAATTAATTGCTTCTTCTAATCCTGGTTGTTCTTTGCAAATTAAAAAACACTTACAATTGCAAGGAAAAGATATTAATTTAATGCACCCAATGGAATTACTAGATTATTCAATTCGAGGTGTTAAAATTAATATTTTATAAGTTTACTGACGATTAATGTCATAATCAAACAAAATAGGGTCAATGTTTTTGCTATGGTTGGTCAGCTTTTAGACGGACGCTATCAAGTCATAGACGTGATTGAGTCAACGGATTTCGGGAAAACCTATCTCGCTAGGGATACTCGCCGACCCGGTGAGTCCTTGTGTTTTGTTAAACATTTGCATCTGACTCCAGCAGATGCCAAACTCGTTAATGTAGCCCGTCAGCGCTTTCAACAGGAAGCCAAGGTTTTAGAAAAACTCTCCCAACATGATCAAATTCCCCAACTGTTAGCTTATTTTGAAGAAAATCGAGAATTTTATTTAGTTGAATCTTATGTTGCGGGTCACTCATTAATGGATGAGATCTTACCCGGTAAGCCCTTGACCGAAAATCAAGTCATTAATTTACTCACCGATGTATTAGGCATACTCCGATTTGTGCATCAACAGGGAGTGATTCATCGGGATATTAAACCGAGTAATTTAATCCGTCGTCAAACCGATGGAAAAATTATTTTACTGGATTTTGGGGCGGTTCAAGAAATTAATTTGAATTCTGATCAAGATTCCCCCAGTAGTCGGGTTGGAACCCTTGAATATATGCCCATTGAACAGTTTCAATGTCATCCCCATTTTAATAGCGATATTTATGCTTTGGGGATGGTTGCCATTCAATCTTTAACGGGTTTGCCTGCATCGGAATTGTCAAAATTGCGAAGAAATAATGGTTCAGATACAGGAGAAATATTTTGGCGACATTTAGCAATTGTTAGTGTTGAATTGGGTGATATTGTTGACAAGATGGTGCGGTCTGATTATCACCAACGTTATCAATCTGTCGATGACGTTTTATCTGTTCTGAAAACTCTGCGTTCCTCCTCAGCACCTAATCTTTCTAAACTAGAAATCTATCGGGAAGAAGTTCAACGGTGTGCCAACCATCATCGGGGTGAAATTTCTATTATTGGTCGGCAAATTTTAGAGGAATTACGCTTAAGTTTAGACCTGTTGCCTGAAGATGCAGAAGCGGTTGAAGATGAAATTTTAAACCCCTATCGTAAATATCATGAAAAGGGAGAACGTTATGAACAAGCCTTAATTGCCACAATCAAGCAGGAATATCCTTTTAGCCCCGAAACCAGAGAAGAACTCAAACGATTTCAACAACTTTTAGGGTTAAATGATCAAGATATTGCCGTTATTGAAAAACAGGTTTTACCCCAATCTATTTTAACTCAATTTGCTCAATTTATCCAGAATTTTCGCCCAATTCCTAGCCTAGCTAAATCTCAAAATATAGAGTCTAAATTCTTAAAAAAAACTCGTCTTTCTCAACTGCTTTGGTTGGGTTTAGGACTGGTAAGTTTATTGGGAATAATTCTGGCAATATCTGAATATCAAAAATGGAGAAATCTACAACAATTTCAAACCCAGAAAATTAATGCTATCCAGGGATTATTAGTCGCAGGGAAATATGAGCAATGTTTAAATGAAGCGGACAATATTCCTGAAACCGCCTTGAAAAATCAAGCTATTGAAAATCTAATTCAACAATGTCGAGATAAAGTGTTTTGGAAAACCGTAACGCCTAAAGAATTTGCTCAAAATGCTGATGCGATTTGGGCAGTTACCTTCAGTCCTGATGGTCAAACTATTGCCAGTGGGAGTCAAGATACAACTTTGAAATTGTGGGATATTAAAAGTAGAAATGAAACTAAAAGTTTAGTTGGAGATTTCTCCCCAATTTATGCTGTAGATTTTAACTCCGATGGTACAGAAATATCCTCTGGAAGTGGGTTATGGCGGATTTTAGAATGGAATCTGACTACTGGAAAAGTCTATCCCCCCCTAGAACATTTAGCAACTATTTGGTCAGTTGATGTTAGTCCTGATAATCAAGCAATTGCTAGTGCAAGTGCGGATAAAACCGTCAAAATTTGGGATCGACAAACGGGTGCTATTTTACAGAATTTAACCGATCATCAAGATCAGGTTTATGCGGTTGTTTTTAGTCCCGATGGTCAACTATTAGTTACAGCTTCTCTGGATAAAACCATTAAAATTTGGAAGGTAGAAACAGGAGAATTATTAAACACGCTTACCGGACATTTAGATGGGGTGCGATCGCTGGCAATTAGTTCTGATGGTAAAATTATTGTTAGTGGTAGCTTGGATGATACCGTTAAAGTTTGGAACCTAGAAACTGGTGCGTTAATTCAGACTTTAACCGGACATTCTAACGATGTCTTATCCGTTGCTATTAGTCCCGATAGCCATATTATTGCTAGTAGCAGCCGAGATAAAACCATTAAACTATGGAATTTAAAAACGGGAGAATTATTAAATACCTTAACCGGACATCAAGATGAGATTTATTCGATTAAATTTAGTCCCGATGGGAATAGTTTAGTCAGTGGAAGTAAAGACAAAACCATTAAATTGTGGTTACGTTAATATAGCAAGAGGCAATAGGGAATAGGCAATGGGCACTCTTGTAAATACTTACTGTGAGCATCTTTTAGCTTTCAAGAATGTCCTAACAGATGCTGCAACTGCTATACCAACCGCGTAGAGACGTTGTATAGCAGGGGACAGGGAACAGCCCCCCCAAACCCTCCGTGCACGGGGGGCTAGGGGGGGAGGGAACAGGGGGAAATCACTTCACCGTATGGGTTCCAAGATACGTCTGGTGTCCTAACTGCCTTGGCGGTTGCTATATACAACGTCTCTACAGAAGCAGCTAAATTCCTAATGCTGCCATGGTTGCCGGGCCAGCAATACCATCAGCCGAGAGTCCACAATTTGCTTGGAAGGATTTAACAGCCTGGGCCGTTAATTTGCCATAGTAACCTGTGGAGTTAGCATTAAAATAACCCAGGTTGGCTAAACGATTTTGTAAGCGTTTGACCTGACGGCTACTATCGCCCCGGGACAGATATCCACCGCCACCACAGCTATGACTACAACCATAACTAGCATTGCTATAGTGATGTTTATTGGGTTTGTGATAGCCTACTCCCAATGCCCGTGCCGTCGAACGGCCAACAATTCCATCGGGATTTAAGCCATAATCCTTTTGAAAGGCGATGACGGCGTGTTTTGTCACCGACCCAAAGTAACCCGTTGCTCTTCCGTTAAAATAGCCGTAATTCTGCAAGGCATATTGAACACTTTTCACACCCTGACCGCTATCGCCACGGGAGATGGCAGCACTGGCAGGTTGGCTTACACTCATCACAGACAAGCCAATAGCCGTTGCTACAATGGGCAACCAGCAAGCGGTTGATATTTTACTCCAATTCACAGATCGCAGTAGTACCAAATCCCCTGTGAAATGGGTTTGGCGAGGGGACTCATAAGCAGAAACTAGATGATTGTAAGCAAGAGTATCCATAAAATCCTTGATTAACGCATTAACAGTACGATAGCCAGCAGTTGATCCGATTAAAGTTCAACTACCGACTCTTAATTTATAACTTTGTGAGCCATTAACGTCCAGAGTAATTTTACTTTTTCCGTACATTTTATTAAAACTTAACAAAATAACTGACAATCTTATAATTCGCAAACCTACTATCATACTATAAATAAAAAAATACGAATTGAACTTAGATAGAAATAATGGTTAATTTTTATATCGGGATTGATTTTGGCACATCCGGCACTCGTTCAATTACAATTAATTCTCAAGGAACAGTGGTGGCCCAAACTCAATTTCCTTTCCCCCCATTTACGGATACCTGGGAATTGGTTAGCCTTTGGAAAACGGCTCTGTTTGACGTGATTCAACAAATTCCGTTACATTTTCGCCGTCAAATAGATGCGATCGCTATCAATGGAACCTCAGCCACCGTGCTACTTTGTGATCCTAATGGCATTCCACTACAATCCCCAATTCTATATAATGATAGTCGGGCTGTTACCGTCTTAGAACTGTTAAAAAAAATTGCTCCTCCCGATCATATCGTCAACAGTGCCACTTCTAGTTTAGCTAAACTTATTTGGTGGTTAACTGCTGAAACTACCAACACTAAACCACAAAAATCCTCGGTCTGTTATTTTCTGCATCAAGCCGATTGGTTAGCATTTTTATTACATGGAAAATTAGGGATTAGTGATTATCATAATAGCTTAAAATTAGGCTACGATGTCGAGAATTTGACCTATCCCGATTGGTTAATTAATGGTTTACAATCCCTGACCAATTTAGAATTATTGAAACTACCCGATGTGGTTGCTCCTGGAACTTCGATTGCTTCCATTACCTCCGAAATATCAGAACAGTTACAATTACCTAAAACCTGTGTTATCTGTGCGGGAACTACCGATAGTATAGCAGCATTTTTAGCTAGTGGCGCAAAAATTCCAGGGGAAGCCGTAACATCTTTAGGTTCAACTTTAGTCTTAAAACTCCTCAGTAATATTCCTGTAAATAATACTAAATATGGCATTTATAGCCATCGTTTAGGAGATTTGTGGTTAACTGGAGGCGCTTCTAATACCGGGGGTGCGGTCTTACGTCAATTTTTTAGTGATCTTGAACTGGAAAATTTCAGCCGTCAAATTAACCCCAATTATAATAGTAACTTAAATTATTATCCCTTAATTAAAAAAGGCGATCGCTTCCCTATTAACGACCCCGAATTACTTCCCCGTTTGCAACCTCGTCCCGATAATCCTGTTGAATTTCTACAGGGTTTATTAGAAGGAATTGCCCAAATTGAAGCACAAGGTTATCAACTTTTACAACAACTTGGAGCAACTCCCCTAACTCAAGTTTATACCGCCGGAGGAGGGGCAAAAAATCCCGTTTGGACAGCCATTCGTCAGCGCTATTTAAACGTTAATATGGTTAATTCTATTCATACAGAAGCGGCTTATGGAAGTGCGTTACTTGCTATTAATAGAGGAATAGGGGTGTAGAGTTGGGGTATTAAGCTGTTACGCATTTAAACTTTATCAGGACTTACGCAAGCAGGCTATATATAGCGTGTCAAAAGTAGGCGATCGCATACCAATAATAATAGCAATCGCCCTCAAAAGTCCTAATTATTTATTTTCCCCCCAAAATTGGGGTCTAGGGGGCTAGATGGCTTGAAATGTATAGTGTATTTGCCCCCTAAATCCCCCAATTTTGGGGGACTTTAAGAGGTTGTCCTGTTAAAGTGATCGCGCTCGTAACTCAAACGAGATCGCTACATATAGCGTAATTGCGTAAGTCCTGCATACTCCTATCTAACTCTAAAACCTGGAACAGATAACGATTATGGTTAAATGCTCTCTTGTAATCCGATGTTATAACGAAGAAAAGCATATAGGAAGGTTGCTCAGTGGTATCATCGAAAAAACTGTACATCCGATAGTTAAGGTGATGGCCGTCAATGTCCGCTCGGTTTATTTGGGTGTCCGTCAGCTTTATCCTTTGATGAAATCTCAAGGCGGGGTAATTGTGAATGTGAGTTCGGTTCATGAGATCGCCACCTGTCGGTTAAGTACAGAGTAAAAAATAAAGCACTATACTAACCAAATGTTGTTAGGAGGTAAAAAATGGTTGCGGTTAATCAAATTCAAACAAAAATCACCTTAGAGGATTTTTTAGGATTTCCTGAAACAAAACCTTCTAGTGAATATATTAATGGACAAATAGAACAAAAACCCATGCCCCAGGGAGAACATAGTCTGATTCAAACTTATTTATCTGCAAAGATTAATGAAGTCGGAAAAGCAAATAAAGCAGCTTTAGCTTTTACAGAATTAAGATGTACTTTTGGTGGACGTTCTCTAGTACCTGATCTTGCCGTTTTTACTTGGAAGCGCATCCCAAAAACAGAACAAGGGAGAATTGAAAATCGCTTTGAAATTTACCCTGATTGGGTCATTGAAATTCTATCTCCCGAACAATCTCCTAACAAAGTTATTAAAAAGATTATTTTTTGTCTGAAGCATGGAACAGAATTGGGATGGTTAATTGATCCTAAAGATGAATCAGTCATGATATTTCAGCCTAATCAATTTCCTGACATCAAATCAGAGTTAGAAATTTTACCGGTTTTAGAAAGTGTTAAAGATATGAAATTGTCGGTGACAGAAATGTTCACTTGGCTGAACATTGAATGAGCATTAAATTAAGATTAATATTTAATCAACTTGTTTAACCTGTACCCTTTGATGGTATAGTAAGGATGGGTGAATGTGAGTTCGGTGGAATATACTCCTTACTACAGGGCGGAAACTATTTCAGATTGGGTAGAGCAGTTTAAAGAGTTTTCAGTTCAAAATCACTTGAATTTGGATATTTGTTTTTTGACTGTTTCTTTCCGCAGTATTTAATTTTGGTAGTCCTAGATTCGTTAGAATTCTATCTGCTACTTCCAGCAACACTAAGTTAGTAGGATGATTCATAGAATGAAATAATTTAATTTTCGTCCAATTTTCTTCTATGAAATCCGAAATATTTATATCTGTTATTATTTCTCTTTTCCGCAATTCACTTAAACTATTCTTAGCATTTTCCCAGATAAAATCATTACTATAATATTCAATATCTAATATGCTTGATACTACGTCAGACTCACTTTTTCCCAGAAGGTAGTCTTTGATAACATTTGAATCATGATAATCACAAAAACGTTTAACTATAATACCATTATGTTTTAAGTAAGTGGTTTCTGGATTGTATCCTTTATAATAACTATTGGGAAAAGATATTTTTAGACAATTAGGTTTTAGCATTTTCAACAAAAAATCTGTCGATAATTTTTCTCCAAAAAATGTTCCATTATTTTGATATATGAACAAATCTATATTTTCAATAATTTGACAAAAGGAAAAGTAGCTCGAAGCTCGGTGTTGTAGCGATACAACTCGGCACGACTAACTTTTTCATTGTCTATCCAATACCGTAAACATTAGCAATTTTAATGCCTAGAGTTAGTGTAATTATTCCGACTTATAATTGCGATCGCTTTGCCACTAACTATTGGCATCACAAAGATTTTAATATAGAATTCAATGTGTCTGAAAATATTTGAGGAGAACATTCAGTTTCTACTCGCTTCAGGGCATTTTTTCTGAGTTGATTCCACCGGGTTGAATCTTGATAAAGTTTGACGCATTGTTGAGCAAAATTTACAGGATCATCCGCAACTAATAATTCTATTTCCGGGTTCCATCCTAACTGTTGAGCAATTAAGGATGTGGTAACAATGGGTAAACCATAAGCAGCGGCTTCATGAATTTTATGGGGAATTCCGGCTGCGTATCGGGTTGGGGCTACAAATAATCGAGCTTGATTATATAAAGGTGTTAAATCATCAACTTTGCCTAATAATTTGATTGATGAATTGTTTAAATTATTAATTTTTTGTTTAATTTCTTCAACGGTATTATTACCAATAATTATAAGTTCAATTGTCTGATCAAGTTGATTTTGAATCAAGGGAAAGATTTCATGGGTTAGCCACAACAATGAATCAGCATTAGGAGATTCTAGTTCATAAATTGAACCCACAAATATTAAATTTTGCCGTTCTGCAAAAGGTTTAGGTGTGGGATAAGGCGAAAAAGTATGACCTAAAATGCTAACATTTGTGTAGCCTTGTTGAATAAATTGTTGTTTTTCTTGGGGAGAAACGGTAATAATATGATGGCTATTTTTAGCTAGTTTAATTTCCTCTGTAATAGCTTTTTGACGTTCTTCTTCAGTAAAATTAATTTTATTTAAACGTTTATATTCATAATCTCGAATACTAAAAATTGCTTCTGCGTCATAAATAATTTTTGCTGAATTTAGGAAATTTTCTTTAACTAAAATCGAGTTTAAATGTTTAATATTATGGGGACGACTAACAAAAACCAGATCATAATATCCTTGGCGTTCTCTGAGAAAATCTTCTAACATTACTAACCCATAACCTCGCATAACTTCAACAGTTTGGGGAATATCAGCATAAATCATTGACCAATCTTCGAGATAATACAAATCCCCTGGATACAAGGTAATAGCATAGTCTAATTTAACAAGATGAGACAGAATAGAATGACTGCGAGTATAGCCTGAACCGACCCAAGGATGAGGGATTCTATCATCAATATATAATAGGCGTTTTTGTTTTTCTCTGGCTTGAGTTCGAGCAAATATTAGGTTTTTGAGATCGGAGGGATATTGAGATTTAAACCAGTCTTTGTGTTTTTCTTTTAAAAGTTGTTGATTTTTTTCCATTAAGGCGATCGCATGATCACTTGAACCTTTATTACTAGAACTAGCAAACTCATAATGGAGAATATTAACGTTAGGATCATAAATAATTTTTTTGCCTATTTTTTGTAGTCGAATACAATAGTCGGTTTCTTCATAATAAGCAGGTTGATAATCTTGATCAAACCCACCCAACTGTAAAAATAAATCCCGTCGGGTTAATAGAAAAGCGGCAGAACAATAATCAACAGCACGTTTAAATAGATATTGGGGTGCATTCGGTGAGTCTCCCCGTCCATAACCTAAACAAGTTCCATCTTGCCAGATAATACTACCTGCTTCTTGCAAAGTTCCATCAGGGAGAATTAATTTTCCACCGACTGCACCAATATCTTCAGAGGATTTAATGGTATTAAAAGCCGAAGAAATACTATCCCCTAAAATTTGAGTATCATTATTTAAAAATAAGAGATAATTTCCTTGAGCAATTTTGCTAGATTGGTTACAGGCAAGAAGATAATGAAGATTTTGCTCATTAAGGATAATTTTTGCACCATTAATCTGTTTTAAAAATTGGCGAGTCCTATCAGTAGAATGATTATCGACTAATATTAATTCAAAAGATTTAAAAGGATTTATGAGAATAGAATATAAACAGCTTAAAGTCAGTTCCGCTCGATTATAGAGAATAATAATAATACTAATTTCAGGATGTTCAACGATTGGGAAATGTAGTTGAGAGCCAGTATTGAGAAAGCTATCAAGGGTAATTTGGTTGAGGGTATCAACTGCTTGTTTTGCTTGGTCAAGTTGGAGGGAGGATTTTGTGAGTGATATTAAGTTGGGTTGAATATTCTTATTTTGAATAGAGTGAAAACCCTGTAATTCTGGATGATCTGGTTGCAGTTGTAGAACTTTTTGATGGGCAAGTTGAGCTTGATCAAAGCGTCCTTGTTTAGTAAGAGCTTTGGCTAACCCCAAGTAAAGATCGGCATCATTAGGAGACAGTTCTAAAGATTGATAATAGGTTTGTAAATCATCAGGATTTTGCTGAATTTTCTGTTGATAAAGGTTAAGAAGGTGAGAGCGTTCTGCATTTGCTTGCTGTTGCAGAATATCCCCAATTTTTTGATGAATTCCAGGGAGGTTCGGGTTGAGTTCGAAGGCTTTTTGGTAGGCTGCGATCGCTTTTTCCCACTGCTGATCTTTGTGGAAAGAGTTGGCTTGTTCTAAATAGTATTCCCAAGTTTCCATTAATTTTTTAAATCTTTCTACTAATCAATTTCCCCCTCAAACCTAAGATAATATCGCGTGTTGCAGAAGATGCTAAATCAAATCATTCTAAGTTTGTTCTCGATATTAACCTAGCTCAGAAAACATTAGGTTTGGGATTGAAGGTTGATATTGAGGCCGCGATCAAGCGGACTATTTCATGGAACCGATATCTGTTGGAGTGACAAAGGGGGTTGTTGACTGATAAGAAATTTCCGCTCCCTATTCATCTAAGAATAAATTTTGCTTATCATCGTAAGTACGAGAGGGCAGGGTATCTAAAATATTTTTAATTTGCTGGAGAATGAATTTCCAGTCAACATCATAATTTGTCACAGAAGCTGGCTGACCTTGATCCTGAATTTCGGAGTTAGGTATAAATATGTTAGTTGCACAATTTTCTCGAAATGATGATGTTACATCCACTGTATGTTGATTCATCATAAACGTATTTGAATGAATAACCCCTCTTTTGTTAGCAATCCAGACTAAGTAGGTGAGTCCAGAGCCCATTGTGGCGATATAACTATCTACAGCATTAGCCCAAACTACAGTTTCATAAGTAGTTTGACCAATGGCACTGTAGACAGGAATATCAGATGGCAGAAGGGTTATAATTTGTTCTACAAGTGCTTGATCTGTTGCGATTCCAGACAAAGCACGCTTATCAGGTCTTTCTAGTAAAGACCACCCATCAAAGACAACAGCTAAATTGGGAAAGTCAGCATAAAGCTCTTTAATAATGTTAGCTGTTCCTTCTATTTGAGATAACCAGACCCGGTAATGACTGCGAAATTGTATGCAGAGGAGTGGAAAGTGTTTTTTAGCTGACTCCACTTCTTCCAATACATCCAGAGAACTTCTCTTGACAGAAAGCTGAGATATCCTTTGAGCTAATTCCTCTGTCACTAAATGTGTGTACCTTAAGCTCACTACAACATAATTATTGGCTGTAACTAGATTCAATAAGTCTAGATAAGAATAACCACTGGTGTCAATAACCTTTGTTTCAGGTATATCAAAAAGTTGACAAGGATTAAAATAATCATATTGGCCCACCAAAAACTTATCTATTTTTTTTAACATTCCCTGGTGTTCTAAATTTTGAATAGCCTCTAATTCATTCCACATATAGTGTCCTAGATTTTTATTCCAAGCTGTCATCAGCGCCACCTGTTTTGGTTGGTCGCTATTAATATAAGATTTAACACTTTTCCAAGAAGTAACCATTTCAGCTTTAAGCACATTAATTCTTTCTATATATGATGCTAGAACTTCCCCAAATAGAGAGTGAGCAACTTTGATAATTAATTCTAAGCTTGGTAAATAAATGATCGTTTTCTCTGCTATCCAACTACCATAAATAACATAAAATGTTTGTTGACCAACAAACAGATAAATAATAACTGGATGATCGCCACAAATATGATAAAAACCCACAGATTTATTAGATCTAATGATTTTACCTGTCCAAGGGCAAAGGGAATAAATATAACCTGTTTCTACTAAGCTTTTTTGATAAGTTCTCCCCCAAAGTCCGAGCCTATCTAATTCAACCTTTTGCTCATAACCAAAGCTATTTATATATAGTTCTTCTAGGGCTATATCCTCTAAGGGCATTAACTTTAAATTTTCCAGAGATAAGCCTGCTTTTTCTATGAACTCACGATCATGTTGGTTTAAACTCGTAATATCAATAAGTCTATACTGACTACTTTGTTGAAAATATGCTTTAGCGGCATCTAGCTGAATTTCTTTTTGATAATAGGGGCAAGCTTCATCAATGGTGGCTAGTCCATTTAACCCTATCCAAATTTGCTCATAGATTGGTAGGTCAGTCACTCCTCTCTCAGCGAATTTAAAACAAATCAGAGCCTCATCTAACAGACCCTGTTCTGCCTGATGGATTCCTAGCTGATGGTAAGCTCTAGTTATCGCTTCTTGTAAATCGTAATAAGCTAGTTTCTGGTGAGGCTGTTTTTCTAGCACTTTTTGATAGCATTGAGCAGCTTCCTCTAGTTGATTTTGTTCTATATACTTTTTCCCTAGTTGATAATAGGCTTCTGCGATATCGCTATTCAAACTGGTGCATCCTGGGTTAAGTTCTAAAGCTCGTTGATAGGCAATTATAGCTTCTTCCCACTGTTGCATTTCCTTATACTTTTTCCCTAGTTGATAATAGGCTTCTGCGATATCGCTATTCAAACTGGTGCATCCTGGGTTAAGTTCTAAAGCTCGTTGATAGGCAATTATAGCTTCTTCCCACTGTTGCATTTCCTTAGCGCAATTTACCAGTGAGAAATAAGCCCAAAAGAAATCGGGATTGATAGATATGGTATTCTGATAAGCTTGACAAGCAGCCTCAAACTGTTGGGTATTTTGAAGATAAAATCCTAAAAAGTAATTCACCCCGATTGAATTTGGATTTTCGCTAATGATCCTTCGATAAATGGTGATGGCTTGTTCCCAATGATGGGGTTGATTGATTTTAATAAGAGCTTCTGATAAACCCTGACAATAAGAAAAATTTCCTAGAGATAATTTCACAGCTTCCAGGTAAGATGCGATCGCTTCTTCGATATTCCCTTCTTGTTCCTGATCTTTACCTAGCTGAAAGTAAACACTCGCTTGATTAGAATCTTCGACGATTTCTATTTCTCTACATGAGGTAATTTCAATCTCCGCTATTAACATCTTTTCGCCTTCAACAACAAAAGATATGTTAAATATCCCTGTGTGAATCCACTTGATATGAAAACCACATTTTATATTTGGATGTATTTCTCCTAGAATAGTTTTTGTAACATCGTCTCTCTGGATATCGCAAGGGAAGGTTTCCATGACACCGCTGCCTTCAACCACAATCTGTGCTTCTTTCTCCTCTCTCGGTAACACCCAGCCCGCTAAGAACACTTCTGAGACATTAGTAGAATATCCTTGATTAGGACTTTTAAGATTGTATCCAAATAAATTGTTATCAAAAGCTTTGGAGGAATTGATAATTTTTGAGTTTACTGTGAACATAGCTCTAGTTGTTTTAGTTTAAGTCGGGTTGTTATAGTGTAGCCTAAAAGATGTCAAATGGGTTCTATAAAACATTGTTTAATATGAAATCTGCAACCACCATTAATTTAAGAATCAAAAGAATAACCAAAACGCTGAAAATCACTAGCAAAACATTGTTCTATGATTTCCCTAGATTTATTGTTGTAATATATTTTGAAGTCCGCTTTTTTACTTTCTGTTTTATTGTCGTGTGGTATGTTTGGAAGAAATTCAAATCCTAATTCTTGAAAAATTCTTTTAACCTCAATATCCAATTGCTCAAGTTTGATAACTTCTACTTTACCTTCATCTATACCTTCAATGAATCGACGATATACTGATTGACTTTCGTCACTGAAAGTATAGGTAACATATTCATTAAAATTCCTACTAGCCAGTTCTGTTAGCCAAGCTTCTGAACCAATAATCCAATCAGGTGCTTTATTTCCTTCTTGTTTAAGTATCTCATAGCAATTCATACCAAATAGATACAATGACACAACCCAATCAAAAGGATTTCTTGTAACTGCGAATATCTTCATTTGCTCAAGTTGAGATAAAGTTAATAATCCATGTGATATTATATCTTTGATAGTAGTATGTTTACTGTCCACTAAAATGGTCTTACGCTCGTCATCCCAAATATGATCTGTCATAAGCGATTTCCCACCAAAGTTACCAATCAAAAAATTTTCAATGGACGAACTTCCTGTTTTTGGAACACATATAAACAGTAAATTTATTTCTTCACATAAAATAGCCATTTAGTTACACCTCAATTTGTTATTTTAATGTATTTTTGATTCCATAACCTCGAAAATTCTATTTTCATAGAGTTGACCAATGGAAGCATAACTTAGCTGCTTTCTAGTCTGGATTTTAGCATTATCACCAATCCTTTTACGTTTATGTCGATCACGAAGCAATTCTAACATATAACAAAAAGCCTGATCCACATCAGCTTCCGCCCAATATTGCCCTTGCCAATGGGGATAACAATTATCACCCACAGGTTCAAGTTTATAATCAACCAGACAAGAGTTGGACTCATTCATAAAGTCAACATTCCCCCCATAACGAGTAGCAATTGTTGGTTTACCCAAGCTCATAGCTTCTGCTAAGCCTAGTCCAAAACCTTCTGAACGATGTAAAGAAATAAAACAATCAGAACATCTTAACAGATTTTTCATCTCATTGTTACTAAGGGTTTTATCAATGATAATCAAATGGTCATTAAAATTATTAGCTATCTCCATTAAATCAGCATAATCTTCTGGTTTATTAAAACTATTATTGAGCTTCAAAACCAGACAAATATCATCATTTGGACAAGACTTAAATAATTTTTGGAAAGCTTGTAAAACTGCAAAAGGATTTTTACGATGAATACTAGATAAAAAATCGAAAGCAAACAAAAAGGCGAAACTTCCTTCAGGGATACCAAAATATTGTCGCCCTAAAAATGACGATATTTCCACTTGACAAGCACAAGGTATATAATTTACTGGCTTGGATACACAGCGTTTAATGGAGTTATATGTAAAAGTTGAAGCTGTCCAAATTTCGTCAAAAATCTCTAGTTTTTGAGCCCAAACCTTTGGATAAATATTCAATTCCCAGAAGGGAAAAACTATATTATAAGCTGAGTATTGTAGTTTGGGTTGCAAATGATTAAAAACAGGTTCAACTTCGTCACCATTAATAAAAAAGATATTAATCTCTTGACTAAGTTCATCTGTTAAACTATCAGTAAACTCCGGCCAAGGTTGATACATTCTGTAAACATCATATAAAGAAGTTAAAATATTGGTTGTTTTAAAAGCCTTCAAAGCTGATCTCGTATTTTCTCCGACACCAATAGGTGCAAAGGGATGTCCCACTAAGACAAGATGGGGAAATTGTTTTTGATACTTTGACATATTCACCTCATTAAATTTTTAAGTATTAGAATTAAGAATCGGTTAATAACCAACTATCAAGAGCATTGCGAGTTGCTTCTAGCCATCGGTGGCCAAAATGAAGATCTGGTTCTAAATGTGTACCTTCAGCCCATTCATTCCAAGCATTAATAAAGACTATTCTTTCATCACCGAAATTTTGCTCTAAGGTTTGAGCGATAGCTTCTTCTAACCAAGCTTGATAAATACCAGGAGAAGCATATTCAAAAATGGTAGCCCGATCCTGTTGACGAGGAGTATTATCCCAAGAGGGCATAATTCCACGAAAACG
The DNA here is from genome assembly GCA_003609755.1 of Planktothrix agardhii NIES-204. Lineage (NCBI taxonomy): Bacteria > Bacillati > Cyanobacteriota > Cyanophyceae > Oscillatoriales > Microcoleaceae > Planktothrix > Planktothrix agardhii. The sequence continues at coordinate 1,918,414 of AP017991.1, forward strand.
GGTATATACGGGTATCTCTTTAGACAGCCAATCGAGGGGTATTTGTCTATAATCGTAAATATAACCTGAGAAATTGGGATTAATAATTTCTCCTGGTGGTATACCTTTGATCCCCATATTATGGGGAGGAAATTCTACCGCAGCATCAAAACCATATTTATTGGGGTTAATATTAGCTCCTGCGGCATCAAAAGATTCAACCATCACTAGATAAATTTCGCCTATTCCTTCTTTCCAAGCCGTTTGTCGCCATATTTCCACAGTTTTCTTAATATCAGGGAATAAGTTTGGTTGATAAATTAGTAATAAAGGTTTACTATTGATTCTAATGTAATTATCATTTTTAAAATATCGAATTAGATCAAGAATACAGTTTTTATCATCTTCATCGGAATGATTTTGAGATATTAAAATATTACTATCTTTACCATCCCAACGTCTTGTCCAGTTTTCATTAGCCCAAGCAAGACAAAAAGGAAAATCTGGTTTATTTTCCTTCAAAATTCTCTCAATGGGCATTTCTAATAAGCGCTTACCTGCAAACCAATAGTAGTAATAACAAAAGCCATAAATGCCATATTTGGAAGCAAGTTGAGCTTGTTCATCTATAATGTTATCCAGTTTTAAATTATAAAAGCCCAGGTCTGCGGGAATATGAGGTTGATAATGACCAACATAGTTAGGTCTGGCTTTAGCTACATTAGTCCACTCGGTAAAACCTTTACCCCACCAACGATTATTTTCAGGGATGGGATGAAACTGAGGTAGATAAAAAGCAATTAACTTAACTGTGTTTAATTCTTCTAACTTTTCTTGCCAACGTTCACAAAATTTATGTTTATTTCGTTGTGTCATCATCATTTTATAACTACACGGAAGAACATCGGATGAAACACTCAAATGATGAATGACTGTAGAATTGGGTTGATAGTAAGTCTTATATCCTTGACTACGAATACGAAAATTCAAGTCAGCATCTTCGTAATAAGCTGGTTGATAAATTGGATCAAATCCACCGACCGCTTTAAACAAAGCAGTTTTAACCAGTAGACAAGCTCCAGAACAATATTCAACTTCTCTAATATAGTTATAACGAGGTAGATTAGGATCATCGTTCAATCCTATTAGTTGAGTAGAGCCATCTCGATTAATTCTTGTCCCTGCTTCCTGTAAATAACCATTAGGGTAAATAATTTTTGGTCCAACTATACCAACATCTGTAAATTTTTCACAGGTTTCTATTAGAGGTGAAAGCCAATTATTTGTCACCTGGACATCATTGTTGAGTATAACTAAATACTCTCCGCTTGCTTTCTGATATGCTTTGTTGCACGAAAGCAAAAATCCTAAATTTTCAGTGTTCCTTAAATAAGTAATATTTTCAATTTCTTTTAAAATTGATTCTGTTTCATCCTCAGAACAGTCATCAATAACAATTATTTCATAATTAATATCAGATGTATATTTCTTAACGGAAGTCAAGCATTCTATTGTATATTTTATTTGATTAAAAACAGGAATAATTATTGAAACTTTTGGCTGCTTAAAATTTGAAAAATTTAATAAATTAATAGCTTTTTTTAAGGTTTTTAACTCTACAGAAATTAGAACAGGCGGAGTAACTTGTAATTGTTTCAATTTTGTATTTTTTAAAGTTTCTAATTGCTTTTTCGCAAACATATATTTTCGCCAATCAACAACGCAGGGAGAAGCATCATTAAAAGTCATATCTTCAGATTTTTCTGCGGGTTTTTCGTTGTTATAAATATAGTGTAATAAAGGATTTATATTCTTTTCTTCTAGATCTGGATTGAGTTTCAAATAATAACTCGAATTGAAAAAAGGCGATGGATCTCTGTTTTCCTTATATCCTTGATTCATATAGTGTAATAAAGGATTTATGCCATGGGAAGCAACATCAGGATTTTTCTCTAAATAATAAGCTGAGTTAAACAAAGGATGAGGATTACGTCCTTCCTTGTAACCTTGTTTTAGATAATGTATTAAAGGATCTATTTTATTAATGTCAATATCTAAGTTATTCTCTAAATAGTATTTTTCATTAAAAACCAGCTTAATTATATTTAAACTTTCAATTTCAAGGATTTCTGGAATCTCTTTTTGAATTGAAATTATTTGTTCATTATTGGGACTAAATTCCAAGAATTCGTTACATTTTTGCAAAGATTCTTCTAGTTCTTTCTCAAGATCAACATTGAAAACAATAGCTTTTTGACAACCCTCAATTAACTCTTGTTGTTTACTTTTAGTAATCAAAGCATTCTCTAGCCCCAAATGCAGATCAGCATCATCCGGCTTAATTTCTAATGCCTTTTGATAACTTTCAACATCCGTTGGATCATTTTTGATCGCCTTCCGATAATAACTTAATGCTGTTTCTAATCTGGTTTTAACTTGTTGATGTAATGCCCGATTTAATTTTTCTTCTACTTCTGTTAAATCAGGTTTAATCTTTAAGACCTGCCGATACACTTCAACCGCTTCATCCCATTGATCTAATTTTACATAAACCTCAGCTAAATTATAATATGACCAAACAAAATTCGGATCTAAATCAACCGCTTTTTGATAAGCCGCGATCGCATTTTCCCAATCTTCTTTTTTAACTAAAACATCCCCTAAATTATGATGAGATAAAGCAAAATCGGATTTCAATTCGATCGCTTTCTGATAAGCTTGCGCCGCCTTGTCCCAGCGTTGCAACTCCCGCAACCCATCCCCCAAATTATTATAAGACCAAGAAAACTCAGGATTCAATTCAATCGCTTTTTCATAGGCTGCGATCGCATCTTCCCAGCGCTGCAACTTCAGCAAGGCATCCCCTAAATTATGATAGACCTCAGCCCCCTCCGACCGCAGGCCGATCGCCGTTTCATAAACCTGAACAGCCTCATCCCAGCGTTCCAACTTCAGAAACAAATCTCCTAACTCCCGTTGCACCTCCACCCAATTCGGTGTTATTATTAATGCTTGCTGATAGGCTGCGATCGCTTCTTGCCATTTTTCCTGCTTAACTAAAGCCTGGGCTAACCGATAGGAAGGTTCGGCCGGAGAAACGGAGCGACGACGACTTTTAACCATAGAAGACACCTGGGGACGATCAGAAAGACTTGAGGGTTGTTGCTGAATAACCATAATGATTACTTTACCCAAAACGAAGGATTAAATTAAGGCACTTTCGATAACTCCGCAGCCTGTTGATAGGCTTCAACGGCCGCTTCTAGTTCCCCCTGTTGCCAGAGGACATCACCTAATTTATGATGCACTTCCCATAACTCCGGCGACCTCTCCAGCACTTGCTGATAACAAGTGATCGCCTTTTGACACTGTCCTTGATGTGACCAGATATCCCCCAATGCTTCTTGAACAGAAGTCAATTTCGGGTTTAACTGAACTGCCGTTTGGTAATATTCGGTGGCAGCGTCCCATTGCTTCTGTTCTGCATAGATATCCCCTAACATCCCGTAGACATCTGGATCTTCTGGCCGAAGTTGTCGCAGTTGTTCGTAAACAGCCAAGGCGGGGGCAATTTCTCCTTGATTGTATAAAGCCTGGGCCATTAACCTATAGGCTTCTGGCTGTTCTGGCTCCTGCTGAATCAGTTGACGACAAATCTGAATACAAGTTTCCCACTGACTTAACTCCAAATTCCGAGCAGCTTGTGAGCATAATTCCGTTTGATCCTGTTGAGTTAAAGCAGGTTTCCCACTATCATAAACATCAATAGCCGGATTTGTCAAAGATAGTTCCAACTCTTGATCTTCCCGGGACTGGGGTTCGCGTAACCTTTGCCCTAACTGGGGATGGCGAACCGCTAGATGGGGATCTTTGACTAGGGCCTGACCATAACAAATGATCGCCTGGGTTTTTTGTCCCCGTTCCCAGAGGGCATCCCCCAGTTGCAAACAGTCCTGTCCTGAAACCATATCTGGTTCTAAACGGAGAGCCTCATACAAACTATCCTCGGCATTTTCCCGATTTCCTAGGGCTTGCCACCCTTGGCTTAATCTTCGATAAACCAGAGCAGAAGGCCGGAATTGAATCACTTTTTGATAACAAGCAATGGCTAGTTTCCAGTTTTTCTCCCGGTCGTAAAGTTCTCCTAAGCCCAGATATCCTTCTGGGCGCTGGGGTTGTAGCTTAATTCCCTGTTGATAGGACTGTTTGGCCTTTTCCCCATTCCCCAAGGCAGCCCAGGATTTCCCCAATAGCCAATAAACCGCAACCTCTCGGGGGTAGGAAACTAATAGTTGCTCACAGTCAGTGATACAGTTTTCATAGTTCCCTTGCCTAAACTTAGTCCGAGCTTGTTGATACTGACTCGACTCCTCTAGGGATGGGGAAATGGATACGGCGGTTGTTGTCCAGGTTTCCCCAACTTTACCGTTTTGTAACTCCCGTCTGGGTAGGGATGTGCCGAACTGAGTTTGTCCGGGCAGAAAATTCTTTGTTAACAGGTGCAATATCTGGTCAGATTTCTCACTATGAGGTAAAGAATGACTGCTTTGAATCAGGGCTTGGGTGAGATTCTGCACCGCCATTAATAATCGAGGATTCAATTCCAAAGCCCGATGATAACAGGTTAAAACCTCTGGCCATCGACCTTGGACAACTAAAGCCTTGCCTAAACTATTGTAGGTTTCAAAGGCCTGGGGATTAATTTCTAAAGCTCTTTGATAGTGGGCAATTGCCTGATCCCACTGCCCTTGAGTGGCTAACACTTCCCCTAAGTTATGGTAGGCTTCGGTACAGTCTGGATCTAGCTGAATCGCCCGTTGGTAACAGGTGGCGGCTTCTAGGAGTTTGCCCTGACGGAGTAACAAACGGCCCAAGGCTAAATGCTGGCTGGGTTTCGCCGCTTCGGGTTTCAGACTAAATCCTTGATACCAATATTCGACGGCGATATCCTGTTTTCCCACCCGATCTAATACTTGGGCCAAATTACGATAGGCTACGGCTAGGTTAGGATTGATGGCGATCGCTCTTTGATAAGCGAGAACTGCCGATGGCCATTGCCGTTGTTTAGCGTATAAATTCCCTAAATTTGTATGGGCGATCGCATCTTCAGGGCTGAGTTTGACCAATTTTCGATAGGCTCTGACGGCCATATCTAAGCGGCCCAGTTGATTTAAGGCTTTCCCTAAAATCTCGTAGGCTTTAGTTTGGTTGGGAGATTGGGCAATTACCTGCTGGCATTGGCTGATCGCCTCTTTTAACAAATTGTTTTTAAGATCTAGTTCTGCCTGTTGTAAGATTTTTTGATCATCTAAAAGAGTTATTTTTGGATCTGAAATAAATGAATTGATTTTTTTATGGTTGGAAACAGAAACTTGATCGGATTTGATCTTCGCCTGTTCAGCTTTCTCTAATTCTATTTGAGCCTGTTTCCAACTCGGATTTGATTTTAAAATATCGTTAAAACAAGCGATCGCCAACTCAATTTTTCCCTGTTCTAATAAGGTTTTTCCTAACTGTAAATGTTCCTGGGCTGTTACCTGTTCCGGCTGTAACCGATAACTATGATACCAGCACTCCGTCGCTTCATCCGGGCGATTTAATTTTGTTAAAACCTTAGCTAAATTGCGATAAAGTTTATCACAATTAGGTTTATATTTTAACGCTAATTGATAATATTGAACCGCTAAATCCCATTGTTGTTTTCTAGCATACAAACTCCCTAAATTTCCTAAAGGTTCCGGGGATTCGGGTTGTAACTGAATTGCGGTTTTATAGGAGTTGTGAGCTTGTTCAAACTTCCCTTGAAGTTGTAGCACGTTGCCTAAAATCGTGTAGGCTTCCCCACAATTAACATCAGTTTCCAATACCTTTTGACAGGCTAAAATCGCGGACTCAAAGTGGTTTTGAGCTAAATGATTTTTAGCCTCTTGCAACCTATTGGCTAAGGTTGTGACCTGATCAACAGAAGATGGCATAATTATTCTGGGTTTACCAGAGGAATTATAAGATTTACCCTTATCTTTAAGGATATCACAAACTTGCAGCAATCTTTGTAAAGATTTCAGATTAATTTGGATATCTTCAAACAGTGGCGTGGGATACATCAGTTGTTGCAAAAAAGCACATTCCAAAGTTTCCCCCTGGATAGAATAGTGTTGGAGTCCTAACTGCCGACTAATTTGCCAATAATAAGGGCGCAGATAATGGGGAGAAACTAACTCAATGACAACGGTATGGGGTTGACAAAAAACTAAATTAGTTAGTCCGGCTCCATGAGGTGCAATAATAACTTCAGCCTGGGAAAATAAATTAGCCTGCTCTTGAACAGTTAGGGTTTCCAATTCTACAGCAACAAATCCCCAGGAATTCAAATAGTCTAAAATTTCCGGTTCGTTCAAAAGTCGCCGATATCGGGCTCGGTTGCGACTAATATAAATTCGGGGGGAATAGGTTTTTATTGGTGGAGAAATATCGGTTAAAAACAGACTTCGCAGAAAGTTGATCGTATGGGGGACAACCCACCCGACAGAAGCAGGATAGGAAGGAACAATTAAACTGGATGCTTGGAGATAGGAAACTTGATCAGTTTCTATAATTTTATGGTGAGGAATTCCAATTTTTTCTAAGGTTTCTTGTTGAAAAGGTTGTTGGGTAGAATTAATTAAAAACCAATCTATGGAATCTAAATCAATCCCATTTTCTGGTAATATTTTAATTCTTGGTAAAATATCAACTAGCCAATGAAAATAGACATTTCCCGACAGTCCTGATAAAACAGCAACTCGCCCTTCAATGATTTTTAAGGGAGGAATTTCTGCTAGGGAAAAAATCTGATGTTGACTCCAATCATAATTTTTACAGTTGGGTAAGGGTGTGGGATAAAATCGAGATAATTCAGGAATTAATTCCTTGTCTTTGTTGAAAATAGCGATCGCATTACAGACATTCCACCAACTGGTTTTAGGGGCGACCCAAACCCGTCCTTGAGGAATAATTGTGACAGTAGTTTCGGTTAATTTATCTGGTACATCATCCGAGAGGAAATACTGTTCTATTCCTAATCCTAAATGCTGGGGTCGAAAGTATTGGCGGAGTTTTTTTAAACATGGTTGACAATCTAATCCTTGACATTTAGGCTGTGATACATCTGGATTTTGCAGAGAAATAGGAAGTTTCAGATGTTCCCTATCTTTTACCAAAACTACTTTTAATTTACCCTTTTCGACCTGTTGCTGTTTTCCTAAAACTTGACTAACTTTTTGGTAAAAATCAGGATTTTGTGGGTGTTGTCCTAAAGCTTGATGATATTGTAAAGCTGCATCATTAAAACGCCATTGTTTGGCTAAACAATCTCCCCAATAAATATAAGATTCGGCTAATTTAGGGTCAATATCAACCGCCTGTTGATAATAACGTTCTGCACTTTGATAGTTGCGATATTCAACAAAAGCATTCCCTAAATATAAATAGGTTTGAGCTAAATATTTTTTAACTTGAGTAATATCAGGGTTTTGCTGTTGTAATGTTCGCAAAAATTGACCACAAGCCACCGTAGCTTGATCGATAATATCTTCAGTCTTAAACTGTTCTGTCCATTCACAATAGGCGGTGATCCAGGGTTGTTCTAATCCTACAATTTTTTGCAGATTAATCATAGCTTCGGGATAGTTTTTCTGGGCGAGGAAAGCGATCGCACATTGACTATAAAGTGCAACAGAGTCCGGTTGGATTTTTAAGCCTTGCTGAAAGTATTGTAGGGCGACAGCAAATAAGTTTTGTTGATAAAATACTTGACCTAAATTTTGATAGGCTTTAACTAAATTTGGTTCTAATTTAATTGCTTTTAAATAATGGGCGATCGCCTCATCTAAACTACCATTTTTTAAACAAGCCTGACCTAAATTATTATAAAGTTCTGCCTGATCTGGATTGAGATTAATCCCCTGTTTAAAAACTTCAATCGCTTGGGAATATTCTCCTATTTCTAACCACAAACATCCTAAATTATTATAAGCGCGAATAAGTTCAGGCGCAAGAATAACTGTTTTTTGATATGTCTTGATAGCTTTTTCAATTAAACCTTGTTTCTGATAAACAACACCCAAATTATAATAGGCTTCGGCATAATTATCGGCTTGTAAAATAGCTTTTTTGTAGCAGCTAACTGCCCCCGATAAGTTCTGTTGTTGTTCAAAAATAATCCCTAAGTTATAATAAACTTCAGGCCAGTTAGGACGAATTTTAAGTGCCTGCTGATAAGATAAAACAGCCTGATCTAGTTGTCCTTTACTTTGGTAAAATAAGGCCTTATCAGCTAATTTTCTTGCTTCAGAATCTTCCATTTGCATGAAGTTACCAAGACTGTAAAAATCCGAGAAAAGCACATTTATTTTTAGATTTTGAGGGTACTATAGCAATCCTATTTGAGTTGTGTTTAAAATCCCTGATCAAAAGGGAACACCGGAACAGCCCCCCCCTAGCCCCCCGTGCACGGGGGGGGGAGGGATCTGGGGTAATACTTCTGGCCGTTTCATATCAGTATTGAAATGTTACAACCTATTTAGGATTGCTATAACTATTAGGGTTCTAAATTAAATCAAAATTATCATTATTCGGGGTTAAATTTTTACCCATATCTAACATAGGAGTTGTAATCCCTTGTTTGTCAATATAGTAGAGTAAACCACTTTCTGGGTCGTAGATTAAATTAGCATCTCCCGCATCCGCAGCATTTCCAGAGAAGTTAGCAATAGTTTGGAATTCTCTTTCGGCTAAAGCACCTGGTACACCCGGAGCTAATGCTGAGAAATCCGTGGAATTTAGGGCAATTACATCTTCTGAAACATTAAAATCAGTTAATGTATCTTGGCCTAACTGATCGATAGCTCCTTCGTAAACAAAGGTATCATTTCCCTTACCACCCGTTAGGAGATCATTCCCCGCACCGCCAATCAGGGTATCCTCACCTTGACCACCAAACAGAAGATCATCATCCAATCCTCCGGTCATGGAGTCGTCCCCTTCTCCAGCAGAAAGGATATCTTTCCCTAGTCCACCGTCAAGAGTATCATTGCCTTGATCACCAAAGAGCAGGTCATCTCCTTCTCCGCCAACCATGGTATCGTCACCACTTCCACCATAAAGGGTATCCTTACCTTTGCCACCAAACAGAAGATCATCATCCAATCCTCCGGTTAGGGAGTCGTCTCCTTCTCCACCATAGAGAGTATCCTTCCCTGGCCCACCGTCAAGAGTATCATTGCCTTGATCACCAAAGAGCAGGTCATCTCCTTCTCCGCCAACCATGGTATCGTCACCACTTCCACCATAAAGGTTATCATTTCCAGCCCCTCCATCCAGGGCATCCTTTCCTTTGCCGCCATAGATAATATCGTTACCCTCTTCCCCAAAGATCTTATCATCTCCTTCGTCGCTGGAGATCAGGTCACCGCCTTTTCCACCACTAACTAGGTCATTTCCTTTGCCAGCATAAATGTTATCACTCCCCTTACCACCGAGGAGAATGTCATCTCCCTTTAAACCCAGGATGATGTCATTGCTATCACCCCCATCAATAGCATCAGCTTGATTGCCACCCGTGGAAAAATCATTGGCGGTACTGCCTACAAATACATTGCCCTGGTTTAGTGAACCGATAATCTCTAACCCCCCATCATCCCTCTGAAACTGGCTGACTGGAGGAGTTTGGTTATCTTGAATTTTTTGGGACAAATCAGCCAAGATTGACTGATTGGTGGCTACCACTGGAAATATAAAATTTGACATAAATTTATTTGAGATGCAAAGCCCCACTTTGTAGTTATAACCATTTTTTTTTGCTTTGTCTTCAGTAAAAATACTGAATTTTTAATGGAAATTTATGTATTGTTTTATATTTAAATGAAACGCGACGCAGGCACTTTTAAGTGAGGTTCTTTTAAGTTGATTAAACACAGAAATAAGTGGTATGCCTATCTGTCGATAACAGAGGATGTTCCAGAAGTTGAGACAGAGAAAAGATTGGGATGTGACCGAGGGCAGAATAATTTATGTAATGGATTCATCCGGTTTAAATTATGGGGTGTTTGGCGCACCCCCGAACTCGGTGAAAAACAATAAAAAAGAGTATATTCAACTGTCTTTATTTGATTGGGCTAGATACGAGAATCCCACCCCTACGCTACGCTAAAGGGGTGGGAGTGTCAAAAAACAATGATCAAGATTATTAATCTTAAAAAATACCGAGATTGCTGTGTAGGGGCGAGGTGCGTCTCACCCCTAGGATGAATTTGATTTCTAATCAGATTATTAGTCTCTTATTTTCTCAGACCAAACACGAGTCGGTAAACCCCAGACATAAATGAAACCTTCCGCCGCTTTATGATCAAAAACGTCTTCGGAGCCGTAGGTTGCTAAGTCCAAACTATAGAGGGAATTGGCAGATTTCCGGCCGACAATTGTGGCATTTCCCTTAAATAATTTGACTCGGACAACACCCGAAACCCGTTCCTGAGTTTGTTGAATAAAGGCATCCAAAGCCGCTTTTAACGGACTATACCAGAGGCCATTATAAACCAACTGGCTATAGGTTTCTTCAATGCCCCGTTTATAACGAGTCACATCGGCGGTTAAGGTTAAACTTTCTAAATCTCGGTGAGCATTAATTAACACAATCATCGCCGGAGATTCATAAATTTCCCTTGATTTAATCCCGACTAAACGGTTTTCAATCATGTCCAGGCGTCCAACCCCATGATTTCCGGCAATTTCATTTAATTTTCCAATTAATTGAACACCGTCCATTGCCTTACCATTTAAACTCACCGGAACTCCAGTTTCAAACCCAATTTCAATATATTCAGGTTCGTTAGGAGTCTCAGAAATCGGTTTGGTGATCGCATAGACTTCTTCCAGGGGCTCCGTCCAAGGATCTTCTAAGGGCCCAGCTTCAATCGCAATTCCTAACAAATTTCTATCTAAACTGTAGGGAGAGGATTTTTTCACCGGGGAAGCAATGCCGAATTTTTCCCCGTAGGCAATGGTTTCTTCCCGACTCATGCCCCATTCCCGGGCGGGGGCCAGAATTTTTATTTTCGGGTTGAGCGCACCAATGGAGACGTCAAACCGCACTTGGTCGTTACCTTTTCCGGTACAACCGTGAGCAATAGCATCGGCTCCGTATTTTTCGGCCACTTCCACTAAGGTTTTAGCAATTAACGGACGGGCTAAGGCCGTGGCCAGGGGATAACGGTTTTCGTACAAAGCATTGGCTTGAATGGCCGGAAACGCATAGTCTTTGACAAATCTATCTTGGACATTAATTACCAGGGACTCGACGGCGCCAGAGTCCAAGGCTTTTTGTTGAACAGGCCCTAATTCATCCCCTTGTCCCAAGTCTACGGCCAGGGTAATTACTTCTTTGACGCCAAACTCATTTTTCAAGTAGGGGATACAAACGGAGGTATCCACCCCACCTGAATAAGCAAGCACAACTTTTTCAGCGCGACCCATGATTAATATTTCTCCTCAAGTAACCAAATGTTACATTATCTCGCCTTTCATGCCCTTTTGATGTCAGGAATTCTATATATTTGAGTTGGGGCCACTTTCAGGGGGAGGGGACTGGATTTTTTTCGGGTAAGTAGTTAATAATAATAGTGATTTAAGTTTCAGGTTAGAAAAACTGTGTTTTTAAGTATTGTCATTCCTACCTATAATCGTTTACCGATTTTACAAAAGTGTTTAAAAGCCTTAGAACAGCAACAATATGATCATACTATTACTAACTATGAGGTAGTTTTAGTTGATGATGGTTCAACCGATGGAACCTTAAATTGGTTAGAGGAAGATAAGTTAGATTTTCCCCATGTTCAGCTATTTTGTCAATCCCATCAAGGGCCAGCCGCGGCGAGAAATTTAGGGATAGAAAAGGCTTTGGGAGAAACTATTATTTTTATTGATAGTGATTTAGTAGTGACAAAAACGTTTTTACAATCTCATGCTGATAGTTTAGTTGAGGGATACAAAACCTCAGCTAAAGTTTTTACCTATGGTCGGGTAATTAATACTTGTAATTTTGAAGATCCAACTTCTGAACCTTATAAAATTACTGATTTTTCGGCGGCTTATTTTGCTACGGGAAATGTAGCGATCGCTCGTCATTGGTTAATTGAAGCGGGATTATTTGATCCTCAATTTCGACAATATGGCTGGGAAGATTTAGAATTAGGAGTTAGGTTAAAAAAATTAGGTTTAAAGTTAATTAAATGCCCCGATGCTGTTGGTTATCATTGGCATCCGGCGTTTAGTTTGGAACAATTACCGAAATTAATAGATCGAGAAATTCAACGGGGGAGAATGGGAGTTTTATTTTATCAAAAACATCCATCTTTTGAAGTTAAAATGATGATTCAAATGACGATATTACACAAAATTTTATGGGGTTTATTGTCTTTGGGAGGACGTTTAAATGAACGGACAATGGCGGGGTTTTTACAATATTTAATTAATCAAGGAAAATCACAATTAGCTTTAGAAATTGCTAGAATATTTCTAAATTGGTATAACGTAAAAGCGGTTTATGCTGCTTATAATAGACATCTCCCAAATAGAAATAAAGAGGAGATAGAAACCTGGTAAAATTATATTTCACCTCTTTATTCTTGACAGTATTCACTAAAACCTGTATAGTAACCATGAGGTTAAACACTACAATAAATAGTGTTTAATGATACCAGCAAAAGTTGATGTCTTTTTCCTTGAGAGGATCTAAAACCCTTGTTTTCTGGAGATAATACCCAATGAGACTTTCTCATAGAGATTTTTATAATATTGTTAAGGACATACATTTTCGCTTTGTGCAGCCCCACGAAAATGTACCAAAAGGTATTGCTTCACAAACAATGGATTGTTTTGGAATGGCTGTCCCGATCAATCACTTCAATATTCACTTCGGCGATCAAGATCAAGAAATCAGATCTATACTAAATCCTCTTTTGAATGTCCAGGGGATGTCAACGATTGCAATTGCATACATTATATATGAGTTGACCAAATTCCTCGATCCAGAAGAAGTTTACCTGAATATTGGCGTTTGGAAGGGATATAGTTTTCTGGCTGGTGTTTTGAACAAGGATGCAATGTCGATAGGGGTGGATAATTTTTCCAAGTTCGGTGGCCCTAGGGATGAGTTCATGCAGAACTATGAACCATTGCGCCATGAAAAAAGCTCGTTCTTTGATATGTCATACGAGACCTATCTCGAAACTATCCATCAATCAAAGATAGGTCTCTATTTCTATGATGGGGCTCACGACTATAATTCTCAACTGGAAGCTCTCACCCGTGCAGAGCCCTTTTTCTCGAATAACACTGTCATTATAGTGGATGACTCGAATTTTCAGCCTGCAAGAAATGCAACTCTGGAGTTCATCCGAGGTAAGGATAAGCAGTATGAAATCCTTATGGATCAGTTTACAAGCGTCAACGGTCATCCTACTTATCACAATGGCTTAATGATCCTGCTAAAGTATCATTAATGGAGTTTTCAAATTTGATGTTTTGGGGGTAACTGATTGATTGCCTCCTTTTAGCTTCCTTTTATAAACTTGATGCTGAATCTGGAGCAATTTCTAACCCGGGTATTTGTCGAATTTGCTGCTGCTCTTTAATTAAATCCGATAGGGAATCAATATTAACTCCAATTCTATGACAAGCTGTTTGCAGTTCTTCCATGAATTTATCCACATCATCCCCATAACCCGATAGTTTGGCTGCATTTGCAACGCCTTGTTTAGCATTAGCTTTCGCACAATCAATTAATTCTAGGTCTGTCAGAGGTTTTGATTTACTCATTGTGATAACATTATTAATACAATTAATCTATTTTACCTTAAATACCTCAATTTTAATTAAAAATATAGCAATAGGCAATAGGCAATAGGCAATAGGCAATAAAGTCTTTCTTCCCCATTACCCATTACCTCCTATAACAGCATCTTCAAATTTATATCCCACCCCGGTCACAGTTTTAATAAAAGTGGGATGGGAGGGGTCAGGTTCAATTTTTTTCCGCAGTCTAGCGACGTGGGTATCCACAACCCTTTCATCACCAAAAAAGTCATCTCCCCAAAGTTTATCAATGAGTTGGGTACGACTCCAAACCCGACCCGGATAACTCAGAAAAGTTGATAATAAATTAAATTCTAAAGGAGTTAAATCCAGGGTTTCTGTGTTCCCTGACTCTAATTGATAGCTGGCAATTCTTTGGTCTAAATCCACTAAAAAATGCGGGGTTTGATAGACTTGACTTGGCTGACTTCCTTGGCGCAAACTCCGTCTTAATAACGCTCTAACTCTAGCAACTAATTCTCTAGGACTAAAGGGTTTAACAAAATAATCATCCGCCCCGGTAGATAAACCAATAATCCGATCTAGTTCTTCACCTTTTGCGGTTAACATTAAAATATAAGGGTCTTTTTGCCCGGGTTTTTGACGAATTCTAGCACAGACTTCTAACCCATCTAACCCCGGAATCATTAAATCTAAAATAATTAAATCCGGTTGTAATTCTTGAAATTTTTGTAAAGCGGCTAAACCATTATTAGAAATTTGGCAAGAAAATCCTTCCGCTTCTAAGGTATGCTGAATTAAACGGGCAATTTCTGGTTCATCCTCAACAATTAAAATATCCATAAATTAAAATTAAATGCCAATTTGTTCAGGACATTCCAGATGCAAATTGCGATCGCTAAAGGGTGCATCCACGAAATCACAATGATGGGGGCGATCGCTATTCGGATAACGATCAGCCTGAAAAAAGTGACAGGTGACACACATTTTTGAGATCGGAATTTGACCAGCCTCTTGCAACTTCAGAATCATTTTAATCAATCCCCGCAAGAAAACCGTCTGCTCAAGTTCAGAGAATTATATCAGAAAGCAATAAAAAACAATACCGCCCTCCATTACCATTAAATGGCAGGGCTTTAAACCCAAAATCCCTGGTATAGCAAGAGGCAATAGGGAATAGGCAATCTCGCTATAGGTAAATACTTACTATGAGCAGCTTTTAGTTTTCAAGAATGTCCTAATAGATGCGGCAACTGCTATAAATCCCAGATTAGTTAAGACTCCTAATCAATATCTCCTTCCTCCAAGCCCTGTCAACCCCTGCTAGAATAAGGAGTCTAAGGACAAAATTATGTTGTTAGGAAAATGAAAAGATAAAAATCCATAATTTTGAGGTTTAAAAAATGATTTTTGTTAAATTTAAAATTCCATTATTTTATAAATTTATTTTAACTTCATTGATAGGAGTTATCATCAGTATATTAATGATTAAACCTGCTTTCACACAACAACCTGTTACCCTTAAAGTTTTAGTTCAAGCATTAGAATCAACCCAATGGCAACCGATTATTAATAGTTTCCATCAAACCCATCCAAAAATTCGTTTAGAAGTGGTTAAAGCCCCGAATAATAGTAATCTGGTTGAAGATTTATATACCTCTGCCTATTTACTCGGAGATTCTCCCTATGATTTAGTCTATATGGATGTGGTTTGGGTACAAAAATTTGCCGCAGCAGGATGGTTAGAAGATTTAACCAAAAAAGTTGATCCTCAGAAATTAACTGATTATATTCAGGGCGATGTTCAAGGAGGAAAATATCAAAATAAATTGTATAGGATGCCCTTTAGAACAGATGTTGGAATGTTATATTATCGAACGGATTTATTAGAAAAAGCCGGATTAAAACCCCCTAAAACCTTTCAAGATTTACTCACCACCTCCCAAACCCTTCAAAATCAAAATTTAGCCCAATGGGGTTATGTTTGGCAGGGAAAACAATATGAAGGATTAGCCGCCATGTTCACGGAAATTTTACAGGGATATGGAGGATTCTGGGTTAATCCTGAAACCCAAGCTATCGGATTAGATGCGCCCGAAAGTATAGAAGCCGTTAATTTTTTACGACAAACCATTGAACAAAGTATTTCTCCCCCTGGCGTTACGACCTATGCAGAAGAAGAAACTCGCCGATTATTTGAAAGTGGAAATACGGTTTTTTTAAGAAATTGGCCCTACGTTTATGCTTTGGCTGCTAACTCTCCCATTAGGGGAAAATATGGGATTCAACCAATGGTTAATTTACCCGGAAAACAAAGCGGTGCTTGTTTAGGAGGGTGGGGATTTGGGATTTCTAAAAGTTCTAAACATCAACGGGAAGCATGGCAAGTGATTGAATATTTTAATCAACCCGATATTCAACGACAATATTTTTTAGAAACGGGCTATGTTCCCTCTCGAAAATCCTTATTTACCGATGATATTTTAGTCGCCAAATATAACTATTTACCCGCCCTCTTACAAGGGGCTGAAAATGCGGTTTTACGTCCTCCCATCCCCCAATATGCCCAAGTCTCAGATATTCTCCAACGCTATTTGAGTGCGGCATTAACCGGGAGTAAAACCCCGGAAGCAGCCATGAAAGAGGCAGCCAGGGAAACTCGAACTTTATTAAACATTAATGAGTGAATTTTGAGCATGAATACTAACTCTTTAGAAAAACAAGAAAAACGAACCGGATGGCTGTTAATTTCACCCGCTTTGTTCATGATTGCCTTAGTGTTTATTTACCCAATTTTAAGGGCTTTTTCATTAAGTGTATTCACCCAAAATTTAGGAACTCAATTACAACCCATTTTTTCAGGATTAAATAATTATCAACGTATCTTAGCGGATGGTCGATTTTGGCAAACCTTATGGAATACAACGGTTTTTACCAGTATTTCTATTATCTTAGAATTAATCTTGGGTTTATTCATGGCTTTAATTCTGAATCAAAGTTTTAAAGGTCGAGGTTTGGTCAGAACCACAGCTTTAATTCCTTGGGCCTTACCTACGGCGGTCATGGGGTTAGCTTGGGCTTGGATTTTTAATGACCAATATGGTGTGGTGAATGATATTTTACAGCGTCTTAATATTATTAATAGTCCTATGACTTGGTTAGGAGAACCCAGTCGAGCCATGTTTGTTTTGATTATTGCCGATGTTTGGAAAACTACCCCTTTTATTGCTATTATTTTACTAGCCGGACTGCAATCTGTTTCCCAGGATTTGTATGAAGCCCATGCTATGGATGGGGCAAACTCAATTCAAAGTTTTTATCAAATCACAATTCCTTTAATTACCCCTCAAATTATTATTGCCTTATTGTTTAGATTCGCTCAAGCCTTTGGGATTTTTGATTTAGTTCAAGTCATGACTGGAGGGGGGCCAGCAGGGGCAACGGAAACCGTTTCTGTTTATATTTATGCCACCATTAGAAGGTATCTGGATTTTGGTTATGGGGCGGCTTTAGTGGTCGTCACCTTTTTATTATTAATTGTTGCGGTTTGTATTGCGGCTTTTTTCTTATCAAAACTGCGTGTTAATATGATTGGAGATCAATAAATGGCAAATTTTAATCCCTCAAATTCCGTTAGTTTTATCCCTCGAAAAAAGATTTTACTCACCCTGGGAATAATCTCCACAGTTTTATTTTGTTTGGCTCCAGTTTTCTGGCAATTACTCACTTCTTTTAAAACTAATGCTGCGATTTCAACGGTTCCTAATATTTATTTTCCCAGTTTAGAACAACTGACTTTTCAACATTATCTCAGCTTGGGAAGTCAATTTCTGAGATATATTTTCAATAGTGCTTTTGTCTCTATCATTTCAACTTTATTATGCTTAACCCTTGGCGCTCCGGCTGCCTATGCCCTGACTCGATTAAAGCTACCTGGAGAAAATTTAATTTTGGTACTGATTTTAATTATAACATTATTTCCCTATATTTTATTATTTATGGGATTGTTAGAGTTAATTAAATTTTTTCATATCGGGAATAATTATTTAGCGTTAATTATCCCCTATACAGCAATTAATTTACCCTTAACCATTTTAATTTTAAGAACTTTTTTCCAACAATTGCCTAAAGATTTAGAAGATTCTGCCAAAATTGACGGCTACAATACCCTATCTATGCTATTAAATATTGTTTTACCCTTAACCTTTCCTGCCTTAGTCACCACGGGTATATTAACCTTTATTTTCGCCTGGAATGAATTTATTTTTGCCCTAACCTTTATTACCCGGGAAGATTTATATACCATTCCCGTGGCCGTCGCTCAACTGGGGGGTGCTTCTTTATTAGAAATTCCCTATGGGCCAATGGCGGCTGCAACTTTAGCCGGAACTTTTCCTTTAATCATTTTAGTCTTGATTTTTCAACGGCGAATTGTTCAAGGCATTACCGCAGGAGCCGTCAAAGGTTAACAATAATCTTAACAATTAATGGAGATCATAAATCATGGCAAAACTCGAAATTATCAATTTAAAAAAGCAATTTTCCCACCAAGTCATTCCAGTAAAAGATATTACCCTAGAGGTCAATGATGGGGAATTTCTCACCCTATTAGGCCCTTCGGGTTGTGGAAAATCAACCTTATTAAGAATGATTGCAGGACTCGACCAACCCACCGAGGGAAAAGTTATTTTAGGCCATCGAGATGTGACCACCCTTCCCCCCGGTCAACGGAATATTGCCATGGTCTTTCAAAGTTATGCCCTGTACCCCCATTTAACGGTTTTTGATAATATTTCAACGGCTTTAAAATTAAGAAAAATTCCTATTTCTGAGATTGAAACCCGGGTTAATGATGTCGCTCATCGCTTAGATATTCAACATTTATTACTCAGAAAACCTGCTCAACTGTCCGGGGGGCAACGTCAACGGGTTGCTTTAGGACGAGCTTTAGTCAGAAATCCCGAAGTTTTTTTATTAGATGAACCCTTAAGTAATTTAGATGCTCTATTACGAGAACAGGTAAGAGCCGATTTAAAACAGTTATTTAATTCTCAACAAAAACCTGTTGTTTATGTTACCCATGACCAAACCGAAGCCCTAACTTTATCGAGTAAAATTGCTGTACTTCATCAAGGTTATTTACAACAATTAGCCTCTCCTTCAGAGATTTATAATGCTCCGGCTAATCAATTTGTTGCGGGTTTTGTGGGAAGTCCTCAGATGAATTTAATTCGCTTAAATTGTCGCGAAAATTATGGGATTTTAGGAGAATTTCAAATTCCCTTACCTGAGTTGAAAACCCAACCTTCTCAAATTATCTTAGGAATTCGCCCCGAAGATATTTATTTAGAAAATCAGGAAGATTCTGTCAATGTAGAAAGTAAAATTTTTTTAGTGGAAGATTTAGGAAAAGAAAAACTGTTGAATGTGAGAATCACCCAATCCCATGAAACAATCCGTTTTTTGGTTCCCGCACAGCAAACTTGGGAAGGTGAAACCATAAAGTTGAGTTTATCGCCCCAACGGATACACTGGTTTGACTCGGAATCGGGCGATCGCTTATCCTAAAATTATCTTAAAAAATAATCCCGAAATCTGTTAAAATTGTAAAACCTTTAATCTGAAATTAATCCCAACCACGACAATGCAAGAATTTTTTCAAAACGTTTCTCGCTATCCCCGTTATTTTATTACCTTTACTTTAGGAATTTTCTTTTTCCTATTTGAACGTCTCAAACCCCTCTTAAATCGTCCGGTAACAGCAACTGCATTAATAATTTTATTATTAAGTGTTTTTGCATTTACCTTTTTTACCTTAAAGGCAATGTTAGGATTAAACCCGGTTTAAAGAAAAGTAATTTTAAAAAAAGGGATGGTGATTTCAACCTTCCCTTTTTGGCTGTGAATTTAAACTAACTGGTTTTGGTTTGTTGCAATTCATCCAAACGTGCTAACACTTCCTGACTATGAATAGCAGGATTAACCCCTAAAAATATTTCCCTTAAAATTCCATCAGGATCAATAATAAAAGTATGACGCATTGATATAAAATTAATCCATGAGCCATAGGATTTACTTACTTTTCCGTCAACATCAGCCAGTAAGGGAAATTTTAAACCTTCTGAATCACAAAACTCAGCATGGGATTGAATATCATCGGCACTAATCCCTAAAATTTTAGTATTTTTAGCTAAATATTTTGGTAAATCCTGTTGAAAACGACGAGCTTCTAAAGTACAGCCAGAAGTAAAATCTTTAGGATAAAAATAGAGAACAACCCATTGTCCTTGATAATCAGATAAAGAAATTTTTCCCTCTCCACTATTAGTTGGTAAGGTGAAATTAGGGGCGGGTTGATTCAATGGTGGCAATTTTCCCCCTAACGCCCAAGCGGGCGCAGTGAGTTTGAAGCTAAACACAGCTAAACCCAGAGATAAGAGGAAACTTAGAAAGAAACGACGGGACATGATTATGAAGGATAATTACAACTTTTGATCCAGTTTACCCAATCTTAGGAATAACAGGAACTTAAATTTGAGGTTGGGTGTCCTAATATTGGCAATATCTGATTCTAATTGCAATCTTTATTGTAAAATATAAAGAGACAATTAGGTTAATTGTACCTCATTTTAGACCATTTAACCCACTATTTTATTATGGCTGATCTACCCAACTTAACCAGTGCTGCTACCGTGATTATGGTAGTTGAAGGACTACCAATTACGATTCAAGTTGATGGTGCAAATGCTCCGATAACGGCTGGAAATTTCGTTGATTTAGTTGAACGAAATGTTTATGATAATACCCTATTTCATCGCGTTGTTATTGACCCCACGCCCTTTGTTGCTCAAGGTGGTGACCCCCAAAGTAAATATCCTAATGTGGCTGCAAATTTGTTAGGAAGTGGGGGTTTTATTGATCCTGCTACGGGTAAAGTTAGAAATATTCCCTTAGAAATTAAACCCAAAGGTGCTACAGAACCTATCTATAGCAAAACCTTTAAAGAAGCAGGAATTACCGTTCCTCCGGTGTTAAGTAATGTCGTCGGTTCCATTGCCATGGCGCGGTCTTCGGGAACCGATACGGCTTCATCCCAATTCTATTTTAATTTAGCAGATAATTCCACAAACTTAGACGGAAATTATGCGGTTTTTGGCACAGTAACTCAAGGCTTTGATGTCGTCAATCAAATTCGAGTAGGTAATCAAATTTGGGATGCAGCTGTTGTCGATGGAATTATTCCCAGTCGGGTTTCTGGAATTATTTCAGATGCGAATATCTTGAATGGATTTATTAATACCATAAATCGTGCTAGTTTGCCTTTAAGTTATGCCTATCCTCGTAATTTAGATGCAGATAATGTCATAACCATGACTCCTGATATTACCCTAAATAATCATCGGGGACTATTAGCTGGAGGCGGTAATGATTTGGTTACTGGTTCGACAGGAAATGATGTAATTAATGGAAATGCTGGCAATGATTCTCTGGATGGAAATGACGCCAATGATTATATTTTGGGAGGAAAAGATAATGATATTATTACCGGGGGACAAGGCAATGATATTTTAAATGGAAATCGAGGGAGTGATACCATTTTTGGAGGTGCTGGTTCAGACTTTATTCGAGGTGGACAAGGCAATGATAGTTTAAATGGCAATAATGGTAATGATTTCCTAATCGGAGATTTAGGAACAGATACTTTAACCGGAGGAGGAGGGACTGATATTTTCATGTTGCGAGGGGATGAATCCGCCACGGTTTTTGATATCAATTTAGCCAATATTATTACGGATTTCAAGGTTTCAGAAGGCGATAAAATTCATATCCTTGATACAATTCCTCTGGCTAATTTAAGTTTTACCTCCTCTGGGAATGACACCGTAATTAAGATTACAAATTCAGGAATTTTAGGAATTGTTAAAAACGTCCAACCTAGTGTTGTCCAAACAGCCACGGTCATCACATCACCCACGGATTTAGCCTTAACCATTGGTTAATTTTTTTTGAATGTTGTTGCGCTTTAGCGCTCTTAATAGAGGTGCTAAAGCACAACAACGAAATGATAACCCCCTAATTATCCGATTCTGTTTGATCAAAACTAGGAGTTAATGGTCGGTTTTGACTATCTCCAAATCCCGAAGCATTTCCTATCGCAATAATGAATAAAAATAATGCAACGATTAACCATCCTAATGTCCCCCAATCAGGAGGTTTTGGGGGCGGTGGCGGGGGTTTATCCAGAGGTGGTTTAGGTTTGGGTGCATCGCTTTGAGACATAAAATCAACCTACAAAATTAGTGTTTATAAATTCTTTGTGTTTTTGTGGTTAAATAAAGACTACAATCTATCATTTTAACGGTAATGTTTTCACCGTCAAAACTTGAGGAGCAGAAGCATCAGGAGGATAGAGAAAATCAACTTTAACGGGTCGAGTTTCTTGAGGTTTTAGGGTTAATTGTACTAACGCTTCCCCTTGTTGTCCCCGTCTTTGAACCAAATGCAGATAGCGAATTTGGGATTTTCCTTGATCATCTTCATAGCTCAACCTAACAGTACCTCGGAAGAAAACTTGAGGGGCTGGAGGGTCAAAAAACCTTAATCCAGGTTGGGATAATTTTTCTTCTTTGATCGGAGTTTGTAAGGTTAAAATAACTTGTTGGGGTTGACTTTTGGGATTATAAAGTGGTAAAATTAAGTTATATTCTATCCCATAATTTCCGTGAGCTTGATAGGCGGTATCGGGATATCTAACCACTAAAGGAGCACTTTGAATTTGATTAGTTCCTAACTGTCCTCTAGGTAAGGTTGCAATCGGATAAGAAAATGCTTTTCCCGATTCAGGAATAGTTAAAATAGAACTATTTGGATCAACAATATTAGCATTCCAACGGGAACCCAATGCCACTCCAGCCACCCGTCCATAGATAATTTGTTCAGAATTAGTATTAGGAGGTGTGGGGGTACGATCTCTAGGTGTAACTAACATTCCTTGCTGTAATAATTGTTCCCATTGTGTTAAAGTAGGCGCGATTTCTATTCTATTTGGTTGTAGTGTTGCATATTTAGCTAAACTAGCAATATAAACCTCGCCATCACTCTCTAAACGCATTAAAGTAGACCGACCATTTAAAGGAGGTTCTAAATTTTTAACCGGAATTGGAGCATTTAATAAAAGACGACTACTTTGGGGGGGAATAATAATTTTTTCCACAAATTCAGTTTGTCGTTTTCCCCGTAAAATATCATTCATCACCCGACTTCCTGGCCCAGCAAAAATATTACCTGCGGAATTATCTAAAATAGCATCAAGGGGAATAAAAGGCGCATCGGGTTGACTTAAATAACTGGCTGCTTCTAAAATATTAATAGTAACGGGTTTATTCCCTGGATTATAGGCTAATATGCCTAAATAAAGGGTTCTTAAATCATGTTCTTGGGGAGGTTTAGCAATATGGTGGGCAAAAATATCAAATTTGCCTTGAAAGGGAAAATTTAAGTGGGCTTCTGGCTGTTTTTTATTGGTTTTTGGAAAAGTAGAAAGTAAAATTCCTTCGTTTAAAATCAGTTCGGGACTGTTACTATTAAATACCGGAATTTTATCTAATTGTCCGGGTAGGGGTCGCACCTGCTGCGGTTGCAAAATTTCATTCACCGGAGGGGCGGCTTGGGCCAATAAGGTTAAACTCAGAAATAAGGGTAAGATCATCCTTGATATCAGATGTAATGGTTTTGAGCATATACAAAACAATATCCTACCTTTCTCAATAGAAATGTAGGATACTGGCTTAAAATTTCAGACTAGGTTAAAATCTAACCTGAGATTCAAAGAATATTTTGTTAAACTCCTCGGGTGGGATTCGAACCTACGACCAATCGGTTAACAGCCGATCGCTCTACCACTGAGCTACCGAGGAACGTTGTGTCTCTCTTTTAGCCACAGTTACTAATAGTAGCGCCTGATCCTAATTTTTTGCAAGCTTTTTTGAAAAAATTTTTTTGACTTTGGTTGCAAAAGCTGAAACCCTCTTTATACCGTGATTATAACCCCATCCTCATGCGAGCCAGACGGTTTTGAGCTTCTGCGTCTAGGGAATTAGCCAAGAAACGACTCGAAGATGGCTTCCGTGGTTGATGACGACGCTGACGACGCTGGGTAGTGGCTTCCACCGCTTCTGCTAACTGTTCGGCGGACATCCACTCAGCACCATAGCCCGTCACGGTTAACCGTTGAGCGCGGTCTGAAGTCGCCACAATTAACCGACGTCGGGACAACCTCAGTTGGCGGCTTAAAGAAGCACAGAGTTTTTCAATATAAGTATCTGCGGTTTGCCCAAAACCGGTATAATGAATCGACACATTGCGAGTAATAGTTTCGCTGACACCGGGGGTATTTTGATAGTGAGCATCAAAAACCAGTCGGGCATCAAGTCCCTCAAAGGCACTATAGTCCACTAAGGTTTCAATCAAGTGTCTCCGCGCTGTTTCCATATCATCAACATCGCGTTTCTGTCGCAATAGGGGCCATATTCCAATTATGTTATAGCCGTCTACAAATAAGACAGCTTTGGTTAGGGAGCTACTCATGGTTAAATTTTAAATAAACCTGCATGGACTCGACAATAAATAAAAGATCGTCGAGAGTCCATTTCTCCCCATATTATCACATAATTTTGACACTCTCAGGTCTGAAGACACTCTGAGTGTCGAAGTTGTGATGTCTACTTGACACTCCCCAGCCCTAAAGGGACGGGGATTCTTGAAGATTCCATAAACGGACTTTCAATGGTGCTGACAAAGACACCCTACTGATTCCACTAAGGTCTAACCCTAACTTCATCGCTACTTTTTTAATGATAAAAAATCCTGACACCGATGGGGGGTTTGGGAGCCTGTTTCCTACGATAGCTTTTATTTTCTCACCCAACCATTCACCGTAAATCGACTATCTTTGAACTGTTTAGAAGGACAATTAACGGGCAGAACTTCGTGCATTAAACCACTATAGAAAAAGATAATTCGGTTATTCAGAGGTTCAATAGCTTGAAAATTTTCTAATTTAGAATAAGCATATTGACCTTGCCATTGGGTATCATAAATTAATAATTCTCCTCCAGTAAAAGCCTTGGGTTCCTGATAAAAATAATAAACGTAACTTAACATTCGAGTTTCATCTCTAGCCGAACCATTATCATTATGAATGCGGAAATAATGACCATGATTATGGGCAGTCAGTTGGGCATCAATATGGGTAATTGGAAACGGGGGAATATCAAGTTTTTCTAAGGCTTTCCAGAACATCGCTTTAACTCGGTTTATAACCATATCACCAAAATCTGGAGAATAATAGAGAACCAAAGAATCCCGATGTTCAGGATAGTCTGATGTGTTGGTAGCTGGGCCAGTTAATTGGAATTGCTGTTCTTGTTCTAAAGCATAATTCAGAAGATTTTGATAGTCTTCTGGAGATAAAAAATTATCAATTTGCCAATATTTAAGTTTAAAAATTTCCCCTTGGGGTGTAGCTGGAATTGCGGGAGTATGAGCTTTAATAAAAATCGGTGGTTCGGTAATTACTCCGACTAGAGAATTACTAGAAAACCAGAGGGCTTGTTGTTGTCCATTCATCGGAATTTGAAACAATTTTGGCGGTTCATCCTGATTTTTTTCGGTGGGATGAACTACCGCATTTAATAAATTTAAGAGTAAGGGAGAATTGGAGGGTAAGGTGATTTGATATTGATAACCTCCCAAAAGGAGTATCGTCACCTTAATATCTTGAGTTGTTAATGCTGGTGTCAAATCGTCCATATTTTATAATACAAGGGTCTATTTTAAAAGTAAAGATGTACCACTATATGAATTAAATTGGCATTTGATTATAGCATACTTTCTTTAATTTACCTCAGTTAACTAAAACTAGAACCTGATTAACACTGAAATTGTAAATTAAAGTAAAATTTAATCCCAAAGTTATATCTGATCAGGGATAATCTAAAGTGAGACATTTTTCAATAAAGGTAAAGTTGTATCTATGAGTCATCCCCTATCGCCCCAGTGCCAAAATTTACAACATCAGGTTGAAGGCTTAGTCAAACTTCTGCATCAAGAACCCACTCTGCGCCAACAGGATATTACTGCTGTTCATGCTTCTTTAAAGAAAGTCATTTCTCCCAAATTTGAAATTGTGTTTGCGGGGGCATTTAGTGCAGGAAAATCCATGTTAATTAATGCCCTTTTAGAAAGGGAATTATTATATAGTGCCGAGGGACACGCCACCGGAACTGAATGCTATATTGATTATGCTGAACTTGATCAAGAACGGGTAGTTTTAACCTTTTTAAGTGAAGCCGAAATTCGGGAACAAGTTACTAATTTATGTCAATTATTGGGGTTATCTTCTAACGTTAATATCAATCGAAATGACATGATTGATGTATTAGTAGAAGGATGCGAAAGAATTATTCAGCAAGAAGGAGGAGTGAATAAATCGGAACGGGCAAAACAAGCTAAAGCCTTAGATTTATTAATCAAGGGATTTACGGAAAATCGCGATCGCATTCAAACCCTAAATAACGCCACTTATTCGATGGAACAGTTTAACTTTTCCAACCTCAAAGAAGCGGCGGGTTATGCCCGTCGAGGGAGTAATAGCGCGGTCTTAAAACGGATTGAATACTATTGCTACCATCCCCTATTAAAAGATGGAAATGTGATTATTGACACCCCGGGAATTGACGCTCCCGTGGAGAAAGATGCCCAATTAACCTATAACAAAATCGAGAACCCCGATACCTCGGCGGTGGTCTGTGTTTTGAAACCCGCATCGGCGGGAGAAATGACGATAGAAGAAACGGAACTCTTAGAAAGAATTCGTCAAAATCCGAGTATCCGCGATCGCGTTTTTTATATCTTTAATCGGATTGATGAAACCTGGTATAATGCCCAATTACGTCAACGGTTAGAGAACTTAATTTATTCTGACTTTCAGGATACCACCAGGGTCTATAAAACCAGTGGATTATTAGGGTTTTATGGTAGTCAAATTAAAGGTACAAGTGGACGCGATCGCTTTGGTTTAGATAGTATTTTCGCCGAAAGTATTAAAGGATTTGGAGGCGAAGAAGAAACTCCCCAATTTGTCTATGCTTTTAATAACTATTGTGGCAGTTCTCGCAAACTTCCCATCCAGTTTCGAGTCACAATTAATGGTTTTGAATCTCCGAATCAAAACTACACCCGAATTTTAGCCGATTGGGGACAACCCTTAGTTGATCAGTTAATTAAAGATAGCGGAATTGAGGAATTTCGTAACGCCATTACTTACTATTTAACCGAAGAAAAACGCCCCCAACTGTTTAAAAATTTAGCGGATGATTTAGAAGATATTTGTATTCCCCTACGCAAATATTATGAATCAATTCAAATTGATTTAGACAGTCAACCCCGGGAAATTGAAGCGATGAAAGCCCAGGAGTTACAACTGCTGAATCAACAATTACAAGAAGCGGGACTGGAATTTCGAGATCATATTACGGAGGAAATTAATCAGATTATTACCAATAAATGTGATAGCTTTGAACAGGATTTTAAGCAATTAGAATCTCGGATGGTGCGGCGTTTAGATGAATTATTAGATTGTTTTTCGGTAAAAGAAGCCTATAGTCGGGCTACTTTCAATCATCCTCGGAATGCAACTGCACCTTTATTAGCGGTTTTAGTTGAAGCATTGTATTATTTAGCTAATCAATTAGAGGATATTTTAGTGGAGTCTATTAAATCTGTGAATGCAGGTTTTTTCCGTCGTTTAGTTGAAAAAGTTCGCAAGACTGAATATTATCGCAAACTCAATCGTTTATTAGGGAATGATGGGGGGTTAGAAAAACGGTTAAAAGAGTTAGAAGCAGAAGTTAATCAAGCCTTAATTGCAATGGCTAAAACTGAATGCGATCGCTATGTCCGAGAAAGTCCTAAATTCTATGATGAAGGCACATTTTCGATTTATCAATTTCGCCAAACTCTATTACAAACCTCATCCAGTTATGACGTGAAAGCAATAGTTGATGCCGAACCCGCTATCCGTCAATTGTTGAAGTTAGATTTTGAACCCAAAGTCTCAAAAACGATTCATCAAACCTTCCGCCAAACTGTTAACCAAACCCTAAAAACCCATTTATTACCGATGACGGATATTCAAGCGGATGAGATTATGCAGCAGTATAGTCAAGCGCGGGTTTATTTGGAAAAAACTTTGGCACAGGAAGCGGAGGAGAAAATTAAAAATAATGCCAAATCTCATTGGGAAGTGAATCAAAAGATTAACGAATACAATCAATTTGTTTCGGAAATTAATAGTTGTTTACAGTCGATGCAACTGTTTGAACACTTATTACCAACTATTGCTGATTCTGGCGTTAGTGATGAGCATTTTGATTTCTAATTAGACTCTAAAAACCCCGGTTTCTTTGAGAAGCTGGGGTTTTAGCTACACCAAATTATAATAATTTTAATATTGACAAAATATTGTTATAACTCTAAAATAAACATATTGATATTTTATGAGGCTATTGTTAGACATGAGTGATGTAGATTTAAAAGATTATGAAGTTCTTTTATTTGGAAATCATACTTGCCTTGTTGAAATACTGAAACAAGATCTTGGGTATGCTTTGAAAGAACATTCACATAGAATTATAACATCACTTGTTCAGAAACAATCTAATCAATCATTTTATGTGATCATAGATAATAGTCGTCATGACGAACAATGGTTTGAAGAAGGAAAAGAGTGCAAACTTTTAAAGTTTGGGACAAAGGAATGGCAACCCGGAACCCTTAAAATGAAAGTTACTCTTGAATTCTGTCCCAATGAACCGGAAAAAGTAGAAATTCAAGAGGAAGAAAAAATAGATGAAATAGATGAAATGGCAAAATCCTTAGATGATATTCGTCAAAGATTAAACCAAGAAAATAAGTAACAGAAGATGGCTATAGCAATCCCAAATAGGTTATGGAGATAAACGAGCCTGAAACCCAGGCACAGCAAGGAGCCAATGTAACAACCTATTTAAGATTGCTAAGTACCTAAACAAAATTAATTACACATCTTCTACCCAGATCCGGCGTTCCCTCCCCCCCTAGCCCCCCGTGCACGGGGGGTTTGGGGGGCTGTTCCCTCTCTCAACTAGGTAATTTATTTTGTGCAACTACTTATTAGGAATTGAGAGTAACAGTTTGTTGACGATTTCTAACCTCCAAATAAATCAACAACGCATTAATATCTGACGGATTTACTCCCCCAATTCTCGACGCTTGACCAATGGTTAAAGGTTTAACCTTCATTAACTTTTCTCGCGCCTCCATTGACAAAGTTTCGATTTTGAGATAGTTCAAATCCTCCGATAATGCTCGATTAGATTGGCGACTAACTTGGTCAATTTGGTTTTGTTGCCGTTGCAGATATCCTGAATATTTAATCTCAATTTCTGCCCCTTCTTTTTCCACTTGATTTAAGAGATTATTACCTAAATCATACCGTTCTAAATCAACGTAATGCAAACCAGGACGGCGCAATAAATCCGCTAAAGTAATTGACCCTTTAATTTTTTGTTGGGTATCATTAACAATCGCCATTCCCACCGGATCATTCTCCTTAATTCGAGTAGCATATAATCGTTCTTTTTCCCCAATAATATTACCTTGTTTCCGTTCAAATAACGCCCATCGACGGTGATCAATTAAGCCAATTTCTTGACCTAAAGGCGTTAACCGTTCATCCGCATTATCTGACCGTAATAATAACCGATATTCCGACCGACTGGTTAACACCCGATAGGGTTCTCGCAGGTCTTTTGTACACAAATCATCAATTAAAGTTCCGATATAACTATGTTCCCGTGGGAATACAATCATCTCTTGATGTTTAACCAATCTTACCGCATTAATTCCCGCCACTAAACCTTGGGCTGCGGCTTCTTCATATCCGGTTGTACCATTAATTTGCCCTGCACAAAATAGCCCTTCAATGTTTTTTGTCATTAAAGTTGGATAACATTGAGTGGCGGGTAAATAATCATATTCCACCGCATAGGCTGGACGCAACATGGCACAATTTTCTAACCCGGGAAGACTTCTTAACATTTGCAATTGCAAGGTTTCTGGTAAACCAGTGGAAAATCCTTGAATATATAATTCAGGAATATCTCGACCTTCGGGCTCAATAAAAATTTGATGGCTTTCTTTATCCGCAAATCGAACAATTTTATCTTCAATACTCGGACAATATCGGGGGCCTTTCGCATCCACCCAACCGCCATAAACCGGAGATAAATGCAAATTTTCCCGAATAATTCGATGGGTTTCCGCCGTAGTTCGAGTCAAATGACAACACATTTGTTCCCGTTCAATTTGTACTTCTGGGTCGAAACTAAACCAGCGCACTTCTGTATCTCCCGGTTGCGGTTCTAATTTAGAATAATCTACAGATCTTTTATCAACTCGCGCCGGAGTTCCGGTTTTTAATCGTCCGGTTTCAAAGCCTAAACGGTTGAGGGTTTCTGTTAACCCAACGGCGGCAAATTCTCCCGCCCGTCCTGCGGGCATTGATTTATTACCTACCCAAATAATACCGCCTAAAAATGTACCTGTTGTTAATATTACCGCTTGACATTTAAAGGCAACTCCAAAATAGGTTTCTACCCCAATAATTTCTTGATTTTTACCTAAAATTAAATCCGTTACCATCCCTTCTCGGACGGTAAGATTATCCTGATTTTCCACAATATTTTTCATCACCGCGGCATATTCCCGTTTATCGGTTTGGGCGCGTAAAGCCCATACCGCCGGGCCACGAGAAATATTCAGCACCCGTTTTTGCAAATAGGTACGGTCGGCCATTTTGCCAATTTCTCCCCCCAAGGCATCGACTTCATGGACGAGTTGGGACTTAGCCGGGCCACCGACGGCCGGGTTACAGGGTTGCCAAGCGATTTTATCGAGGTTGAGAGTTAGGAGCAGGGTACGACATCCCAACCGGGCCGCAGCCAGCGCCGCCTCACAGCCCGAATGTCCGGCCCCGACCACAATAATCTCAAATTCATCTAAAAATTCTACTGAGGGCGTTAGAGTCATGGGTTAGGTTAAGGTTTTATAGACTTATTTTTTGATTTTAGCGGTTAAAATTAATAAGTAGGCGGGCATAAATAACGTCAACATACCGAAAGCTAAAATCATTATTCCAAAGGGCTTACAGCATTTAGGATTTTAACTTTAATTATGACCACCTACTTATTGGATACTTAAGTGGACTTGATTTTTCAGAAGAAACAGTCGCAAACTTTATAGCAACAGCAGGCGTAGGTTTAGGTGCTAATTGGGGATTAACTACAGTGAGTGGAGAAGTTGCTAAACTTATACCTGGCGTTGGTAGTGTAATTTCCGTAGCAAATAATACTGTGGCAACTAAGGCGGTAGGAGAACTAGCAATTAAAATTTTTATTGATCAAGAAATTCCTGAAAAATAAAAGTAGGAATTAATTTACACTATCATTATTTTTATGATAGTGTAGATTTCCTTCCGTTAAGCGTTCAATAATCACATCACAATTTTGAATTTCCATTCCGATCCAATGGCGACCTGTAGCTTCACAAACTGCATAAGTTGTTCCACTTCCGCCAAAGGGATCAATGATTAAATCTCCGGGTAAACTTGACATTTCAATCACTCGATCTAAAATCTTGGTTGAGAGTTGATTAGTTGTCCGTTTTTTACTTTTAAATTTCCAATGACGGACAGGAGGAATGTCTGTCCAAACATCGGTTAAATTGACTCCTAATGGGTTCATGGCATGACGATGACCGCCATAATCTTTAATTTCACCCCCACAATGACGGCAAGTTTCTATGGGAGTTCTAATTTTACGGAATACTTTAGGCTTGCCTTTTGTATAATATAAAAGACTATAATGGCTAGGATATAATCGCCCAGGAATAGGTAAACTCGATTTTTGACTAATAGTAATCCAATGTCTAAAAATTAAACCCTTATTCATTAAATAACTGCCTAATAACATATTCCATTTAGGTAAATTGTAAATAAATAAACTGCCCCCGTCTTTAAGAATCCGGCAACATTCATCCAGCCAAGTATAACACCAGTTTAGATATTCACTATCTTCGAGGCTATCATCATGCTTTTTGCCATATTTTTTCCCTAAATTAAAGGGAGGATCGGCAAAAACAACATCAGCTACACTGTTATTGATCTGTTTTAAAAGTGGTAGACAATCTTCTTCAAAAAGAACGCCCTGTTTTGAGATGAAGCAAGGTTCTTGTTTCATCTGATTAAACATATAGTTTTGATAAGGAAATTGATTAGGACTTTTAAATTGAAGATAAAGTTGCTGCATGATGATTTTATTAATGATCAATACTATTCTATCAAACTAAAAACCACGATTGATCCAGCCGTGGTTAAAGCATCGACTTCATGGACGAGTTGGGACTTAGCAGGGCCTCCAAGAGCAGGGTACGACATCCCAACCGTGCGGAAGCCAGTGCCGCCTCACAGCCCGAATGTCCGGCCCCGACCACAATAATGTCAAATTCATCTAAAAATTCTACTGAGGGTGTTAGGGTCATGGGTTAGGTTAAGGTTTTATAGACTTATTTTTTGATTTTAGCGGTTAAAATTGATATCATCTTAGGGTAAGGTTTTCATAAAGTTCAAGGGGAGTTAAAAATGACTAATGTTGATATTACCGAAATTCAAGGGAATTTTTCAGAACTTTTAAGTCGTGTTGAACAGCAGGGAGAGAAAGTTGTGATTGAGCAAAACGATCAAGAATTAGTTACATTAGAAGATGTTATTAAAGGTTATAATGTGCTATACGGAACTAATTTTACCTTAAAAAATATTACCAATAATTAACAAATACAAAATTGATTCGCTATATGCTAAAAAAAATACGTTTAGAACGATTTAAAAATTTTAAAGAAGCCGAATTAACTTTGGGTAATTCTACAATTTTAGTGGGTACTAATGCTACAGGTAAAAGTAATATTGGTGACGCTTTACGTTTTTTACATGGAATTAGTCGAGGCTATAATTTAGCTGAAATATTAGGAGAAAAGTGGGGACAAGGAGGTTTTTTGGAATGGGAAGGTATTAGAGGAGGGAAACAGAATATTACTTTTCAAAATTCTCCAACTTTTGCTATAGAAGTCACTTTTAGTTTGCCCATAGGTGATATAGATGAAAAAGAAGATTACTTACAGCCAATGGTGAGAGCCGGTGAATATAAATTAATCTATCGTGTAGAGGTTAATCCAGGAATTAATGGTAAACAGCCTAAAGTTATAGAGGAAAGTTTATATGATTTAGGACGTTCAAAGGAAAAAAATCTGATCTTTAAGGTCAATGAATCACCTAATAATTCTGCAAAAATGTTACTTTATGTATCTTCTGAGTCAGAAGATATTAAAGAAATAGAATTTTCAAGAAACAACAGTAAATCCTTTACTGATAGTAACTCAATAAAAAATATTTTAAAAAATAATGACATAATAGATAAAGATAAAATTGGTTGGAGTATTGATGATACTTTTAACGAATTAAGTAGTTTAAAATTCTTAGATTTATTTCCTGATGCGATGCGAAGACCCTCTAACCCCGGTCAAAATATTTTAGGAGATCGCGGAGAAAACTTATCTTCAGTATTACAAGGAATTTGTGAAAATCCAACCCGTAAAAGGGCTGTATTGGAATGGTTAAAAGCATTAACCCCAATGGATGCAACGGATTTAGAATTTGTTACAGATATAACGGGTAAAATCCTACTGGTATTAATAGAAGCGAATGGGCAAAAAATCCCGATTATTAGTGCATCCGATGGAACTTTAAGATTTTTAGCTATCATTGCAGCGTTATTTAATGAATCTGATGATTTACCTAATTTTAGTTGTTATTTCTTGGAAGAATTAGATAATGGTCTTCATCCCACCCGTTTACATCTTCTCATAGAATTAATTGAAACTCGTGTTAAACAAACTAACTTGCAAATTATTGCCACAACCCATTCCTCGCAACTGCTAAGATTATTAAGTTATGAGACTTTACAAAATACCTCTTTAACTTATCGCTTAGAAAATCAACCCGATGCCAGAATTAAAAGAATTTTTGATATCTCACCAGAAACAGAAACTTTAATTAAAGAACAAAGTTTAGCCCGTCTTCATGAGTCAGGATGGTTAGAAAATATTATGGAATTTTCTCAGGAGGAGGAATAATTTATGAAAGTTTTAGTTATTCCTGAAGATTTCCGTAAAGATCAATATATGCTCAAACCCATTGGAAACTATAAACGACTACGGCAACTTTGCCGAGAAGATTTGTTGAATTTAGAACAGCGAATTAAAGACTGGCTAGATATTTTAAAATGAAGCAATATTTTTGTATCTTGAATTACAGGAGAACTCATGAACTCAACCACCCATGAAACAGACTTTTATGCTTGGACAAATGAACAGGTACAGCTATTAAAAACGGGACAACTTAATCAAATTGATTGGCAAAACATTGCTGAAGAAATAGAGGACATGGGACGCTCGGAAAAACGACAATTAGAAAGCCGATTAGAAGTCTTAATTATGCACCTATTAAAATGGCAATTTCAGCCTAACTTACGCTCTCGGAGTTGGCAATTAACGATTAAAGAGCAACGCCTCCGGTTAGAAAAAATTCTACAAAAAAACCCTAGTCTTCAATCTAATTTGACGGAAGCGATAGAAGAGGTGTATCCTTTGGCGACCCTAAGCGCGGAAAGAGAAACCGGGTTATCTTTATTTCCTGAAACTTGTTCATATACCTTAACAGAGATTTTATCCCCCGAATTTTTGCCAGAGTAAATAATTACATAAAATTTTACTCTATTTTGTGACAACTCCCTAAAAAATGTTAATATAGGAATAACTCAACTCTCTAATAAAAATAGGTAATTCTGCCATGAAGACGTTAGCAAAATGGTCTGTAGAGGATTATCACCAGATGATTAATGCTGGGATTTTGTGCGATCGCCAAGTCGAATTATTAGCAGGTGAAATTATTGAAATGAGTCCAGAAAGTCCCATTCATTACTATACAACTGAGGAAGGTACACAATACTTACAAACCTTGTTAGCAAGTAAAGTTCATGTTCGTTTTAATGGCCCTATTACCCTTTCGGATTCTGAACCCGAACCGGATATTGCTATTGTCCGACTACCCAAGTCAACCTATAAAGATCATCATCCCTATGCTGAGGATATTTTTTGGCTCATTGAAGTGGCTAAAAGTAGTTTAAAAAAAGATTTAGAATTAAAATTATCAATTTATGCTCAAGCTAGAATTGAGGAATATTGGGTTTTAGATTTATACCAAAAACAATTAATCGTATTTAGAAATCCTGAGAATAATATTTATTTG
The DNA here is from genome assembly GCA_003609755.1 of Planktothrix agardhii NIES-204. Taxonomy (NCBI): domain Bacteria; kingdom Bacillati; phylum Cyanobacteriota; class Cyanophyceae; order Oscillatoriales; family Microcoleaceae; genus Planktothrix; species Planktothrix agardhii. The sequence continues at coordinate 1,953,704 of AP017991.1, forward strand.
AGTCAACAAATTATTAATCAAGGGATGATTAACTCCTTAGCTTTTCCAGATATTGAGATATCTGTTGAAAGATTATTGAGTTAAATAATCTTCACAAAGGCAGGGCTAGTTACGATACAATTCAATGTAAAAGCTAGTATCAAGTATTATGACAACTACAGAACAAGCACCGTTAACGACTGAGACTGATGCAGAACTGATTGATAATGCTATGGCCACCGTCAGACCCTCAGAAGAAATTGAAAACGTCCTCATCGGGTTAGCTCAAGACCAAAAGGTAATGGTCGGACAGTCCGAAGCGGGTAAGGTTTGGCAATTTGAATATGGTAGTGTGGAAGTTTTTGTGCAACTCACAGGGGAAACCGATGAAGATACCATCACGGTTTGGGCTACGGTGCTAAAATTTCCGGTTAAAAATGAAAACCAGTTAATGCGAAAATTATTAGAAATGAACTGGTTATCTACTTTAGAATCCCATTTTGCGATTACGAATGATCAAGTTGTAGTTTTATCGAACCGCACTTTAGCAGATATTTCTGCCACTGAAATCTCACGCATTATTACCATTGTGGCGACAATTGCCGATAATAACGATGATAGCTTACAAGCCGAGTTCAAAGTCTAATATTTGGCGTTTAATTCCTGTATTTAAAGCCTCTGGACATTTGCAAATGGCAATTGACCATTGGTTGTTTCGTCAACATCAACAGGGAAAACATCCCCCCAGTTTACGGTTTTATTTTTGGGAACCTGCGAGTATTTCTTTAGGTTATCATCAGAAATCTTGGCCGGAACATTGGCAACAGTTAACTTGGCAAAACCAACCTTTAGAGTTAGTTAAACGTCCCACCGGAGGTCGGGCGGTTTTACATCAAGGGGATTTAACCTATGCGGTCATCGCTTCGGGATTGCCCCAAAATTCTAGGGTAGCCTATCAAACATTATGCCAATTTTTAATTGAAGGATGGCGATCGCTCGGCTATGAACTCCACTATGGTTCTGCTGGACGGGGATATATTCACAACCCCAACTGTTTTGCCACCGCCACCGCAGCCGATTTAGTCCTATCCGATGGCACTAAATTAATTGGTAATGCCCAACTCAAGGGAAATGGGACAATTCTACAACATGGCTCCATTCGGTTAACTCCTGATGCAGAACTGTTTCGTCAGGTGTTTGGCCTGGAAATGCCCTCACCAACCCTAACTACTTTACCGTTTGGGGAGGAGTTGGTTTCAACGGTTATTGATGCTTTGGGGGTAGCAGCCCGTTGTTGGTTCGGGGGAGAATGGGTAATACAGGCCCTCTCAGATAGGGAATTGCAGACCATTGAAGCCGAGTATTCAACCCCTTGGGGCGTGTTTGCTGACGCCATGGTAGTTTAAGATCATCAATGACAATGCACCTGATTTCAAGATAAAAAAATGGATACAAAAGCATTTATACGTTCCTTACAAGAGTCAGAAACCTATCATCGCAAAGGCTTTGGTCATCAGGAAGAAGTGGCAAATGTTATGCACTCAGCCTATCAAAGTTCTTTAATTCAAGAGATTAGAGAGAATAACTATAGTATTAAACGGGGAAATGTTACGATTCAAATGGCTCAATCCTTTGGGTTTTGTTGGGGTGTGGAAAGGGCTGTGGCTATGGCCTATGAAACTCGTGAACATTTTCCAACGGAAAATATTTGGATTACCAACGAAATTATTCATAATCCTTCGGTGAATCAACATTTAAAGGATATGAAAGTTGAGTTTATTCCTGTCGAAAATGGGAATAAGGATTTTTCAGTAGTGAATTCTGGGGATGTGGTAATTTTACCTGCGTTTGGGGCAAGTATTCAAGAAATGCAAACCTTGAACGAAAAAGGCTGTAAAATTGTTGATACCACCTGCCCTTGGGTGTCTAAAGTTTGGAATAGTATTGAAAAACACAAAAAAAGAGATTATACCTCTATTATTCATGGAAAATATAACCATGAAGAAACCGTTGCCACCATTTCCTTTGCCGATAAATATTTAGTAATTTTGAATTATAAAGAGGCGGAATATGTGTCTAATTACATTCTGAATGGAGGCGATCATCAAGAGTTTTTAGCAAAATTTAGTCGAGCCTATTCCGAAGGTTTTGATCCCGATCAAGATTTAAAGCAAATTGGCATTGCTAACCAAACCACCATGCTGAAAAGTGAAACCGAACAAATCGGCAAACTATTAGAGCATACAATGATTAAAAAATATGGCCCCGATCAATTAAATACTCATTTTCAAAGTTTTAATACCATTTGTGATGCCACCCAAGAACGCCAAGATGCCATGATTGGGATATTAGATCAACCGTTAGATTTAATGGTTGTAATTGGGGGCTTTAATTCTTCTAATACAACCCATTTACAGGAAATGTCGATAGAAAAGGGGATTCCTTCTTATCATATCGACTGTTCCCAACGAATTCTAAACGATAACCGCATTGAACATAAACCGTTAGGCCAATCTTTGGAAATTCAAGAAAACTGGCTTCCACAGGGAGAGATTCTAGTCGGAATTACGTCTGGTGCATCGACCCCTGATAAAGTGGTGGAAGAAGTAATTGAACGAATTTTTTCACAAAAACTTTCTCAGGTTTAAGACTAAAAATAAACGAGATTTTCTCTCCCATGATTAGGATAATTAAGCCAGGTTATAATCATCTTGATTAAGTTTTCCGGCTTTGATTATCCTGAATTTATTAAACCCTTTTGCTCAACAATTTTGAACATAACTTAAATGGGATTGCTATATTCATTAATTATTAGTATAATGATTCAATCAGCAACAAAACTCTTAAATGTTGATCAATTTATTACTGAATATGGTGATAGCGATCGCCATGAATTAATAGATGGAGAGTTAATTGAAATGGAACCGACTGGACTACACGAACAAGTAGGAGCTTTTATCAGTCGAAAACTAAATGTAGAAATTGATCGTCAAGACCTGCCTTCCCTAATTCCCCATCGTTGTTTGATCAAACTATTAGGAACAGAAACCGCTTTTCGTCCCGATCTGATTGTATTAGATCAAACAAAACTGATTTATGAACCCCCATGGGAACAAAAACCTATAATTACATCAGGAAAATCCATTCAACTAATTGCTGAAGTTGTCAGTACCAACTGGCAAAATGATTATGCGCGGAAGGTGGAAGATTATGCTTTATTCGGAGTTCCTGAATATTGGATTATTGATTATTTAGGAATAGGAGGTAGAGAATATATTGGTAAACCAAAACAACCTACTCTTACTATTTGTAATATAGTCGGTGATCAGTATCAAAAACAATTATTTAAAAATAATGATTTACTGGTTTCATCAATCTTTCCCAATTTAAAAATCACCGCCCAACAAATCTTTGCAGCAGGTCGTATCGTGTAACATTATCATCTTGAATAACTTTGAGTGTAAAGGTTGTTTCTCTAAATAATCAGAACTGTTTAAACTCACGGGCGATAGATTAAATCCCTTCAACATAATTAGCTCAGAACTCGTGCTTGGGCAATTTCTCTATTACCAATCGCCCGAATTTGAGAACTAAATAAAGAAATAATAGTAATTGTTTGACCTGTGAGGGTCATAAATTCTACTTCGTATCCTAAACCTTCTTGATGGACTAAAACTACAGTACCAATATCGCCTACTTTTAAATTATATTCGGCTAAATCATGAGTTAAAACCACTCGGTCTAATTCAGTAATCATAAACCCATCAAATCATCTTGTTTAAGAAGCTGGAGAATCGCTGGTAAAATAAATATGACCTAGGGTTTTTCCCTGATAAACTCGTTTAGTTAAACGCCAACCCGGTTCTAAAATTATTTTAGCGAAACCACTCGTAAATCCATAGGTTCTACCAATAATAATCGGTGGCGCGTAGACATCAGCCCGGGACTGGGCAACCAATAAAATATCACTCGGCGTACTTTGAACACTCAGCGCATGGGACAGCACCAAATCTGTTCCAGCCATTCTCACCGAATACCCGTTACTATCGGTGGCTCGTCCGCAAATCCCAGTAAAATCAAAATTCAACAGTAACGGATCAACAATCGTGGGTTGACTACCGCTTTCACTCCAACAGGGGCGACGATCCGAGACCTGTTCCACAATCACTAAAGTATGTCCAAAGGCGCGAGGCACAGCGATCGCGACAAACCGATCCTGATCGACCTCTGTTTGATCAAACTGAAAGGCGATCGCATTTAAGCTAAAACTCAGGACTGATATCCCGATTACCAAAGCAACTATAATTGGTTGTAGAGCTGATTTCATCTCAATTTGCACCGTCTAATGGTGGCACGAATTTACTCTAAATACTTTCTAAAATCCCACGGGAACCACTAACCCTTCCCGTGCCATAATTGCTTGGGGAGATATCGCTTGGACTTCCTTTTCTACCTGATCGAGAAAGTCATCGCTGTGGCTAGGGTCATGGTGGAAAATCACCACTCGCTTAACTCCGGCAGCTTTAGCCATCTTTACGGCCTCTTGCCAAGTGGAATGTCCCCAACCGATTTTGGGAGATTTAGGATTATGATACTCCTCATCGCTATACATAGCATCGTAGATCAAAATATCGGCATTTTGAGACAGATTTAAGACATTTTCATCCAAGCCATCGGGGAGATGTTCGGTATCAGAACAATAAACCGCTGTCCGTCCCTTCCAAGTCACCCGATATCCCATGGCTGTATTCGGATGGTTCAGTTGTCCGGTTTCAATCAGAATATCATCCAACATCATCGAATCCCCAGGCTTGAGTGTATAGAATCTCAAGTCACCTTGCAGTCCCGTCAGGGGAACTGGAGAATTAGGATGCAAAATTCGGTCGATAAAATGTTGTTTCATCGAGTCCCCATCCGGCGGAATTGCCCCATAAATATGAAAGCAATTACCCCGCATAAAAGCCGGGGTAAACAGGGGAAATCCTTGAATATGATCCCAGTGGTAGTGGGTAAAAAACATATACGCCTCCACCGGGGCTTCTTTGAGTAAATCATCTCCTAGGAGTCGCAGGCCAGTTCCGCCATCAAAAATCAAGCGTTTACCAGCCACTCGCATTTCCAAACAGGAGGTGTTACCCCCATAACGAATCGTCTCTTTTCCGGGGGTGGGAATACTGCCCCTAACCCCCCAGAACTGGATCACAAAATCCTCTGGGTTAGAGTCGGGAGCCGATAAATTAGAGAGCTTCTGAGGGTTAGCCCCCACAGACGATAGGCTGGTTTCCATTTTATTCTTCAGGCTTCAAAGTTCCACACTGACCATGATGACGCAATAAGTGATCGCACAAAACTAGAGCAACCATCGCTTCTACCATTGGCACAGCCCGAGGTAAAACACAGGGGTCATGCCGTCCTTTCGCCGATAACAACGTTTCCTCTCCCTCCTGGGTGACGGTGCGTTGTTCCTTCCGAATTGTAGCAGTTGGCTTAAATGCTACTCGGATAATAATATTTTCTCCATTGGAAATCCCACCCTGAATTCCACCCGATCGATTGGTTGCTGTTCGGACGCCGCCCACAGAATCAATATAAAATTCATCGTTATGTTGACTGCCTGTGAGCAGAGTGCCAGCAAAGCCAGAGCCAATTTCAAATCCTTTACTCGCGGGTAAGGACATTACCCCTTTGGCTAGATCTGCTTCTAGTTTATCAAATACTGGAGATCCGAGTCCTAAAGGAATATTTCTGGCAACACATTCTACCACGCCACCAATAGAATCCCCCTGATCCCGAACCTGTTCAATCCGTTCTATCATGGTTTCGGCACAATTGCCATCGGGACAACGAACAATATTACTTTCCACTTGTTCTAGGGTGACGCTATTGGGATCAATCACTCCTTCGATATCTTGAATTCGTTTCACATAACCAATAATTTCTACCCCAGCATATTGTTTAAGAATTTGTTTAGCGATCGCCCCAGCTGCCACTCTTCCAATAGTTTCTCTGGCCGAAGATCGTCCCCCTCCTTGCCAATTTCTAATCCCATATTTAGCATCATAAGTAGCATCGGCATGGGAAGGGCGATATTTAACCGCCATATCACTATAATCTTGGGGGCGAGTATCTTGGTTCCGTACCATAATCATAATCGGGGTTCCCAAGGTTCGTCCCTCAAAGACTCCACTGAGAATGTCACAAGTATCGGTTTCTTTGCGGGGAGTAGTAATCTTACTTTGTCCGGGGCGACGTCGATCCAATTCCGCCTGAATATCTGTAATATCAAGTTTTAATCGGGGAGGGCAACCATCGATCACAACTCCCACCGCCCCACCGTGGGATTCTCCAAAGGTCGTGATCCGAAATAAATGCCCAAATGTGTTGCCCATAATGGTTGTGTTTATTTTGCCAAACTTTCTATTCTACCCTAGACGCGCTCTGAAAATCCTCAAGTTCTGTCCCCCCATTCTCAACTGTTAGGTTTAGAGACCAAACCCCTACGATCAAAGATTACAACCTCGTTACCGATTGCTGGTAGGGGCGAGGTCTCCTCGCCCATTTAGTCCTCGTGTTCTTCAAAGGGGTCGCGCAGGTCGGTAGAAGCGGGGCCGAAAGCTGTGTAAATCGCATATCCCGTCAGGGCGATCACAAACACAGCGATACAAATGCTTAGAGTTAATGCGGGTTCCATTATGATTAATCCCTTGTTATTCGTGTGCTTCTATAATAAAATAATTAGAAAACTTAAGACAATTTAACAATTGTTTCAATTCTGGGGTTAGGATATTGTGTTTAACCCGATATGGGGACACCTAAATCGGGTAACATTAGCCTAAGCCTCTCCGGTCTTCCCTAGCTTGAAGCGGTGAGAGTGTCCAAAATCCAGAAAAAATTTTGTTGACGTAAAAAATTTAGGTGAACTATGGCACAACGGACTTGGTTAGGAGATTTATTAAGACCTTTAAATTCCGAGTATGGTAAGGTTTCTCCCGGTTGGGGAACCACCTCTTTAATGGCAGTGTTTATGGGTCTGTTTTTTGTGTTTCTGTTAATTATTTTACAGATTTATAATTCCTCACTGCTGCTGGAAAATGTGGATGTGAACTGGGCTAATTTAACCCGCTAATTAAGTTTAAAATCCGGTTAATCGTGAACTGTGAGCAGCAATTTAGGCAATGGGTTTTAAGTATAATATCTAAAAATACTGGGCCTAATTTCTGCATTTATGCTTGTTAAAAGTTGAAAGTCGCAGTTCACGGTTTTCTATTGATAACGATTATTTTTTTGAACTAAGGAGACTATTTTAGTGAATATATTTGGCATTGGTTTACCCGAAATGGCAGTAATTTTGGTACTGGCACTATTAATTTTTGGCCCGAAAAAGTTACCCGAAATTGGCAGTAGTTTAGGTAAAGCCCTAAAAGGATTTCAACAGGCTTCTAAAGAGTTTGAAGATGAATTTAAAAAAGAAGCTCAAAAGTTAGAAGAAACAGCTAAAATTCAGCCAGAAAAAAACTCAACTGTCGCATCTACCCCAACGGAAAATTCCGTCAATACCCTTGATTAATTAATAGGTAAAATCAATAAATTAACGTTATTTAGATATATCAATAATTATGATTATGGAGGTTACGCCTGCTAAAATATTAATTGTTCCTCAATTAATCGTAGGTTTAGGAAATCCTGAAACTAAATATGAGCAAACCCGACATAATATTGGTTTTGAGGCTATTGATGCGTTAGCAAAGGCTTGGCGAATTCCAATTTCAGAAAATCGCAAATTTAAAGGAAAATTCGGTGAAGGAGTAACATCTTCTGGGGAAAAAATTAGATTATTAAAACCTCTAACCTATATGAATTTATCAGGACAGGCAATTCGCGCTGTTGTTGATTGGTATAAACTCCCGCCCACATCAGTATTAGTAATTTATGATGATATGGATTTACCATTAGGACGGTTGCGACTGCGGTTGTCTGGTTCAGCAGGAGGTCATAATGGGATGAAATCGACTATTTCCCATTTAGGAACCCAAAACTTTCCTCGGTTGAGAATTGGTATTGGTAAACCCAAATCAATGGCTGGAACAATTGAACGGGAAACGGTTTCCTATGTGCTAGGAAAATTTTCCTCACCGGAAATGCAAATTATGGAACAAGTTCTAAAATGGGCGGGGGAAGCGATTGATTTAAGTTTGCATCAAGGTGTAGAAAAAGCCATGAGTCTGTACAATAATCGTAGTTTTGTTGATAGTACAGAGTGAGTTCTAAAAGTTTACCGGAAACAACAGCGTATGTGCGAATTACGCGACAATCTTGGCACCAGGGTCTACTCGAAGGGGAGGTCAGTGCTGGGGATTATGAGTGGCGATTTCAGTGGCGATTTCGACATACCAAAAAACTCACAATTCAACCATCCCAAGGACGAGCTTTAATACAAGAACCCTTGGGACGGTTTTTAGAAAAGTATGATTATCAATTAGAACCTGGTGGGGATTATTCTTTTACTGTTCGCGCTCAATTTTAATTCACAATCAAGGGTAAGTGACCATTTTTATCGGATTTGATAAACCGGAATTTCCACAATAAATTCTGTCCCTTTGCCAATCTATCTACAGTATAAAACATCACTTATAATCTTGGATATCAATTTTATTGTCCATAGCCTTTGGCTGAGTTGCAAAAATTATCTACAATCACCTCCTAAAATTCAAGTGACTCGGATCTTACCCTTTCGTTTTAAAATCTTAATAATATTGAAAAACTATCTAGCTCCGATAACAAGCGTATTTCCATTAAATCCCTATGGCTATTGGCTATCTCGCCCTGGTTCTCCATGCCCATCTTCCCTTTGTTCGCCACCCTGAAAGTGACTATGTATTAGAGGAAGAATGGCTATTTGAAGCAATTACCGAAACCTACATCCCTCTAATCAAAATGTTTGAAGGGTTAAAGCGGGATGGAATTGATTTCAAAATCACCATGAGTTTGACTCCACCCTTGGTGTCGATGTTGCGAGACCCTCTGCTCCAAGACCGATATGATCAACACCTGAGTTTACTCCAAGAGTTAACCGAACAGGAAATTGATCGCTATCAAAAAACCCCTCATCTTCGTTACCTCGCCGAACATTATGCCGAAGAATGGCAGGAAGCCCGTAAACTTTGGGAACGCTATCAAGGCGATTTAGTCACGGCTTTTAAACAATTTCAAGATAGTAATAATTTAGAAATTATCACCTGCGGTGCGACTCATGGCTATTTACCGCTAATGAAGATGTATCCCCAAGCAGTTTGGGGACAAATTGAAGTCGCCTGTCAACACTATGAAGAAACCTTTGGCCGTCGCCCTCGGGGGATTTGGTTGCCCGAATGTGCCTACTATAATGGCTTAGAACGAATGTTAGCGGATGCAGGAATTCGGTATTTTCTCACCGATGGTCATGGGATTCTCTACGCCCGTCCCCGTCCCCGTTTTGGCACCTATTCCCCTGTTTATACGGAATCTGGTGTGGCTGTATTTGCCAGGGATAACGAATCTTCTCAGCAGGTCTGGTCTTCGGAAGTAGGTTATCCTGGGGCGGCGGAATACCGAGAATTTTATAAGGATTTGGGCTGGGAAGCCGAATATGAGTATATTAAGCCCTATATCATGCCTAATGGTCAGCGCAAAAATACCGGGATTAAATATTACAAAATTACGGGTCGGGGTCTAGGACTGGGAGAGAAGGAACTTTATGACCCCTATTGGGCAAAAGCTAAAACTAGCGAACACGCGGCGGACTTTGTATTTAACCGCGAGCGCCAAGTAGAACATCTGCATGGAATTATGCAGCGTCCCCCGATTATTATCTCTCCCTACGATGCCGAATTATTCGGACATTGGTGGTATGAAGGGCCTGCGTTTCTCGATCAATTATTCCGCAAAACCTGGGAAAATCAAAAGGTTTATGCCATGACCCATTTAGCCGATTATCTCCAAGCCTTTCCCACCCAACAGGTTTGTCATCCCGCCCAGTCCAGTTGGGGATATAAGGGATTCCATGAATATTGGCTCAATCATACCAATTCTTGGATTTATCCCCATCTCCACAAAGCCGCCGAAAGGATGATTAAAATGGCGGGTCGAGAACCTAGAGGCGACCTAGAATTACGGGCGCTTAATCAAGCCGCAAGAGAATTACTCCTAGCACAGTCTTCCGACTGGGCCTTTATCATGAGTTCGGGAACTATGACCCCCTACGCCGTGCGTCGTACCCGTTCCCACCTAATGCGGTTTAACAAAATCTACGAAGATCTCAAAATTGGCAAGGTAGATTTAGATTGGCTGGAAAAGGTCGAAGCCATTGATAACATCTTCCCTAATATCGATTTTCGCGTCTATCGACCCTTGATGTAATGGGTAATGGGTAATGGGTAATGAAAAGAGTTTACCTCCCCTACTCCCCCTGCTCCCCCTGCTTCCCCTACCTCCCTGGGCTAGGGTTTTTTTGTTCTTGAATTCTAATAAAAATGTAAAGATTTGTTAAATAAGGGCATTTTGTAAATTAGACTACAGAATGTTCTGGTATATTAGAAATTGAAGACCAAAACAGCCTTTTATTTTCTAGGCTATTCATTCAGGAGAACAAACTCATGGGTACTCAAGAACAAGCTCGCGCTTTAATGATGCGTCATCACCACACCATCAAAAATCGTCAACAGTCTTTACTCAACCGGATTTCCGATCAAGTCGGTACCGAACCTGGTGAGCCAACCACGATTCAAGGCAAACTCAGAGCCAATTCTGCCAGCAGTTACGATCGCAGTAATGCCACAATGAGCTAGGAAGATTAATAATTGTAATCTTTCTTCATATTTTAGTTAAGCAAATTTTAGTTCAAAAAACCATTCAATTTTAAACAGAGGAGAAACAAATTATGGATACTCAAAATCAAGCTCGGGCCTTAATGATGCGTCATCATCAAGTAATTAAAAACCGTCAACAATCGATGTTAAATCGGATTTCGGATGAAGTCGGTACAGAACCCGGAGATGTCTCAACCATTCAAGGCAAACCCAGTGCCAATTCTGTTAGTAATTATGACCGTGGTAACGGGATGATTTAGATTAGTCGAATCCAAGATTAACCTCAAAAAAACCTTCAATTTTAAACAAAGGAGAAACAAATTATGGATACTCAAAATCAAGCTCGGGCTTTAATGATGCGTCATCATCAAGTAATTAAAAACCGTCAACAATCCCTCCTCAACCGAGTCGCGGATGAAGTCGGCATTGAACCCGGAGATTATCGGACAACGATTCAAGGCAAACCCACTGACAGCGTTAGCAGCTATGACCGCAGTGGCTCGTCCATGAGTTAATTCAGTTGTTATTAAGATAACGGTAAATTCATTATGAATCTATCAATGCCCCCGCTTTGCCTGAGCAAGTGGGGATATTTTTATGATTAACGGATAACTAATTTCTATACTTGTCACTAATCTTGGGGTTGTTTCTACTAAACGAGATTCTTCAAGATAAAGTCTTGTAGCTTCTTTAAGATTAGCGATCGCTTCTTCCATAGTTGCGCCTTGGTCAACTGTTCCTACTTCTGGACACTCGGCTATGTACATATCATCTTCCCTGTAAATTATGGCAGTTAAACTTTTAGTTTTCATCAATATTTTTAGGAAATGATTGTTATGTATTTAGCATATCCGACAGTATCTAGTTTGGCAAATCGATCTATCAACATCTTTAATCGTATTTCTGGGAAATAAAAGAGCGATCGCATTTTTGAAAAATTAGCACCGACTATCAACTGAGTTTCTCAATTAATTTTTTGTAATTCCTTGATTTCTCATCCACGTCGCTAAACTTTCTAGTTGCCTTCTAACAAATCTCTTAATTCTTGGTTTTTGGTTGATATATTCAGCAACACTAGGACTTAATTGATAGTAAATTTTAACTAATTTATTTCCTATCCAATGAGTTAACAATTTTTCATCTCTAAACGCACGAAATGTATCTAAATCAGGGTGTATTGGAGTAGAATAAGCTGCTGTTGCAATGAAGCAATCTGATGATGATCTTTTTTCTAAAACCAGAGGAAACTTAGGCTTTCCATCAAACTCATAACTACTTATGAATGCTAATGTGTCTCTAATTTCTGACAAAATAGGATCTTCTTCTTCTTTATAAGATTTTTTTTGAATTTCATCTAAAGAATATTGATTACGCTCTGCCTGGTTTGATTTGATTATCCAATCAACACCCCATGGATCAAACATATTGCCGTTTTGTTTGAGTATATCATTATATTGTTTTATTTCCTCTACTGTAAAAATTTCTTCATATTCAGCCAATTTTTCTTCTATTTTCTTGAGTTGTAAAGCAAGATAGATTTTTGTCTTCCTATTTTGAGCAACATTCATTATCAATGTTAGAAGAGCATACAACTCGAAAAGTCTTGCTACATGGAATTCCTTTAAATCACTAGCACGAATATATGACCAAAAGTTGTATATATTACGAAGAGCTTGCAAGGCATCAACATATTCTTGTTCAGATTTATTGCTTTCTCCTTGCTGAAGATAGTACGATCCTCTATCCATTGCTTTTTCAAATGCTGCTATAGCTTCGTCATAACTGTCATAAGACTTGAATGGCATAATGATTCCTCATTGGTGGATTAATGTGTTAATTTTTATCAAGAATTTCTGTAGAATTTCTATTCAAGCTGCTTGCTCATTAATCTCGTGATTCTTGTCAAGATTGCAGAGCTACTTTCCTTATTCAGTCTGCTTTTTAACCATCCTTTTTGTCTCTCCAAAGGAATGAAAAAAATAAGGTGACTAATTGAGCAATAGTTCACCATAGATAAATGCTTCTGGGGTTAATTGTGCGAGTTATTGATTTTTCATTCCTTATTTCATTTTTTTCAGAGTTGTGGCGTAATAGTTGCCTTTACGCCATGCTTCCTCCTTAGATACTGCTCTGCCAGCGTGTTCATTCCCGACGTAAACATCACCAGTTTTATCATCCCAAACACATTCATATTCAGAACCAGTTGGTGTTTTAACTGGTTCGAGTTTTTGTTTTGCCATGTTTATTACTTACCCCAATCGTATTAAGTTCTTATTGTTGGTTATTGTCTGACTTTAACTTCTATATGGCAACCCCACAAAAAGGGGATTTAGGGGGGTATTTGTTAAGGGTTTAAAACTGAAAAAATAGGAAAATGTGGGATTTTGTGTTTAAAAAGGGGATAATGTGGGATAATAGAGGGCTAAAGTAGATGAAACTACAACCCTATTTAACAGCTATGGAGATTCAAGAAGCCTTGCAGTGGACGAATGACCTGATTTTTGCCAGGACAGGAAAACATCTGGACTCACTGCAACGGGCTATTTTGGAGGGTGCATGGGAATGTAAAGGATATAAGGATATTGCCTCGGAATACCACTGTAGTCAGGATCACGTCAGAAAGTCGGCATCGGAATTGTGGCAACTCCTCTCAGATCTGTTGGGAGAGGATGTAAAAAAAAAGAATGTTCGGTCTCTTGTCGAAAATAGAGTATTTTCTTATTTTAATAATGGGGTGCAAATTGGTAATAACATAAATGTCTGTAGCGACTTATATAATAATCCCAAAACCACAAAAAAACGATCACACTCCTCCACCACTAATAACAAAGAATCTCAACCCCGCCACGACCTCAGCGAAGCCCCAGAATACGATAACCGCCTCTATGATCGCACCGACGAACTCGCTATCCTAAAACAATGGATACTCACAGAAAGTAGCCGTATTGTTACTATAACCGGATTGTCGGGCATGGGTAAAACCACCCTAGCGAGACAACTGGTAGAACAAATCGGAGATAACTTTGATTACATCCTGTGGCGAACTCATCGCAAATTTCCCACCCTCAACGCACTCAAAGCCAACCTGATCGAGTTTTTTTCCCCAACTCATAAGAGCGAAAATCCATCCATTATCAACTATTTACAGTCCCGCCATTCCATCCTAGATGATTTGCGATCGCACCGTTGCTTAATCATCCTCGACGACTTCCAAGACACCTTAACCCCCCGTCAATTCGTCGGAAATTATCTCCCCGGATATGAAAACTATGGTAAACTGCTAACCGAAATTGGCAGATCTGCCCATAATAGTTGTCTCCTCCTGCTCAGTTGGGAACAACCGATCGAAATCGCCAACTTAGAAACCGAAAACCGCTACTGTAAAACCCTACAACTCCAAGGTTTAGGTGAATCAGCTATCCAACTCCTGGCGGACAGAAAACTCAAAGATCAACACAAATGGCCAGAACTGATTCAACTTTATAGTGGCAACCCCCTCTGGTTAAATATCATTGCTTCTACGATAAAAGATTTGTTTAATGACAGTGTTGAGCAATTTTTATCCTATAAAAATCTATTTTTAGGAGATTTAGAACCTCTGATTAAACAACATGATCAACGGTTATCCGAATCCGAACAACTTCTGATGTTGTGGTTAGCGAACCAAGATAAAACAGTCAATATTTTGAGTAAACCCACAGAGTTTTCATCTGATACCGATTTTTTAAGGGCGATACAATCTTTAAAAAAACGAGGTTTAATTCAACAAGCCAGGAATAATAAAGAATCTTACCTGAGTCTTCAACCTGTGATTAAAGAATATATGAAAAATCAATCTCGGTAACTGCTCTGGCGACGGATATAACTAAGAATTAACTAAAATTATTCCTTGACGGGGAGGAAGATAGACCTCTAATTCTGTTGTGCCATTTTCTTGTTTCCATCTGAACTTACATTCTCCATAAATTAACTGATTAGGACAATTTTTTAACTCAGTAACCATTAAGTTGATTTCGGCTGCTTCTGTTCCCGAATTGACCACAATAATTAATTCTTGATGGTCTAAACATCGAGCAAATCCATAAACCATCTCCTGAGCATATAATATATTGTAAGAACCTGTTCTTAAAGCCGGATATTGGTGACGAATCGCAATCAATTTTTTGTGATAGTCTAAAACATCTTGATGCCAAGAATCTTGCACTGGAAAACTGCGGCGAGAGTCGGGGTCAAGGTTTCCTTCTAACCCGACTTCATCCCCATAATAAATACTAGGTGCACCCGGAAAAGTAAATAACAATAAGGTTGCTAACTCAACACTAGCTTTATCTCCTCCCGCTACACTAATTAGTCTGGCGGTATCATGACTATCGAGTAAATTCAATTGTGTTAGTTGAATTTCCCAAGGATATAACGCTAATAAATCTTGTATTTTTTGCCCATATTCTTTAGCAAATATAGCCGGATATGGAAAATAAGACGGGCTTTCGACTAATTCCATTTGAACGCGATTGCCTGCAACAAAAGCAATAGTTGGAGCCGTAAATAAATAATTCATCACCCCATCAAATTGCGTCCCATCTAACCATTCTCTGGAATCTCCCCACACTTCCCCAACAATATAAGCCTCTGGATTAATAGCCTTAACTCTATCTCGAAATTCCTGCCAAAAACCAGGAGTTTTGACTTCAAAAGGCACATCTAAACGCCAACCATCAATCCCAAAATTAATCCAATATTCAGCAATTTCCATGATATATTCCCTAACATCAGGGTTATCATGGTTAAATTGAGGTAAAGCCCGATTTCCAACCCAACCCACATAATTAGCAGGTTGACTACCATCATAAGCCGATAAGGGCCAGCCTTCAATTTTAAACCAATCTAACCAAGGAGAATTGGGGCCGTTTTCTAAAATATCATGAAACTGGAAAAAGCCCCGACTGGCATGGTTAAAGACTCCATCTAAAACAATTTTAATCTGGCGTTGATGGGCTGCATCTAATAACTCTTTAAAAGCAGTATTTCCTCCGAGTATGGGGTCAATTTGATAATAATCATGGGTATGGTAGCGATGATTACAAGCCGATTGAAAAATAGGAGTAAAATAAATCGCATTAATCCCTAAATCCTGTAAATAATCTAATTGTTCAATCACGCCCCATAAATTGCCTCCTTTATATCCCTGTAAACTCGGTGGTAAATCCCATTGTTCCCAGCGATCGGATTTTAACAAGGTTTTGCGCGGAATAGCGGCTTGAGCAAAGCGATCGGGAAAAATTTGATAAAATACCGCGTGTTTGACCCAATCAGGAGTTTGTATTTGCATAAATAATTTTTAATCACATATGATTAATTATAACTGCTAAAATTAAGCAAAACTGAGCTTAGAAATTAGCTATTTAATTTTAGGCGATCGCTAACCTCCCCAGCAAGTCCATCACTCTAATCAGATATTTAAGTTTTATTAAGCAGACCTGAATATCTTATTTACCAATGATAAATTAGAAACAACTTATTGGATGTACACCCAGAGGAATGAATGACCCCAATAGTAATTTACCACCCATTGTTTACGCAGAAGCCTCAGTTAATTCACAAGGAGGGGTTTCCCTATTCCGATCTTCAGAACTAATTACCCGTGAGAATATTACTCAATTTTATTCTCATCCTCAACAGGTCAATTTAGCAATTCAACGTCTAAAAGCTGAAGGGTTTGAAGTTTTAGAAACGGGACGAGTCACTCTTAGTATTGCAGGTTCTGCTGATTTGTATGAGCGTGTTTTCAACACGCAAATTATTGCGAAAGACAAACCTGTTATCAAAGGGGGCGGATTAGAAAGTATAGGCACATTTTTAGATACTCCTGATACTGATATTATCGGTTTTGTTGATCCGTCTTCAAGTAATTTATCTAACTTAATTGAAGGAATTGCTTTAAGTGAACCCGTTTATTATACCGATGTTGGCCGACCTTCAGAATCTCCTCCAAATCCGTCCTATTGGCATTTAATTCCCCAGGATATTGCCCAGGAATTGAATGCAGTTACGGCTCATCAACAAGGAATTAAAGGTCAAGGCATTAACGTTGTCATGGTCGATTCAGGATGGTATAGTCATCCTTTTTTTGCCCGGAACAGATATCGGGGTAAAGTTATTTTAGCGGCCGGATGTATTAATCCCGAAGTTGATGAAAATGGACATGGAACCGGAGAATCTGCTAATCTATTTTCCGTGGCTCCTGAAATCAATTTTACGATGGTAAAAGGGAACTTCAAAAATTCCATTGCTGCCTTTAAAAAAGCGGTTTCCCTGCGTCCTGATATTGTTTCTTGTAGTTGGGGAAGTAGCAAACAATATGCCCCTTTATCGGCCTATGATATTGCTTTAACTGCTAATATTGCCGATGCAGTTTATCAAGGAATTATTGTTGTTTTTTCCGCCGGAAATGGGCATTGGGGATTTCCCTCTCAACACCCGGATGTGATTGCGGCTGGAGGCGTTTATTTGGATTCTGATGGCAAATTAGAAGCGAGTAATTATGCTAGTGGTTTTAGCAGTAACATCTATTCTGGACGCATTGTTCCTGATATTTGTGGGTTAGTTGGAAAGAAACCTAGAGCCGCTTATATTATCTTACCTGTTCCCCCTGGAAGCACGTTAGATGCCGTTTTTGGTTTACCCGGAGTTAAACATCCTGATGCGGATGAAACCCTTTCAGAAGATGGCTGGGCTGCCTTTAGTGGAACATCCGCCGCAGCGCCCCAACTAGCGGGAATTTGCGCTTTGATGAAGCAAGTTAATCCCCAATTATCCTCCCAACAAGCAAAAGAAATTTTGCAACAAACCGCCATTGATGTAATTGCAGGAAATAGCAATTCTGCAACCGGAGGACATTCGGCTAAACCCGGATTTGATTGGGCAACGGGAAGAGGTTTAGTCAATGGGTTTGAGGCGGTAAAAACAGCCAAACGTTTAGCCAAAAATTCCCATTCACCTAAACAACAACCAAACCAGCAACCCAATTTTTTATCTCAAAAAACACCCATTAATTTAACAGAGGTTACTATGGATTCTAAACTCAGAAAGCACTATGAGAAAATTTTGTGTGCATTAGATGAAGCCCTGCAAAACGTAGATGACGAGATTAAGAATGAGTATGAGTTAGTCATTACTCCTGCTAATTTTGTCCCGCGATCTCCCATTTCAAAAGCAGCTTATCAGTTGATGACCACCCTAAATAATACAGAAGCTGATCTCAAAACTAAAATTTTTGCTGCACAAGGACTATTAAAACTAGGTTATTATCAAGAACAAGCCATTGAATTTCTTGGAAACGCAATTGTTGATCGATCAATAACTGAGATGGTCGATATTAAAGAGCGAACAGAGTTGTTGGCTAATGTTATGGAAGCGTTAGGAGAAGCAAGTTCACACGCGCAGAATAATAGTAACTTACCAGATGATGCTCCACTTGATTGTTCTACTTGTCGTAGGGAGTGCTGTCAATAATAGTATCGCACGCTAGGATTCTTTCAGAGAGTGCTTCTAATACCATTTGGGGTACTATATCCTTTTTCTTTTGGCAGCAATCCTGCACAGCTTGTAAGAATCCTTTAATAATTTCTGGCGCACCGGGTTGAGCATCCGCTTGTGCCAGAAATTCAGTCCATAATTTTTCATTATCCTTGTAAAGATCGACTAAATACAAACCTGCTAAAAATTCTGCTAAGGGATCAAGAGAAAAACAAATTTGATCTTCACTGGGTTTGATGGTTTCAACAATATTTAGAGAGTTTTCTAAATACTTCAGGTAAGTTTTTGCTGGCTCCTCGCCCCATTGCTCACCTAATACTTTTAATAGGGTATCAAGTGGAACAGTAGTGGATCGATAAGTCTGTTTTAGACATTGCCATGCTATCACTTTAGCAACCTGATGAACAGTCAGATTGTCTAAATGATTTTCTAGTCCCTTTTCAATCAGTTGATAATTGATTTGATTTAAGTAAGATAACATCAAATCAGGAATATTATCAGGTAAATTTTTAGTGGTCTGATTAGATTCATTCGCAATCAATTGATCCGCATACAGTTTAGCTAATAAAACGGTAATATCTCTTTCACCGACAAGCTTTGAAAGCTGAATACAGCCTTGAAAAAGTTCTTGATCCGTTTTGAATAAATCTTGTTTTCCTTTTTTATTAACATAAACTTGTAAAAACTCTGCCAGTTTACTACTGTGAACCCGCATCATTTTAATCATTGTTTTATTCACACCGCCTAAAGATTCTTCACTGCGTGAGGTGACAATCAACGCATTCGCTAAAAAACTGGGTAATTCGGGTTTAATTTTATTGCGACTTGCTGGACGCATTTCGGAATAGCCATCAATAATCACCAGCAGTCGTCTTTCCCTCAGTAAATGTTCCAGTAATTCTTCAGAAATCGGTTTTACTGCCTCAATTAAGTCTCGCAGTTGCCCATGAATCGCTTCCATTAAAACCTGTTGTTGATTCCCTGTTTCATCACTGAGTTCTTGATCAATGAAAATCGGTAACATTCGATGATTAGGACAAAGACGTTGCTCTGGCTCATCTGCCATTGCCCACTTTGCTAACTGACAAGCTAAAGTTGTTTTTCCTGAACCGCCTTCTCCCCAAATCAGTAAAGTTTCTCTCGATTCATTAAACTTATATTGTAAATCTTTCGGGGTCAATTCAGGAATTGAATCACCATTCAAAATTACAGGAATCGTAGGAACATAAATGTTTCTCTGTTTAACCGTCTGCTTATTCTCAAACTGACGGCGTGCTGTTTCCAGATTCGTTTTCACCCAATCATCAAGTACCCTGGGATGATATTGTAAGTCAAACAATAATATTCTTAATGTGGCGGTTTTAAAATTGAACCCGATAAATTCTAAGGATAAATCAGTTTTTTGTAAAAAACTGTTCAGCAATAATAGAGATAATGGTTTGACACGAAGTAATAAAAAAAGCAGAAAAAGCCAAAAGCTGAATAAAAATATTGGGATGGACAGTTTTTTATTTTCAGTCAGCCAGATCCAGATAGAATTTGCAGGCTTTGGAAGCAAGTTAATAGTCTCAATCGCATTCTTCAAAGAATTTTCAATAACAAATAATTGATTATTTTTTAATTCTGGATTATTTTGTTTAAGGGTTTCTTGTGCTAAATTAAGACCTGCAAGCCATTTTTTTTTCTGATCTTCTTGGTTAGCAATTGTATAAGCTTTTTGTGACAACTCATCAGCTATAACTTGTATGGAGTCAAGCGCATATTCTTTTTGAGTCATAGGAGTTTCTGCTTGTAGAAACTCTGTTAAAACTTCCATTGATAATTTAACATCCTGACCACTGAATCCAAGAGCTTGTGCCACCCCTATTCGAGTTTTCCAATTTTCATCTTTATTTTGGGTAATTTTTTTAAATTTTGAAACTAAATCTGAAGAATTATCTATTTTTAAAGATTCTGAAAGGAACTCAGAAGCTTGTACATAAACTTCACGTTTATCATCAGGCAGAATACCAACGATTCGGAATATTTTTTGATTATCTAAAGTTAATTTTTTACTGGCAATTTCACGATTCAAATAATATAAAGACCATTCTCTGAATGATACTCCGTTTTTAGAATCTTCTAGTTGAGTAATTAATTTATTTATATTTTCTTCATCTTTTTTTGTTGATTTTAATAAATTCTCAGTTCCTGCAATTCTAATTCTTGTATTTTCATTCTTATCTTCTATAATTTTCATAAACTGATCGACAGCTTTCTCAGATTCATGATCGACTTCTCCTAACGCTTGTAAAATAGCTATTCTAGCTTCGATAGAATTCTTAGTATTATTAAACTCTTGAATTAATAAATCTACGATATCCTTATTTTCTTTTAGTTTATCAATGGCTGTTTGATCATTACCTTCATTATCATCCATCAACATTTCAATCGGCTCTTTAATTTTGGTATTAACCTCAACAGCATCCTGCTGAACATTCTGTTGCGCCAACCCTGCACTCGACAACAATAAAGGTAAAGAAACCCCGACCACAGCCACTTTAATCGCCTGAGAAACCTTATGCCAATATAGGTGCATCATAAATCCTCTATCTTTAATCAAAATTGATCGTGTTTATTCTCGTATAACCTGAAATTAACCAAACAATCCCCGATAAATCCGGTAAAAAAATATAAAGAATTATCAACTTCTAAACAGCTAGAAAATTTTCAACCCTTAAAATTCAATAACTGTTTAACAATTCTTTGGCCTTTTCCGTTCCTCCTAACCCCACCCTAACCCAAACTTAATGTCGGTTTTGCCTCTCCCCCCTTGTCAAGAGTACCGTACAGTCGGACACTGGACTTGGGAAGACTATTGGCAGTTGAGAGGTAATTTTTTGTGAAACGAGTTTTAGCAATCATTCTCGGTGGCGGTGCGGGAAGCCGCCTGTATCCTTTAACCAAAATGCGGGCCAAACCTGCGGTTCCCATCGCCGGGAAATATCGGTTAATCGACATCCCCATTAGTAACTGTATTAACTCAGAAATTCTCAAAATCTACGTTTTAACCCAGTTTAACTCAGCATCCTTAAACCGCCATATTGCTCGCGCCTACAACTTCTCTGGCTTTGATGATAGCTTTGCAGAAGTCCTAGCCGCCCAACAGACCACCCAAAACCCCAATTGGTTCCAGGGTACGGCGGATGCGGTGCGTCAGTATTTGTGGCTGCTGAAGGAATGGGACGTTGACCAATTTCTGATTTTATCCGGTGACCATCTCTATCGCATGGACTATCGGGAATTTGTCCAACGTCATTTAGACACCAAAGCGGATATTACCCTTTCGGTATTGCCCATTGACGAAAAACGGGCTTCGGATTTTGGCTTAATGAAACTTGATGACTCTGGACGGGTGGTGAGTTTTAGCGAAAAACCCAAAGGGGACGCCCTCAAAGAAATGCAGGTGGATACCTCGACGTTAGGTTTATCTCCCGAACAGGCTAAAGAAAATCCTTATATTGCTTCTATGGGGATTTATGTCTTTAACAAAGACACCTTGATTAAGCTATTAGATGAAAATCCCCAGGAAACTGATTTCGGGAAAGAAGTAATTCCCAACGCATCGGCCAATTTAAACGTTCAAGCCTTTTTATTTAAAGACTATTGGGAAGATATTGGAACCATCGAAGCGTTTTATCATGCCAATCTGGGTTTAACACAACAACCCCACCCCAACTTCAGTTTCTACGACGAAGAATCTCCGATTTATACCCGTTCTCGTCACTTACCCCCTACGAAAATCCTAGATTGTCGGATTACGGAGTCTATTATTGCTGAAGGTTGTATCCTGAAAGAATGTCGGATTGATCATTCTGTTTTGGGGTTACGTTCCCGGGTGGAAGCTGGATGCGTGATTGAAGATACCCTACTCATGGGTTCCGACTTTTATCAAGCATTCTCAGAACGTTCTTCGGGTTTACGAGAAGGTGAAGTTTCACTGGGTATTGGTTCCAATACCGTAATTCGTAAGGCTATTGTTGATAAAAATGCTCGCATTGGTCGCAATGTCCAAATTATCAATAAAGAGGATATCCAAGAAGCGGAAAGGGAAGATTTAGGATTTTATATCCGCAGTGGTATTGTTGTGATCCTGAAAAATGCGGTAATTTCCGATTATACCGTTATTTAATCTGGGTCTGACACCAAAACCCAATCTATTTATTTATAGGACTTCCTACTCCCAGGAAGTCTTTTATTGTATAGCACAGCAGATTACCTATTACCTATTACCTATTACCCATTACCTATTACCCATTACCCATTCCCTGTTCCCTGCTATATTAAACCCCATCGGCTACAATCAAAACAGTTTTTTCAGATAACTTTATCCCGTTGATGTTCGGAACCTTTCCCTCAGAATCTCTATTTGCTGTTTCTGCAAGCGTACCTTTATTGGGAAATATCGGGCTAGATATTCTAGTGCTGGTATTTATGCTGATTCTATCAGCCTTGTTCTCCGGTTCCGAAACCGCCATTACCGCCCTCGATAACTTAAAATTACGAGCTTTAATTAAAGAACAGGGCGACCCCAACCGCATGTATACTCTAGTTTTAGAAAAGCGGGCTAGATTTATCACCACCTTGTTAGTCGGAAACAACCTGGTAAATAATTTCTCGGCGATTCTCACCAGTAATTTATTTGCGATTTGGCTAGGTAATGCGGGGATTGGGGTAGCTACGGGTGTTGTGACTTTTCTAGTATTAATTTTTGGGGAAATTACCCCGAAATCCTTTGCTATTAACAACATTTTACCCATTTTTAAAGCTACGGTTCGGCCGATTTATTTGTTATCTATTGTCCTCTCGCCAGTGATTGTCCTGTTAGAAAGTATTACCCAAGGGATTATTCGGATGTTTAGTCCGGGGGGAGTTCAGCAGGGATTATCGGTACAGGATTTGCGATTGATGATCGAAATTTTAGGGGGTCGGGGTCAGTTAGATTGGCAAAAACATCAACTCTTGAATAAAGCCTTGATGATGGATTATTTAATCGCCCGAGAGGTGGTTAAACCGCGAATTGAGATGCGAACTATTTCCCATCAAGCTACCTTACCAGAAGTGATTGAGTTATGCCTAGAAACGGGATATTCTCGGATTCCAGTGCAGGGAGAATCAAAGGATCAAATTGTCGGGATTGTCCATTTGAAACGGGCGTTACAATTAGCCCATGCCCACGATGAGGAACGGGACAACATTTCTGTCACCGAAGCCATGAGTCCTCCGGTTTATGTCCCCGAAACTAAACGGGTTGGGGATTTACTCAAGGAAATGCTGCAACAACGCTTACATCTGGCAATTGTGGTGGATGAATATGGGGGAACCGTTGGGTTAGTAACCCTGGAGGATATTTTGGAGGAGTTAGTCGGGGAAATTTACGATGAGAGCGATTTTCCCAGCCGCACCCAACCGCTTGATAAACTCACGACAGGCCGGCCTCGCACCCGTTCTTCCCGTCCAACCCGCCCAACCAAAAAAGTCCGTAAACTCCCTGAACGCTAGGGTTATCAGCCCCCTTTACCCTAGACTAAAAAAGTTTTTTGCCAAAACCATTGACATTTTCTGGGATCGTGCTACTATATAAAATTGTTGAATAAATGGGTCGATGCCCGAGCGGTTAATGGGGGCGGACTGTAAATCCGCTGGCTACGCCTACGCTGGTTCAAATCCAGCTCGGCCCACCTCTAAAGTTAAAAAAATTAAAGATTAGAAGCTATAATATTTTAGTTTTTTGTTATTAATTTTTTTTGCCCGTGTAGCTCAGTGGTAGAGCACTTCCTTGGTAAGGAAGAGGTCACGAGTTCAATCCTCGTCACGGGCTTTATTTTTTTTGATTATAACAGAAAGGATCACATTCAAAAATTTTGAATGTGATCACTTTTCGTTAATTCAAAATGAAATTAACTGACTTGTACGACCCCGTAACGACTGGTTAATTTATCCAATTGATTGACTAATAAACTTAGGAATAGTCCCACGTCGGTGACAACGCCAATGGACTCCACAGAACCGCGATCGCTCAGTTTGGTCACAACGGCAGGGTTAATATCCACACAGACCATCTTAACTCCCGAAGGCGTCATATTCCCCACCCCAATCGAATGCAGCATCGAGGACAGCATCAGAATCATATCCGCGCCCTGCAAAAGTTCGGCATAATCTTCTTGGGCCTTAATTAAGTCCATTTGGGTATCCGGTAGGGGGCCATCATCCCGAATCGAACCCGCTAAGGAGAAGGGAATATTATTTTTCACACATTCGTACATTACCCCACTCTTAACCAAGCCATTTTCAACGGCAGTGGCAATACTCCCATAACGGCGAACACTGTTAATCACTTTAAGGTGATGTCGATGCCCTCCTTTAACAGCGATGCCTTGTTTCATATCGACACCAAGGGAGGTTCCCATAATCGATTGTTCCATATCGTGAACCGCGATCGCATTTCCCCCTAATAACGCCTGCACATAGCCTTCACGGATCAGATGGGATAAATGTTGCGCCCCTCCGGTATGGATCACCACCGGGCCGGCTGTGACCACCACCTTCCCGCCGCGATCACGAATTTGGCGCAGTTCCCAGGCCACCTGTTCCACAATTAATTCCACCCGGCGTTCACTGGACACCCCAGCCGACATAAAGCTGAATTCCTGGGGTGCATTCCGGGCTTCCCTGGATTCGGTTTTGCGGATGGTGCGAAGACCAACCACATCCACAACAACCCGTTCTCCGACCTTTAAGTCCCGCAGAATTTTACATTGGGCGACTAGGCCGTTGGGGGTTTCGGAAATCGCGATCGCGCCGTCCATGCGTTGATGTTGAACCGTCAACCATTGGCCATCAACCCGAACTTCCGTGGGGTAAATGGTGGAGACGTAGAAATCATCGGGGCCAACGCCATCTTGTTCGACGGGTTGTAAGCGGGCGTCCCGTTGGTCATCTTCTAAGGACACCACGCCAATATCAATTAATTGGCTAATAATTTCTTCCATCACCTCATGGGAGGGGGCGGAAATTTTAATCTCGGCTTTGGAGGTGCTTTGGCGTTGTTCCCCTAAATTAAAGTTGAGGACTTTGAAACTACCCCCGCCTTCGACAACTAAATCCAGGGCGCGGTTAATTAACCCGGCGTCTAATAGATGTCCTTCCATTAGGACGGTGTGGCTTTCGACTTTAACCACCGCATGACGATCAACAATTACAGGTTCAGTCACCCGCAGGGTTAAACATTTGGCAGCCCCACCTGCTTTTAAAAACTCAGTTAGGGAAGTTTCTAGGACAGTAAAACCTGCTTCTTCGATTCTAGCTTTGAGGTTTTCACTGGCTTTGTTCATAATCACCATCTGATTAATATTGACGGTGTTACAAGCAAAGTTAATGGCGTCGGGTTCCTCAACAATAATCCGTTTTTCGGGAGGAATTCGCATTTCGATTAAGCGATTTGAATAGGAATCAAAGGCGGGAGGATAATACATTAAATACCCGCCTTTTAAGGGACAAAAACAGGTATCCAAATGATAAAAACGTTCATCCATTAACCGCAGGGATAGAACTTCAATATCGAGCCATTCGGCAATTAGGGGGTGAGAATCGAGTTCAGACCGGAACCCATATCCTGCCCATAAATAGCGCCCTTCCCGGTCAAATAATGCGTCTCCAGCGCCTTCAAAGGGGAGGTCTTTAGGGAGTTCGTGAACGGTAAATCCTTGACTTTCAAACCAGGTTTTGAAATAGGGTTCTTCTCCTTGGCGTTCTTTATGATAAAAACGACTAAGAACGACGGTTTTATCGAGAACTAACCCAGCGTTGGCGGTAAATACCATATCCGGCCAACCTTTGGCGGGGTTTACTAGGTCAACAATGGCGTGATCTTTGATCAGATGGTACAAATTTTGCCATTGTTCTCTAGCCTTGTCAAAGGAGGATTTGTGGATATTTCCCTCCATCCAAGGATTGATCACATAGTCCACATCATAGTGGTCTGGAGAACACATCAGAAAGCGAATTGATTCTGTCATTTTAGGTACAATAGGGTAGACGCTACGGTTTTCTACTGATAGGAGATTTGAGTCACTACAAAATCCCACTTAAGCAGTTGCTGAAGGGGGAGTTAGTTCTATAAAAAGCCAACTTTTTATTATAACACTCGAATGTGGACGCCTTTCGATTCAATGTCATATTTTCATAACATTGGGTCAAGGGTGATCAAGGTATTGTTTGGTCTTCTCACTTAAAAAAGTAGCGATCGCATCAACAACTTGCTATAGTTGCAAGGCTAATTGCCAAAGTAACTGGTGTAAACAATTTTGTAGAGAGTCCTTTAGGACTCTCTAAGAAAGCCCTGAAGGGCTTACTACGGTTTGGAAAACCATATTATTAAGCGTCCTGATGAAGATGTGCAAGTCTTAGCCCAGGCGTTATTGGACGCTAAACAGCAAGTAGGTTTTTGTGGCGATGAATTACCCCTAGTTTGTTCAGGTTTAGATATTTTGCCCACTTTGGGTGATCTCCCTGAACTTACGGTTAACGTTGTGATGACAATGACTCAGCGACACTATTTTCCCTAAATCTACTCCTCTTAATTTAACCTTAATTTGGTAAACCCGTAGTAAGCCCTTCAGGGCTTTATCCCTAAAAGACTAATCATCGCTAGAACAACTATCTCCAGAATCACCTGAATCACCCCAGGAACAACTATCCCCAGAATCACCTGAATCACTATCACTGTAGTAACTATCGCCATAATAGTCACTATTAGAATACCTGCCCTTTATTGGGTTTGGAATACATTTTTTCGTTAATTCTTTTACTATTTGATCAGCAGCTTGTTCTTGACCAAGAGGAACAAAAATAGAGCGAGTGATCTCCCCAGTGGGTTCATCTGCAAATAAACGAGTGTTCAGAACAAAATCTTTATCTTGTTCGGATTCTTGTACTAGCAATTGATAAAATAATTCAAACTTTAAGACTCGTTTTGATAAATTGATGCCATATAAATGATAGGGTGTTCCTTCCCAGCACCAATATTCACCATCCGCATAAAACCCATTTTCACCAATATAAACATCACAAATATTGTTGCTGCGTTTGGCTGATTGAAAAATCCCACGTATAAAACAGACTAATCCGATTCCGAAGCCAATACCAAGTTCTACTCCTAGTAAGTTAATCAGATCTTGAAGCCAATTTCCCGTCGGATTATAATTAAATTTTCTCCCGTTTATAATTTCAATGATTAGAATAACAATTGCTATAAAGGGAGACCATAATAATAATATCCCAAGTCCTTCTAAAAAAAGATGAGATGCAATCCATTTTCGATCTCGTTCGGTGTATTCCCAGTGATACCAATAGTTGTCAGGGTTACTAATAAAATCTCCCGCTAGTTGACGATTAATCTGATCAGTGATCTGAGCTTTCTTGAGATTAAGAATAGCCGCCCAAGCGATATAAATGACAATCATTACAATTGAGACAACAAGAAGAGCAAAGATGCCAACAAATAATAGTGAGTCCTTTGTTATTAAGGGATAAATAAAACTCATTGAGATCAGGAATAAAGCGGTTCCTAACCCTAATATTATCCACAGGTTGGGGGAGCCGATTTGGGTTAGTTCTGCTTTGTTAGTGTAAACTTTCATGATGTTTTCCTCTGGCTGAATTGACCCTAACTATCAACGAATAAAACCCTTTTAACTTATTCCCTACTCTGGTTTATAACTCTGGCTCAGAAGTCGGATCATTAAAAGGGAATTATATTGATAGTTGAGGTGGCATAGTTGGGCTAGATTAGGATTATTAAAAGCCCAATTTATTACGTCAGTTCTTCAACGACTTTTTGCACTTTATCTCGATACTCTTTGGTTGTAATATAATCAGCAACCGATTCTTCTAAAGCTATCATGTTTTTTTCATCTGCACTAAATGTAATTAAATCTTTCTCAACAAAAATAGGCTGAAATCTTACATAGTCAGTTTCTTGTTTCAGGAGTTGTTTGGTAATGTAATCCGTTGCATCACTGGAGCCATCTGTAAATACATCCATCAAAGGTATACTTCTGGTTAAATTAGCCCAATTAAAAGCACCCCATCCTTTGGCTTCTTGAACGCTAATTCGCTTGAATCCTGTACCTGCTCCAAAAGATACAACTAAATCGGGAAGTGTCTTAAAGTTTTTCTGAGATTCAGCAATAGCACAAAGTACAGGATTATTAGCTACGAAACCCCCATCAATAAAGGGAAGACCTTCATTGGGAATATCAAGATTGGAACTTTTATCTAAATTTTTAGCTTCTTTTGCATCTTTTTTAAGTTCATAAAAGAACTGATCATTGTTAATAATATGAGCAGGAAAAACAGTAGGAGCAGAACAAGAAGCTTTGCACACTTGCCAAATTGCTAGATTTTTATAACGGTCGTCTCGATTTTTAAACACTGTTGCTTGACGGTTATAAACATCATAACTAGGAACAATGACTAAAGGTTTTAGCTCCCCAAACAACTGATCAGAAAACTTTTCTTTGAGTACCTCCTCCAACCCTTGATCATCATAAAAAGGCTGGCTCATAATTTTATCAATTTCTTTATTGTCTTTGTCAAAAAGATTGCAAAGATTAAATAGATTCAAATCAAAATCTTGCTCCGCAAACCTTTTAATCAGATGGATTAACCTTAATTCAACATCAGGAAAAATTCTGTCACCGTCCCCTTTAAAAAAATTTCTAATTTCTCGTGCAGATTTTCCCTGAGCAACAGCCAGAGCAATAATACTCCCTGAAGATGTACCAGCAATAATATCAAAATACTCTCTCAATTCTTTATCGGGATTGATTGCTTTCAGCTTATCTTCAACTTCTTCTAACATTGCGGCGGTTAAAAGTCCGCGAATACCGCCACCATCAAATGAAAGAATTCGGCGAGGTTTGTCAAACATTTTAGTTGCTCCTTGATATCTATTGGTTTGAGGCTATTTATGAATAATCGAAATTAGAACTGATTGAATAGCTTGGAAACACTCTGCTTACTTTTTGCCTAAAATTGACTGATTGGACTGGTTTATCTCTCACAAACTATAGTTTCAAACATGAAACCTCCCTCGTGCATTTTCCATCCAGTCCATAGCTCACCATCTCGGTACTCTTCAGTGTACATCCAGATATTTTCTCTTCGCTCCCAAGCTTTATCTACCCAAGACCATTTACTAGCAGAGGTATAACCCATGCGCTTGCAAAACTTTTGAGCTACTTCTCGGGTAGCAGCTTTGCCACAAGCGTCTGGGAAACGATAAGAAGCGATGCACCGATCTACGTGCTGACCATCGATTTTAACGTCATTTAGAAATACCCGAGTTTCAGCTAATATTCGACCAGGACTTAAAACTCCTAGTGTTAAAGCACAAGAAATAGCTAAAACTGTCCTATGGATCTCATTCATAATCTCATTCCTCCTTAACTCTCCTTGAGTTATTAGACTTTCTGGTTTTCTGTTCTTAGACTAACTTGATCACTTGTTGATTGACGGTAACAAAAGGTGATCACTTTTATGTAAAGAAACCTGAAGAAAAACGAAAAACAGTAAAAAAAGTAAGAAAAGGTGATAAAATACAAATCAAGTGAGAGTGTGAGGGTAACAAACCATGCCAGAGATGACACCTGATGAAGTTTTAGCTTTATTAACTCCTCTGTTTTCATCAAATGGGTTGAGCGATACTCAAGAACTGGTGTTGCGAGAGTCTTGGCAAGGCAAATCCTATCAACAAATTGCCCAAACCTTTGAGTATGATACAGATTATATTAAAGGGGTGGGTTCTCGGTTGTGGCGATCGCTCTCTCAAATCTTAGGAAAACCGGTTACTAAAGCTAACTTACATTCTGTCATTAACGTCTACGCCCATCAATCACAACAGGGATCTACTCAGTCTGAGATTGTATCAAAACCATTAACGACTCATGATTGTTCTTCCTGTTTAAAGATCGTAATAGCTAAAAAATTAGCGTCAAGAAAAATCATAAATCATCCCAAATGTTATGGTTTAAAGACAGCAATTGATGTTTCCTTTTTTTATGGTAGAAACACTGAACTCTCGACGTTGAAACACTGGATTTTAGAAGAACATTGTCGCTTAATTGCAATTGTCGGGATGGCAGGAATTGGCAAAACAGCCTTATCCGTTAAACTCACTCAGGAAATTAAGCAACAGTTTGAATTCGTTTTCTATTATAATCTTAATACTGGGTTATCTTTATCTGAATTACTAACAGAAATATTTGATCATTGTTTAATTAATCCTCCCCCTTTGAAATCTTCTGATAGAATTGAAATCAAAATTTTACGCTTGATTGAATATTTACAAAATCATCACTTTTTAATTATTTTTGATGGATTTGAGGCTGTTTTTCAAGAGCAAATGTTAACGGGACACTACCGAAATGGATATGAAGACTATCGGAAACTTCTGCAACAACTGGGAGAAATTAACCATCAAAGTTGTATTTTGCTTACCAGTCGAGAAACTCCTCAAAAAATTGCTGTTTTAGCCGGAAATCTTTTACCTGTGCGAGTCTTAAAGTTACAAGGTTTAGATTCTCAAGCAGGAGAGGAAATTTTAAAACTGAAACAGATTAAAGGAAGTTCTTTAGAGTATAAAAAACTGGTTAGAGATTATTCGGGTAATCCTCTTTTATTAAAACTGGTTGCTACATCAATTCAAGATTTATTTAACAATAGTATCGCAGAATTTATAAGCGAAAATCATCTAATTTTTAATGGGATAAAAGCAATATTGGATCAGCAATTCAACCATTTATCGGAATTAGAACAAAAGATCATGTACTGGTTGACGATTGAGGGTCAATCTGTTTCTGTTAAACAACTTGTAGAAAATGTATTTCCGCCTGTTTCTGAAGCCCTATTAATGGAAAATTTAGAATCTTTGCAAAGGCGATCGCTGATTGAAAAACAAAGTTTAGGATTTACTCAAACTCATTTAATTAGAGCTTATATAACAGAAAAAATTATTGAAGATTTTTATCAAGATTTAACTTGGGAATATGACAAAAAGACTCCTCGCTATTGTCCATTATTTTTGATATTGCAAAATTACCCAATTTTCAAGGTAACTGCGAGCAATTCTGTTAAAAATTATCAGATTTCGGATCTTGTTAAACCTTTAATTCAAAAACTTTTAGTCCAATATAAAAGTTCAGAAGATGTTGCTGAACAGTTGAATTTGATTTTAATCAAACTTCGAGAAATTAAAATCCCATGCGGTTATGCTGTTGGGAATATAATTAATTTATTGTGTTTTATTAACACGGATTTAACGGGAGCAGATTTTTCAGGATTACCTCTATGGGAAGCGGATCTGAGATCCCTAAATTTAGAACAGATGAACCTAAAACATTGTGATCTGAGTAAGTCAGTGTGTTGAGAGTTTTTATGCAGAAATTACGGGAAAATCATTCAAATACGCAGAAAGTTTCGGAAAATTATCTAACATTTTTAAGCAAGGTTTTAGAAGAACAGCGTACTGAGGAATTATCGGAGGAATGGAGTTTAGAAATTATTCAGTAAATGTCAAAAGACCTTTAAAATTGTCATCCTGAATGTAGCGAAGCGGAATGAAGGATCTCTGATGATTCAGTTAGAGTACAATGAGATTTTTCGCAAGCTCAGAATGACAATCAAAACAGCCCTTAAACTTTCAATATATAATTCAATCGCTTCTGTAATATTATCGATCGCTTCTTCAAAAGAATCTCCTTGAGAATGAC
Source organism: Planktothrix agardhii NIES-204 (assembly GCA_003609755.1). NCBI lineage: Bacteria > Bacillati > Cyanobacteriota > Cyanophyceae > Oscillatoriales > Microcoleaceae > Planktothrix > Planktothrix agardhii. The sequence continues at coordinate 1,985,874 of AP017991.1, forward strand.
AACCTTTTAGAATAGGGCAAAAAGCATGATAACCGACCTCGGGTTCTTTTTGCAGAATCACTGTATAATTGTAAACCTGTTTATTATTGTTATCCATAAGTTTTTAACTTGTTAGTAATCTACCTAATTTTACCTCGGCATCATTCTATTTAGTCCAAATGTATCCCAACAAACAGAACAATTTTTTGTTTTCCCCAACCCCCCTAACTCCCCCACAACTCCCCTGAACCAAGGTAAGCTGACATAATAGGTTTTTCCCTCCCTTAATGGGCCTTTGTTGCCCTCGGAGACTGTAAAGCCCTAGGTATCTACATTCATAACCTGAAATTGACTGCCATGAATACTCACACATTCCCCGAAAAACAGGGTTTATACGATCCACAATTTGAACACGACGCTTGCGGGGTCGGGTTTATTGTGCAGATGAAAGGTAAACAGTCCCACGATATTGTGGAACAGGGGTTAACTATTCTCCTCAACCTCGACCATCGCGGCGCCTGTGGTGCGGAAACCAATACGGGTGACGGGGCGGGAATTTTAATGCAACTCCCCCACAAGTTCCTGAAAAAAGTGGCCGCGGCGGAGAATATTACCCTCCCCGCACCCGGTCAGTATGGCGTCGGGATGATGTACGCTTCCCCCGATACCAACGCCAGGGAAAGCGGTCGCCGGATATTTGAGAAAATTGCGGCGGATGAAGGTCAACAGGTCTTAGGGTGGCGGGACGTACCGACGGATAACTCCTCCCTGGGAAATACCGCTAAAATGAGTGAACCCTTCATGCAGCAGGTGTTTATTCAACGGGGTTCGGGCTTAGTTGATGATTTGGCCTTTGAACGGAAACTGTATGTGATCCGTAAACGGGCCCATACTGAGATCCGGGTGACACAAGTTGACACCTATTTGTATTTGTCGAGTCTCTCCTGTCGAACAATGGTATATAAGGGGATGTTGATGCCTGTACAGGTGGGTGATTATTACCCCGAACTCCATGATCCCGATATGGAAAGTGCCTTAGCGTTGGTTCACTCGCGCTTCAGTACCAATACTTTCCCCAGTTGGGAACGTTCCCACCCCTATCGTTATATTGCCCATAACGGCGAAATTAATACCCTGCGAGGCAATATTAACTGGATGACCGCCCGCCAGTCGATGTTTGAGTCGGAATTGTTTGGGGAGGATCTGAAAAAAATTAAACCCGTAATTAATATTAACGGTAGCGATTCTACTATTTTTGATAATGCCCTAGAATTGTTAGTCTTGGCAGGGCGATCGCTTCCCCATGCGGTGATGATGATGATCCCCGAACCTTGGACGGCCCACGAGTCCATGAGTGACGAGAAAAAGGCCTTCTATGAATACCATTCCTGCTTAATGGAACCTTGGGATGGCCCGGCTTCTATTGCCTTTACCGATGGCACAATGATGGGTGCTGTCCTTGACCGGAACGGTTTACGACCCTCCCGCTATTATGTCACTAAGGATGATTTGGTGATTATGGCCTCCGAGGCCGGAGTCCTACCTATTGAACCGGAGCGGGTGGCCCATAAAGGTCGGTTACAACCCGGGCGGATGTTCCTGGTGGATATGGAACAGGGGCGGATCATTGCCGATGAGGAAATTAAGGCTAAAATCGCTACGGAACAGCCCTATCGGGACTGGATCAACCAGAATATGGTGGAATTAGCCAACCTGAAAGACCCCGTAGAAACCAGCGATGGTGCGTCTACGGATGGGTTAGTTCAGCTACAAACGGCTTTCGGTTATACCTTCGAGGATCTGCGCCTATTATTAACGCCAATGGCGCGGGATGGCGTTGAGGCGGTGGGTTCGATGGGAACTGATACCCCGTTGGCGGTGTTATCCGATCGCCCCAAACTGCTTTATGATTATTTTCAACAACTGTTTGCTCAGGTAACAAACCCCCCTATTGACTCCATTCGGGAAGAAATTATCACCTCAGCCGAAACTACTATCGGGTCTGAACGCAACTTATTAAAACCCGAACCGGAAAGTTGCCACCTGATCGAACTCAAAAGCCCCATTCTGAGTAACGAAGAATTAGCTAAACTCAAATTTGTTAATGAAGACGGTTTTCAAGCCGTTACCCTGCCAATTCTATTTAACCCCAAAGATGGGGTAAAAGGGTTAGAAGCGGTCATGGAAGGGATTTTTGCCCAGGCTGACGAAGCAATTGCAGCCGGGGTGAACCTGTTAGTTTTGAGCGATCGCGGTGTTGATTCCAACAATGCCCCCATCCCGGCTTTATTAGCGGTATCCGGTTTACATCACCATCTAATTCGTCAGGGGACTCGCACCCGGGTAGGAATTATTTTAGAATCCGGTGAACCGCGAGAAGTCCATCATTATGCCCTTTTAGTCGGTTATGGCTGTGGTGCGATTAATCCCTATATGGCGTTTGAAAGTATCCACGACATGATCGAGCAAGGATTATTAGTCGGTGTGGACTATAAAACCGCCTGTAAAAACTACATCAAAGCCGCTACAAAAGGGGTAGTTAAAGTTGCTTCAAAAATCGGTATTTCCACTTTACAAAGTTATCGTGGTGCCCAAATTTTTGAAGCCATTGGTTTAAATCAATCAGTGATTGATCGATACTTTAGTTGGACAGCTACCCGGATTGAAGGCGCTGATTTAGATATTATTGCTCAAGAAGCAATTATCCGCCATACCCACGCTTTCCCCAACCAACCCGGAGATAAAACCCATACCCTAGATGTGGGTGGTGAATATCAATGGCGTAAGGAAGGAGAAGCCCATTTATTAAGCCCGGAAGCGATTCATTCTTTACAGAAAGCAGTGCGCCTGGGAGATTATGAATTGTTCAAAAAATACGCCCAGTTAGTGAATGAGCAAAACCAAAAATATTTTACCCTGCGCGGCTTATTGGAATTTAAAGATCGTCAACCGATTCTATTGGAAGAAGTCGAACCCATTGAAGCAATTATGAAGCGCTTTAAAACCGGGGCGATGAGTTATGGCTCGATTTCTAAGGAAGCCCATGAAACCTTAGCGATCGCCATGAATCGGATTGGTGGTAAGTCTAACACAGGAGAAGGCGGCGAAGACCCAGAACGTTATACCTGGACAAACGAACAAGGGGACTCGAAAAATAGCGCTATTAAGCAAGTCGCCTCCGGTCGGTTTGGGGTGACGAGTTTGTACCTTTCCCAAGCCAAGGAAATTCAAATCAAAATGGCACAAGGCGCAAAACCCGGAGAAGGGGGACAACTCCCCGGACGCAAGGTTTATCCGCCTATTGCCAAAGTCCGCCATTCTACCCCCGGCGTGGGTTTGATTTCCCCCCCTCCTCACCACGATATTTATTCTATTGAGGACTTAGCCGAATTAATCCACGATTTGAAAAATGCGAATCGGGCAGCGCGGGTTAGTGTGAAATTAGTCTCGGAAGTCGGAGTTGGAACCATTGCCGCCGGGGTTGCTAAAGCCCATGCCGATGTGGTATTAATCTCCGGTTTTGATGGGGGTACGGGGGCGTCTCCCCAAACTTCGATTAAACACGCCGGACTCCCTTGGGAGTTGGGTTTGGCAGAAACCCATCAAACCCTGGTGTTGAATAATTTGCGATCGCGCATTGCTGTTGAAACCGATGGTCAGATGAAAACCGGCCGGGATGTGGTGGTAGCCGCGTTGTTAGGGGCGGAGGAATTCGGCTTTTCAACAGCCCCGTTAGTTACCTTGGGTTGTATTATGATGCGGGTGTGCCACCTGAATACCTGCCCGGTGGGTATCGCCACCCAAAACCCCCAACTGCGGGAAAGCTTTTCGGGTGATCCTGAGTATACCGTTAATTTCATGAAGTTCATCGCCCAGGAAGTCCGAGAAATCATGGCACAGTTGGGTTTCCGCACCTTAACTGAAATGGTGGGACGGACGGATATTTTGGAAGGCAAGAAAGCCGTTGACCATTGGAAAGCCAAGGGTATTGACCTCTCGAAAATCCTCTATCAACCGGAAGTTGGGGAGGATATCGGCCGTTATTGTCAAATTCCCCAGGATCACGGTTTAGATAAATCTATGGATATCACCGTGTTACTGGATCTGTGTAAACCCGCTATTGAGAATGGTGAGAAGGTTGAGGCGACCCTACCGATTAAAAATATTAACCGGGCGGTGGGAACGATTTTAGGCAATGAAATCACCAAAAACCATTGGCACGGTTTACCGGAAGATACGGTGCATCTGCATTTCCAAGGTAGTGCGGGTCAAAGTTTTGGGGCTTTTGTACCCAAGGGTGTGACCTTAGAATTGCAAGGGGATGCTAACGACTATGTGGGCAAGGGATTAAGCGGAGGTAAAATTATTATTTATCCACCAGCAATTTCCACTTTTATCCCTGAAGATAACATTATTATCGGGAATGTGGCGTTATATGGCGCAACCCTGGGGGAAGTCTATATCCGAGGGTTAGCGGGTGAACGTTTTGGGGTGCGTAACTCCGGCGTGAATGCCGTTGTCGAGGGTGTGGGAGATCACGGTTGTGAATATATGACCGGAGGTAAGGTGGTTGTCCTGGGTGCGACCGGACGGAACTTTGCGGCGGGGATGAGTGGCGGTATTGCTTATATCTTTGATGAAACTGGCGATTTTGCCACCCGTTGCAATACGTCCATGGCGGATTTAGAAAAGTTGGAAGACCCGGAAGAAATTAATCAGGTTTACCAATTAATTGCTAAACACGCGGAGTATACCAAGAGTCAAAAAGCGCTGAAAATTTTGGCAAATTGGACGGAAATGATTCCGACTTTTGTTAAGGTGATTCCACGGGATTATAAGCGGGTTTTGGAAGCATTAAAAGAGGCTGAAAAATCCGGTTTAACGGGGGATGAAGCGTTAACGGCGGCGTTTGAAGCAAATTCCCGTGATGTGGCGCGGGTTGGCGGAAGTTAAGTGTTAGAAACCGGGTTTCTTAAGTTATCTCTTGGTTGAGAAACAAAGTTATGACAGAAACCCGGTTTCTCGGAGCACGATGGAGGTCAGAAACCGGGTTTCTCCATAAATCTCTGTTAGGAAGCAAAGGTGATCGCAGAAACCCGGTTTCTAGGAGGTCATATTTTCAAATAAGATATGACTATTTTTCCATTTTCTATACGGCAAATTACTGAATTATCTGCTTTCAGATTGAAAAATTTTACAATATAGTCCGGTATTGGCAAAGCTAAGGAATTACCCAAGTTGCTGATGTTTATTTTTGCTGTCATACATTGGCGATTTTAATGCTCAGGTCTATCTATTATAACAACTAGATATAGTCGCGTGGGTCTGAGAAACAGGGTTTCTTATTGTTGGATTTCATCGGTTAGCTCGTTTACTTCTTCTGCGTTAGCCTCAAAATTAATTCGTTGGTAAATATCTCTCATTGGTATTTGAAATTCTACGGATTCTAGGGTTAATACAGAGTCTTCTGAATCATATTCTGTTAATTCCCATTTGCTCTTAGAGTTTTTAGCAAATTGCTCAATATGATAGCTATATTGGTCAATCAAAATGTATTCTCTAAAGGTAGGGATTGAGCGATAAAAGAAGAATTTATTACCGCGATCGTAGTTTTTAGTTGAATTGGATAAAACCTCAATAATTACCAGAGGATTTGTTACAACTGTTTGGTTATTTTCTTGATAGATTGGTTCTTCTTGAATTACCATGATATCGGGATAGACATAACGGCGAGTTTGGGGTATCCACAGACGCACATCATTGATAAATATCTCATAATTTTGCTCCTTTATAGTCAAAGGAAATTTGCGGCAAAAATTCAGTGCGAGTTTGTTGTGGTTGGTTGTTCCGCCTGTCATTGTTACTATCTCCCCATCATGGTATTCACTTTTGTCGATCGCAGTTTCTTCTAATGCTAGATATTCCTCTGGCGTGTAATAGCGTTTTTCGGTTTTGGGTTGCTTTTCGATAGCTGATTTTTCTTGGGTTTGCATGATCATTTCCTTCTGCTCTCAAGTGATTTTATGATAACATGAAATAAGTTAGATTAAATAGCAATAAACATACTCGATCACGAGCGATCACCAGTTCTTAGAAACCGGGTTTCTCCACAAATCTCTCGGTTGGGAAACAAAAGTGATTGCAGAAACCCGGTTTCTCGGAGCGCTGCTGGAGGTCAGAAACCGGGTTTCTCCACAAATCTCTCTGTTGGGAAACAAAGGTTATTCCAGAAACCCGGTTTCTCGGAGTCTGGGTCACACCACCCGCCAAATCATAATCGTGCCGTCATCACCACCACTCACAAGCGTCTGCCCATCTGGGCTGATGGCGAGGGACTTAACCTCATCAGAATGCTCAGAATGCCCAGTCAGGGTGCCAAGTTCCTGCCCCGTACTCAAATCCCAAATCGTAATCGTGTAATCACCACCAATCACAAGGGTCTGCCCATCCGGGCTGATAGCGAGGGAATTAACCCACCAGTCCACCACAGTGAGGGTACGAAGTTCTTCGCCCGTACTCAACTGCCATATCTTAATCGTGGTGTCAAAACTACAACCCATAGAACCCATAACAGTATCACCACTCGCAAGAATCTGCCCATCCGGGCTGATGGCGACGGAATCAATCGGGTTAGAATCCCAACAACAAGTCAGGGTGCGAAGTTCCCGCCCCGTACTCAACTGCCAAATCTTAATCGTGTTGTCATAAATGTCACTCACAACAGTATGACTGCTACTGACAAGAATTTGCCCATCCGGGCTGATGGCGACGAAATTAACCGAGTCAGAATGTACAGTCAGGGTACGAAGTTCTTCGCCCGTGCTCAACCGCCAAATCTTAATCGTGTTGTCACGACTGCCACTCAAAAGGGTCTGCCCATCCGGGCTAATGGCGACGGAATTAACCGATTCAGAATGCCCAGTCAGGGTGCGAAGTTCCTGCCCCGTACTCAAATCCCAAATAGTAATCGTCTTGTCATCACTACCACTGACAAGAATTTGCCCATCCGGGCTAATGGCGACGGAATTAACCGACCCAGAATGCCCAAGGGTGCAAGCAACTGAGGCATTTTCTAGCTTGCGTTTGCGCTCAATTTCTCGTTGTCGCTGACGTTCAGCTTCTCGTTGTCGCTGACGTTCAGCTTCCAGTTGTTCCTGGCGTTCAGCTTCCAGTTGTTCCTGACGTTCAGCTTCCAGTTGTTCCTGACGTTCAGCTTCCAGTTGTCGCTGACGTTCAGCTTCCAGTTGTCGCTGACGTTTGACTTCCAGTTGTCGCTGACGTTTGGCTTCTTGTTGACGTTTGTATTCCGCTTCTTGGCGCTGCATCGCCACCCGAATCATTTCCTGGTGTTGACTTTCCCCAATAGCAGCCAAACACCCATTCAGCTTTTCCAAATATTCTTTATCCCCCACCGTCAAAGCTGATGTAACAGCCTCTAATAACTCCAACAAACCCGGTTTTTGTTCTTCAATAGAAGAAACCAGATTTCTCAACATCAGCCAAACTTTTATCGAATACTTAATCTGTTTTCTGGCCCAAGATTGATCGGGTAAATAACTCAAACTCTGGGCTAAATCTAAATATAAATCGGGAATCAGATGAGGGCGATCGCATCCTGCTAATTGATAGAGATTTTGATAGCTGGAAACAATCTCACCCACCAGCATTTGATTCAAACTTTCACTCGGCACTTTTTCCAATAATCCCGGCAACAGTTCTGGCAATTTCGGACGCACATCAGCATGGGAAAAATGATAGCGATCGGCCATCAAACCCACTAAAATACAATGGCAAATCCCTAAAAATTGCGCCAGTTCTCGAATATATTTATCTTCGCGCACATTGTATTTATAATCATGCTGACCGCTTCTGCCAAACTCACGGTCTTCTTCCTCTTCTTCTAAAATTAAAAGATTCAGTTCATCATCCCCACCCCGTCGCTTCAGATCCTCTAAACTTCTGCCTTTTTCTAATAACTTCATTCGGTACTCTCGCCACTCTTGGGCATATTTGCGGGCGATGGGATACAAAACCTCTTTCCAGGGAACCGTCAGCACTTTTTCATAATGAGGGACTTTTTCTAGCATATCCCAACCTGCTAAATAAATCCGTAGCAAATCCCCATCAACTTTAGACTCTAAAACCACAGTAGGAATTGATTTAAGGACATGATGCAAAATATCTACTGCAATCTTACCATGAGAAGATTTGCTTTCCCAATCTGCACCTTGATATCTGACAGGTCTTTCCTGACTGGTGAGGGGATAATATTTGCAAAATTCCTGCACTTGATCTGTTAAGGAATCTTCTATTTTACTAAAACCTTGGGCAGCATTGGGGAATTTTTCATACTCTAATGCTGGAGGTGAAATAATCACTAAAAGTGGAATATTCCGATAATTTTCTTGATAGATTTTGTAAGCATCTAAAATCACTATAGCTGGAGTTTTTAGGGGAAAAGTGTCTCGAATTGCTTGATCATCGGCGAGTTCTATCGCAGTTAATAATTGAACGCGAGATAATGTTAGTTGAGTTTCCCGACGGTATTCTTCTAATCGTTGTTCATGTTGTAAGCGTCTTGCTAACTGTTCGGCTTCAAAATCTTGTCGTTTTTGCAGTCGCGCATTTTCGCAAAATTGGCGATAGTCTTCAAGTTCTCGATTGAATTTTTGTCTTACTCCTTCCAAATCGGCTTGAAATTCTTGCCCCCTGGTTTGCATGGCAAATTGAGCATCAATTTTTAACCCTTCTAAAGACGCTTGAAAAGTTTGTTGACGTTCTTGTAAGTTGAATTGAGAAGCTATTCTATAACCTTCTAATTCTGCCTGAAATTCTTGGCGATTTGCTTCTAAATAAAACTGAGTTTCAATTTGATCAATTGTATTTTGTCGTTGCGCCATCGCTACCACTGTTTGCGGTGCAAAAAATCCTTGAATTGCTGTTATCATTCCTTCAGCAAAATTCCAAACCATTTTAATTCCTCCTGGGGTTTTCAGAAACCCGGTTTCTCGGTTTCCGATTTAAACTAAGATAAATTCAATATTTGCTTAACTTCATCTAAAGAAAAAGTAGGACTTTCTTGTTCTTCTTGCTGTGCTGTTCTTAACTCTTGTAAATCCTGTAAATTTTCTAATATTTTTTGAATTTTAACAAATTCTTCACTCAATTTAATCTCAAAAGACATGGGCTATATCCTCCTAATCGTTGTTAATCTAGTATAGCGCGATCACATCACATCCCTACAGACCAAGGTATTATACATCTTTTAAAAATAGCGATCGCCCCATACCAACTCAAAACCAAATCAGTTATACTGGGATTATGTTTTAATTTGTACCCTAAGAGCAATGTAAAATAGGCTAAATATGAGCAATACCTATACTGCAATTATTAAACAAGATGGGAATTGGTGGATTGGCTGGATTGAAGAAATTCCAGGAGTGAATTGTCAAGAATATTCCCGTGATCAATTATTGGCAAGTCTTAAAACTACGTTGGAAGAGGCATTAGAATTTAATCGCCAAGATGCTATTAATGCTGCTAATGGTAATTACCAAGAAGAAAAAATAGCGGTATGAAGCGTAAAGAATTTATCCGCAAATGGGAGCAACGGCTTGTATTATTGTCACTTCTTTTATTCCCTATTATGAACGGACTAAAGACTGGACAGCATTAGCTTGGTGGATATATGATCAGATTAAAGGTTATGCTGAGATGCAATTTTTTCCGAAATATGCAGCATTTAATATTAGATGGCATGAAGATCCAAATTATCCAAAATCCATCTATAGTTATGTTGAAAATCCCCATACTAAAAAACCCAAAGGATATTTAACCAATAAAAACATGGATAATTTTACAGGTTCCCATGCAGAATTTTATCAAGATTTCATTCGGGATCTTAAAAAATAATATGAAGTGGAAGTTTCTTTAGTAGTTGCATTTTAATCCCGCCTTTGGGGGCTAAAGTTACCCCTCGACGTACCGCTTTTACCGGTTGTTTTTCCCACAAATTTAACTCATAATTCAACAAAATTGTAGCCAAGACTAACTTCATTTCATATTGAGCTAAAGCCATTCCTATACATAAACGACTTCCTCCTCCAAAGGGAAGAAATTCATAGGGGGAAAACTTACGTTCTAAAAAGCGTTCCGGTTTAAATTGATCTGCTTGCGGATATAAGTCTTCCCGTCGATGGGTTAAATAAATACAGCCGACTACTGGAGTTTTTGGCGGTAATTGATAACCCATTAAATCGACAGATTCTTTATTGGTTCGAGCAAATGTTAACATTGCCACGGGATAAATTCGCAAGGTTTCTTGACAAACTGCTGTTAAATAGGGTAAGCGAAAAATATCCATTCCCTCAGCATTTTCAGGTAAACTTTTTAACTCTTGAATTAGTTTTTTATGGACTTCTGGCTGGCTATGAATCCAATATAAAGCCCAGGACATTGCCGTAGCTGTGGTTTCATGCCCAGCAAATAATAAGGTTAATAATTCATCTCGTAATTCTTGATCCGTCATCGGGTTGCCTTCTTCATCCCTGGCAGCCATCATTAAATGCAGCATATCCTTACGAGATTCATCGAGGTTTTCACGACGTTCTCGAATTTCGGTATATAATAACTCGTCAATTTGTTGGCGTTGTTTTAAGAAATATCCCCAAGGACTCCAAGAGCCTAAATTTTGTTGTAAAATAGGAAAGAATAAAAAACTAGAACTGAAAGGAGATTTAAAAACGTCTAATATTCCTGATAACAAACGTTTTAACTGACTATATCGTTCTCCCGCATAGACCCCAAAAACCACTTTTAAAATCACATCTAAAGAAATTGCTTGCAGGGTTTCTCGGGCAGTAAAAGACTGTCCTTCGGAGCATTGACCGATGACTTTTTGGGTAATATCCGTGATTAATTCCCCATAATCTCGCATTCTTTCCCCATGAAAAGAGGGCATTAATAATTTCCGTTCTCGTTTATGGCGATCGCCCTCTAACATAAAGATAGAATTATCTCCGGTTAAAGGCTGTAAAATTTTATTAAAAGCACCTGGAGCTTCAAAGATATCATCGGTTAAAATTTTCTGAATGGCTTGGGGATGACTCACGAAAACCCAAGGAGTTTTTGCCCCCAGAATATAATTACTAAAAATATCCCCATATTTTTGGGTATGGGTATCCATATAATTAAGCGGATCAGAAATCCAATATACTTTTTCTTGAAAAGCTGGACGTGGGGATGCGGGAGGAAGTTGTGTATTCATAATCAAAGTTTCAGAGTGATCAAATTAGGTTATCGTTTCTTCTATATTAACTATATACAAAAATTTTGCAACCAGGTTTAAATACTCCCCGGAGACCCCAATAGTAAACTAATTTTCTCTCTATTCATTGACATCAATGATTTTAATTTATTTATCGGTTTCAAAAATAAAATCATTTTTAGGGACAAGCAATTGTAAAATAAATCTTAACTCAAAAAATTAGAATGACCGAGAAGGGATTAAATATGACAACAACAATACCAGAATTTTGTCAAGGAATTCAGTATTTTAAAGACAGTTTCCCCGAATTCGACCGCTATGGGAATACCCCAATTATTGCTGAAAATACTGTATCAATTTCCGATGCCCATGATACTAAGGCTGCCTATCAAACCTTACTCTATGCCGATGCCCTGCGTTATTTGACCTTACAAGTCACCGCCAGTAAAGCCTCTGGACACCCTGGAGGATTTGCTTCTAGTGTGGAAGCTTATGCGGCCTTGGTGATGCTGGGTCATAAAAATATTATGACGGAAGTGGGACACCATGCCCCAGGATTTTATAGTGCGGTCTTCTTGGATCGCTCCCTGGAAGATATGGGAATTGTCACCGTCCAACAATTGCGCGATCGCTTTCGCGAAAAACATGGACTACTTGGCCACCTTTCTGGCTTTATTCCTGGCCTGCTCAACCCCGCCGGGCCATTGGGACAGGGACAACATTTTGCCATGGCCGCCTCCCTGTTACACCGGAACGTCCTATTTCCCTTCACTCTCGGCGATGGGGGCATGGGGGAACCCTACCCCATGAGTAGCATGATGCACTTCCATACCGCCTATCCTGAAGTGACTAATTTCTTGCCTGTGTTAGTTTGGAACGGTTACAGTCAAGAGCATCATAGCATGGTTTCGACGAAAACTAATGCAGAAATGATTGCTTACTGGAAAGGAAATGGATTTTCAGAAGTGATTTTAGTCGATGCGAAAGATTTTGATGATCAAAATCAAGCGGGTAATTATGTTGATAGTACCGCCTTTTCTATTAATAAACGGATTGAATTTACCCAAGCAATTTTAGTGGCAATGGATAAAGCTGCAAAATCGGCTTTAGGGGGTAAACTAACGGTGTTTATTATTAAACAATTGAAAGGTGCAGGAGTTCACGCCCTGGGTGCAAAATCTCATAATCTTTATCCAGGGGATACCTTAGATAGTCACCATATTATTAACGCTTTAAAAGAACGGGCTTTACCTGTGGCGGCTTGGGAATTAGTGCGGACAAATTTAGAGCGTTCTAGTGGTGGCCCAGCAGCCAAAACCGTTGTCACAGAGTTTGATTACCATTTAGCGGATCTGGGAGAATTACCCCTAGAAGAATATGCTGTTGGCGGTGATCCCAAGGTTTCAACAACGGCAATGGGGGCGTTAGTTGTTCATGTTGGGCAAAAAGATCCCCATTTTATTGTTACCAATGCCGATGGAAATGCGGCTTCGGGAATTAACAATATTAACCAGGGATTAAAGATTATTCACCCAACAACGGATAATATTTATTTTCAACAACCCCAAGGGCAAGTTTATGAACCCTTAAGCGAAGATGCTTGTGCCGGGTTAGCGGTGGGATTATCCCTATTAGGAGCCCGAACATTATGGTGTTCTTATGAGTCTTTTGCGATTAACGGTGTGCCAGTTTTGCAAACCGTAGCTCAAGCTATGGCTGAGTTACGACGTCCTACCCCCTCAACGGTGTGTTTATTCACCGCCGGAGCCTTAGAACAGGGTCGCAATGGTTGGACACATCAACGGCCTGAAATTGAGGCTTATTTCGCAGCTATGATGCGAAGTGGGAACGTTTTTCCGGTGTTTCCTCCCGACGCCAATAGCATTCAAGTGTGCTATAATTGGGCTTTAAATACTAAAAATAAGAGCATTATTATCACCGCCAGTAAGTCCCCCTTACCCATCCGCACCACCTTTGAGCAAACTGATCAAGGGTTAAAAGATGGGGCGGTGGTCTTACAGGAAGTTCCAGGGGATAAAACCGTGGTGTTTGCGGTAATTGGCGATATGACCTTAATTCCGGTGTTTGAAGCGGCGGCATTTTTAGAAACTGAAGGGATTGGAGTGCGAATTGTTTCTGTTATTAACCCTCGGCGTTTATATCGTTCTCACGATGTTTTATCCGAGACTTGTTCCGAACCAGATAACGATTTTGCCAGTGATGAAACCTTTGATAAATTGTTTGCTGGAGATGCGTTAATTGGGGTAACAGGTGGTTCCAGTTTGATGTTAGAACCGATTATGTTACGCAGCAATTCTAAACGGGATACTTTTGCTTGGAAACGGGGGGAAACCACTGCCAGTGCAGGGGAATTAATGGCATTTAATGGTATTACTTCCGAGGCGTTGACGAAACGAGCCATTGAGTTGATTCATTAGTGAACCCTTGTAGAGACGTTAAATTTAACGTCTCTACCTTATTGTTAATTGAGGCAAAATGATGAAGATGAAATAGTAGTAGAACGTCAAGGCATTATTCCCGTTAAATCTCAAAAATTATCTGATATAAAGCCGTTCATAGAGGCAGTTAATCAACTCAGTGAAGAAGCAAAATCTATCTACGGAAATCTAGTTTTATTATTTGATGGTTTAGATAGATTAAATGATGCTCAAACATTTTCCCAAATTGTGACAACAGATGTTCAAGTTATTTCTGATATGGGGATAGGAGTTGTTCTCGTTGAGCCTCTTTTAGCAACCTATAGCTCTTATCAACCTACTATCCTAGAATCCATTAACTATTTTTACCATCAACCCTGCTTTGATGTCAAAAATGATCCTGAAACTTACGAATTCTTTAAAAATATTCTTTATAGTCGTTCTTCTGAAGAATTTATAGAAGAAGTGGCTTTAAAGGAATTAATTCAATATTCGGGGGGTGTTTTGCGCGATTTAATCAACTTAACACAAGCCTCCATTGAAGAAGCTTATTTAGCATCAAATAGTATGAGATTAGAAATAGATGATGTTAGAAATGCTGTTCGTTCTATGGGGAAACAAAAATTATATGGAATTTCCAAAGATGACCTTAAATATTTAATGATAGCCTCACACTCTGAAAATTTTATTCCCACAACAGATGAACAAATTAAACTATTAGTGACTCAGCGTATTTTAGAATATCAGTACCCGGAAAAACGCTATGCTGTGCATCCGACAATTTTACCGCTTTTGCATCCATCCTTAGTTTAGGATATTTTAAATGATTACATCCATATCCCTTGATGAAATTTTACAGAGATTTTACATTTATTCCTGTATGGCTTACCAATTCCAGATAAACGCCGTTCTTCTTAACTTTAACGGGAGTTTGATATTACAGTTTATTTGATAATTTTGTTATGCTAAATCAACCCAATTTTAAATACTACTAATGGGACTTAGACAAATTTAGAGATAAAATCAGCCTCTATCCCTCTCTGGCAAAGCGATTTAGTTCGATAGGGGTAAATGAGGCTCAAACCCAGTCACAACAAGAAAAAGCATAAATTTACCTTGAATTTTTACTGTGACTGGGTTTGAGTCTGTTTTCGGGCTAGATTTTGTCTAAGTCCCGTTAAGACACTTACTTATAAGTCCAGCAAACGAATTCATTGTTCCCTGTTCTGATCCCACCACACCCCCACCCATCCTTATTCTGTTGATAAGCATTACTAATTGTTATAAAACTTTATAAAAAGTTATAATAGGGAAGTCAGCTAACGAGCAATAGGAATGGTACAGGCTTTGTTTGGAAGCACTTCTTTTCAGAATCAAAGTGGCGATCGCCTTGTCAGTAAGGTGGTTGGGGCTGCGATCGCAGCTTTATTCAAACGTTCTGAAAAAATTGAAGCCAACGTTCGGGCGGAACCTGTAGCCAAGCTTTTGCAGGGAAGCGTCGATGGTTTCGATTTTATCGGTAACGGGATGCTGATGTACAATGGCCTCCGCATTGCTGTCATGGAACTCTATGTGCAGGCGGTGTCCATTGATTTCAGCGCGATTTTTACAGGTCAAGTCAAGTTACGACAACCCACTCAAGCTAGTTTGCGGGTGGTATTAACCGAAGAGGACTTGACAGACTCTTTTAACACACCCTTTGTGGTAGAAAAACTCCAGCGCTTGCAATATCAGGGAGAATCCTTAACCTTTACAAAAACCCTGATGACAGTTACTCCTGAGAAAAATCTTAGAATTCAATCGGGAATTTTACTCGGAAATGCAGAAGAACCCGTCCAAGTTGATTTCACCACTCAAGTCGAGGTGGAAGATCGTCGGAAAATCCAATTTATTGACGTTCAATATAGCGGAAACCAGGAGGAAATTAACCTCAGTCAAGCCCTAGTCAACCATGTTAATGATTTATTAGATCTGGACAAATTTGCCTTAGATGGAACCCAATTAAAAGTAGATAGATTGCGAATTCAAAACAATTCCCTCATCTTTTATGGGTCAGCCCAAATCAACCAATTTCCCAAGGGTAAGAAAAACTAAACCCTTGTTGATTTGCCCTTAAATTTGATTGCTGGAGGAGAATTGTTCAAGACCATTGCTTTTAGTTGAAAGTCGGGAAAAGCGAGTATTCTTCCCGACTTTCCTCTTAAAAGCAGATCAATAAGTTCCGAGGATATTGAAAAGCTCTATGTATTTTTTTGTCTTTATGGTTAAATTAATCTTAACCCTTATTTATTCTCATCTTCTTGATTCACTTCAGGAACATAATCCGGTCTTTGTTTATCTTCCCAACCTGGGGGACGCTTGGAGTTATACCAAGCAATTGATCCAATACCCACCGCCGCTACAAATCCGACAATCAGCACTGCAATCGGAATCCATAGAGTATTACTACTTGCCATAATGTTGATTTTTCCTTAATTATAATGATACCTTGACTATTATCTCATTTTTGGTTAATTAAATGTTAAAGATTCTATTGATGACATCCTACCCCAATTAACCCTAGGATCTGATGCTGAAGGTCTTACTGATTACCGGAGAATATTTCTGATGTCTTTTTGGGTGATTGTATTACTATTAGCAGGTAGCTTTAGTTTGGGGACATTACCCCTAACGGGTTGGGTTGTCCGACTCCTATCTGGCAAAAAATTATCAGAATTAGGCACAGGAAATATTAGCGTTTCCGCCGCTTTTTATCAAGGAGGAAAACAAGCGGGAATTATTGCTGTTATCCTAGAAATAGCACGAGGAATTATTCCAGTTATTACTGCTAAGATTTTATTCCCAAATGCTCCAGTTTGGCAACTGGTGAGTTTAATTTTATTAGTCGCAGGACGATATTTTGTTGCTAAAGGAGGCGGAGTTACCAATGCAACCTGGGGAATATTAGTTTATTCTCCAATTATTGCGATTAGTAGCGGAATCACCGGATTATTCATCTGGAGATTCAGTTATTTATTATTGCCAATTTCTAAATATTCCTCCCGACTTTGGGCTTCCCGTTTAGGGTGTTTAAGTGGGCCATTTTGGGTCTGGTTTTGGCATCAAACCCCTGAATCTCCTCCTTTGTCTCCTGGGGAATTGGTGGCAGTTATGGGGTTATCTATTGAATTAGTGATGATTAATTTAGCTCAAAAAGATGATTTAGGATTGTATATGAAACAACAGTTTTTTGCTTTAGAAAATAAACTAAATATTAAACAATGTGGCGAAAAAGCCACCCGATTAAGTGAATTAAAACGGGCAGGATTTAAAGTTACTTTAGGATGGATTTTGCCAGCAATTAACCGTTTAGAAGATGTAAATATTTCTTGTAAAAAAGAAATTGATCCGATTAATTTTCCCTTAATTGTCCGTTCATCTGCGGTGGGAGAAGATAGTAACTATGCTTCAGCCGCGGGACAATATCAAACCATTGGCCCTGTTTATTCCGCTTCAGAATTACACGAGGCAATTATTCAATGTCGTCAATCCTATTGGACTCCAGAAGCCATTTCCTATCGTCAAAATCAACAACTTCCTGATATGGGAATAGCCGTATTAATTCAACCCTATTTAGTCAGTGAAGTCGCCGGGGTAATATTTACTCGTAACCCCTTAGATGGCGGTTCACAAATTATTATTGAAGCCTTACCAGGAGGGGCAGAATCCGTTGTTGGCGGGCAATTTACTCCGATTCATTTAGAAATAGAAATTAATACCTCTATTGATGATTTAGAACTACCTGATATTTTACCAAAAACAGTTATTTTGGAATTAGTCAAACTCGCCCAAGAAATAGAAACCTTTTATCATGGTTTACCCCAAGATATTGAGTGGTGTTGGGATGGGGTAAAAGTCTGGATTTTGCAAACTCGTCCCATTACCAATTTACACCCCATTTGGACGCGAACCATTGCCGCAGAAGTGATTCCTGGGGTAATTCCCCCCCTAACTTGGTCAATTAATCGCCCCTTAACCTGCGGGGTTTGGGGAGAAATATTTACCTTAGTTTTAGGGAAAAAAGTAGCAAAATTAGACTTTAATCAAACCGCTACATTATTCGGTTCTCACGCCTATTTTAACGCTACTTTATTAGGGGAAATCTTTACCTTAATGGGACTACCAGAACAGGGGTTAGAGTTTTTAGTCCGAGGACAAAAAATGGGAAAACCTCCAATTGGTAAACTCTTACCTTCCTTAGCAGGTTTATGGCGATTAATTCAACGAGAACGACATTTAGATCAGGATTTTCAAGAGGATTTAGAACAGCTATTTTTACCAATATTGCAACAATTAGAGGCGGAATTGTCCCTAGAATCCCTAACTTTAACCCAACTTTTAGAACGGTGTGAAACCATTCAAACTATATTAAAATCAGCCACTTTTTATAATATAATAGCCCCGATTGGGTTAGCAATTCGACGAACATTATTTAAAGTATCTGATAGCTGGATACCAACCCAAACCGCCCCAGAAATTGCCTCAATAGAAGCATTACAAACGATTGCCAATAACATCAGAGAAACCTTCAAAGAACCCGAACAAATAACCCATGAATCCTTTAATCAAATTTTAGCTAAAAATCAACAATTTGAAACTTGGTTACAAACCTACGGCTATTTAAGTGAAGTCGGAACCGATATTTCTGTTCCTAATTGGTTAGAACAACCAGAGATATTAAAAGAAATGCTCTTTAAAATCGTTAAAAATCCTAACTACCGCATAGAAAATTTAACGGTTTCCAACTTAACCCGATGGGAAAGATGGCGGCAAAAACAATGTTATCAACGCACCCTAACAAAAAGCCAAATCGCTGAAATTTACGGTAAACTTTTAGCTCATTTACGATGGACAATATTAGCCATAGAATCCCAAGCAATAACCCAGGGAGTATTAGAAAATGCTGGAGATATTTTCTATTTAGAATGGGATGAAATTAAAGATTGGATAAAATCAGATATTGCCACGGATTTTGTCTCTAAAATTAGTCAACGGAGGCAAATTTTCCTAGAAGATAGCGATCGCACTGTTCCGGCTATTATCTATGGTAATATATTACCGAAACCTCGATCAAAAACCATACAAAATCCGGCTTTTTTACAAGGTATTCCTGCTAGTATTGGCTGTGTAGAAGGAACCGTTAAAATCTGCCGGAGTCTAACCAATATTATTGATCAAACTGAGAATATGATTCTCGTAGTTCCCTATACCGATGCGGGATGGTCGCCAATTCTCTTAACAGCAAAAGCGATTATTTCTGAAGTCGGTGGACAACTTTCTCACGGCGCAATTATCGCCAGGGAATATGGCATCCCGGCGGTGATGAATATTCAATGCGCTACTACCTATTTAAAAGACGGTCAACGGGTGCGGGTTGATGGTTATCAAGGGACTGTTGAGATTTTGGAGAGTAAAGAATAGGGAATAATGAATCGAGAATCTAGTATTAAATATATTGACATGATGAAGAACTTAAAGCTATAATCAAACTATTCCATCATAATGTTAATTAAATATAACTTATACTTGTCTATAAAAATATTATTTAATTTATGGCATCTATCACGAATTCAAGTTTGGAAGAAAAAATCCATAATTTAGCACAAAAATCTTCCGAAGCTCTACTAAAACAAATCAACTTTCGTTTAGAAGAAATGAAAGTTGATGACACCTCTCATTTTCTAATCTATAGAGTTTTGGGCATCACTGAGCAAGAAGGAAGATTAATAGATATTTATCAAAACAAAGGTCGTTTTTTATATAAATATGCAGGTTCATTTTTAGAGAAGGCTACTCAATTATCTTTCCTAGAAAAATACCCTGATTCAAAATCAGTCAAAATTACTAATACTCTGGGTTCAAGACCGAAAACATTTGAAATTGATTGTTTAGAAGGAAATAGAGACACTTTATAAGGGTATTGGCGGTGAATATTACTATGGAGAGAGTGCATGGAACTATGTAACTGAAAGAACAGGCATAGATTTAAAAGCAATTTTACAAAGAATTGCGGATCAAAATACAGCTTCTGATGAATAATAATTGATTAACCTATTAAAAACTATGAACAATACTTACAATATTATTCAAGGAGACTGTCTTGATATTGTCCAAGGAATGCAGCAAAATTCCGTTAATCTGATTTATTTAGATCCTCCTTTTTTTACTCAAAAACAGCATTCTTTGAAAACAAGAGATAGACAATCTGAATTTAGCTATGATGATTTATGGGAAAGTCATCAAGACTATGCAAAATTTAT
This sequence comes from Planktothrix agardhii NIES-204, assembly GCA_003609755.1. Classification (NCBI taxonomy): domain Bacteria; kingdom Bacillati; phylum Cyanobacteriota; class Cyanophyceae; order Oscillatoriales; family Microcoleaceae; genus Planktothrix; species Planktothrix agardhii. The sequence goes on from AP017991.1 coordinate 2,005,856, forward strand.
TCATGATAGGTTAGCTGTTCTACATCAGGTTTTAAAGGAAGATGGGTCAATTTTTGTACATTGTGATACCCATGCTAATTATATTATTAGATCAATTTTAGATCATATTTTTGGTCAAGAAAATTTTAGATCAGAAATTATTTGGAGTTACAAACGATGGTCAAATTCTAAAAAGGGATTATTACCCGCCCATCAAACTATCTTCTTTTATTCTAAGACAAATCAATTTATTTTTAATCCAATTTATTGTGATTATTCAGAGTCTACGAATATTGATCAAATCTTACAGAAACGTACCAGAGATGAGCATGGTAAAGCCGTTTATGCTAGGGATGATCATGGGGAAATCATTCCTGCTGATCCCAAAAAGGGAGTGCCATTAAGTGATGTTTGGGAGATTCCCTATTTAAACCCTAAAGCTAAAGAGCGTGTGGGTTATCCCAGTCAAAAACCAATTTTACTCCTAGAACAAATTATTGAATTAGCCTCTAATCCGGGGGATATTATATTAGACCCTTTTTGTGGAAGTGGGACAACAATTATTGCAGCTAAATTATTAAATCGTTCAGCCTGGGGAATTGATATTTCCCCCGATGCTGTTCAAATCTGTAAAGATAGATTAAAAACTCCAATTAAATCCGAATCTTTGCTCCTTCAAAAAGGTCGAAAAGCCTATCTTAATGCCAATGAAGATGCACTCAATATTATTGCTAGTTTAGATGTTATTCCAGTTCAAAGAAATCAAGGAATAGATGCTATTTTAAAACAGAATTATCAAGGAAAGCCCGTTCCTATTCGGGTACAGCGTCGGGGAGAAAGTTTACACAAAGCACTCGCTTTACTGCATAAAGCATCTCAAATTAAAGGGGCTGTAAAATCTATTTTAGTCAAAACATCTGATGATCTTTTTGAGCTTGAAATGACAGATATTCCCGACCATATCATGATTATAGAAGCTCCGGCTTATGCTGTTCAAAAAGGGTTTTACTTAAATTAAATTGTCGCTTCAGTTATCCCCAAAAATTGTTGTGTTTGTTCAGTTATACCAAATAAGCGATCGGCATGACAAAAGATTTCCCAAGAGCGAATTCCCATAAAACCAATCCCGACAACCGCTAAGGGTATGGCAGCGGCACCTAAAAGCGTGGCAATGGGGGGAAATATCATACAAACTGTTAACAGAATGGCGGTGATTACACCCCCCACTATAGCCGCTTTTGCCGTGGCGGTGGCGACGTTTTTAACTAACTCTGATTTGGTAATTTTGCCTTCAACGTACAATAAAGAGTTTTCTAAAATAGAAAATACTAACTCAATCAGGACTTACGCAAATTTGGGGATGTAACCCTAGATGTAGGGGTAATTCATGAATTACCCCTACTATTGATAGCGGTGATGCGTAAGTCCTGAGAATATCAGAAGGGCAATAAGACCTTGCTCCTACCATTAATCATTTTAAAATTTGCCTTTTTAAAAGGAATTGAGGGATACCTGATCAACAGTTAGCCAATTTCAGGTACAATTAGTCAGGATATCTGAGGTTAAGTATGAATTGGATGCGCTACATTGCTGTTGCTTTAATTAATGCTTTTGGTGTAGTTGTTGGAATTATCCTAGTTCCCGCCCCGTCAACTTTAGCCCAATCTTCACCAACGGATCTCAATTTAGAGTATCGGATTAATGACTCCGGGGTGCAATTTCAAGGATTTGAAGCAGGCACTAATGGCAATTCTAACACAGAAACCACAGAAGTTACACCCAAATCCTTAGAGGAATTATATCAATTACAGGATTTGATCAAAGCTGAATTGAAGAAAGTTTCTAGTCCTCCTGATATTAATAGTAATTTAGAAGTTTGGCAATATCAACTACAACTGAAACAATATGAAACTTTAGTTAAAGCTAATCGCCAAGTTGAAGCTCAAATTAAATTTGAAGAAAAAACCCTGGAAACTTGGAATCAGGTGATTAAAATAGCCACTAAAGCAGCAAATTTTGGCAAACAATCTGAAACTAATACAATAGAAGATTGGGAAACCGCACAACAATTATGGATTCAAGCGATTGATACCCTACGGAAAATTCCTAAAGAGTCTTTTCTGAGTTCTAAAGCTATTGATAAAACCGTAGAATATCAAGGTTATTTAGCGATCGCCACCTATCAACGCGCCTTAATCCAACAATCCCAACAACAACAACCAGAAAAACCTCAAACAATTTCCCCCGTTTCCGTTGCTAATCCTCAATTTCCGGGTTTTAAACTTTATGGAGATACCAACCGAGATGGTATTGTGAATGAACAAGATCAACAACGCCCGGAACAATGGTCTTTATCCCTAGGGCCGTTAATATTATTTAATAATGATGATGATGATGTTAATGGATTACCCGATTGGCGAGATAAAATAGTTAATGGGGCTGAAGATGAAAAGGATTTGGCTTTAGTTCATTTTAAAGTTAATCCAGAGTACAAAGGTTCGGAATTATTTCTCACCGTTGACGAAGCAGCACAACCCTATATTAATATTTTCCAGCAAACTTCAACCGGGTGGAAAGCTATTGATTTGTCGGGCGCAACGCCTTTAGAATTTGGTTCAGATATTGTTTTAGGAGTAGAAGCAAAACAATTTGCTAATAGCAATTGGTCGGGTTTAGTTAATTTAAAAGCCATCGCTCGGAAACAAGGAATTGTGACGGCAACGGATACAATTTCTATGGGAGTTGCTCCTTGGATTATGTCTGATAATACTGAATCTGTTTCTGAGGTTCATATTAGCGATCGCGGTGATAATCAAACTATCATTAAAGATGTAAAAACCATTGTTGAAAAAACTGGAGCAAAGGTTAAAGTCACACCTGGAGAGACTTTGTGGATGCAGGGAACTCAAGAAATCGGCTATGTTCAGTTTCCTAAACCTGAAGGATTAGAGCAATATCCGGTGGTTTTAAAAGGCAATCGGAGTGAGGAGAGTGATGATTATGCTAAATCTTTAATGAATCAAAATTTTGGCTGGTTTGAAGTGGGTAAACCTCGTCAATTAGATGCTTTTAATCAATGGGCAGATTGGTATAATAATTTAGCCGTAACTCCCGCTTTACCTGATTATCCTTTGGGAAGAATTTATTATGGCACAGCCGATAATGTTAGTTTAAATCCCGAAGTTGTTGAGTTTTTAAAAGCCCAAAAAGTTCAAGGTGATCCCGTTGCTATTGATACTTCTTGGTTAATGTTGCGTCATGTTGATGAAATTATTAATTTTATTCCTAGTGCTTCTGGTGAACCTTTAATGTTAATTGCTAGTCCAGAAGAAGGAGTTAAACTATTAAAAGAACTGGAAAAACAAGGCTATGAAGGAGCGGCAATTAATCGCGGATTAAGCACACAAACTACTGTGCGAGCCACTTTGAATAATCAATTATTAATCCAACATAATCTGAATTTACAAAAACAGAAAATCGAACCCTTAATTAATCAACTCAAAACAGAATTTAATCTCAGAAATGATCAAATTATTAGAGTTCCGGCTTTATTTAGTTATAGTGGGTATGCTTGGTGGCCCAATTTAATTAATTCGGTTTATGTGAATGGGGAATTGTTAGTTTCTAACCCTAAAGGAGCATTAATTGATGGACGAGACTATACCCAGGAAGACTTTAAACGTCGGGTTGCGGTTGCTGGAATTAATATTAATTTCTTAGATGATGAATATTATCAAGAATTACAGGGAAATATTTACAGTGCTACTAACACGACTCATGTAGGAAATGAGCAACCATTCTGGCAAGATATACCCTAGAATTATGAATATAATTGATAAAATTCAAAATAGATTAGTTTTAAACAATCAAGACTCTTTAATTGATCGTTATAAAACTCATTTACAAACTATCAATCAATGGATTAAACTTAATAAAAATTATCCTAAAATTCTAATATCAGAATCCGACCCTATTTTATTTTTATCGGCTTTTATGACTGCGATAACGGCAAAATGTCCGATTTTTTTATGTAACCCTCAATGGGGACAACAGGAATGGACACAGGTTTATCAAATAGTTAAACCCAATTTATTAATATCTCAAGGTCAGATCTTAGACTATCAAAACCCCTTAAATTCTAATCATGAAAACCTCAAAAGTTTGACTATGATTCCCACGGGAGGAACATCGGGAAATATCAAGTTTACTGTTCATAATTGGGATAGTTTAATGGCTTCAGTTCAAGGATTCAAACAATATTTTAATGTATCAGCTATTAATTCTTTTTGTACATTACCTCTTTATCATGTTAGTGGATTAATGCAGTGGATGCGATCGCTTTTAACCGATGGACAATTGATTCTCACATCCTTTAAGACTGTAGAAGCAGAAGAATGGATTAATTTTAATCTCACTGACTATTTTATCTCCTTAGTTCCGACTCAATTACATCGTCTATTACAATCTCCATCCCTAACCCATTGGTTATCTCAATTTCAGATCGTATTATTGGGAGGAGCGCCACCTTGGTTAGAATTATTAGAACAGAGTCGTTTGCATCAAATTCCCCTAGCTTTAACCTACGGAATGACAGAAACCGCCTCCCAAATTGTGACTTTAAAACCCTCGGATTTCTTACGGGGTAATAATAGCTGTGGACAGGTTTTACCCCATGCTGAAATTAAAATATATGATAAAAATGGAAAGGAATTAAAAACTAATCAAACAGGAATAATTAAGATTAAAGCTGATTCTTTAATGTTAGGATATTATCAAGATAATTTTAATCCAAACTTACGAATTAATACCTTTACACCCGATGATTTAGGCTATTGGGATGAACAGGGATATTTAACCTTGGTAGGGAGACAAACTAATAAAATTATTACCGGGGGAGAAAATGTATTTCCCACCGAAGTAGAAGCAGTAATTCGTGCTACGGGTTTGGTTAAAGATATTTGTGTGATTGGAAAACCCGATCAATATTGGGGTGAAATTGTTGTTGCGGTGTATGTTCCTGATTCTAAAGAGGTTTCACAAGCTCAATTAGAACAAGCAATTTTAGGAAAATTATCTAAATTTAAACACCCAAAATTATGGATTTCTGTAGAACAATTACCTCGCAATTCTCAAGGAAAAATCAATCAACAACAGATTCAAAAATGGGTTATGGATTATCAGGATCAGTAAAATCAGTACTACTCATGGTAATATGTTCATCAACACTCACTGGCCCAGCCCCAAAATAGGTAATCATCAGTAACCCGCCCATGATAGATAAATTCTTGAGAAAATCAATTTTTTCTGAGGGAACTTCCCAAAAATTATGAAAAATCACCGTGGCGGGAATTAAAAATACAATCAGAAGCCAAGCCCCCCAACGAGTTTTATAACCTAATACTAAAGATAATCCACCTAAAATTTCAACAGCAATTGTTCCAACCAATAATACCCCAGCCAAAGGTAATCCTCGTCCCGTCATCATAGTTTGAGTATCGGCAAAATTGAAGATTTTATTAATAGCTGCGTGTATAAAAATTGTTGCTAAAAATGTTCTACCGATTAAGGGAATAAACTGAATCATTATTTAACCTCTAGTTGCTTTGTTTTCTTCTGGGTGGAATTAACCCACCCTAATAATAGATTCAATTAACCTAAAATCAAACCAATTCCTAAGAATAAGCCACTCCAAAACTGTAGAGCAATAGCGATAAACTTGCAATTGCTGACTAAGTTAGGTTGATTATGGTATTGACTGACATGGCGACAAAGTTTAATCCCAGAGGGAATTGCAACAAAACTAAGTAGAGTCCAAATCGGGAATATTCCCCATAGGACAAATCCACCCGTCAGAATAAAAATACTACCACAAAACCAAGGTAAAAGTTTTGCTCCCCGTTCGGTTCCTAAACGAACAATCGGCGACTTTTTCCCCGCATTAATATCATCTTCAACTTGATGAAAATGGGAACAAAAGAGAACTAAAGTAATCGGAATTGCCACAATAATTGAGGTGGCTAAACAGACCCAAGACCAGTTTTGAGTTTGGCTATAATAGGCGGCGGAAACTCCCAAGGGCCCAAAGGCAAAGAAACATAAAAATTCCCCTAAACCTTGATAACCCAAACGAAATGGCGGCCCCTGATATAAATAACCTAAGCCACAGCAAAGCAGAATTAAGCCTAGAACCGTTAAATCCTGTTGCCACCAACAAATCCCTAATAAACCTAAAATTGCTAAGGCTAAACAGCTATTTCCCATGGCTATAACTAATGATTTATTTTCGGTCAAATTGACTAAAGAATGATGTTTATTTTTGTCAATTCCCGTTTCTGAGTCAAAGACATCATTGAGAATATTTTCCCAAGCTAAAATTAAAATAGCTGCCGTAATAAAAGTGGTAAAAATTTTCCAATTAATCGTAGAAGTTTCAAAAACAGCAACAGCAGTTCCCACCCAAATTGGCATAATTGCCACACTATACATCGGGGGTTTAATCGCTGCTAACCATAATTTATTTTTTGAGGCTGCAATTAATTCTGTGGTCATAGAAACAGGATTTTAAACTTTGACTGGCTTATTGTCCCATAAGACTATCTGATCATGCTAGAGGACTTGAAAAAGGTTGAATCTGATACTGACAGGACTAATACCCGCAAGGAGGGTAGAGGAAAGGTGATGTGGGTGTCCGGTGTCTGTCACAGTTGGGAAGTAGGGGAAGGAGGGAAGAATTATGAACTTTTTTTACAGACTGAGGGCAATATTTTTACAGGGTAGATTATGAATAAGGGGTAAATGACTCTGAAAGTCGTTAACATAGATTAAAATAACATGAGTTAACGATTTTTCGGTGACAGTTTTCCCTGTTTTAACCTTTTTTTGTTCATTTTTTATATGCCAGTTTTTCCTTCTGCAACCCCGTTATTGCAAGATCGCCAAGAACTGCATCGTTTTTTGTTAGAGTTTCAAAATTATGGATTACAGGACTATCAGACTAAAATTCTGAGTATTGCCCATGAAATTCAATGGATTGATCCTTTAGCAATTTTACAGCAATTTTATCATCCAAATTTAATTCATTTTTATTTTGAAAAACCTCAATTTGAGGAGTCCTTTGTGGCGGTTGATACGGCTATTAAATTCATAACGGCGGGAAAAAATAGGTTTATTGAAGCGCAAAAATTTATTCAATCTTGTTTAGATAAAACCGTTATTATTGGTTCTAAAAATAGCCATTTACCTAAGCCTTATTTTTGCTGTAGTTTTACTTTTTTTGATCAATATTTTAATCCTAATTTATCCTTAAATTGCGGACAAAATCTTGCGGTTGAACCGGAAAATGTTTATTTCCCGCCCGCTACCATATTTTTACCTAAATGGCAAGTGATTAGAAAAAAAAATCGCTGTATTTTGATTGTTAATATTGTTTTGAAGAAAAACTCTAAAATTGAAAATATTTTGAGTGATGTCTGGTATAAAAGTCAACAAATTAATGGGTTAGAAACCACCTCAATTCCTTCTGTCACCAGTAAAACCCCTAGTTTATTATTAACCCAACAAGTCGAAACTGACCCCAAACCCTATTTACAATTTAAACAGTCTGTCCATTCTGCTTTGGATTTAATTAACTCTAAATCCTTGAAAAAATTAGTTCTTTCTCAACCGATTGATGTGGTGTCTAAAACCCCATTTAATTTAATTCATTCTTTAAATAATTTAAGACTTTTGTATCCTGATTGTTATATTTTTTCCACGGGTAATGGCAAGGGTCAACAGTTTATTGGGGCGAGTCCAGAAAGATTAATTAGTCTGAAAAATAATCAATTAATTACTGATGCCTTGGCGGGTTCAGCCCCTCGCGGAAAAACACCGATAGAAGATATTAATTTAGGTCAAGAATTACTCAATAGTGAAAAAAATCTGCGGGAACATCAAGTGGTAATAGATTTTATTATCGAACGTTTATTAAGTTTGGGTTTAACCCCAGATTTAACGGATTTACCTTGTTTAAGACAACTCACAAATATTCAACACCTTTGGACACCGATTAAATGTCAAGTTTCAACCAATATTCATCTCTTGGAAATATTATCACAATTACATCCAACTCCCGCCGTTGCGGGAACTCCCAGAGATATTGCCCAACAATATATCCATAATTATGAAAGTTTTGATCGCTCTCTTTATGCAGCACCAATTGGTTGGATTGATCATCAAGGAAATGGAGAATTTGTGGTGGGGATTCGTTCGGCTTTATTAGACGGAAATCGTGCTAGACTCTATGCAGGAGCCGGAATTGTTGCGGGTTCAGAACCGGAAAAAGAAGTAGCTGAAATTCAGTTAAAGTTACAGGCTTTATTAAGAGCATTAGTGTAATTACGAATTACGAATTACGAATGGGTAATAAACTGGTAACTGATGACTAATAACTCATAACTGATAACTCATGACTGATGACTGATAACTGATGACTGATTTACGATGCTAATTAAAGATATTGGAGAACAGGGTTTACTGGAAATTGTTAAGGGTTTTTGTCCCTCGGAAATTGTGGGGGATGATGCGGCAATTTTGGCGGTTTCTGGGGATGAATCCTTAGTAATTACTACGGATATGTTAGTAGATGAAGTTCATTTTAGCGATCGCACTACATCACCTTTTGATGTGGGTTGGCGTGGCGCTGCGGTGAATTTATCCGACCTGGCGGCTATGGGTGCTTTTCCCATCGGAATTACCGTCGCATTAGGAATAACAGATAATAAAACCGTTAGCTGGGTAGAACAACTTTATCAAGGATTAACCACCTGTTTAAATCAGTATCAGACGCCGATTGTGGGTGGCGATATTTGTCGGTCGGCGGTAACTTGTATTTCTATTACTGCTTTTGGAAGGGTTAACCCAAAATTAGCAATTCGGCGTTCCGTTGCCCGTCCTGGCGATAAAATTATAGTTACTGGAGATCATGGGGACTCCAGGGCTGGATTAGAATTACTCCTACATCCCGAATTAGGAGCCGAATTAACAGCTAATCAACGTTTATCCCTAATTCAAGCCCATCAACGGCCCCAACCCCGCTTGGATATTGTCCCGAAATTGCAAAATTTTTTAGCCTCCCATCCCCAGACAACAATTGCGGGAATGGATAGTAGCGATGGACTGGCCGATGCGATTGTCCAAATCTGTCGAGGAAGTCAAGTTGGGGCTAAAATCCAACGTCCTCAAATTCCGATATCTCAAGCCTTAAAAACCTTTGTTTCCCCGCAACAGGCTGTTCATTGGGCCTTGTATGGGGGAGAAGACTTTCAACTGGTATTGTCTGCGGCTGCGGATATAGCTGAAATAGTTGTTGAATACCTAGGAAAAACCGCCACTATTATTGGTGAAATTACTGCTAATCCAGATATTTTATTAATAGATGATGCTGAACCCTCAACCATCGAAAAACTATCCTTGAGTCGAGGATTTCAGCACTTCGCACCGATAACAGGGAGTTAAAACCCTGCCTGGTGTCCCAATTAAATCTAGGCTTTCCAGTTGGAAGCTACCAATTCGGCTAAATCAACCACCCGTTGACTATAACCCCATTCGTTATCATACCAGGCGACTACTTTCACCATGTCGCCACCCATCACCATTGTTAAGCTGGCATCCACAATTGAAGAAGCATCATGTCCTTTATAGTCAGAAGACACCAAAGGCAGATCGCTGTATTCCAGAATCCCTTTCATTGCGCCGTCAGCAGCTTCTTTCAGAGCTAAATTGACTTCTTCAACAAAGGTTGCCTTCTCCACCTGTACCACTAAATCCACAATCGAGACATTAGGGGTAGGAACTCGAAAAGCAATCCCGTTGAGTTTTCCTTTCAGTTCAGGAATCACTAAAGAAACGGCCTTTGCAGCACCCGTAGAAGTAGGAACAATATTCACCGCCGCGGCTCTAGCCCGACGCACATCGCGGTGACTGGAATCTAAAAGACGCTGATCTCCAGTATAGCTGTGGGTTGTGGTCATTGTGCCTTTAACAATGCCGAATTTCTCATGCAGGACTTTGGCAAAAGGAGCTAAACAGTTGGTAGTACAACTGGCGTTACTCAGAATTCGGTGTTGATCATGATTGTAGTCATGGTGATTCACACCCACCACAAAAGTATCCACGCCTTCACCCTTTCCAGGAGCCGTAATCAGGACTTTTTGGGCTCCGGCGGTAATATGCCTAGAAGCACCTTCCTCGGTAATAAATACCCCGGTGGATTCAATAATTAAATCCACACCCCATTCTTTCCAAGGCAAATTTAATGGGTTACGATCAGAAACACATTTAATGGTTTTGCCATTGACTGTAATGGAATTCTCATTGGCTTTGATATCAACGCCTTTGAGTGTGCCGAGCATGGAATCGTATTTGAGCAAATGGGCATTGGTACTGGGATCGGAAGTATCATTGATGCCCACAAACTCTAAATTGCTATTTTGCCGGGTTAACCAGCAGCGTAAAACGTTACGTCCAATCCGTCCAAAACCGTTGATTGCGACCTTAATCACTTACTTTGTTCCTCCTAACAATGGCATCGCCCAAACCAGGCTAAAGTTTGACTAGATAGATGTTTCTATTGACCCCAATCATACCGTAAAGGCTGTCGCAATTTTCCAGACTATTTTTTGGCTGGGGTCGATGATCACAGGCGCGAGACCGCTAGAATAAAATAAACGGAGTCAAAGACATCTCATGCAAGCAGGTTGGCGGATTGGATCGTTATTTGGAATTCCCTTCTTTGTTGATTCTTCTTGGTTTGTGATTGTTTTGCTGTTCACAGTCGCCAATCGCCAGAGTTATGCGGAGTGGGGGCAAACTTTATCTTGGGTTACTGGGTTTGCTATTGCACTCTTATTGTTTGCTTCGGTATTATTACATGAACTGGGCCATAGTTTGGTGGCCCAATCCCAGGGAATTCGAGTCAACTCGATTACTCTGTTTTTGTTTGGGGGAGTGGCTGCTAAGGAATTTATCCTCCGGGTTTACAGTTAGCAGCTTTAGCAAAAAGTATGGTTTAACCACAAAGACACAAAGTTTAATAATATGATTCCTGCTATTGTGATCCAAAATCTGAAAAAATCCTATGGTGCTTGTCCCGCCATTAAAGATGTGTCTCTTGATGTCCAACCGGGGGAAATCTTTGGTTTACTAGGGCCCAATGGAGCCGGAAAAACCACAATTTTAAGGGCGTTGTGTACCTTAATTACTCCCGATGCTGGGCGTTTAGAGGTTTCTGGTATTTCTGTGGTTGATCAACCCAGACTTGTTCGTCAACGCCTCGGTTATGTAGCCCAGGAGGTCGCCTTAGATAAGGTCTTAACCGGGCGAGAGTTATTGCAATTACAGGCTGCTCTCTATCATATTCCTCGGCCTAATATTGCCGAACGAATTAATCAAGTTACAAATTTATTAGGATTACAAGATTGGATTGATCAAAAAACTGGAACCTATTCCGGGGGTATTCGCAAACGTTTAGATTTAGCTTTGGGTTTACTCCATCAACCGGATTTATTAGTATTAGATGAACCTACCGTGGGATTAGATATTGAAAGTCGGGTCGTGGTCTGGGATTTTCTGCGTCAATTAAGAGAAAATGGCACAACGGTTTTAATTACAAGCCACTATCTAGAGGAAGTGGATGCTTTAGCCGACCGGGTGGCAATTATTGACCAAGGATTAGTGATTGCTTTGGGTACACCTTCTGCTTTAAAAAATCAACTCGGAGGCGATCGCATTACCCTCAGAATTAGAGAATTTTCCCCGGTTGAAGAAGCAGAAACAGCCAAGTTCCTATTACAATCTTTGCCTTTTGTACAGGAAATTATTATTAATTCGGCTCAAGGTAATTCTTTAAATTTAGTAGTTAAAACTCAAAGTGATGCCTTATTTACGATTCAACAGGCGTTAAAAGATGCGGGTTTACCCACCTTTGGGATTGCCCAATCTCGCCCAAGTTTAGATGATGTTTATTTAGCAGCCACGGGTCGAACCTTACTTGATGCTGAAATTGCGGCTTCTAGTAATCGAGATTTGAAAGCTGAGAAAAAGAAAAGTATGCGCTCTTAGCCAGATTTCCTAATTTTTTGTACAATCTAATCAAACAAACTGTTACCGATATCGTTAATTGTCAAAACCTTAATAATCATGAGTAGTTCAACAACCTCTGTTAAAATTTTAACCCCTAATCAAACGGCTGATCAGCAACCAAATTTAGTCGGGGAATTTATCCAAGAAACAATGGCCTTAACCCGGAGATTGTTTATTCAATTAAAACGTCGTCCTTCCACCTTAATTGCTGGGATTATTCAACCCTTAATGTGGTTAATTTTATTTGGAGCATTATTTCAAAATGCCCCCAAAGGATTGTTTGGCGGAACTCTAAATTATGCTCAGTTTTTAGCTGCGGGAATTATTGTTTTCACAGCATTTGCCGGAGCCTTAAATGCCGGATTGCCAATCATGTTTGATCGAGAATTTGGCTTTCTAAATCGGTTATTAGTCGCTCCTTTAGTCTCTCGATTTTCGATTGTTTTAGCCTCGGCAATTTATATAGTTACTCTGAGTTTAATTCAAACCTCTGTTATTATTACCGCCGGAGCATTTTTAGGGGCAGGATTACCCGGAATTACCGGATTAAGTATCATTACCCTGATTGTGTTTCTATTGGTTTTGGGAGTAACAGGTTTAAGTCTAGGATTAGCTTTTGCCTTACCCGGTCATATTGAATTAATTGCGGTAATTTTTGTCACCAATTTACCGCTTTTATTTGCCAGTACCGCCCTCGCTCCTTTATCTTTTATGCCAAATTGGTTACAGGTGGTGGTTTGTCTGAATCCCCTAAGTTATGCGATTGAACCCATTCGTTATTTATACCTCAATCAAGATTGGGCATTCAATAGTGTGGTCATGGAAGCCCCCTTTGCTACGATTACTTTCGGCGGTGCGTTGTTAGTATTAATAGGGTTTGCAACCTTGGCTTTATTATCGATTCAGCCTTTATTAAAGCGTCGTTTTGCTTAAACAAACCCATCAACTTTAGAAAAACTTTATGCCTATTAATCCCCCCAACTGTTCACCAATGTTAGGGGGGAATATTTATGTTGAATTTTCAGAAAATGTAGCTATAATATGGGAATCTAAGTTTTTATAGTTATTTTTGAAATCGTGAGGTTGTGATCATGCAATTTAAGCAATTAAAATCGGCTCTGGGCATCTTCTCTTGTACTTTTTTAGCTGCTGGGATGGGAGTTTTTGGGTTCACTTCAGCCAGTCTAGCTCAATCCACTTCCGCTACCCCTTTACAACAATTTCAACGTTCTGATAACCCAGACCCCCTGAGTGGTGAAAATAGTGGGAGAACAATGTTAGATATTATTCATAATTCTCGGTTAGGGAGATTTAATGTTGATTATGAAGCGGTAGGAAATAAACAACGTCAAAATATTCAAGATGCGGCGACTCAATTTCGGGAAAAACAACGCTTACTTCTCCAAGAACCTGAAGTTACTGAAACCTCAACTGACCCTGTAGAGGTTAAACCTTAAGCTGTTAAGAATTTTCTGATAAAACAGGACTTAAGCAAGTACGATATACATAGGATGCTTGCTTAATTCCCATAAAGATTAGGTGAGTTAGGGATTTGTACCCACCCAACGTAGAAATTACCAGCCAAAAGCTGAATAAAACTGACTATCCTCTGGGGTAGATTCCAAAACCGTTTCCGCATCAGGATTAACCCGAATTTCCGTACAAAAGGTGGAGGTATTGAACCCACCAAACCGTTTAACCGCACTGGTTCGCATCCGAATATCCGAACCCATAAACCAGAAACGCTCAATCGCACTCATGGTTTCATATTCAGTAATTAAAATTAAAGCATCGTTCTCATCCATCTCAAATTGACCCGCCACGGGCATAATTTCTGCATAACCCCGTTCTCGCAACATTTGACCTTTACGGGGATTTTCCGGGTCGGGAACAATGGCAAATACCGTTTCTCCCTTATGGTTTTCATCGTCCTTATCCCAGGCCATTTCCCCGGCCCAGGTGACATAGGCTCCCCCGGCGGATAAACTAGGGTCAACATTGTGCATCTGACAAATTTCGATCACTCTAGGGTCGTCTGCATCCAAGCTGGTGACTTGAATATCTGAAAAGCCTTTCTCAGCTTGTCTGAAGGCTAAATGGTGGGTTGTCCGTTGCGATCGCCAAGTTCCAGCACTTTTGCGAAAAAATTCTATTGCATCCATCACGCTTAAAATTCCTTGACTGACTATGATTTATGGGTTTGACCTCTATCATAAGTCGATTCTGAGTCCATTTTTAATTTCTGTAACAGAGATTAGTTTAAAAATGTGCATTGTGGACAGATTGTCAAGGACTTGTTACGATACTTTACATTCAGTGTGATATAGATAAACTTAGTCAGTCCCAATCTTCGTGATTTGTACAACTCAGTTAGAGGAGTGAACATGAAAACGCCTGCAAACCTCAGTCTTGAACAACAATTCAAATTACAAATTCTCCGAGAACAAGTCAAAAACCTAAATTTAGAAGAAGCCCAAGATTACCTACTCGAAGTATTATGCCAGAGTATGGTTAAAGATAATATCCTGCGTCAATGGATAAAAAACCCATAAATCAGTTATCAGTCATCAGTTATCAGTTAACAGTTGAGAGTTGAGAGTTAACAGTCATTATTTCCCGATGATCTATTTGGATGCGTTACTAGCTTAGTGATTAGTGTGGAGTTATCTCCCAACTGATGACTATAAACTATAAACTGTTAACTGATGACTGTTAACTGATGACTGTTAACTGATGACTGTTAACTGATTAACCAAAGCGACCACTCACATATTGTTGAGTGGATTCTTCTTTGGGGTTTTGAAAAATACTTTGGGTATCGTTATACTCCACCAAATAGCCAAAGCGTTTCCCACCTTCAATGGCTTTAGCATTAAAAAATGCTGTCATATCGGCAACCCTTGTGGCTTGCTGCATATTGTGGGTGACAATAATAATCGTGTATTTTTGTTTGAGTTCGTGGAGTAAATCCTCTACCGATAAAGTAGAAATCGGGTCAAGGGAAGCACAGGGTTCATCCATTAATACTACATCAGGATTAATCGCGATCGCCCGGGCAATACAAAGCCGTTGTTGTTGACCTCCAGATAGGGCAAAACCACTTTGACCCAGTTTATCTTTTACCTCATCCCATAACACCGCTTGACGTAGGGATTTTTCGACAATTTCATCTAATTCGGCTTTATTTTTAGCTAACTTATTGACTCGGACTCCATAGGCAATATTATCATAAATTGACTTAGGAAAAGGGTTAGGTTTTTGGAATACCATCCCAATGCGGCGACGAACTTCTACGGGATCAACATTAGGTGCATACAGATTTTGATTATGATAGAAAATATTACCTTTCAGTTTGAATCCTTGAACTAAATCATTGAGACGATTAAAACAGCGCAGAATTGTACTTTTCCCGCAGCCTGACGGCCCAATAAAAGCCGTAACTCTGTTTTTTGGAATATCCAAACAAACACCCCTAACGGCCTTAAAATCCCCGTAATATATATCAATATTTTCCGTTTTGATTACCGTTTCCATCTGGGTAGAAGGATAGTCATGGGCATCAGACATAAAAATCAACTCCTGAAGGTATAAAACATCAAAAAAATCAACATCAAAATAGAGTATTTTATTTAATTAATACTAAATTATGATGATCGTTAGATACAGATTCAAGTTAAACAGAACCAACTAACCCAGGAATAAAAATTCCCAGGTGGAAAGCTCAGACTTAAAACTGTTTTTGCCGAGTTGCCCAACGAGCAATTATGCTAGTTAATAAAACTAAAACCACAATTACCAAAGACGCAGCCCAGGCAAATTCCTGTAAAACTTGATCAAATCCTCTAGCAAATTCAAAAACCAAATAGGCTAGGGATGGGAGAGTTTGAGAAAATATTGCTCCCGGCCAGTTATTAGTATAAACAACTGTAAATAATAAGGGTGCAGTTTCTCCAGCGGCTCTGGCGACGGCTAAGGTAACTCCGGTTAAAATCGCAGGTAAGCAGGCAGGAAGCACTACTTGTAAAACCGTTTGATAATTAGAAGCACCTACCCCCACCGAAGCCCAGCGAATTTCCTGGGGAACAATTTGTAAGGCTTCATCGGTGGTGCGAATAATCGTGGGTAACATCAAAACCGAGAGGGCAATTGCCCCCGCCAGAACTGAAAAAGACCCCATTTTTAAGACAATAAAACTGTAAGCAAATACCCCCGCAATAATAGAAGGAACACCACTTAAAACATTAGTGGTAAATCGAATCCACCGCACAACTTGACCATTTCCCCCAAATTCAGAGAGGAAAATAGCTGCTAGAATCCCAAAGGGAACTGCAATCAAAGTGGCAATAGAAACGACTTGAATTGTTCCTAAAATCGCGCTGGCAATGCCTCCAGTTGTTTGTCCCGCAGATGGGGGCAGTTTGGTGAATAAATCTAAATTTAAACGGGCAGACCCCTTGATAAAAATATAAGACAAAACCGCCACAAGCGGTATCAAGGTAATCACAATACAAGCCGATGCAATCCCCGTCATTAACAATTCAAAAATATCCCTGGAACTTCTAGGATTACGAATTAAACTAAAGTTATTGCCTTCAGAATAATTCGGATCTTTTGTTAGATTTGACATACAGAAAAAATACTAAATTTTTCAAGCTGATCAGATTCTTCTAACAGGATTAATTACTCCTGATGCAGATTATTGATATTTAGCTTTAACTTGATTAACAATCCACTCCGCCGCAATATTGACTAATAGGGTGAGGGCAAACAAAACTAAGCCCGCATACATCAAAGCCGAAACCTGTAAACCCGAAGCTTCTGGAAATTGATTTGCCATCAAAGAAGCAATAGTATTCGCCGGTGCAAATATGGAAGGTCTGAGATTATTAGAGTTACCAATAATCATTGTAGCTGCCATAGTTTCTCCCATAGCCCGCCCCAGTCCTAACATAATTCCGCCCACAATTCCAGAAAAAGCGGCCGGAATTAAAACTCTAAAAATCGTCACCCACCGAGTCGCCCCTAAACCTAAAGAAGCTTGACGTAAATCAGGAGGTAAACTGGCTAAGGAATCCCTAGAAATTGCCGTAATAATTGGCAGAGTCATAATCGCTAAAATCACCCCGGCAGGAAATAATCCCGGCCCCCCAGGAGGGGTACTAAATAAAGGAATCCAGCCGAAATTTTTATACATGAACATCCCAAAAGGTCTTAAAAAAGGAATTAATACAAAAATTCCCCAAAGACCATAAACCACACTGGGAATGGCGGCTAACAATTCTACCAGAAAGGTTAAGGCGGTGCGAATCGAGGGAGGAATAAAATCTTCACTGAGGAAAATTGCGGTTCCCACACCTAAAGGTACTGCAAATAATAGGGCAATTAATGAACTCATCAACGTCCCAGCAATCATGGGAAACACGCCATATTGATTAGCAACCGGGTTCCAATCACTACCGAATAAAAACCCCAATCCAAACTGTTGAATGGCGGGAATTGCTTGTTGAGCGATGGGAAAACCCAGTAATAATAAGACGACAACAATCCCCCAGGCAAAAATTTGGGTTAACCAAACAAAACCTTGATCAAGTTTTTTTTCGATCGGGGAACGAGATTGCGGAATTGCTGTTACATTCTGATTGGGTACAACCATACATTGAAAATTATACAGGATTAATGGAAATAAATAACCTTGATTATCATTTTTGAAAAGATAACAACCCCAAACTGAATAGGGCAAGGAGGCAATTTCAAGTTTAACCTCAACAGGTTTAAATACTTCAAATGCCATCCTGCCCGTCTGTTTACAACTTACAAATGTCAAGTTGAGTATTAACTAAGCCTGGTTCATCCTGTGCAGGAATTTACCCGATTACTCAACTTTAATTGTAAAGTCTGGGCTGATTTGATCCGCTTTTGCTGCTACTTTTTTGACTACCGCAGCAGGTAGGGGAATATAACCCAGTTGGGGACTGACTTTTTGACCTTCAGTGAGTCCATATTGAATCATGGCTTCAACGGATTTAGCTGTTTCTGGTTTATCGTACTTTTGATAGGCCATAATCCAAGAGTAGCTAACAATTGGATAGGATTCGGCTCCTTCAGGATTAGTAATAAAAGCGCGTAAATTTTCGGGTAATTCTACGAATTCGAGGGTTTTTGCGGCTGACTCATCATTGGGTTGAATAAAATTTCCCGCTTTATTTTGTAAAGAGGCCATTTTTAAGTTAGCACTTTTGGCAAACCCATATTCAATATAACCAATAGAACCGGGCGTTTGACTGATTTGAGCCGTAACCCCCTCGTTACCCTTACCGCCAATACCTACGGGCCATTGAACGGTTTTACCTTCTCCCACGGTACTGTTCCAATCTTCACTCATCGCGGCTAAATTTTTTGTGAAAACTCCCGTCGTACCGCTACCATCGGAACGATAGATAACTTGAATCGGTAAATCAGGGAAGGTGACACCCTGATTATCTGTGGCTAGGGCTGGATCATTCCAATTAGTAATTTTACCTAAAAAGATATCAATTAGGTTTTGTTGAGATAATTTAACTTCTCCTACATCGGGGATATTGTATGCTAAAACAATACTTCCGGCGGTCATGGGTAGGAGTAAAACGCCGTTGGGGACTTTAGCAATTTCTTCATCGGTCATGGCGACATCACTTGCACCAAATTGAACTAACCCTTGTACAAAACGTTCTACCCCAGCACCACTACCCACGGATTGATAATCAATTTGTAGATTTTTGGTGCCGCTACTAATATCACTAGCCCAGCGTTGATATAAAGGAGCCGGGAATGAAGCCCCCGCACCGATTAATGCCACAGGTTGTTCTAACGCAACGAGTTGGGCTGGACTGGGGGCGGGGGTATTATTAGCCGCTCCTTCTGTCCCTGGTGTTGCATTTGGAGCCGTGCTAGTTGTAGTATTACTGCCACCGCAGGCGGCTAAACTCAAACTCAAGGCTAAGACGGAAAATCTAGCTACAAATCGACTGGAAGAACGAATAGAATTCAAAGAAAACGGCATAACTAAAAAAATCAGTATTTTGTTAGGGTCAATACGGTAAAGAATATCGTCTCCATAACAAGTTAGGGTTAAGGGAGGGTTAAGGATTGCCCCGATGCCATTGATGGTAAAATAACCCAGGAATAGGGGAAGCAGGGGGAGTAGGGGAAATCAAATATTACCCATTACCGATTACCCATTACCCATTCGTAATTCGTAATTCATAACTCCCCGCTATAACTCTTAACCGTCAACAATCATTTTAATAACTGGCAATTCTGGCATGATCAATGTAGTTCCAGCACGACCCGCTCTTAATAGTTTGTCTTCGTTGAGTGATTCCCCATTGGAAGTTCCTCAAAATTGGGAAACCCTAGAAGACCTACAAATCTGGCTAAATAAATTAGTTGAAAGAATTATATCTGGCGATCGCATTAGTCGAGAAGCAGCCTTAGCTCTAACAAAGATTGAAGATCAAGAACAAATTTTATTACTCTGTCAAGCCGCCGATCAAGTTCGTCAAGCCTGCTGTGGTAATACCGTTGATCTCTGTAGTATTGTTAATATTAAATCGGGAAATTGTTCAGAAAACTGCGGTTTTTGTTCTCAATCTGTCCATCATCCAGGGGAAGCTTCTCCGATTTATGGATTAAAGTCCAGTGATGAAATTTTAGACAATGCTAAAGCCGCAGAAGCCGCCGGAGCCGCCAGATTTTGTTTAGTTTCTCAAGGACGAGGAATTAAATATAATAGTCCAAAATCCTCGGAATTTGAACAGGTTTTAGCCACGGTTAAACGAATTATTCAAGAAACTAATGTTAAACCCTGTTGTGCTTTAGGGGAATTAACCTTAGAACAAGCTCAGGCTTTAGCTGAGGCGGGAGTTACTCGCTATAACCATAATTTAGAAGCCTCAAAAGCCTTTTATCCCCAAGTAGTAACTACCCATACCTGGGAAGATCGGGTACAAACCGTTAAAAACCTGAAAGCGGCAGGAATTCAAGCCTGTACCGGGGGAATTTTAGGAATGGGAGAAACTTGGGAAGATCGGATAGATTTGGCCTTCTCGTTACAGGAATTAGAGGTGGAGTCTGTGCCAATTAATTTATTAAACCCACGCTCGGGAACTCCTCTATCCGAACAATCTAAACTAGATCCCTATGAAGCCTTAAAAGCGATCGCAATTTTTCGTTTAATTCTTCCAACTCAAATTCTCCGCTATGCGGGAGGACGGGAGGCGATCATGGGAGAATTGCAAGGAAAGGGGTTAAGATCGGGAATTAATGCCATGTTAATTGGTAATTATTTAACCACTTTAGGTCAAGCTCCCGAACAGGATCAGGCGATGTTAAAATCCTTGGGACTTGAAGGGGGTGAAGCTACTATTCCTAATTTTTCCTAATGGTTAATATTTCCCTATTGTGACAACGACCTCTGATTTTTTCTGGGCAATTATTGGTGTTTTATTAACGATTGGTGGTACTTTTTTAGAAGCCTTTGTCACCAGTCCCTCTTGGCTTTGGCAACAAGAAAATGTTGCAGTTCACTCTTTGGGTGTTACCTATCAAATTGGGGCAGTTTTGTTAGTGGGTTGTTTAGGAGGGAAAAATGCCGCCGCCATGTCCCAAATTGCTTATCTGGCTTTGGGATTAACTCTATTACCCATTTTTTCAGAAGGCGGAGGAATAGATTATTTAAAACAGCCCACCTTTGGATATTTATTAGGGTTTATTCCCGGCGGATGGCTCTGTGGTTTTTTAGCTTTTAAAGCCTTACCTAAATTAGAATTATTAGCCTTTAGTTGTTTATGTGGATTACTTACGGTTCACAGTGTAGGGTTAATTTATTTAAGTTTAAGTCACGTTTTTAATGGCGTTGCTACCCAAGGAATTATTCTAGGAGATGCGGTGGAAAAATATTCTATCCAACCTTTCCCCGGACAATTAGCGGTCAGTTGTGCAGTAGCTGTTTTATCTTATCTTTTAAGAGGATTACTATTTTATTAAAGTAGTTTGTTGACCCAAAACCCAAAACCCATTACCCATTACCTATTCCCCATTCCCTGATTTATGCGATTTAAGAAAAATTCTAATTTTTGGATAGTGGCTCTGGTGAGTTTAATTATGGATCACCTAACTAAATTGTGGGTGGTGCAAAATTTTGAACCAGGAGAAACTTTACCCCTTTGGCATAGTGTATTTCACCTGACCTATGTTACAAATACAGGAGCAGCCTTTAGTTTATTTAGTAATGGGGGCATCTTGTGGTTGCGTTGGTTATCTTTGTTAGTGAGTCTAGGACTAATGGCAATGGCTTGGTTTGGCCCCCGTCAGCACCGTTGGGAACAGATCGGATATGGTTTAATTCTAGGAGGTGCCCTAGGGAATGGAATTGATCGGTTTATTTCCGGTCATGTTGTAGATTTCCTAGATTTTCGCCTAATTAATTTTCCCATATTCAATTTGGCAGATATTTCGATTAATATTGGAATCTGGTTTTTAATTATTGCAACATTCACACAATTAAAACCTGAGTCCTGAAACAAGACGGTACAATAAATACATACTAATGCAAGTCTGAGTGCTGAAAATGTCCACCCCCTTGCCCCCTCAGAAACCCCAAACTCTCCTGAACACAATCACACAGGTTGTCCAGACGCTTCACGCTAAAGTTAATTTTTCCCGGCTGATCTTGAAACCTAATGCTAAAGTCCCAGAACTGATAGTACATCAGGCCGATACTAACAAAGCCGAAGTTTATCCCCTATTAGGCGATCGCTATGTTGTTGGACGTTCATCCCGAACCTGCGATATCGTAGTCCGAAACCCCCTAGTTAGCACAATTCATGTCAGTGTTGTCCGAGATCCCAAACGGATGGGATTATTTTCGGCTCGTACCGGGTTTATGATTCAGGATGAAGACTCCACAAATGGCTTATATTGGGGACGGCGACGGATTAAGGTACTTCCGTTGCGACATGGAGATAGTTTCACCTTGGGGCCACCCGAATTAGCCTCCGTTGCCCGGGTAGAATATCGTGATCCGCCGCCTTGGTATCTTCAAACCCTGCGTTATGGATTTTATGGAATTTGTGGTTTAACGGCCGCCGTGGGCATGGTGGTGCTGTTTCAGTGGCAAAAATTTGAAGTTGATCCCCTGCCAAAAACCGTAACCGGGCCAGTGATTATTCACGCCGCCGATGGCCGTCCCCTGCGAGAAGCTAATACGATCGCCCATTTAGAAGCAGATCAGTTATCGGATTTTGGCCCCTATTTACCCAAAGCCGTTGTCGCCTCTGAGGATGCTCGGTTTTATTGGCATTTGGGAATTGATCCCTTTGGCACATTACGCGCCCTATTAACCAATGTTAGGGATGGGGAAATTCGAGAAGGGGGAAGTACCCTTTCTCAACAGTTAGCCCGGAGTTTATATCGGGATTATGTCGGTACGGAGGATTCTGCTGGGCGTAAATTTAGGGAAGCGGTTGTTGCCCTAAAATTAGAAGCAGTTTATGGAAAAAATAAACTTCTAAAAACCTATTTGAATCGGGTTTATTTAGGAATTAATTTATATGGTTTTGAGGATGCGGCTAAATTCTATTTTAATAAATCTGCCAAGGATTTAAACCTTTCAGAAGCAGCAACATTAGTAGGAATTTTACCCGCACCCAATAGTTTTAATCCGATTCAAAATTATCAATTAGCGGTGCAGTATCGCGATCGGGTGATTAGTCGGATGTTAGAACTGGGTATGGTGAGTGAAGATGAAGCCGATCGCGCTCGTCGTTCTCGGATTGAAATTAATCCTAAAGCTCAGGAGTTTTTAGAAAGTACCATTGCTCCCTATTTTTATGATTATATTTTTGCTGAATTGCAGCAATTATTAGGGGAACAATTAGCCAGAGAAGGAAATTTTATCGTAGAAACGGCATTAACTCCTTCGATGCAAACCATTGCAGAATCTTCCCTAAAAAGTTCGATTCAGACCACAGGAGCAACTAATGGATTTTCTCAGGGAGGTCTGGTGACATTAGATTCTAATACCGGGGAAATTTTAGCAATGGCGGGGGGTGCAGATTATAAAGAAAGTCAGTTTAACCGTGTTACCCAAGCTCAACGTCAACCGGGATCAACGTTTAAATTATTTACCTATTTAGCCGCACTAGCTCAGGGTATTCCTCCGGGTCAAATCTATTCCTGTGAACCCTTAAATTGGAAAGGACAAAGTTATCAAGGGTGTGAACGCAGTGGGGGTGATCTGGATATGTATAGAGGGTTAGCGTTATCAGAAAATGTGATCGCCCTGAGAATTGCTCAAGATATTGGATTAGATCGAATTATTGACATGGCAAAACGCTTAGGAATTAAGTCAAAACTTGATCCAGTTCCAGGTTTAGTCCTAGGTCAAAGTGAGGTGAATCTATTAGAAATTACGGGAGCTTATAGCACCGTTGCTAATAATGGTTTGCGTCATTCTCCCCATGCAATTAGACGGATTTTAGATAGTAGTGATTGTACGGATTTTAATGATATTAATACCTGTCGGGTGATCTATGCTTATGATCGAGAAAATCCAACAATTCCTTCAGTTTTATCGGATTCTGTTGTGGAAACCATGACAACTTTATTGCAAGGAGCAGTTCGTCGGGGTACGGCTAAAAGCGCCTATATCGGGTTAGGAGAAGCGGGTAAAACCGGAACGACAAATGATAATGTTGATTTGTGGTTTATTGGTTATCTTCCTGATTCTAAATTAACCACGGGAATTTGGTTAGGTAATGATGATAATTCTCCCACCAATGGAAGTAGCGCAAATGCGGCTCAATTATGGCGAGATTATATGAGTCAAATTGCTAGATAATTACGAATTACGAATTACGAATTGGGGACTTTTTAAAATTATAATTCGCCCCTTTGAAAAATTTGTGTTGGGGTTAAATTTAATTCGGGGAATATAGCCGATTCTATTCTATCATTTTCTCTAAATAAATTTACCATATATTCACCATCGATCATTTGATAAACAGAAATAGTTGGTTGTTTGGGATTTCCAATATATCGCCGACCTCCTAACCCCAAATAATCAATAATCCAATATTCTTTAATTCCTAATTTTTCATATTCTGATAATTTCATTAAATAATCATCTTGCCAATTTGTACTCACAACTTCTACAACCAAAGGTAAACTTTCACCTTGAGTAATAGTTGAACGTTTTTTCCACATTGGTTCATTTTCTAGGGCATTTTTATCAATAATAGTCACATCTGGATTAAAACCAGATTTATCAGAATCAATCGCTTTGATAATACACTGTCTAGCAATAAAATAGTTCATTCCCAGGGATTCTATCTGAATACCTAATTTAAGGGTAAGAAAACTAGCGACTTGTTCATGAGTTCCTGTGGGCTGCATTTCTTTAACGACTCCTTGATGTAATTCATACTTTCCATGACCATCGGGAACCCAGTCCAGAAATTCCTCTAGGGTGATTAATTTAGGTTCCGATTCTGATTCTAAGTAGATAGTCATAAATAAAGTAACAATAAGAAGACAGCCCGTTGTTGCGCTTCAGCGCATTCTGTTGTCGCGCTTCAGCGCCAAGAGTAGGAGCGCTAAAGCGCAACAACGAAATTAATTTTTTATAGTATAACAATTTATAGAAAAACGGTTTCTTCAGGTTATCTTAGGGTAAAATAAACTTAGGCTGGCTTGAGTTATATCACCTATGAGTTATTGCTTAAATCCCCAATGTCCGCAACCTCAGAACACCCCAGAGGCTAAATTCTGTTTAACCTGTGGGGCAAAATTGTTATTAAGAGAACGGTATCGCGCCGTTAAAGTGATTGGTCATGGGGGGTTTGGTAAAACATTTTTAGCCGTGGACGAAGATAAACCCTCCCGTCCCGCTTGTGTGATTAAACAATTTCATCCCCAAATGCAGGGAAATTCTCAAAAAGCAATTGAGTTATTTCATCGAGAAGCAGAACGTTTAGATGAGTTAGGAAAACACCCTCAAATTCCCGAATTATTAGCCCATTTTGAACAAGAAAATCATCAATATTTAGTCCAAGAATTTATTAATGGGCCGAACCTAGAAGCGGAAATTTTGGATCACGGGATTTTTAATGAAGCCCAAATTCGTCAGGTATTAGATGACTTATTACCAGTTTTACAATTTATTCATCATCATCGGGTGATTCACCGAGATATTAAACCCGCAAATATTATTCTGAGAGAGGGATCTTTATCGGCACAATTGCCCTTAGTTCGTCCTGACTTTTTACAACAATTGCGGGGAGAATCTTCGCCTCAAAATACTCCTGCGGGTTCTCAACCTCAAGGTCAGTTAGTATTAGTAGATTTTGGAGCGGCAAAGGTCGTTACTGATACTGAAGTTCCAATCATGGGAACAGTAATTGGTAGTCCCGAATATGTCGCCCCGGAACAAACCAGAGGACAGGCAATTTATAGCAGTGATATCTATAGTTTAGGGGTAACTTGTATTTATTTAATGACGCAAATTTCCCCCTTTGATTTATATGATATTCATGAAGATCGGTGGATTTGGCGAGATTATTTAAAACAAAATTATGTGAGTTCGGAATTAGGAAAAATATTAGATAAAATGTTAGCAGTATTACCCAGTCAACGTTATGATTCTGCCTTAAAAGTCCTAAAAGATCTGCATCCGAGTGGCATACCTGTCGCGATCGCCCGCCATTTACAAACCCCATCCCCCCCAACTCCCCCGCTACAAACCGTTAGAACTCCCGCCCCATCGCCCTCCCAGACCTTACCCCCCCGCACGACCCAACAACTCACACCCGCACAACAGCAGCGTGTTCAACCTTTACAAGCGCCCTCTTGGAAGTGTGTGCATACCCTCAGTGGTCATCGCAACGCTATTACCGGAGTGGCTTTCAGTCCCGATGGCCAGACGTTAGCGAGTGGAAGTCAGGATCAGACCATTGAAATTTGGCGGCTGGACTCGGGGAAACGGTGGTATACCTTGGTGGGTCATAGTAATTGGATCACGACCATTGCTTTTAGTCCTGATAGCAAGACTTTGGCGAGTGGGAGTCGGGATCAAACCATTGAAATTTGGGATATGACCAAGGGTAAAAGGTGGTATACCCTCACGGGTCATCAAGACGGGGTGGAAGCGGTGGCGTTTAGTCCCAATGGTCAATTTTTAGCGAGTGGAAGTCGAGATAAAAGTATTGAAATTTGGAATATGAATAAGGGAAAACGGGGGTTTACCTTAACAGGTCATCAGGATCGAGTTTATAGTGTGGCATTTAGTTTGGATAGTCAAAAGTTGGCAAGTGGGAGTCGAGATCAAACGGTAAAAATTTGGGATTTGAACACAGCAAAGGAAGTCCAAAGTTTAACAGGTCATGGGGACTGGGTGCGAAGTGTGGCGTTTAGTTTAAATGGTCAATTATTGGCTTCGGCGTCTAAAAATGGCATGATTAAAATATGGCACAATCAACAGGAAAAATGGGTATTATTAAAAACATTAAGAGCCGATGATCAAGAGATATTTAATATTATTTTTAGTCCAGATAATCGGTTTTTAGTGAGTGGAGGAGGACAGGGAATAATTGATATTTGGGATGTCCAAAAAGGGATATTATTAGAAACCATTAAAGCCCATGAAAGTGATGTTTTTACGCTGGCGTTTAGTGGGGATGGTCAATGGTTAGCAACGGGAAGTTATGACCGGACGGTGAAGTTGTGGAAACAATAACATTGATTCTTAGAGGTGAGCTTAAAATCTATATTTCGGAATCACTTCTCATAAGGAAATTGCCTCTTTTAATACTTGTTGACGAATGCGTTTTTTTAAACCTTTTTCTGTAACAACATCAACTGGACACCCTAATAAATTTTGTAAGTCCATCAGGAGTCCACCTAAATCAAAAAGACTTCTTCCGAGTTCAAGCTCAACTAAAAAATCTACATCACTATTGGAATCTGCTTCATTTCTAGCCACAGATCCAAAGATTCGGATATTATAGGCTCCATATTGAGCCGCAATCCTTAAAATTTCTTGACGATAACTTTTCAGCAGGTCATCAAGGTTCATGAGTTTATTAGGGATTAATGAGTTAAAAACGGTATAGATTATTATATCTTAAATTCGATCCATTTTCAAATAATTAAACTTTTTTAAAGAATAGCAATAATCACCATTGATTTACAATAAATAACTATAAGGTAGATGAATAATTTGATCCTGGTATTCATCTCTAAAAGAAACCTCTGCTAGAAAAATCAGTTCCTCAATATTTGCACCTATACTTAACTTGGGGTTAAGGATAAAAATACCAAGAATATGACCCCCTACATTGATATGATCAACCAAGTGAACAGGCATAGAAGCCCGGTTATTTGTTACTAAGATAAAACCTAATTTCTCACACCAAGTTAGAATATCTGGATCTAGTGTCCCCATTTTTGGACTATTCGGATCACCAACTCTCCAAACAATTAAATCCCGATTCTGTTTAGCAAGTTGAACTTTATAGATAGGAGCAATATTTTCATCTAATAGATATTTCAGTTCCATTATTTTTTCCTGCTCTTTTCATTTCTGCTCGAATTTCGCGTAATCGCAGCAGGGTTGGTGTTGGATTTAATTGCTGATTTTGCCATTTTTCATGACTCCACTCTAACCAATTGGCAATATATTGATTGATGGTTTCTGTGTTGTGTAAGTAATACAAAATTGTGGCATAAACCTGTTCTAAGGTTAAAGATGGGTAGGTTTGAGCAATTTCTTCAGGGGTACGGGCGCGATGAATGAAATCATAAAGAACTGTTTCGATCCCGATCCGAGTTCCTTTGATCCGAATATCATCAGGACGTAAAAAGTCGAAATAGTCTTCGAGTTGCATCGGTTTATCACCCTAGTTAGGATTAATTAATTATATCTAAAATTTGATAAATTTTCAAGTATTACACTGTTTTAAATAGGAGCGATCGCAAATACAATAATATTAAAACAATAATTTTAGGGTCATTTAATGAGTCCCTGGGTGCGAAGTTTTTTAACTAAAGCAGATTCACCTGCTTGTTGACGTAACGTTTCAACATTCTCAAATCGTCGCTGTATATCAGCATCTAGTTCTTCTTTATTATCCCAGTAGTAAGCTAAGGTAGAATAAATTTGACTCATGCTTAAATAAGGATGTTGAAATTTAATTTCTTCGGGACTCCAACCAAAAGACAGATGACCGGAAACTAATTCAATTACTTTCATGGTTGTTCCGGCAATGTAGGGAACGTTGTTTTCATTCAGTTCTATATACTTGTGTTGTGTCGTAGTCAAGTTCATAGAGTTTGCCTCGTTACTGAATTTAATTATAGTATATTTTTGGCAATTTCTTCTGGAGTGCGATCGCGATCAATAATTGATATTAATATAAGAATGGGCGATCGCAAATACAATAATATTAAAACAATTAAGGCGATCGCAAATACAATAATATTAAAACAATTAATTGGTGGATTTAGAGGCTCGTTCTTGAGGCAATGTAATCCCTAAGCGTTTTTGTAACGCCTCGATAACTTCTTCCGCATTTTTCTGACCAAAGTTTTTAATTTCTAATAGGTCTTCTTGAGTATAATCTCGTAAGTCTGCTACTGAGTTAATTTGAGCGCGTTTGAGACAGTTGTAAGCCCGAACTGATAACTGTAATTCTTCAATCGGGATTTGACTCATTGGATCGATATCATCATTCTGATCGCTTTTAATCGATTCCGGGGTGATATCTTCTGACTTAGAGGCTCGTTCTTGAGACAATGTAATCCCTAAGCGTTTTTGTAACGCCTCGATGACTTCTTCAGTAGACTTATGACCGAAGTTTTTAATTTCTAATAGGTCTTCTTGAGTATAATCTAGTAAGTCTCCTACTAAGTTGATTTGAGCGCGTTTAAGACAGGTGTAAGCCCGAACTGATAACTGTAATTCTTCAATCGGGATTTGACTCATTGGATCGATATCATCATTCTGATCGCTTTTAATCGATTCCAGGGTGATATCTTCTGACTTAGAGGCTCGTTCTTGAGGCAATATAATCCCTAAGCGTTTTTGTAACGCCTCGATGACTTCTTCAGCAGACTTCTGACCAAAGTTTTTAATTTTTAAGAGGTCTTCTTGAGTATAACCTCGTAAGTCTGCTACTGATTTGATTTGAGCGCGTTTGAGACAGTTATAAGCCCGAACCGATAACTGTAGTTCTTCAATCGGGATTTGACTGGTTGGATCAATATTCTGATCGCTTTTAATCGATTCCAGGGTGATATCTTGTAACGGTGTAAACAAATCTACTAAAATTGTCGCGGCGACAGCGATGGCTTCTTGGGGGGTGTAACTCCCATTTGTCCAAATTTCCATAATCAGTCGGTCTTTTTCTAAAGTTCCACCAACCCGCGCTTCCTCAACGGTATAATTGACTTTTCGCACAGGCATAAACACGGCATCAATTTGCAGAAAATCTACAGCCGTTGCATCATCATGACTGCGTTCAACCGCGCGATATCCGGTTCCCTTCTCAACTTGGAATTCCATTTCCAAGGTTGCCCCAGGAGCCAGGGTAGCGATATATTGATTTTTGTCTACGACCTCAACTTCTGAAGGCAACTTAAAATGACCCGCCGTTACCGTCGCTGGGCCTTGAACTTCTAAGCGACCAATTTGCTTTTGGTGGTGGTGGGTATAGCTTTTGAGTACAACTTCTTTTAGGTTCAGCAGAATCTCTAAAACATCTTCTCTAACCCCTTGAATCGTTGCAAACTCATGATTAACATTGGCAAACCGTGCTGATGTAATCGCCGTTCCTTCTAAGTTCGAGAGTAAAACCCGTCTCAGAGCATTACCAACTGTCCTCCCTTGACCCCATTCTAAAGGCTCTAAGACGAATTTTCCGTACTGGCTCCGGTCTGTATCAGTGTTCGATTGAGTCACCCGAACAATTTTTGGTGTTGGACTTGGGGTAGGAGTTGGTGTTGGACTTGGGGTAGGAGTTGGTGTTGGACTTGGGGTAGGAGTTGGTGTTGGACTTGGAGTCGGAGTTGGTGTTGGACTTGGAGTCGGAGTTGGTGTTGGACTTGGAGTCGGAGTTGGTGTTGGACTTGGAGTCGGAGTTGGTGTTGGACTTGGGGTAGGAGTTGGTGTTGGACTTGGGGTTGGACTTGGAGTAGGACTTGGACTTTGAGTCACCCGAACAATTTTAAACTCAGCTAAATCGATAATATTCTCTGGGATAGCTTTAGCAGAAACTTCATAACTTCCTTCAGCATCCTCTGATGGAACAAAATAACCATTCTGATTAATTGTTCCCCCTGTTGCCTCCCATGCAATATAATTAGTTTTGATAAAATCTCCCTGTTGATCAAATCCAGTAACGTGAAATTGAAAGTCTTGATCAGAATTAATTTCAACTGGTTCAGGATTAATTTTTATTTTTAACGTTCTTAAAACAGGAATAACCTGGATATGAACAGAATGACTAATTTGAGCAAAATTAATACAAGAGTCACCCACCCAATCTAATAAACGAATAGTTATTTTAATCGCTTGTTTGATCACCCAGGCTTGCAAATCGATTTCAAAATTAGATAGTTCTGAAGACGAATTTTGCTCAGAAGCGGTGGAAATATTATTAGTTGTTTCAGATTGATCTTGAATCTCTGTTTCCGCAGAATTAGGAAATAATACACTCCGAATTTTATCACTCAGAGAAGATAACCGTTCTGTCCAGTAAATACTCCGAGATATTAATTTTGTATAAATGCCCAATGCTAATATTTTTGAGCGCATATCATAGGGAGATAATGGAGAAACTTTAGCCGTTACTTTATATAACCCTTTATCATTATCGTTAGCTGTAAATTCCCCATTCTGATCAATTTTTCCTCCTGTTGCTTCCCAGACAATATTTCCTGTTTCAAATTTATTTCCATATTGATCAAACCCAACGACATTAAAAGTTCTACTTTTATTGGGTTCAACAAAAATATGCTGATAAGGATTAATGCGAATCTGTCTTAAAACAGGTAATATATTAACAGTTGCACTAACTTGAAGTGAGCCAACTTTAGCCGTCACAGTAACTTGCTCTTTTTCATAACCTCCTTTGAAAATTCCCTCTTGGTTAATTCGACCTCCGGCGGTACATTTCCATTCAATATTATTCACCCACATCCAATTTCCAATCTGATCTAAACCCATAACTTGAAACGTGATAGGTTCATTAGGTTCAGCAAAAATAGTCTGCGGTGAAATGATCAGATCAGTTAAAGTAGAAGGAACAATAATTTCAGCCGTTGCGCTAATTGTTTGACCCGGAATTGAAGCGGTGACGGTGAATTGTCCTTCACTATTATCCCCAACGGTATAATTTCCCTTGTCGTAAATTGTGCCCCCGGTTGCAGTCCAATTAACATTTTTAATTGCAATAGAATTTCCTCTTTGGTCTAAACCCTGAACTGTAAATTTATGGCTTTGACCAGGACACATTTCTATCAATGATGGAGAAATGCTCAAAGACGTTAATCTTGAACGTTCAATAACTTCAACTTGGACAGATTGACTAATGGTTTCAACTTTTGCGGTAATAGTAACTGTTTGTTCAAAGTGACCCGCAACAAATTTTCCATTATTAAGAAGTTCTATATTGTCAGCCGTCCAACGGACTTGTCCGATGGAAATAGGTTGATTATATTGATCAAAACCTTTAGCACTAAATTGTTGAGAGTCACCACAATATAAAGTTGTGATTGAAGGATTAATTTTTAACGCTGTTAGTTTGGGTTGTTCAAGAATTGTAATTGAAATTTGACAATTAACAGAGTTAACTTGTGCTTGAATCGTAAAGTTAGAACCTGATATATTTCCGGCTTTAAATAGTCCCTTGTTAATGGTTCCACCTGTAGCTGTCCAACTCACTTGTCCTATGGGAATAGGTTGATTGTATTGATCAACACCTTCAGCACTAAATCGTTCAGAATAACCACAATATAAAGTTTTTCCTGGGGGATTAATTTTTAACGATCTTAGTTTAGGTTTTTCAAGAATTGTAACTGACGCTTGACAACTAACCGTGTTAACTTTAGCGTGAACTGTAAAGTTAGAATTTGATATATTTCCAGCCGTAAATAATCCGTTGTTAATAGTTCCACCTGTAGATGTCCAATTAATTTGATCAATTTTAATGGGCTGATTATATTGATCAAAGCCTTCAACCTTAAATCGTTCAGAATAACCACCATATAAAGTTGTTTTTGAAGGATTAATTATTAACGATCTTAGTTTAGGAGACTCACCTTCTAAAACCTCTAAAATTTCTCCTTTTTGCAAATCCCAAAGTTTAATCCAATCCCGACTACCGCTTACAAATCGCTTACCATTAGAACTAACAGCAATAGAACTAATAAATCCAGAATGACCTGTAATTATATGAGGTTGATTAAGGTCTTGAATATAAATACTGCCATTATTGGTTCCTATTACTTTAATATTACCCTGAGAAGTAATATCAAAATCACTCATTGTTTGAAATGTTACGGTGGTAGTCTTAACACATTTTAAAGTATTGACTGGGAATTGAAATTGAGATTCATTATTACTCTTTCCAAAAAAGAAAGCCTGGGTTAAAAAAGGAATAGTTAAAGTTGTTCCTGCTGTGAATTTCGCTAAAATCGCCGATATAATCCAGACAATGATATAACCCAAAGGAATATTAAATTTTTCAGTTTTGGCTGGAGTATTGGGATCTTTTTGCCAAATTTTAAGAGTTCCATCTCGACTACCTGTAACTAAAGATTGATTATCAGAACTAATGGCGACATTTTGAATCCAATCTGAATGTCCTTCAAGAGTTCTTAATAATTGTTTTTTTGTCAAACCCCATAATTTTATGGTTTTATCTGTACTTCCACTCACTAAAAATTTACTATCTGAACTTATTGCTAAACAAGAAATCCATCCGGTATGACCATTAAAAGTATGGACAAGTTCTTTCTTTTCTAAATTCCAGACTTTAATCGTTTTATCTGCACTTCCACTAATTAAGGTTTGATTATCTGGGGTAATTTTAACCACATTAACCCAACTTGTATGACCTGTAAAAGTATGCAAAAGAGTTTTAGTTTTTAAATTCCATAACTTAACAGTTTTGTCAATACTACTACTAACTAAATATTGACCATTGGAACTAATCGCAACGGATAAAACCCAATGGGAATGAGCATCAAGGGTATTAATTAATTTTCCTGTCTCTAAATTCCAAATTCTGATGGTTTTCCAACCGCCACCGACGATAATTTTATATTCTGAACTAATTGCTACACAGGAAATAGTATCTTGAGGTATAATATTAGGCGATCGCAAATTAACATTTTCAGTTAAATAAGGATTATTACCATACAACACCCAATACGCAGATTGTTTAACCTGTTCTGAAGGGTCGGTTAATGCTTGCTGCGCTAGTAAATCTAAACCTTGCTCAAATTTTAGACAGTCTGAAAGTGCTTTAAGTCGTTGTTGAAGGTCTGGACTGGTGAATTGACCCCGAAGATTCTGGATAGCTGGCCGTTCAGAGGGTTCGGTCATTGTCTTAACTATTACAGGTTATCTATTCATTGTAAACCTATAAACACATTAAACAACAAAGGTTTGATTAAGAAAAATGATCACACTTTATAAAAGCCTTTGCTTCTGATATAGTGAGAATAATTAAGTAATTAACCAGGCAAAACTGAACGATTCGCTTATATCTCAGGACTCAAGTGACTGATCTTTAGGCTTACCTGGTATTCCCGTAAACCATAATAATCGAATTCCTAATACCGCAAAACCGATGGCGGCTGCTATTTTAACTAGACGAGCGGGTAGAACTTCCGCAAATCCTTGTCCAACTATCACACCGAGGAAACTGGCTAATAATAAGGCGGTGGCTGTACCAAAAAAGACCGCGCGGGGGGATTTGCTAGTACCACTGAGAGCGATCGCAGCCACTTGACTTTTATCTCCTAATTCTGATAGAAAAACCGTGATAAAAGTCAATCCTAATAGTTGAAAATCCATAGACTTAATTATAACTAATTTAGTGTAAAACTTCCCAAAACAATAGCACCGAAATCAATAATAAACTGCTACCCGCAGCCAGTTCCAAGGTTCTGGGTGAAATCCGAGAAGCTAACCATTGTCCGACTAAAACCCCTAAAAAACTGGTTAAAACTAATGCGCTTCCCGCCCCAGCAAAAACTATCCAAGGATTATGGGATTCTGCTGTCATTAATAAAGTTGTAAGTTGGGTTTTATCTCCAATTTCAGCTAAAAAAATAGTAATGAATGTGGAAACAAAAATTTTCCCCGTATTGGGTTTTGCTGAATCTTGCTGTTGATCCGCGATCGCAGATAGGTTACTAGCGGGGTCTTTAAACACTGATTTCACAGATTTCACGGATTACGTTTTTTGCATTTGTTTGACACTGATTAATACGGATTAATATGATTGTGCGGATTATCCTAAGAGCTTCGCACTAAATAAATCTTGAGCGAAGCAAGGAACGTAATCGGTGAAATCCTCTTAATCCTCTTGAATCTGTGTTCATCATTGGTTGACGGTTGGGGTAATATCAAAACTATATCATAATCTTTTCATATTTTACCCCATCCGGCAATAAAAAACTGAGAAAGTCCCTAGGATTCATACCCGACCGCTTGATTAAAACGCTCTATTTCCGGGGAAGAATCCCCATAGACTCCTTCAATTTGTTGTTGACAACAATCAATGGCAAAATCATTTAATTCTGATGCTTCAATTCCATATAATTCTTGAAAAATATCGGATTCTACCCGACAAAATCGAGGGCGCTGATCATAAATTTTGCATTCTTTAGTTTCAGAATCAAAATTAATACACCATCCATCTTCCCCGACTAAACTCAAATATAATTGTAAGTCTTTCGGGGCTAAATATTGATCTAATTCAGGACGTTCACTGGGGTCAAGATGACAGCAAGCCCCACATTGTTTGATACAAAGCCAAGTGGTCATGATTCTGGTTTAGATTCGCGCTTATTTTTGTTCAGACGGTTCAGGTGTAACCGATGGGGACGGATTAATTTCCTCGGATTCCGTTATTTCTGAAGCTGTTTCAATTTCAGAAATTGTAATAACTTCCACAACGGTTTCTGGTTCTAAATTATTAGTTTCTGAGGATATTTCTTCTGTCACAGATTCCTGTATTTCCTCAACTATAGGATTCACCTGTTCTGTGATTATCTCCACCACTCCTTCAATCTGGGAAGTAACAATTTTTTCAAAGGGTGAAGGGGCAGGTTTTTCAACTTCTTCTACGATTTCGGGAACACTAACCGCAGTTTTTGGAGTAGAGTTCTCCTCAACAATTTTTGTTTCTAAATCCTCAAATTCAGCAAATTCATCCTTCGCCACCTTCTGATTATCTTCTACAACCGTAACGGGGGGAACAGGGGTGGGTTCCGGGGATTTCGGTTTGCTGGGGGTTTTGGGTTTTTTATTAAATAAACCCGTTAAATTACCAATAAAACTAGATAAAGTTCCAGCGAGCGCCGGGATAGATTTTTGGGTTTTAGACGTCGTTTTTGCAGTCTTGACCTTGGGAGTAACTGGGGGTTTGTCAGCTTTAACCTTGGGTGTTTTTACCGGGGTATCCGAAGTTAAGGGAGTTACTGATGGTGTTTCTTCGACTTCAGGAAGATTCTGTCCTTCGGTTATAGGGGGAAGCGGAGGTTCCTCTACAATTTCTGAGGATGGGGAAATAACTTCTGGTTCGGGTTGTTCCTGTGTTTCTACTGGGGTTTGAGCAACCACTGGGTTATTCTCAAAGACGGGTTCGGGAGTAGTAACAATATCCCGTACAGGTTCAGGAAAAATTACCGGAGACTGAACACCAATCAAACCGTTAACTCGTTTTTTCACCTTCGCCGGAATCGGGGTTTTTTCTGTGGCGGGGGTTGCTGTTCGTCGTAGGGTCAGAACTTCCCATCCAAACCAAATCAACAGGGACACACTCGCCACCTGACCTAATAGTACGGCTCCGGTAATTCGTCCCGCACAGGCCCACAGAATCAAGCCATAGAACAATCCAACTCCACTCCAGACGAAATCACTTTTCCGGTGAACTTCTGGAAAGAAGAAGGCGGCTAGATAAAGGCCAAAACTTGCTAAACCCACTGCAATCGCTAGAATATATGCCAGCATTTTTCCTTCTCACTCTATCAAAAAACCTCTATTGCGTTATTTTACCGTTAACGGTTGACGGTTAGCCGTTGAGGTGTTGACGATTTGTGATTCAGATCAGAATTTGATGTGAATTTTATCACCTATCAACATTGTAGGGAATCATACGGAAAAGAAACATCGTCTTATTAATATAGATATATCTACCATAGAAGGGTGCGGCTAGAAGTTTTTTGATTGGGGAGTTGATTATGTTAGAAAAATTATTGTTGGCTGCTTTTATTACGTTGTCTCTGCATTTGCAAGTCAGTCTTAACTGGTTCGGCTATAAACCATTATTCTCAATGGGAGTAGCCTCTCAAATGCAAATGGAAAAAATTGTTTTGTCTCAAGACGTGATCAAATAAATTCGATTAACTCAGGCTATTTTGGGAAACCAATCATCCTTCTATCCCGTAGATGGAGGTTCCCTAAAAATTGATTTCTCTTTGATGAAACTTTTCTCATCAAGATTTAATTTATAATTTATCCTAAATTGTCATAATAAAAGTGCCTGCGTCGCGTTTCATCCCACGGCTGAAGCCAGTGGGCTTTCACGCTCCCACCCTGGCTTTGTAAAATTAAAACGGGGGTTTAATCCAGTAAATCCGCCTAATAATCGAGGCGCAATACCATTTTTTATAATTTGATCCACAATAATTGCTGTAATTAAAACTTTTACCCCTAACCAAATACTATTTAAAGCAACTAAAAAACGGAAGAAATTCTCTTGGTTTTGATTAATTTATCTGATTGTCACTGAGGGTTGAGACTGCGACCAAGCTGGATGGGAGAGTAGGGCTTCGATGACTCTAACGCCCCGTAACTGATTAGATAGGGGAAGATGACCCTTTGGGGCGGTTAAATCCCAGGTAAATCCTTGGGGGTAGCGTGTCCAATTGCGACCCGTGCGCCAGCCAATTTTAGGCCATAATTTATCCCAATTTTTATTCACACCCAGCCAAAGTTCTCGCTGGACAGAATAGCCGAATTTACCCTCGGAATGGATACACCAAAGGCTATCAATGGTTTGTAAATCCGTAATCGGGAATCGTTCAATTTCGGAAAAATAAAGCCACTTTCTTTGTACCGCAGAACTTCCAGCTAATTCACAAAGTTTTTGTACGCTTAATTTATCCGCTTCTAAAAAGTCTTGTTGGGCGAGTAAGGTTTGTAGGGGAATATAATCAATTCCGGTATCGGATTTTAAGGGAACAATTCCCGTAGGAAAATGAAGTTTTAAAAAATGACTCACTTTTTCGGAAGTGGGAATAGCGGTATATAAAATTTGATAAACTTTACCGTTAATTAAACTAAAGGGATTAGATTGTTGTTTTAATAAAAATTCCATTAACACTTCCCAAACCGTTTCCCCACCTTGGGTTAATGTTTCTAATAGTTGGAATTGAGCCTTTGCTGAGGCACTAAAAAGCCCAGAGCGCAATTCATCTGCACTCATGGCATAGTTCTCTTGGGGGGAAGTGGTCAGGTCAGTCATGGGGCGTGGCATTAGGTAATTGGGGTTGAGCATGGCATTCTTCACCTTGACTATTGTACAAGGATCGGTCAATAGTTAACCGTTGAGAATCCTTTGAATTAGGGCGCTGGTGGAGGAGGGGACTTCAATATTAATGAAGGCAACTTGACCCCCATAGGCTTGTACAATCGGGGCTTCTGGCAAGGTTTCTAAGGTATAGTCTCCACCTTTAACATAAATATCGGGTTTCAGGGTTTGGATGAGATAATCGGCGGTGGTTTCGGAAAAAATTACTACCCCATCAATGGGCTTCAGACTAGCTAAGACTTCAGCCCGTTGTGCTTCTGGGACGATGGGGCGGGGAGGATGTCCGGGTTTTTGAGGTTTCAGGGTTTGGACAGATGAATCGCTATTTAATCCGACCACCAGTGATCGTCCTAATGCCTTAGCTGCCTGTAAATAGCGAACATGACCCGCATGAATTAAATCAAAACAACCATTGGTAAAAACCAGGGGACGCCATCGTTGAGGATTCAAGGTGATGTCTTCTTGTAATTCGGTTAAGGTGTAAAGATAAGCAGTCATTCCAGTTAATTGGGGAGGAAGAAATTTATTTAAGTCAGTCTATCCAGAGGTCTGAACCGATTAGAATTGTAACGTTTGTTGATCTTTAATCTCGAATATTTCCGAACCAGCCCTACAAACTTAGGGTTAGGGAATATATCAACAAGCCCAAATCGAGATCATAACTTAGTTTACGGATCATTTAATGAAAGCTACTTCTAGCCGTCAATTTTCTTCTACAACCTCTCTCATCTTGAAACTGGTTGGAGTAATTTTAATTTTCTCGTCCCTAGTGGATTTTCTGGTAATTTTGATTCCGCCCAATTTTCTTAACCGAGGCTGGCAAATTAGCGTTACCAGTGATTTAGTAGATCGAGGTATTGTCCCGATGGTGGGAATGACCTTAGTCTTTATTGCTTTTTGGATGGATGCCGCCACCGAAGGGAATATCAAGCCAGCTAAACCCTTTGCGAGTTTAAGATTTTGGATAGCATTGCTGGCGAGTTTATTCGGGTTATTGTATCTTTTACTATTTCCTTTGCATCTCAATAATACCCGTTTAGCCAGAGCCGAGGCCCTCGCAGAAATTAATCAACAAGCTACTCAAGCTCAAACTCAACTGGAAAGTCAACTCGGAAGTCCCGAATTTCAGCAGCAAATTCAACAGAAAAAAACCCAGCTTAAAGATCAATTTGCCGGGTTAGCACAAAATCCCGAAGCTCTGAATCAAGCCCTTGCCAACCCGAATCTTCCTAACGAAGTTAGACAAATCTTAGAACAGTCTAAATCGAATCCCAAGGCTGTTGAGGAGTTTTTGAATCAACAGGCGGATAATTTACCTACACAATTGTTAGGTCAAATTCGCGATCGCAAACAAGAACTGGAAAAACAAGCTAAAACTCAGTCCTTAAAATCGAGTTTGAGAACAGGAATTAGTAGTTTATTATTAGCGATTGGCTATATTACTCTAGGTTGGACAGGGCTCAAAGGTTTAGGAATTTTACGCGGTGCAAATCGTCGTAAAACACCAACCGCTTAACAGTTATCAGTTATCAGTTATCAGTTATCAGTTATCAGTTATCAGTGGAAGAAATAAAATCTTGATTTTATTGATTCTATAACCCAAAACCCAAAACCCATTACCTATTACCCATTACCTATTCCTCCTTCCCTGTTATAACTTTAATTATCCTTCATGTTTTCAATTTATATTCTCACCGCAAACGAAGAAATTGATATTGCGGATTGTATTGAGTCTGCATTATTATCAGATGATGTGATTGTGGTGGATTCTTTGAGCCAAGATCGCACCGTTGAAATTGCCCAACAATATCCAGTTAGGGTGTTACAACATCGTTTTGAAAGTCACGGAAAACAGCGCACATGGATGTTACAGGAAATTCCGACCAAACACGATTGGGTCTACATTTTAGAAGCCGATGAACGGATGACTCCTGAATTGTTTACAGAATGTTTACAGGCGATTCAAAGTGATGATTATATTGGATATTATGTTGCCGAAAGAGTGATATTTTTGGGAAATTGGATTCGACGCAGTACCCAATATCCTCGGTATCAAATGCGTCTATTTCACAAGGATAAAGTTTGGTTTACCGATTATGGTCATACGGAACGGGAAGTTTGTGATGGCTCGACGGGATTTATTCGAGAAACCTATCCCCATTATACCTGTAGTAAAGGGTTATCCCGTTGGATTGATAAACATAATCGTTACTCAACGGATGAAGCAGTAGAAACCCTGCGACAGTTACAGACGGGAACTGTGAATTGGAAGGATTTATTATTAGGAAGTTCGGAAGTTGAACGACGACGAGCCTTAAAAGATTTATCCTTACGTTTACCGTTTAGACCTCTGATTCGCTTTGTTTATATGTACTTTTTATTGGGAGGATTTTTAGACGGTCGTTCTGGGTTTTCTTGGTGTATTTTACAAGCCTTCTATGAATATTTGATTCTACTTAAAGTTTGGGAAGTTGAAAATTCTCCTCAACTGTATGATCTGGGTTTAGAGACTTCAAAAAAAGTC
Source organism: Planktothrix agardhii NIES-204 (assembly GCA_003609755.1). NCBI lineage: Bacteria > Bacillati > Cyanobacteriota > Cyanophyceae > Oscillatoriales > Microcoleaceae > Planktothrix > Planktothrix agardhii. Next base: position 2,046,338 of record AP017991.1, read on the forward strand.
GAGTCCCAGAACGTTATCTCCAATCTGGGAACATCAGACTCTTAGTTTTTATTTCATGCTTCAGGGCGCTTTTATCGGTTGATATTTCTTTTCTGTATCATCAAAAATTAAAGAATTAATGTGGGTTTTAACATAAGATTTATTTGTAATTATTGATTAGGCTGAATTGCTATTTAGCAAATTATCATATATCGGTTTTTATTCCTATAAAAAGCCCCACCTGACGAATCAGGCAGGGTGTTTAATTAACAATCTAAGCAGTGATTAGACATCTAGGTGAAACCCTAGTCTAAATCAGGCATAGAAAGTACAGCTTCCGATTTCCGGTCAATGCCTTTCTCGAAGCCAGCCACCGCAGCCCGGGCGCGACCGGCGTGCCAGAGGTGACCAATCAAGAAGAAGAAACCCACGATGAAGTGGAAACCAGCCAACCAAGCCCGGGGGTTAACATAGTTAAACCCTTGAGCTTCGGTAATAATCCCACCCACGGAGTTAATCGAACCGTTAGGGGCGTGGGTCATGTACTCAGAAGCCCGACGAATTTGCCAAGGTTGGATATCGTTTTTCAGCTTGTTGAGGTCAAGACCATTAGGCCCACGCAGAGGCTCTAACCAAGGGCCACGGAAATCCCAGAAGCGCATGGTTTCACCACCAAAGATGATTTCCCCAGTCGGAGAACGCATCAGGTATTTACCCAGACCTGTCGGGCCTTGGGCCGAACCAATATTCGCACCCAGTTTTTGGTCACGGACTAAGAACACAAAGGACTGAGACTGAGAAGATTCAGCGTTTGTGGGGCCGTAGAACTCACTGGGATAAGCGGTATTATTAAACCAAACATAGGAAGCAGCGATAAAGCCCATCAAAGACAGAGCGCCTAAACTGTAAGACAGATAAGCCTCTCCAGACCAGATGAAAGCCCGACGCGCCCAGCCAAAGGGTTTGGTTAGGATGTGCCAGATACCACCGGAAATGCAGATCAGACCAATCCAGATGTGACCGCCGATGATGTCTTCCATGTTGTCAACACCGATGATCCAGCCTTCTCCCCCAAACGGAGCTTTAACTAAATAGCCAAAGATCGCGGCCGGGTTCAAAGTCGGATTGGCAATCACACGGACATCGCCACCACCTGGGGCCCAAGTGTCATAGACACCCCCAAAGAACATGGCTTTGAACACTAACAGGAAAGCCCCCAGACCCAATATAATCAGGTGATACCCGATAATATTGGTCATTTGGTTTTTGTCTTTCCAGTCATAACCAAAGAAAGAAGAATATTCTTCTAAAATTTCAGGGCCACGGACGGCATGATAAATACCGCCTAAACCCAAAACCGCAGAGGAAATTAAGTGCAGAACCCCAATCACGAAGTAGGGGAAGATATCAATCACTTCACCACCAGGGCCCACACCCCAACCGAGGGTAGCCATGTGGGGGATCAGGATCAAACCCTGTTCATACATGGGCTTTTCGGGAACGAAGTGAGCCACTTCAAACAGTGTCATCGCCCCAGCCCAGAACACGATCAAACCAGCGTGAGCAACGTGAGCGCCCAGCAACTTACCAGACAAATTAATCAAACGGGCATTACCTGACCACCAGGCGAATCCAGTGGATTCTAGGTCACGGCCGCCGACATAAGAAGTATTAGAGAGCGTTACCACGCGGTAATACCTCCTCAGGGAAAATAAAGTTTTCGTGGGGTTGATCCGCAGGAGCCATCCAAGCCCGCAGACCTTCATTTAACAGAATGTTCTTAGTATAGAACGTTTCAAATTCAGGATCTTCGGCCGCCCGTAACTCTTGGGAAACGAAATCATAAGCCCGTAGGTTCAGAGCTAAACCAACAATGCCGATAGAACTCATCCACAGACCCGTGACCGGCACGAATAACATGAAAAAGTGTAACCAACGTTTGTTAGAAAAAGCAATCCCGAAAATTTGTGACCAAAAACGGTTGGCGGTCACCATCGAATAGGTTTCTTCAGCTTGAGTCGGTTCAAAAGCCCGGAAAGTATTGGCTGTATCTCCATCTTCAAACAGAGTATTTTCCACCGTCGCTCCGTGAATAGCGCACAATAGCGCACCACCCAAAATTCCCGCCACTCCCATCATGTGGAAGGGGTTCAGCGTCCAGTTATGGAAGCCTTGTAGGAACAGAATAAACCGGAAGATTCCGGCTACCCCAAAGCTAGGGCCAAAAAACCAACTGGACTGACCCAAGGGGTACATCAGAAATACACTGACAAATACCGCAATTGGGCCAGTAAAGGCGATCGCATTATAGGGACGAATGCCGACTAAACGAGCAATTTCCAACTGACGCAGACAAAAGCCGATCAGCGCGAAAGCACCGTGCAGAGCCACAAAAGCCCATAAACCGCCCAGTTGACACCAACGGGTGAAGTCCCACTGAGCTTCCGGCCCCCAGAGGAACAGTAAGGAATGTCCTAAACTGTTAGCGGGACTACTGACGGCGGCTGTTATAAAGTTGCAGCCTTCTAAATAAGAGCTTGCTAAACCGTGGGTGTACCAGGAAGTTACAAAGGTTGTTCCGGTTAACCAGCCACCGAGGGCTAGATAAGCGCAGGGGAACAATAGAACTCCTGACCAACCCACGAAGACAAAGCGATCGCGTTTGAGCCAGTCGTCGAGGACGTCAAAGACGCCTCTTTCAACCTGCGGCCTTTCGACTGCTATAGTCATTTGGTGAACGATCCTCTTGGGTTTATCAAAAACATTATCCTTTGTGAAGTACCCAGCAATCAATCGGAATCTCGATTTTTGTTTGGGCTAACCTTCTCAGTTGCTTAACCTTTTGTGGGAATACTTCCGAACGGAGTTCGGAGGAAGGTCTGACAAAGCAGTTTCTATCCCTTGCGGTATAAACTGTTCAGCAATTGGTCGGATGCTTATAGCTTACCACTTTTTCCCTCGTCTAATCGGGGGGACATTTAGCGGTAGACTCTTAAGCAAGTTAACATAACTATATATTACAGTTAACAATTTTTGCAAAGGTGTTGACTGTAAAAATTCACATTCTTACTTTCATGAGTACCCAAACAAAGACTACAACGAATCAAATTCTTTCTAAGAAAGTTACGGGCTCCCGTCGCTTCAGCAACTACTGGTGGGCCAGTGTGATCACTATTGGGGGTACGGGTTTCCTTTTATCCGGTATTTCTAGCTATTTGAAAATTAATCTTTTACCCTTCGCCGATCCAACTCAACTGATCTTTATCCCCCAAGGCATTGTCATGGGTTTATATGGAGCCGCTGCTTTATTACTGGCTTTGTATTTATGGTTAGTGATTTTCTGGGATTTAGGCGGGGGATACAATGAATTTAACCGGGATACGGGAAAAGTAAGTATTTTCCGATGGGGGTTTCCTGGAAAAAACCGCAAGGTGGAGTTCAGTAGCAACCTGAATGATATTCAATCCATTCGTGTTGATATCAAGGATGGAATTAACCCCCGTCGAGCTTTGTACCTAAAACTCAAAGACCGTCGGCAAATTCCCTTAACCCGTGTGGGCCAACCCCTACCTCTGTCTGATGTGGAAAACCAAGGGGCAGAATTAGCTAAGTTTTTACAAGTCCCCTTAGAAGGACTTTAGAACCTCCGACCGCAAAAACATTGAAACCTAAGATGAAGAAACTCAACACACAGCAATGGTTTTTACCTTTTTTGCTGATTTGTGTATTAATTGTTGGGGGCTGTGCTTCTAATACAACCTCCACCGAAATCCAGAATAACAATTCTGCTGATAGTCAATCTGCTACACCTATTTCCCAAAATCCGACTCAACCGATGACAAATTTACCTCAATTAAACGGAAAAGCTACGGTAGTAATGACGGTCAACGGATCGCCGATTACGATTGAAGTGGATGGAACTAATGCCCCGGTTACGGCTGGAAACTTTGTTGATCTGGTCAATAAAGGAGTTTATGACGGTCTAGCTTTTCATCGGGTTGTCCGTGAGCCTGATCCCTTCGTGGTTCAAGGGGGGGATCCTCAAAGTAAAGATCCTAACTTTCCCAGCGCTAGATTAGGTACTGGGGGATTTATTGATCCGGCTACTTCTAAAGAACGCATGATCCCCTTAGAAATTAAGCCCAAAGGTGCGGAACAGCCGATTTATAGTAAAACCTTAGAAATTGCTCGGATCACCGCAGCACCCGTTTTATCCCACCATCGCGGCGCGGTAGCTATGGCCCGTTCTCAATTTCCCGATTCGGCTTCTTCTCAGTTCTATTTTTCTTTAGCGGAATTGCCTTTTCTGGATGGGAGTTATGCGGTTTTTGGGAATGTTACCGATGGGATGAATGTTGTGGATAAGATTCAACAAGGCGATCGCATTGACTCGGCAAAAGTCACCCAAGGGTTAGAAAATCTGAAAAATTAATCAACTCTTAAAAAATGTCAACACGAATCCCCGATTTATGGCATAGAGATTAAGTCCCTGTAGGGGTGGGTTCACCGAGATTAATCGGATTTGACAGATCATCTTGATCAACCCGCCCTGACCGCTATCCTGGCTGAGTCTTAACAAAGAATGCAAGTTGTTGTTACTGGTATTGGTTTAATCTCGGCATTAGGAAATTTGGAAATAACCTGGAAACAATTGTTATCGGGTCAGTCAGGAATATTACCCCATCAACCTTTCGGTGAACTTCCTACAAAACCCCTGGCTTTAATTCATAGTATCCCGTCTGATCCTACGGAATTATTAGAAACTGCGATCGCCGATGCCTTAATTATGGCTAATTTAACTCCACCTTTATTAGATTGTGGTGTTGTAATTGGTTCTAGTCGGGGATATCAAGGAAAATTAGAACAATTAGCAAGATTTTACCCCCCCTACCCCTCCTTACTGCGGGGGGGAGAAGATACGGGAATTAGTTTAAGCAAATTTGTAGAATATTTACCTTTTAATATTGCTTTAAATGCAGCTAAAAAAATAGGTTCTACGGGAATTATTTTATCACCGATGGCGGCTTGTTCTACAGGAATTTGGGCGATCGCTCAAGGATTTGAACTGATTAAAACCCAACAGTGTCAGCGTGTAATAGTGGGAGCAGTGGAAGCACCCATTACTCCTTTAACCTTAGCAGGATTTGAACAAATGGGAGCCTTAGCCAACACAGGTTGCTATCCCTTTGATCGAGATCGAGAAGGGTTTGTTTTAGGGGAAGGGGCGACTATTTTAATCTTAGAATCAGAAGATCTAGCGCAACAGCGAAATGCTCAAATTTATGGGAAAATATTAGGATTTGGATTGACAGCAGATGCTTGTTATGGTAATAAACCTGATAGAGTTGGAAAAAGTGCGATCGCCGCGATTCAAACCTGTTTAAAAAATAGTAATTTATCATCTGATGAAATTGATTATATTCATACCCATGGAACCGCTACAAAATTAAATGATGACCATGAAGTTCAATTAATTAAACAATTATTTCCCCAAGGTGTTTCTGTTAGTTCAACAAAAGGCGCAACCGGACACACATTAGGGGCGTCAGGAGCATTAGGAGTGGCGTTTTGTTTAATGGCATTAAAGGATCAACTTCTACCCCCCTGTGTGGGTTTAAAAACACCAGAATTTGATTTTGATTTTGTTACCTCTGTTCGTTCTATGGTTATCAAAAATACTTTGTGTTTTAGTTTTGGATTTGGAGGACAAAATGCTATTATTGCAATTGGTAAAGCCTAATCGTTGTTGCGCTTAAGCGCAATCTTTACAAAGGCTCTCATCCCAACAACATAATAGTAATTACTCAATACTAATCAAAATAAATAATGCCATTAACTGAACGTTTATCTAAAATTAAATGGGAGCATATTCCCTCAACTCTGTCTTTATTTTCGGGATGTGGAGGGATGGATTTACCTTTGCATAAAGCTGGATTTAAAGTGGTTTGGGCGATTGATGCTAATAGAGATGCTTGTCAAACTTTTCGCCGAAATATTGGGGATGTAATTGTTAATAATCAAATTGAAAATATTAATATTGCTGAAGTTCCTGATGCGGATTTAATTACGGGCGGTTTTCCTTGTCAAGATTTTTCAATGATTTGGAAACGTCCAGGGTTAGAAGGAGAACGGGGAAATTTATATACTTATTTTCTTAAATTTGTTCAAGATAAAAAACCGAAAGCGTTTATTGCTGAAAATGTTAAAGGGTTATTAAGTGCTAATAATTATCAAGCAATTGAACAGATTATTTCTGATTTTGAGAATATTGAAACCGGATATTTAGTTAAACCCAAACTCTATAATTTTGCCGATTATGGGGTTCCTCAATTTCGAGAACGGGTATTATTAGTAGGAATTAGAAAAGATACGGGATTTAATTTTATTCATCCTGAACCGGAATATGGGTTAAATCGAAAATATCCCTATCGGACTGCATCGGACGCATTAGCAGGAGTCGAAAATATTTCCAATAATAATGAACATCAAAAAATCCAACCGAGAACTATTGAAATTTTAAAACGGATTAAACCCGGTGGCAATTTTACCGATATTCCTAAAGATAGCGAATATTATGTTAAAGGCATGATTAGTCATGTTTATCGGCGTTTACACCCTAACCAACCTTCAACTACTATTATCGCAGGAGGCGGTGGGGGAACTTGGGGATATCATTACGATGAACCCAGAGCATTAACCAATCGGGAACGCGCTCGGTTACAATCTTTTCCAGATGATTTTATCTTTGAAGGATCATTTACAGAAATTCGTCGCCAAATTGGAAATGCAGTTCCTCCTGATGGGATTGTAGCGTTAATTGAAGGGTTAATTCCTTTATTTACAGGGAAATATCAGAGTGTTGATTTATATGAGTTAAGTGAAAATTTACAAAAATTATCAATTAAAGAACGATTGAAATTAGCGAATCAAGAAAACCGTGAATTAGTATCACTCCGGTAGATAATCAGGGTTTAAGGTGTCCTCTTGAGAAAACGGTGATTCTACAGGAAAAGTATTAATTGATAATCCCGTTTCATCCGCAGCTAATTCTCTGGCATCCTGATAACATTCTTGAAAAACTTCAAGAAAATATCGCTTTAAACTCGGACTATTTTTAAAATCATTTCGTAATCTTTTTCGATGTTCTCGAATAGTAAATAGCCAACTGTTGGTTCGTTTCTCAGATTGATACTTATATTTTAATAGGTGCATTAATAAAATTCTGAGATTACTCTCAATTGCTGATTTTTCACTTCTTCCCATAGCTTCTAATTCTTCAATTAAATTAACCATATCAACTTCAGGTAACTTTCCATGTTGTAACTGATGAATAGTATTCATTAACCACAAATGATAATCTTCTTCATATAAATCAGAAGTTTGTTTAGATTCTGTGATAGAAAGTTGGGTTGTCATGGGATATCCTACACTCAGTTAATTTTAATTATATAATAGGGAACAGGCAACAGGCAACAGGGAACAGAAAGAATATACCAGTCTATGTTCTAACCTTGGAATTCATATATAAAAAATAGGTTAGATTTTGTTTTCTTAACCCAACCTACCTTAATTTTGATGATCAATTTAGAATGTGAGATCGAGTTTACTGTGGTTACGATAACACCAGCCTAAAATAATCCCTAAAACGGATAATTTAATCATTTCTAGGGTAAAATAACTTAAGTGCAGTTGGTTCATGCCCTCGGGAATTGTATTGAATCCATTAAATAGATTTAAGTTAATTCCTAATGCACTCATTTGAGGGGTAAGAATATAGGTATAAACCATGGCAATGGCAAACAGAAATAGCGATAATCCAGTGATTGTCCGTAGGCGACTACTGAATTTTTCAGGAAGGTTCATCGCTAAAGCAATTAAACCCGTTAAACCAACCGCCGCACAAACTAATTCAATCCGGTTAAAGACTGAAAAAATTAGAGTTCCCGCCGAAGTAAATCCGGTTTCTTCCATCATGCCAGAAATATACATCGTCGGCATAATTACAAAGTCAAGAATCAAACTTCCCGCCATCCATAATCCGAGAGTGGCTAACACCAGTGTCAGCCAGCGTGTGGGATGATATTCTGCTTTAGAGATAGTAGCCATAGTAATGATTACCTTGTATGAATAATAATTGCTGTCTTCACTTTTTATAATAGCGAATATTTTCACAATAGAATGTGAAGTATTTTGTATAACAAAACTTTACAAAAAAATATAAATCTTTAAGTCTTGGTTCTTAAACAGGATAAAAGCTGAGTTTTGAAATCTTTTTTTAGACAGCCTAAATTTTCCGATAAAATACGGTTTCTTAATTGTAAAAATTGTTACTTGCGGAGGGGATAGTAATATGGTATGAATTTTTGCTAAAATTAACCCAGATATAATCAACACTAAGAAAAAGGATAAATAATTAAAGTGAAAGCAGTTATTTTATTGTCCGGTGGCTTAGATTCTTCGACGGTTTTATACCAAGCAAAAGCAGATGGTTGTGAATGTTATGCCATTTCTTTTGATTATCAACAGCGACACAGTAAGGAACTCGAATCAGCGCGAAAAATTGCCGAATTTGCCGGAGTTGTCGAACATCAAGTCGTAACTTTTGATTTGAGTCTATGGGGGGGGTCTGCCTTAACCGATAATCGCCTCGATTTACCCCAGGATAGATCTACAGAAATAATGGCTGGAAGTATTCCAATTACTTATGTTCCGGCTCGGAATACTATCTTTTTAAGTTTTGCTTTAGCCTATGCAGAAGCGATCGCCGCCCGGAAAGTTTATATTGGTGTTAATGCGTTAGATTATTCGGGTTATCCCGATTGTCGTCCCGATTATATTCAAGCCATAGAAGAAGTCTTTAGATTAGGAACAAAACAAGGTCGAGAAGGTGATCCGATTACGATTGAATCTCCACTGATTCATTTAGCAAAAACAGAAATTATCAAATTAGGAAATCGCTTAGGGGTTCCCTGGGAATTTACTTGGTCTTGTTATGCCGGAGAGGAAAAAGCCTGTGGTGTTTGTGATTCCTGTCGTTTACGATTAGCCGCCTTTGCTGAACTAGAATTAATAGATCCGATTGCTTATATAGCAGGGAATAGGTAATGGGTAATAGGTAATTACGAATTACGACTGATATCAAATAACGAGAAGTATTACTCCTGTTCCCTCCCCCCCTAGCCCCCCGTGCACGGGGGGCTAGGGGGGGCTGTTCCGGTGTTCCCTGCTATACTTTCTTCCTTATGGTTGGTGCAGTTAAATGTGATCTGAAAAGACCTGAGTTCCTTTATCAGCTTCTAAACTATCTCCTTTATTTTGGCCGTCGTGGAAGGCGCAAAGAATCACATCACAGGTTTTTCCCCAGGCGAGTGCCCCAGTTCGATCAATTCCAATTGCTCCAAAATCCCGTTGATGTTCGTGGGCTTCGGTGAAGGATTTTTTAAAGGCGGTCTGTAAAGACTGACCATCGGTGACTCGGATCACAATTTTAGCCGCCAAACACTCATCGAGAATATCTTCCCCAATGCCCGTACAACTGACTCCAGCTTGATCTGTAGCATAATTTCCGGCTGGTGTGGCGGAGTCACTCACCCGGCCAATGCGCTCAAATCCCTTACCCCCGGTGGATGTCCCGGCGACTAATTGACCCTTTTGATCTAAGGCCACAACCCCGATGGTTCCGGTGCCTGCGGGTTCAGAAACCACATTCGCCATGCTGCGTCTAAAATTGTCCTTACGGTCTTCGAGCCATTCCTGTAAACGTTGGTCGGTGAGGGGATTATATGGGGGTAATTGCAGTTCCCGGGCTAATTCGGCGGCCCCATAATCGGATAAAACGTGATCGGAGGCGTCTTGTAAAACCACAGCTAAATCTATAGGATTTTTCACCCGTGAAACGTTAATCACTCCACTAAAACGCTGTAAAGTTCCATCCATTAAGGCGGCACTCATGCGGATTTGGCCATCGGATTGCAGTACCGAACCTGTACCCGCATTAAACCGAGGATCGTTTTCTAGGAGTTGACAGCCAAGCACTACGGCTTCTTTAGCGCTCGCTCCCCGGAGGAGTAGGGGGTAAACTTGATCAATGACTCGATAAAGGGATTTGCGTACAGTTTCTAATCCTCCTTTGCTTTGGAGAGAACTACCAGCACCGCCATGAATAATTAGTTTGGGTTGAACGGCCATGAATGTATTGATAAGGGATAATTTTTAAGCAGAACGGCGACGACGACAACGTTCGGAACAATATTTGACTTCTTCCCAACAGTCGGCCCATTTTTTTCGCCAGGTGAAGGGGCGATCGCAAACGGGACAAGTCTTCGTCGGTAAGTCGGACTTAGATCGCTGGCGTGCCATGCTAAGTTATTGAAGTCGCTTTAATCAGGGATGATTATATCATTTCCATGTCACAGACCTTACCCTATACCCCCTTAACGCCGATTCGGATTGTGTTAGTGGAACCCGCAGGGCCTTTAAATGTGGGTTCTGTTGCCCGGGTGATGAAAAATATGGGGCTTGGGCAGTTGGTGTTAGTTAATCCTCAATGCGATCCCCTGGGGGATGAAGCGAAACGAATGGCGGTTCATGCTGGGGATATTTTAGCAGGGGCGATCACGGTTTCCTCGTTACCAGAGGCTTTAATTGGATGTCAACGGGCGATCGCCACTACCGCCAGATCCCGATCAGGTGCTTTACCTACGGATTTAGAAGATCCCAGAACGGTTTTACCTTGGTTATTAAACTGTCCCTCTGCTTTGATTTTTGGGCCAGAAGATCGGGGTTTAAATAATGATGAATTGAGTTATGCTCAAAGGTTTCTCCGAATTCGGTCTAGTTCTGTTTATCCGTCTTTAAATTTGGCTCAGTCGGTGGGGGTGTGTTGTTATGAATTACGATATTGTGTGTTAGAACCTCAAGAGAGGGTAAGCAACTCTATAGAAATTCCTCCGGCTTCTACGGTTCCCTTGGAGGTGTTAGAGGGTTATTATCAACAGTTGGAAGCAATTTTACTCAAGATTGGATATGTCTATCCCCATACCGCCAGTAGTCGAATGAAAAAGTTTCGGCGTCTGTATAATCGAGCTAATTTAACCTCTGAAGAAGTGGCGATGTTACGCGGTATCCTGAGTCAAGTAGAATGGGCATTATCAGTAATCAGTCATCAGTAATCAGTTATCAGTTCAGAAGTGAACAGTCAAGAAGTGATCAGTCGTGGGGGCTGAGTCTCCTTGTCGTTACCAGTAATCAGTAATGAGTTTAGAAGTGAACCAATTTACCCTTAACTCCTAACTGTTAACTCTTACACTGATAACTGTTAACTGGTGACTGATGACTGATGACTGATGACTGATAACTGAAAAGTAAAATTCTAGTTAGGTGTTTAGGTGTGGCTCAACGATCTCCTCGTCAGTCGTTATTCTCGATCTTTTCCTTTAATAAGTCTGGCTCTAACTCCTCTGAGCCAAAATCTTGCAATGGAAAAGCGTCTCAACCGCAACCGAGGCGTCGATCTCGTCATGATCCGGTAAAAACGGCTCCCCGTCGCTCTCGGTCAACAGAACCACGACAGAATAATGATTTAGGCCGTTCGGAGTCTTTTGAGCCTCTACTTTCTCAACTGCGACAAAAACCCGTTCCGCCTAAATCTCGTAAACGCCGCCCGACCCCAGGTAAACGCCCCCCTAATGCGGCTACTGGTGCTTCTGTTTTGCCCTTTGGTAAGCCTGCTGATCCTTCTCCCCGTCGCAGACCGGAGGGGGACATGATTCCGGCTCCGACCTCTCCCCTCGCCCCTAGGGATAAATTAGTAAAACGGGTGAGAAAAAAACGTCGAGTCTCTCCGATAATTTATGTCGCCCGCTTGGTGATTTTAGGACTGGGAATTGGTGTGATTTCGGGGACGATTCTTTCGGTTTTAAATGCTTTGGGTCGTTCTAGTGCCGCCGCCGATCAAACTGTAAATTTAAGCCTGGAACAACAACAAAATTCTACGTCTTCTAATGCTTTAGTTTCATCCCTACAATTAACTCAAGAATCTTCGGATTTAAAAACAGCAATTCTGGGTTTAGCGAAGGATTTACCTAAGTTAAAACCTGGGGTGTTTTTAGTGGATTTAGATACGGGAAATTATGTGGATATTCAAGGGCAAGAAGCAGTTCCGGCTGCAAGTACCATTAAACTTCCTATTTTAGTCTCATTTTTCCAAGCGGTTGATGAGGGCAGGATACGTTTAGATGAAGTCTTAACCATGGAAGAAAAACACGTTGCTAAGGGGTCTGGAGAACTGCAAGATAAACCAGTCGGGAGTAAATTTACAGCCCTAGAAACAGCAGATTTAATGATTACAAATAGTGATAATACCGCTACAAATATGTTAATTGATCGCTTGGGTGGGATTGAATCCTTGAATCAACAGTTTGCTTCTTGGCAATTAAAACAAACTCAAATGCAAAATATTCTTCCTGATTTGGAAGGAACAAATAAAACCAGTGCTAGGGATTTAGTTAATTTAATGGCGGACATCAATCAAGGAAAGTTAGTTTCTTTGAAATCCCGCGATTTTATGTTAAGAATTATGCAGCAAACTCGCAATCGTTCTTTGTTACCTCGTGGTTTAGGAGATGGGGCGTTTATTGCTCATAAAACGGGAAATATTGACTCGGTTTCTGGGGATGTTGGTTTAATTGATATGCCTAATGGTAAACGCTATTTAGTCGGGGTTTTGGTGCAACGAGAAGCGGATGATCCCCAAGCTAATGAACTAATTCGTCAAATTTCTTCTACTATTTATCAGTATTTTGATACTTCCACCTATGTTGAACCTAATTCTAATTCGCAGCCTGCATCCAACTAATAACCATATTTTTAGTTTTAGATTGCGATCGCTCTTTGTAATTATACTATAGCAATATTTATCGTAACTTTTGCGTTAGATTCCAGCAGCCATTTCGATGCTCAAAAATATAAGCGCCTGGTTTTCCATAGGTATAATCTAAATATTCTTCTCCTTCCCCCTTCGGATCATAAGCATAGTGAGCTTTGATATAATTGACTCGAAAAGTATTATTATTCATGCGAATCAAGTCTATGTTTAAGCGAGTATAGGGGCTATTATCAATAGTAGAAGGGACAAGTTGTACCCAACGATAATCTCTGAGATTAATGCTAAATTCATCATCTTTTTTGTTGAGAGTTCCTATCAGATAACTGGGATTTTCATAATCTCGGACTTCAATGATATCGGCTGTATAGGTTAAGCGTATTTCGTTTCGTTGGTAATCTTGACCCCGCACAAAATTCTCAAAAAAGGCTTTGTATTCATCGGGTGCACAATACTGCGGTAAAGTCGAAGCAGTTTTAGGTTGAACTTGAGCGTTAGCAGGCGGTAATAAATTGGAGGTGATAATAGGTTTAACAGTGCTTGCTAAAATAGTAAGGATTATAACCGTAGTGGAAGTTAAAATCTTCTTAAATTTGATAGACATGGCAAGATCAATAAAATAGGGATGTATTTGAGATCAGGAGTTAGGAAAAATACAATTGAATACCATTTCAAATCCCACAGGTAGATACAAAAAGCCTCTCTCTAATAACTGACCATTCTTTGGCTTCAGAAGTCCCCGGACTAAGTTTTTTTCCGATGAGTTGAGGATAGCGATTATAAAAAATTATATCTGCTAAATAATCGAAGACACTAGAGTAAGAGTTAGGCATACCATCCAGATCGAAGTCCCAGCCAACATCATATTTTTCCAAAGGACAAACTTCCTGAGAAGGTCTGATCATGGGTACAATAACAGCGCGTAAATTCTCCCATTCCCGAATATATTCTCGATCTGTACTTGTTAGTTTGCGACCCTGCAATTCAGGATTAACTTGATAGAAAAAATGATCGGTATACTGCTCAATTAATTGGGACGGGGCTGGGCGGGAAACTTGGGTTAACTCAGTATTAACAGGGTGGGGAATTGCATTTGCTATGGTGGTATAAGTCAAACATACAATCCCAGACAAAAAAGAGAATGCAGAAAATTTTGAGAGAGTCAGCATAGAAAACTAGATGGGGTTTATACAGTTAATAACACCTTTTGTAATTAGCTTTGCCAATCACTACAACAATCAGATAGCCTAATTCCTGTTGCTGAATTAAACAGTCTGTAACATATTCCATAACCACGGGCTGTAGGGTATACTCACCTGAGCGCTTTTCAATTAAGCTGCGCCACGTTAAGGATTCTAGGGATTCTAATAGGGTTGCCCGTGAAATCGGAGGTACAATATCATCTTGTAGTTCTGCAATGGTTGTCCATTCTCGATTAATTGCCAACCAATACATGATAGTTTTTTCTACAGGTGACAACCGCTCAAATTGCCGATTTAATAAGCGATGAATTCCATTAAATACTAATATATTTTCTTGAAAAAAAGAGTTAATATTTCCTTCAAACAAACTCTGAATCGAGGCAGCAACAATTTTTAGGGCGAGGGGATTGCAACAATATAACTCACACAGGCGACGTTTTTCTGCATCGGTTCCACGGAGTTGTTTGGAGTCCATTAAGGCAAGGGAGGTTTCCCAGGAACCGTTTAAAGAGAGCGATCGCACTGCTCCGTTTAAGTCTTCTAATATGGCAACTTGTGCGGATTTTTCACGACTGGTGAGTAAAATACAACTCTGATGACAGGCTTCTCCCAGTAATTGCAATAATTCATCATAGTCTGTGAAATCTGGCTGGTAGTATCCTGCACAGTTGCCAGCTTGTAAAATCGTTTCTTGATTATCCAAAATTACCAAACAGCGATGGGTTTGCAGCCAGTACAGGAGTCGTTCGGGTTTAGATTGGAGATCTTGCTGGTTAGAAAGAAAAGGCACCAGTTCGGACAACAATGTCTCTAAGCGTGGGGCATTGCGGAGACTTCGCCAAATCACAAATTCAAATTGTTCTTGTAAGAGTTGAGCGACTTTAGCGGCTAAGGTACTTTTACCAATTCCCCCCATTCCCACCAAAGTAATGAGTCGGCAGCGATCTTGTATTATCCATTGGGTCAGGGTTTCAATCTCTTCAACTCGACCTTGAAAGCTGGAAACATCGATCGCCTCACCCCAATAAATTGACCGTTGGACTTGAGGTTGGGGAATAGCCGTCGGGGTATCAAAGTGAGTAATAATGCCGCGCAGATTGGTTTTGTTGACTTTGCGGCCCAAAGCATCACTGATAAGTTTCCAAAGTTTGGGGCCTATGTCCCGTTGGAGATAGTTGATGGAATAGCCCGATCGCTCGGCGATGCGATCATAAGTGAGGTTATTCCAAGCACCGAACAAAAGAGCAATTTCAACCTCAGTGAGCGTTCTAGCAATTTTGGGAGCGATCGCACCTTTGACAATCTCCAATGCCTGCTCAAATTCCATCTATTTTCTCGCTCTGTATAAAACTGCCTCTACCTTAAATCATACTTTCCATACTTGACAACTCCATACTTTCCTGTAAAGACAGCATCGGGGAGTTGGGATAGATTATTAACAACCAGGGGTTCCAAGGCTTGAAAGCTTAATCATCGACAACAACTCTCTATAGATAACCGCTCGGAAGACAACGGATCAAAACGTTGACAACACTGATAATCGGCTATAGTACCGTAGCTTTGCTATGCAAAACTACTCTCAATGAATCGATGTGCTAAGGACAAATCTGAAGGAAATAGGTCTAGATATTATGACAGCAAGTGTAAATTTCGGTATCATCCTTGAAATTAATGGAGAGGATGTTCCCATTGAACCAGCAAAAGCTATTACAGATGCTAAAAGGAATGGCGTGGAGTATTCACTACCGCGCCGGGTGGAAGTTGGGACAGCAGCAGAACTTGGAGCCTTTTTAGAGACTCTGGCTGATGGTGTCCCGCCCCTTCCATCAGGAGATAACTTCCCGAGTCCCTTGAACACGGTATACCAGAAAATGATCTCGCTCAATCTTGCAGTAGAAGAGCTAAACCTCAAAGTTCCACCTTCGGTACAAGCAGATGGCGTTACTGCAATTAACCCACCTCTACCAACAACATTTACTCTTGGGCTATCGGCGACTTGGAGGGACAACGAAAAAGTTGAGTTGATTACAGGCAAACTAGCCATCAAAGGATTATATGTGAAGCTAGTAAAAACTTAGATTCTTGTCTTTCAAGTAGGTGGGCTGAATCAACAACAAAAATGCTGTATCTCGAAGCTTTGGCAATTTGTAGAGATTTTTATTAATTTAACTACGCCTACCTACTTGTAATCCTTGATAAATGTATAAAAAATTAGCTTAATTGTGATTATCAATGGCAACAAAAGTTGAAATTTATTTTCCTTATACTTTAAATTTTGATGTTAGCCGTCAACCTGTCACATTATATGGGGCGATTCTAGCATCAGATCAGGAACTGAGTTTTGCTCTTTCTAATAACATTGTTTTTAATCCTTACCTCTTTCCTGCTGATGAAGCCACAAAATCAATTAGAGAACCTTTTGGTATGACAGGCATTGTTCTCGAAAATTTAGGAATCGAAGGACGTATATATAAAGATCAAGGAAACAATGGTAAAGCAGCAACCGATATTACTCTAACAGCTGCTGCACGTTTTCCAAATCTTGAGAATTTCTCCTTAGCGGGAGCAATCGTTTTTCAACAGACATTACCTCGTTTGGTTTTGGTTAGTCTATCGGCGGATGAACCTTTGACGCTTACAAGATTTATAACATCTGTAATTGGTGGGGCTTGGGATTGGGCAGATGATATTACTAATGAATTTGCTTTTCAAAATGGAGAGATGTATTATCTCAAACCCCCTGATGGCTCCCTAGATAATTATACTTTTCCCTACCGAAATCCAAACGAAAAACAATACTATCCTGGGTATCATCTGGAGGCAAATTTACTAATCTTCCAGAAATATAATTTTTTGATTAGCTTAGATGTCGAAGGTAAGTCAATTGTTCTACGCACAACAATCTTAGAAAAGATTGATTTTGATTTTATTACTCTGGATAATCCTAACCTTGAAATATCAACTAAATTACCAAATAAATATTTACAAATTAGTACAAAAGTTACGATACTAAATACGTCAATTCAGTCCTCTATTTCAGCAGTATATGACCTTACTAAGAAAGCTTTCCTTGGTGCAGTATCAGTCAATCTAGGTTCTTTGAGTCTTCCAACAGATAGTGGAAGTACATCCCAAAATGTTCAACTTTTCATTGAATTTACTTGGACAAAAGGTTCAGGGTCAAATAGTGGTTTTAAAATCACAAAAATTGATGGTTTACCAACTAATAGTCTAAATTTAATTGATAAGTACCTCAAAGTTTTCAACGAACTTCGGAGCCAAGGCTGTGAGAAAATTCTTTCAGATTGGCTTAATGGATTAACTAATACGAGTTTGACTCCAGGGCTAAATGGCAGTCCAAGTAAAACCGAGGACGGCAAAATGAAGCTTCCTCTTAAGCTCACTTATAAAATTGAAGGACTTGGTCTGAGTGAGAGTAGTGAGATTGATTTCGAGGCAGTATTTGCAATTCCACGAAGCCTTGATGATCTGCCTCGTGCAATGTGGCAGTCCATTGTAGATAGCTCTGGAAAAATTGCTGAAGATATTCTTGCAGATCCCGATACTTATGAAGTCGTTTTTATTGAAATAGGAATACGTGGGGGAGCTAAAGCATTCGCTCGTGTAATATGTCGTGCATTGGAAGAAGGACTTGAAGCTATGGCTAAGGCTCTTGCTAGTGCTGCTGCTGGAGTTGTAGCCAAGACACTAGCAGATGCTGCCGCACTAGCAGGGATGCTGATGGCTGTATCTCTTTTAGGGGTAAAAGCTGTCAGCCTTTTGGAAGCAATTTGGGATCAAATAAAAAGCGGGTTTAGTGGTGATGATTCCGAAAAAGAAAAAGCGGAAAAAAAAATTCGCGACATTCGATCTCAAGTAGAATCTACTATCAGTGAAGTAGATAATCATATTAATGATATTAGAGAGAAAATAAACATTAAGAGCCTGAACATTACTCTCAATACTCAGAAACAATTTTTAGCGGTAGTAATTTGGAATTTAGGCGATGACAAAGAACTGGAATCTGGAAGTAAATTGTCTTGTAAATTTCGACTGCTTTCAGGTGAGGCAGGAGACACTCAAGGGCGAATATTGTCCGAAGCTGAAAAGCCGCTTTTCCCAGTTGTTAAAAATTGGGCGGAAATTCCTAATAATTCGGAATATCGGATGAATGCCTCTGTTAAATCTATTTTAAGCGGTTTTACTTTTATGAATCAACAAACAGAAGACTCTATGACTTCCGCCATTGGTCAATTGCAAGGGATTGATAATAGTGTAGCCAGAGATTTCGCTAATTACTTGCAAGGTAAATTAGATGAATTTAGGTCTTATAACACACATGGCATCCAATCTGACTGGGTTTATGCTTATTCTGATATTCCCAGTTATACCACTGTAGGGAAAAGCTACATTGGCATGAATACCCGAATATTCATAAAACGCGACTAACTCTAAATTCATTCAAACAATCGTAGTAAATATTATGAACACTGAAAACTTAAAATCCATTCCCAAACAGCGATATTACGATCAACAGCTTTTAACAGTGGAAGACTTCCAGCGAGAGCAGAATTTTCATATTGCTTATCGTCAACTACAAAATCAATTGCTCCTGAAAGCGGGTATTTTAACAGGTCTGACTGTTCAATCCGGTGTAACACAGGGACAGGTGCAGATTATGTCTGGTGTTGCCATTGATAACTCAGGTCATCTCATTAATCTAACTGATAGTGCCAAATTCAACGATGCTAATATCCTGGTGCAATCCAGTCAATTTCTACTCGATTTGAGCGATCAGCAGTATCACAACAAAACCTGGCTATTAATCCTTGAATACAATCAAGAAGAAGACCCCAATGCTCCCAATCAATGGAAAGAGATTCCGAAATTTGTGTTACTTTCCGGCACTAGCGGAGTTAACTACGATCAGATAGCATTGGCTACTCTTAACGTAACGACATCTCAAATGAGTGCAACTCTCTCAATTAGTATTGAGATCGATTTAAGCATTCGTGTTAAGGCTGTTATAGATTCTGAACGCATACCTGCATTAAATGTTGAACAGATTCCTGCTCTTCCAGTTTCTAAAATTTCAGGACAATTCGCGGCTGAACAAATACCTGACTTAAAAGCTGAAAAAATTACATCTGGTCTATTTGACCTTAAGCAAATTCCTGATTTACCAACATCTAAAATTAAGGGAAATTTTAGTATTGACCAGATTCCTGAACTTAGTGCTGATAAGATAACATCTGGGATATTAAAGGTCGATCGCATTCCCGATCTGCCATCATCAAAGATTACTGGTAAACTTAGTCCTGAGCAAATTTCCAATATTTTTAGTGGTAACGTTGGCATTGGTACGAGCAACCCTCAAAGGTTATTACATGTAGGTGCATACCGTCCAGGAACAGGAGAAACAAGTACTGGTGTAATTCGCTGTGCCCACACTCATGGCGGAACATTTAAGTCGTGGGATTTCGGAGTAGGAGACGGCAGTATCTTTGGTCATAATGACTTTTTTGGATTCCGCTGTGTCGAAAACCAGATAACTTCTTTGGTATTGGATTCGAGTGGAAAGGTTGGTATTGGCACGAGCAATCCTAAATCAATGTTACAAATTGGGGATGGGTTGGCTGGTGGATATCGTTCTTGGATGGTGCGAGGAACGCAGGTTGCTTGGGATACAGATAATGTGTTTTTGGGCTTAAAAGATGAAGGAGGTGAGCGCAAAGATTCTGTGATTGCTTGGGGTGACAATAATGATGATGTATTTCGATTTATTTTTACTGGAGGAAATGATGTAGAAGGGAAAGAAATAATGAAGTTGGAGCCAACTGGAAAGGTCAGTATTGGTACAAATAATTCAAGGGTGAATTTAAGTGTAAACGGTTGCATTGATGCTGTGAGTCTCAATGCAAATGGAACCCCTATTCCTATATATCAACGCTTCATTTATGGCTTTTCTGGTGAGCATAGAGTTATAACATTTAGTCAAAGTGATCCTTGGAAGGAAATTGCTAAAACATACAGCCCTTTTGTGCATGCTACACCTAATGTTCCTAATGGGTACACCCGAAAATGGCGACTTAACTGTATCTACTGGGATGAAAACGCTGCTAATACGAATGTTGAAATTAAGTTGTGTGATATGTCTGGAAAAGACATTGCATTGTTCGTTCTTCCACAAGTAGCAGGGGGGTGGGGATGGAATGCTCAAAACTATAGTGATTGGTTCCAATTTGGGACAGGAAGCCAAAATGAAATATTCAAGGAACATGGTATTTGGTATGTCCGTTTAAATTCAAGGGCACCCTACAAAAATAGTGGACAGTTATGGTCTATTATTCTGGAGGCATATAACTTTAAACCTTAAGATCTGCTTGTTAACCAGCGAACTAATGTGCTTACCCATCAACACAAGATTTACGGGGTGAAACTAAAACTTTTACGGAGGACACGTATTGGGTAGGTAATTTTTTTAATGACCGAACTTCTGCAATCAAGATTGAGATTCGGTTGGATTCTCTCCCTCCGGTCAAGAGCATCAGTTGGCAACCACGAAATCCAGTCTATGCAAATAGAGTAATGACGATCTCCTGGACTCCCGTTGAACAAGCAACCGAATATGATGTCATCATTCTGCGTGATGATAATGTTCAAGTCCTTCATCAAAAAGTTAACACTACTTCTCTAAAGTATACTCTCCAGAATGTAGATATTTTTCATAAGTTAACCGCCACTATCTATGCTTATGCAGAAGGCTATTTGCCCAGTCCCGAACTTAGCCAAACTTACCATTGTGGAAACTCTCTTGGTTAATAAGGAGAGTCGGATTCTAGTATAATAGAGTACAGTAAATATCAGTAGCAGTTTGTAATAAATTGGTTTAAGTAGGTAAACAAAATTAATTACACGCTAGGTTAATCTGAAGCCCTTGAAACACATAAAAAACCATAAATAGGATGTGCAAATAATTTTGTGTAGGTACTTATAAATCTCTGGGTAAAGATGTATGAAAATTACAAATTTTATTGATATTATTCAATTGAGAGCTTTAATTGAGCCCGATAAAACCCTCACGGGGTGACAAGAGAGCTAAAAGCTAGACTGAATCAACATCATAGCTCTCTGACCCCTCTGAAAAAAAAGGCAGCTTATCGCATTTAGTTCTCATGAGTTGTTGAGCCAAATCCGTCCAAATTTCCATTGCAGCTATCCATAAAAGTCCATATTGTCCTATCCAAAAGTTACTATGGCGTTTAGAGACTCGCCCTAACTCTTGGAGGCGATTGATATATTTTTGTTGCCCAAGT
Source organism: Planktothrix agardhii NIES-204 (assembly GCA_003609755.1). Lineage (NCBI taxonomy): Bacteria > Bacillati > Cyanobacteriota > Cyanophyceae > Oscillatoriales > Microcoleaceae > Planktothrix > Planktothrix agardhii. Next base: position 2,067,718 of record AP017991.1, read on the forward strand.
TGTTTAATTTTTAACCCTTATAAGGCTGTTATGGTATAGGCGATTGCTATTAATATACTTCATACACTAAACGATGCTCATCCGTAATTTGTCGAGACCAATATCCTCTGAGTTCATGCTTTAGAGGTTCAGGTTTGCTAAGTCCAGTAAAGGGTTAACGCACAATATCATTAATCAAGGTGATAATCTTTCGATGAATTTTTTTGTCTTGTGTCGCCCAGTTGTTGAATTATTCAAAAGCCTCATGAGAGAAGGTTATATTTTTCATTCCATTCTTCAGGCGTAAAACTGACTAATTTGGTCTTTGTTTCAATGTTTTGAATAGAGGTAATCAAGTGGTTACGATTGGCTTGAGTAGACAGCAAATACTCTGTTTCATCTTGTTAAATAGATGGGTTAGTATTTGTCTCAAGAACATCTTGTTTAACTAAAACAATCACTTCAACAACCATTCCTTCGGCTAAATCAGAGGTTTGAATTTCTATTTTGCCATTTCTGCCAACGACCACTTGCTGTTTAATACTACTGAGCACGATCAAACCCTCATGGTACTATATCTCACATTAATTTTAGTTTACCATGATATTAACATAAAAGAATATGCTCAATTTTCCATCCAAATGCCTACTAATACTAAATTGGCATTTGAATGGAAAATTCTTAAAATTTCTGAATTTTTAGCCTACTGGGTGATCCAGAATCTGGATTTCTAATTAGGGAGTCCAGGCGGTTTGGGAACCTTGACCCCAGAAACCATCATATTTTTTAACTTTGATATCCCCCAAAACCTGAACCTGACAGGCTAAACGGCGTTGTTTATCTGAGGAATGGGGAGGAAGGGAAAGGCGGGTTTTCTCTTTCCATTGGGGTTCGGAAACTTCCCCTTCAATTTCGACGCAACAAGTCCCACAAGTCCCAAATCCGTGACAGTTTATTAGGGAAGCTTGACCATTATAAAGATCAATTCCATTTTCTAATAGGACTTTACGGAGATTAGCACCGCGATCGCAAGTAATCGTTTTCCCTTGAGCTTGAATTTGTACCATTTTTCCCTGAATAAAAGTTATGCAATGATTCTTAACTAAATTGTTACTTTTTTCAAGCCCAAAACGAGAGATTTAAAAGTAAAATAAGATTGAAAAAGAAAAATTAGCTAAGATGGATGATTACAAGCCCATAGAGGTCACACCACTAAACCCTAACGCTAAAATATAATCAACTACTCATATTTGCCGCACTATCAATTAATTGTTAACTGTAAATTTTAGAACCTATGACTCATCCCCTTTGGATCTACGATACCACATTAAGAGACGGCGCCCAACGGGAAGGATTATCTTTATCTCTTGATGATAAATTACGAATTGCGCGTCAATTAGATAGTTTAGGAATCCCTTTTATTGAAGGGGGATGGCCGGGGGCTAATCCTAAAGATGTGCAGTTTTTTTGGAAGTTGCAAGAACAACCCTTACTTAATTCGGAAGTTGTGGCATTTTGTTCCACCCGACGACCGAATAGTAATGCGGCAGAAGATGATAATTTGAAAGCAATTTTATCCGCAGGAACACATTGGATAACATTATTTGGGAAATCCTGGGATTTGCACGTGATCGAAGGATTACAAACCACCCTAACAGAAAATCTGGCGATGATTGCGGATACAATTCAGTTTTTTAGGAGTCAAGGAAGACGGGTTATTTATGATGCGGAACACTGGTTTGATGGCTATAAAAATAATCCTAATTATGCCTTACAAACCTTAATAACGGCGGCCCAGGCGGGGGCGGAATGGTTGGTTTTTTGTGATACGAATGGAGGGACTTTACCCCATGAAGTAACTCAAATTGTTAGGGATGCAATCCAAGCTACAAAAGACTTAGAAACGCCTTTTCCTCTGCAATTTGGGATTCATAGTCATAATGATTCGGGAACGGCTATTGGTAATGCGATCGCAGCCGTATTAGAAGGGGTAAAGATGGTACAGGGAACAATTAATGGCTATGGAGAACGTTGTGGAAATGCTAATCTTTGTACTTTAATTCCCAATTTTCAATTAAAATTAGACTATAATTGTATTCAAGATGAACAGATTAAAAGACTAACAGAAGTAAGTCGGTTTGTGAGTGAAGTTGCTAATTTAGCCCCGGATGATCACGCGCCTTTTGTGGGATTATCTGCCTTTTCCCATAAGGGAGGAATTCATGTTTCTGCGGTACAAAAAAATCCCCTAACCTATGAACATATTCCCCCAGAAGTTATTGGAAATCAACGGCGAATTGTGGTTTCAGATCAAGCTGGTTTAAGTAATGTTTTAGCCAAAGCTAGAACCTTTGGGATTGATTTAGATCGGAATAATCCCGCCAGTCGTAAAATTTTACAACAACTGAAGAATTTAGAAAATCAGGGTTATCAATTTGAAGCGGCAGAGGCGAGTTTTGATTTATTAATGCGAGAAGCATTAGGAACCCGCAAAGCCTTTTTTACACTGAAAGGATTTCAGGTACATTGTGATAAATTCAGCGATGAAGTTTGCCATGCTTTAGCAACGGTGAAAGTTACTGTTAATGCTGAAGATATTTTAGAAGCCGCTGAGGGAAATGGCCCTGTATCAGCCTTGGACGCTGCTTTAAGAAAAGCATTAGTAAATTTTTATCCGATGATTGCTGAATTTCAACTGCGGGATTATAAAGTTAGAATTATTGATGGCGGTTCAGGAACATCGGCAAAAACTCGGGTTTTAGTTGAGTCCAGTAACGGTCAGCAACGTTGGACGACGGTGGGAGTTTCTACTAATATTATTGATGCTTCCTATCAAGCGGTTGTAGAAGGCTTAGAATATGGTTTATTACTTAAACAGCAGGAAACTCCGGTTAGTGTTGTTGCGGTAATTTAACCCTGGCTTCGTTTCAATTCGTCATTACCCATAAACCCGGTTTTTTATCAGATGTGCAGGTCACTCAGAATGAAGATTGTTTCCCAATGGTGGCGATTGGTCACGGTAACGATGCTATGATGGGTTTAAAACCTAAGAGTTAAAAATCATGTTAGCTAGGGTTTGGAGTGCCTCTATTGTTGGAATTGATGCGGTTAAAGTTGGGGTGGAAGTCGATATTTCCGGGGGACTGCCTAAAATTATGGTGTTGGGACTTCCCGATGCGGCGGTTCAGGAATCACGAGAACGGGTAAAAGCGACTTTAAAAAATGCCGGATACGCTTTCCCGATGCGAAATATTGTAATTAATTTAACTCCGGCGGATTTACGCAAAGAAGGGCCAAGTTTTGACCTTCCGATTAGTATTGGGATTTTAGCCGCATCGGAACAAATTAAAGCTGATTTATTGGGGGATTTTTTATTTTTAGGAGAGGTGAGTTTAGATGGCGGATTAAGACCCGTTGCTGGGGTACTTCCGATTGCTGTAGCAGCCCAAAAAATGGGAATTACTGGATTAGTTGTTCCTGAAGATAATGTTCAAGAAGCGGCGGTTGTTCAGGGATTATCGGTTTATGGATTTAAAAGTTTATTAGATGTTACTGATTTTTTAAATCATCCCAGTGCTTATCAACCTATTAAATTAACTGCATCGCATTTATTATCTCAAAAAACAACAATTGGCTTAGATTTAAGTGAAGTTAAGGGACAGGCTCACGCTAGACGGGCGTTAGAAATTGCGGCGACCGGAGGACATAATTTAATTTTTGTCGGGCCGCCGGGGAGTGGAAAAACCATGTTAGCCCGGCGTTTACCTGGGATTTTACCACCTTTAAGTTTTGAAGAATCTTTAGAAGTAACTCGGATTTATTCGGTGGCGGGACTATTAAAAAATCGTGGAACTTTAGTTAGCGATCGCCCTTTTAGAAGTCCCCATCATTCCGCTTCCGGCCCGGCTTTAGTTGGGGGAGGAACCTATCCGAAACCAGGGGAGATTTCTTTAGCCCATCGGGGCATTTTGTTTGCCGATGAATTGACAGAATTTAAACGGGATGTATTAGAGTTTTTAAGACAACCTTTAGAAGATGGATTTGTGACGGTTTCTCGTACTAAACAATCGGTGATTTTTCCGGCTAAATTTACTTTAGTAGCGAGTACCAATCCCTGTCCCTGTGGATATTATGGGGATACTATTCAACCTTGTACTTGTTCGCCTCGTCAACGAGAACAATATTGGGCAAAATTATCGGGGCCATTGATGGATCGGATTGATTTACAAGTGGCAGTTAATAGATTAAAACCAGAGGAAATTTTACAGCAATCTCAAGGTGAAAATTCTGCTAATATTCGACAACGAGTAATTACAGCCCGGGAGCGAACTTTTCAACGATTTGCAGATGAGCCCCAGTTAAAATCCAATGCGGAAATGCAGAGTCGGCATATTCAAAAATGGTGTCAATTGGATACTGTGGGACAGAGTTTATTAGAAAATGCGATTAGAAAATTAGGGTTGTCAGCAAGGGCGAGTGATCGGATTTTAAAGGTAGGTCGAACTATTGCTGATTTATCGGGGGAAGATAATATTAAACCCGCCCATATTGCCGAGGCTATTCAATACCGAACTATTGATCGAATGCAATAAACTATAGGGATAATTTGTTGTCATTAATCTTTTTATTGTATCTTTACAAAAAAAACTAAAATCTTTACACTAACCCCTGTTAATTCCTGGATCACCAGACTATATTAAATATATAGATTATCGGTATTGATACCGTGATCAATTTTGATTTAAAACTTAACAAAATAATTTAACATGAATATTCTACCCAAATCAACTTTGAAATTCTTGATAGTAGCCACTCCCGTTGTTACTTTATTAAGTAGTATTTCTCCCGGTTTTGCAGCTACATTTGCTAATGCTGAAGCTGAAACCTTAATTTATAATTTTAGCCAAGTTCCTACCAGCATTTCCACGTTTACAGATGCTCAAACCCTAGCAGTAGCTCGGAAAGGGGCTGTATTAGCTGAAGCGAATGCTAATGCCTATTTTGATGTTAACTGCTCGGAACCTGACTATTGTTTTCCCCTGGCTAACAATAGTTCACAAGCGAAAACTCAAGGAGAAGGTAAAGAATATTTGGGTTTAGCTCAAAGTCAAGCATCAGCTATTGGTTATCAATTTGAAATTGCTGGAAACCAAGAATTTTCTTTTGATTTTATCTCGATTTTAAATTTAGAAACCCAAAAATCACTGCAACAAGAATCGACTCAAGCCGCGAATTATATCGCTTTCTATTTGTTTGAAGATTCTACCAATAATTTGTTAGATTTCTTTAGTCTAAATAGCTCGATGAATTCTGCTAACAAACATAATTTATCCACCAAAAATAGTCAGGGGTTTCAATTATCACCATTGACAACAACAAACGCCGAAGAAAATCAAGCATCTGTCAATATTTTATTATCGGGATTATATTCACGTCAGTTTAGTCAAGGTCAAAACCTAACGTTAATTACCTATCAAACCAGTTCAACAAAGGTTAAAGTACCTGAACCTTCAACTGCTTTGAGCTTATTAATTTTCGGTGCATTAGGAACAGCATTGGGCTTGAAAAAAAGATCCAGTTTATCTGATTAATTCTGTCAACTAATCAATTTCAGGGTGCATTTTATCGGGTGACAATAACTTTAAAGTAAAACTTTAAGTGTTATATAGCCGATAATTCAATTCACTAGCCAACCAATCTTTAAATAGTTTCTGAAGAATTTCTTGATAACGTTGAGGAGTCAATTCAGCTTGAATAAACTCCTCAACTAAGATTAGATGATAACCTTGGTCAGTTTTGACTGGAGTTAATATTTCTCCTGGGTTTGAACCAAATACAATGGCGGCAAAATCCGCTTTTAACCCCCAACGATAAAGTTTACCTTCATAGCCGCATTGTTCACGACGTCGGGGGTCAATATCATATAAATGGGCGGCATGATAGAAACTAATTTCTTCTTCTTCTATTTGATAAAATAATTCCCTAGCCAAGCGTTCATAGGGAACAATAATTTGATATAATGAAACTTGCTCGAAATTCAAGCGATTTTGAATAAAGTATTTTTCAACATCTTTAGCAAATAAAGATTCCGCTAATTTTTGCGCTAAAAGATGTTCTCGAATTCCCGCTTCCCAGTCATCGGAAGTGATCATTTGGTCAGCTAACCAAGCTAAGGTATCCGCCGCCTTTTCTAAGCGTTTTTCATGACGTTGTTGGTTAGCTTGGCTTTGAATTTCTTCAGCCGTTACCGTAATTGCTCTTTCCTCAGCAACTTGATTGATTACTTTTTGAAACAATATTTTTTGATAGAATTGCTTGAATTCCAGGTTTTGTTTCAGGAAACCAATAATTTCCTCATTATCAAGTGAGTCTTTGGAAAGTTGCACCATGACCATTTGTTGTAATCCTAACTCTTTTAGCTTAACATTAGCAGGCTGTTAGAAATCACGGTGAAATCGGTTGGCGTTAATGTCGTTTGTCCATTTACAGAAACTGTACCTAACACAACACCAAGAACTTCAGATTGACTATCACTACCGAGTTTAATGATAGTAGCATCAAGACTTCCATCAGCATTATAATCGAAGGTTTCTAATATTAACGGTTGTCCGATTAAGTTTTCCGATAATCCAATCTTATCACCTTCAGCAGCATTAAAGTCTGTAATTATATCTGCTAAATTGGGGTTAGAGTTTGGGAAATTGGGATTTGTGTTGAAGACAAATACATCCGCATCTGCTCCTCCTGTTAATTCATCTTGACCGAGATCACCGATTAGAATATCATCACCATTGCCACCGATTAAGATATCATTGCCTTTCCCCCCTCTAAGAATATCTTGATCATTTCCTCCATCAAGAGTATCATTACCTTTGTTTCCTTGTAATAAGTCTGTTCCACTTTTACCTTCAATTTTATCTGCGCCTTTAAACCCGCGTATTGCATCATTTTCATTGCTACCAATGAGTTGATCATTTTCGATACTACCGAGTTGTGGTGTGCGTTCAATAGCTATAACGGTTAAAGGATTCGGTTCTGGACTAATCTGAATTAAGATACTAGAACTAGAATTACTATCGTTATTGTTATTATCAGATTCTATTACCACTTTTACCTCGGTAGTTGGTAATATATCCGTACTACTAATAGCCGTTGCTGTTGCTTTACTAGAAGTAGCACCAGGAATAAACACAGACTCACTACTCTGTTTAACTTCTCCAGTTGGGGAAATTGTTGTAGCTTGACTGTCTTTCCCCGCACCTGCGTCATTGACAATAGTAGTCGAACTAGAACTAGAATTACTATTGTTATTGTTATTATCAGGTTTGAGCACTACTTTTACCTCGGTAGTTGGTAATATATCCGTACTACTAATAGCCGTTGCTGTTGCTTTACTAGAAGTAGCACCAGGAATAAACACAGACTCACTACTCTGTTTAACTTCTCCAGTTGGGGAAATTGTTGTAGCTTGACTGTCTTTCCCCGCACCTGCGTCATTGACAATAGTAGTCGAACTAGAACTAGAATTACTATCGTTATTGTTATTATCAGGTTTGAGCACTACTTTTGCCTCGGTAGTTGGTAATATATTCGTACCACTAATAGCTGTTGCTGTCGCTTTACTAGAAGTAGCATCGGGAATAAATACAGACTCACTACTCTGTTTAACTTCTCCAGTTGGGGAAATTGTTGTAGCTTGACTGTCTTTCCCCGCACCTGCGTCATTGACAATAGTAGTCGAACTAGAACTAGAATTACTATCGTTATTGTTATTATCAGGTTTGAGCACTACTTTTGCCTCGGTAGTTGGTAATATATCCGTACCACTAATAGCTGTTGCTGTCGCTTGACTAGAAGTAGCATCGGGAATAAATACAGACTCACTACTCTGTTTAACTTCTCCAGTTGGGGAAATTGTTGTAGCTTGACTTTCTCCCCCCGCACCGATGTCATTGACAACAGTAGTCGAACTAGAACTAGAATTACTATTGTTATTGTTATTATCAGGTTTGAGCACTACTTTTACCTCGGTAGTTGGTAATATATCCGTACTACTAATAGCTGTTGCTGTCGCTTGACTAGAAGTAGCATCGGGAATAAATACAGACTCACTACTCTGTTTAACTTCTCCAGTTGGGGAAATTGTTGTAGCTTGACTTTCTCCCCCCGCACCGATGTCATTGACAATAGTAGTCGAACTAGAACTAGAATTACTATCGTTATTGTTATTATCAGGTTTGAGCACTACTTTTACCTCGGTAGTTGGTAATATATCCGTACCACTAATAGCCGTTGCTGTTGTTTGACTAGAAGTAGCACCAGGAATAAATACAGACTCACTACTCTGTTTAACTTCTCCAGTTGGGGAAATTGTTGTAGCTTGACTTTCTCCCCCCGCACCGATGTCATTGACAATAGTAGTCGAACTAGAACTAGAATTACTATTGTTATTGTTATTATCAGGTTTGAGCACTACTTTTACCTCGGTAGTTGGTAATATATCCGTACTACTAATAGCTGTTGCTGTTGCTTCACTAGAAGTAGCACCAGGAATAAACACAGACTCACTACTCTGTTTAACTTCTCCAGTTGGGGAAATTGTTGTAGCTTGACTTTCTCCCCCAGCACCGATGTCATTGACAATAGCAGTGGAACTAGAATTACTCCCTTGAAAATTGGCATCGGGGGAGTTAATTGTAGTGGTCGGAGATACTGTATTTATAGGTTCATCTAGGATAACGGGAATATCGTTAGAATTGTTGGTAATATTGCTCATTGCTGTTACAGAAAATTAAGTAATGTAGTAGCAAGATCATTGTCAAAGTCGGTAACTTTAATAACTTTTTCAAGACAAGCTATTAAATCAAAGTGTAACTAAATGATTTTGATAAATGTTGCCATTTTGGCAACATTAGCTTAATGAATTATTTTATGCTTCATTCTAATAAGTTGGTATTAAAATCATGTCTAACTATAAAGTCGTATTCAAACGGATAGTCTCACCGGATGGTAAAGTTATTGCAGAGGCTAAAAGCGTAGTTTCAACATCAGAGGATCAAGAAAATGAAATTAGCCAAAGCGTTTCTGTCAATATTTCATCTGTTAATGGTTACAGTCAGGCTAAATCGAGTTCTAGTTCTTCCTCAACCTCTAGTTATCCTAATTAATTTGTGATTAATTTTAAAATAAAAAAGTCCCTATTTTGTCAGGAATAGGGATTTTTATCTGTTGAATATTTTTACTTAATCAAAAAGTGAATCATGAGAAAAAACGCCACTTCACAGAGGTTAACTGGCATAGCTGGAAGCATAGGCATAGGTAGATGTATTTCCATCTGAAATCGCACCAGCTACCGCACCAGCAGCAGAGCCACCATAAGAAGCATATATCGAGTAGCTGTCATCAAATCTTTGAATAATGTAGAAGGCATTGTAACTGGAACTATGATCGGTACTGACAGATTTAGAAGGAGCAGAAAAATAACCGCCACCTTTTATTTCCTGTGCATTAGTACCCGTATTTTCACAAAAACTCAAATTAGCAATGGTGATCTGACTCATAAATTTCTCCAAAAGAATATAAAAACACTGAAAGCTTTCAATGATTAAATTGAATTAGCTTTCAGCGATGGTATTGCAACTAGCTATACATCCAAACTCAATTCGGAATTGGATTAAGCAGCAGCCGAATTACTGGCAGAACTAGAGTTGGCGGAGGTATAATAGCTTCCAGACCACCAGTCATATCCTGTATATGCAGAGGTATAAGTGCTGGTGAAAGTGGCAGCAAAGTAGTTACCGTTTGCATAAGCACCAGCATAAGCATCAGCAAAAACAACACCGCCGCCTTTGATATTGGATGCTTCGTCAACGACTTCTAAATGGTTTAAATCTTGAATAAACATGGTTTTTTTCCTAAAGAATGGTTTATTTGGGTATCAACTTTGTTTGTTTGTTGATGTTTCTAATATAATCTGGTTTCTCTTGCCTGTGTTGCCATTTTGGCATATTTGTAGATTATTTTTTTGGAGTTGAAATCAATAGATGAAAAAGGATTGATTTTGAAAAACCGACCATAAATAAGGCTCTGAAAATCAGAAATAACTTTCAGAGGAGTTCGTTTTATTCAAACTTTAATATTCAAGGTCGTGTAAATGGTATTGTAATTACGTTTCGGAATAATTGTTGTCATTTTGGCAGTTTTTTTATATTTTCCAAAAAAAAACCTGCTTGAACACAGGTTGTATAAAAGATGAAAAGATGTGGAAAAGCGGATTTTTTTAAAAAAGTGAAAAACAGACTCAAAAAAATGATTTTAAACTTAGGCGAACAGAAGGTTAAAGTTGGATCGGTCGTTTAGTGCAGTTTCTAAGGACTATAGAAGTTCTCGACAACCTCTAAATGCCGAAATCCTCCCGAAACCCCCCGACTCAATTCAGGAATAGGCTCCAAATAGGTTAAGTCCCGAACTTTGCCCGCACCAGAAGGTATAGTCTGGGTGTGAGCACTTGACTTAACAGATGTCGGATTACCTTGAGACTGAGAATTAGAATTATTATCCTTAGCCAGTCGGTTATAGGTGCGATAGGGAATATAATGCAGTGGATTATATCCGGCAAAACGCAGGATTAAAACACAAGCCCAAGAATACTTTCCCGATAAAATCGCATCTAGGATTTGTTCAAATTGTTCTTCACTCATCGCTTTAGCGACTTTCGAGTTATTGTAGGAATATTGAGCAGACATTTCTTGCACTCCTAATTAGTAAATAGTGTTCTACAAATCTATGCCATTTTTCTGCAATTGCAGAATGGGATTAAGTAGAATATCCATAATCCGACGACGACGAATAATAATATCCGCACTAGCCGTTTGTCCAGATTTTAACTGAATTTTCTGATCCTTTTGCAAAACGTAGTCTTTTTTTAAGACAATTTCTAATTTATAAACTGACCCGACTGCTTGATCGACTTTTGTATCGGGTGAAATTGAGCGAACTGTTCCTTCAAATACCCCATAATTTTGATAGGGATAAGCATCGAATTTGACTTTAACCGACATTCCGGTTTTCACAAATCCAGCTTTCTCATTCGGGAGACTAGCTGTTAAAATTAGGGGTGCATTTTTGGGCGTAATTTCAGCCACGGTTTGTCCGGGTTGAATGACTTCTCCCACATTAAACACATTCAAGGCAGAAATAACTCCATCAATGGGAGAATAGAGATATCGTTCTTGAAGTTTAGCTTCAGCCGTTGTAATTAAATTTTGAGTATTTGTAATTTGCGCTTTTAATTGAGTTACTTCTAACTCAGTTTGTTGAATTTTTTGCTGGGTTGCGACTTGAATTGTTTTTGCCTCCGCTTGTTTCTGGGCTAATTCCGCATTTAATCGTTCAATTTCAACTTGAGATTGTTTTAATTCTCCTTGAGATTGGGTGATTAATCTTTGTCGATCCCGAAAACCTTGTTCCGCTTGAAAAATCAGTTCTTGGGTACTATTTTTTTCTGATAATTGAGCTTGAACAATGCCTCTTTGTTGATCCCGCAAGTTTTGTTCGGCTTGAAATAATAGGTCTTTAGAAATAGCACCACTTTCTAACAGAGGTTGTAGCCGTTCTAGTCGTTCTTTAGCCGCTGATTCTCCCTCCTGCAATTTTTCAATTAGGCTTTGAGTTTCTGCCTTTAAGGGTTGTAAAGATTCAACTCGTTTTTGAGTTGCTGACGCCTCAAAATTGAGTTGACCTAGTAAGTGCTGATTCGATACAATTTGGCTTTCAACTCGTTCAATACTGGCTTGTTGAGATTGAAGTTGAGCCGTGGCAATCGCCGTTTGGGTTTGGGCTTCTAAATGAATCCGTTCAATTAACCCTTTTTTTTGAGTTAGTTCGGCTTGAAAGGCGGTGAGTTGTTGTTGTAATCCCGCTAATTCTTGGATGGCAATTTGTCGATCTAGTTCGGCTAAAACCTGACCTTTTTTAACAGTTTGCCCTTCTTTAATCGAAATTAGAGAAACTTTTCCCAACTCAACGGGATGGATTTTGTAAACTTCTCCTTGGGGTGCTAATTTCCCTCTAGCTTGACCGACTTCATCTACGGTTCCGAAATATCCCCATGCACCAAAGGCGATACAAAAAATAAATCCTCCTAACATTAATTGCAGGGGAAAAGACGCCGGGGGTTGATCCAGTAGAGACTGTAAGGCATTTGACCAGTCCGGTTTTGCCGTCGGAACACTAGCTGGAGGAGGGGATTTTTTGGGGACTGTTTGGGGGGGTGCAAGTTGAGGAAAGGGAACAGAACCCGCTATACCGCCATAAATATGATCGGTGTGTTTTGTCTGTTCAATACCCAATTCCAGATCCTCTAAGTATTCCTCCTGTAAGGTTACAGACAATTGGGAGTCTGAATCATCATTAGTGTTTTTACTGAGAGAGGAAAATAGTTTGTACGGTTTCATAGGGTTATGTAAAACCTAGCCAACAAAGGTTGGTGTTTTAATTGTTTTTTTAAAATGAAATAGTGATCTTACGGTCAGACCAGTGTTCTTGTTTTTATCAAAATCCTCTGTATTTATACTAGGGTAACTTTTGATTTTAAACTGCCAATTTGGCACATTTGTTACAGAAATTTTTTAAAATAGCAGATCAAAGAAGATGAGCTTAGGATTTGGGGCGGTTTTATTTTTGATGGTAAATCCTAAGACCTAACCCCCCATTCCCGACCTCTCCCTGCTCTCTCCTACAAGGAGAGGGAAAAGGAAGAATATTTTTATTCGGAAGGGGGAGTAATTAATATTTTTAAATCTTTTTATTTTAAGATTTAATAGTAAGAATTCTTCCCCCCTCGCTTGTAGGAGAGGGGTTGGGGGAGAGGTCACGCAATTGCCCTGGGCTATAAAGCCAGTTGTTGTTGAGCTAAATGATAATAGAGTCCTTGAGTTGCCATTAGGTGTTCATGGTTGCCCTGTTCAACTAAAATGCCTTTGTCTATAACTAAAATACAATCGGCACTTCTCACGGTTGAGAGACGATGGGCAATAATAATGGTGGTGCGGTCGCGTTGCATTTGTTCTAAATTGCGTTGAAAACGGTGTTCACTTTCGGTATCTAAAGAACTGGTTGCCTCATCTAAAATTAGAATTCTAGGACTTCCTAATAAAGCTCTAGCGATCGCTACTCGTTGCCGTTGTCCTCCCGATAAACTTGATCCCCGTTCTCCAACTTTGGTATAATATCCTAAAGGTAAACCTTGAATAAATCCATGAACTTCTGCTAATTTTGCAGCCTCAATAACTTGATCTAAAGTATATTCATCCCGATACAGAGTAATATTTTCTAAAAGCGTTCCTGAAAATAAATAACAATCCTGGGGAACAACGCCCATTTGTGAACGTAAAGAAGGGGGAGAAACATGGCGAATTTCATGCCCATCCACATAAATATGTCCGGTTGTGGGATGGTACAAACCTTGCAGTAATTTAACTAGGGTGCTTTTCCCTGAACCACTGCGCCCAACAATAGCAATGGTTTGACCTGGAGGAAATTTAAAAGAAAGATTTTGCAAAATATTCGTTTCGGCATCTTCCTGATAACGAAAAGTCACGTTATCAAAGTGAATTTCTCCCTGGATTCTCGGTAATACAATTAACGGTTTTTGCGGGGTTTCTTCCGGTTCTTGTTCAAATACATCATTTAACCGTTCTACGGAAATTAATACTTCTTGCAATTCGTCCCATAATCCTACTAAGGCAAGAATCGGACTAATTACATAACCCTGCATCATATTAAAGGCGACAAACTGACCAATAGTTAATTGATCTTGAATTACTAAAGTTGCACCAAACCAAAGTAAGGCTGTACTTCCTATTGAATTAATTAACCCACTGACAAATTCTAAATTAATCCCTAATTTCTGAGCTTTAAACTGAACATTCATCTGTTTGGTTAATCGTTCTTCCCAACGCCAACGTAATTCCGGTTCCGCCGCTACTGCTTTTACTGTATTAATTCCGGTCAAAATTTCCACTAAAGTTGAATTTTGATCGGCAGAGGCATTAAATACTTGACGGGAAATATGTCGTAACATTGGCGTTGCTGCTAAGGTTAGAAGAATAATTAAAGGCACAATTCCTAAAATTAAAATTGTGAGTTTCCAGTTGTAATAAAGCATCAACCCTAAATACACAAACCCCGTCACAACATTCAACGCCGACAATAAAATTTGACCGACGAGAAACCGTTGAATTTTCTGATTTTCTTGAACCCGGGTAATGATATCCCCGACGCGGCGGGACTCAAAGAACTTTAAAGGAAGTTTTAGGGCGTGGTTAATAAACCCACCAATTAGAGTTAAATCCAAACGATTTGATAAGTAACTCAATAGATATTGTCGAATTGAAGATAACCCCAAACTCCACACGCCAAATAATAACAACCCCAAGGCAAATACATTCAAACTGGTGAGACTTTTATTCACCACAACCCGATCTAAAATAATCTGGGTTAATAAGGGAGTAACAATCCCAAATATCTGAATTAATAGGGATAACAAAACAATTTGTAATCCTAAAAACCGATGGGGCCAAATTACCCCAGCAAACCGACCAAGAGAGCGTTTCTGCTCTTGGAGTTCATGGAATTGATCGGTGGGTTCCAAAAGTAAAGCATAGCCCGTCCATCCGGTTAAAAACGCCTGACGAGAGAGGGTTTTTCTGCCCTCACCCGGATCAGCAATCACCACTTGATGGCGCCGGACTTTATAGACCACAATATAATGATCCCCTTGCCAATGGGCAATCCAAGGTTTTTTTTCGGTTTCTAAACGATTCAAACTTGCCCGGACTGGTCGCGCTTGATAACCTAATTTTTCTGAGGTAAGAGTGAGATTTTTTAAGGAGACTCCAGATCGTCCTACATCCGAAATATTACGGAGGCTATTAATACTTAAATATTTCCCCCAATATTGACTAATCATCGCCAAACAAGCGATCCCACAGTCGGAGGAGCTTTGCTGTTCTATAAAAGGATAGCGTTGCCAAAATCCTCGCCAGACTCGTTGACGTTTGGGTTTTGGGAAGCTGAGGGTTTGGGGCGTTGGCGGAGCGATCACTGGAGAGGGTTTCACAGTGGGGGGTTGAAGATAAACGGTTTTTTCCTGTGTCCGTATCGGAGATTTCCCGCCTTGTACGGATGTTGTCTGTAAGGTTTCTGCGGGAAGTTGATACACGACTAACTCCGTGGCGGCGATCCATTCTGGGGAGATGCGATCGGGTTCTCCCCAACTGTCGCCCACCTGGGGAACGGTATCGGCGCCTGTAATTTGTCCTTGATACAGCCAAAATCGGCTCTGTTCTATTGGGATCGCAGAGAGTACGGGAGTTCCGGCGTTGATGTGATGTTGGGTGCAGTTGGATAAAAGTTCTTGTAGTCGGTGACTGGCCAACCGTCCCCAGTCCGTTTGGGTTTTGAAGAATAATAACCGTTGTCGGCTTTCGATGGTGGTTTTTAGATAGGTTTGTAGTTGGGTCTGGGCTGGAATTTCGACAAGAGGAATCGAAGCCACAATGACATCACTGGCTGCGATCGCTTGATAAGATAAATTTGAGTATTCCCATCCGGCTTGATCCCCGCCAAAGGTTTCACCGGGTTCAATCACTGAAACTGAAACCTCCCGATTTAGATTTTTGTCCCAGGCTAGGAGTCGGACTCGACCTTCAACGACTAAATAAACCAGGGGTTTTGGATTGGGTTCACTGTTAACTGTTTTTTTGGTAAAAATGGCTATATCATCAATAGAATCTCCTAGTTGAAACGAGTGGAGATGCCAATGTTGACTCCAAGCTGCAAGATTAATGGTATCGACTTGGATTTGTGTTAAGAGATTTTCTAAGGTGGCAATCAATAAATATTGAGAAGTCTTAGGGCTAGGTGTAAACGCCCGATCCCGTTCAGTTAAGTTAGGTTTGATCATGGTTTTGAGGGTATAAATAGTGTAGATTAGCAATCAATGAAGCAGCCCGTAGGAATACAAATTAGGCTTTTCTAGTCCCTTCAAAACCTCCTTCGCAAATGGAAATCTAGCCCCCCCTTAGCAAGGGGGGTTGGGGGGTTAACAGTTGTCCGGTGAGATCGCATTGATAAGGGAGACTCCTAAAAACAAGAGTCAAGCACCAATTGAGTAAAAACCAAGGTCTAACAGCACCGATTGCTTTTCAGATAATTTAGAGGATTCTGATATTCAATCAAGTTGCCTATCGCCGTAAGGTATCCTGGCATAATGGCATATTTTAATCAAGGGTGTTCCAGACTTGAAGCAGATTCCGATGATTTTTATTAAATCTTTAACTCAATCTTTATATTGATGGCTGAAATTTTATGGCTTGTAAGACCTATGAGATGGAAGGTTGAGGGACTTTTTTTTCAAAAGCGTATGTAAAGTTAAGCTCTAATTAGGGCTCCTTTTCCTGACAAATCAACTTAAAATCAATCCCACTTTGATATTCACAGCTAAATTTTTCCTGACACCACTTTTTAAGATTTACCTCCTCAAGTTGAGTTAGATTAGAACAGGAGGGTTGAATTACTTGACTTGCTAACGCCCATAAAAAAGTTCGGGTTACATCCATTCCTGTTTTTAGCCACAATTCCCGATTTGCAGGAACTCCGCTTTCTTTTACTGTTTCCACATCTACCCAAATTCCATGAGATCCTAACATAATTTGAGCCATCCATTTTGCCCTGGGTAAATGGGTGGGAGAGGTAATTAATTTAACATGATGAGCCTGCCATTTGCTCAGAATAGGTTGACTATAAAAAAAATTATCAAAAGTAGAATTTGCACACTTTTCTAACCAAACTTGTTGCGTCGGAGCTTGTTCGCGTTCAAATAATTTTAAAATACAGGGATCATCTGATCCGGTTGAAATTAAAATCCGAATATCGGGATTTTGTTTTGCTAGTTCGGTGACATACATTTCCCGTTTAATACTTCCCCCCAGGACGAAAAATGTATCCACAGGTTGCCCGGAGGCGACAGATAGCTTCTGGAATTGATGCCAAACACTACTCGAAAACGTGATCAATAGAATAATAACACCTAGGAGTAAAATTTTTAGGCACAATTTATGTTTTAATTGTAATGGTCGCCAATTCATTTAAAACCAATCCTTTATGAATATTATCAGTCCTTTCGTCGTTGTTCGTCTATTGTATTTTATATTATTCTTGGCTTTAGGACTCTATCCGGTTTCCACCCTGGCTCAAAATAATTCTACTCAACCCAAACCTAAATATCAATATCCCCAAGAAATTGTTAATACTTATATCAGTGGTTGTAGTCAACGCAGTGTTCAAGAAGGTTTAACCCAGCAACAGGCAAAAACTGTTTGTCAATGTACGATTAATCAATTTCAATCTCGGTACAGTTTTGATCAGTTTATAAAAATTTATACTCAAGCTCAAAAGACAAAAGAATCCCCTGATGAGTTTGTGGATGTTGGGATTGAATGTGCTGAAAAATTGCTCCAATAAACTTAATTTTGCAAATTAATTATTTCAGGTTTATCTTAAAGAAGATAATCATTTTTTGAATAATCATTTATTGTCAATCTTTGCTATGATTCAGTCTCCTCTCAAATCTGCTATGCGAGAAAAGTTTAATATTTCTCGCGCTTGTATCGCTCATCCTCGAATTGCAATTGGGTTTTGGATTGGGGTAATTATAGCCGGAATTTTGGCATTTAGTCATCTCAAATATGCCTTATTTCCAGAGGTGACATTTCCGGTGGTAGTTGTGAGTACCACTGCACCCATTTCTACCGCAACGGACACGGAATTAAAGGTTACTTTACCGATTGAAACGGGGGTAAAATCTATTCCTGGGGTCTATGATTTCCGTTCATCGACTTATCCAGGTAGGAGTATTGTTAGTTTAGCATTTTTAGTGGGAACCAGTTTAGAATCCTCAACAAATCAAGTGGAAACAGCTTTAAAAACTATTCAATTACCTGCTGAAACTACTTATAATATAATTCCTTTAAACTTAAACGAATCAACGGCAATTACTTACGCAATTAAAAGCGAAAGCAAAACCTTAAAAGAATTAACCACAATTACTAAAAGTGCAATTATTCCCCAACTCAAAGATTTACCAGGGGTGTTAAAAGTTAATCTATTAGGAGATGGATTAAGTCGGGAGGCGAAAAAGGATATTGCCTCCTTATCCAGTTCTCAAACGTTAATTCAAGACCCGCAAACTTTAGTTAGATATAATGGGGAAAATGTCTTAGCGTTTCAGGTGGTAAAACGCAGTGATGCCAATACCTTAGAAGTAGTTAATCAAGTTAAAAATACCATTAATAGTATACAAAATAAATTAACAGATGTCAAGCTAATTTTAGCAGAAACCCAAGCCGATTATATTAGAGAAGCTACCAATTCTACAGTTAATGAATTATTGTTAGCAATTGTTTTAGCCATTGCAATTGTATTTCCATTTTTAAGGAATTTTAGGGCAACCTTAATCACCGCCTTAGCCATTCCCACTTCTTTATTAGGAACCTGCATTGTGATGGCAATTGCTGGATTCAACTTAGAAACAATAACCCTATTAGCTTTAGCATTAGTAATTGGAATTGTTATAGATGATGCTATTGTTGATGTAGAGAATATTGCCAGATTAATTGATGCTGGAGAAACACCCAGAGAAGCCGCGATAAAAGGAACAGATGAAATTGGGTTAACGGTGACAGCTTCCACCTTAACAATTGTAGCAGTTTTTCTCCCCGTAGCCTTTATGGGAGATGCGTTGGGACAGTTTTTTAAACCCTTTGCTTTAACGATTTCTTCGGCTGTAGTTATATCATTATTAGTCGCCAGAACTTTATCTCCAGTTTTAGCAGTTTATTGGTTAAAACCCGCAAAAAATAGACCGGAAAATTATACTCCCAAACCCAACCCAATTATCGAAAGTTATAGTCGATTATTGCAATGGTCACTCAGCCACCGAAAACGAGTTATTCTAATCGCTATTTTGAGTTTTGTTGCTGGTTTAGCCTTAATTCCTTTTGTCCCCCAAGGGTTTTTACCGCGACTCGATAGGGGAGAATTTGTGATTAATTATTCCTATCCCCTTCCTCAAATTTCTAATCTTCAACTTCAGAATAAATCTGAACCAAATACCCCCCCCAGAGACGCACCAGGACAAGTCTCCAATGATATATTTCAAAAGCAAGGAGCGTTTGATTGGTTAACAGATTTAGCCAAAAATCCAATTCAACTATTTCTGAGAAAAACTCGCACGACCGCCGAAAAAATAGAAACGGTGGTTTTGAATACTCCCGATGTTGAAAAAGCCTTAATAATTATTGGAATTAAAGGACAACCAAATAAAGGTAGAATTTATGTCAAACTAAAAAATAATCGTCAACTAACAACCTTAGAATCTCAAGATCAAATTCGTTCAAATTTGCCCAAAATTAATAACGTTACTATCAGTGTGGAAGATATTCAATTTGTAGAAACAGGGGATGAAAAACCCCTACAAATTGTGTTAGTTGGAGAGGATATTCAACAATTAAATAATATAGCCAAAACCATTAAAGAAAAAGTCGCAAAATTACCGGGTTTTGTGGATGTTCGGGTAACGGGTGAAGAAAATATATCTAATACTATCAACCAAATTGAACGATTTAACGGTCAACGGGCGGCTTATATTACTGCTAATTTAAGCCAAGGTCAATTATTAGGGGATGCGACAAATCAAGTTATTGAGATTGCTCAACCTTTAATTTCTAATGGAGTTACCTTAAAATTAACTGGAGATTCTGCCAGAATTGGTCAAGTTTTAAATAGCTTTCTGGTAACTCTTTTATTTTCTGTTATTTGTATGTTAGGGTTACTATTCCTATTATTTGGTCGTTGGGTAGAACCTGCGGTAGTTGGGTTAACGCTTCCTTTGTGTTTAGTGGGAGCAATGTTAGCTTTATTAATCACTCAAAGTGATTTTGGCATTATTTCTTTAATTGGGTTGATTTTCCTGTTAGGATTATTAGATAAAAATGTGTTATTATTGATGGATTATATTAACCAATTACGTCAAAAAGGTATGGGTCGAAATCAGGCAATTATTGAGACGGGAGTTGTACGTTTAAGACCCATTGTGATGACTACTGCTTCGACGATTTTGGGAATGTTACCGATTGCGTTAGGATTAGGTGCAGGGTCAGAATTAAGACAACCGATGGCCGTTGCGATTATTGGGGGTTTAATCACTTCTACTTTATTAAGTTTAATTGTTGTTCCGGTTTTAAATACATTTTTGGAAGATGAATGGTTGAAGATTAAAAAACGATTTAAGAAACAAAGTTTATAGAAATAAACCACAAAGATACTAAGATATAATGAAAGTATTTGTAACGGGTGGAACGGGGTTTATTGGGGCGAATTTAATTAGATTATTATTGCAAAATAATTATGCAGTTCGAGTGTTAGTTCGTCCTGAGAGTAATTTAGATAACTTGAAAAATTTAGAGGTTGAAATTGTTGAAGGAAACTTAACAGATGCTAACTTATCTCAATCTTTAAAAGGTTGTCAAGTTTTATTTCATTGTGCGGCCCATTATTCCCTTTGGCAACGGGATAGATTATTATTAGAACAGTATAATATTATCGGAACTCGTAATATTTTAGCCGCCGCTAGAGAAGCGGGAATTAAACGAACAATTTATACCAGTTCCGTTGCTGCTATTGGAGTAAAACCTGGGGTTGCTGTTAATGAAAATTATCAAAGTCCAGTTGAGAATTTAGTTGGATATTATAAAAAATCTAAATATTGGGCAGAACAGGAAGCCCAAAATGCGGTAAAATTAGGTCAGGATATTGTGATTGTTAATCCCAGTACACCCATTGGCTATTGGGATATTAAACCCACGCCAACGGGGGATTTGATTTTACGATTTCTCCGCCGAAAAATGCCCGCTTATATTAATACTGGATTGAATTTTATTGATGTTAGAGATGTCGCCCAAGGTCATTTACTGGCTTTAGAAAAAGGCAAAACCGGAGAACGTTATATTTTAGGTAATCAGAATTTAACCTTGAAACAATTCTTAGATTTATTGTCAGAAATAACCGGATTACCCGCCCCTGAAAAAACCATCCCAGTTTGGCTTCCCTTGGGCATTGCATGGGTCGATGAAATGATTTTAGCTAATTTAGGAAAAAAACCTTCTCTCCCCTTAGATGGCGTTAAAATGTCAAGACAACCGATGTATTATAATCCCTCAAAAGCGGTTCAAGAATTGGGTTTACCTCAATCTTCAATTAAGACCGCCTTGAAAGATGCCGTTAATTGGTTTATAACACAAGGGTATGTTGATGGGTTAGGGTGATTTTAGATTAACCCAATTCTAAATTTATTTAAGGTGAACAAAAAAATGGCCATTCAAATTGAACAAGCAATCACCGTTGGTAAATATTTATTCATGCAACGGTTAATGGGGCGAAAAAAATTCCCCCTAGTGTTGATGTTAGAACCTTTATTTCGCTGTAATTTAGCCTGCTCTGGCTGTGGAAAAATTCAACATCCGAAAGAAATTCTCAAGCAAAATTTAAGCCCAGAAGACTGTTTTAAAGCCGTAGAAGAATGTGGCGCACCTGTGGTTTCTATCCCTGGTGGTGAACCTTTATTACATCCGCAAATTGATCAAATTGTTGAGGGTTTAGTTGCTCGCAAAAAGTTTATTTATTTGTGTACTAATGGAATTTTACTTGAAAAAAGTTTAGAAAAATTTAAACCTTCTCCCTATTTAACCTTTAGTGTGCATTTAGATGGTTTAAAAGAACATCATGACCACTGTGTAGACCGAGAAGGCGTGTTTGAAATTGCAGTAAAAGCGATTAAAGTTGCTAAATCAAAAGGATTTAGAGTCACAACTAATACAACGGTATTTGCTGGAACTAAGCCGGAAGAAATGCAGAAATTCTTTGATTTTCTGGAGACTTTGGGTTTAGATGGGATGATGATTTCTCCTGGTTATAGTTATGAATGGGCACCCGACCAAGAACATTTCCTAAAACGAGAACAAACTAAAGCCTTATTCTGTGAAATTTTATCTCCCTATCAATCAGGTAAAAAGAAATGGAATTTTAATCATAATCCTTTATTCTTAGATTTTCTCATCGGAGAAAAAGACTATGATTGTACTCCCTGGGGAAGTCCAAGTTATAGTGTTTTAGGATGGCAAAAACCCTGTTATTTATTAAATGAAGGTTACTATTCTAGCTATCAAGAATTACTGGAAAAAACCGACTGGGAACAATACGGAAAATCAAGCGGAAATCCTAAATGTGTAGATTGTATGGTTCACTGTGGTTATGAACCAACAGCCGCAATAGAAGCGATGAAACTTGAAAATATGGGGCGTTCGATTGGGGCGTTATTTTAGTTAACTTAGGAGGCTAGAGTCGATTAAGGAGTTACCCCCCTAACCCCATAAAAAAGGGGGGAATTTGGAGAAAATATAACTGACGATTTTACAATCTATTCCATTTTCTATAATCAAAAATAATGCTAACAGAATTAATTAAATTGTTTGAATTTGAATTTATGAGAAATGCTTTAATAGCAGGACTTTTAGTTAGTATTGCCTGTGGCATGATTGGAACATTTGTTGTTGTGAATCGGATTGTTTTTATTAGTGGCGGAATTGCCCATGCTGCTTATGGAGGCATTGGTATGGGTTACTTTTTTAAATTTAGTCCCGTATTAGGAGCAATTATATTTTCTGTCATTTCTGCCCTAGGAATGGGGTTAGTCTATCGTAAAACCCAACAACGGGCAGATACTATTATTGGGGTGATGTGGGCAATAGGAATGGCAATTGGGATTATTTTTATTGACTTAACCCCTGGTTATAAAGTTGATTTAATGAGTTATTTATTTGGCAGTATTCTCACCGTCCCCCAATCGGATTTAATTCTAATGTTAATCTTAAATATTTTAATTGGGGTGATGATTATTTTATTTTATAAAGAATTAGTAGCAATTTCTTTTGACCCAGTTTTTGCCGAAACTCGAAATTTACCAGTTGACCAACTTTATCTAATGTTAATAGTTGCCATCGCCTTAACCGTGGTGATGGTGATGAAAGTGGTAGGTTTAATTTTAGTGATTGCTTTATTAACTATTCCGGCGGCAATTTCAGGACAATTTGTTAAAGACTTAAAACAAATGATGCTATTATCCAGTATTTTAGGAATAGTTTTTACCACCCTAGGCTTAGGAATTTCCTACTTTCTTAATTTAACCTCCGGTGCAACGATTATTTTAGTCGCGGGTTGTGCTTATTTATTCAGTTTAAGCCTAAAAAATATGATTAAACCAGCCTGATTTGATTCAATTTTCCTGATTTATGTTAAAGTCCTCTGTTGAACCTTGAATCATCCTTTAAATTAACTTATGAAAACAAAAATTGCCCTCTGTTTAACTTCCCTAATTTTAGGCTTTTCCTACCCGGCAACGGCACAGAATCTTAACTGTCCGACTTCTGTTTCTGCTTGTCAAAACTCCAACTCAACAGAAACCGTGGCAATTTTAGAAGATGGTCGGTCTTATGAATATGAAGCCGGACAGGGGATTTATCGAGTTCGCTACAATTACACTGGAGAAAATTGGACTCATGCTGATGTGGCTCCCATTAGAATTAATACTAACAAACCGATTGCAATTTTACCGATGCAATATACTAGCAATGGTGTACAATCTGGAGCCAGTGTTAACGGTGTTTCCGTGGGTCGAATTTGGAATTATATTACGGTTGAAGAAATGAAACGACGGTTAGAAGCGTTAGGGTTTTATGTGTTAACTCCGACGATTTCTATGTATGGAGAAAATATAGATGGATTTCAGGCTTTAGAACATTTTATTGCTGGAGTTCATAAGGGAAATTCTTCGGTGCAAACGGTGGTTTTAACAGCCGATGCTAATGTGGCGAATGCTGCTAACCCCCGTCCTGGTGCTCAAATGTTAGTTACGGGACTCCATCAACGGGATTTATGGTGGGAATATCGCATCCAAAACCGTTTAGTTGGGTTTTATCAACAGCAGGGTTTAGTTAATATTGGGCCGAGAGTTCGTGGGGGAAAAAATAATCGTGAGGGTCATTCTTTGGCTTGGCATCCGATGATTGAAAGGGCGGCGGAATATAATCCTAAAGTGGCTATTATTGAGGTTGCTCAAGCCGCAGAAATTATTCAACGGGCGGGGTCAATTCAAGCAGGGAGACAATGGGCGACCCCTGTATTTGACGGTGTGGCTTTAGGAATGGCGGAAGAAGCCTGCGCTACAGGGGCGAAATTAGAAATATGTAAGGGGCAGTAGGGGAGCAGGGGAGCAGGGGAGCAGGGGGGGTAAACTCTTGCTATTACCCATTACCTATTACCTATTCCCTCCCTTAGTAAGATGTTAAACCCTAATCTACCGCCTCATTAATCGGGTATCGGTCTATTAACTGACGGGCGCGTAGGGCATTTTTTTTCAAAGATTCACTTAAATAAGGAACATGGGGGATTTGAGAAAGAAAATCTAAAGTTCTTCGGAACATTCGGACAATATCTCCTTCGTCTAAACTGGTATTAGAGACCAACTCCAACCAATCGGTTTCTAAAGCCCATTGCTCAATTAAACCAGTTAAATCCCGTTCTAACCAGATGGGTAAAGCAACCCGATACCGTCGTTGCTGTTTAAACAATTCCTGGCGCAGATGGCGCAACTGTCCCAGGGCGTTTTCTACCTCCTCCGATAAGTCATAGCGCGTCCAACTATCGGGACGGGAAACCTCAGTTACCAAAGCTGCACAGGCCGCTGCTAAATGGTGGGGGTCAAGTTGGTCAAAAATCCCCGACTTCAAGGCTAACCCTAACCATAATTCGTTATCTCCCCGCAGAGCGGCGGTAGCCTGTCCTAAATCCGTAGGCTTCAACTCATCTAGGGCTTGAAAGTATTGCAAAATTGAAATTAAAGCCATAAATTCATCCCAATGACGGGCTAAATCTTCTTCTAATTCCCCTCGCATTTCTTCAATCATTTCATTTAATTCTGCCCAGCGTTGCCAACGTTTTAAGAGTTTATTCGGTTTGCCCCATTTATGAATAGGATGGGCGTCTAATTCTAACTCTAACCGTTCGACTTGTTTTTGTTGAGCGATGACTTCTGGGGGCGATTCAGGTATATTTAATTCGGGAATTTGTTGGGTAATGGCTACGGTTAACTCATCTCCTTTACGACATTGACCGAGTTTAAACGGAATATTAGGAATTTCCAAATAATCCACATTTAACCGTTTAGAATCGGGTTGCAAAATCACAATATCAGCCGCACTCACCACATACCAGCGATTATCCCGTCCTAAACAGAGGGAATAGGGTGCCTGTCCCGAACTGGGGGTTTTGGCGACTAATACGGCCGGAATGGGGTCAGACTCAATTTTGCGAGCCGTAGGAACATTTTTTCCCCGTAAACCTAAAGTTGTACCCAAGGGGGTAGCATCCATGTCATGGGCCATCCGGTGCATTCGGACATCTTCGGCTTGCTGTTGTAGGAATTTTAATAAACGACGTTCTTCCCGTAGACGGTCATAAACTTTTTCAAAACTGGCTAGGGTTTCTTCCAACAATGCCATATTTTGTTCGCCACTAAAGCCAAATTGGGCTTCAATTAACGATAATTCCGCCTGCATAATATCAATTTCTTCTTGGGCAGGAATTAAATTAATTGTAGACAGATATTGTCCGAAACTTCGTTCAACTAATTCCCTAGATTTTTCTAAACTATGCCGTTGTAATAAGTTCAAGACCATGCCATAACTAGGGCTGAATTGACTTACTAAGGGGTCGGGTTTAGATGTTGCTAAATAGGCTGCTTCCTTTGCCCCCTCAAAGGGAGTTTGTACCGTTACCACATAGCCTTCGGTGTCCATACCCCGCCGTCCCGCCCGTCCTGACATTTGCAGAAATTCCGAGGCTTTTAACAGGCGATGACCGTCATCGGTGCGTTTTGATAAACTAGAAATTACTGTAGTTCTCGCGGGCATATTAATCCCGGCGGCGAGGGTTTCCGTGGCAAAGACTACTTTAATTAACCCTTGTTGAAATAACTCCTCCACTAACCCTTTCCAAGTGGGTAATAGTCCGGCATGGTGGGCGGCTATTCCTTTATATAATACTTCAACTTGTTCGGGACGAATGCCTTCGGGACTCGATGCTAAAAACGCATCAATTCGCTCTTTTAATCGGGCGGTTTCGGCTTCATTAACTAAGGATAAATGACGCACTTCTCCGACGGAGCGATCGCAACCTTTCCGACTAAAGATAAAATAAATAGCAGGTAACATATCCCTTTCTTTTAGATGGGATATAGTCGCGCCTAAATTCGGAATATCATTGCGTCTACCCCGTGGAGGAAGGCTCTTTTTTTCTTTGAGGCGAGGATTAATTCTTTTCAGGGAATCATCTAATAGGGGAAAGAAGCCTTTAATATTACAAAAATGATATTGTAAGGGTACCGGCCGAAAGGTAGAATAAATTAACTCCGTTGGGCCATGAACTTGAGAAATCCAGTGGGTTAATTGTTCACTATTAGCCACCGTTGCCGATAACGCCACCAATTGAATTTCCCTGGGACAATAAATAATTGATTCTTCCCAAACCGTCCCCCGTTGGCGGTCATTCATATAATGGCATTCATCCAAAACCACCGCTTCTACCGCTTCCATGGAAGTTCCGACTTCTCCAATCGGTGTACCATAGAGCATATTGCGGAAAATCTCCGTAGTCATCACCACCACGGCCGCGTCCCGGTTAACGGAAATATCCCCCGTTAATAACCCTACCTTGTCCGCCCCAAACTGTTCTCGAAAGTCCCGAAACTTTTGATTGGATAGCGCCTTTAGGGGTGTAGTATAGAAGACCCGCCGATTGCCCGCCAAGGCCCGATGGATGGCATATTCTCCTACTAAGGTTTTTCCCGAACCCGTTGGCGCACAAACCACAACGGACTTTCCATCATCCAACGCTGTAATCGCATCGTGTTGAAAGTCATCCAGGGGAAATGGAAATAGGGCGTTGAGATCCAGTTGGGGATTGTTTTCGGTAGAGTAGGACACAGGAATATAAATAATAAGACTAATTTTAACGTTAAAACCCCCATCATAGCATGGATTTTTTTTAAAAGTGTAGAGACCTGCCATTTAACTGTAAACTTATTAACTGTTAACTGATAACTGTTAACTGATAACTGTTAACTGGTACGGGCGGGTTTATTTAGATATTTGTTAATTACTTAAATCTTGATTAACCCGCCCCTACAACTGATAACTGTTAACTGATTACTGATGACTGATTTATGATTCCTAATATTTCAACTATTCCCTTGATTCAACTCGCTTCCGGCGATCAATTATTTATTCAAAGTTATCAGTTTACGGGCGAGAATCCAGGCAAAAAAGTTTATTTACAATCTAATTTACACGGGGCTGAGATTAGTGGAAATGCGGTAATTCAGGATTTAATTAATTTTTTAATAACTTTGGATAAGACTCAGTTAACTGGAGAAATTTTATTAGTTCCTGTTTGTAATCCTTTGGGAGTGAATCAGCGATCACATTATTTTTCCTCCGGTCGATATAATCTTTATGATGGCAAAGACTGGAATCGAATTTTTTGGGATTATGAAAAAACCGGAGCAAATATTAGCCAATTTGCCCAAGATAATCAGGATTTAGAACAAAATGAAATTCAAGCAAAATATCGTCAAACTATTTTAAATCAATTCCATCAACTGGCTAAACTCATTAGAAGTTACCCCGGAGTTTCCTACGATAATTATTATCGCTATCAACTCCAAAACCTAGCCCTAGATGCTGATTATGTGATTGATTTACATAGTTCAACGAATAACGCCCTGGATTATTTATATTGTTTTCACAGTCAAGAAGCAAGTGCTAATGCCTTTCTATTAGATACGGGAATATTAATGAATGATTATGATGGAGATGCCTTTGATGAAGCCTTTATGAAGCCTTGGTTAGCCTTAGAACGAGAATTAGCTAAACTAGGAAAAAATATTAGATTTGAGATAGAATCTTGGACGGTAGAACTGGGTTCTGGGTTAGAAATGAATCCCGAATCTGTGCAGAAAGGAATTAGGGGAATCAAAAATTATCTGGCGACCAAAAAACTGTTATCAATAAAAGATTTCCCCGTAGATTTCACCCCAGATCATCGGATTCATCTTACCCCTAAAGATAAAATTCAACGCTATTATTCCCCCGCCGGAGGCATGATTAAATTTTATGTTAAACTGGGAGAAACTATTTATAAAAATCAGAAACTCTATACTATTTTGAGTTTCAATAAAATTGGGGAATTACCCCAAATTCGGGAGATTTTCGCCGAAGGAGACGGACTCATTTTCGATATCACCAAAAATCATTCCGTAAATCAATGGGATTATGTTTTAGGGGTGATGCCGTCTTAACTTCTAGTTTTTTGCTAAACTAATTGCGTAAAATCACTCAATACTTAATTCAAACCGTGTTAGACGAAGCCGCTAAAAAAACAATTCTGCGTAAAATTCCCCACGCCCTCTATATTTGTGGAGTCAAAGAGGGAGAGGAAGTCAATGGTTTTACCGCCAGTTGGGTGACACAAGCCTCCTTTGAACCGCCCTTAGTGATCAACTGTGTTAAAAATGATTCTAAATCCCATGCCATGATTAAAACCAGTGGTGTGTTCGCCCTCAGTTTCCTGGCTGAAGGTCAAAAAGACATCGCCCAGAAATTCTTTAAACCGCAACATCGAGTGGGAAACAAATTTGAAGATATCGAATTTTATCTAGGAGAAACCGGTTGTCCGATTATTTCCGCCGCCCTGGGTTATGTAGAATGTCAAGTGGTGGGTTGTGTTGAACACGGCGACCATACGGTATTCGTCGGGGAAGTCATCGCCGCAGGTGTTCATCAAGAAGCCGAAATTCTTAACCTCGCCAGCACGGGATGGAATTATGGCGGATAGGTAGGGGAACACTGCGATTAATGTTTTTAACTCTTTCAGGACTTACGCAATTACGCTAAGTACCTAAACAAAATTAATTACACATCTTCTGCCCAGATCCGGCGTTCCCTCCCCCCCCTAGCCCCCCGTGTACGGGGGTTTGGGGGGCTGTTCCCTCTCTCAACTAGGTAATTTATTTTGTGCAACTACTTATATATAGCGCATAGAAAATCGGGCGATTTTCGTTGATTTGGCTCAGAAAATCGCCCGACATCAGGATTAAATTAGTCTCAAATTCATGAGTTTTAAAATCCTATTCTGCTATCACGGGATGGGAAGAAATAGAGCTTTGAGTTGAAGGTGATTTTGTATTAGTATCAGATAGGGGAATACTAATCATCACAGTGGTTCCGAGATCTAAACCTGGACTATCTAGGGTAATAAAACCCCCCATCATTTGCATTAAACGGCGAGAAATAGCTAAACCCAATCCAATTCCCCCGAATTCCCTTGTGGTTGAACCATCAGCCATGGCAAAGGGTTCAAAGATTTTTTGCTGATGTCCTAACGCCACACCAATTCCGGTATCGGTAATGGTGACTACAACTTGATATCGCACGGTCGTAGATTTTGAGGCGGTATTATTTTGCATCTCAATCAGAGAATTGGTAGCCAATTCAATCCGGGTAGAAATGGTGATTCCTCCCGATTTAGTAAATTTGACAGAATTATTGAGAATATTAATAAAAACTTGCTTTAACTTATCAGGATCAGCCTGAACAATAATCGGTTGATCGGGGGTGGGTAAATCGAGGGTTAAGTTTTTTTGTTGAATATCCAACATTTGCAAATTCACCGCATCTTTGACAATTTGCATTAAATCCGTGGGTTCAAGCATCACAGATAATTTGCCTTCTTCAATTAAAGCAATATCTAAAATATCATCAACTAAATTTAATAGATGTTGGCTGGAATCCGAGGCAATTTTCAGATATTCTTCCTCCTCTGTTTTGGTATCACAGTAACCATCTTGAATCAGACTGATTGAATTAATAATTCCATTTAAAGGGGTTCTTAATTCGTGGGAAATAACTCGTAAAAATTCATTTTTTAATTGATTAGCAACTTGGGCTTCTTTGGACGCATATTCTAGGGCTTGTGCTCTCGCTCTAAGACTTGCTACCATTGTATTTAGAGCTTCAGCCAACTGATTAAACTCTGTTATTCTTAGATTGTCAGGAACATCACCCGGACTATCTAAATTTTTAGCTCTGAGTGCATAATCTCTCAATTTTTCTAAAGGAATTGCTAAATCCCTAGAAACATACACCGCAGCAATAATACTGGCAATAACTAAAGATAAAACCAAGGAGATTAACAACGATTTAATATCTTTTAATCCCGATAGAGCTTGCTGTAAATCAACAACCGCTAAAATCACCCATTGCTTATCGTTTTCCGAGGTAATCGGGCTAGGAATTGAATCATATCCCGCTAGAAGTTCATTCCCCGATTGATCAAAATAAAATAAGTGAATAAAAGAATTTTTTTTACTCTCTAACGCATTAGATAATAAATTTTTGAGTCTATTAGCATCGGCTTGATCTTGAATATTTTGTCCCAATTTATTCAAACTTGGATGACTAATAATTGTTCCTCCTTGATCAATAATAACGGTAAATCCCGTTAAAGATTTAGGAGGTTCTTTCGATTCTAAATATAAAGTTGATTGCAGACTTAACAAATATTTTAACTGATTTTTATTGTTTTGATTGACATAAATCGGGGAGTTGAATACTAATTTAATTTGATTTCGCCATTCTGAATTTTTTTGATCGAGACTGGGAACTAAATAATTAATATAAATCTCAGGATTTTGCTGTTTTTGGGACGACCAAAAGTTTTTAGGAATAGAATATATAGGCTTTTTCCCGCAGGTCGTAGCAATCAGTTTTTGCGTTTGTAGATCAGTCAATTGGAGACAACTAACCAAGGGAGAAAACTGCTCCTGAAGTTGAGAAAGCAGCACAGAATACTGTTGAGGTTTTTCGGGTTGTAAAACAATATTATTGGTGGCAATCGTCAAACCAGACTTGTTAAAATCAATCCATTCATTAATGGTTTGTGCTTTTTTACTCGCACTTTCTGTTAAATTTAATCGGGCTGTTTCGAGTAAACCAGAACGGGCTTTTCTATAGGTAACATATTCTCCCACGAGCAACACAGGAAGACTAAGCAGTAAAATCTGCGAGAGTAAAATCTGGCGAAATGACGATTGACCCGACTTAGGCATAGTAGAACATGGGACAGAAGACAGAACGTAGACAGCAGTTAGACCAGAGTAGACAATAAACCATAAACATTATACTAATAATCCCCTCTATTAATTGAAACGATAGCCAATACTTCTAACCGTTTGAATAAAAGAAGGATTTTTAGGGTCAGGTTCAATTTTTTTTCTAATTTGACCAATATGAACATCAATAACCCGCCCCCCTTCACTACTATCGTCTTGATAACCCCAAACTTTTTCTAAAAGTTCTGTGCGTTTCCAAGCCCGACCCGGTTTACTGGCTAAACAATAAAGTAGATCAAACTCCAACGCACTTAAAATTACTAATTCTCCTTTGAGATAGACTTCTCGCCGATTCGGGTCAATAATTAAATCCCGATAGGCTAAATTTTTGTGTTCTAAATTAGACATAGATATGCGGCGTTTTAAAATAGCCTTAATCCGCAGACTTAACTCCTCCAAATCAAAGGGTTTAGTTACAAAGTCATCGGCTCCTTCTTTTAACCCGAGTTTTGGATCTTGTTCACTGGTGAGCATCAGGATCAGAACATGAGTTTGATTTTGCATTTCTCGACATAATATTAAACCCGTTGTATCCGGCAAATTCAGATCTAAAATGACTAAATCGGGGTTGAACTGTTCAAATACTTTCAACGCCGTCTTGCCATCAGCGGCCACTTCTATTTGGTAATCCTGTTGGCTTAAATAACGACTAATTAAATTTCGGATTGCCGGATCATCATCAACAACAAGAATCTTTGCTGAATTCATAACTAAAAAGCCCGTGAGAATTTAACGATTGATAATCGGGCATGAATGGTTAAGAATATAGGACAATTATCCATTACAATTAACGTTCACCCGTGCGCCGATCAAACATATATCCCACACCCCGAATTGTTTTTATAAAGGAAGGTTGCTCCACATCCAGTTCGATTTTTTTGCGAATCTGACCAATATGAACATCAACAACCCGCTGCTCGTTTTCATACTCATAACCCCACACTTCCTGCAATAATTCTGGCCGTCGCCAGGCTCGACCAGGTTTGCGGGCCAAACAGTAGAGCAGGTCAAATTCTAATGCACTCAGGGCGATTAATTCACCACTAATATAAACCTCTCGACGATTTGGATCAATGATTAAATCCCCATAAATTAAATTTTTGGGTTGTGTATCTACTTGATTTCGTTGACGCTTTAAAATTGCTTTGATTCTAAGGTTTAATTCTTCTAAATCAAAGGGTTTGGTCACAAAGTCATCGGCTCCCTCCTTTAACCCAAGTTTGGGATCTTTTTCGCTGGTTAGCATTAGGATAAATACACTGGTTCGACTTTGCATTTCCCTACACAATGCTAAACCGGTTGTATCCGGCAAATTTAGATCTAATACCACTAAGTCAGGATTGAACTGTTCAAACCTTTCCAATGCGGAATGGCCGTCACTCGCTATTTCAACTTGATAGTCCTGTTGGCTAAGATAACGACTTATGAGGTTCCGTATTGCTGGATCATCATCAACTACGAGAATTTTTACAGATGCCATAACCAAGCATATTAAGCAGAAGGTTGAGCCAGAATATTAAATAGACATCTCAATGTTAATGGAAAACTTGAACCTACACCCAATAAAATATCGATTTAGTAAAAACCGTAATAATCCCCAGATTATATCTCAGTTTCCGGGAGCGAGTTGAATTGACTGCTCTTGACATCCACCCCGCAGTAAAACTCCATTGGTCAATCTTAACTAGATTACGCCCATACCAAAGGCACTTGTAATCTAATTGCCGAATCAACTCACTCCATCCGCTATCAGAAATAGCCAGTGCGAGCTTGTGGTTTTTGATCATATAACTTAGGGGTTTCTACCCAATTTTTCGATGATTGGGAAGGAATACCATTTTTAGCCAAACAAATGGAGAACTTTAGACCCAAATTTTTGGTAATATTTCAGACAATAGATGAGCAGGAATCTGAGATAAAGCCTGATTTTGTCCTTCTAATCCAGACTCATTGTAGAAGGCGCGAATAGTTCGCAGCAAGTAACCCAAAGTTGTTTGATGATGTTCGGTGCTTTTTGATTGGGAAACAGAACTCTCCATAAACTCTTGTCCTTCTGGTTGATTAAGATCATTAATAATCGCTTGAATGTGATGTTTGAGTGCGGCTTTTAAAAAAGAAATTTTGGTGTTTTTTTCGAGATGTAAATGAGGATCGGTTGCCAATTGGTAGTGGGTTAGTCCCAGATTATTATGGGTTGCTAAGGGATCAAAATTGAGTTGGGCCCGACTGAGATCCGCCGTAATGGAGAGGGCTTTTTGATAGGCTGCAATGGCTCTTTTTAAAAATTTAGCCCGAATTTCCGATTTTTGATAGTGGTTTGCCAAATGCCAATAGACGATACCCAAATTATTATAGGTGGCTGCACAGGCAATTGGGGCTGAGGCGGTCGTCCGATAGCTCAAGGCTTGATGATAGGCGTGAGTGGCTTGTAATAGCAATTTAGCCGAGGGTTGATGTTGACTCAATGTCCAGTAGGCTGTGCCTAAATTGGTTTGTAGCAGGGCATAATTGAGGGGATCGTGTTGCGGGGTATAAAATTCCATTGCTTCGGTATAGGCAGCAATGGCAGCTTTCAGGTGAGGAATGGGTTGGGTTTTTTGGGCCAGTTTCCAATAGATCGTTCCCAAATTATTTTGAATTGTTGCATAATCTTGAATCTGGGAACCCTTGATTTCAGAAAGGTTCAAATTCAAATAACATAAGGCTTCTGTATAAGCAATAATTGACTGTTCTAAATTTTTACTCCCATCTTGCCAAGTCGCTAAATCTGCATAAGTCGCTCCTAAGTTTTTTTGGATTTGTATATATAAATTTGGTTGAATTTCAGGATCAACTTTCATTAAAGCGTTTTGGTAAAAAATAATACTTTTTTCTAAATAACACATCACATCCAGAGATTTTGGATTCTCTTGAACCCTTTGGCGAAATTCCATCCAATATAATGTTCCTAAGTCATTAAAAACATTAATAGAATCATCAAGATCGTCGGAAGCAATAGAACTTTTATTCAATTCTGGAATAATTTCTAAAACTTTTTCGTATGCTTGAATAGCCTGGGTATAGTTGAGTTCTGAATTTTCCCCAGCTAAAATGCGATCGCGGTATATATTCCCTAATTTACGATAGGCTGGAGATAAGCAGGAAAGGGCAGAATGTTGCTCAAATTGTTGAATCTGATCGAGAAGTTCCTGCAACGGATCAGATATTTGACCCCGTTCAACAGGTTCGGAAGTTTCCCCAAAATCTAAGGAAATGGTCTCCGACTCCAAGTTACTCGGAGTGGGATCACTGATCCATTCAAATACTCCGGTTCGTCGCTCCCAAAACTCCGGTACTGACTGTTGAATACAAGATAACCAAGGGGAAGAAATCCACAACAGCAAACTAAATTCAAATTGGTCGAGATGGTTTTCTAAAGTGCGTAAATATCTTAAAAATGACCATTGTACCGCCGGAGGTTGACGGGTTAAATGTTCTACCCCTAAAATTTGAAATCCGATAATATCTGGATGACTCTCATTAGATTTATTTTGAGCATACCATTGGATAATTGCCTGAAATGGATTCGGATCACTTAAATCAAGTTTTACACTAATTAAACCTGAAGAAATGGGAGATTGGGGTATAATATTCTCCTGATGTTTGGATAAAAAATCCGTTCGTAACTGTAGCGCCAAATGATTTCGCAGATTTAAGTTATCACAAACTCCAAGAAAAACTTGACGGCGAAGTTGCAAAGCCAGCGCCTGTTGTAAACGATCGTAGATTCGCTGATGAGTTTGGGAAACTAAAACAGAACAATTATTGGTCATCGCCATTATCAACCCTTAAACCATCACCTAGGACATCTAATTATCTTCTTCCATCTAGCGGTTCAGGTTCAGGAGAGAGGCAGGTTTTTAAGGGTTATTCTTATTCTTTTTGTCTCTATATCTTTGTGGTTTGCTTCAAATCCGGGGGGCATTTCACGATTAGCAAACGTAAAAATACCCAAAACCCGCCCGGACTGAATGATTAATATCTCAGGATACAGTGAAGGCAAGGAATAATAAAACCCCTATCAAGGCAATCCCAGCAAGACCACCGATAATATAATTCCGTTTTTGTGAATTGGTAGGGGGTTCGGCTGTATAAACTTTAGGTTCCACTGCGAAGTTATTCAGACGTCCACCTTGTTCATTGATATAAGGCATGATGAAAAATCCATAAGTTACTATTTGGGATCAAGAATAACAAAAATTTAACAAAAATTTACACTCCATGGAAAAACTTAATAATTTGAAGACTGACAATTTAACCGGCGATTGTCCCAGTTAGGGGTGAGGACGCTTGAGCGTAGCTTTTGACCGGAATTCGCCCAGCCAGATAAGCCAGACGTCCGGCTTCCGTGGCCATTCCCATAGCTCTAGCCATAGCGGTGGAATTTTGGGCCAAGGCGATTGCCGAATTAATTAATAACGCATCCGCCCCCATTTCCATCGCTAAGGCCGCTTCACTGGGCGCACCAATACCAGCATCCACAACCACTGGAACCCTGGCATTATCAATAATAATGGCAATATTGGCAGCGTTTCTAATTCCCTGTCCTGAACCGATGGGAGAACCCAAAGGCATCACCGTGACACAGCCAACATCCTCTAAACGTTTCGCCAGCAGGGGATCGGCATTAATATAGGGTAAAACGGCAAAACCTTCTTTGACTAGCTGTTCCGCCGCTTCTAACGTGCCAATCGGGTCAGGAAGTAAATATTTACTATCAGGAATTACTTC
Source organism: Planktothrix agardhii NIES-204 (assembly GCA_003609755.1). Lineage (NCBI taxonomy): Bacteria > Bacillati > Cyanobacteriota > Cyanophyceae > Oscillatoriales > Microcoleaceae > Planktothrix > Planktothrix agardhii. Next base: position 2,103,869 of record AP017991.1, read on the forward strand.
TAATTTGACAAAATTATTGTCTTCCTGTCCTAATAATTTTGCCATTTCCCGTCCTAATCTAGCCACCCGAATTGCTTCTTCTGCGGTTTGACATCCGGCGGTATTCGGTAACATCCAAATTTTACTCCAATCAATAGCTTCGGCTAACCCTTCATGTCCTGGGGCTTGGGTTTGGACTCGTCTAACGGCCACGGTAACAATTTCGCACCCACTGGCGGTAATACTATCCTGCATTTCTTGGAGGTTGCGATATTTCCCCGTCCCGGTCATTAACCGAGATTTAAAGGTTTTTCCCGCAATAATTAAGGAAGTATCAAGGAAAGATGAGTTAGTTTTTTCTATGGTTTGCATAATGGGTAATGGGTAATGGGTAATGAGGATCAAGGATTTAGGAGGATTTCACGGATTTCACGGATTTTAATCTGTGTTAATCTGCGTAATCATCTTAAATCCGTGTTCTAATTTTAATCTGTGTTAATCTGCGTAATCATCTTAAATCCGTGATCTGATTTTTGTGCTTCTGTTAAATAGGAACACCAATCACTCCAACTTCCTCCATATAATTTAGCTTGATCAATTCCTGCTAATTCTAAGGAAAATAAATTCACACAGGCAGTAACTCCTGAACCACAATAAACGATTATTTCTTCTGAGTCTTTAATATTCTGCCAGCGTTGGGATTGTTCGTTTATTTTAACAAAACCCGTGGTTTCTGTCACCTCTTGCCAAGGATAATTTACCGCGCCCGGAATACATCCAGCAATTGGATCAATGGGTTCGGTTTTTCCTAAATAGCGTTCGGGTTCCCTGGAGTCAATCAGCACCACTCCGGGTAAGTCTTTTCGAGCTTTTACAGTTTCAATATCAACTAACATTTCTGACTGGATTTCTGGCTTAAATATTCTTAATTTTGGATTAGGAATATTAGAACTAATGGGATAGTCTAAATTTTTCCATTGACTAAACCCTCCATCTAATAAAACAACTTGATTATGCCCAAAATAACGTAATAACCACCACAACCGAGAAGCAAAAGCTAACCGAGAATCATCATAAGCAACGACTAAGGTTTGTTGAGAAGTTATACCAATTTCTGATAACTTTGCTGATAGTTTTTCTGGGTTAGGTAAGGGGTGACGTCCGCCGTGTTTTTGAATCGGACTTGATAAATCTTGGTCTAAATCTAAATAAAATGCTCCTGGAAGATGACCTTCTTGATATTGTTGTTGTCCTAATTTGGGATTGGCCAAGGAAAACCGACAGTCTACAATCACAATATTATCATCTTCGAGATGTTCTGCTAACCATTTTGGAGAAACGATCAATTGAGATGCAGTCATAGTAATTTCAAGAATCAGTAACCATAACAATTATTATAATATCTTTTTATAAAGAGAAACAAAAGTAGAAAAATAATTCATAAGTCTAGCAACAGCAAATAATCTTTTTATGTTTTATTAATATTGTAGTTTTGAATCGACTCAATTAATGTAAAATATTGTTGCAAGTTTTTGGTTTTACTTTACAAGAATTAATCATTTTTTGACGAGGATGGGGGCTGTTTTTTATTATAATAATATACCAGCAATACAAGCGGTCATAAAACAGGCAATAGAACCCGCGATCATCGCTCTAATTCCTAATCGAGCAACATCGGCTTGTCGTTCTGGAGCGATCGCAGAAATTCCCCCAATTTGTATGGCAATCGAACCAATATTAGAAAACCCACAGAGGGCATAAGTAGAAATAATTATAGCCCGTTCAGAAATAGTAGAAACGCTATTTTCTCCCCCCTTGCCTTGAGCGAGTTGTTGAGAATTTTCGATCAATTGTTTTAAATCTAAATAGGCAATAAATTCATTTAGAACTGTTTTTTTACCCAATAAAACTCCCACCTGTAAACAATCTGCGATTGGAATTCCCATTAACCAAGCCACCGGAGCAAATAAATAACCCAAAATTCCTTCTAAAGATAAAGAAGGCATCCCCCAAAAACTTCCCAACCATTGTAAAACCCCATTAATTAAGGCTAATAATCCTAAAAAAGCAATTAACATTGCCGCCACATTTAAAGCTAATTTCATCCCGTCACTGGCGCCAGTTGCCGCCGCATCAATCCCATTAGCAGAAGTGGGTTGAACTTCTATTTTAACTTTTCCTTTAGTTAAAGAGATTTCCGTTTCAGGATAGAATATTTTAGAAATTGCTAAAGCAGCAGGAGCCGACATCACAGAAGCCGCCAGAATATGTTCGGCGGGAATCCCAAAGGAAATATAAGCGGCCATCACCCCTCCGGCAATGGTGGCAAATCCCCCAGTCATCACCGCATGAAGTTCTGAATTTGTTAAGGTATAAATATAGGGTTTAATTAATAACGGAGCCTCCGTTTGTCCGATAAAAATATTCGCCGAACAGGATAAAGTTTCTGAACCTGATGTTTTCAAAGTTCGCATCATTACCCAAGCCACGGCTTCTACAATTTTTTGTAAAATTTTATAATGATATAAAATAGAAATAAAAGAGGAAAAGAAAATAATTGTTGGTAAAACTTTAAAAGCAATAAAATGGTCTTGAAAATCTTCTCCAAAAACAAATTTGGCTCCCTGATCAGAAAAGTTAAGAAAGTGACTGACCGCATTTCCTAAAAACTCAAATAAAGCAAAACCAGCCTGAGTTTTGAGGATGAGTACGGCTAAAATAAACTGTAATCCAATCCCCCATAAAACCGGATGCCAACGCACCGCTTGACGATTCACCGAACAGAGATAGGAAATTCCTACAAAAACAAATAATCCCAAAAGTGAAATTCCACGTTCCATAATTGTTTGATTTAATGTAGATTTTCAATGTATAATTAGAATGCTGTGCAAAAAGCGTCAGAATCCAAAATCAACCCTTTGCCAATTACTGTTAGCCCCAGCACACTATAGGAGAAAAGCAATTATATCTCCTACCGTTAATTACGTCTTACCAAACAGGTTTATGTCTCTACCTATTGTTGCTATTATTGGCCGTCCTAATGTCGGAAAATCAACTCTAGCCAATCGTTTGGCGGGAAATCCCGAAGCGATTGTGCATGATCAGCCCGGTATTACCCGCGATCGCACCTATCGCCCCGCCTTTTGGCAGGATCGAGAATTTCAAGTTGTCGATACGGGCGGTTTAGTCTTTGATGATGATACAGAATTTTTGCCCATGATTCGAGAACAAGCAATGATCGCTTTAACCGAAGCCACCGCCGCGATTTTTGTGGTAGATGGTCAGGTGGGTTTGACGGGTGGGGATGAAGCGATCGCAAGTTGGTTACGAGAACAATCAATACCGATTTTATTAGCAGTAAATAAATGTGAATCTCCCACCACTGGAATTGTTCAAGCCGCCGATTTTTGGGAATTGGGACTAGGGGAACCCTATCCGGTTTCTGGGATTCATGGATCGGGAACCGGGGAATTATTAGATGATTTGATTAAGCATTTACCCCCGATTAATGAACTCGAAACTGAAAAAGAAATTAAAGTAGCAATTATTGGTCGTCCTAATGTTGGAAAATCAAGTTTATTGAATGCCTTTTTAGGAGAAAATCGCGCCATTGTTAGTCCGATTTCCGGTACAACCCGAGATGCAATTGATACGGTAATTGAACGGGATGGAAAAACCTATCGCTTAATTGATACCGCCGGAATTAGACGCAAAAAAAATGTGGAATATGGGGCGGAATTTTTTGGGATTAATCGAGCTTTTAAAGCTATTAATCGGGCGGATGTGGTGTTACTTGTGATTGATGCGATTGATCAAGTTACCGATCAAGATCAAAAATTAGCTGATCGGATTATTGAAGAAGGTCGATCCTGTGTAATTGTGGTGAATAAATGGGATGCGATCGAGAAAGATACCTATACTATTTTAGACTATGAAAAAGAAGTTCGAGCCAAACTCTATTTTATGGATTGGGCGGAATTAATTTTTATCAGTGCTAAAACGGGTCAACGGGTTGAAAAAATTCTGAATTTAGTTGATACTGCCGCCGAAGGTCATGAACGACGAGTCTCAACGGCCGTAATTAATGAAGTGATTGAAGAAGCAGTTAGTTGGCATTCTGCCCCCGTCACTCGCCAAGGGAAACAGGGGAAAATCTACTATGGAACCCAAGTTAGTAGTAAACCTCCGACGCTGGTTTTATTTGTTAATGATCCTAAACGATTTAATGACAATTACCGTCGTTATATTGATGGTCAATTCCGTAAACAATTGGGCTTTAAAGGTACACCGATCAAGTTAATTTGGCGAGGAAAATCTGCCCGAGAAATTGAACGAAATCCGGCTAACCGAGCCACACGGGTTAAATAAGAAAGCAGGGGAGGCGGGGAGCGTTTGAAGTTGTTATGGAAAGTTTAAGACCATGGCAAAAGGCAGTCGATTCCCGCGCTTTATGAATTACGAATTTAGGATTGCTATATTTCCCTAGGTATTTCTTAAATTCTCCTATAATATACCCAAGAATGATTCTATTTTGATCAATAGGTTTTGAGGATAGGAGCGATTTATGTCTAAACTTTTGATTAGTCAATATTACAATAAAGTTGATCAAATTATTCAATATGGGGGAAGTCGCAAGGAAACTTCTATCCGCGTGGAGTTTCAAAATCTGTTAAATAACTATTGTAGAAGCAAAGATTTTTTATTAATTCCTGAGTTAGAATATAAAACCAAAAAGGGAAAAACGGTTATTCCTGATGGGACGATTAAAGATGCTCTCAGATTAGATTATGGTTATTGGGAAAGTAAGGATCAATATGATAATTTAGATTTAGAAATTGAGAAGAAACTGGCGAAAGGTTATCCCGATGATAATATTTTATTTGAAGATTCCCAAACGGTGGTTTTAATTCAAGGAGGAGGGGAAATTCTGCGGGTATCCATGCGAGATGCGGAAGCATTGGATAACGCTATTAATGCTTTTATTAACTATTTGCGTCCAGAAGTTCAGGATTTTAGAGACGCTATTAGCCATTTTAAAGAAGATTTACCCACTATTTTAACAACTTTGCGATCGCTCATTGATCAACAGTCTACTACTAATAAACCTTTTCAACAAGCAAGGGATAAATTTTGGCAAATTTGTCAAGATTCTATTAACCCAGAAATTAGTTTAGAAAATATCCGAGAAATGATGATTCAGCATATCTTAACCGAAGATATCTTTATTAATATTTTCAATGAGTCCCAATTTCACCGAGAAAATAATATTGCTTGTAAATTACAAGCGGTGATTGAAACCTTTTTCACCGGGGCGACTAAACGCAATACTTTAAGCACCATTGAGCGTTATTATGCGGTTATTCGACGCACCGCAGCTAATATTTATAACCATCACGAAAAGCAAAAATTCCTTAAAGCAGTTTATGAGAATTTCTATAAAGCGTATAACCCAAAAGCGGCGGATAAGTTAGGAATTGTTTATACTCCTAATGAAATTGTCCGGTTTATGATTGAGAGTACGGATTATTTATTGCATAAACATTTTGGTAAAATTTTAGCAGATAAAGATGTAGAAATTTTAGATCCCGCCACGGGGACGGGAACATTTATTGCTGAATTAATTGAATATTTACCCAAAGCTCAATTACCCTATAAATACGAGCATGAAATCCATTGTAATGAAGTGGAGATTTTACCCTATTATATCGCTAACTTAAATATTGAGTTTACCTATCAGCAAAAAATGGGGAATTGTCCTGAGTTTCATAATATTTGTTTTATGGATACGTTAGATCATACGGTTTTTGCGGATAAACAGTTAGAGTTACTCTCGATGACGGTGGAAAATACTGCTAGAATTAAACGACAAAATGATCGCAAGATTTCGGTTATTATGGGAAATCCTCCTTATAATGCTAAACAGGAAAATTTTAATCAAAATAATGCAAATCGTTATTATCAAGAAGTTGATAAACGAATTAAAGATACCTATATTAAATATGGAAAAGCTCAAAATCAAATTGTTATTTATGATATGTATACCCGTTTTATTCGGTGGGCGTCAGATCGATTAAGTCACAATGGTATTATTGCTTTTGTTTCCAATAATTCTTTTATTGATGCTTTAGCTTATGACGGGTTTAGGAAAGTTATTGCAGAAGAATTTAATGAAATTTGGATTATTGATACAAAAGGAAATGCTCGTAACAGTGGGGAAAGAAGACGACAGGAAGGAGGTAATGTATTTAGTGATCAAATTAGAGTTGGTGTTGCGATTTATTTCTTGATTCGCAATGAAAACTTACAAGGATTCAAGGTTTTTTATCATGCTTTTGATGATTATGCTAAAGCAGAGGAGAAAAAAGATTTTTTAGCTAAAAATAAATTGCAAAATATTAATTTTATTCACTATAACCCCGATAAAAATAATAACTGGATTAATCAAACTGATAATAATTTTGATAGTTTATTACTGTTAATTGACAAAGAAGTTAAAAGCGGTAAAGCAGAAACCGCAGTGTTTAAAATGTTTTCCAGAGGAGTTGAAACAAATAGAGATGATTGGGTATATGACTTTAACAAATCTAATTTAAAAAATAAAATAGGGTTTTTTATCAAAAAATACAACTTTTCTGTATATCACCAAAAAAAAGATTTATCTATTAAATGGAATTCTTCTTTAGAACAATTTATGTTTTCTAAAATTACAAGTGAATTTAAGGAAGACTTAATTAAATTGTCTTTGTATCGACCCTTTTGTAAATTGTATTTATATACAGAAAAAATATTTAATCATAGATTAACCCAAAATCACTATGATTTTTTAGCCAAAGATTTAAACGCATTTAATATTTTAATCACTTTCAAAAGTTTTGGCAGCAATCGGTCTTTTAATTGTTTAGCAACCGATGTAATTCCAGAAGTTCATGTTACAGGGGCTAATCAATGCTTACCTTTATATTTTTATAATAAAAAAGGCGATCAAATTGATAATATAACCGACTGGGGTTTAACACAATTTCAAACCCATTACAACGATAAAACTATAAAAAAAATTGATATCTTCCATTATACCTACGCTGTTTTACATAATCCCATCTATCGAGAAAAATACGAACAAAACCTAAAACGGGATTTTCCCCGTATTCCCTTTTATGATAACTTTCCACAGTGGGTAACTTGGGGAAAACAACTCATGGAACTTCATATTAACTATGAAACCATTAACCCCTATCCCCTAACCCGTGTTAATAGTTCGGAAACCGAAATCACCAACCCCAAACCGAAATTAAAAGCCGATAAAATCAAAGGTGAAATTATCCTTGATACCGTCACCAGCTTAACGGATATTCCTAAAACCGCCTGGGAATATCGCTTAGGAAATCGTTCGGCGTTGGAATGGATATTAGATCAATATAAAGAGAAAAAACCCAAGGATGAAACTATTGCCAAACAATTTAATAATTATCGGTTTGCGGACTATAAAGAACAGGTAATTAACTTATTAATGCGGGTTTGTACTGTTAGTGTAGAAACGGTTAAGATTATTCAAGCTATGGAAACCAATCAACATTAATATAATGGATTCGGTGCTTAAGCGCGAAGTGCGGGTTGCGCCAACACACGGAATGGCAAGCGTATATATTGCCATGTCCGTTGCTATAGCAATCCTAAATCAGTTGTAATATTTCCATCTATCTCGACCCCTCCCAACCCTCCCCTTAGTAAGGGGAGGGCTAGGGTGGGGTTCTATATTCTGATCGCAAATCATTTAAGATTGCTATATAAGGGGTCGGAGATTAATAAACCCAACCAGGTAAAGAAGTCTAAAGATGACTCAATTGTTTAGGATTTACCGCCATAATAGAACAGGATTTCCTTCTCTTTTAAGCCTTGAAATCCCGCATCAATTAATAATTGATTCAGTTCAGTTTCAGGAATATGTTTAGCACCAATCCGAACAATTCGAGACCGCATGGTATTACTAACACCACTGCGTTGACGTCCGGCTTCTAAACCCATAACTTTATGGTAAAGATCTAACTTAACCGGAGGAATTGCTGTACCATCAAAGTCAATTCCTTTCGCGATCGCCACATCAATTGCATCCGCGCCCGTTGTTGATTCCGTTGATATATTAGCTTCTGAAGTCATGGGAAATTATCCAATTTAATCTTTAAACAATTCTATTTTACCGTTAAAGGTTTAACGATACATTCTAGTTTCCAAATCCTTAATAATTCGTTGTTTATCCGGTTGTCCTTTCAAGAGTTTCAGCAGTCCTAACCCCTGATGAATCGGTTTATTACTAGCGGGTTCAGCAAAGCCGCTTACCCCGTCTATTTCACCCATAATTGTCCGATAAAATGCCGCACCGAATAGATGATCCATTGGTTTTTCCCCCTCTCCAAAGGAACCCACCGCCATCCAATTATTGCCGATCGCTGTGGAGGGATTTCTGGTTTCTGAAACCGTCGGAATCCCTAATTTAATTTTATCAGAAATTGACTTTTGTGCTACTTCTGCGATCGCCACCCTAGCGGTCATTTCTATTAAAGGAATTGCCCCTTTAATAATTACATTTCCCGATAATAAACCCAAGCCGCCCCTAGAAACAGAATTATAGGATTTTTCCGCTAATCGATCTATTTTGACCTCCGCAATATCAATCCGTTGAATATCAATTCTGGGATAATCTTGATGCTTTTCTAAGATAGATTGCATCGTTGTTTGAATAGTTTTAAATGCTTCTAAATATTCATCATCATCAAACTCATTGTTTAAAGCTAAATTCGGTTGACGGATGAGTTGATAAATCACTTTTCCCTGGGCTGGAATCTCTGCATTGATCATCCATTCATCTAAACTAATTAAGGTTAAAGCATCGAGAATATTTTTCCCTTCTCGTAGTTGAATATAGGTTTTTGCATAGCGCTTTTTATCGGATTCGGATAATTGGGATTGATTATAAATAGTATTAATAATCAGAATATCTAAGGTTAAAACTCTGGCGGTAATACTTCCGCGCAAATAGTATTTTTTTAAGTTGGATTTTAAGGAGGAATTGAGAATAATCGTATCAATTTTTGTTAACGCATCTAAATCGGGAACCGCTTCCCCTGAACGGATATATTGATAGGTTCCTTTTAACTGATTTTTTGCTTCTAACTCTAAATCCGATGTTTCTAAGGCTTTTTCTAAGCAATGTTCTAAGGTCAAACAACGGGAATGATGGCTGGCGATAATATAACGTTGACCGATATCAGAATACAGTTTAGAGGTTAGCACCAAATAATCTAATAAATCTAAGGCGGTAAAATCTTGGGTTGCTTGTCCATTATTGAGACGATTATAGGCTTCTAAACATCTAGTCTTAGTTTGTTCATAGAGAGAGAATTGATTAATTAAACGATTGATTTGTCGATCTATATTCAATTCTGAGTTATAAAAACTATGCAGGACTAAAAAGGCATCATTTCCCCTAATTCCACAGCCTTTTAGTCGTAAATTTGCTCCTTCTGTGCGGTGGGGCGGAATTCTCACGGTATAGGTTTTACCGTTTTTTAAGGTAACGGTTTGACTTCCCCCTTGATCGGCTGTTTGATAGGCTATAAAAATATGATACAGTTCATCTAAACTGCAATCAGTTCCGTGGGGATTGGATAAAGGTTCTTCTAATTCTGAACCCAAATAATCTATCCAATCTTGACCTTTTTTCCAAGTAGATTCTACGGAATGGGTTGCTGTATCCCGAATCGTTTTTCCGGCTTCGGTGGCTTTATGGGTAATGGCTTCTCCCGCATGGGATACGGATTGTTTAGCGGCTTCGGTGGCTTTTTCCGTTAAAGATTGACTAGCTTTGGCTGCTTTTTGACTAATCGAATTCCATAAGGATTTACTTTTGCGATCGCCCATTGATTTATTCCCCTCTGAACTCCCCTAAAGCCATGATATAGCAATCCTAAATAGGTTGTAACATTTTAATGCTGATATGAAACGGCCAGAAGTATTACCCCAGATCCCTCCCCCCCTAGCCCCACGTGCACGGGGGGTTTGGGGGGGCTGTTCTCTATTCCCTTTTGATCAGGGATTTTAAACACAACTCAAATAGGATTGCTATATAATAGTTGGCATTAAATTATTTTAGCTCAAATCAACTCCTATTTTTAAACGAGTTTTGCTCCTAGGATTTTCTGGATTAAAACAGCAACTTTAATAATATCGGGGCCGCCGATTCTAACATTCCGACAAATCCGCCCCGAGGTTTATTTTCTTCAGGATTTAATTTATATTCCAAGGCTTCAACTAACTGGAGGGAAAATTTTTCGCCCTCTGGGGAATTTAAAGTTTTATACAGTTGTTCGGCTTGTTTTGCATCAGCCATAGCCCCTGTTAAATTCCCTAAATCAGCCAGCGCCATACTGCGAGCAAAATAGGCAGCGGCTAACTTGTCATCTAATCTCAATGCTTGATTATAAAAATCAATAGCATTAACATAATGTCCCGCTTTCGCTTCACTCACTCCCAGACGGTAAAAGTCCTCCGCATCGCCCACACTCGCCGGAAGTCCGATAACACCCACTAACTGAGCATTATTAATACTTTTGGCATCTAAAATCGCATTAGTGAGATAGGAACTTCTTAAATCTGTGCCGTTGAGGTTAGCCCCCGCCAGGTTCGCCCCGGTTAAGTTAGCCCCGAATAAACTTGCCCCAGCTAGGTTTGCCCCCCGCAGGTCTGCTCCCGTCAGGTTAGCTCGACTAAGGTTCGCTCCCACCAGATTAGCACCATTGAGGTTAGCACCGACTAAATTCGCCAGTACCAAACCCGCACCACTGAGGTCGCAATTTTGACATTGTTTAGTTGAAAGAAGTTGTTGAGTCTGCTGTAAATTTTCGGCTTGGGCTGGGGTTAGGGGACTGAATACTGCTAACAGAGCAACACCAGCGATAATTTTTTGTTTCATGATAGACTAATCAGAAGATTGTTATCGCTATGATAGAATATTATTGGGGTAATTGCTACCGTTATCAAGCAGACTTTCGATTTTATCTCTATTTATATTAAGTTGATCAAAATCACGATTAAAAAGTGACTTTAATCACATTCATTTCAGGGGTTCTGTCACTGGTAAAATTATCCTTTCAATCAATAATATTAGAAGACAGAACCCGTTTTTGTTTTAGGTGCTTCCCATGTTAATAACTGAACCCTCTGTTAGTGTTGAAAGATTAGTCAATCAAATTTTTTGCTCTCGAAAAATCACCCGCAATGACCAAAGATTATTGATGTCATTGCTACTTTCCAAAGACTCATTAAGTGTAGAGGAACATTCCTATATTGATCAAGTTTTTGAACGCTTAAGACGGGGGCTAATTCATGTTGTTGATTAAATATCATAAATTACTCTTAAACCCAGAACTAAAACCACAGGAATTAACAGCCTGTGGTTCTATTTTTTTAAGATTTTGTGCTAGTTTGAAACCGTTGATAAGGAAAACGCCCGGTTTTGGGATCAAACCATTTATTCCAGAGTTGGGTATTTTCTTCGCTGGTAATAGTTTGATTAACTAAAGTTCCCCATTGAGAACTATTTTTAGGTAAAATACAACCATAATTTTCAAAGGTTAGGGGTTGTGAGGGGACTAAAGCAAAGGCTTTAAAGTCTAGTCCTTGTCGCCACAATTCGCCTAATAATAGAATCCCATCACTAGCGACCAAATCAATTTCTTCCGCTTTTAAGCGACGAATTCCATCCGCACGACTTCCAATAACTTGCCATTTCGCTTCAGGATAAATGGGACGGAATTGATCATCTGTCGTTGTTCCCAATAGGAATCCCACTGTAATATTACTTTCCCTGACTGTTTTTAATTCGGTTTCGGAAGTAAGAGTCGGGTTTAAACGTTCTGCATCCGCTTCTCTTGCTAAAAGTTGAATACCACTGGTAAAATAGGGAGTAGAAAAATCTACCTTTTGTTCTCGTTCTGGAGTAATACTGGTTGCTTCACAGACAATATCTAATTTACCTGTTTCTACCTGCTCAAATCTATTTTTCAAGTTAACGGTTTTTAATTCTAATTTAATCGGTTTATTCAGTTGTTTTTCTAGGCGCTGTTGAATAAGTTTAATTAAATCAACGGAATACCCTTGTAAGGTGTCATTTTTGTCTGTATAACCAAAGGGAACCGCATCCGTCCTCACCCCGGCCGTCAATACCCCTGTCTGGCTGACTTTTTCTAACACGGTTTCCGCCCAAACCGAGAGGGGAAAACTAACGGTGAAAAGAAGACTCAAAAGAGAAACAGCAAGTTTTTTGTCCATTTGCATTAGATTCTTAACCAGATTAAAACCTCCTGTCATCCTATAACATTAATTGGGAACTAAAGGCAAGGGGAAAAATATATTTACTAGAAACCAGTTATAGGATTTTGGTGATTAATAACATTTAAGTTTACAAAATTTTTGTTGTTATTAAGAATATTTCTTTGTTAGAGAGTGTGAAAATCGTTTCTTCAAATAAAATTAGCTGGCATCTATCCTTACTCCTAAATACTAAAAACTTTAGTCAATTTTAACTAACTAAAGTTTTAAATTCACTCAGCTTTCAACCTATTTTAATAGGTTTTAGCTTTGAGCCTGAATTTTAATTCAAGGCTGTTGATTAATAATCCAATGATTCAAGATATCCTAGATGATGCGATCGCTGTACTAACACAAGCTACAATTAACGATTGTAACCGCCGTTAGGATAGGGTTAATTGTTGCGATCATAACGAATTTAGAGGGAATGATCGGATTATATCACCCACTTTTTCGGAATTATCCTTAACCGCAGAACAGGTATTAACTGTTTAGTATTCCGAGAAATTGGGTTTCTGCCTTAACCTTTGCTGCATAATAGAAGGATAGCTGAAGAAATCCGGCTTCTACAATTTAAAGGTAAAATCATGGCTGTTGAATATGATTTGGTGGTGATTGGAGGTGGTTCTGGGGGGTTAGTTGTTGCTAGTGCCGCTGCCCAATTAAAGGCAAAAGTTGCCTTAATAGAACGCGATCGCTTAGGGGGGGATTGTTTATGGTTTGGTTGTGTTCCCAGTAAGTCTTTAATTCATGCTTCCAGGGTGGCTTATGAAGTTAAAAACGCGGCTAAATTTGGGATTTATACTGATAATTATAACATTAATTTTGCCAAAGTCGCAAGTCATGTTCAACAGGTTATTTCTACTATTCAACCCCATGATTCTCCCGAACGGTTTGAATCTTTAGGAGTTGAGGTTATTTTTGGAGATGGTCAATTTTTAGATAACAAAACCTTTAGTATTAACGGGCGTAAACTAACTGCTAGAGCTTTTGTAATTTCCACGGGTTCCCGGGCGGCTATTCCTAATATTCCAGGGTTAAATCAAGCGGGTTTTCTTACTAATGAACAGATATTTTCTATACAAAATTGTCCTGAATCCTTAGCAATTTTTGGAGGGGGGCCAATAGGTTGTGAACTGGGACAAGCCTTTTCGCGGTTAGGGTCAAAGGTGACAATTTTATCGAGTCGAAATCAGATTTTACCGAAAGAAGATCCGGAAGCTGCAAAGGTGGTTCAAGATCAATTATTATCGGAAAATATTGTGATTTTAAACAATACCAAAGCGGAAAGAGTTGAAATAGAAAATGGCAAAAAGAAAATTATTGCGGGGAATAATATTATTTTAGCCGATGAAATTTTAGTTTCCGTGGGACGAGTTCCCAATATTGAATCCTTGAATTTGGAAGCAGCAGGTGTTACTATTAATCAATCGGGAATTAAAGTTAATCATAAACTCCAAACCACTAATCCGTATATTTACGCTTGTGGGGATGTGATTGGGGGGTATCAATTTACTCATGTTGCGGGTTATGAAGCCGTTGTGGTGTTAACCAATGCCCTATTTTTTCCGATTAGTAAAGTTAACTATCGGGTGATTCCTTGGGCGACTTTTACCGATCCTGAATTAGCCAGAGTTGGGTTAACAGAAGCACAAGCAAAGGAAAAGTATGGGGAGGATATTTGTTTTTTAAAACAACATTTTGCGGGAGTTGATCGCGCCATTGCTGAAGCAAAAACCCTAGGATTTGCTAAAATTATTACTCGGAGTAATGGTGAAATTTTAGGGGCTCATTTAGTGGGTGTATCCGCCGGAGAGTTAATTCATGAAATTGTTTTAGCGATGTCTCATGGTTTGAAGGTTTCTGCTTTAACTGGGATTCATATTTATCCGACTTTATCTGAAGTTAATAGTAAGGCAGCTTTATTGTTACAAAAACAAAAATATGCAGCTAATACTTGGCAACAAACGCTTTTAGAACGGTTTTTTAATTGGAGGCGATCGCTTTAATCAAAACCCATGAAAATTACAACTTATAATCTTGATATAAAAAGTTCGTTGTTGGGCTTCAATACGCCGCATCGCAACAAAAGACTAACTCATCATTTGTCTGTTCAACAAGTGAGAAAATTTTGGGCAATTCTCTAATGATCGTCATAGAATTCTAATAAAGCTACTAAAAAATTAAGTAATTCATGAATTACTCCTAGATCTCAGGTTACATCCCCTGTTCCATGTTCCCTACCATAGCAACTAAAACCACAGCAGAACGGGGGCTGAGATGATAATATTTTCCTATAATTGGTCGGGCAACATTCAAGCGACTAATATCATTAGGAACCGCTAAGGCCGTATCTACTAAACGATGCCAACGTTCTCCTTTAGAGAGGGGAGGTAATTGAAAGTTTAAGGGTTCCCAATAGGAATTTAACATAATGTGGAGATGTTCGCCTTTTTGGGGATGATATAAACTAAAAGAAATAGTGCGAGAACTGTCATCTAAGTCAGGTTTTCCTATTTTGACTCCATGCCAAATCACATAGGGCAAATCACCCTCTATATTCATTTCTAAAATATCATCTAATTGAAAGAGATGGAGTTCTTTTTTAAAGCGGATTAAACTTTTCACAAACCGCAAGACATCAGGATGTTTCCCGACATCACTCCAGTCAAACCACCCTAACGGATTATCCTGACAGTAGGCGTTATTATTTCCAAATTGTGTCCGACAAACCTCATCCCCCATTAACATCATCGGAGTCCCTTGAGACAATAATAAAATCACCCACAGATTTTTAATTTGTTGCAGGCGTAAGGCTTGAATATAGAGGTCATCCGTCGGCCCTTCAATGCCACAATTCCAACTAAAATTATATTCAGAACCGTCTCGGTTTTCCTCTCCATTAGCATCGTTATGTTTTTCATTATAACAAACTAAATCATGCAGGGTAAAACCATCATGACAGGTAACAAAATTAATACTACAATGCACTTCTCGATCAGGATGGGGATAAATATCAGGACTCCCCATAATTCGATAGGCTAATTTTTCAATTTGTCCTTCATCTCCCTTGACAAAACGACGGACATCATCCCTAAATTGTCCGTTCCATTCCGCAAAACGATCGCCCGCTAAAGAACCCACTTGATATAATCCGCCAGCATCCCAAGCTTCAACAATTAATTTTGCCCCGGCTAATACGGGGTCAGATTTAATAATCCATAAAATCGGGGCATCTTCAATCGGATTTCCTTCTTTATCCCTGGATAAAATTGAAGCCAAATCAAAGCGAAATCCATCGACGTGCATTTCTGAAACCCAATATCTCAGACTATCAATAATTAACTGTCCTGAGATTTCATGATTGGCTTTAATGGTATTTCCGCAGCCACTATAATTACTATAATACGCCGGATTATCTTTTTCTAAAATATAATACATACTGTTATCAAGTCCCCGAAAAGATAAGGTCGGGCCTTCTTCATTCCCTTCGGCGGTATGGTTATAAACCACATCTAAAATCACTTCAATTCCAGCTTTATGAAAAGCCTTGACCATATCTCGAAACTCATTAATCGGGCCAGAAGCATCTTGATTAGAACTATATTCCCGATGGGGAGCAAAAAATGAGATGGTACTATATCCCCAATAATTACTGCGAGGGGGAACTGCATCCTGTTCATCAAATTGATGAATCGGGAGTAATTCAACAGCCGTAATTCCTAAATCTTTCAAATAGGGAATTTTCTCAATTAATCCCGCGTAGGTTCCCCGTTTTTCAGTAGCAACTCCCGAATTAGGATTGCGCGTAAAACCGCCAACGTGCAGTTCATAAATAATTGTTTGGGCGTAGGGTAATTCTAAAGGTTTATCTCCTTCCCAGTCATAACCTCGCTTATCAATCACCACTCCTTTTAATGCTTGGCTACAATTATCCCCTGGAATAGAAGCGGCAGCCCGACTATAATTTTCAGTATTAACAATGGCTTTTGCATAGGGATCTAATAATACTTTCTGAGGATCAAAACGATAGCCTAATTCCGGTTCATATAAGCCATAAACTCGATAGCCATAAATTTGTCCGGTTTGAATTCCAGGCACAAAAATATGCCAATAATAAAAGGTTTTATTATGTTTAGGATCAAAACGAATCACCCTGGTCGGTTCATGGGCATCGGGGGTATCAAATAAAAGTAATTCTATAGCGGTACAATTTTTAGAAAAAATACAAAAATTCACCCCATTAGCATAAACTGTGGCTCCCAAGGGGTAGCTTTGACCAGATAAAATATCAAGATGCACGCTTTTAACTCCTTGCAAGTTTTCTCGATTATTAGTTGCTGTATTCAAATGTTGTTTTCTAGGCAATGTTTAACCCAGATTATCATTAATTGTGATCAAGAACTGATCGCTGGTGCTAAAAACGCGATAAACTAGCAGAAAATCCCAATAAAACTGTGTGTTCAGTTGAATGTCCCCTTCAGAAACTCCTTGCTTAAGTATTGCGATCGCTCGGATGAATACCTCCGTTGCCCATCATTTTGCAATTTGGGTGGTACAATCTCCCGATTGGAATGGATATGTTCACCATGATAGTAGCTGGCCCGAACCCCTTTCCCAAACTTGGCAAGCGTGGTTAGAACTATTTTCGCCCCATAGTATTCCTAATGGTTTGTGTTCTCCTCCTCCTGGCAATTTGTCCTTAACTGCTGCTGCCAATTCGGGGCGACAACTTAGTTATACCACCCGTTTAATGCAGCAATTTGGGATTAATCTCTGGCAGTGGTTATTTCAGGGATCAATTCAAGCTAGTTTACACCGCAGTCAAGGGATTGCCATTGGCCAGGATCAACCCCTACGCATTCGCTTAGACCTGAGAGATCCTGATTTAATCCCTATTCCTTGGGAAACGATGCAACCCCAAGGCGGTCAACCGGCGATTTCCCTTAGTCAAAATCTGTGGTTTAGTCGTACCACCTTTGATGTTAACCCCCTGCCTCAGCGTTTGGTGGCCCAAGGGTTGAATATTTTGTTGGTTTTGGGGGAAAGTCAAACCCCTGGGTTATCCCATAATTCGGAATTATCGAAATTGGCCTTAGAAAAAGAAGCGATCGCCCTGGGTAAAGCCTTTGAACAATGTGGCATGGATACCCAGGGAAATCGAGTCGAGAGCGGGGTTTACTGTGGCGTTAAAACCCTGATTGAACCCACTGTTGAAGAACTGATTGCAGAATTAGAAACCGACCGTTATAACGTTTTATTTTATGGGGGACATGGAGTACCAGCCCCCGATGGTGGGTTATTATTTCTGCGTCCCGATACGACCGTTAATGGGACGGAACTGGCCCAGGTCTTAGTCCGATGTGGGATTATTCTAGCGGTGTTTAACGCCTGTTGGAGTGCTCACCCGGCTGTAGAAACGGTGTCAACCCCATCTAATTCACTGTTTCAAGCAATTCCTAGCAGTAGTTTAGCTAAGGTATTTATCCATCATGGGGTTCCGGCGGTGTTGGGTATGCGGGACTCCATTACCGACGGCGAGGCGTTAACCTTTATTCAGGCCTTTGCTAGAGCTTTAGGGGAACGTCTTCCCGTGGATCAGGCGGTGGCCATCGCCCGTCAGCAGTTATTAGCCCTATATAAGTTTAATCAACCCGCTTGGACGTTACCGATATTATATATGCACCCGGAATTTGACGGGGTGTTAGTCCAGCCCTTAGAACGGATTAGGACGGAAATGCCCAGTAGTTCGGTGACGGGGTTTGGGGATGTTCTTAGGGCGTGGTTACGACTCTATAACCCTGGGAGTAATACCCCGGCCCAGGTTTTGCCGATTGATACCGGATTAATGCGGGTGGGTCGCGGAAAAGGGAATGATGTGATTATTTCTGAACAGTGGGTTTCTTCTAAACACGCCGAAATTTTTTGTCGTCATAGTTCCGATGGCAAAACCCAACCTAATTATTTTTTAAGGGATTTTTCTCGCTATGGAACTTTGGTTTTTCATACTCAAGAATGGCAACGCATCCACCATCAAGAAATTCCGTTAATATCGGGAATGCAGTTAAAATTTGGCAGTTCTCAGGGGCAATTGTTAGAATTTGTAATTGAGGGAGAATAGGGAGTGGGTAATGGGTAATGGGGAAGAAATCAAGTATTAACTCTTACACTGATAACTGTTAACTGATGACTGATAACTGATTTATGACCGAACCTAAAATTTTTCATCTAATTAATCGTTTAAGTTTTGGTGTCACCCCAGGACAAATTCAACAGGTGCAACAGATGGGACTCGACAGTTTTTTAGTTCCTATGAACAACACGCTATCCGACCCCATGCTTTAGGAAACTTTAGACAATTATTAGGGGAAACTGCCAAACATCCCGCCATGTTAGTCTATTTAGATAATTGGCAAAATTAGGAAGTCCTGAATTTATAATGTATTGAAAATATCCCATTTTTTGCTATAATTAAAAAGATTAAACCCAAAACGGGGGTCATGATGAATCAAACCCTAGAACAAGTAATCTGGACAATTCAGGATGTCGAGGGATTACCGGAAAACGAATGGATACGTTATGAAATTCTTAATGGAGAACTCTTTATCACTCGCTCTCCCCATCGTCGTCATCAACAAACTTGTGGTAAAATTTCTACTCAACTTGATATTTGGTCAGAGTCGAATAATTTAGGCGTAACAATTTTTGCTCCGGGTTTAATCTTTTCTGATATTGATAGTGTTATTCCCGATGTGGTTTGGGTGACTCATGAAAGACTCGAACAAATTGAAGATGAAGCGGGACATTTAACCGGAGCACCGGAATTAGTAATTGAGGTTTTATCCCCTGGAAAACAAAACGAACGCCGCGACAAACAAGCTAAATTAAAACTCTATTCCATTACCGGAGTTCAGGAATATTGGATTGTTAATTATTCTACCAAACAAGTTGAAATTTATCGCCGAGAACAAGCACAATTAGTTAAGGTCGCCACCCTATTAGAAATGGATGAAATCACATCACCTTTATTACCTGGATTTAGTGCTATGGTGTCGTTACTGTTTCCTTAGAATAATGTAAATAGTTCAATTCTTGTATTAAATAAGATTATGATTGATATGAACAAAAAAGTTTCAGTTAATGTAAAAATTACTGAATCCCAGAGAGATTGGTTAGCCCAAAAAGCTAGAATAATTAGAGATAATAACATAGATCCTATACCCCCGTGTGAACGAGTTTATCCACAGCATTTGTTAGGTATAGCTATTGATTTACTAATGAGTGCTGATATTGATTGGGAACAAGCTAAGAATATTGAAGATTTAAAAAAGCAATTAAGATTATAAAATAATTTTTATATTAAGGTAATTAAATTAAAAAAAACGATAACATCTAATAGGTTTAGATGTTTAACCTATTAGATGTTTTTCTATTTTAAACAAAATTATTATATTCTGAAAAGCAGTGTCAGCTTTTCTTGGACTCTAATGACTTCTGGATATAATAAGGGCGATATTT
The DNA here is from genome assembly GCA_003609755.1 of Planktothrix agardhii NIES-204. NCBI lineage: Bacteria > Bacillati > Cyanobacteriota > Cyanophyceae > Oscillatoriales > Microcoleaceae > Planktothrix > Planktothrix agardhii. Next base: position 2,123,729 of record AP017991.1, read on the forward strand.
ACGAGCAAAAAATTTTTGAGATTCTGCAAAGCCGAAATCTCCTGTCTCCTAATTCAAATCGAGCGGGTGCAGGAGGAGGTGCTGACCTAAAGTTTATTCATCTATCTCAAGAATATAATTTAGAAGTTAAACTTGATTTAAAAGCTGATTATGGACAAAAAACGTTGGGATGGAAAGAAGGAATATGGTTTTGGAACGTTCAGGATGAGACAACTAATTTTTATACAAGTATTGGTGTTATAGAATATGTCAATCGTAAAAATATAATTCCTTACCGATATACTATTAACAAGGCAGATTTAGACAAAGACCATCGTTCATCTGATCAAAAAATTTTTGAAGATTATGTAGATATAGAAATTAGAGCATTGCATTCATATTATGCTGAAAAGAATTGTTTTTATATCCAAATAGGAGGTTATGGCTTTTATCATTTACAAGAAGATATCCTTAATTTGGGAACTCCTCAATTTAACTGTAATATGAAATTAAGGTTAAGAGCTAAAACAGTCCATAGTTCTCCTGTCCATCAATACGGATTTTATGCAACCTTAAAACCTGTCGGTAAACCTCAAAAATCAATTTATGATATTGAACAAAAAGAAAATCGAGCATTTCCACTTATAAAGCCTTAAATAATCTTTTTAGATAATCAATCAATTAATTATCTAAAAAGATTAGAGAAGATAGGTTTACCTGTAAGTAAAAGCTTTAGAACGAACTGCATGAAGATCTGAGATTGAATAACCCTTATCTAACTGATCTTTGAGTTTATCTAACTTTAAAATAGCTTCTCCTACTGATGCAGCTAATAATGGGGGGACTGCATTACCAATTTGTCGCCATTGTTGAGAGGATGTTCCATAAAAAATATAATCCGGTGGAAAAGATTGGATAGCGGCGGCTTCTCGCGGAGTCAAATAACGATCTTCTGTGGGATGATAATAGGTGGTTTTATTTGTATTAATTGTACCGGAATGGTAATTACTATCTAAACGCTTTAATTTTGTTTCTCGAAATCGTTCTTCTCTAATATTTTTCCAATCTATATCATACCATAACGCAGGCGGGAGATAGGCTAACTGATCTCGTTCATAACGAATTCCTTTCCCTTCAGGGATATAATGGATTCTTTCTCTTTCTAATTCGTTTTTAATTTGAGCCGTTTTCAAATCATGGTTAAAACTTTGACCTTCAAACTCTAATAAAGTATTAAACGCCCATTCCACCGTGCGGGGTAAGGGTAAAATATCAGGATCTTTTTCCGAGTCTTTAAATCGTTTTTCTGGATAAATGTTACCAACTCCAAAACGATTTCCTAATAAAATAGTTCGTCGTCTGGCTTGGGGAACACCATAATGATGGGCGGATAATACCTTAACATCCACAGTATAACCCAATTGGTTAAAACTATTAATAATTAATGTTAATGTACTTTCATTCTTTTTTGCTAATAACCCGGTAACGTTTTCCAGAATAATAAAGTTAGGTTTAAAGGTTTCTACCATTCGCAAAAACTCAAAAAATAGAAAATTTCGATGATCTTTTTGATTATTTGTCCCAATAGTTGAAAATCCCTGACAAGGAGGGCCACCACAAATTAAATCTATTATTTGATTCCCAATAATATCTTGAATTGATTCGGTTGTAATTTCGCGTAAATCTCCTAAAATTGTTTGAGAATGGGGATGATTAGCTTGAAAGGTTTCTAAGGAATATTTATCAAAATCTATTCCTAATAAACAGTTAAATCCTGCCATTTCTAACCCACAGGACATTCCGCCAGCGCCGGAGAATAAATCAATAAAGTTTTTCATTTATTTGGGTTGAGTTAATATAGTTATAATTTAACCACAAATACACAAATAAACAAAGAAGTTTTAAACACCATCTCTACTCATTGTTATATTTTTAAATCCTGAAATATTTGTAGTGCGAGCGTCCTCGCTCGCTGGGGTTTTAATAATTCTTCAGGAATGCGATTTTGTTCAATATAATGATTAATTTCCTCTTGATTATCTAAATAGAAACTCAAGGCATCAAAGACCTGTATAATATCACATTCTAACATCATAATCCCAGGAATAGAGTTACAATGCAGGAACATCAATATTAAGTTTAAAGTTGGCTTCTTTTGAGCCAGAAACTTCTATAGAATAATCTCCACTAATGGGTAATTCTCCTTGCCAAGTTTTGCTATTTTTAATAGTACCAATATTTTTACCATTAGGATCTAAAATATTAATATCAACTGTTCCTTCCTTTACATCAACGGACATCTTTTGTCCGGCGGCACATTCTAATTTATATTGTCGTTTTTCCGTGGGTTTAATCATACCTGTAACCGTTGTTCCCGTCGCTCCTGGGTCAAATTTAACCCTTTCGGTAGCGTTATTTGCTTGAGGAGAAATAGACGGAGTTGGGGTCGAAGTTGGGGTCGGAGTTGGGGAAGTGGTGGGAGAATTAGCAAAAGGAGGTAGGGGTTGTAAGGGTTGTGTTCCTGTCGCACCATGAGACCCTAAACTCATTTTTAGATCAAAAGTTGTCGCCCCTTTTAAAGCTGTTAAAACGATTGTATATTGACCTGTTTGGGGTAAATATTTAGTTTTAATTAGTTGTCTATCGGGTGCATAAACCCAAATACATAAGTTATCTTCCGTCCGATAATTTAACTGTTGACCCGCTTTAGCAGAAAATTGATAAGCTAAATAACTTCCTTGGCGAATTTGGCCAGATTCTTTGGTATTAATAGCAGTTAAATTGATTAACTTAATATTAGGCGGAGCTATATTTCCTGAAGGTTGTTCAGAACATTGTTGAATTTTATCCGATGAACTAGAGTTAACAATATTCATCGTCGTCGAAAGTTGTCGCCAATGTTCCGAGAGAATTTCACAACCCGTTAATAAAAACAATAATAAAAATAAACCTACTTTTCTCATAAAAATATCACTATCCATTAAATTTGATCCTGAATTTTAATTTAACTTAACCGTTGTTTGATCCATAAACCAAATAAAGGTAAAGCTAATTGATAGCCTAATTCTGAACCATAAATTAAGCCTTTATGTTGTAAACCAATAATCGCCCCTTGTAAACTGCCACCTCGGGATAAATGATGTTTAGTAATATATTCTCGACTTTGGGGTTTGTCCGTGGGATCTAAGGCTAAAGACTCTAATAATTGGGCTTGAGAAGATGGAAGTAATACTAACAAAGACTCAAATACCGTTGAAAAATCTGCTAATAATTCCTGTAAGGTTTCTTCAATTTCCCGATTTCCAATTAGACCATTTGTGCTTTTAACTTTACACAAGCGACGCACTAAAGCCGAAGCATCTCCAATATGTCCTTGCACCGCTTCTAAGAAGTATTTTAAAGATTGCGATCGCGGATCAAAAGTCAAATTTTCTCGATGTAAAACCCCATGAGCCCAAGCTGCAACCACATCATTTGATAAGGGCGTTAACTGCACAATATCTAAATTTTGGTGAAACTCCTCTTGATTACTTGTTTCAGCTAAAGTAGCAACTAAAACATAACTCACAGAATTTTGCTGTTGAATTTCTTGGCGCAATAATTTTTCCCAATTTCCCTGTCGATCCCAAGAGCGAATATGGGGAAACCCTTGCAAAATTAATACCACTTGTCGCTCAACAAATTCTGCTAACTGTTGGGGAAAATGAATTAATAATTGATAGGCTTGCCACACATCTTCCGGTTTGGCAATTAACCGCAAACTTTTGGCCATATTTCCCTGCCAGGAAAAAAATTGAGCCGCCTCTGTACTTGTCCACTGTTGCAAACACTCAATGGCTTGGGGACTTTTCACCGCCTGGGATATGCCCTCACATAACAGTTGCGTCAAGCGTTGACCATCGGTTGCCCGAATACAGTCCACTTCAATAATTTTTGCCCCAACTTCCGTCGCTGCCCTTCTAACCAGGGTTCGGCGGCCACTACCCGGCACTCCGGCAATTAACAAATCTCGATCACGGGCTAAGGCCTCGGTGATCTGCTGAAATTGGCTTTGCCGTCCAAAGGTTTCTAAGGGGGCTGATAACTCTGCTATATCCATCGGTGTCTATTGAACCAGCTAATTGCTGATATTACCATTTTTGGGATGATTCCCCGATCAAAATGTAAATTAAGATCAATTTCCCACTCTAAAGAATGGAAATTCAAATATTTTTTTATAAAGGATAAACCGCTTGAGGATTCAATTGTCTACGACACATTTCTCGCCGTTCTAAATTATCGGCATAGCATTGGTTAATGGTTATTTTTTTCTGACCCATAGCAACAATACTTTCAATTAAAATAACTTCCGATGGATTCTTGACGACTCGAAGGATTCACCGAGGGAAGTCAAGGTGAAGAAATTTTTACCCTGAAATATTACAATATTGGCACAGATTAACATATACAGGGTTTAAAATAGGAATTGTATTGCAGTTGGTATTAAAACAGTGTTGGAATATCCCCTATTGCTTTTAGTTGATGGTCATTCGTTGGCGTTTCGCTCCTATTATGCCTTTGGCAAAAGTCGCCAAGGGGGTTTACGCACGTCAACAGGTATTCCCACCAGTGTTTGTTTTGGATTTTTTAAGTCCTTATTGGATGTGATGGCGAGTCATAAACCCGATTATTTAGCGATCGCATTTGACTTAAAACAGCCCACTTTTCGCCATGAGGCTGATGAAAATTATAAAGCAGATCGGACAGAAACCCCTCAAGATTTTATTGAGGACGTGGAGAATTTAAAACTATTATTACAAGCCTTTGATCTTAGCATTATTACCGCCCCAGGTTATGAAGCTGATGATATTTTAGGGACGTTATCTCATAGGGGAAGTCAGGAGAATTATCGGGTTAAAATTCTATCGGGAGATCAGGATTTATTTCAGTTAATTAATCTGGAAAAAAATATTACTGTTTTACATTTAGAACCGGGTAAAGGAAGCAACCCTACGGAATTTTTAGCCGAACAGGTTTATCAGAAATTACAGATTTATCCCTATCAAGTCATTGATTATAAGGCATTGTGTGGGGATAAATCCGATAATATTCCTGGGGTAAAAGGTATTGGGAAAACTACGGCGGTTAAATTATTAGGAGAATATCATTCTTTAGAAAATATCTATGCCCATATTGAAGATATTAAAGGAGCAACGCGCAAGAAATTAGAAGAAGGAAAACCGGATGCTGATCATTCTCAAATATTAGCGCGAATTATTCAGGATGTACCCTTAGAAGTTGGTTTAGAAGATTTAAAATTACAAGGGTTTGATCAAGCTAAAATTCAACGGATTTTAGAACATTTACAATTACAAACTTTTTTAGATAAAGTTAATCAAATTCAAAAGCAATTTAAAGGAAATATTCAACTAAAAACATCAGAAACTTCAGTTAATACAGAGGAAGATACCAGTTTTTTCACTAAGGAAGAAACTGAAATTTATCAACAACAAAAAATAGCAAATAATCCCGAATCTAAGATTAAATTGCGTTTAATTCAAACGTCGGAAGACCTAAAACAGTTAGTTGCTATTTTACAAAATCATACTGATACTAATTATCCCGTTGCTTGGGATACGGAAACCACCTCTTTAGAACATCGAGAAGCGGAATTAGTGGGAATAGGTTGTTGTTGGGGAACAGCACCAACAGATGTGGCTTATATTCCTTTAAATCATACCCAAGGAACGAATTTAGATAAAGTTCAAACGTTAGATCTTTTACGTCCCATTTTAGAAAGCGATCGCTATCCAAAAACCTTTCAAAATGCTAAATATGATCGATTAATTTTTAGAGTTCATGGGATAGAATTAAAGGGCGTTGTCTTTGATCCGATGTTAGCAAACTATGTATTAGATCCTGAAGATACTCATAATTTAATTGATTTAACTCGCAAATATTTAGGTTCAGAATTAACAGCACCGAGTTATAATGAATTAGTACCAAAAGGAAAAACTATTGCAGATATTAATATTGCTCAAGTCGCTGAATATTGCGGAATGCAGGTTTATGTTACCTTTCAATTAGTCGATAAAATTAAAGCACAATTCATAGATAAACCTCAATTAATGAAACTCCTAACAGATGTTGAACAGCCCTTAGAACCTGTTTTAGCTGATATGGAATATGGGGGTGTGCATCTGGATATTGACTATTTACAGACCTTAGCAGAACAATTAGATAAACAGTTAGAAATTACTGAAATTCAAGCTTATGAAGTGGCGGGAGAAAAATTTAATTTAGCTTCTCCCAAACAACTCAGTAAACTCTTATTTGAAACCTTAGAATTAAGTACAAAAAAAACCCGACAAATTAAAACAGGATATTCAACGGATGTGAATGTTTTAGAAAAATTACAAGGAGATCATCCCATTATTGATATAATATTAGAACATCGAACCTTAGCCAAACTCAAGTCAACTTATGTCGATGCTTTACCCACATTAGTAGATGCTAACCAACGCATTCATACCAGTTTTAACCAAACTATTACCGCCACGGGACGGTTATCTTCTTCTGATCCTAATTTGCAAAATATTCCGATTAAAACCGAATTTTCGAGTAAAATTAGAAAAGCATTTATTACCGAACCAAACTGGTTATTAGTTTCAGCCGACTATTCTCAAATTGAATTGAGAATTTTAGCTCATTTAAGTCAAGAACCGATTTTATTAGAAGCATATCAAAATAATCAAGATGTCCATACTGTTACCGCTAAGTTATTGTTTGAAAAAGCAACCGTAACTCCAGAAGAAAGACGGTTAGGAAAAACGATTAATTTTGGCGTAATTTATGGAATGGGGGCGCAAAGGTTCGCCCGGGAAGCTAAAGTTAGTAGTGCAGAAGGTAAGATATTTATTGAACGATTTAACCAACGGTATTCTCAGGTTTTTGCCTATTTAGAAAGGGTGAAAAAACAAGCAATTTCTCAAGGATATGTCGAAACAATATTAGGACGAAGACGTTATTTTGATTTCCAAGGAGACAGTCTACAAACCTTAAAAGGAGTTGATATTAATGAAATTGATTTAACCCAATTGAAGAAAAAAATGGGTCAAAATGATGCCCAACTATTAAGAGCCGCTGCTAACGCCCCCATACAGGGTTCTAGTGCTGATATTATTAAAATGGCAATGGTACAAGTACATCAACTTTTAAGCCAATATCAATCTCAATTAGTGTTACAAGTTCATGATGAATTAGTCTTTGAAATTCCCGAAACAGAATGGCAAGAAATTCAACCACAAATTAAGACTATTATGGAACAAGTGCTTCCCTTAAGTGTTCCTTTAGTTGTAGATATTCACGCCGGAAAAAACTGGAAAGAAGCGAAGTAATGATTCTTTATAAAGCAGCCTAGATTAAGCAGATTTTGTATTAAGAGTTAAACCGCGATCTATAGCTATCAAATTTATTTAACTAAATCTCTATTTCGGGTAATAGGTTCATTAATTTAGCCACTACTTGAATTAGGACTTCTGGAGGCATTTTACAAGCAAACTCTGCTTGTCTTGCTTGCCAATCAAATGATTTAATTTGATCGGCTAAAACAACTCCTGATACTGCCAATCCTTCTGGAATTGGTATTTCAAAAGGATAACCTTTTACTCGGCTAGTAATTGGACAGACTAAAGCTAGTCCAACTCGGCGATTATATGTTGTTTTTGAGATAACAATAGCTGGACGGCGACCTGCCTGTTCCCTGCCGATTTGCGGAATAAAGTCAATCCAAATGATATCACCTTGACGGGGAATATACAACTGAGAATTATCAGATTTCATATATTATGTTTCCAGTCCAATCTCAGTATGAATGCTATCAGGTTTAATTGCTTCTAATAATTGATTCAATTGACTCTCTCTTTGAATTAAGCAAGGTAATTTAGCGGCAATAATTTGAACAACTAAATATTCTATTGATTCTTCTTTTAGATCAGCTAGTAAAGAGAGTTGCTCAAAAAGGGTTTCCGAAATTTCTAATGTTACTTTGTGGCTATTCATTTAACACCTACTTATTTCGTAATCTACCAGTTTTCAAATGAGTAATGTACAGATTAAAGATTATTTACCCGATAAAGGTTATACATGAATTATAACCCCGGCGTAGACCAAACAGTGAAAATCACTATAGCAATCCTATATAGATCATAATGCAATTTTACCACAACCTCCGTCTCGCGCGTCGCGGATTGCTATAAATAATTAGTGACAAAAACCTGTAGGGGTTTAGTCTCTAAACCCAGGTGCAAAGAGGGTTTGGAGACCAAACCCCTACAATCAAATATTATACCTATTGAGAATTGCTAAGGATTATATCCCGAAATTTGCGGAAGTAATGAAATAGGAATTGTTGTTAAGTGTTAGCCCTTATATCTTGGGAATAAAGCCTAATCACCCAATCAAACCATGAAACAATCTAAAAAACCTTGGCAAATTGCTTTTCTTCTCTATTTTCTGTTGTTATTATTAATTGTAATTACAGCTAATGGGGGAAATTTACCTTATGATTTATTAGGAAAAATCCCTCATTATGATGTTTATGGACATTTTATTTTATATGGAATTGCATCGTTTTTAACTCATTTAGCATTAGGAGGAAAAAAGATTGTAATTAATAAGATTTTCATCCCCCTGGGGCCGTTTTTATTTACCCTTATAACCATTGCTGAAGAAATCTCACAAATTTATTTACCCAATCGTACCTTCAGTATCGTTGATTTGAATGCCAGTTTAATTGGGATTATTCTATTTTATTATCTAGCAGAATTATGGATTTTTTATCATAAAAAAAGACTGCGGGAATAAAATCACCCTTGCTTATTCAACTCAATTGTGGGAAAATTCAAAACATCCCAAGGGGGAATTTTATTTTATTAAAACAGAATTATCCATTAACAGCATGACCCATTCTAGCCCCATTTCTAATATTCCTGAGTCTACTTGGAGTCGCCCGATTGGTTTAGGGTGGGAAAAACCCTATACTGTCCGCTACGCCAGTAATTTAGATGATGGCCCTTGGCACGGAATGCCCCTAGGGGGGTTGGGTGCGGGTTGCATTGGACGCTCCTCCAGGGGAGATTTTAACCTTTGGCATTTGGACGGGGGGGAACATATTTTTCAGACACTTCCTGCTTGTCAATTTAGCGTTTATGAAGAAATAAACGGTCATAAAAAAGCTTATGCTTTATCAACAGAAGCACCTGAAGATGCTAGTTTATCGAAATGGAATTGGTATCCAAATCAACCAGAAAATGGAACCTATCATGCCCTATATCCTCGCAGTTGGTTTGTTTATGAAAATGTCTTTTCTGCTCAATTAACTTGTGAACAATTATCTCCTGTTTGGGCAAAAAACTATCAAGAAAGTAGTTATCCGATCGCAATTTTTGAATGGACTGCCCATAACCCCACGGATGAACCGATTACCTTAAGTATATTATTAACTTGGGAAAATACTATTGGCTGGTTTACTAATAGTTTAGCTAGTCCAGAAGTCAAGGTTAGAGATGATGGAAGTCCGGTATATGAATATGAACCCAACTGGGGAAAAAGTGCCGGAAGTATTAATAGATTAGTCGAAGACTTTCATCGTATTGGCTGTTTAATGACCCGCCCAACTGTCAATGAAGATGTACAGGAAGGAGATGGACAAATTGCGATCGCAACTATTACAAATCCGGCGGTTGAAGTATATTATCAAACCCGTTGGAACCCAACAGGAAATGGGGAAGATATTTGGCAATGTTTCTCAGAAGATGGTACACTTTTAGACCAAGAAAGTGAACATCCTGCTAAAGAAGACGAACGAATTGCGGTGGCTTTGGCGGTTAAATTTACGATTAGACCAGGGAAAACCAGAAAGATTCCCTTTTATTTAGCTTGGGATTTACCAATTACTGAATTCGCATCGGGAATTAATTATTATCGTCGTTATACTGACTTTTTTGGTCGTAATGGTCATAATGCTTGGTCAATGATTCGCACTGCAATGAAACATTCTGACACCTGGCGAGAACATATTCAAGCATGGCAAAACCCAATTTTACAGCGTCAAGATTTACCGAGTTGGTTTAAAATGGCACTGTTTAATGAGTTATATTTACTCACCGATGGGGGAGCAATTTGGAGTGCTGCGGATGAACGTGATCCTATCGGTCAATTTGGGGTTTTAGAATGTTTAGATTATCGCTGGTATGAAAGTTTAGATGTGCGGTTATATGGATCATTTTCTCTATTAATTTTATGGCCAGAGTTAGAAAAATCCATATTAATTGCCTATTCTCGCGCTATTTCTCAAGGAGATAATACTCCCCGAATAATTGGTTATAATCAGGCTTCAGCTATTAGAAAAGCCGTGGGTGCAACCCCCCATGATTTAGGCGCACCGAATGAACATCCCTGGGAGAAAACTAACTATACCAGTTATCAAGATTGTAATTTATGGAAGGATTTACCCTGTGATTTTGTCCTGCAAGTTTACCGAGATTTTCTATTGACAGGTGCAACGGATTATGAGTTTTTAAAAGATTGTTGGTCAGCGATGGTTGAAACCATCAATTATCTGAAAACTTTTGATCTTGATCAAGATTCTATTCCTGAGAATAGTGGCGCGCCGGATCAAACTTTTGATGATTGGAAATTACAGGGAATTAGTGCCTATTGTGGAGGCTTATGGTTAGCCGCGTTAGAAGCGATGATTGCCATGGGAACACTGTTAGAAAAAGAAACCGTTACACCCCATCCTAATACGGTAATTCCCCTGTATCAAACATGGCTAGAAACAGCTAAACCTCTCTATCAAAAAACTCTTTGGAATGGTCAATATTATCGTTTAGATAGTGGTAGCGGTTCCGATGTAGTGATGACGGATCAATTATCTGGTCAATTCTATGCTAAACTATTGGGATTGCCGGATATTGTTCCTCATAATTGTACTATTTCGGCTTTAAAAACCGTTTATGATTCCTGTTTTAAAAAGTTTCATAATGGACAATTTGGAGCCGCCAATGGTGTCAGACCTAATGGAGAAGCAGTTAACCCGAAAGATACTCACCCCTTAGAAGTTTGGACAGGAGTTAATTTTGGTTTAGCCGCCTTTTTCTTGCAAATGGGAATGAAAGCTGAAGCATTAGAATTAACCGAAGTTGTGGTTAAACAAATTTATGATAATGGCTTACAATTTCGCACACCCGAAGCAATTACCGCCGCCGGAACTTTCCGCGCTAGTCACTATTTAAGGGCGATGGCAATTTGGGCAATTTATTATCAATATAACAATCCTAAAAACCGTAACCTTAATACCAAAATATGATAAGTTAAAAAAAGTATTTTGGCGATCGCAACTTGAAACAAAAACAACCCTCTAGTTACAAAAAATTAATTCCCTATATTCGTACCCAAGGACAAACTATTACTAAAGCCTTGGTTTGTACGGTTGCATTTACCGTATTTTGGCCGTTATTAGCCTGGTTAGCTGGACAAATGGCGGGTTATATTGGTCGGGGAGATGTGAACGCTATTGCTCAATTAGCGGGGGTGGCGGCGGTTGTTTTCCTTGTCCGAGGAACGGTACAATACGGTCAAGATACCTTGATGGCAAAAGCTGCTTTAACGATTGTTTTAGAATTAAGAAAACAGGTATATCGTCATTTACAACAACTGAATATTGGGTATTTTGAAACTGCCAAAACTGGAGATCTCGCCTATCGTCTCACGGAAGATATTGACCGAATTGGGGAAGTAATTAATAAATTTTTTCATCAATTTATTCCCTGTATTTTGCAATTAATTGTGGTTTTAGGATATATGATTTATCTTAACTGGCAATTAACCTTAGCTACTTTAATTATAGCCCCATTTATGGCGGTATTAATTGGTTGGTTTGGAGAAAAATTATTAACTTTTACTCGCCATAGTCAAAACCGAGTTTCTAATTTAGCCTCTTTATTAACAGAAGTCTTTAGTGGTATTCGCTTAGTCCAGGCATTTGCCGCCGAGGAGTATGAAATTAATCGCTTTAGTTTAGAAGCCGAACAAAACCGCAAAGCTAAATATTTAGCTGAACAAATTAAGGCTTTACAATTTGTGGTTGTTGGCTTTTTAGAAGCTATGAGTGTAATTTTATTATTCTTTTTGGGGGGATGGCAAATTTCCCAAGGGAATTTAACTGGGGGCGGATTTATTAGTTATGTGGCGGCGGTGGCATTATTAATCGATCCCATATCATTAACTACCGGTAATTATAGTGATTTTAAACAGGGTCAGGCTTCGTGCGATCGCATTTTTGAACTGTTAGATGTACAACCGACGGTTGTGGAAAAACCCCATGCTTTTATTCTACCCCATGTCACCGGAAAAGTTGAATATGCTAACGTTAGTTTTACCTATCCTAAAACCGATTTTTCCCAAAGTCAAGAAGATAATAAACCCGTTTTAGAAAATTTGAACCTATTAGTTAAACCGGGGGAAATGGTGGCCTTAGTGGGGCCGTCAGGAGCGGGAAAAACCACCTTAGTTACCCTGTTACCCCGATTTTATGATCGTCAATCAGGAACAATTAAAATTGATGATATTGATATTCAGGATGTCACCTTAAAAAGCCTACGGCGACAAATTGGAATTGTCCCCCAAGATATTACTTTATTCTCAGGAACTATTGCTCAAAATATTGCCTTTGGTCAATCCTATTATGAATTAAAAGATGTAGAAATTGCGGCTAAAATTGCTAATGCCCATGCCTTTATTATGGAGTTTCCTAATGGATATCAAACCCTAGTTGGCGAACGTGGCGTTAATTTATCGGGGGGACAACGACAAAGAATTGCGATCGCCAGGGCCGTATTATTAGACCCTAGAATCTTAATCTTAGATGAAGCCACATCCGCCTTAGATTCCGAGTCAGAAGCCCTGGTTCAAGAAGCCTTAGAACGATTAATGCAGGATCGAACGGTGTTTATTATTGCCCACCGTTTAGCCACAGTCAGACGGGCAACTCGCATTCTCGTCTTAGAACAGGGTAAAATTATGGAATCAGGAACCCATCAAGAACTCTTAGAAAAAGGCGATCGCTATGCTCAATTTTATGCTCAACAATTTAATACCTAAAAATAGCCAAATTTAAAATTGTCCTAATTAAAAAACACAGTTATTTTTAGTTAAAAAAAGGGAGATAGTAATGGAATTAAACCCGTCACCGGATCATGCAAATTTTAAGCGTCAAGTCCAAAAAATGCACCAAATTACCGTTTACAGCCGATGGCTGGTAATTGGACTTTTGTGGGTAATAGTTGCACCCTTGAGTTTGTGGGGATTGCGGGAAGAAATTTCCCTTTTGCAAAACTATTTTACTTGGTCTGCGGTTCGCTATGGTTTAGCTTATAACCGTTTTGCAGCCCTTGGTTTAGGGTTGTGTCTCGGTACAACAACAGCCACATTAGTTTGGCATAGTCGTAACATTTTATTCGGGGTTTCTCCCGCCTATCAAAAACGTTTAGAACAGCAGATTTTTAAAATATTGAAACAGGGGCCCAGTCATCCGCTTTGGAAGTGGATTATGGTGACAGAGAATCACTAATCGCCTCTGTATCAAATTAAATTAGTAATTTCTATTCCCTTTATTTCAAACTTTGAACTAACCAGTTAAACTTCGCTTGAGCCAAGGCTAGAAATTCCTGTGTTTGTGAACTTAATTCATCGGGTTCTGGTTCATATTCCATCAGATCTTCGTAACCTAAACGCCGAATTGTTCCTCGCATCCGACTAGCTAAACACAGGGATAAACCTTGATAAAATCGGGCAGCAAATTTAGCATCACTGTGTATTTTACTATTAAGTTCAAATCGAGAAATTGCTAAAACCTGAGTCGTTTCTATGGCTTTAACCGTTGCCAAAGGAGGCCGACTATCAATAAAAGAAATTTCTCCCACCACTTCCCCCTTCGTAATTTGGGCTAATTCTCGATCTTCATTTGTACCGATCACCACACTTAATAATCCACTTAATACAAAATATAACGCATTAATCGGGCGGCTTTCATAAATTAGCCTTTCTCCGGGGGGGATTGTTTCTACCTTTGCTTTATGGACAACCCAGTGTAGATCATCATTGCTTAATCCACCGATAAGGAACAGTGCTTTTTCTGTTTTATGAGTCATTTTTTAATGATATTTTTAGTAACTTTTATGGAGTAAATACAACCCGTTTTTTTTGAGCAAATTCTATTATAATCTTAGATTAGAGTTTTGTCTAAACTTTAATCGGAATTGTCAAAGATTAGTTTTCCCCTTTTGTTGTACCAACTCACATTCCATGAAAAATAGTGATTCCTCGGATAAATTGCCATCGACCGATCCCCCGAATGGGCAACCCTTACCCTCGATTAACATATTAACCATGTTTCGGTTAGGTCTGTTTCAAATGGGGTTAGGGATTATGTCTTTGTTGACCCTGGGGGTGATTAATCGGATTATGATTGATGAGTTAAAAGTTCCAGCATTGGTAGCGGCGGGAGCGATCGCTATGCACCAATTTGTTTCCCCGGCTAGGGTATGGTTTGGTCAGATGTCCGATGCTAAACCGTTATGGGGATATCATCGCAGTAGCTATGTTTGGATTGGGTTAATTTTATTTACCAGTATGGCATTTGTAGCCCTACAAATAGTTTGGTCATTAGGTGCTAGTATTCAAAGCAATGGATTCAATGGAATTGCCTATTTGTGGGCGGGTTTATTAGCATTAATTTTTGCTGGATATGGTTTAGCTTTAAGTGCAAGTTCCACCCCATTTACGGCCTTATTATTTGATATTTCCGATGAAAATAATCGCTCTAAATTAGTCAGTATTGTTTGGTCAATGTTGATGGTAGGAATTGTGATTGGGGCGATTATTAGTTCTAAAATTCTCCATCGTCCCGAACTCTGTGGTGCAGATCTTTTAGTTGATAATCCCATCGCCACATCAACAACTACAAATTTACCCCAATTACAAACCTCTGTTAATCTGTTATTTATTGTTATCCCATTAATAGTGATCGGTTTATCTTTTCTAGCAATAATTGGTATTGAACGCAAATTTTCTCGCTACAAATTGCGCTCAAAAATGGTTGAACGGGAAGATCAAATTACCTTTAGTCGCGCCCTTAAAGTTCTCACCGCCAGCCGACAAACAGGATTATTTTTTAGCTTTTTATTGGTGATGACTATTAGTTTATTTATGCAGGATGCTGTATTAGAACCCTATGGCGGTGAAGTGTTTGGAATGTGTGTCTCTGAAACCACCAAATTAAATGCGTTTTTTGGCATCGGAACTTTAATCGGAATTGCTACAACCGGATTTTTAATTATTCCCCGGATCGGTAAAAAAAATACTGTTAAAATCGGGTGTATTGGAGTCGCAATTTGTTTATTATTTTTTATAATGGCAGGTTTTTATGCTAATGCTGGATTATTGAAAGGAGCGTTATTATTGTTTGGTTTAAATTCGGGTATTTTGACAGCAGGAGCGATTAATTTAATGTTAGATTTAACCTTAGCTGAAACTGCCGGAACCTTTATTGGAGCCTGGGGTTTAGCACAGGCTATGGCGCGGGGATTAGCAACGGTTTTAGGGGGGGCAATTTTAGATTTAGGACGGGCAATTTTTCAGGTTCCTTTCCTCGCTTATGGTTCGGTTTTTGCCGTACAAGCTGTTGGCATGATTCTAGCAATTGTATTATTAAATCGTGTAAATATTCGAGAATTTAACGAAACAGCCAGACAAGCGATCGCCAATGTTTTAGAACAAGAACTAGATTAAAAAGACAGTCCCCCAATTAAACCCAAAACTTTGCTTAGGTTTAAAAGTCTATCCTGACAATTAACTTCCGGTTTTAAATTTAACTTAAACTTCATTTTAATAGTCCTTTATTCAAAAATACATTAATCTTAGATTAACCCCTTCACCCGATTAAGAATAAAAGGAGCAATATCATTCACCGATAGAATGTGTTGGGCAGCCCCTAAAGCGATCGCTTCTGCGGGCATTCCAAAGACTACACAACTATCATGATTTTGGGCAATCGTTAACCCACCCTGATCGAAAATAGCCTTCATTCCATCAGCCCCATCCCGGCCCATTCCGGTTAACAAAACCCCCGCAGCACTGGCTCCATAACAGTCAGCAACAGACTTTAAAGTAGCTGTCACCGCCGGACGATGACCCGCCAGTGGGGGTGCATTTGAATAGGAAAAACGACCCGTATGGCTAAATTCTAAATGGTATCCGTCTGGGGCAAAATAAACCGAGCCCGCCTGGGGAAGTTCACCGACCATGGCGATTTTAATAGATAAATTGCATTCCCCATTTAACCAACTGACTAACCCGGGCAAAAATCCTTCGCTAATATGCTGAACACAAACAATAGGAACGGGAAAATTACTGGGAAATTGTGTCAAAATTGTATGTAAAGCTTGGGGGCCACCCGTAGAAGCACCAATCCCCAGAATTTTAATTGTTTGAGAAGATGCACCGAAAAATCTTGAGGGTTCACCTACAACTTTGGAATGGGGTGAGGATAAAAGAGTTTTACTGATCAGTGGAGGTGAGGTGATCGATAAATGGTTATTACTAACGTTGGGTTGGGATTTACGATGTTTAGTAAAAACTTTGACGCCCGCAAGCACTTTAATTTTTTGAATTAATTCCCGTCCGATCAATTCATAATCCGAGGCTAAACCCGTTGTCGGTTTAGGAAACACATCAACGGCCCCAGCATTTAACAGTTGAAAAACATTTTGAGTATCATCGGATTGAACCGAAGCACTGATCACCAAAATCGGACGGGGATAAATCACCATGACTTCTTGGATAAATTCCAGTCCGTTCATTTGGGGCATATGAAAATCCGTACAAATCACATCCGGTTGGACAGTGGGCACCAATATCAATGCTTCCTTACCGGTTCGAGCCGTTCCTACAACAATTATCTCGGTCGATGTTGATAAAATTCGTTTGAGAATAATCAAAGCAACAGCCGAATCTTCAACTAGGACAACTCGAATTGGCATTTTACAGTTAGTCACTGATTAGATAGATATTCCTAATCATACTAATCTTTTTAGAGTTTCGATCAAAACTTCTTGATTGAAAGACGCTTTAGTAATATAGGCATTTGCCCCAACTTCTGCACCTTTGCGTTTATCTTCATCGGAAGCTAGAGAAGTCACTAGAATAATCGGTAGTTCACTATAGTCCCGATTTTGTCGAATTTTAGTGACTAAACTTAACCCATCCAAATTAGGCATCTGGATATCAGAAACCACCGCATCAAAGGAACGAGTGCCGAGTTTATTAAACCCATCTAATCCATCCACCGCCGTCACAACTTCATAACCCGCGGCTTCTAAAATTCGTTTTTCTTGAGTCCGAGTGGTGATTGAATCTTCTACTAATAAAATCACCGGTTTAACAGAGAAATTATCCTGAACCTTTAAAGCAGATCGGACGATGGGGGAACTGATCACACCCGCTTGTTTACGAATGGATTTAATTAAGTCTTGAGGACTTAAAATAATACAGACTTCCCCCGTTCCTAAAATCGTGGCTCCCGCCACATTTCTGACCCGTTTTAATAGTTGGCTTTGGGGTTTTAAGACCACATCCTGCTCATCAACTAAAGCATCAACAAACAATCCTAATTTTTCTTCTCCCACTTTTAGAATAATGCAGGGTGAAGCCACATCCATTGTGGGAGAACTGGGATTTTTTTGGATCAAGGATGGGGAAAGGGAAAAACGAGATTTGGACTCTTGAGAAATTGTAGATTCCGGTTCAAACTGAGAAGAAGTCCACCGAATTTCCAATAAATCAGCTAGTTGAGCTACGGAAATCGGTTGGTCTTCAAAAACAATCGTTTCTCGGCCTTCAATCGCAAAAATTTCATTAACTTGAACCAGCTTTGTCATTTGGACAAATTCGACGGGAACGGCATAGGAAATCCCCTGAACCGATACAATTAAAACATGGGCTGTTGCTAAGGTAGTTCCCAATTGAATCCGAAATACACTACCCTTTCTTGGGGAAGATTCGACTTGAATAATGCCTTTTAAACGTTCTACATTGGTTCGTACCACATCCATTCCCACACCCCGTCCCGATACTTCGGTGACGACTGTTCGGGTGGTAAAACCAGGAGCAAAAATTAAACTATGAATTTGTTGTGGAGTCATTCCCAATAATTCTTCCGGTTGACAAATTCCCCGTTTTAAAGCAGTTTGTTTGATTTTTTCGATATCTAATCCCCAACCATCATCACAAACTTCTAACACAATATGGGTCGCCGTTTGATAACCGCGTAACTCAATTTTTGCGATCGCTGGCTTACCTAATTTTTGCCGTTCTTCTGGAGTTTCAATCCCATGATCAATCGCATTTCTTAAAATGTGCATCAAAGGATCTTTCATTTCTTCTAAAATCCGTTTATCCGCACGGGTTTCTCCACCAGAAATCACTAATTCAATTTCTTTTCTCTGCTGCCGCGCTAAATCCCGTACCATGCGAGGAAACAAATTAAAAATAGTTGATAGGGGTAATAAACGTAAGGTTCTGATCCCATCTTCAAGTTCATCACTAATAATATCTAAACGGGCAATATCTTCAGAAAAAGTATTTCTAAGTTGATTAATTAAAGATCCCAACTGTTCTAAACGTTCCGTACTACGATGATAATAATTTTGCAGTTGCCCGATTGTTCCCTTTTCAGAACTATAACGATTGAGGTTATTTTCTAAGTCATGAACCACAAACCGATTCACAAAGGCATCTCGACTCCATTCTTCCCATAAACTCACCAGGTCTTCAATTTCATTTAACCGATGGGCAATCCGAATTTTTGTTACCGTTAATTCTCCCGTTTGAGTCATTAACCCATCTAAATTACGAGTCGGGACTCGAATGGTTTCAATTTTATAAGTAGAGTCGCGACTGGCCGTTACTGGAGGCATCGTAGCATTCATCGGTTCAGCCACGGTCATTACTAGAATAGGGGTTTCATCCGGTGCGACATCGGGCAAAGGAACTGAGTCAATAATCGGCTCCTCGATTTCGCTCGGTTCCTCTTGACTTTCAAACTCTACTACATCAGGGGGAGGCGGTTCAGAATTCACCGTCGGTATAGCTGAAATTGCATCCGTCGGTGTTTCGGGTTTAGCCCCCATCAGATAGGCTAAACTATGAAAAGCATTAATCTCACAGGGTTCTCCGGTAACCGCAGCATAAACTAACTGACGAATCGCATCAATCCCATAGGAAATTCGATCCACTAAATCAGCCGTGAGGGTGGTTTCCTGACGTTTCAACCCCCCTAATAAATGTTCAATTTGATGGGATAAGGTGGCAACATCTTTGACCCCTAACATTCCCGCATCTCCTTTCAGGCTATGGGCTTCTCGCAATAATTCTTCTATTTTTGTCGCATCATTGGGATTTTTTTCCAGATATAATAATCCTTCATCTAAATTCTGCAAATGTTCTTCACTAGCAGTTTTAAAAACTTCCCGTAGTTCATCATCTTCAATCATCATAAGTCTTTGATCCTGTCAATGTAATTCAATTTTGAACGATTAAACCAGAGTTTGCAGATTTTTGGCGGTTTCATTTAACTTTTGAACTCCCTGTTTGGTTTGGTTAATGCTGGTCGCCATTTCTGTGGAAACAAAATTTAAGTTATTCATGGCATCAACAACTTGTTCAACCGCAATAGATTGTTGTTGGGTATTTAGGGAAATTTGCTGCAAATTAATAGCGACATCATTAATTGCATGAACAATATCTTCAACGGATTTCGAGCCCTCCTCTGTCACCCTAATAGTTAAATTAGTCGCCGTTTGAATATCCGTAACAATTGAACTAATTTTTTCGGCTGATTTACGACTTTGATCTGCTAGTTTACGAATTTCAGATGCCACCACCCCAAATCCCTTCCCACTGTCTCCGGCTCTAGCAGCTTCTACAGAAGCATTTAAGGCTAACATATTTGTTTGACTTGCCAAATCCGTGACCACATTTGTAATACTATAAATTTTTCCTAAATGTTCACTTAAACGCATAATTTGCTGTTGTAATTGTTCCATTTTTATTTTCAAACTGAAACTATTACCCGTTTCAACAGATAATTTTTGATAACCACCCGCTAAGAGTAAAACTTGATTAGCTCCGGTGGCGGCTGTTGATGCTTGTTCGGCAGATTGGCGACTTGATGCACCCAATTCATCCATACTAGCTGTAGTTTCATTCACTGAACTTGCTTGCTGAACAGTGACTCGTTCTTGAGATTCCATAATATTAACTAATTCTTGGGAGGCTTGCAAAATTTGGGATGCTTCTTGATTAATTCGCTTGAAGATGAGAGTAATGAGGCTAATTCCCAATAAAATTGAACAAAATATAGTTGCTCCTGTTCCGATCCAAACCGTATTAATCAGGTGATCTAAAGCATCATTTTGCCGTTGATGGTACGCCTCTACTTGTTGAGTTTCCAAGGCGATAAATTTTTGAGTTTTCTCTAAAACCGTTGTTGATAATTCCGTACCTTTTCCTTGCTTCCAAATCTCTAGGGCTTGGTCAACTTTATTATCATTAATTAATTTGAATAATGCCGAATAGTATTGTTCTAATTGGTCTACCGATCCAGTTAAACTATCTAAATCTTGAATCACTTCACGATTGGTAATCAGTGTTTTCACATCTACCAATGCTTCTCGATAAAGAGATTCAGAAGTTTTATACAACTCACGGGACTGAGGATTTTTAACTAAAATATATCCCTGGGCAGCAATCGTTAAGTCTTTCGTGGCTAAAGCCAAGTTATTAATAGCTTGCATAGCATCACCGGATGTTTGGACTTCTAGGGTTGTTCTCCGAACTTTTTCGACATTGGAGGATACAATTCCAGCTACTAATAAAGAAAGCAAAATTGGAATTAAATAACCCGCAATAATCCAGTACCTTAAACCATTGATTTTTAACATATTCCGGTGATATTACTATATTAAACAATTGAGTTTAGATTTAACGCGACTTCATTCAATTTTTCCATTCCTATTTTAGCTTGATTTAATCCATTAGCGGTTTCTCCAACCCCCTGACTTAAAACATTCATCGCCTCTAAAACCTGTCCAATGGCGATCGCTTGTTGCTTAACATTAAGGGAAATTTGCTGATTATTCAAGACCACATTATTCACCGCTTCCGCAACCACAGCAAAAGTATCTGCGGTTTCCCGGGTGAGTTCTGCATTAGATATAACAGTTTTTGTCCCTTCTTCCGTTGCCATTACCGTTGAATTAATTGAAGTTAAAATATCAGCAACCAGGGTATTAATTCTGAAGGCAGATTTTTTACTTTCATCCGCTAATTTTCTGATTTCCGTGGCGACAACTGCAAATCCTTTGCCATGTTCTCCGGCTCTAACTGCTTCCACAGCAGCATTCAGAGCTAACATATTGGTTTGATTTGCTAAATCACTGACCAATTCAGAAATATTCCCAATTTGGTTTGTTTGTTCACTTAAACGAATAATTTGTTGGGCAATCACTTCAACTTTTTGTTGAAGATTTTCCATCCCTTCTAAGGTACTATTGACCGCTTGTTTTCCCCCTTCTGTTAATCCTAAAACCTGTCTAGCTTGATATGTAGCTGACTCGGCTTGTTCCGCCGTTGACCCAGAGGAAGCACTCAATTCATCCATAGTTGTTGTAGTTTCATGAACAGAACTCGCTTGTTGATTTGCTGTTCGTTCTTGTTCTGCAAGGGTAGCAGCAATTTCGGTGGAAGAAGTGGCGATAACTTGTGTGGCTTGATGAATGGTTCCACCAATATTAACCGCAATTAATAGGGCAATAATAATCACCGTAACCAAAATTAGCAAAGCTCCAAACACGAGCGTTGTTAATAATCCGTTCAATGATTCTTTTGCTTTAGTTGTTTCCTGAGTTAAAAGACTAGCTTCTGTTGTCGAAAATTCATCGCTAATTCGATCAAAATCGATCACATATTGAGTTGCAATGCGAGCTTTTTCAATGGCTTCAGATAATTTTCCTCGATTGACTAGGATAAAAACTTGTTGTGCCATTTGATCATATTCATTCACTAAGTTATCAAGTTTTTGTAACCGTTGTTTTTGCTCTGGACGATAAACCAAGGATTCCAATGTTTTAGCCGCTTCCCGATAAAGAACTAAACCGGAATTATATTCCGTTAAAAAATCTTGATTTTTTAGAGCTAAATATCCCCTTAAACTCCGAACCATCCCTTGAGCACCACGTTCCATAACATTGACTTTTAAAATTACCTCTTGAACCCTTTCTGCCTCTTTGAAAGTATTAGATACTTGATTAATATTGCTATAAACCAATGCGGTTAATCCCATAAATAAAAACACGGGTATGCTATATCCTAAGAGTAACCTCTCTCTTAATTTGAAATTGTTAAACATATAATTTTTGATGGTTGATTACAAAATTCATGAAATCTATCTTACCTGGGATTAAACCTCTTGATCAACAAATAATTCTCCTTGAGTCATAATTTTTGCCACATTCAGAATGCTCATCATTTTGTCTTGATAAAAAGCTGTCCCCTGTAAGTATTCATCCTGTTTGAGATGAACCGCGGTAGGAATAGTTTTAATCTCGGATTCTTTTAAGTATATTACATCAAAAATTGCTTCTACAATGATTCCGGCAACAATATCATTAATTTTAACAATCATAGCCTTAGATAATACTTGAGAGGCTTGTAAAGGTAAATTCACGAGGCTCCGAATATTCACTAAAGTTAATATTTCCCCGCGTAAATTCATATTTCCAACAATATGGGGAGGAGTACAAGGAATCGGTGTAATATTATGAATGTCTGTAAATTCTCGGATAATTTCTAGGTTAACCCCGAAATATTCTCCATTTAAACTGATCACAGCCAAAGCAACTAACCCAGTAAAATCTTGGTTATCAATGGAACATCTTAAATTTTTAGCTCGTTCTTGAAAAATTATCCGTTCTTCTGGGGTTGCATCGGGAGAGAAAATATAATTTTGTACTTTCTGGTGGGTGTGTTGTTTGGAGGACTCTCCTTGGAGATGGGGTTGATGATTTTCGAGATTTATTCTCTCTAAATTAAAATCTGGGAGAGAGTGACTAATATATTGAATCAGGGTTTCTGGATTTAAAATCATGACCAAATGTTCATCAACTTGAGCCACACCTTGAAGATAATAGGAAGGGTGAACCTGATTAAATTCCTGTTGAAATTTATAAGCTAATTCAGTTTTAATGGCATCGCTAGTAATCATTTTCACTTCAGAAACTTGAGTGACAATAATTCCTAATCTAATGTTATTAAATCTTAAAATAATTACGCTATCTGATACAGTATAATTCGGCTCAGGATACCCTAATCGAATAGTTAAATCAATGATGGGAAGTAACTCTCCCCGCAAATTAATTAAACCCACTAAATCAGCAGGGGCGGCGGGAATTGGTGTTAATTCGGGCAGGAAAAAAATTTCTTCAACTACAGAAGCCATAATTGCATAACACATCGACTTCAGTGTAAAAATTAAATAAGCCATAATTCAGTTATCAGTAAACAGTAAACAGCCAATAGTCAACAGTCAATAGTCAACAGTCAATAGCTAAATGTTTATTTTCTAAAAAAACAATTAAATCTTGAGCCGTAACTCCTTCTAAATGTTCAATCCCCATGGTCGGAGGTAAGGATTTGAGGAGAGCTAAAGCGTTACCATACATTTTAGCTGATCGGGTATTATCTCCTTCCCGTTCATAAATCGATGCGAGTTCCAGATAGGCTGGAATGGAGGAGGGAAGCAGATAAATAATTCTTTTGGATAATAACTTTGCTCCAACTAAATCCTCCTGTTCTTGAGCGATATGCAAGAGTAAATAATAAGGTAATATAGATAAAGAATCTATTTCAATCGCTTTTTTACAGTAAGATATAGCTTGTTCATATTTTCCTAAATTTGCCCATGCTTGTGCCAATAAATAATAAGCATCAAATTTAGTTTCGGATTTTAGGTGGCGATTTTCATTTCTTTCTTTTTTTTCTGTGATGGTCAAATCCAGATTTTTTACATAATAGTTATAAGTTTGAAGAAATTGTTCAGCTTTTTGAATGGCGGCTGAATACTGTTTATTTTTAAAATATCTTTTTGCTTCTTCTAGGCTTTTTTGAGATAACTTTAAATTTTCAGCTTGATGATTCGCAACCTGGTTGGTTTTAGGGTATGGCTCCTGATATTTCTGGGAAGAATATAATAGATTATTCCAACAATTATCTATATTAATAATTGATTTTTTGGTAATAGTCAAGGGTTCTTTCAATAAATCAATAGGTCGTTGATAAATCATGGATTCAGGATGAATTTTTGCTTGAAATTTTTCAATATTTTCTATACCTTGTAATTCAGCATGACCTGTAATTAAATAACCTCTTGGTTTTAAAACATTAAAAAACTTATAAATTACTTGATTAATATAGTCTTTTTCAAAATAAACAAAAACATTCCGACAAATAATTAAATCCACATCTTGAATCGGGTTATAATTAGGATGACAATAGGAATCTTTAACTAAATTCAAATTAAAAAATTTAACAGAATTCTGAGTCAACGAATTGATTTTCCAATCTTCTCCTTGTTGCATAAAGTATCTATTTCTCAGTTCTAAGTCAACCATACGGAAAGACCAAGCGGTGTATAAGCCTTGAGTGGCTTTTTTTAAGGCTTCCTCATTCACATCAGTTCCTAGAATCTGAAGATTCCAACTTCCCCAGTCTGGGATTAACTGTTGAAGTAAAATAGACAGGGTATAGGGTTCTTCCCCCGTCGAACAACCCGCACTCCAAAGAGTTAAACTTTTGGTGTCTTGCCGCGATGCAATTAAATCTGGTAAAACTACAGTTCGTAAGAGATTAATTTGACCTTGATCTCTAAAAAAATAACTTTCAATGGTTGTAATTAAAGGAATTAATTGTTTCCATTCCTCTCGACTTTGGGAACTATCGGTACTTAATAAATCTAAATAAAATTGAGGATGAGGCAGTTTTAAAGATTTAACTCTGATCTTTATTTTTTCAGCCAGTACACCGTAGTCCTGCAAACGAATAAATAACCCGGTTTGACTTGTAATCAGCTTAATAAAAAGTTCGATTAGTGCTGGTTCCATATAATAATCAGTTATCAGTTAACAGTCATCAGTTATCAGTTTAAGAGTTAATCAAAATCAGTCATCGGTTAACAGTCATCAGTTATCCGTTCAAGAGTTATCAGTTATTAACTAATAACTGCCAACTAATAACTGCCAACTAATAACTGTTAACTGATGACTGATGACTGATGACTGATGACTGAGTTTAGGCGGGATAAATTCTTAAACGACGGTTTGGTTCTTCCCCAAAACTATTGGATTTCAGACGATAATGTTCTACTAATTCATGCTGCATTTTTCTGACTTGGGAAGACCGAGGCAGTAATTCCACAGGTTGTCCTTTAGGAATCACAATTTGTTCCACCGCTAAACGGGCCTCTTCCAAGGCTTCGATTTCATCAGAAGAACCACTGGCCACAAACAAATTCAAATCCGCAATTTCTGGGGTACTGGGATCTTCCATTTGTAACAGACGTCGTAGGGCACGGGCAATTTGAGGGTTGTTCGGTGATTTTATCGTATGAATCGGAACTTGACGAGTTTTAGCAACATGGCGGATTTTGGATTGATTTCTAATATGCGATCGCAACGCTAACACCACATCCGCACTATCAATATCCTTAGTCAAAATCACCGGTAAAGATAACATTTGGATCACCTGTTCAATTTGATGACGAGGAACCCCATAGGGATAAATACTTAACGGTGAACCTTCCCCTAGTTTATGAATTAAGGTAAATTCCTCATCGGGAACACCAGGGATAACCCCAGAAAAAGACTGTTCCAGTAGTTGTTCAAAATATTGAGATTCTGACGCCGTATTTTCCACAGGTAAAGGCATCATTTTCCCTGAACCTCGCAACCCCCGAACAACAGGCATTGTAGCCGCAGGTTCCCGGGATTTCATCGTTGAGCGTTTAGGACTGGTAATGGGGTTAACGGGAGTATATCGTTCTTCAAAAACTTCAACTTCACCCGCATCATTCATAGTTCTGATTTGCAAAATCGGCTGCATTCCGCGTAACAGATGATCAATCGTAGTCGCTACAGATTCATGTACAACCCACCGTTGCTGTTCCAACATTTCCACCGCCACATCAAAGGTCGGAGGGGCTTTACGCTCCAATACCGTCTTTTGAGAACCCCGACGTCGAGCTTCCTCATCCCCTAAAGTCACCGCTTGAATTCCCCCAATCAAATCGGCAAGGGTGGGGTTTTTCATCAAGTTTTCAATCCGATTACCGTGGGCTGTACCAATCAACTGTACCCCCCGTTCGGCAATGGTTCGCGCCGCTAAAGCCTCCAGTTCTGTGCCAATTTCATCAATCACAATCACCTCTGGCATATGGTTCTCCACCGCCTCAATCATGACTTGATGTTGCAGTTCAGGACGAGCCACCTGCATCCGACGCGCCCGGCCAATGGCAGGATGGGGGATATCTCCATCCCCAGCAATTTCGTTGGAGGTATCAATAATGACTACTCGTTTTTCCAGTTCATCCGCTAACACACGGGTAATTTCTCGCAATGCCGTGGTTTTTCCCACTCCTGGACGACCCAGCAAAAGGAGCGATTGACCCGTTTCCACCAAATCTCGAATCATGCCAATCTTACCAAAGATGGCTCGACCCACCCGACAGGTTAAACCAATCACCTTTCCCGTCCGGTTGCGAATTGCGCTAATTCGATGTAAAGTTTGCTCAATCCCAGCCCGGTTATCCCCGCTAAATTCCCCAATCTGCACAATACAATGTTCCAGATCGTCCAAGGAGACAGGGATAGTCGAGAGATATTCGGCTTTGGACGGAAAACGAGCCTCTGGAAGACGCCCCAAATCCATCACAATCTCAATCAGACTATCTCGTTGGGGATGCTGTTGCAAATTCTGCCGAATCTCATCAGGAACAATGGAGAGTAATTTGTTCAGGTCGTCTGTAATTTGCATACTCTTATCATTTATCAGTAAATAGCTATCAGTTATCAATGATGAATCAGTTATGATTTCAGCAGTCATTTATGAATTTTTTATCAGCAAAACTTTTTATTTTATTCACCGATAACTGATTAATGATCGCCGATAACTGATTTAATCTGGGAGACAAGGGTTGAGGCTTTACCGACCACTTGCCAGAGCAACTCCGGGTTAGCTTCCAGTACAGATAGGCTAGGGCGCGTCTCGACGGAAGAAAGCGTCTTCTTCTGACTCAAAGGTTGAGATCCTTCAATGAAGGTTTCCTGCCGTTGAAAACTATCCCTTTGAGGTTCGGTCGTGGATCGGGATTCCAACTGTTCCAACAGGGGTGACAACAGAACACGGGCATAGCTACCATATCCAACACCCGCCACCCGATGACCATAATTAACTGACCTTAACTGTTTTCCACCGATGGTCTGAGTTTGTTGATCAGGATTTGGAAAAACGGGGTTAAGCACAGGATCATCTATAACTGTTGACTGTAAAAGCCCAAGGGATTTGAGCTTGGCTACAGTATAATCGTTTGTGCCACCCGCAAGCTGTACATATCCAGGTAAATTTGCCGCCAAAATTTTTTGGCACAGTTTCACACTTGCCAAGGTTGTCCCCGCCCCAATATCCCCACTCATCGGTCGGCCATCGGTTTGCCAAATTAAGGGACAATTCAGGGGTAGGATCATTTCAGATAAGGTTTTCAGATAGTTGACTACCCCCTCCCCATCCGGGCAGCTAATTGCCACCAGTTTGAGTTTTTCCAAATAGGGTTGGATACTATTCCAGAGTCGTTGAAAGTCTTTTTCCCGTCCCACTTGGGTATGAATTTCTAAGGCATCTATCCCAGTTTGTAATACCAGGGGAGCAATCTGATCGGGGCGAAAAACATAAGACCGAGCATCAATCAAATCCACTGGACAGATGGAAATACAGCGTCCGCAGCCATAGCATAGTTCATCTATGACACCAGATTTTAGGGGGGAAAATGCGATCGCTCCCGTAGGACAAACCGTTTCACAGGGTCGCCAACAACTTTCAGGACAAACGGTCGCCTCAAACTGCGCCTTCCGAAAATGCGGATCTTCACCATCATTCAAGCTCACCATTAACCACGGACGATAGCGATAGCCAAATCCCAGGGTTTGGGCCTGTTCACCGAGAAATTCAGCCCGGTTTAAGGCTTCCTGAGCCACTGTAATCACCGCCGGGTCAGCCGCCACATCAATACAGTCCGCCCCGGCTAAGGTGTAGGCTAAGGTTAAATTTCGGATCGCAGGCAAATGTTGATAACTGGCTCCGCAAATGAGTTTGAACCAGTTACCTTGTTGTAAAGCTGTTAAAGGAGAATCATAATTGTTCACACTTTCTATGGTGACACAAGAATCAGCGTTTTAGAATCATCTTTTAATTGATTAATCAGATGGTTTTTGTTAAAAAAATTAAGTTGGGTATTTACCCAACTCATTCGGCTTAAAATCAACCTCAAAATTAATAACAGTGTTCAAGCCGCAACATTTACATCCTTGAGCGGTGTCCATTGGACGACTCGCGCTCCACCCATTTCCACCACCAATTTGACCCGAGGTTCTTGTTGGGGTAGCTGAGTTAGAAACGTTATCTCTTGACTCGACAAAATATGACCTTCAATAATCCACAGCACTAAACCTTTCGATTTGGGTGGAAGTTGCTCTAACTGGGTATTTAAAATCGGAGGAACATAATAAACATCCCCAACAGCCGCTTCATTCCCACTGCTTTTTTTACCTAAATGAGCAGGACGAACCCCATGCACCCCGGTTAAATAAGCCGATAAATCTCCTAAACCCCGTGCAGATAGGTTATAGGTTGTATATCCATTCGCCCGCAACCGACGACGATACCGTCCTTCAAACCCCCCTTCCAGGGGAACATACATTCCTAATGCCTTGTATGTTTCCAAATCTCTAATCAGCTTGCTTCCTGTTGTAATCAGTGCCATAACTTGGTGATTAACCTCTTAACTGCATCTTGCTCAATCTCTGCTTGAGATATTTTGACACAATTTTGATCAGAATCCCAATGGGTTATTGACAGATTGTTAAAATTACCCTACAATTAAAAATTGTCGCTAATCGGTCAAATACTGTTAGCTTCTAAAATACCAAATTTCAGAGGCTGTGAGGACATCGCGTTAACGGTGTTCACCCCAAAGAAGTCAGGAGTTAGGAGTAGAGCAGTTAAGCCGAATCCGCAAGGAAACAGCAACCGACTGACCTTAAACTCTAAACAAATTCGGCGCGAGCCAAGAGATCTGCAGAGGGTTTGAGATACATCAGCAAAGGATACTGAGTAGCTTGCTGCTCAAGTCCGGGCGACATAAGTGCATTATTGAGGGCAATCCTCGATTTGCAAACAGCTTAGAACTTGTTAATAGCCTGAAACTGTTCTAAATTCCCCAGGGTTTATCCTGCTTAAACGGTAGGAGATGACCTTGGCGTGTTTAAACATCTACAAGCCATTTTAGCAAATGTCTTGTTCATCTGTTGCAAGCGGATTCTTCCTTAAAGTCGATCCGAATCTTATTTGTAATGCTTAGAAAAGAGAGGCTAGTTTAAGTGTCTGTAGGTATCCTCGGCACAAAGGTCGGTATGACCCAAATCTTTGAAGCGGAAAGCGGGAAAGCTATTCCTGTCACCGTCATTCAAGCTGGGCCTTGCATCGTGACCCAGATTAAAACCAAACAAACCGACGGCTACACAGCTATCCAACTAGGATACGGTGAAGTTCCTGATAACAAACGCAAGCTTAATACAAAAAAAACTCCCGACAAAGAGGTCAATAAGTATCTCAGCAATGCGGAACAAGGACATTTAGCCAAATCCGGCGGCACCTGTGTACGTCACCTGAAAGAATATCGGGTCAGCGAACCCGAATCTTTTCAATTAGGCCAACAACTCAAAGCTGATATTTTCACCCAGGGACAACTGGTGGATGTCAGTGGAACCAGTATGGGTCGTGGCTTCTCCGGTTATCAAAAACGGCATAACTTCAAACGAGGCCCCATGGCCCACGGTTCCAAAAACCATCGTCAACCCGGTTCGATCGGCCCTGGAACCACTCCTGGCCGTGTTTACCCTGGAAAACGCATGGCCGGACATTATGGAGCCAGCCAAGTGACCACACGCAAATTAATCGTTGTGCGTATCGATCCTGAACGTAACCTCCTGTTAGTCAAAGGAGCGGTTCCTGGCAAGCCCGGTGGTTTGTTAAGCATCGCCCCAGCTAATATCGTCGGTGGTAAGTAGTCAAGGAGATAACTATGGTTGATTGTGTAGTCCGAAATTGGCAGGGTGAAAGCGTTGGACAAGCAACCCTTGATCTGAAAGTCGCATCCCCCGAAAATGCCAGTCATATTGTTCATAGAGCCGTAGTCCGGCAACTAGCCAATGCTCGTCAAGGCACAGCTTGCACCAAAACCCGTGCGGAAGTTCGGGGGGGCGGTCGCAAACCTTGGCGTCAAAAAGGCACAGGTCGCGCTAGAGCCGGTTCTATTCGTTCTCCCCTATGGCGAGGGGGCGGGGTGATCTTTGGGCCAAAACCCAGGGACTATTCCCAGAAAATGAATCGCAAAGAAAGACAGTTAGCCCTACGCACCGCCTTTCAAAGCCGGGCTGAGGATTTAATTGTGGTAGAAGACTTTGCAGATCAGTTTTCTCAGCCGAAAACCAAAGATCTAGTATCGGCGATGACCCGTTGGGGAATTGAACCCGATTCAAAAGTCCTCTTGGTACTGTCAGAGAAACAACCGAATATTTATCTGTCCGGTCGCAATATTCCTAGATTGAGAATGTGCTTGTCCGATAGCTTAAACGTTTATGACGTCCTAGCTGCTGACACAATTGTAACAACTGCTGCTGCCCTAGCCAAAATTCAGGAGGTTTACGGAGATGCAACATGATCCCGGCGATCTGATTGATTTGGTGAAGCGTCCGATTGTCACAGAAAAAGCCACGAGGTTAATGGAAATCAATCAGTTCACCTTTGATGTTGATCGGCACGCAACTAAGCCGATGATCAAACAAGCTATTGAACTGTTATTCCCCGTGAAAGTCAAAGCTGTTAATACCCATATTCCGCCTCGTAAACGTCGTCGGGTCGGTAAATTTGTGGGATTTAAAACAGGCTACAAACGGGCAATTATTACCCTAGAGGATGGGGAGCCTTTGCGGAAAGTCTTGTTCCCAGGGGTGTAGAGTCAGTTGTTGGTAATCAGTAAACAGTAAATATTGTAAGAATTAAACATTAAATCTTGCATTTTCTCTTGACTGATAACTGATAACTGATAACTGATTACTGATTAGTAAGGATTACATAATGGGAATTCGTTCATACCGACCCTATACTCCCGGTACTCGCCAACACACTGTTTCCGACTTTGCAGAAATTACCCGCTCTGAACCGGAACGTTCCTTAACAACTTCCAAACACCGGGACAAGGGAAGAAACAACCGAGGCGTGATTACCTGCCGTCATCGGGGTGGCGGACACAAAAAGCTGTATCGAATTGTTGATTTTCGTCGGGATAAGCACGAAATCCTCGCTAAAGTCGCGGAGATTGAGTACGATCCCAACCGCAATGCTCGAATTGCCCTGGTGTATTACACCGATGGCGAAAAGCGTTACATCCTGCATCCGTTAGGACTCAAAGTCGGAACCATGATTGTTTCTGGCCCAGAAGCTCCGATCGAGATCGGGAATGCCCTGCCCTTATCGAAAATTCCGTTAGGGACAGACGTGCATAACGTCGAGTTGATTCCCGGTAAAGGGGGACAAATCGTTCGAGCCGCCGGGACTACAGCCCAAGTCCTAGCGAAAGAAGGGGACTATGTGACCCTGAAGTTACCTTCGGGGGAACAACGCAAAATCCCAGCTAAGTGCTACGCCACCATTGGACAGGTTGGTAATATTGATGCTCGCAACATCAGTATCGGGAAAGCCGGTCGTAAGCGTTGGAAAGGTCGTCGTCCTGAAGTTCGCGGTAGTGTCATGAACCCGGTGGATCACCCCCATGGTGGTGGTGAAGGACGCGCTCCTATCGGTCGTTCTGGCCCTGTTACTCCTTGGGGTAAACCCGCCCTAGGTGCGAAGACTCGGAACAAGAAAAAACGCAGTACCGCTTTGATTGTTCGTCGTCGTCGGAAGTCCTCGAAACGGGGTAAAGGTGGAC
The DNA here is from genome assembly GCA_003609755.1 of Planktothrix agardhii NIES-204. Lineage (NCBI taxonomy): Bacteria > Bacillati > Cyanobacteriota > Cyanophyceae > Oscillatoriales > Microcoleaceae > Planktothrix > Planktothrix agardhii. The sequence goes on from AP017991.1 coordinate 2,156,121, forward strand.
GGCAAACTTAATCGGGTTGTCAGTTGGCGGTTGACAGTTCCTTCGGTCAACAGTCAACACTGCAAAACCTTGACACCTTAACGGTTAATAAATTAACTATGTCTCGTTCACTTAAAAAAGGCCCTTTTGTGGCGGATCATCTCCTGAGCAAAGTTGAAAAACTCAATGCCAAAGGAGAAAAACAGGTGATTAAAACCTGGTCAAGAGCATCGACGATTATTCCTCAAATGGTGGGTCATACGATCGCTGTCCATAACGGTAGACAACACGTTCCCGTGTTTCTGACGGAGCAAATGGTCGGTCATAAATTAGGAGAATTTGCTCCAACTCGTACTTTCCGAGGCCACGCCAAAAGTGACAAAAAAGCCCGCCGTTAAAAGTTAACAGTCGATATTATTTCACTGGTAACTGATGATGCGGATACATAATGACTGACATGATGAACTATGGCTATAGATACTAGCGCCGAGGTGAAGGCGATCGCTCGTTACATTCGGATGTCACCTCATAAAGTAAGACGAGTCCTGGATCAGATTCGAGGACGATCCTACCGTGAAGCCTTGATTATTTTGGAATTCATGCCCTATCGGTCTTGTGAGCCAATTCTCAAAGTTTTACGCTCTGCGGTTGCTAACGCAGAACACAATTCTGGTTTAGATCCTGCCAGTTTAGTGATTTCCCAGGCTTACGCCGATCAAGGGCCAACCATTAAACGGTTTAGACCTCGCGCCCAGGGTCGTGCCTACCAAATTAGAAAGCCGACTTGTCATATTGTGGTTGCCGTAGCTCCAGCCACGGAGTAGGGAACAGTAATCAGCAAAAAGCGCGAGTAGGACATTCTAAACTCTTTTCTAAAAAAGAATTGAAACATGGGACAAAAAATTAATCCTATTGGGTTTCGGTTAGGAATTACCCAAGAACATCGATCTCGTTGGTTTGCCGATTCCAAACAGTATCCTGAACTGTTGCAGGAAGACCATACAATTCGGGAGTATGTTCGCAAGGAATTGAGCAATGCCGGAATTTCCAAAGTCAGAATTGAACGCAAAGCCGATCAAGTTGACCTAGAAATTCATACCGCCAGACCGGGTGTGGTCGTAGGTCGTGGGGGGGCAGGAATTGAAACCCTGCGTGTGGGCCTCCAGAAAAAACTCGGCAATAATCGCCAAATTCGGATCAACGTGGTGGAAGTTGCCAAAGTTGATGCGGACGCCACCTTAATTGCCGAGTATATCGCCCAACAACTAGAAAAACGGGTTTCCTTCCGTCGTGTAGTCCGTCAAGCCATTACTCGGGCACAGAAAGCCGGAATTGAAGGCATCAAAATTCAGGTCAGTGGTCGGTTAAATGGGGCAGAAATCGCTCGGACTGAATGGACTCGGGAAGGGAGAGTACCTTTGCATACCCTCCGCGCTGATATTGACTACGCCTACTGCACGGCGCTGACAATCTACGGCATTCTCGGCGTTAAAGTTTGGGTTTTTAAGGGCGAAATTATCCCAGGACAAGAGGAATTAGCGAATTCTCCGACCAGTCAACCCCGTCGGAATCGTCAACCTCGTCGTCAAAAATATGACGACCGTTCTAACGAAGGATAAAAAGATTGTTGTCTGTTATCTATTTACTGATAACTGATAATGCGGATAGGTGAATACTGATTATCGGATTCGATCATGTTAAGTCCCAGAAGAACAAAATTCCGCAAACAACAGCGTGGTCGCATGAGAGGTCAAGCGACCCGGGGTAATGATCTAAATTTCGGTGATTTCGCACTGCAAGCTTTAGAACCCTGTTGGATTACCTCTCGCCAAATCGAAGCAGCCCGTCGAGCCATGACTCGCTATATTCGTCGGGGTGGAAAGATTTGGATTCGGATTTTCCCCGATAAGCCCGTAACCATGAGAGCCGCTGAAACCCGGATGGGTTCTGGTAAAGGTGCTCCTGAGTATTGGGTGGCTGTGGTTAAACCCGGTCGAGTATTATTTGAAATTGCCGGAGTTACCGAAGAAATTGCCCGGGAAGCGATGCGGTTAGCGGCGTTTAAATTGCCGATTAAAACCAAATTTATTGCCCGTCCCGTTGACGAAGAAGCTCAATAAAAGTGCTGTTAACCGTTAACGGTTAACTGTCAATCCCACAGGACTTTGTTATGTCTTTTCCAAAAATCGAAGAAGCCCGACAGTTAAATGATGAAGAACTGTCTCAGCAAATCTTGGAGATCAAAAAACAATTGGCTAACTTGCGGTTACTTAAAGCCACCGGGCGTTTAGAAAAACCCCACGAGTTTAAGCACACGCGCCATCGTTTAGCCCAATTAAAGACGGTGGAACGGGAACGCCAAATCAGTAATCAGTCATCAGTTACCAGTGATCAGTTATCAGTTTAAGAGTTAATCAACTGTTGGCTTATTGACTAATAACTGATTCCTAATAACAGTTAACTAATAACTGCCAACTAATCACTGTTAACTGATGATGACTGATGACTGATAACTAATAACTGATTTTGGAGAGATTTGCACTATGGCAGTAAAAGAAAGAGTTGGCTTGGTCGTTAGTAACAAAATGGATAAAACAGTGGTTGTAACGGTAGAAAACCGTTCTCCCCATCCTAAATACGGCAAAATTGTCGTTAAAACTAAACGATATAAAGCCCACGACGAAAACAACCAATGTCAAGAAGGAGATCGGGTTCGCATTGCCGAAACTCGCCCTTTAAGCAAAACAAAACGCTGGAATGTGGTCGAAATTCTAGGCGGTAATGACAAAACCAATCTGTAGGGATTTGGTTATTACTTGAGAACGAAAAAATAAGATCATGATTCAAGTCCAAACAATTCTCAATGTTGCTGACAATAGCGGTGCGCGAAAATTAATGTGTATTCGCGTTTTAAAGGGTGGTAACTGTCGCTATGGCGGAATCGGTGATGTAATCATTGCCGTTGTCAAAGATGCTATTCCCAATATGGCGGTGAAAAGATCCGATGTAGTTCGGGCTGTAATCGTCCGTACTCGTCATAGTTTACGTCGAGATAGTGGCATGAGCATTCGGTTTGATGACAATGCGGCTGTGATTATCAACGCAGACGGTAATCCCAGAGGCACTCGTGTATTTGGCCCTGTGGCTCGGGAACTACGGGATAAGAATTTCACGAAAATTGTTTCTCTTGCACCGGAGGTTCTGTAATGTCCAAAAAAACCACATCTAATAAACCCAAACGCTATAAAATGCACGTTAAAAAAGGCGATACCGTGCAGGTAATTACGGGTAGCGATCGAGGAAAAGTCGGAGAAATTCTTCGGGTTCTTCCCAAGGCCAGTAAAGTCGTTGTTAAGGATGTCAACGTGAGAACCAAGCACGTTAAACCTCGTCAAGAGGGAGAATCCGGTCAGATTACGACTTTTGAAGCCCCAGTTCACAGTTCTAATGTGATGCTGTATTCCACTAAAGAAAACGTTGCCAGTCGGGTGTGTTACACCTTTACCGAAGACGGACGTAAGGTGAGAATGCTGAAAAAAACGGGTGAAATTATTGATTAAAGAGGGAAGAGGGAACACCGGAACACCGGAACAGGAAATTCAAAACCCAAAACCCAAAACCTATTACCCATTACTCATTACCTATTACCCATTCGTAATTCGTAATTCCAATTGTCAACTATCCTGACAAAGCCCAGGATTTATAAAGAGCAACTCACTATGGTAGCTAAACTCAAGACTGTCTACTTGGACAAAATCGTCCCCAAAATGATGGAGCAGTTCCAATATGAGAACATCCATCAGGTTCCTAAGATTATTAAAGTCACAATCAACCGAGGTTTAGGTGAAGCGTCTCAAAATGCTAAAGCGTTAGAGTCCTCCCTGAATGAATTGGCTGTGATTACCGGACAAAAACCCGTGGTCACAAGAGCCACAAAAGCCATTGCTGGATTCAAAGTTCGCAAAGGAATGCCCGTTGGTGTGATGGTGACCCTGCGTTCAGAACGGATGTATGCTTTCTTAGATCGACTGATCAACTTATCCCTACCTCGGATTCGTGACTTTCGGGGTGTGAGTGGAAAAAGTTTTGATGGTCGAGGTAACTACAGTTTGGGTGTCCGAGAACAACTGATCTTTCCTGAAATCAGCTATGACAGTATTGATCAAATTCGAGGCTTAGATATTTCAATTGTCACCACGGCAAAAACCGATGAAGAAGGGCGAGCCCTGCTCAAAGAAATGGGAATGCCTTTTCGGGAAAGCGGTGTGTAGTAAAGTAACGAGGAAACTATGGCGGCAAACGATACTATTGCGGATATGTTGACGCGCATTCGCAATTCTTGCATGGCGCGGCATCAAACTACACAAATTCCTTCTACAAGAATGACTCGTAGTATAGCCCAAGTTCTCAAACAAGAGGGCTTTATTGCAGACTTTGAGGAAACAGGCGAAGGCATTAAAAAATACTTGGTGGTCTCTCTCAAGTACAACTCTAAAACCAAAGCTCCAACCATTCAGAAATTACAGCGAGTTAGCCGACCGGGTTTGCGAGTCTATCGCAACCGTAAAGAACTCCCTCGCGTCTTAGGTGGCATTGGCGTAGCAATTATTTCTACGTCTTCTGGTGTCATGACTGACCGAGAAGCCCGACGTCAAGGTGTCGGCGGTGAAGTGCTTTGCTACATTTGGTAAAAAGTTCGTTTATCGCTTGTCAGACTTCGGGTTTAGGGGTTTCAAAGCCTTATGTTTTGTCTCTGTGTCTCGGTGAACATTGAAGCAAGCGCGATTAGAACTAATCCAACCCTTTTCTATTCGAGAATTGAAATAAATAACTATGTCTAGAATTGGTAAACGTCCAATTTCTGTACCTAAGCAGGTCACCCTAACCATTAATGGTCAACAGGTTATAGTTAAAGGCCCCAAGGGTGAACTCTCCCGTGTGCTTCCCCCTGAAGTTGTGGTGGAACAGGACGGAGAAACCGTTAACGTCAAACGGGCTTCCGAATCTCGTACCGCTCGTCAACGTCATGGTCTCTGTCGAACCCTTGTTTTTAATATGGTTGAAGGGGTTTCTAATGGCTTTGAACGTCGTTTGGAAATCCAAGGGGTCGGTTATCGAGCCGCAGTCCAAGGTACAAACCTAGTGTTAAACGTCGGTTATAGCAAACCCGTGGAAATGATTCCCCCAGAAGGTATTCGCGTTGCTGTTGAAAACAACACTAACGTGATTATTAGCGGGATTGACAAAGAAATTGTCGGTAATATGGCCGCCAAGGTTCGTGCCGTGCGTCCCCCGGAACCCTATAAAGGCAAAGGCATTCGTTATCAAGGCGAAGTGGTCAGACGTAAAGCTGGTAAAACTGGTAAGGGTGGGAAAAAATAAACTATGAAATTAACTCGTCAAGAATCCCGGGATCGTCGTCATCGGAGAGTTCGAGTCAAGGTCTTTGGAACCTCTGAACGGCCTAGATTAGCAGTGTTTCGCTCCAATCATCACATTTATGTGCAGGTGATTGATGATACAAAACATCAAACATTAGTTGCAGCCTCTACCGTGGAACCTGATTTCAAATCCGCAGATTCATCCGGGGCAACCTGTGATGCCTCTGTCAAAATCGGTCAATTAATTGCTGAACGGGCTGTGGCTAAAGGCATCAAAAAAGTGGTATTTGATCGGGGTGGATATATCTATCACGGTCGCGTTAAAGCCCTAGCTGATGCAGCCCGAGAAGCTGGATTAGACTTCTAATAGTAAGCAGTAAACAGTAAACAGTAAACAGTCAATCAAATAAAATAGAAGTTATTGTTAATCAACCATGAATAACGGCAACGACCTAACTGATTACTGATTACTGATGACTGATCACTGAAATTAACGTTGTTCAGGATATTAAAACTATGGCAGAGCAGCAGCAACAGCGGCGCAACAACAAAAAAGGTAGCCGCACCAAAGAAAAAGAAGTCGAGTGGCAAGAACGGGTTGTACAAATCCGTCGTGTCACTAAGGTGGTAAAAGGCGGTAAAAAACTCAGCTTTCGGGCTGTAGTCATCGTCGGGAATGAAAAAGGTCAAGTCGGTGTCGGTGTCGGTAAAGCTGCCGATGTAATTGGGGCCGTTAAAAAAGGCGTTGCCGACGGTCGCAAAAACGTGGTCGAGGTTCCTTTAACCAAATCCAATTCTATTCCCCATCCCATCAACGGGGCAGGGGGAGGCGCTCAGGTGATGATGCGTCCTGCATCTCCTGGGACGGGGGTAATTGCTGGCGGAGCCGTCCGTACCGTTTTAGAACTGGCTGGTGTTCGGAATATCTTGGCTAAACAACTGGGTTCTAGTAATCCTCTGAATAATGCCAGAGCCACCATTGACGCTTTGCAATCATTACGCACCCTCGCGGATGTAGCTAAAGAGCGGGGAGTTCCCATTGAGCATCTTTACGCCTAATTCCGTTGTCCATCTGAAACTGTTCAAGTATAAGCAATCATGAGACTCAACGATGCTATACCCAAACCAGGCTCTCGCAAACGCGGACGTCGCCTAGGTCGTGGGATCTCTGCTGGTCAAGGTGCAAGCTGTGGTAAAGGGATGCGGGGACAAAATTCCCGTTCTGGTCACAGCACCCGCCCTGGTTTTGAAGGCGGTCAAAACCCTCTGTATCGACGCCTCCCCAAACTCAAGGGATTTCCTCAAGTTAATCGAAAACAGTACACTACGATTAATGTAGGTGAATTGTCATCCCTGTCGGCGAATACAGAAGTCACCCTAGCTTCTCTGCTAGAAGCGGGACTCCTAACCGCGAGTCGTGGCCCTCTGAAAATTTTAGGGAACGGAGAACTGAATGTTGCCCTTCGGATAGATGCGGCTGCATTTACTCAAGGTGCCCGTACCAAAATTGAAGCCGCCGGTGGGACTTGTCAGTTATCAGTCAACAGTAAACAGTTATCGGTCTAATAGTTAATAGCCAACAACTATTAATTATTAACTCTTAACTCTTAACTGATGACTGATAACTGATTACTGATAACTGATTGAGGTAGTCCTTCATGGTCGTTAGTCGAGACAAAGCGCCAACTGCACAGGAAACTTTCTTGCAGATGGCCCAAGCTGCTGGTCTAAGAGGTCGAATCCTAATCACCATTGGTTTACTGCTCCTGGTGCGTGTGGGTGTATTCCTACCGATTCCCGGTATTGATACGGCTAGTTTCAGAGCAGCTATTCAAAATAACCCGGTGATTGGATTCCTCGATTTATTTTCTGGGGGTGGACTTTCGGCTCTGGGAATTTTTGCCCTGGGGATTTTGCCCTATATTAATGCCTCCATCATCATGCAATTGATGACGACGGCTTTGCCCAGTCTGGAAGACTTACAGAAAAATGAGGGAGAAGCCGGACGCCGGAAGATTTCCCAAATTACTCGCTATGTGGCTTTAGGGTGGGCTGTGTTACAAAGTGTGGGGATCTCCATCTGGATTAATCCCTTTGCCAATAACCCTGGCCCCCTATTCCAAGTTCAAGTGGTTCTAGCCCTTGTAGCCGGATCAATGTTTGTGATGTGGCTCTCGGAACTCATTACTGAACGCGGGATTGGTAACGGTGCTTCTTTACTGATTTTTTTGGGTATCGTAGCAGTTTTACCAACTTCTTTGGGTCAGACCCTAGAATTAGCCCAAAGTGGGGATCAAGCGATTGTCGGTCGGGTGATTCTTCTGTTAATTATTTTCCTGGCGATGATCGTTGGGATTGTTTTTGTTCAGGAGGGAACTCGTCGAATTCCGATTGTTTCCGCCCGTCGGCAAGTTGGCCGAAAATTGTACCGAGAAAAAACGAGCTATTTGCCTCTGCGATTAAATCAAGGGGGTGTGATGCCGATTATTTTTGCCTCGGCGGTTTTAGTTTTGCCTGCTTCCATCTCTCAATTTACTAACAATCCGATTCTGGTTCAAATAGCAACGGCTCTAACTCCTAGTGGGTCAACTCCCTGGCTGTATGCGGCTTTCTATTTGGTACTGATTGTGTTCTTTAGCTATTTCTACGCTTCATTAATTATGAATCCTGTGGATATGGCACAGAACCTGAAGAAAATGGGGGCTAGTGTTCCGGGGATTCGTCCGGGTCGCACAACCAGTGAGTATATTGAGCGAGTTTTAAATCGATTGACGTTTTTGGGAGCGATCTTTTTAGGTTTAGTTGCCATTATCCCCACTATCGTTGAGAGCGCCACAAGGGTTCCTACTTTTCGGGGCTTTGGTGCGACATCTCTCTTGATTTTGGTGGGTGTAGCCATTGATACGGCGAAACAGGTGCAAACCTATGTGATTTCTCAACGATATGAAGGGATGGTGAAACGATAGTGCGTTTGATTTTTCTCGGCCCTCCAGGGGCAGGCAAAGGGACTCAAGCGGCTGTCATAGCTGCAAGCTTTGGGGTTCCTCATATCTCGACGGGTGAGATTTTACGCACCCATGTCGGTGAAGAAACTGATCTGGGTCAAAAAGCTAAGGACTATATGGCTCAAGGCGAATTAGTCCCAGATCAACTGATTTTAGATATGGTAAAACATCGTCTTGAGGAGTCCGATGCTCAGAACGGTTGGATTTTGGATGGGTTTCCTCGGAATATTTCTCAAGCTGATTTTATCGCCGACCTTGTACTCAAGGGAGACAGCGAAGCTAAAAATAGCGAGGGAGAACTCAAGGTGATTAACCTTGATGTTCCTGATGAGATTCTGGTACAGCGATTGTTGGCCAGAGGGCGTCAGGATGATAACGAGGGAATTATTCGTCACCGTTTACAAGTGTATCGGGAACAAACGGCTCCCTTAATTGATTATTACGGTCAGCGAAATCAACTCGATTCTATCAATGGGAACCGTTCCATGGATGAGATTACTCAAGAGTTGAAACAGGTTGTTTCTGCTTAGTAAAAATTCTGGGTCGGTCAAGTTGGAACCCCTTTACGGCTTTACCCGGGGTTTTAATGGAAATTAAGGCTAAGAGATTGACAAAAAACAGAGATTGAGCTCCAATTTTTGATAAAATATGTTAAGAAATACGTTTAAACTCGGATTTCTGAATGTCATCGGATGAGCAAATCTCGGCCATTTGTTGATCGGCGGGATGGATTGTTGAATTGAGGGAAAAACAACTTGGCTAAACAGGATCTGATTGAAATGGAAGGGACAGTCACTGAATCCCTTCCAAATGCTATGTTTCGCGTAGACCTAGATAATGGATTTAATGTCTTAGCCCACATATCGGGAAAAATCCGAAGGAACTACATTAAAATTTTACCTGGAGATCGAGTCAAAGTGGAATTAACCCCCTATGACTTGACAAAAGGCAGAATCACCTATCGTCTACGCAAAAAATAGATGGAAATCTTACCCTTTATCCCAAAGGTTAAGGGTTAGACTAGATAAAAATCAGCTTTCAGTGATATAATAATAAATTTGTTGTAGCGTCGCTCTAATTGGCATGAAAGTTCGAGCATCAGTCCGCAAAATTTGTGAAAAGTGTCGTGTTATCCGCCGTCGCGGACGGGTAATGGTGATTTGTTCTAATCCCAAGCATAAGCAGCGCCAAGGTTAACACCCTAGGTCGTCCATTAAGGACGGATTATGAGTCTTGCTGAAACACCGAAAAACAGACTAGACCTATTAGAATTCTGTGATTCAAGCCCTTACTTGGACAAGCCTCAACCATTGTGAAGTCTTAAAGAGTAGCTACAATCCTATTTTTTCCCGGATCAAAGGAAAGAATGTGCAGTTGAAATCAGTACAGTAGCTTCAACCTGCGTGCGTAGCCCCGGGCCATTCAGCAAATTGGGAATCCATTAATTGCCTATCATTTTACTGCATGATTTAGGCATTGTCGTTAGTTACATTTTAAAGGGAGACGTTCATTGTGGCACGGATAGCCGGAGTAGACCTTCCACGAGATAAGCGTGTTGAAATCGGTCTGACTTACATTTTTGGAATTGGACTTTCGCGGTCTCAACAAATTCTTAAAGATACGGGTGTTAATCCTGATACCCGGATTAAGGATCTAAATGATGCTGATATTGCAGCCCTACGGGCGGCCATCCAACTGTATCAGGTAGAGGGAGATCTGCGACGGATGGAGGCGATGAACATCAAGCGCCTCATGGATATTGGCACCTATCGGGGCCGTCGTCATCGTTTAGGTCTGCCTGTGCGGGGTCAACGCACCCGGACGAACGCTAGAACCCGTCGGGGTGTTCGCCGTACCGTTGCTGGTAAGAAAAAAGCGGCAGCTAAGAAATAGTTAAGCTAGGCGTTTCAACTTACAAGAACTGCTGGTTAAACCCGAGCAGGTTTCCTCAACTCACCGCAAAGAAAATCGTAAACGAGATTACTATGGCGCGACAAACGAAAAAAACAGGGCCTAAAAAGCAAAAACGTAACGTCCCGAATGGGTTAGCCTACATTCAATCCACCTTCAACAACACGATTGTAACGATTACTGATCCGAATGGGGAAGTCATTTCTTGGGCTTCTGCGGGGTCTACGGGGTTTAAAGGGGCAAAAAAAGGGACTCCTTTTGCTGCTCAAACCGCCGCGGAAAACGCTGGACGCCGAGCCAATGATCAAGGAATGCGTCAGGTTGAAGTGATGGTTAGTGGGCCGGGTGCAGGTAGAGAAACCGCAATTAGAGCCTTGCAAGGGGCTGGTTTAGAAATTACCTTGATTCGAGATATTACTCCGATTCCCCATAATGGTTGCCGTCCTCCCAAACGACGTCGCGTTTGACGACAGCTTTCACTTTTCGTTACGAACGTGAAGGTTAGCGTCTTTATTTAGGAAGAATGGATACTCAAGTTTAGTTTCATTCTTTGCCTTATACTGTCAATTCATTTTGGGGTTCAATGGAGAAGGGAGGTCCATCGGTGGCGCAGTTTAAGATTGAGTGTATTGAATCGAACACTGATACAGACCGGAGTCAGTACGGTAAATTTGTCTTAGAACCGTTAGAACGGGGCCAAGGGACAACGGTTGGTAATGCTCTAAGACGGGTTTTACTATCGAACTTAGAAGGAACGGCGATTACATCGGCACGGTTTGCCAATGTTAATCATGAGTTTGCAACAATTCAAGGGGTTCGGGAAGATGTTTTAGAGATTTTGCTGAACCTGAAAGAAGTTGTACTCAAGAGCTATACCCACCAAAAACAAATCGGTCGCTTAGAAGTTCAAGGCCCAGCGACGGTAACGGCGGGTCATTTTAAGTTGCCTTCAGAAGTTGAGGTTGTAGACAAAAACCAATATATCGCTACCCTATCCCCGGGATCAACCTTGGAAATGGAAATCCAAGTTGATAAGGGTACTGGGTATCACGCCGTTGAGCGTAATCGGGACGAGGCACTGGCTGTAGATTTTCTCCAAATTGATGCTGTGTTCATGCCTGTACGGAAAGTGAATTACACCGTCGAGGATGCACGGGTGGGTGGAACTGTAGAAAAAGACCGCCTGATCATTGAGATTTGGACAAATGGGAGTTTAACCCCCCAAGAAGCCATCAGCCAATCCGCGACCAAACTGGTGGACTTGTTCACTCCGTTGAAAGACATCACCTTGGAATCAATCAAAAGTGACCAGAATGATGATGTTGATCCGACCAGTCAAATCCCGATTGAAGAACTACAGTTATCAGTTCGGGCTTATAACTGTCTCAAACGCGCTCAAATCAACTCGGTCGCAGACTTACGGGATTATACTCAAGAAGACCTATTAGAAATTAAAAACTTCGGTCAGAAGTCTGCGGAGGAGGTAATCGAGGCGTTACAAAAACGCTTAGGGATTACACTGCCTCAAGAAAGGGCACCTAAATCAGTAGTTAGTAGTTAGTCATCAGTTATCAGGTAAGAATTTAAAGATAGTTCATTAACTCTTAATTCTTAAGCTGATAACTGTTTACTACTAACTCTTGCACTGATCACTGTTTACTAATAACTGATCACTGATTAAACCACTCCATCATTTTCTATCTGAAGGTAATTATGCGTCATCGTTGTCGTGTTCCCCAATTGGGCAAACCTGCTGATCAGCGAAAAGCATTGCTGCGATCGCTGGCTACAGAACTGATTCGCCATGGCCGAATCACAACCACTAAAGTTAGAGCCAAAGCGGTACAATCAGAAGCAGAAAAAATGATTACCCTAGCTAAAGACGGCTCCTTAGCGGCCCGTCGCCAAGCCATGGGGTATATCTATGACAAACAACTGGTTCATTCGTTATTTGATGCGGCTCCATCACGGTATGGCTCTCGCAATGGGGGTTACACCCGGATTATCAGAACTGTGAGCCGTCGAGGAGATAATGCAGAAATGGCTATTATTGAATTGGTGTAATCAGTTAACAGTTAACAGTAAACGGTTATCAGTGTGAGAGTTAATAGTTAATAAGCTATCTTTGAATCCTTGCTGGATAACTAATAACTGATAACTGATAAATAATAACTGGTGACTGATAACTGATAACTGATTTGTGTGATAGATCAACAGCGTATTGCCTTAGTGATTCAGTATCAGGGGACTCACTTTCAAGGTTGGCAGCGACAACCCAATCAACGGACAGTGCAGCAGGAAATTGAAACCGCGATCGCAACGGTAACTCAAGCTCCGGTTACACTCCACGCGGCAGGTCGCACCGATACTGGAGTTCACGCAGCGGCACAGGTGGCTCATTTTAATGCCCCCAGCTATATTCCTGACTATCGTTGGGCGACAATTCTCAATAATCGTTTATCGGAGGATGTGTTGATTCGGGCATCTGCCTCCGTTCCTAGCTCCTGGCACGCTAGGTTTTCGGCAAAATGGCGTCGATATCGGTACACCCTCTATACAGATGCTCGACCCAACCTATTTGTCCGTCCTTTCAGTTGGCATTACTATCATCATCCTTTAGATGAACAGTTAATCCAAGCCGCCCTGGAACAGTTAGTGGGATATAACCACTTATCGGCGTTTCAAAGGAGTGGAACCTCTCGCCCCCATGCTTGGGTAGACGTGCAGTTCGTCAGTTGTCAACGCCAAAATCCCTTCATCCATATTGAAGTACAAGCCAGTGGATTTCTATACGGAATGATGAGGTTGTTAGTCGGGTTACTGGTACAGGTGGGAAATGGGGAACGATCCCTAGAGGAATTTCGAGATATCTGGACTCAAGAACGCCGAGAACTTGTTAAATATGCAGCGCCCGCCCAAGGACTTTGCTTATTGCGAGTCGGTTATCCAGAGTTTCCCTTTGAGCCTGATATTTGGTTTGACACCTTTCCTAAACTTGTCGTTGGTTGATGGTAAACCGAGTAAGGTTTAACCCCTCAAAAGCCAACACTCCATTTATTCTTAAATTTAAGGACAATCAAGAATGAGCACAAAAACCTTCCTGCCTTCGGAAGCTTCCCTAGAACCCAAATGGTATGTAATCGATGCTGCTGACCAACGTTTGGGTCGTTTAGCCACCGAAGTTGCCCGAATTATTCGGGGCAAAAATAAACCCATTTACACCCCTCATATCGACACGGGGGACTTTGTAATTATTGTCAATGCGGAAAAAATTGAAGTCACGGGTAAAAAACGCAGTCAAAAACTGTATCGTCGTCACTCCGGTAGACCCGGTGGGATGAAAATTGAAACCTTTGAAAAATTGCAAGCCCGTATTCCAGAAAGAATTATTGAGCAGGCGATTAAGGGGATGTTACCCAAAAATGCTTTAGGACGTAACCTGTTTACTAAACTCAAAGTCTATGCGGGGCCTGATCATCCCCATGAAGCTCAAAAACCTGAAACCTTAATCATCAATACTATTCCAACAGGAGGTAATTAATGCAAGCAACTGATACTGGTCGTGCCGTTTACTGGGGAACTGGCCGTCGTAAATCTTCTGTAGCCCGGGTTCGACTGGTTCCGGGTACGGGTAAATTAACCATTAATGGTAAAGATGGGGATTTGTACCTGCAATACAACCAGGGCTATCTATCCGCGGCTAAGTCTCCCTTAGAAACCCTGGGCCTAGAAAATGACTATGATATTTTGGTCAATGCCAGTGGTGGTGGTTTGACTGGTCAAGCGGAGTCTATCCGTTTGGGTGTGGCCCGTGCTTTGTGTGAACTCAACCCCGATAACCGCAAACCCCTAAAAACCGAAGGGTACTTAACCCGTGACCCCCGGGCTACGGAGCGGAAAAAATATGGTTTACGCAAAGCGCGTAAGGCTCCTCAATACTCCAAACGTTAAAAACCCCATGGGTTTACTTACCGTTTCGGTGTCTCCCGGGGGAATGATCCGGTGTTAAAATTGTTAGTTGACAACTCGTAAAATTTAGAACGTCAAAACCATGCCTAAACCTGGTATTCACCCTGAATGGTATCCAGAGGCCGAAGTCTATTGTAACGGTGAATTAGTCACTACCGTTGGTTCTACACAGCCTCGACTTAATGTTGATGTGTGGTCAGGAAATCATCCTTTCTACACCGGAAATCAAAAAATTCTGGACACAGAAGGACGAGTTGAGCGCTTTCTGCGGAAATACGGGATGATCGACGATAAGCAGTCGGAAAAATAGCAAGGTTGTCGTTTGTCTGTGGTTAGTTGTATGTAGTGTTTATAGCAGGGAACACCGGAACACCGGAACACCGGAACACCGGGGGAAAACACTTTACCGTCTGGGTTCCAAGATCTGTCTGGTGTCTTAACTGCCTTGGCGGTTGCTATATAACAGACAACTGACCGTTTTAAATCCAGGGCTAATAGGGTTGATTTCATCTCGAATTCACCCCGTGCCTATGCCCTGAATCAGATTTAGGGAATCTAAATCTTGAATTTCTGAGTAGGGACGTGCCATTAGCGCGTCTTTACCGAACCGACAAAGGACAACTGAGATTATGGCTGATGCTTATCTTGTCGATAAACTCAAATCGATTGAACAAACCTTTAATGAGTTAACCCTCCGTTTAGCTGACCCTGATGTAGCTACTGACCCGGATGAATTTCAACGGGTGGCAATGGCTCGCTCCTCAATGGAAGAAATTGTTTTAGCTTATCAGGACTGGAAAACGGCTCAAGAAGAACTGCTTGGCTCTCGTCAAGTCATGAAAGAAGCCGGGGATGACCTGGAAATGCGGGAAATGGCTGCTTTAGAAGTGGCGGAGTTGGAAGCTAAAATTAGTCGTCTTGAAATTCTTCTGAAAGTCCTGTTACTGCCCCGTGATCCTAATGATGATAAAAATATCATGTTGGAAATTCGGGCGGGAACCGGAGGGGAAGAAGCCAGTATTTGGGCGGGGGATTTAGTCCGAATGTATACCCGATATGCCGAAAGTCAGGGCTGGCGGGTAAGTATGGTCAGTGAGTCCGTCGCCGATATGGGGGGCTTTAAGGAGGCTATTTTAGAAATTCAAGGGAATAGCGTTTACAGCAAACTCAAATTTGAGGCGGGAGTTCATCGGGTTCAGCGTGTTCCGGTAACGGAGGCGGGTGGTCGGGTTCATACTTCTACGGCAACGGTGGCAATTATGCCCGAGGTCGATGAAGTGGAAATCGCTATTGACCCCAAGGATATTGAGATGACCACGGCTCGTTCCGGGGGTGCTGGTGGCCAAAATGTTAACAAGGTGGAAACGGCTGTTGACCTGTTCCATAAACCTTCGGGGATTCGGATTTTCTGTACCGAAGAACGGAGTCAGCTAAAAAACCGAGAACGGGCGATGCAGATTTTACGGGCCAAGTTGTACGAAGCAAAACTGCGGGAACAACAGGAAGCCGTAACTTCTATGCGACGTTCCCAGGTGGGAACCGGGTCACGTTCTGAAAAAATTCGGACTTATAACTATAAAGATAGTCGAGTTACGGATCACCGCTTAGGTGAAAACTTCACTCTAGCTAAGATTTTAGAAGGAAGTTTGGAAAGTGTACTCAGTGCCTGTATTGTTAAGGATCAAGAGGAAAGATTGGCTGAATTAGCAAATTCCACATCTAGTCCAGTTTCAGTGTAATTCAAGGGGTTTTGGCTTTGATGAGTGTGATCACCGAGAGCGCCCATTAGGTTAGCCCTGGATGCGGAAAGTGCGAGAACTCTTTGGAGTCTCGCCTTTTTTATAAATAAGTTTTAGAGATAAAAGTATGCCTGAAAGCAAACTGAAACTCATGGTGGTTGATGATGAGCCAGATAATCTCGATCTGCTCTATCGGACATTCCGGCGGGAATTTCAGGTATTTAGAGCCGATAGTCCTTCGGGGGCGATGAATATTCTCGACACCGAAGGGGAAATGGCGGTAATCATTTCTGACCAAAGTATGCCCGAAATGACTGGGATTGAGTTTTTCACCCAAGTTACCCAGCTTTTCCCTGATACCATTAGAATTCTGCTCACGGGTTATTCTGAAGATGCTTTGGATTTAGATTCTGGAAACATGGCATCAACTAATATCTTTAAGTGTATTACCAAACCCTGGGATCCTGAAGCTTTTAAAGCTATTATTCAAAAGGCGGTAGAAACCTATAAAGCAGCAAAGCAGAACACGGATTAAACGGATTTCAGGGATTTCACAGATTAGGTTCCTTGCTGCGCTCAATTAAATATTAAGAGCCAAGCAAGAAGCGTAATCCGTGTAATCATCTTAATCAGTTTAATCCGTGTTCTTTCTTTTATTATAGTTAAGGAGATTCTCAATGTTACGACTTGAACATATTAGTAAAATTTATTCTACAGGTTTAGTTCTGAAAGATGTGAATTGGGAAGTTAAGCCGGGCGATCGCGTTGGTTTAGTCGGGGTAAATGGGGCGGGAAAATCAACGCAATTAAAAATTATTGCGGGAGAAATGGAGCCGACTTCGGGGGAAATTATTCGTCCAGCAAGTTTGAAAATTGCCTATTTAACCCAAGAATTTGAAGTCAACCCCACCCATACGGTGCGGGAAGAATTTTGGACGGTATTTAAAGCCGCTAATCAAATTCAAGAATCCTTGACCGAGGTACAACATGAAATGCAAACCGCCAGTCCAGAGGAGTTAGATCAATTAATTAAAAAATTAGATCGTTTACATCGAGATTTTGAAGCGATTGGCGGGTATACTTTAGAGTCTCAAATTGAGAAAATATTACCGGAAATGGGGTTTGAGTCGGAAGATGGCGATCGCTTAGTTAGTGCTTTTAGTGGCGGTTGGCAAATGCGTATGAGTTTAGGAAAGATTTTACTCCAAGAACCGGATTTATTATTATTAGATGAACCGACTAACCATTTAGATTTAGAAACCATTGAGTGGTTAGAAGTTTATCTTAAAGGGTTAACAACTCCGATGGTAATTGTTTCCCATGACCGAGAATTTTTAGATCGTCTTTGTACCCAAATTGTGGAAACAGAACAGGGGGTTTCTAAAACCTATTTAGGGAATTATTCGGCTTATTTACAACAAAAAGAAGAAGCGGAATTAGCTCAATTAAGTGCCTATGACCGCCAGCAAAAAGAGTTAGAAAAACAACAGGCTTTTGTAGAACGATTCCGGGCTAGTGCCACCCGCAGTACCCAGGCCAAAAGTCGGGAAAAACAACTGGATAAAATAGAACGAATTGAAGCCCCCAGTTCTTCTTCTGGGACCCTAAAATTTCGATTTCCGGCTTCGGTAAGAAGTGGTCGAGAAGTTGTCAATATTCAAGATTTAACCCATTTTTATGATAACAAAGTTTTGTTTTTAGGGACAGATTTATTAGTAGAAAGGGGCGATCGCATTGCCTTTTTAGGGCCGAATGGTTGCGGAAAATCTACCCTACTGCGTTTAATTATGGGTTTAGAAGAAGCAACGGAGGGCAAGGTTGGTTTAGGAGAACATAACGTTATTCCAGGATATTTTGAACAAAATCAAGCCGAGGCATTAGATTTAGAAAAAACCGTTATGGATACTATCCATGATGAAGTTCCTGAATGGAAAAATGAAGAAGTTCGGACTTTATTGGGACGGTTTTTATTTAGTGGAGATACGGTTTTAAAACAGGTTAATGCGTTAAGTGGAGGGGAAAAAGCTCGTTTAGCCTTAGCAAAATTATTACTCCAACCTGTGAATTGCTTAATTTTAGATGAACCTACAAACCATTTAGATATTCCCGCCAAAGAAATGTTAGAGGAAGCAATTCAACATTACGATGGAACGGTTTTAATTGTTTCCCATGATCGGTATTTTATTTCTAAAGTTGCCAATAAAATTGTCGAAATTCGTGACGGAGAGTTTCGGGTTTATTTAGGGGATTATCATTATTATCTGGATAAACTAGCGGAGGAGAAGGAACAAGCACAGTTAGCAAAATTAGAAGCGGAGAAAGCAGCTAAAAAAGCAGCTAAAGATGCTAAGAAAAAAGCCAATGCTAAACAAAAATAATATCCTCAGATGAGAAGTGGGATAGGTTTTGAGGATTAATATTAAGGAAACAGCGAATTAACACAAGGCAAAAACATGAGTGTAACTTTTCCTATTCAAGCGATTAAACTCACTCCGGGCAGCCAGATTACTATTTCTAACCTGTCTTGGCAAGATTTCGAGGAGATTTTGATTGACTTAGGAGAAAAACGCAACAGTCGCGTTACCTACGACCGAGGAACCCTAGAAATTATGTCCCCTTTGGCACTGCATGAACGTCCCCATCGGATTATCGCCGATATCCTTAAAACGATTTTAGATATTCAAGGGCGCGACTGGGAGGATTTTGGTTCAACGACCCTCAAACGTCCACCGATTGGCGGAATAGAACCCGATACTTGCTTTTATATCGAAAATGCCCAACGGGTGCAAGGTTGTACCAACTTAGATTTAAAACAGTATCCACCCCCAGACTTAGCAATAGAAGCGGATGTTACCTCTAAAACGACTTTAGATGTCTACGAAGCCATCGGAGTTCCTGAAGTTTGGATTTATCGAAATCAACAGTTAAAAATTTACTTACTTTCTGATCAAGGTTACACTGAAACTTTTGATAGTCCTACCTTTCCTGAGTTATCCCTAACGGAACTTATTCCACAATTGGTGCAAAAAGCGATTGATGCTGGAACTAGCAAAATGTTACGAGAATTAAGAACCGAAACAGTCATCAGTCATCATGTATAATGTTCAGATAACTCGGAATTGATTTTATATTGATTTATTAATTAATCTTTCGATATCGCATTCCCGGTAATTGTTCCACTAATTCTAATAATTCTAATTGTAATAATGCTGCTGATACGTTGCCAGCGTCTAAATTTAGATGAACAATAATTTGATCAAAAGCCATAGGTTCCGATGAAAGTGCTTGTAATACTTTAGATAATTCTGGGTCTAAATCAGGTATAAATTTTGGGGGTTGAACCGGAATTTCAAATAAAGATAATTGTTGAGGTTCATCTAAAGGTGGCATTGCCCCTAATTGTTCGAGTAATTCGTCTAAATTAACCGGAATTAGACTCGCCCCACCATTAATTAATTTCAAACACCCCTGAGAATTTTGATCATCCAAACGACCGGGTAAAACATAAACATCTCGACAAAATTCATTGGCAACATGAGCCGTAATTAATGCCCCGGATTTTTGGGGAGCTTCCATCACAAAAACTGCCCGACTTAACCCGGCAATAATCCGATTTCGTTGGGGAAAATGACGGGGATTGGGTTTAGTTCCCGATGGATATTCACTAACTAATAATCCTTGATTAATCACCGCTTCACAAAGTTGACGATTTTCTTTAGGATAGGCAATATCTACCCCAGTTCCTAACGCTGCAATAGTTCGTCCTCCGACCTCCAAACAACTGCGGTGAGCTTGGGTATCAATTCCCGCCGCCATCCCCGAAACAATCGTAAATCCTCGACGGGTTAAGGTCATACTAATTTGACGAGTCCAGCGACAACCGTATTCCGTGGGAGTGCGGGTTCCAACAATAGCAAGCGTAGGAGTAATCCCCTGATTTTCATTGGTTTCAACCTTTCCCCGATAATATAAAACCGGAGGAAAGGTGGGAATTTCTAATAATAATCGGGGATATTCAGCATCGGCAGGAGTCCAAAAATAGGGGTTTTTAGCAGTATGTTGTTCTAAGAATTCTTGGGGGTTAATTTGCGATCGCTGTTGGACAATTTTCTCAGCCGTTTGCTGGCCAAAACCTTCAACTGACCTTAACTCATTTGTCGTTGCTTGCCAAGCAATTTCTAATCGTTGAAAATGCTGTTTTAGACGCTGAATTGAGATGGAACCTACCCCATTAATTTGTGACCATGCTAACCAGTATGTTCGTTCTTCCACAAAAAATAGACTCCTATATTCTTGAACATTAGCTATAATCTGTATAACTTGAAAATTTATCTTGAATAAAACTTTATAAATTATATTTTAAAACACCCTATCCTCGATTAATAGATTGATTCCCTTACCTAATAATGTTACAAGATATTTAGCCCGATACAGAAGCAATGATATTTCTGAAAACTCTTCTGTTATAACATAAGTCTGGGAGCTTGAAAACGAGCGTGTCTTCAGACCACCAGATGAAAAGCGCGGGCCCATGGGAATAAATTCCCCGTGAATATTTTCCATAATCTATGTTAACATAAGGTAGGTCGAAAAAAGGGGATTTCTATGATAGTTATGGAATACAAAGTTAAAGGCAAACCCAATCAATATAAAGCGATTGATGAAGCAATTCGCACCACCCAACTCATTCGCAATAAAGCAATTAGATATTGGATGGATAATTCAAGATAATTACAGATTGATAGATTTGCCTTAAATAAATATTCTACAACTCTCAGAAATCAATTCCCCTCAAAGTGTTGTAACGTTTAACAATCTACCCATGAAAGTTGCTGTTTTTAGTACCAAGTCCTACGATCGCAGATTTCTTGAGCTAGAGAATACCATCTCTAAAGCGAATCATGAGTTAGTTTTCTTTGATGCTCGTTTGCAACCCCAAACCGCATCACTAGCGGCTGGATTTCCTGCGGTCTGTGTTTTTGTGAATGATGATTTAGGAACAGAAACCCTGGAAACTTTAGCATCTCAAGGGACAAAGTTAATTGCCCTTCGTTGTACAGGATTTAATAATGTTAATCTCAAAACTGCGGCTGAGTTAGGGATTAAAGTGGTACGAGTCACGGAGTATTCCCCCTATGCTGTTGCTGAACACGCCGTGGGATTAATTCTGATGCTCAATCGCAAATTATATCGGGCCTATAATCGGGTTCGGGATGATAATTTTGCATTAGATGGATTGTTAGGGTTTGACCTCCATAATCGCACCGTCGGGGTGGTGGGTACGGGAAAAATTGGGCAGATTTTTGCCCAAATCATGGCGGGATTTGGCTGTCATCTTTTGGGATATGATGTTTATCCTAATCCCAATTTTGAGAAACTAGAAAATGCTGAATATGTTTCTTTAGAAGAACTCTGGAAACGTTCAGATGTTATTTCTCTCCACTGTCCTTTGTTTCCTGAAACTAACCATCTGATTAATCAGGAAACTATTGCCAAAATGAAATCAGGGGTGATGTTAATTAATACCAGTCGGGGAAAATTGGTGGATACAAAAGCAGTGATTGAAGGGATTAAATCAGAGAAAATTGGTTATATTGGGATTGATGTTTATGAAGAAGAAGACAAACTTTTCTTTGAGGATCTTTCCACTACGATTATTCAAGATGATACTTTTCAATTACTGCAATCTTTTCCTAACGTTGTGATTACTGCCCATCAAGGCTTTTTCACGGAAAATGCTTTAGATGATATTGCCCGGACAACGATTGCTAATTTTTCTGATTTTGAGCAGGGAAATCCTTTGACGAATCAGGTCACTGCGTCTTAAAGTTCTGTTGATCTATAGGGTGATAGAAAGTAAGGGTAATTCATGAATTGCCCTTATAAAAATAACTCCTAATTTACTATCGAATATCCCGCCGGACAATTGATCGCTTGAGTGCTGAATAATACGGGTTGAGGAGAAACTTTTTGGGTCGGTTGATCACTCTCACAAATAATTGATTTCGTGTTGATACTATTAATAGGTGAAGGTTCAAGATAAACCATTCCAATATAACTTTTTAATCCGTCTCGTTTCGCCACCGCGACAGATTGAACCATATTTTTTTCATCAATAACTCTAATATTATAGCGATAATTTCGAGTTTCTTCGGGAAGACCTTTAATAAATTCCTCTAAATTATTCCCAAAAACATTATACTTAGTATAACTGGCTTGATTACCTCGATTCATAATGTCAATATATTGTTGTGCTTCTAATTGGGTATCTCGATCAGCTTGTTCTTTTAATTCCGATGCTGTTGGCATTTTAATAGTAACTGAAGTGCCAATTCTAGGGTCTTCAGATATTTTTTTAAACAGCAAAGGTTGAGATTTAAACGTTGTAATCGCAGGTTGTTCATCCCCACTAATATTTAAGTCTAACTGAAGTTGTCCATCTTCTTGTAATTCAAAAATTGCAGTTCCAACAATTTTTCCTTGAGGATCACGAAACAGCATAAATCCGGGTTTAAAAGTCGGATCAATCGTGTATTGTAATTGTATGGCTTCTATGGGTGTTACAAATATATAAATCTTGCCATCCTCAGTAAAAATAATACCGGAGTAAAGATTTGTGGGAACTTGCCATTTTCCTACTAATTGTTTAGCCACCGGATTTTCAGGTTGAGCCGATAAGATGACAGGAGTAATGGCAGAATTTATCACTAAATTTGCTACACTAAAACCGACTAAATTTAAGACTACCGACAAAAAAATTAAACCTTTTTTTTGATCTAAAATCATTAGCTTTTATCCTTATTTTAAGACAATAAATATTGGAATTTACATAAAATATCGAGTTCCTTATCCACTGAAACGCTCATTTAATTCCCCTAAAATCAGTGAAGCATTGGTCATAATGTATTAATTTTTAGAGAAAATAATTAATGGAAAAGCCGTTAAATTGTCGATTCCATTTTAAATGATAATAAAAGGTTATATTCCCTATTCCCTTCTCTCTAATATAATTCTAGCATTAATTTTTTCCGATATTCCTGGGTTAAAAGATGTTCGTCTCCGAGTAAATTGAAAATAGTTAACATCGCTTTTTTTGCGGCATCTTCTTTAAATTTACGATGGGTTGCCACAATCTCTAAAAACAAAGATAAAGCCTCGGAATATACCTGATCTAAAGTCAATTGACAGGCCTTAGCATAATTCTGTTCTAATTCGCTATCTCCAGAGGCGGTAGCATCTTTTTTAAATTGAATTAATTGTTTCAACGCCTGAGCTTTCAGAAAAAATTCTCGCTGATCTTCTGGAATTGTATTTAACAGTTTTTCAGCATTTTCAAATTGGTTTAACACAATTAAAAAATTACCCGCTTCTAACACCACCTCCGGTCGATCTGGATAGGCAGAAAATAGCTGATCAAGTAATTGTTTAGCTTGGGGAAATTTTCGATCAGTAATTGCATTTTTTAACGCTTCTAAACTCCGTTCAAAATCAGATTTTAAATTCATTTGACTCAGGGTTTGCCGAATTTTGATTTCCGTTAAAGCACCAACAAAACCTGGACGCACTTCTCCTTGATCAACAATTCTGACATCGGGTACACCTTCGACTTGATATTCACTTGCTAATTCAGGATTTTGATCAATATCAATTTTTGCTAAAATAAAATCGTATTCTTTCACCAACTTTTCTAAGATTGGTTTTAAAATTTGGCAAGGGCCACACCAAGTGGCATAAAAGTCTATCAATACAGGTTTTTCATAGGAAACCTTGATGATCTCTTGCTCAAAGTTAGATTGATTAACATCGATCGCATATCCCATCTGACAAATCCTCCGATTGACTGCGTTTCCTATTCTATCCTAAATGTTCCGAGTTATGACTTATAATTTATGAAAAAATTGATTCCCACTCTCAACGGTTGAAACTATTATGAACAGATTATTTTATGGTTGAAAATGGCATTATATCAAACGGAAATTGTCAATCAAGATTGTAAAAATTAAGGAAAATATAAGTTATAAAAGTTTAGCAGGCGATCGCCTTACCCTCACCTATCAGAAAAATGGGGCGATTTAGGAAACGATAATTAATCGAGAAAAACGAGTTTGAGAAAATTGGGCAGTTTTAGATAGTCCTGATCTCCAAGAAAGGCTCTATAGTGGCCAACTGGAGATTAAAGTTCCTCAACAACTCCCTGGGGACTGCGAGGTACCCTGATGGGGCTAACTTGGGAGTTTAGAAAATAATTTAATTTGAAATGTATTGAAATTCGCCCAAGATTCATATACAATTTATGCAGAAATGAATTTTATCCCCAGGCAACGGCCAGAATCCTAATTTTTGGGCTGTTTCAGATTACTTTTGATCAAAATTGAGATCAACTGAGTTAAACCTATAAACAATAGAGGTGTTTATGTCTAAAAAAATGATTGGCGGAATCTTAGTTTTTCTAGGTTTTATGATGTCTCCGTTGTGCTGGTGGAATGATTTAATTTTTAACTTACCTATTGCTTATGGGTTTGGATATATTTTTAGTAAATTGTCTCAAGACTTATTTTTTCCTAGTTCTATTTTAGGATATTGGCTCTCTAATTTAGTGGGAATTTTACTCATGCAATATGGAGCCATGAATGTCGTTGAATCTTCGACTCCTGAACGAAATATCAAGAAAGATTTAGCAATAGGTGTATTTTCATCAACTGCTTTTACTCTGATTATGGTAGCATTATTTCAGTCTAATATAATTGACCTTTCGCTGTTGCCTCATTAAACTATAAATCTGTGAATTTTAAGGAAATATCATGTCTGATTTAAGTCCAAATAAACCGTCATTTTGGGACTGTAATTCTGTGCAAAAGTGGTTTATAAGGCATTGGCTGTTTCTAATATTAGGCATTTATTTACCCTTACTCCTGTTTGCTATTCTAGCTTTAAAAGTGTGGGAAAGTCCCAGTGGTTTACCTTGGGATCTGTCGATTTTATTTGCCATTCATTCCACCCGGCACTCCCAACTTGAACCCCTAGCTATCATTTTAACTTCTATTGGTATATTCCCTAGAATTGCCTTATCAGTTTGATATCCTAGTGATCGATCTGATCAGATGCCTAACCACTAAATTGTGATCCGATAATGCCCAGATATTCAGAATTGTTAAAACCCCTTAATCTATTTTTTTTGTTATTATTACTCCTGATATTTTTAAATCCCCTGGTAATTATTAATGCTGGAGAAAGGGGAATTTTTATGGTTTTCGGTAAAGTTCAGACTGAAATTTTGGGTGAAGGATTGCATTTTATTATTCCTGTGGCGGAAACCGTACAAAAGATGACTGTCCGCATTCAAAAACAGGAAATATCCGCAGAGGCGTCATCAAAAGATTTACAAGAGGTGTTTACCGATGTAGCATTGAATTGGCATATTATTCCAGAAAAAGCCAATTTAGCATTTCAACAAATTGGGGATGAAAATGCTATTATAGAAGCGATTATTAATCCGGTTATTGAAGAAATTCTCAAAGCAGTAATGGCAAAATATACCGCCGAAGAAATTATTACTCGCCGAGAAAATGTTAAATCAGAAGTTGATAATTTATTAACGGGTCAATTAATTAATTATCATATTCAAGTGGATAATATTTCTCTGGTTCATGTTCATTTTTCCCAACGGTTTATGGATGCTGTGGAAGCCAAACAAATTGCTGAACAGGATGCTAAAAAAGCTGGTTTTTTAGTTTTAAAAGCCATTAAGGAAGCTGAAGCTAAAGTTAATTTATCTAAAGGAGAAGCGGAAGCTAATGCTTTGTTGCAAAAAACATTAACTCCACAAATATTGCAAAGGCAAGTTGTTGCTCAATGGAATGGAAAACTACCCTTAGTTCTGGATGATAAGTCAATTCATAGATTCAATCTGGACACCTTACTTAATCGTTGATTGATCTATTATATATTTATGTCATTTAATAATAACATTTTTTCAAAGGTTTGAGAAATTTGGGTTTGAAACCGTTGGTAATGTTTAATTTTTAAAAAAGGTCGAATTAATTCTAATTCTTGACCAGAATTTTGACGATCATCAATAATCCTAATTGCTTTTAACAATCCTAATTTTAATTCTTTTTTAACCATCAGTTCAGAAATTCCCGCCGCCACATGAGCTTCTTCGACAATAGCTTTCACCATTTCTCCGGTATTTAAAACTAAAATAACCTTTAATTCATTCAGGTTAATTCCCCAATTTTGCAATGCTTCTTCCAAACGTTGTTGAGTCCCAGAACCCGGTTCTCGCATTACCCAATCCGTATTTTTGAGTTCGGCTAAATCAACCTGTTCTCGCGCAAACCAAGGATGGGATTGTCCGACAACAATTAATAAGCGATCGCTACCAATTTCCTCTTGATTTAACAATTTTTGCAGGGAAGGTTTTACTTCTCCTTCAATTAAGCCTAAATCAAACTGTCCGTTGGCTGTCCCTAAACAAATTTCTTCCGTATTTGCTAAGGTGCAATTGACCATAATTCCTGAATATTGCCGTTGAAATTGACTAATTTTTTCCGGTAGCCAATAGTTACCAATGGTTAAACTAGAACCTAATTTTAGCTCCCCCCGTTGGAGATTATTTAACTCTCTTAATCCCCGTTCAGTTAAAGCCACTTGTTCCAATATTTTTTGGGCTTCAAGTTGTAGTAATTCTCCCGCTTCTGTAATTTCAACATGGCGACCAATCCGATGAAATAACTTAACTCGATATTCCGTTTCCAAACTATGAATCGCAGCACTCACCGCAGGTTGGGTAATATAAAGGCCTTCAGCCGCCCGGGTAAAATGTAGATGTTCCGCCACAGCCAAAAAAATTCGCAGTTGCTCTAGGGTCATTCCAGCCATTATAAAGTCACTTACCTCGCGCATAATCAGGGGATTGGGATTAGTCTGAATGGGGAATAAACAGAATTTAATACAATCATAATTGTATTCTAATGCAAATTGAGGTAATATGCTTTACAATTCTAGTTGAATTTCACTTAGTCTGTATCTTACATGACTTTAGCTCAAAGGATTGCCCCTGAATTTAGTCAGCAACAGCGTTACTTCCAGCGTCGTGACCAACTTCCGGCAAGACGGGATCACCTGTGGAGAATTGAGTCGGGTGTTGTGCGTACCTTCACCTACCTGGAAAATGGAACCGTTGTTACCCTGGGTTTATGGGGGGTAGGGGATGTGGTATCCCGGGTTTTATCGAAATCTGACCCCTACTATATGGAATGTGTCACCCCCGTTCAGGCAACCTCCGTTCCCATCTCTGAATTTGATGACTTACATCCCCTATTAATTGAACATATTCATCAACTGCAAACCTTTTTAGAAATTGTCCATTCTCGTCCCGTTGATGCAGCTTTACATAAACTATTCATCTTATTAGCCAACAAATTTGGTAGTGATGTTCCCCATGGACAACTGATTGAGTTTCATTTAACCCATCAGGAAATTGCTGAAAGTATCGGGACAACACGAGTCACTGTCACCCGACTTTTGAAAGAATTTGAACAGCAAGGTATCATTGAACGGTTGAATCGGCAATTTATTATTCTCCCTGGACATCAACCTTTTTGGCATTATGAAATTTAATTAGTTAGTTTTTTTGATAACTAACTTGATAAACTTGATGATCAGGTTATCGAGAATAATTAGAATCTTTCCTTGGAGTTTATATTATCAATGGCTGTCAATTCTAACCCAATGTTTTTTCTGTCCGATGACTGGTTAACCATTATTTTCCGCTTAGGAATAGCTTTGTTAATTGGAGGTGTGATTGGATTAGATCGTGAGCAACCAAGTAGACCAGCCGGACTGAGAACCTATATGGTTGTTAGCTTAGGGGCTGCAATTTTTGTGATGATTACCCTACAAGCCGGGTTTGATCTTAACTCAACTAATGCTTTGAGTCGTAGTATTCAAGGCATTGCAACGGGAGTGGGATTTATTGGGGCAGGAATTATTTTGCAGCAGTCAAGACCCAATCTTAAACCCAAAGTTAAAGGACTAACTTCGGCAGCAGCTTTATGGTTAACCGCAGGTTTAGGAACTGCCGCTGGATGTGGATTATGGCGGATGAGTTTAATTGGAACCTTAATGACCTTACTCATTTTAAGAGGGTTCAAAAAAGTCAAACTGACTTCAATTTATCGGCTACGAGTTTATAAACCCTTTTATAAACGGCAACGAATTCCTCGTCCTAAAACTCCAACACATACTGAGGGAACGAATTCAGAAGACTAAGAACACAAAAAACCCTAAAAAATGAACCCATTAATTGCTGATATTTTCACTGGAATTGCCACCTTTACCGCCACAAATGTTGATGATCTTCTCATCCTCACCCTATTTTTTTCCAAAGTCAATGATCAGTTCCGCCCTCGCCAAATTATCATCGGTCAATATTTAGGATTTGTTCTGCTCTTACTTGCCAGTTTGCCCGGTTTTTTTGGCAGTTTATTTATTCCTTATGATTGGATTCGCTGGTTAGGTGTAGTTCCGGTGATTTTTGGGATTTCTTATCTATTAAAATCCAAAACAGACAAGGAGGAAGATTTAAAAGATGTAGAAACTCTAAAAATATCAAATAACCCTTCTTTCTGGCAAAATTGGTTATCTCCTCAAATCTATGGAGTTGCAGCGATAACGGTTGCCAATGGTAGTGATAATATTGCGATTTATTTTACCCTATTTGCCAGTAGTAGTTGGGAAAGTCTATTAACCATAATATGTACATTTTTATTCCTGGTAGGGGTTTGGTGTTATCTTGCCTATCGGTTAACCCGTTTTCCCGCTATTTCCAGAATTTTAACCGGGTATGGTCATACCTTTGTTCCCTGTGTGTTAATTGGTTTAGGAGTTTTGATCGTCAAAGAGAACCTTTTATTAGCACTTCTAGCCCTGTTCATTAGTTATGCTTGGGTCTTATTTTCTAGTCCCGATAAAATAACCTGAGTTGAATTTTAGAATTAAGGGGCTATTTCTGAAACCCTTCAATCATAAATTGACTACTGGCAATTTCCACAATCTAGGTTAAGACAGTTCTCTCTATTTTTTTTAATTCTAAACAATGAAAACTGAAGATTATACCGAAACTAACTCCTCTAAATCGATGGACTTACCAGACTCTAAACCTGAAACTAATCAAAAGCGAAAAAAACTCAATCCCTCCCGGGTTCGAGATCATTTAGCCAATGAACGTACCTATCTAGCTTGGATGCGAACTGCGGTTGGTTTAATGGGATTTGGGGTGGTGATTTTACGTCTGCGCGCTTTTCAACCCATTGCTGTCCCTGGCCCCGGTTATGGCTGGAAATTAGGATTATTATTTTCCGGGGTAGGTTTATTAACCGTATTATTATCGACGTTTCAATATTTTGTTGTCCGTCGAGATATTGAAGAAGATAGTTATGAACCCCCTGACCGTTGGGTGATTTTATTTAGTTTAGCAATTACATTATTAGGGTCAGGAATTATTTATTTTGTTTTCACCAGTCCTGTATCCAGTCCCCTTGATTTTGGTGGTTTTTAATAACAGGTGATAATAGGGTGCAAAGGAGTAAGAATTAAGGGTTAATATCTATTCCTTTTCCGCCTCTACTCGTTCAATGTCTTCCACTAAAAAAACTAATGTAAAATTCTGCCTCATTTTTTGATTAATAAAATCTTGAACTAAACCGACTTGTCTTGGAGTAACAGGTTCGGTAGCTCGAACTTTTAAATAAGCAATAGGAGGATCTTGTTTCCAATCAATATAAGTTTCCTGTAAATCTACCCGTTGTCCCGTTAAGGTTTGCTGTTCAAAAATATTTCTTAAATCAGTTTGTAGTTGCAGTTGAGTTACGAACTGTAAAAAACTAATTCCTAAAGGAATAGCTAAAGCAGCAGCAATAAATAAAGTTAAAGCAAATTGTTTTCGCAGTCGGGAATAACCGGCTAAAATAAAAACGATCATACAAGCTAGGGCGATCCCAATTAAATTAGTTAAATAAAGTAAGGTTGCGCCATAACTTAAATCATAAAAACCTTGGGATAAAGTTAAACCAACCACGCATAAGGGAGGCATTAAAGCCACGGCAATTGCGGTTCCGGCTACTGCATCACTAATTCCCTTTTCTACCTTGGTAAAACCGCTTAATCCCCCCGCTACAACGGCAATTCCCAAGTCAATTAATGTCGGTTCAGTTCGGGCTAAAACTTCCGAACCAAAATCTTGAATCCCGGTTACTTTTCCTAAGATCATTGATAATATTAGTGCCACCACCGTTCCCACAATAATCGAGATAATACCACGGCGAGATAATTCTTGATCACTTTTTAAAAGACCAAAGGCTAATCCCCGCAAGGGTAACATAATCGGAGCCACTAACATCGCCCCAATAATCACGGCGGTACTATTACTTAATAATCCAAAGGTAGCAATTAAACAAGCTGTAATCACCAGGACGATATAGTTAAAGCACAGAGTAGATTCAGCTATTAAATCCTGGCGCATTTGGATGACGGCATCATCGGATACTTTTTTGAGTTTGAGTTTACTTTTCATAATAAATATTAAGATTTATCAAGGTTGAAAAATCAGCGATTACTGATCGCTAACGGTGTTGGTTTAATTGTTGATAGGATTAAAATAATTTTTGATAATATTAATAATCCGTTCCGAAGCGTGACCATCCCCAAAGGGATTAATGGCATTTGCCATATTTTGATAGGCAATTTCATTCTTTAATAATAGACTCGCTTCTGTAAAAATATCCTGTGATCTTGTCCCAACTAATTTAGCGGTTCCTGCTTCCACAGCTTCAGGACGTTCTGTAGTTGTTCTTAATACTAATACCGGTTTTCCTAAACTGGGTGCTTCCTCTTGTAATCCCCCGGAATCCGTTAATACAAAATAACAGCGATCAATCGCCGCCACTAATTCGGTATAATCTAAAGGTTCGGCGAGAAATATCCGGGGATGATTCCCTAATTTTTCGGTTAAAGGTTCCCTAACCGTTGGATTTTTATGCAAAGGTAATAATAGGGCCGTATCAGGAAATTCATTCAGAATTTTTAGGAATCCTTCCGCGATTCCTTCCAAGGGTTTTCCCCAATTTTCCCGCCGATGAACTGTGGCTAAAATTAACCGATAGTCCCTATTTTCTAATTCAGGAATATGGAGTTGAGGTTGTTGTTTAGCAACGGATAATAAAGCATCAATAACTGTATTTCCAGTGTGATGAATTTCTCCTAAAACTCCAGAATTTTTCAGGTTTTGAACTCCTTGAGTCGTGGGGGCAAAATGTAATTGGGTTAACTGAGAAATTAACCGCCGATTAGCTTCTTCAGGATAGGGATTAAACACATCATTGGTGCGTAATCCGGCTTCAACATGACCAACGGGAATTTTTTGATAAAAAGCGGCTAAACTTGCAGCAAAAGCCGTGGTTGTATCTCCTTGAACTAATACTAAATGGGGATTTAATTGTTTGAATAAATCTTCTAATCCCCGTAAACTTTTACAGGTAATATCCGTTAAGGTTTGCCGCGCTTGCATGATGTCTAAATCTTGGTCTGCGGTTAAATTGAATAACGTCATCACCTGGGCCACCATTTCTCGATGTTGACCAGTTAAAACCACCTGGGTATCAAATCCAGACGTTTGTTTTAACCGTTGAATTACAGGGGCTAATTTAATCGCTTCTGGGCGAGTCCCAAAAATAACCATAACTCGGAGAGGAATAGGGGGCATAATCATTAATAATTGTCAATAAAAAGTTAAATGAATTAGAGAATTTATCAAGGTTTAACTATCCATTTTCCCTTTATTAAGGGAGGATTAATTTAAGATTGTTTGACTTCTAAGGTTCTAATTCTATTGATAGCCGCAGCTAATTCAAATCGTCGGAATATTGCTAAATCTCCTTGGGGAAATGGGGCAATAATATCTAATCCTTTGGTAGCAATATCATTCATAATTTGATCTAAAATTTGAGGTAGGGTTTTCTCTCCATTAATATACTGTTGTTTAGCATAAACCATTGCCGCTGCGATCGCGCGTAATTGATCTTGAGAAACCAATTGTTCCACCGCAGAAACATCAATATCTTCGGTTCCAAATAATACCTCATCCACATTCCTAACCTTCACCCGCACATCCCAACGTCCCCGACTAGGATCTAAACTTTCAGAAAGAGGAATTCGCGGACGAATAACACCAAAGTTTTCACCCCCTTCTAAGGTGCGACCCGTACTATATTGATAGGCGATTTCTTTGGCTTTTGCGGTTAATTCTACGGCTTGAAAATTCTCCATTCCGATTACCTGATCTGCGACATCAAAATAATCCCCACTACCTCCCATAACTAAAATAGTAGACACAGAATAATCATTATAAAGTTGGCGAACTTTATCAATAAAAGGAGTAATTGGTTCTTGATTTTTAGAAATTAATGCTTGCATTCGGCGATCGCGAATCATAAAATTAGTGGCGGCGGTATCTTCATCTACTAATAATACCGCCGGAATTGAGGGAGAATTTTCGGCTAAAACTAATGCCTCTAATGCTTCCATAATATTAGCAGCTTGGGAGGTACTTCCACTGGCATTTTCCGTGGAGAATTGCGTTGTCGAACGACCTTGAGGTAATTGATTAATAAATGCAGAAATATCCACTCCCGCCACACTGCGACCATCCTCCGCCCTAATTTTTACCGCCGATGGATTGGTAATCACAAATTCCCGACCATCCCCAGGAATATGATTATAAACCCCTAGTTCAATTGCTTTTAATAGGGTTGATTTTCCATGATAACCGCCACCGACAATTAAAGTGATTCCTTGAGAAATTCCCATGCCTTTAATTAATCCTTGGTTGGGACAATTAAACTCCACTTCTAAGGATTTTGGGGATTGAAAAGTAATCACATTTTCTGTCAAAGGGCGACTATCAACCCCACTTTTACGGGGTAAAATTGCACCATTGGCGACAAAGGCAACTAACGCTTTTTCGGCTAATTTTTCCCGTAAATAATCCGCATCTTCTGCCGTTTCAATATGATGTTTAATAGCCTGTTTATCTAAATTTTGATATCTTAAAGATCGGTCTACTAGGGTGGGAATATCATCACAAATCATCATCGTGGCTTGACGACCTAAAATATTGCGTCCCCGGGCAGGAAGTCCGACAAAAAAACGCATTTCTACCCCTTTTTCTGAAGTGGAAGCGGCCGTCCGTTCTAATATTTCCTGACCCATTTTTGTCACCGCAATCATGCCACTTTTGCCCGTTCCCCGATGGCTACTAATCTCGATTGCATTTTGATCAAATTCACGAATTAGATAGTCTCGCAGGGCAATTTCACGGCTGTGGGTGCGGTATAATTCAGCAGGAAATCCGGCAATTGTTGGGGGAATTTGAACACGGAATTTACTCGGTGCAGCAAAGGGATCGCCTTGAACATAATCAATAATTAGGGTGAAATTGGGAAATTCATAAGTCCCTACAATATCTTTATAAGCTTTATAACCTCGATGATCCAGATCAAATAATAGCTGTCGTAGGTTTTCTTGAGTCTTCATATTAGATCATAAATAATTGATTTAATTAAGGGAAGGGGGAATATTAAAGGGGGTCTGACTATTTAGAATTTCAGCAACTACATTATAAATGATTGTGGCTGATCCTTCAAAAAAGTTGGGATCTAAATTAGCCATTGTATCACTAGGTTGATGATAATGGGGCGATCGCAAATTCGCCGTATCGGTGATTAAAACCGCCGGAATACCTTGATACCAAAAGGGAGCATGATCACTGCGTAAAACATCCGGTGTGAGCAAACCTTTTAAGGGAATAGGTACGGCTACAAGGGGCGGAAATTGAACGGAATTAGAGGTTGATATTTTAATGGATTTACTAACCCTTTGAAACACTTTTAATAGTGATAAATTTTGAATTTCTCCCACTACGGTTAAAAATTCTCCTCGGTCTGGAAATTCAACTCCAGCAGCTTCTAAAAGGGGAGTTATAGCAATTCCTGAAGGATAGGTTTGACAGCCGGGTAAATGACAGGCATAACCTACCATATCTAATATAATTGCGGCTTGTAAATTTGTCAAATTTTGGGGTTTTTCCGTAAAGGCAAAACTTCCTAAAAGCCCGACTTCTTCTTGATCAAAAAAGACAATCTTTAATCCCCGAAGTGTGTTTTTTTGAGCCAATAAACGGGCGATTTCTAAAATTACCGCTACCCCACTGGCGTTATCATTAGCACCCGGAGAATTGGGAACAGTATCATAATGGGCAGCGAGTAAGATTACTCCGGCTTTTGGATCGGTTCCTGGGTGTTCCGCTACAATATTAACACCTTGATCAAAGGATTGTAAACTGGGAGCAAAGTTGAATAATTCCAATTGTTTGATCAAATAATTTCGCACCCTTTGTCGATCAAAATCTTGAAATCTTTCTCCTACTAACACTTTAATATGACTCCATAGTTGAGGCGGATCAATTGTATCTAGTTGAGGAGATATCAAGGCAGGATAAGGTGTAATTTGAGTTTGAGAATGGGAGGAAATTGACTCTATTTTATCATCGGGCAATCCAGCATAACATCCGACAATAATTCCGATCGCAATTCCCATCCACAAAAAAATATTAATCCACGGTTTTACCTTCATTCCAGATTAAAATTAATTGGTTTACTGGTTAGCTTAAATTGTTTATCCTCTATTTTAACATAGGGAATATTTATGGTTTCTAATTCCAATAATTGAGGATGTTTAGGCAGCCAGTCTTCAGAAATAGGTTGAAAATTTTCTGCGTTTTTACATAATAAAAAAATTTCTTCTTGTAAACTATTAGCTAATTGATTAATACGATCACAATTTTTTTTAAGTTCAATCCAATTTTTTTGAGCCTGAAAGCGATTAATTTGAGCCTGTTTAACGGCGAGTTTAGCCCTAACTTGTCTTAATTTAATCCGAGTGGCTTGAATTTCTTGATCGAGTTGTTGTAAATTCAATGACCAACGCTGGGCTTCGTCTTGGGTTTGTTGTTGTAAGGTGGCTAAGGATTCTGGGGAAGAATCCGAGGAAAATAAAACAGTAACATGAAAGTTAGAACGCTTACTTCTTAACCTATTATATTCAGCTTTGACCGCATTAATTTGATCTTTGATCGCGTCCCATTCTGTTTGTAAATCTTCTAAAGTTTGGCTCATTTGATCATTTCCTTTGAGTATTTAAGCAAAAACAACGGTTCGATTTCCATAGACTAACACGCGATTTTGAATGTGTAAACGAACCGCCCTAGCTAAAACTAATCGTTCTAAATCCTTGCCTTTTCTAATTAAATCTGCTACGGTGTCCCGATGACTGACCCGCACGACGTCCTGTTCAATAATTGGCCCTTCGTCTAAATCTGCGGTTACATAATGGGCGGTTGCACCGATAATTTTAACCCCGCGTTCGTGCGCTCTTTGATAGGGATTTGCTCCGGCAAAAGCTGGCAGAAATGAATGATGAATATTGATGATTTGGGAAAAATTATCGATAATTTTAGGAGTTAAAATCTGCATATATTTAGCGAGAACTACCAAATCAATTTGGTATTTTTTTAAAAGTTCTAATTGTTGATTCTCTTGTTCTAATTTATTTTCTGCTGTCATGGGTAAATGATAAAAATTAATCCCAAATTGATCGGCAATAGGTTTTAAGTTAGCATGATTACTAATTATTAATGGAATTTCCGCAATAATTTCTTTAGCTTGCCATCGCCAGAGTAAATCTAATAAACAATGATCCTGTTTTGTAACCCAAATGGATAACCGAGGAATGGTATCGGAAAAACGTAGTTGCCAATTGGCATTTAAAGGTTTTGCGATCGCACTAAACGCAGGAGAAATCACCTCACGGGGTAAATTAAATCCTTCTAATTGCCATTCAATTCGGGTTAAAAAAATATTAGCACTAAAATCCGTATGTTGATCGGCATGAATAATATTTCCTCCATTAGAATAAATAAAATTAGCAATTTTGGCAACCAAACCTTTTTGGTCGGGACAAGAAACTAATAAGGTTGCTGTAGGTAGGTTCATTATCAACTCTTATTGATTATATCTAATCATAATTATACCAAACGTTGTTGCGCTTAAGCGCATCTTGATTAAAATAGAATAATAAGATGTGCTAAAGCGCAACAACGGTTTAGGGACAGGATTTTAATTGTGTTAATAATAATATTATTTCATCAACTGCTTGTCTGAGTTCTTCAGGAGATAAGTTGCTTTGATTAATGGTAATACTAAAAACTAATGGTTGATAATTTGGGGGGGAAATATACCCCGCTAAGGATGTAACTCCTCTCATAGTTCCGGTTTTAGCTTGTACAATTCCTGTGGCAGAATTGTCTTTAAACCGTGCTTTTAAAGTTCCACTAACTCCCCCTATCGGGAGAGAATTTCTATATAATTCTGCATTAGAAGAAGCCGCCATCATTCTCAAGGTTTGTACTAATACTAAGGGCGTAACTAAATTATTTCGAGAGAGTCCTGAACCATCAAATAATTGATAATTATTAGGATTAATTCCTAATTTACTTAAAATTAATTTGATTTCTTTTAATCCCGATTCTACGCTATCGGAACGAGAATTTTGCGCCCCTAATGTTCTTAATAGAGATTCAGCAAAAACATTATTACTTTCCAAATTCAGGGTTTTAATTAATTCAGATAAAGGTGGAGATTCTACAAATGCTAATTCTGTTTCTGGATAGGAAAAATTAGAAGAAATTGAGGTTTTTAATCTGAAGGGGGGACGAAATCAGCTACAAGACAGACTCTATAAGCCTCATAGCTCTTAGGCCCTGTTGATAATACTTACATTTATTGCGATTTAATTTCATTAGTTTCGTGACTAAATCCATACAAACATCCTTGAAATTGACCCAAGTTTGACCATATAAGCCGATATAAAAACTACTATGTCTCCGTTCTATTCGACCATATTCTTTGATCCGAGCAATATATTTCTGTATTCCTTTTCGTTTGATTTGTTGACCCTGTATTGTTGCAGAGGAGTAGGCAATTGCTATCAACAAAACTAGAGAAATAAAGCGTTCACCAGTTACATTGGTATCCTCTAAATTATAGCCTCCCTTCTTAAAATCTCTAAACATTTCTTCAATATCAAATCTTTGTTTATAGGCAGAAATAGCCAATTCTAGTGCATCAAAATTCGTTAAGATAAACCATCCTTCTTTCGGTGCTACTCCGTTGATTTTACGTTTCCATTTACAAGCAACGTTAAAGCTCATAAAACCGCGAGTCTTTGTTACCTTTACACCTTGAATAAAAAATGATACTCCTGGTGCTAAACCTAGATGATTTAATTCCTGAAAAATATCTTTTTCAAATTCTACAAATTCGTTCTTTTTTAATCGCAAGCAAAAGTATACACCCAATGATTGAAGGTACTTAGCAAGTTTTACAGAACAAAATTCTCTATCCCCTAATACACATATTTTATAGTTTTGAAAAATGGGCATTACTTGAGACAATATTTTTTGCTGCTCATCTATATTACTACTCCCTAATTTGGGCAATAATTTAAAATAGATTGGAAAGGCTCTTTTATCCCAAATGACACTCACCATAAATAAATTTATCCGACTCCAATTCGTTCTATCAATTGCTACATAAATTATTTCTTCCTTGGTAAAATATATTGATAACCATTCTTTGATAATGGGTAACCAAATTTTTTCAATTTTTAAATTGGGTAATGAGAGAAATCTTTGTATTCTTTTTCTTCTACTCTCAAATTTAATTGGCAAAGGTATCCCATTCGCTAGCCTTTCTAAATTCACATTTTTGATTGACTGTAAGATGTTCACCAAAATTTGGAGAAACAGGTATTCTGCTAAACTCAATTGACTTTTTAAGTGCTTTTGATAGAATAAAGGTATCATTTTCATTAGATGGGTCTTATTGACAATATCTGACCTATCTTTTTTTTACCATAAATCGTTACATTCTTTATACTGTCTTGTTTTCAGCCTTGTTTGTCGCCCCGTCAGCATAAAACCGCGAGTCTTTGTTACCTTTACACCTTGAATAAAAAATGATACTCCTGGTGCTAAACCTAGATGATTTAATTCCTGAAAAATATCTTTTTCAAATTCTACAAATTCGTTCTTTTTTAATCGCAAGCAAAAGTATACACCCAATGATTGATTGCTACATAAATTATTTCTTCCTTGGTAAAATATATTGATAACCATTCTTTGATAATGGGTAACCAAATTTTTTCAATTTTTAAATTGGGTAATGAGAGAAATCTTTGTATTCTTTTTCTTCTACTCTCAAATTTAATTGGCAAAGGTATCCCATTCGCTAGCCTTTCTAAATTCACATTTTTGATTGACTGTAAGATGTTCACCAAAATTTGGAGAAACAGGTATTCTGCTAAACTCAATTGACTTTTTAAGTGCTTTTGATAGAATAAAGGTATCATTTTCATTAGATGGGTCTTATTGACAATATCTGACCTATCTTTTTTTTACCATAAATCGTTACATTCTTTATACTGTCTTGTTTTCAGCCTTGTTTGTCGCCCCGTCAGAGGTTCTAGTTCTCCAGGACAAAGGTTTTTAGCCAGGGAATTTGTTTGACCCCAAACGGGCTGGGATAAACTTAATAGGGATATTAAACTACTGAATAAAAAATTTTTCATGATAATTTTCCAGAAACCGAGTTTATAATAAACTGAGCAATTTTCAAACTTCCTCCAGATTTTCCCATGCGCTGCTCTCCATTATTTAAACATAATTTTAAATACTCGGTATTTTCTAAGGTTTGCTTGACTTTTTGGGCAGTTTGGTTTAAGATGAAATCATCCGCAGGTTTAGTTCCGATTAGTTGAATTGATAATCCTAATAATCTTAACTGTGCCTCGGCAAACCGATAGGTAAATGCGGGGCCATTCCCAGGAGTTGTAATCACAGGTTTGCCCAAACCGACCGCTTGTTCGTTCGCAGTTCCCGCCATTCCTAGAACTAAATTAGCCGCGTTTAAAATATCGGCAAAACTATCAGAATAACAAATAACCTCTAAACCATCTTTATTAGTTAATCTGCCGTTTTGATGTTGCCAATTTAAACCTATTGCAATTTGATCTAATTCTGCCATTAAACTCCCCACCGCAGCTACCCGAAATTGAATTTTTTGGGAACTAATTTGATCAATCATTTCCACTAATTTTAACAGCAAGATTAAATTATTTCTAGCTTCAGGAATACGAGAACCAGGAAGCAACGCAATCATTAGGGATGCAGAATCAAGGTTTAAATTAACTCCCCTGGGAGTCAGATTATCCATCATGGGAGTCCCGACAAATTGAGCTTTTCTAATTCCTTGTTTTTGTAAATCCTCTGCGGTAAAATTATCACGGGTAAATATAGCTAAACAGCGAGGAGAATTAAGAAGAAACGGCAGAATTAACCCTAAATTTAGTTTACCTTCATAATAACTAGAATAGGCAGACAGAAAAATTATATAGGGTTTTTTTGTGAAATAAGCGATCGCTGCTACCACAATATCTCCCGTCACCATTAAAATATCATAATCCTTAGCCTGTTTCCAAATAATTTTTAATTGTTTCCCCAATAAACCAATTAAACCCGATGCAATATCCTGTAAAAAAACCAAAGGATTCATATATAAAAATCCTCCCGATGGCAAAGTTCGAGTCGGGGTCAAAATTGTAACTCCCAACTCTTTATAAATATTACCCTCTCCCACAATAGGAACGGCGGCTATTTCAACATTTATATCTAAAGATAATAACGGCTTAATAATCTCCCCATTACAAGTATCCTCACCGTGACCATTACTTAAAAATAAAATTCGTTGATTATTCATAAAACTATGCTACAATTATCTAAAAGTATTAGTCAATTTAAGATTTAATTCATCTAATGATCAATTTTTGATCAAATTCTATGTAAAATAAAAACTGACAATTTTATCAACCATAACCCCAACCGTGA
This sequence comes from Planktothrix agardhii NIES-204, assembly GCA_003609755.1. Classification (NCBI taxonomy): domain Bacteria; kingdom Bacillati; phylum Cyanobacteriota; class Cyanophyceae; order Oscillatoriales; family Microcoleaceae; genus Planktothrix; species Planktothrix agardhii. Next base: position 2,196,163 of record AP017991.1, read on the forward strand.
AATTTTTTGTCTATCATACTCCTGAACTAGCCCCTGCGAATGTTCTTCCCGACTGTGCCATCGTCGTGGACGTTTTACGCGCCACCACCACCATTGCCACCGCTTTAAACGCTGGAGCCGAGGCGGTGCAGGTTTTCAGTGATATTGACTCGTTGATGCAAACCAGCGAAAACTGGCCCGCCGATAAACGCATCCGGGTCGGTGAACGGGGTGGGGCCAAGGTAGAAGGATTTGATTTAGGCAATTCTCCCCTGAGTTGTACCCCAGAATTTGTCAAAAACAAACGATTGTTTATGACCACCACCAACGGAACCCGCAGTTTAGAAAGGATACAAGCCACTCCGGTCGTCTTGACCGCCGCTTTTATTAATCGACGGGCCATTGTGGACTATTTGATCGCCAAAAGTCCAGAAACAGTTTGGGTATTAGGTTCTGGTTGGGAAGGTAGTTTTTCCCTCGAAGACACCGCCTGTGCCGGAGCAGTGGCCCAAAATTTAGTTCATGAAATGGGTTATCCTTTAGATGATTTTGCGGGAAATGATGAAGTTTTTGCCGCTATTTCCCTTTATTCCCAATGGCAAAATAACCTGTTTGAACTGTTAAATCATGCCAGTCATGGTCAACGATTATTACGTTTAGGGTGTTATGAAGACTTGCAGTATTGCGCCCAAGAGGATATTTTAGATGTGTTACCCATCCAAAAAGAACCCGGAGTTTTAGTTAAATCAGACATCACAAAACAAAACTGATAATTTTGGATTAAAGATGCTACAACTTAACTGAATTGTCTGCATTAATCCTTATCTTGATTACCGTCGGTGAATCAAAAATTTTACCCCCATTCCGATTCTGTAACTTCCCCATTTTTATCAATGGGGGAAATTTTCTATCGCAGCCCCGTTGCACTTCAAAACTTTTATTTAATGTTATCTACCTATTTACAAATCCTCAGCGATTCTCAGCCCCCTTTACCGACTTTAGATGATTTTGCCCAACGGATTAATCAAGAACACAAACAGTGTTTAGATTCCCCACAAACCTCCTTAATTCATGCTAGGAATGCGGGAGAATGGTTGCTGCACGTTCAAACTCAATTCTCCCCGGAACATTGGCAAGTTTGGTTTCAGGAACATTTCACCTTTTCCCAACAAACTGCCACCATGTATATGCAAATTGCCCAAAAAATGCCTGGGGTAAATCCAGGTATTTTTTCCTCAACAATTGATTCTATTTCTCAACCCACAAAAACTCTAGTTATCCCAATTATACCATATTCTCAAGCTCTTAATTCAACGGATGAAGTTAAAAATATTTCTGATAAATCCTCTCAAATTCTACCTCCAAAACCCGAATTTCCGTTATTAAATCCAGAGTGCCATGTAGAGACGTACCATGGTACGTCTCTACATGGAATTTCTGAATTAACCACTACAATTCAGGAACCATTAGAAGTATTAGAATCTCCTGTAACTCGGATTCAAATTATCCATAAAGAGTCCAGTATTGATGTTGAATTTACTGCTATTAATCCCCCGGAACCTCCACCCATTGACCCGCCAAAACCCCCGAAACAACCCGCAGAAATTATTAAATTAATGATTCCTGGCGTTGTTGTTCCGAAAGCTCGTCCTCGGGTAACCAAAAATGGAACCTATTTACCGCCCCGTTATCGCGCTTGGCGAAATCATGCAGAAGTAGAAATCTATCGGCAAATTTCAGAACAAAATATTACCCATAAATTTCCTTTACGCAAAGCAGCAATTGTGATTAAATTATTAGGAAATCATCGGACAAATTCCGATATTGATAATTTAGCAGGTGCTTGTTTAGATGCCTTAACCTTAAATGGTGCAGGGGTATTAATTGATGACCGTTTAAGTTGTTTACCCCAATTAACTGTTGAATTCGATCCCGATGCTAAAAAAACTGGGGTTTCCATTGAAATTGAACCGTTATAATTTTTTGATTCAAGTCTGAATATGAAAAGGGTTTTAGTTACGGGGGGAACTGGATTTTTAGGGCAGAAATTGGCGTTGAAATTACATTCTTTAGGTCAGGATGTTACTGTTTTAGGTCGTAACTTAATTATCGGCGATCGCTTATAGCAGGGAACAGCCCCCCCAAACCCCCCGTGCACGGGGGGCTAGGGGGGGAGGGAACTGGGGAGAAATACTTCACCGTCTGGGTTCCAATATCCGTCTGGTGTCCTAACTGCCTTGGCGGTTGCTATACAACAATATGGATGAGTAAAATATTAAAGTATTGCCAGCCTCATCCCTGGTTGGTGATATACAAATTAACAATTACTAAAGTCTAATTCCCTAAAGGAATTTCAATTAAAAAGTTAGTTCCGGTTCCTAATACTGAAAAACAAGTAAGTTCTCCGTGGTGTTTATCCGTGACTAAATGATAGGCAATTGATAATCCTAAACTGGTGCCTTTTCCCTGTAATTGTGGGGGAATAAACGGATCAAAAATACTTTTCCGTTCTATTTCCGACATCCCAATTCCATTATCCGCAATCGAAATAGCCACGGTATTTTCATTCTCTAAATAGGTGCGAATGATAATCTTAGGTTGATCCACTAAATCATCCTTAAAACTGGTAGCTTCTAAACGATCAATGGTGTAGGTAAGTAAATTCATAAACACTTGATTTAGTTGTCCCGCATAGCAACCCACTTTGGGTAAAGCACTATATTCTTTAACTAAAGTAATACCCGATCTTCCGGCTTTTGCTTGCAGACGATTTTGTAAGATTAATATTGTACTATCTAACCCTTCATGAATATCAACGAACTTCATTTGAGATTCATCTAAACGGGTGAAATGACGTAGCGATCGCACAACATCTCTAATTCGTTCAGCCCCAACTTTCATCGACTCTAACATCCGGGGTAAATCCTGCTTTAAAAAGCTTAAATTAACTTCTTCTATCTCATCGGCAATTTCAGGAATAATTTCAGGATAATACTGTTGATATAATGTAACTAAATTCATTAAATCTTCAATATAATTTTTAGCATGAACAATATTTCCCGAAATAAAACTCACGGGATTATTAATTTCATGGGCAATTGCCGCCACCAACTGCCCCAAGGATGACATTTTTTCGGTTTGAATCAGTTGGGTTTGGGTGCGTTGAAGTTGAGTTAAAATAGTTTCTAATTCGGCTCGTCGTTTCGCTTCTTGTTCTTCACTTTTGCGTAATGCCTGTTCCATTTGTTGACGTTCCGTAATATCTAAACCGACAAAAACCGCCGCCGAACCTCGGTGATATTTTTGGGCCACAATTAAATAGGTGCAAGGAAGTCCTCGGACATTTGCTGTTAATTCCCGGGAACTTTTCCAATGATCTTGAGCAAAAAATTCATAGACAAATTGATTAAATTCTGGGCTAGTTTGGAGAAATCCCACCTCTTTCCCGATGAAGGTTTCCGCCGGAACATTATAGGAATTAGCTAAATGGCGATTCACCCCTAAATATTTCAAATCGGAACTAATCCAAGAAACTAATCCGGGGACGGCATTTAATACCGCTTCTAATTGATCCTTGGAGGCTAAAATGGCAGAGGACGTAGATTTTTGTTCAGAAATATCATGGGCAAAACCACAAATTAAGGGCAAACCTGGAACTGAAACTGCACCGAATTCGGTTTCAACGGTTAAAGTCGGATCGGAGGACTCTAATTCTAAATAATTAATTTTAAAATTAACCGGAAAAATGGAACCGGATTTTCTTTGATAACTGGACTCAAAGGTTAATGATCCTTTTTGTTTCAATTCTTGGCAATATTCCTGCCAAACCACGGCGGTTAAATCGGGATCAATATTATGAATATTTAGTTGCAGTAGTTCACTTTCCGTATAGCCCAACATCCGACAAGCGGATTGATTCACATAGCAAAAATTACCTTCTAAAGTCATCCAAAAAATAGCCGTTGCCGCCTGATCAAATGCCTTTTGAGTCAGTTTTAATTTTTCTTGCAATTGTTTTTGAGGCGTAATCACTTCCAAGTATAAAATTAACCCCCCAATCTCTCCCGATGCCGTTTGCCAAGGTTGCACTACCCATTTATTCCACTGAGTCGAACCCTGAGCTTGAGGGTGGTGGGTTTCCAGTTCCCAACGGGGCAATTTCCCCTCCAAAGATTGTTGGGCATTCTGATACCAAATTTCGGGTAAATGGGGAAACCATTGTTGATGAGCAGAACCGATTAAATTAATATTTCCTTCGCCATAGTCCTGTTGCCATTGACGGGATACGGCTAAATATCGCAGTTGCGGGTCAACCATGGCCATAGCCGTCGGCAGATATTCCACGAAGCGACGGAAATAATCGGGATCAGGGTCGGAAGGGTTGGAAACAGTAGTGGATTGAACTTGTTTGTCCACGATTTGACACTCCCTCAATCAAAATTGGGTTAGGAAAACTCCATTTGTTTATACAAGATGGAAGATCTGAATTCAATAAAATTGAATATTACCCTGATGAGGGGTGTTACCCTCCATTGTATAATTAATTGCAAGAGTTTATCCATGAATTGAACCTTTTTCTGGAAAATTCCCACCGCAACCGGGGAATCTGATCGAAAAATTATGATTTTTTGCTGCAATTAATTGTTATCTATTATACTGAAATTCGATCTAACAATTAATTCAACTTTACGGAGTTTGGGGTGAGAAAGCCCTGAAGGGCTTACTACGGGGTTAGAAGGGTTTCCAGTTGAAAAGGAAATAAATCCCTTGTTCCTGTAAACTGCAATCGCTAGACTCTAATTTAATTAAGGGAATGCCCCAGTCAATCTGTGCAGTTATCCGATCACTATATTGCCATCTTAATCCTAACCCAATTGATAATAATGTGCGATCAGGTAATAATGAGTTGATTAATTGTAGTTTGTGATGACATAATGCTTCAATTTGTTGGATGTATCGTATCAATCAGATCGCATAAGTAGGCGGGCATAAATAACGTCAACAAACCGAAAGCTAAAATCCTTATTCTAAAGGGCTTACAGCATTTAGGATTTTAACTTTAATTATGACCACCTACTTAGTTGGGTGACGGAGGGACAAAGGTTGAGGTCTTGTCAACTTATGTTATTTCAGTGAAATAAGACGGCTGGATCGAAATCTTATTATAGTAAAACGCTTTTTGTTATAATAAGATTGATCGTCTGAATACTTACTCACCATTAAAAATCTGTACGGCGGTCAAATTCAATTCTGGAAAAACTACTGATTCAACTCTTTCATCTCCTCGAAACAGCTTAATTTGATACTCACCATCTACTAGCTGATAAACCGATAAAGTAGGTTGTTTTGGAGAACCAATATAACGGCTACCACCTAAACCCAAATAATCTACAATCCAATATTCGGGAATTCCTAATGCTTCATAATCAATCATTTTATGTGCATAATCATCGCGCCAATTTGTGCTAACAACTTCAACGATTAAAGGAATAGACGATCCTTGAGTAATTGTTGAGGATTTTTTCCACAAAGGTTCTAGGGCTAAAGCATCACGTTTAACTACCAAAATATCAGGTAAATAACCCGTTTCTTCACTCAGAGATTTAACTAGGGCATTCTTAGGAAATCGATAAGGAAGTTGCAGCCTACCAGTTTCTAGGATTAGAGATGTCTGCAAAAAATCAACAACCTCTTCATGTTTTCCTGTAGTCTGCATTTCTACAATAGCTCCCCGATGTATTTCATAGTGTCCGTTTTCTGGTTTCCATTCCAGAAAGTCATCGAAAGTTATTAACTTGGATATTGTTTGAGTCATTGGGAAAACCTCCAACTTTTTTTTCGGGTAATTAGTCTTTTAGTCTTCAATTTTAGTGATAGGTAGATGAATAATTTGATATGGTTTATTACTCCATTTTTGGTTTAGGTTTGATTGATATTCAGAGTCATAGTTTAGATTATAGCACTTACCCAGAAACCGGGTTTCTTAGGTTAACCGAATAATTTTCAAACTTTCAATTCCCCGATCATCCACAATTTTAACAGCAACGCGCTGATATTTTCACATCTCAAAAGGTAACGAAACAGTTCCCTGATAAGACTCAATTAAATCCTCATCAATTTCAGCTTTCAAATTCTTAGCAACACGCGACCAAGCATCCTTTTCCCCGGCCATCGGAAAGAATACTTGACGGGGGAAAATGCTTCTCCCATCATAATCAATATCTAACATCCAAACAGCTATTTTTTCCACACTACCAGACTCGATATTTCCGGTTTTTGTGTTATAATAATCAAAGCCTAAAAGGGCGATTGAATTATCAGGAATGGCTGGATTGATAATATCGTCAATTGGTTTAACTGTGGGTGCGGGGACGGCTTCGACGGTGAAGGGCCCCGTAATTCTGGCTTTGGATTTGTCTAATAATGGTTGGTCATAAAGAGTTTCTTGGTCGGCGTATTTATTAATCGCTTGTTCGATTTCTATGCGATTCATTCCTTCCCGAATTTCGGGATTATTGGCAATAGATTTAAGGGTGATATGAGGGACGGTTTTGTATTTGAAACCACCGCCTACGCCTTCTTGGGAATTTGCTAATTGATAATAGTCAAAGGTGGCGGTCATTAACCTTTGTTTGGCTAGGGTTATTGCTACTCTTGAGGTATCGCAGGTTATCCATCTGCGTCCCCATTGTTCGGCAACGTAGGCAGTTGTACCGCTACCGCAATTGTGAACTGTACAAACTTCAGCAATAAAAGAATGACTACCTTCAATCTCTAAATCATAAACAGTTTCAGTTGACCAACAATTTTCTACTTTTGCAATTTCAACACATTCAAGACTAATCTTTTCTACCCCTATTTCTACCCCTATTTCTCCCCCTCTTACTGCCTCTCTTACTCCCCCTCTTACTGCCTCTCTTACTCCCCCCGTACACGGGGGGTTGGGGGGGGACACAAGTGCACTAAAAACAATATCTCCTGGTTTTAGATTACCCGCTTGAACCCAAGTCGCACCCTCAATTGATTCAGTGCGGATGCGACATTGAGATTCAATTGCTAAACAAACTCCTTCTAAATTTTCGTAAATTTCTTTTGTCGTAAAGCGCAGCACATCAAGACCAAGACTACGCATAAAACTATCCCGTTGTCGATCATATTCTATTGCTTCTGGTTCAAAGTGGGTTGCCCCATCTATTTCTACAACTAAATGAGCATCTCGACTATAAAAGTCAGCAATATATCGACCGATAGGATGTTGACGACGAAACTTAAATTCTAGTTTTTTTCCTCGTAAAACATCCCACAATTTCTGCTCTGGAGGTGTCATTTCTTTACGAAGTTTTCGGCGAAGTTCTAGGTGACTATAGGGGGTTGCTGACCAGTCTTGATTACCTCCTAAACTGCGCGGTCTAAGTTTTGCTAGTACGCGATGATCGGCTGTTAACCACAGAGTTGTATTGTTGTTTTTACAGGTTAACCCGATCATTTCTCCTTGGTATTGTTTCTGGATGGTGCGTAGGACTCGGTGGGGTTTTTGGTCGTGACTGTAGACTAAAGTACCGGGTTGTATTTCTTCGATGGGAATGAGTTTTTCTTCCCCTAAATCTCCCGTGAATCCCCGCCTAAATCCCCCCGTGTACGGGGGGACTTTGAGTTCTCTTACTCCCTCCCCATTCATGGGGAGGGTTGGGGAGGGGGTCAATATTTTTGTTCCTTTTCGCAAGCAGGTGATATCTAGGACTAAATCGCCTGGGTCGGTGGTCATTAGGAGGCAACGCTGGATGACTTTAATAGCTGTTTGTACTACATAAATTTTATTTTTTTCTGCTGTTCCCATTGTATCTATCCACATATTGGTAATAGGAATACTTAGATTGCTGCTAAATGCACCTGTTTTCTTAAAAGATATTTGACCGCAAAAGTTATTTATCCCAAATACCTCATCCATCAATTCCCTAACATGATGCAAATTCTCATCCGAAATCTGCACAAAAACACTACCACTTTCCGACAATAACTCCCTCGCCAATAACAATCTATCTCTTAAATAAGTCAAATAAGAATGAATCCCCAATTCCCAAGTATCCCGAAATGCTTTAATCATTTCCGGTTCTTGAGTCAAATCCTCATCTTTCCCATCTTTCACATCCCGATTATTCACAAACGGCTGAAAATTTGAACCATATTTAATTCCATAGGGCGGATCGAAATAAATCATCTGTACTTGTCCCGCCATTCCCTCTTTTTCTAATAGGGAATTCATCACTAAAAGCGAATCTCCAGCAACTAAACGGTTACTCCAATTATGCTGATGTTTATAAAATTCAATCGCTTGTCGAATAGGCGGATTTTCTTCAGGTATTTCAAATAAAGATAACTGTACAGCCTGAGTTTGATTTTGCTTCCGTACTGCTTCTATAATGCTGCGCGGATCGATGCGTTCGTGAACGTGCAAAGATACAGTTGGCACTTCAAAATTAGTATGTTCCGCCTTACCAGCCCAAACTAATTGCGGGTCAAGGTGCGGATCGTAGCTATAATTTTTATTATCACCATCAGGATCACTTTCTGGCGTAACCAGTCCCACAGGTGGATTATTCACTCGTTGCTGATTTTCGTGATTATATTGATCTATATTTCTTTGATCGGGTTTCTTTTGCCTTGCCATGGGATCTCCTCTAGTCAAAGACTTTACTTTACAATTGATCAAATTATTTCTGTATTTGAGGAACGCTCATCAACAGCTACTATTTAAAAGTTCGTAAAAAAAGGACTCCTATTACAGAATCCTTTTGGCTAACTAAATATGGATAAACAATTTGTTAATGCACAACTATTTAATATAGTTACCGATTTAGAATCGGAGCGACAGGATTTGAACCTGCGACCCCTACCACCCCAAGGTAGTGCGCTACCAAGCTGCGCTACGCCCCGACACAATTAACTAATGTAGCATAGCAAACAAAAACTTGTCAAGACTATTTCAAAAGATTTTCAAGGTTTTTGTCGCTTGTACTAATTCCGCCACCACTTCCACTGGCCAAGAACCTTCCGCCCGCCGTCCAGTATTCAAAATCAACAGCACCGTATAAGCATTAGCATAGCCTTCTACCTGCATCCACAACCGCTCGCTTTCGGCTTCACAGGCTATTTTTTCTTCATCCATCAACTCAAGGCTCATTCGGCTCATGGTATCGGCTAGTTCACACAACAACCGACAAAAATCATCAAACTCCGCCTGGGTCAATTCCATCGCCCAGGTATCGCCCCCGACTAACCCATGAAATTCCGTGGCTTGGGGGTTCCAACCTAAACGCCATCCGGTTCCGGTTTTTAGAATTTTCTCCATATTCCCCGGGTTATTTTAACCGTTGAGCATCTCCCGACTCCGGTAGGAGAATTAAGGAGGGGGTTGGCGGTTTAGCGGTGGGTGAAGCAGGGCTCGGTTTTGGAATTGTTCCATTGTCACTATTGACAGAATTGGGATTAAATAAACTCGCCAGTGTATTAACTAACGCATCCCGTTCAACTCTATTTAACTGTTGAATGGCTTTTTGATCCCCGACTAAAGGATTTTCTTTTAATACTTCCTGACCCGGATAACTTAACACTAACATCGGTTCATTCACCCCGAGATAATCGGCTAAGGTGAGTTTCCAATCAAAACGATATTGAGTGGGTCGAGCTTTCACATAAATGTGATAACGAATTAACCGACCAATCAAGGTATTATCTTCGGCGACTTTTCCCGTTTCCTGGGAAAGATATTGATTTTCCTGGGGCAAATTTGGTAATTGTTCATAGACTTTCTTCCACACCTCTGAAACCCTGACTCGTCCCGATGGGGAGGATATTTCTGGCGGCGGAGTTTGGGCGAGTCCTTGAATTTCCAGGCCATCCATAAACCCACCCAAAACAATGAATAGGGTAATTATAACGGCGATTAATAGAAAACTTAAACTAACTGGTTTTTTGGGTTTTCGAGATTTCAACATAAACATAAGATTAAGATATTTTGGAGTCTTTATCACCTCAATAAATACGGTGTTAAAGACACCCAATACCGCAATTGATCAATCTAACGATCCGCGATAATTTGCGGTTGATTTAGTTCATCGGACATTTCAATAATTGCGCGTAAAACAGGTTTGGTAGGGTTCTCATCCCCATTATCAAAGTCTTCATAACGACACCGTTTAGCCCGATTTGCGACTTGTACTGTAATCCGATAGCGATTGGTCGCAGAACTGACGAGATCGGCAGCCCGGCGAGTAATTTCTGTTGAGTCTATTGGATGGGGACGCTTTTGCATGAAGTTTATAATTTCCTAACCCTAGAGTTGTGTTTATATCTTAACGTTTAACTTGAATATAAGGATTAGGATCTTCTGCAATCCATCCTAAATCGGAGTTATAACGAATTTCAAAATGGAGATGGGGTTGATCGGTATCCGGTTGTCCCGTCGTCCCGACTGTTCCCAATACATCCCCTAACTTTACCGATTGACCCAGTTTTACCCCAATATTGTCTAAATGGGCATAACGGGTTTGTTTCCCTGACCCATGATTAACTACAACTAATTTTCCATACCCCTCCCGTTCTCCCGCAAAGGCTATTTTTCCCATCCCAACGGATAAAACTGGGGTTCCCACCGTCGCCGTCAAGTCTAAACCACTATGAAATATTACCCGACCCGAAACGGGATTGAGTTGCCAACCATAACCCATTTGTATTGTTGTCCGTTGCGGTAAGGGATAACCGGGTAACACCAATATCGCCACAGTTGGTGGCCCTTTGGGTGACCAATTCACACCGGGTAAAAATAACGCTGTTGGTTGAGTTTGACAACCATTCATTTCAAAAACCACGTCAGGACGGGCATTATAAGCTCTGGCTACTTCCTGCCAACTCCGACCAGGGGGAATATCTACCCTAATCCCATTATGGGGCGGAATCAAAATCTCCTGTCCAATGGGAATTTGCCCCCGTTGTAAAATTGGATTGATCCCCAGTAGGGTTGCCGGAATTAGGTTATATTGGCGGGCAATACTTTCGAGGGTGTCTCCAGGGGCAATCCGATGAGGTTTTAAACGGGATAATACCGGGGTTGGGCAAACATCTTGAGCTTCTGAGTTAAAGGGTTCATTTGCCTCTACAGACCTTATCCATGGCCTAATACTAACTAATATTCCGATTAGAGCCATCAACCGCAATAATAATATTTCTAAACGTTGAAACCGCATAATCAACAATTAATCAAATTTAACTGTGAACTACCCACACTGACTTGGAGTACCAAGTACAGTGTCGGCTTCTGTACTCACAGGGGAATGCCTCAAGACGGACTTGCATCCCCCTTTTGGTCTTACCTCCCCTCCTACAGCGCCAAACGAAAGATTTGGTCAACTCCGTACCTACGTTGACCCGCCTTTCATCCCACCGCTCACCTGGGTTATTGTAGAGCGGGGGACTTCCCGGCGGTGTTAGTTAAAAAAACCGATTCCCCTGTCAGTTACCTTAATCGGTAATTTGCAGTTATCATTGAAGGGTGAAGTCTTGATTTGATAGGACTTACGCACGAGGCCCGATAAACCGGGTTTTTTAGAAAATATGTAGGTCACAACGAAGTATTTTCGTAAAAAAACCCGGTTTCTTTGGTTGGGTGCGTAAGTCCTGTTTGATTTCTTCAACTGATTATTGATAACTGATAACTGATTACTGATTACTGATTTCCACCACGGCAACAAAGATGGATTTATCTTTCAAACAGTTTACGATATACCTAGCCTTAGTCTCTTTAGGTGGCGGTGGTGGATGGCTGGCAAGTCGCTATGTCCAAACCAATAACCCAGACCGGTTATCGGCGACGGTAGCCATCGTTAAACATATCCCTGCGGTTTCCCCCCCTAGGGTGACAGAAGACCCGGTGGTTGACCGTAGTAGTTCTAATTTTATTGCCGATGCCGCCGAAATTGTTGGCCCGACTGTGGTGAGAATTGATGCGACCCGCAAATCGGCACAAGATGTACCCGATGCCTTTAAAAATCCCCTATTTAAACGCTTTTTTGGCAATCAAATCCCCACAAATGAAGACCGAGTTCGTAGGGGAACAGGTTCAGGATTTATTCTACATTCCGACGGTCGGATCATTACTAATGCCCATGTTGTGGATGGGGCGGATACGGTGCAAGTCACCCTTAAAGATGGTCGGGTATTGGAAGGGAAAGTAAAAGGAGTTGACCCAATAACCGATGTGGCGGCGGTGAAAATTGACGGCAAAGAGTTACCGACGGCCCCAATTGGTTTCTCCGATCATTTGGTTCCGGGTCAGTGGGCGATCGCCATTGGCAATCCCCTAGGATTAGATAATACCGTAACTATTGGGATTATTAGCGCCACAGATCGTTCCAGTACCCAAGTCGGAATTCCAGATAAACGAGTCCGCTTTATTCAAACCGACGCGGCGATTAATCCGGGTAACTCTGGCGGGCCATTATTAAACGATCAAGGTCATGTGATTGGGATTAATACGGCAATTCGGGCTAATGCCCAGGGTCTAGGATTTGCCATTCCCATTGAAACCGCGATCCGCATCGCTAGTCAACTTTTTGCCAAGGGAAAAGCCGATCATCCCTATCTGGGTGTACAGATGGTGGAACTCAGTCCGGTGGTAAAGGCCGAAATGAATCAGCAACTGTCAGTTAAATTAACCCAGGACACCGGGGTGATTGTGGTGCGGGTGGTGGAGGATTCCCCCGCCGCCCAAATGGGAATTCTCAAAGGGGATATCCTCACGGCTATTGACGGTGTTGCGGTGAATACTCCGGCCCAAGTCCAAGAACAAATTGAAACTAAGACGGTTGGGGAAGAACTTCCCGTCGAAATTAACCGCCAGGGCCAACAACAAACCCTGATGATTAAAACCGCCGTGTTCCCAGAATCCGCCTTAGCTGGAGAATTCAATAATTAATCCGGTGTTTTGGGATCAATTGAAGTGGTGCGAGATAGGTTTTCTTCCAGGTGCATCCGTTGTTCCATTTGGCGTAAAAAGTACCCAGTCATCATTGCCGATGCTAACAGACCCGCTAAGTTTTCGCGGTTGGTTGTAATCTGCACATCAAAGTGATCGGAGGGGAGTACCCCGACTAATCCTTGGACGTTTTTACTAATGATTTCTTTAATTTCCAAACTCGCAGACTGAGCAACTGTCGCCAGAATATCGGGATGTTGACTTTGCAGGTAGGTCAACAAGGGATTTTCGGCGGTTTCTTGAACATCAGATTTAAGGAAGTCAGAGTTAAAAACCATGATCTGCGTCTCTATATCATGCTTATGCTATCTATAGTTTATCTTATTTTTACACTTCGCCCGTAGGCTTGGCATCGAGAACCGGTAAAGGGGCATCCAGGGGTAAATCGTCGCTAAAATTTAATGAAAGTTGTTGGGGAAGCTGATCAACTTGGAAATACTGATGGAATTTTTTGGTCACTTGTAACCAATGGGAGCGGGAGTTAGCTTGTTTGCGTTTCTGAACAAATCCCAGTTCTACGAGCTCGGTGACCTGTTGATAGGCTCCTGACCCTCTTAATTCTACTAAATCGGTTTGGGTAATGCCACCCTTGAGGGCGATCGCTGCTAAGGTTCTTAATGCCCCAACTCCTAACTCCGGTGCTACTAAGCTTTGCATTAATGACCGATAGGCTTCTCGAAGTTGTAAGCTATATCCAGAATCGGTTTCTACGACTTCTAAGGCACTATCCCGATGGGCATAGTCGGACATCAGTTGAATGAGTGCTTCTTCTACTTCGGTGCGATCGCACCCGGCTAATTCTGCGAGTCCAGCAATGGAAAGCGACTGACCTTTTAAATACAAAATTGCTTCAATTTTCGCCAATAAACTCATTTTTAACAACAGATAAAAGATCACGGTTTGGGGTTGGTAACTGTTGACTGTACACACTTGTCTGTCAAGCGTCAACTTTTGGCCGGGGATTGGTGTTATAATCTGGATCTGTACTCACAGTTAACAGAATTTTTGTATATTTTTTTAGCAAATATTATTCAATCCCCTTTCTGTCTAACACAATATTTTTTCAACTCTCTGAAGAAAGGTTTTACCCGGAGACGGAAACTTAATTAAACTTAACAAAAATAGCGTCGAACTGTAAGTTAGATAACAAAGTTAGGGAAATCCATCATCCATAATTGAGTTTATATAATTATTTGGGATCAATCAACATGAACAGGGAAAATGCCGTTCCCTCAAATTGCCGTAATTGCCTCCACTACAAACCAGAAGGCAGACGGGGAGGAACTTGTCAGATGTTCCACGCTCCTGTCCAAAGTCATTGGAAATCCTGTTCCTTAGCCGCCTTACCCTTTATTTACTTATTAGATCGGTCAGAAACCGAATTTTATGGCATACCCGATGAAAAAGAGCAGAAAGTTTCATAAACCAACTCTCCAATCAATTTTATGATGAATTAGGACAAAAACCATGACTGATATCGCAAAAAAATCTATAAACGAAAACAAAAATTGTTGCCGATTTAAAGGATTAAATTTTGACTAAATTTCCACAAACTTGTTTGGAAAATTTATGTTAAAATAGAATTTCAGATTTTTTTTAAGATCAATGACAATAAGTTTAAAATCTCAATTAACTCAGCATTTACAACAAATCATTAGAGAACGTGACCCCTATCTGGCTTCAGAGGGTCATTTTTATGTGCGTGAATATATTCGTCAGCAACTCCAACAATGGGGGACTGTGATCACCGATGAGTTTGAGCAAAGAGGAAAAAAACATCAAAATCTGATCCTAAATTTACCTGGTATTTCCAAATCAAAAAATTCTATTATTGTAATTGGTGCCCATTATGATGCTGTACCAGGATGTCCTGGGGCCGATGATAATGGTACAGGAGTTGCGGCTTTATTGGAATTAGCAAAGGCGATCGCAGAACACCCCCTAAAATATCCGGTTCAATGTGTAGCCTTTGATTTAGAGGAATTTGGTTTTCTGGGAAGTCAACATTATGCTGAATCTTTAAAACAGCAAAACCAGTCTATTCGTCTGATGCTCTCCCTAGAAATGTTAGGCTATTGCAATCCTAATCCTAATTCCCAAAAATATCCCCCCGGATTAAAATATTTTTATCCGAATTGTGGGGATTATATTGCTTTAATTGGGAACTTAAAAACTATTCCCGATTTAATTAGAATTAGTCGCGGTATTCGCCAAACTAAAACCCCTTGTCAATGGCTACCAGTTCCCAACCGAGGTATAATGGTTCCTGATACCAGACGCAGTGATCAGGTTCCTTTTTGGGATTTAGGATATGCAGCAATTATGGTGACAGATACGGCAAATTTAAGGAATCCTCACTATCATCAACCGACAGATACTTTAGAAACCCTAGATTTAGATTTTCTTGCCGGAGTTTGTCAAGGTTTATTAGCAGGTTTACGAAGGCTGTAATACCGGGGGATTTACAGTAAGATGACCCAAATGTAGAGATTTGATTGTGTTACCAAACTTCATTCCCCACAGCAATTCCACTATCAATCATGCGATAAATGTTAGCAAATACACTGGATATCTTTGACTAACAAAGTGGTTGGATTGTTTGGAATCTGTTTCTGGCATTTATTCCTTGGGCTTTGAGTTTTTGGTTATTTCGCAGAAAAGTGATGACTCGAAATTGGGGTTGGTGGATGATCTATATTAAGTATCAAATCGACAAATATATTTAGGATTAATCGGACATTCAGTTGATGTTAGAGGATTATTTTGAACAAACAAAAAACGAATTTTATTCAAGGATTTTAATGGTGTAATATCAACCACTTGATTATTATTGAGATTGATTTCACTGACAACCTTTAAATTTTGAAGTGGGGAAACATCAGAAATTTGATTGTAGCTGAGATTAATTCGGATTAATTTAGTTAAGGATTTTAAGGGACTAATATCCGTAATTTTATTATAACTTAAATCCAATTCTTCTAAATTAGTCAAACTTTGTAAGGGAGTCAGGTCAGAAATATGATTATTTCTTAATTTCAAGACAGTGATCTGGGTTAATCCTTGTAAGGGACTTAAATCCGAAAGGAGAAAGGTACTTAAATCTAGCATTTTTTGTTCCGCCATCATTTGATTGGCGCGATCGCAATTTGAAGTTCCCACTTTCTGCAATAAAACATCAAGGGTTCTTTTTGCCTCTGGTGACAATTGCTGACGATTCAAACACCAATCTTGAAAGGTTTTAAAGGTCTGGGAATTCGCCTCTGATTGGGCTAAACTTGCCTGGGGTAAACCCAAAACCATTAACATTAATAAAAATTTCCCGACTTTCTGTGGAATTGTCCTTTTTGTCAAGGGTTTGTTCATCCTGATAAATCCTCGGTGAATAATTGTGGTAGAATAGTACAAGTTGCTTTTTAATTCTAGTATTGACGACACGATCACTCTTTGTTCCTCAACTTCTAAACTAATGAGTATTCGGGGTATTGACGTTTCAGATTACCAGCCTACAGTAGATTGGCAAGCCGTTGCCCGTTCTGGGATTTCCTTTGCCATCATTAAATCAACAGAAGGAGAAACCTTTGTTTGTAAAGTTTTCCCCAGCTATTGGGAACAAACAAAAGCCAATGGTTTGATCCGGGGTGCTTATCATTTTTTTAAGCCTGATAGTGATCCGATTAAACAAGCCTATCATTTTCTGAAAATTGTTAAACTCCAAGCTGGAGATCTGCCTCCGGTCTTGGATATTGAAACCATGGGAACCGTAGATGCCAAAACCCTCTGTGATCGAGCCGCACAGTGGATTGATGTGATTGAAAAGGAAACGGGTTTTCGTCCGATTATTTATACTTATCCTGGGTTTTGGCAAAAACTTAATACTACTCGTTTTTCCGATTATCCTCTGTGGATTGCCCATTATACCACGGCCGAACAACCAATTATTCCTGGCGGTTGGAAAACCTGGGTATTTTGGCAATTTACAGATAAGGGTCAAGTTGAGGGAATTAGTGGGGGTGTGGATGTTAATTTATTTGAAAGTATTCGCAGAGGGGATAAGGGAACAAAAGTTGAAAAGATTCAAAACCTGCTAAAAAATCAAGGTCATGATCCAGGAATTATTGATGGGAGTTTTGGCAATGGTACGGAAACTGCTTTAATCAAATTTCAACAAAAAAAACAGTTACAAGCGGATGGAGTCGCGGGGTTAAAAACCTGGACGGCGTTGATGGGGCCCTCAGATTCTTTTGTTCTACCTGTGGGAAGTGTCGAACCTACGCCTGTACCTACGCCTGTACCTACACCTGTACCTACACCTGTACCCACACCTGTACCTACACCTGTACCCACACCTGTACCTACGCCTGTACCTACGCCTGTACCTACACCTGTACCTACGCCTGTACCCACACCCGAACCCGCGCCTATTCCCAGTATTGAACTGATTGATATTTGTAAAGTTTATAAAGGAACTCCCAATCAGGATCAAGTGCTAACATGGTTCGAGCCACAAATTCCCCAGACTATATTATTAGAATTTTCTAAACTCTGGAGAAACCAAACAAAGGTTCCAACTGTTTCTGTAAAGTTCATTAATGTTTGCAAATATTATCGAGGTTTGCCTAATCAAGATCAAGCCTTGCGTTGGTTACAAGAGAAAATTTCACCTACCCTCTTAAGTGAATTAGCTCAAAAATGGAATCAACAAACCCTACCACCACCCAGTATTAAATTAGAGGATATCTGTAAATACTATAAGGGTTTACCCGGCCAGGTAAAGGCATTAGAATGGTTACAAAGTCAAATTCCTCCGGCTACCTTAGATGAATTTGTCAGACAGTGGAGAAAACCCTAAATCAGTCATCAGTTATCAGTTATCAGTTATTAGTTATCAGTTATTAGTTATTAAAAACCATTGCCCACCCTAAAAACTCACTAGATTCCCAAGAGCGATCGCACTTCAATCTCCCCTTAAACTTGATTTAATTAAGCAAGCTATCTTATTACAAAAACTGGGTTGTTGTATAGTAACCGCCAAGGCCCCAACATCACGGGTAACAACCGATTGAGCCCCAATAATCGCCCCATCTCCAATATTAATACCAGGCATAATTGTAGCCCCATATCCGATCCAAACATCATTACCAATCACCGTATTTCTTTTAAACGGCCAAGAATCAGGCATGGCAGATTCCCAACCATTTCCAAATACAGGAAAAGGATAATTTGTCAACCAATCTGTGCGATGATTGCCGCCATTCATGATAAATTTAACATCGGAAGCAATGGAACAAAATTTACCAATAATTAATTGATCTCCGATAAAATCAAAATGATATAAAACATTTTTTTCAAAGTTTTCTGGGTTCTCGAAATCATCATAATAAGTATAATCCCCGACAATAATATTCGGATTTTTAATGATTGTTTTCAGATAGACTAATCGAGTTTGTTCGGGGATGGGATAACGGGTTTGAGGAGAGGGGCCGTAATTCATGATCTTTTGAGGAAATAGTGTTAGCATTTTGATCATTACTCAATCCTATCATTTCAATTCCAGTTAAGCAATTACCCTGACAATGACATCAACTCAATCTATAACTTCTCTCCCTTTGCCCCCTGGTAAGTTGGGTTTTGCGATCATTGGTGAAACCATTAGTTTTTTGCGAGATCCTGATTTTGCTGACAAGCGACAAAAACAATATGGATCAATTTTTAAAACCCATCTTTTTGGTCGTCCCACTGTGATTATGATGGGTGCAGAAGCCAATCGGTTTTTATTTGCAAATGAGAATAAATATTTTATTGTGGCTTGGCCCCTAAGTACCCGAATATTATTAGGACAGGGATCATTATCAATGCAATTGGGAGATATTCATAAGTCTCGCCGTAAAATTTTATCCCAAGCATTTCAGCCTAGAGCTTTAGCCAGATATGCTACGACTATGGAAGATTTCACCCATCGTTATTTGCATAAATGGGAACAAAAATCAACCTTAATTTGGTATCCTGAATTACGGAAATATACCTTTGATATTGCCTGTAAATTATTAATTGGAAAACAGCAAGCTACCGATACCAATTTAGAAGTATTATTTGAAGATTGGTGTAATGGACTATTTACTATTCCCCTGCGTTTACCCGGAACAAAATTTAATCAAGCCTGTAAATCCCATAAGTTATTATTAACAGAAATAGAAACCTTAATTCGTCAACGTCAGCAACAACCCCATTCTGGGGAAGATGCCCTGGGATTATTATTACAAGCCCAGGATGAAGACGGAAATCAACTCGGTATTGAAGAACTCAAAGATCAGATTTTAACCCTATTATTTGCCGGACATGAAACCTTAACTTCTGCGATCGCATCCTTCTGTTTAGAAGTCGGTCAGCGTCCTGATATTATAGCAAAAATTAGAGCCGAACAACAACAATTTGATCCCACTCAACCGATTACCTTTGAAGATTTAAAATCCATGACCTATTTAGAACAGGTGATGAAAGAAGTATTGCGGTTTGTGCCTCCGGTTGGGGGTGGGTTTCGAGAAGTAATTCAAGATTGTGAATATAACGGTTATTTTATCCCCAAAGACTGGTCTATTTTATATCAAATTGCCAAAACCCATCAGGATGAAACGGTTTATTTTCAACCGCAAGAATTCGATCCTGAGCGGTTTAGTGAAACCCGCAATGAAGATAAACCTAAACCCTTTAGTTGGGTTCCCTTTGGTGGCGGAATGCGCGAATGTATTGGCAAAGAATTTGCTAAATTAGAGATCAAATTATTTGCGGCATTATTAGTCAGAAATTATGATTGGCAACTGTTACCAAATCAATCTTTAGACTTAATTACAATTCCCACTCCCCGTCCCCGGGATGGTTTAAAAGTGCAGTTGAGACGTTTAAACGATTAATCGGCTATCCATGATCCCCCCTAACTATATATGTAGGGCTAATTCATGAATTACCCCTACATATATAGCAATCCGCACCGAGGTTGTAATAATTTACAACTGATATGAAACAGCCAGAAGTATTATTTCTATTCCCTATTCCCTATTCCCTATGGTATATCTTTCGTATTAATTCATAAAAACCTTATGGATTTATAAAAACGCTACTACAATGAAAATATGAAATTTATTAGTAGAGTTGTTAAGTCTGCTCAGATTAATAAATATCAGATTCAGCAAATTCAACAAGGAGCCGATATGAGTTTAAAAAATAGAGAAAAAGCCACCGCCAAAAATGTCGCAGGCAAGGTTCAAGAAACCGTAGGCAACGTGACTGGAGACCCCAAAGATCAGGCTGAAGGCAAGGAAAAACAGGCAGAAGCAAAGGTTATGCACACCGTTGAAGATGTGAAAGATGAAGTCAAAGCCAAACTGGACTAAAAGCCTTTTTGAACCTTAAATTTTACCATTTTTGACCCGTAAAATCGGTTTCAAATAATGGTAAAAATGATAAAATCTGAATACCTAAAATAGTGTGAAATTTCTGTTTATCGACTTTTACCAGAGAGTCTTGATAATTTGCCCCAGTTTAGAATCAATATTTTTTGGTATATCTGCCAATGAATAAAAAACTCAGTTAGTTTAAAGCAATCAAAATTTTTAGGGATATTAACATGATTTTGTTTAGCAAAGTTCGTAAATTTTTGCTGTCTATTGGCATGGTTGTTTTCATCTCCAGTGCTATCATCTTTAGTTTGGCATCGGGAGAAAGTTGGGCTGCAACTTTGTCAACCCAAGGCATCAACCCAGCACAGACTCAAATTGCTATCATGAATCAAACGAAAGAGATGATCAATAATGTTAAGGATCAAGCCCAAGAAGCGATTGCTAACATCACAGATGATCTGAAAACCGATGTTGTTCAAAACGATCAGCAATTTGATGCTAATACCCAACAGGGGATTGTTGATAGTATTAAAAACCCCGACTACAACCCTGGTGGAAAAAGCAAGGAGGCAGCAAAGCAAGACCGTGAAGCTATCAAAGGTGTAGAAGCTGATGTTCGTGATCTATTTAAGCCAGAATAGAATCACCGACTCAATAACGTCATTAAATTTTATCTAAATAGAAGGAGAAAATATGTCTAATCTAATCTGGAGTGCTGTTGGTGTACTACTCATCCTCTGGTTATTAGGATTCTCAGTTAATGTTGGAGGTGGCTTAATCCATATTCTTTTGGTTTTGGCGCTGATTGCTATTATCTACAACGTACTGACCGGACGCCGTGTTGTCTAATGATTTGATAGACTAAATCCCCCCAACCTTACTTGGGTCAGGGGGGAAGTAGAACTCGGGATTAGACGAATCCGATTTTATGGGAATGGCAGCAACTATAAATTTTAATTGCTGAAGCGCAACAACGGGGGCAAGAATAAACTTAAATTGGGGTAGCCGATAAATTTAAAAGATAATGGGTGCTTCCGTCCCTGGGGGAGACTCGCAAAAAGTAGGTTCCGCCAGGTAATTTATCTAACTTAATAGATTCTGGGGTGAGGCCTAAATTAGCGGAACTAGCAACAATTTCATTACTTTGAACGGCTCGATTGTTATTCAGATCATAAATCAAGTCTAAGTCTAAATTGGCTTTCATTTGATTCATGATTATACTAACTTTACTATTAAAATTAGGAATAATAAACTCATAAATATCAACGGGGTTAGCCGCATCAATTAAGCCTACAATGGTTTTTTCTCCTAATAATATATCTATATTAATAGCTTGGGTCAGGTCATCTTTAAAAGCCGGAGCAATCCCTAATCTTGATTCTTCTAATCCTTGTCGCCAAAAATGTTCAAAAAATGTATTATACTGCCCGGATTTAATCTCAGATAAGACATCGGGATATCGAGTTTGATAAAAGTTAGTATCAAAACCAATACTGGGATTGCGTCCTTCATATTGTCCATGGAGAAAAAAATGTTCAAACGGGTTAATTTCTGCTTTAAGAAAACCCGCTTTTACATCGGGATATCGTTCTAAATAATAAATTGGATCAAATAAGGGATTAGGAGAACGCGGTTGAAATTGACCAAAATCAATAAAATGTTCCGCAGGTGTAATAAATCCTTCATTTATTTGAGTTAAAAGTTCAGGATCTCCTTGCTGATAATATTGACTATCAAATAAAGGATTAGGTTCATAGCCCAAAAATTGACCCTCCTGAACAAAATGATCAAAAGCGTTCCGAAATTCTCGCCTTTCAATCGCCGGAGCCACATCAGGATATTGAGCTAAATAGAATTCTTCATCAAATAGCGTTTCTAAAGTTAACATCAGCTTAAAATCTCCCTATTATTTACTTAATTATATAAAATCCACCATTACCCATTACCTATCATGAATTTAAGAGGATTAAGCAGATTAACAAAGATTAAAATCTGTGAAATCCTCTTAAATCAGTGATCCCCATTCCCTAATTATCCAATAATTCCGATTAAATTAGCAATAGTAAACAGTAATTCATGGGGTTCTACGGGTTTAGCTAAATGGGCGTGAAACCCGGCGGAGAATGCGGCTTGACGGTCTTCATCTTGGGCATAAGCTGTAAGTGCTAAAGCGGGTATTTGCCCTCCTGCTTCTGGGGGTAATAAACGAATTTGACGGATTAGTGAATAACCGTCTCCCCCCGACAGTCCAATATCACTGACTAAAATATGAAATTGAGATATAGCACTATTGGCTTTGAAGATATTAATGGCTTCTTCTGCACTCCCAACGGTCACCACTTCTGACCCACAATTTTCTAAAATATGAGCAACTAAATCCCGAGCATCCACTTCATCATCAACCACTAAAATTTTAACTCCTTTGATTTTTAAACAACTTTCAAACATCAAATCATCATCACTGAAACCCTCTTGAAGATACTGATAATCTTTTAACATATCCGATGTCATCAGGGGTAATTTTATAGTAAATACTGTTCCCTTTCCTAACCCTGGACTATCTACAGTAACGCTTCCTCCATGAATTTCAACTAAATGGTGGACAATGGTTAATCCTAATCCTAATCCGCCCTGTTTCCGAGTCATTGAACCATCGGATTGACGAAATCTTTCAAACACAAAGGGTAAAAAGTCTTTACTAATTCCTTGTCCGGTATCACTAACTTGAATTTCTGCATAATCTCTGACTTCATAATTGCTATTATTTCCCAAGGAATTTTGATTCTGAGACTTATGTAGTCTCACCTGAATTTCTCCTCCTTCTGAGCTAAATTTTATTGCATTGGTTAATAGATTCCACATCACCTGTTGTAAACGGTTACTATCCCCTAAAACCATCCCAATATTAGGCTCAAAGGAAATATTAATTTTAATATCTTTCGCCTCAGTTATTGAGCGTACCGTTTCAATTGCTGCTTCAATTACCGGAATTAAAACAGTCGGATTCGGGCTAAAATTCAGTTTTCCACTAATAATTCGAGAAACATCTAATAAATCCTCAATCAGTTGCGCTAAAGCCCGTGTATTACGATTAATTGTTTCCGTCGCCCGATTAAATGTTTCCTTATCTAAATCTCGTGATATCAACAGTTGTGTCCATCCCAAAATAGCATTCAGAGGAGTCCGTAATTCATGGGAAAGGGTAGCTAAAAATTCATCTTTGAGGCGGTTGGCTTCTGTTAATTCATCAGCCCGGGTACGCAGTTCAGCTTCTAATTGTTTACGATTAGTAATATCCCGCATGGCTGTCACCTGAACTTGACGTCCTTTATAAATTTTAGACTTACCAATGATTTCTACATCAAAAATTGTGCCATCTTTTCTTAATCCAAAGACTTCTAATGGGGCTTCTAAGTTGTTTTTAATATTTTGTAAAATTAAATCCCGACTTTCGGGGGTGACAAAATCCAGAAAAGAAGTTCCCATCATTTCTCCTAAAGGGTAATCCAACATAATAGATGCCCCTTGGTTAGCATCAAGAATGATGCCATTTTCATGAATAATAATACCATCAAATGTAGTTTCAATTAGGGTTCTAAACCGAGCTTCACTTTCTTGTAATTCTTCTTCTGCGTGTTTACGTTCGGTGATATCTTCATAGATAAATACGACTTCTCGAATTTCACCCACCTCATCCCGCACTGGATAAATATAAGCCTCAACCCAGCGTTGAGCATATCCATAATTCGATAATCCTGGGAAGCTTTGATGAGGATCATATAAAATTGGAGGAATCGCCACGGTTTCCCCGGCTAAACCCTTTTGAATATAGGGAATTATCCGTTTTTGAATTAGTTGTTGATCTTCTAACAAATTGTAGTCTTTAATCATTTCTCCTTTGATTCCCCATAGCTCCTCCCAGGCTCGATTTACACGCCTAACCGAACCATCTAATGATAGGATTAAAATGCTCAGGGGAGATTGTTCAACCATTGTCCGATATTGAACTTCCGAGCGACGTAATAGGGTTTCGGCTCGATGACTTTCTGTGCGGTCAATGGCTACACCCCCAACCAATGGATCTTCCTGATCAACCCAAATTGGAAATTGATAGATTAAAAATTCTCCAATTTTGCCGTCTCGTCGAGGTAGAGATTCAATAACTTCTAAAACTAGGTTTTGCGAAGCCACAATCGAAATATAATTCAGGAATTTGGAGGCTAAATCTGGGGTAAATATATCAAATATAGTGGTTTCTAAAGATTCTGGAGAAACATTAAAGGTTCGGGTATAACTTTTACTCAAATATAACATTTTACCTTGATGATCACAAATCCAAGCTACGGTAGGGTTGTAATCCATAAACGCCTGAAATCGGGCTTCACTATCTCGCAGGGCTTTTTCTGATTTCGTCAGTTCCGTTGCAATTTTTTCCGCAATATATCGAGCTTTAATTTGCGATCGCATTAATCCAAATAAGATAATACCAACAAAACTTCCTACTAAGGCAATATAGGGAGCAATCAGACGTTGGAAATTAAAATTAAGTTCAGGACGGGAAGTATAGATAATCGTCCAAGTCTGTCCAGCAATGGAGAGCATTTTTCGCTCCTCAAATTGGGGCTTAAACCCTAATAAACGACTAGAGTTAGAATCGTATAGGAGAGAGGAGGGAGTAATTGCTAAACCATCATAAATTTTAAAATCTATGAAAGCATCTGGATAACTCCCAAATAGCCATTGCATCAAGTCATCCATCCGAAATGGGCTATAGATAAATCCTAGTAATTTCTCCCGTTTTTCCGTGACCGTTGGGGGAGTAGAATTACCTCGATAAATGGGGAAATAGATTAAAAAACCCGGTTGTTTTTTGGCATCAATTTCTTGTCGGAGTTTGACTCGACCCGACGCCACCGGAATTCCCCCATCCCGGGCGTGTTCCATGGCGCGACGGCGCACGGGTTCGGTAAACATATCAAACCCAATGGCGGCTTGATTGCGTGCATCTAGGGGTTCTAGGTAGATGATGGCATGATATTCGGATCGAGGGTAATCGGGATTGATAGCGAAGTTAGGGATACCCTCAGCTTTCATCCGAGCTATTAATTGATCTTTTTCGGAGGGTTGAACCCGAATTGTAAACCCAATCCCTTGAATCCCTGGATATTCCCTCCGCAGTTTTAATTGTTCCATGTAGGTGCGGAATTCCTCTCGATCCACGGTATCATGGCTGGCAAATAACCCACTTCCGGCACGGAGTAAGGCAATATAGGTTTTAACCCGATCTCGAATTAGGTTTTCCGTCTGTTGGGCGGAGGCATTAAACTGTAACCGATCCTGGTTACGGGCTGTTGATTCTACATAATAAGTGGCGATCGCCGTCAGGATTAAAGTCCCCAACAGCACTAAGTAGGGAACAATCTGCCGATTCTGAGAGAGAAACTTATACAGCCATTTGCGCTTCATAGAGCTATCAGGGAAAGTCTGGGGATTAGAACTGCGGGTTAACCCTTAATCTTTGTTTTGTTTGGGGTAAGTTTTAATTGAGATTTTCTGTATATTATATCACGAAAAATTGAAATAACAAATAAATTAAATATAGAAACCGGGTTTCTAATTTGATCTCTGGGCAAAAATCAGAGATCTTATTCAGAATATCCAGTTTCTATCCCCAGATTTTACCGATTAGAAATCGCATAATGGACTAAAGCCGCCATGCGTTTTCTGAGGGTTTCTAACCCCAAGGCTTTAGAAGCGGAAATATAAACCGCTTGAGGATATTTTTCCTGCGCTGATCGTAAATTTTCCCCATCAGTTTGATCGATTTTATTAAACACTAATAATCCCGGGCCAGGAGTCACAGGCATTTCTCTTAAAATCTGCATTACCGACTCAATTTGACTTTCCCAGGCGGAATGGGATAAATCCACTAAATGAATTAAGGCATCCGCGTCCGTCACCTCTTCTAAAGTAGCTCTAAACGCATTAACCAAAGGAGGCGGAAGTTCATGTATAAATCCGACTGTATCCGTGATAACAATTGTTAAAGGCTCCTCCGTTATCATATCAGGAATCTCTAAACGGCGAGTCGTGGGATCAAGGGTAGCAAAGAGTTGGTCAGCCGTATAGACTTCCGACTGGGTTAAAACGTTCAATAAAGTTGACTTTCCAGCATTGGTATAGCCCACTAAGGCCAAGGTCGGAACCTCTTGAGCTTGACGATTTTGGCGCAGACGAGAACGATGGGCTTGTAGTTGATTCACTTCCTGTTGTAGCCGGGAGATTCGACGCTGGATGGCCCGCCGTTCCGTTTCCAGTTTGGTTTCTCCTGGCCCTCTGGTTCCAATTCCGCCCCCTAAGCGAGACATAGCCAGACCTCGACCAGTTAACCGGGGTAAACTATATTCCAGTTGGGCCAGTTCTACCTGTAATTTTCCCGCCCCCGACTGGGCGCGTTGAGCAAAAATATCAAGGATAACTTCGGTTCGGTCTACAACCCTGACCCCGATTTGGGTTTCCAGGTTCCGAACTTGGGCGGGGGATAAGTCACGATCAAATACAATTAAATTAGCTCCGATGGTTTGGGCAACCAAGGCAATTTCTTGGACTTTACCCTCTCCGACAACGGTTTGGGGGTGAGGATGCGATCGCTTTTGGCGTAAAGTTTGTAACACCTGACCTCCGGCGGTATCGACTAAACGCACCAATTCCGTTAACCCATCTTCAAACCGTTGGGGGGATATTTTATCCGTTTTCACCCCCACTAACAGCACTTTATCCTGACTAGAATCGACTTCCCGGGCGACAAATTCCCGTTCAAACTCCGTTTCTAGTTCGTTGACTAAATCGAGAAAATCCTGTTGCGATAGGGCATCCAGACTCATCGGCAACGACAAATAATAGGGAATGGCAGAAAAACCGTTATCAATTTGTTGATTCTTAGTCGTGTCCATTTCAGGGACAAGGTGAGCCATATAAGTGTCTTTAATATAGCCCGTTTCACCCCCTCCTCGTCGCTGAAAACCACCTCCGGTCAGGGTGAGAACTACCAGAATGTCCAAACGTTGAATCGCCATGGCAGTCAAAGCTGCTTCTTTAGGGGGTTCCGGGCTAGTTTGGGTGGTAATACAACGAATTCCACTCAGGCGTCCATTCCCATACCGGGGGAGTTCTAAGGGGGGAATTTGAGTTTGGCGAGGAGTTCCGACTCCCACCCGCATCACCTGTCCCCGACGGTTAATATAGGCGCACAGAGGCTGATCAATTTCCGTACTAATTGCCGCCAGTCGCTGGGCAAATTCCACGGTTGTAATTAAATCGCCTGGTAGTCTTTGATGATACAGGCTTTGCAACCGTTTAAGCTGACTGGCTTTTAGACCTTGTAGTTGACCATAAATCGTTTCGATAGGCAGGTTTTACCAGTTTCCTGGCCCTCCATAAACAATAGGGGTTGATTTCAAATATGATAGCTTGAATTTTGATCGGAGTGTGGGCTGTGGGCTGTGCAAACCGGACTCATAACTTCATATTTTCTTGAGGACTATTAGATGTCGAATCTGATAGAATCCTTTTATATTTAGGGCTAAATTGATTAAATTTGTGATTAATCTTTAATCAAATGACAGGCTACAGAATGGTTTGAACCCATATCTTTTAATGGCGGTTCCTCCAGCCAACATTGTTCCATAACAGAGGGACAACGACTAGAAAATCGACATCCCATGGGCGGGTTTAGGAGACTAGGAATTTCTCCAGTTAATAAAATTCGTTGTCGTTTGGCTTCTAATTCTGGGTCAGGAATGGGGACGGCGGATAATAGGGCTTGGGTATAGGGATGGAGAGGATTTTCATACAAAGAAATTCTATCTGCAAGTTCAACAATTTTGCCCAAATACATCACTGCAACTCGGTCAGAAATATGACGAACTATGCTTAAATCATGGGCAATAAAAAGATAGGTTAAACCTAAATCTTGCTGTAGGTTTTGGATTAAATTAATCACTTGGGCTTGAATCGAAACATCCAAGGAGGCAATCGGTTCATCGCAAATAATGACATCAGGATTCATCGCTAATGCTCTTGCAATCCCTATTCTTTGTTGTTGTCCCCCTGAAAATTCATGGGGATAACGATTAATTGCATTATTATTTAATCCGACTAATTCCAATAATTCTTTGACGCGATTTTGAGCTATTTTAGTAGTAGCTAATTGATGAATAATTAAAGGTTCACTAATAATTTTTTCTACAGTCATTCGAGGGTTTAAGGAAGAATAAGGGTCTTGAAAAATCATTTGCATCCGGCGACGAAAGGGTTGCAATTCCTTGGGATTTAAAACGGTTAAATCGGTATTTTCAAAGTAAATTTTTCCCACCGTAGGAGGAGAAAGCTGTAAAATCATCCGTCCAGTTGTGCTTTTTCCACAACCTGATTCTCCGACTAAACTTAAGGTTTCTCCCCTATTAATATTAAAGGTAATTCCATCAACGGCTTTAATGGCTGCAACTTGACGTTGTAGCAAAATTCCTTCCATGACTGGAAAGTGTTTTTGTAAGTTTTCTACCCGAATTAGGGGAGTATTTTTTTGATTGGATTTAAGTTTTGTTTCTAAAGTATTAACCATATTTTTATTATAATAAATATTTATATTATAAGCAATTCGGCGATTGGGAATCCGGCGATTGGGAAATCACGTCTACACAAACGAAGTCCGCCTACGCGGACTAGGAAGGGAGTAGAGAATTTGCAATCGAAGATTCTTATAACCCGCGCAGGCGGGTTTTGTCTGTGTAGGCGCAATTTCAATCGCCGAGATTAGAGGAAATCTGGCGATTGGGAAATCGCGTCTACACAAACGAAGTCCGCCTACGCGGACTAGGGGTAGTTTTAGAAATTAATTCCCACTCAGAAATCATTGATTGCTGACGGTGGTGAACAGCTTGATTTCTGATATAATTAGCTACACTGTCGATGGCATCGTGGCTAACGGTAAAAGCCCCGTAGCTGCCTTGCCACTTAAAAAAATCACCCGGTTTAAGTTGGTGAGTTACGAAATGAGAGGAACTTCCCTTAATTTGCTTAATTATTTCAGCTACCGCCAAAGTTGTTGGAAAACCTATTAGCAAGTGAACATGGTCTTCTATACCTCCAACTGCGATTACAGTACATTCTAATTTTTTACATTCTCCAATAATAACGGCATAGATTTCTTGCTGAATATCAGGAGTAATCAAAGGTAATCTATCCCAGGTTGCCCAGACATAATGGAGATATATTTGCGTAAAATTTTCTCTCATTTTAATTACAATATCCTAAATTTATCCCCAACCCGCGCAGGCGGGTTTTGTCTGTGTAGACGCAATTTCAATCGCCGAAATTAAAGCGATTAGATTAGAAATCCGGCGATTAGGAAATCGCGTCTACAGAAACGAAGTCCGCCTGCGCGGACTGGGAAGGCGTCAACAATAATCCTTAATAAATAGTATAATTGATTGCACCATCCCAAATCCGATTTATCCGATGAAGTCTGAACCCCAACCAGCCTATCTCAACCTGATAAATCAACTGCTAACCTGTCCCAGCGGCGAAGAACAAGAGATATTGAACACTCACCCGGAATTGCTCGATGATGGCTTGGTGGCGGCAATGCTAGAAAAGGCAGATAATCTCAGAGAACAAGGCAAACTAAATAAAGCTAATTGGTTGAAGAATTTTGCCGGAATACCGGGTAAGGTGGATGGCGACTTCCTAGCGGGAATTGCACTGAAAGCAGAAGCAGACAGACTGTTAAAACAAGGAATTCAGTAGCATAAAATCAGTCAATTTCGAGAAGCTTTGCAGTCTGGGGAACAGGCATTAACTATCTATCGGCAAATCGGATATCGCCAAGGAGAAGCTTGTTCCCTCGGCAATTTGGGCCTTGCTTACAATTCCCTAGGGCAATACCAGAAAGCGATCGCATTTCACAAACAGGATTTAGAGATTTCACAGGAAATCGGATATCGCCAAGGAGAAGCTTGTTCCCTCGGCAATTTGGGCCTTGTTTACAATTCCCTAGGGCAATACCAGAAAGCGATCGCATCATCGACTTGCTACCCACCGATGCCAATAACCAGATCATCTTTATCCCCCACTACGACTTATTTTTAGTTCTTTTTGTCGCTTTGCAAGATAGCAAAAATTGCTACTTAATCAAAGATCATACTATCCTCACCGCCCCATCCATCCAAGTCTTAGAAATCACCCGTGAACATCAAAACCGAGTCCGAGGATTGAGACAAGCCGCCCTAATTGTTGGCGATCCAACTATCGATCCAAAATTCCAAGAAGATCCCTACAAACTCAACCAAATGTCTAGGGCAAAAGAAGCCGCCGAAGCGATCGCCGCCATTTTAGGAACCCAAGCAATTACCGGAGACAATGCCACCAAAGTCGCCATTTTAGACAGAATGCTAAACACCCGTATCGTCCATTTATCGGCCCACGGACTCCTCGACAATTTCCAAGGTTTCGGCATTCCGGGCGCGATTATTTTAGCACCATCAGAAAATACCGATGATGGCTTACTTAACGCAGCAGAAATTCTACAATTAAAACTCGATTCCGAACTCGTAGTATTAAGCGCGTGGAGCACCGGGCGCGGTAGAATCACCGGAGATGGAGTTGTCGGATTATCGCGTTGCTTCATTCTCGCCGGAGTCCCCAGTATCATCGTTTCCCTGTGGAATATCGGAGTGATATCAGCCAAATTGCTAATGACTGAATTCTACCAAAATTTAGCCCGGGGCGACAATCGAGCAGCGGCTTTGCGGTGTGCTATGCTAACTACAAAAGCTGAATTTCCGAGTCCCATAGCTTGGCTGAAAAAATCAAGAATTGGTGCGAAACCAGACCTCAAATTGAACAGAATTTAGAGAATGAAATCGATCAAATGGGTGCGGGTGGTACTGATAGCGATGCACCGGAAGAAATCGTCAGGGAATTTTATGAAACGTTGAAGGAAAATCAGATTCGATTAGGTTTATCTGTGTCGTCTGTGGGGGAGGTTGAAACGGATACAGACGAGACAACCGATTAGAAATCCGCCGCAACCCGCGCAGGCGGGTTTTGTCTGTGTAGACGCGATTTCAATCGCCAAGATTAGAGATTAGAAAATCCGGCGATTTTAACCCGCGCACCATCCGGGTTTTGTCTGTGTAGATGCGATTTCAATTGCCGAAATTAGAGCGATTAGATTACAGAAATCCGGCGATTAGAAATCGCGTCTATACAAACGAAGTCCGTCTGCGCGGACTAAGATGGAATTAAGATAATGTCTTATATTTTCTTTGATTATGAACGAAGCACAGCAAATTAAAAATCCCAGTATTAAGTAGGTGGTCATAAATAAAGTCAACAATAGAAGAAGATTGTTTAGGATAATTCTTAAGGGTTACTAAGGGAATTCATCGGGTTTACCATTTGGTATATATAAACCAGACTATTTAATTCAAGCAGTAGATCAAAGTCAAATTTTTAAATTTGAATGGAAGACAGGAATAGGAATTATTGAAAATAATGTTGATGTATATCCTAATTTTACTTATCCTAAACTGGCTAGTTGCTTAAAATGTGATACAGATAATAATACTCTGCGCGACTGTTTAATAGAAATGAATCAAACTAAATAAGAAAAAGATTTTTTCTATAAACATGGAAAATTTTCTCAATGCAGAAAAATCAGAAAAAACGATGCCCCTATATTAATACCTCAAGGATGGATTCAATGGCATTCATCATCTAAAGATAAATTAAAACCCACTCATTCACTTAAAGATGATATATATCGTATAGATTTTGTTGCATTTTGGAATAATAAAAGGTTTGCTATTTTAATAGATGGTGAAAGCCATTACTCCAAGCAAGAATCTTATTCAAAAACTTTGAAAGAAGATCGAGATTTACGCCAAAAAGGATGGGAAATCTTCAGAATAAGTAACTGGGATGTAGACAATCGAGTTAACGATATTTTAGAAGAATTAAAAGAATTCATTAGTTTTTAGTTTTTAAAATATTTGATCGCTTTTAATTTCTATAGTATAATTATGTTTTAAAATAATAATTATTTCCAACCATATACCCGAATATTATTAAAATTTACGGTATCAATTCCGATTTTTTGCAAATAGTGAGCTAACCTTAAATCATCGGTTAAGACTAAATAGCGATCGATAATACCTGTATCTGTTAACCCAAATTTTGTAAACCCTTCAACTTCTACCGTATTCCTGCTTTCAATATAAAATTCCTGCATTTCCCTAATCCCAATTTTCATAATTTCTAAACATTGAAATCTTTCGGGTTCACCAACTTGATTCATCAGACTATTAACTTCTGTAAGAATATTCGGTACTAAAAATTATATCCCCCCGATAAAAATATTGCATAGAATATTTATACCGAGGGGAATCGGGATTTTAACGGGTTTTATTTAACCCCTTCAATTCGGTCTTCAACTTCTTGGTATAACTCCCGCAGACGGTCTAAATTCTCATCGCTGGTTTCCCAATAGCCGCGACCATTAACCTCTAACAAAGTGCTAATAATCTTACGGAAAGAATGGGGGTTTAAGTTCAGCAAACGCTTCTGCATTTCTGCATCTTGAATAAACGTTTCATTCACATCCTCATAAACCCAATTATCCACCGCACCCGCCGTTGCACTCCATCCCATTGTATTAACCAGGCGCTTAGAAAGTTCGCGCACCCCCTCATAACCATGGGATAACATTCCTTCATACCATTTCGGGTTGAGAAGTTTAGTTCGTGCATCCAAACGCACCGTTTCCGATAACGTCCGAACTTGAGCATTTGCAGTTGTCGTATCCGCAATATAAGAGGTCGGTTTTTTGCCATCCTTGCGTAAATTAGCAATTAATTTCGTCGGGTCAGAATCAAAATAATGGGAGACATCTGTTAAACTAATTTCCGAAGAATCTAAGTTTTGGAATGTGACTTCTGCGGTTTTTAACGCCGACTCAAAGATATTTCGATCCTGTTCCATCATCCCCGGATTATCAGAATTAAAAGCAAAAGATTTACGCTTTAAATACATTTCCTGTAACTCAGATTCCTGTTCCCAACTGCTATTTTCTACGGCTAAATTGACGTTAGAAGAATAGGAACCGGAAGCATTACTAAATACCCGTGTAGCAGCTTGTCTTACCGATACTCCTAACTCCTTCGCCTGTTCTAAAGCGTGTTTGCGAACGAAATTCATTTCCAAAGGTTCATCAGATTCGGCTGCCATTTTTACCGCTTTATCTAATAGTGCCATTTGGTTAATAAATAAGTCGCGGAATACCCCAGAACAGTTGATCACGACGTCAATTCGAGGTCGTCCCAATTCTTCTAAAGAAACTAACTCTAACTTATTCACCCGTCCCAAGGCATCGGGTACAGGTATAACCCCCACCATCCACATAACTTGAGCCAGAGACTCACCGTAAGTTTTGATGTTATCGGTTCCCCAGAGGACGACGGAGATGGTTTCGGGGTAATTTCCACCATTTTCAACCTGTTGCCGTTCTAACAGTCGTTCTACGACGATTTGAGCAGATTTGACGGCGGCGGCGGTGGGGATAGACTGGGGGTCGAGGGCGTGCATATTTTTGCCCGTCGGTAAGACATCGGGGTTACGGATGGGGTCGCCTCCGGGCCCTGGGATGATATATTCTCCTTCCAACGCCCGCAGCAAGGAGCCCAACTCGTTATCAGCGCAAATTTGTTGTAAGCAGAATTCCAAATACTCAAATAACGGTTTAATGGGTTCGGGGTCAACTTTGGTGAAACCTAACTCATGCAGTGCTTCAATCCAGGGTTCTTTTTTACCCATATTGAAGAAGTTGAGTTTCGAGACTAGGGAAACCCGTCCCTCGGCGTCGGTTTGTTCGTTAACTAAGGCGATAACAGCCGCGCGACACGCTTCAGTGATTTTTTGTAATAACTCCACATCCGCTAACAACCCTAAGTTATTGTTAGAGTAGAGTTCCTCAAGATTGCGGTTCAGGCTATTGGCAATAATTCGGGGTAAACTGAGAAGATTATCTTCTTCCCGATCAATACTAGCGATATTTACCAGAGTTGAAATTGCTTCTTCGGCCGTGGGTGGTTTACCAATAACGTGCAACCCACAGGGTAATAACCGCGACTCAATTTCCATTAACCGCCGATAGACCTGTCCAACAATATGATCCCGTGCTTCGGGGGTTAATTCCGCCGCATCGGTTTCGGGAAGGGTAATATCTTGGTCAAAATTAACCAAGCGGGATTTATCTATAATTGTGTTAACAATTGCCACACCCCGACCGCTATCTTTTAGGGTTTGATAAGACCCAATTAACTCGTTGAGTTCTTTCAGCCCTTTATATAACCCAGCGTTTTCCGCAGCCGGAGTTAAATAAGAAATAGTGGCAGCATAACTCCGCCGTTTGGCAATAGTAGCCTCGCTGGGGTTATTGGCGGCGTAGTAATACAGGTTGGGAATATTACCAATTAAATTATCGGGGTAGCATTCTCCCGACATTCCCATTTGTTTACCCGGCATGAACTCTAACGATCCGTGTGTGCCGAAGTGTAATACTGCATCGGCTTTCCAGACTTTCTCTAAATAGGTATAGTAGGCGGCGAAGCCATGATGGGGACTCGCAGACCGGGAGAATAACAACCTCATCGGGTCGCCTTCATAGCCGAAGGTAGGTTGAACTCCGATAAACACATTCCCAAACTGTTTGCCGAAAATCAATAAATTCTCGCCGTCGCTGTTTAAGGTTCCCGGTGGTGGCCCCCAATTCTCATTTAAGCGCTCAAAATAGGGGGTTAACTGTTCATATTCACCCACGGACATCCGATAGGCGACATTTAATTCCGGACTCTGATATTGGGCGGTGGCGTCGTGGATAACTTCCTGCATCAGTTTCTCAGCCGACTCAGGCAGGTTTTGAATATCGTAGCCATTGCCCTGTAAGGCTTTGAGCACTTCGTAAATAGAACCGAACACATCCAAATAAGCCGCCGTCCCGACGTTTCCTTTATCCGGGGGGAAGCTAAAGACGGTAATAGCAACTTTTTTGTCTAATTTGGGTTTTTTCCGCAGATTAGCCCATTTTAAGGCACGTTGGGCGATCGCTTCGATCCGGTCTTGTAAGGCGATCGCTTTTCCGGTTGTGCCATCCCGTCCTGATATAATAATTGGTTCGATCGCACCATCAAGTTCAGGAATAGCAATTTGCAGCGCCACTTGGATCGGGTGTAGACCTAAATCACTTTCTTCCCATTCTTCAGTGGTTTGGAAGACTAAAGGCAAGGCCACCATATATGGGCGGTTCATCCGCTTTAAGGATTCTATCGCCTTCGGGTGATCCTGTCGAGCCGGGCCACCAACTAAAGCAAAACCCGTTAAGGAAACAATAGTATCCACAAGAGGTTGGGGTGGAATACCTTTCGGGGGGTGATCCCAGAAATACTCATCAATGGGTTTAGAAAAGTCCAAACCTCCCGCAAACACAGGTAATACCCGCGCCCCTAAAGCTTCAATTTCCTGTACCATGGCCACATAATGGGCATCATCTCCGGTGACGAGGTGAGTCCGTTGCAAGACTAACCCCACACAGGGAGCGAGGGGATCTTTTTGATCGTCGGAAATATCGTCGCGGCTATTATTCCACTGGAAATACTCTTTAGCATCCTCGAACATTTTTGGCGCCAGGGGATGCCATATTCCCATATCGGGATAGGTGACAGGATCGGCAAATTGCAGCTTGTCTTTGCCCGTGAAAACATATTTTGATCCTAACATCAGCAGGAAGTTTTCCAGGTTTTCAGAAGAACCCCCTAACCAATATTGGAAGGATAACATAAAGTTGCGGGCATCCTGGGCCTTGTCCATCGGTAAATATTTCAGGACTTTGGGCAAAGTTTGCAACAACTTCAGCATGGCATCTTGGAAAGAACTACCAGACTGTTCTTTACGTTTCTTCATAAACTGGGCGATCGCACTTTTGCTTTGTCCCAGTTGCGCCATGGAAAACGTCCCCATTTTGTTCAGACGCATCACTTGCGGCATGGAGGGGAACACCACTACCACATCCAGTGTATCCCGATAGGGGGCTACGGCCTCAACGAGTTTATCCGCTAAATCTTCAATAAAAATCAGGGAGGCTATGAATATATTAGCCCCAGATAAATCTTGTTTAAAACTTTCGTAGTTTTCGGGAGATCGTAACTCCTCGATCAAATAACCGCTAATTTCGATCGCAACATTAGGGTTATTTTTGTTAATAGACTGCACTGCCGCCGATAGGGCGCTTTGATATTGCGCTTCTAACACCACATAGACGACTTTCATCAGTTGTCGCCCGTTTAGGTCATCTGGCTTGATGTGTCTAATGGCGGGTTTTACATAAGTAAACATATCTTAATTTGTTCCTTTTTTGTCTGCTGCTTTTTTAGGGTGATCGGCGATGGGCATTGCCAGATCATTAGGACTCACCTTTGAGTATTCTTACCAGAAAACGGTCATTCTGGGCAGGTTTGATGACCCTTCGCAACAATTCGACAAGAAAAATGTCATAATTTTTCACATTTCTTGACTTTTGTGACTTTTTAGTTTTTTGGAATTATTAGCAATAAGAAAGAATCGGCAAAATCTAAATAACTACTAGAAATTGCTAAAATAGGAGTAGAACGAGCAATTGAAACCGATGAGCAGACAGCGACTATTTGGATAAATCAACAACTTGAAAGATTAGGAATCAATCTAAGAAAATGAAGCATAAAATCATGAAAAGTAGAGAATTTTTTATGGTGACTCATAGTTTGGGCAATAGGTTGTGTTAAAATTCAAGTAACTCCATCAAGTTTGGTTAATACTATGATCGGCACTATCTCCCAATCTCTAGTTGTCAATCAAGCGGACATAGATGATTTAAAATTATTCTATCAGTTTCGCCGTGAGTATGATGTTGTTCAATTTTTAGCAATTCATCCCAATCTATTATCAATTTTGGTATTAGGTAAAGATTTAATCAGCCAATATTTCCCCGAATCAAATGTATTTCTTGACTGGATTTTAGATCCAGAATTAGCTGAGTCTCAATTGGTTGTTTACCTAACAAGAACAATTGCAGATACAGAAGCAGCGATTGAACAAATTGAAAAACT
Organism: Planktothrix agardhii NIES-204; assembly: GCA_003609755.1. Classification (NCBI taxonomy): domain Bacteria; kingdom Bacillati; phylum Cyanobacteriota; class Cyanophyceae; order Oscillatoriales; family Microcoleaceae; genus Planktothrix; species Planktothrix agardhii. Next base: position 2,233,764 of record AP017991.1, read on the forward strand.
TTCTGATCAGTGGTTAGGAAGCTATGACGGTGATATCCGCAGTCAAATTTATGTCAGATATGATTATTTATGACTTTTGAGAGTCATGATCAATATGAGGCATTTTTAGGGTAAAGTAGAGGTTGGTAAATAGCGATCGCTATTTGAAACTCACTCATTTGCCTGATCATCCTTAGTGTCTTAGTGCCTTAGAAGAGTGATATTTGTTAACTTTGAGAATTTTCAGACAAACTCCCTAACGAAAGTGTATTATTCTGATCCAGATTATCCAAGTCATCTAATATAGAGACAATTTCCCGTTCAAAAGTTACTTTTGCTCGATTAGTTTTACCCCCAATATAAAGGCGATCGCCATCTTTTAAAGCCCAAATTTGAGAATGGGAAACATAACTCATCATCACACTAATCATTAATAATCCAAACCCCAAATAAACAATAGGAATCCCCGGATCGGCTTTAATTTGTAGTCCCGTACTTCCAATAATTTCATCAATAAATAAAGTCACCCCATCCACTTCCGTTGACATTCCCTTTCTAACCGTTGAAACTAATTCCCCCTTGCCATTATAAACTAATACATTTCCTTTTAAGTCCCTAGCTAAAACAGAAACCCCGGCACTAAAATCCGGTTTAATTGGAATCCAAGTTCCCCAAATTCTGCCCTTTCCTTGGGTGTCTAATTGTGCCATCGGTAAACGAAAGACAGGGCTTTTATTCACCCGTACTCGTAACGCTGCAATACCCCAATCAGCTTGATAAAAAGTAACCCCTTGATAGTGCAAAGGTTCGTTAACATGAATGGTTTTGCGATCAACTTCTTCTCCTTGTTGATTTAATACGGATAAATCAGAATAAAATTGATCAATTCTACCTTCAGCATCATAATCAATCCAAAACCGATTTACTTTAACTGACCAATCTTTAGGTACTTGAGATTCAGAAAATTGTCCGGCATCTATGATATTTTTGACTTGAAAAGTATTTCCTCCTGGAACCAGTTCTTGAGCCATAAATCCTGTCATAGAACCGATAATCGACCCGGCTAAAATAATTAACATACTAGCATGAACAATAATCGGCCCAATTCTGCCAATCAGTCCCCGTCTAGCATAGAGTTTATTGCCTTCTTGAAACACTAAATAATTGCGTTTTTTCAATAAAGGTTCTAAAGCTGTTAATGAACCTGTAGTTAATTCAGCACTTAAAGCAATATTTTGAAATTGTTTGGGTTTATCGTAATAGACCCAGCGACGGGCTGATTTTAAAGTAGGTAATTGTCGGGTAAAGGTGCAAGCAGTTAAACTACTACCAAATAAGACTAAAAGGGATAAAAACCACCAAGTTCTATAAACATGATCAAGTCCAATAAATACTAGAAATTTCCAGGTTAAAAAGCCAAATAAAGCCGGATGTTCAGGGTAATTAGATTGATAATATTCTAGGGATTGTCCCTGTTCTAGCACTGTTCCTGAAATACTGAAAACGGCAATCAATAATAACAATACAATAGCTAATCTTAAATCGGCTAAAAGAGGCAAAAGTTCTTTTCTAATCATTTTTTGCAGGGTTGTTTCCCCTGTAATTATTTTTTGAAATAGTGAAAGTTCCGTATCCATTTTTATTTTCCTTTGATTCAATTAAACGACGGGTAGAAATCTAAACAATAGCGAAAATACGCCAAATCCAACTAATAAAACTCCGCTTGTAGGTGTAATCCAACTTGACCATTTTCGCAGTGCTAGTAACTTTTTAATTGTGGCGGTAAAGGTTCCAGCTAATACTAATGGGGCGACATAACCTACTGCATAGGCTAGTAATAAAACTCCGCCTAAAAGTACATCTCCGGTGCTTGAAACCCAGGCTAATAACGTTGCTAAAACGGGGGTACTACAGGGAGAAGCCACTAACCCAAAAGTTAATCCTAATAAATAGGATTTCAAGCTATGGGGAAACTCTTTAGGTATCCAACCTATCGTATCAAAAGCGGGTAACTGGAGGGGGAGAGCTTCTAATAAATTTAACCCCATTAAAATTGCAATCACACTCGCAATAATGGGCAAACCTAAACCGATTTGACCATACACTTGTCCGACAAAAGACGCTAAAATTCCTAACCCAGCTAAGGTGGTAGCCAGCCCTAATGCAAACCAAATAGATTGAATCGCGGCTTGCAGTCGATTTTCGGTTTCATAGCCTCCAATATAACCAATGGTAATCGGTAACATTGAGAGCATACAAGGGGTTAAACTGGTCAATAAACCCGCTATAAAAATAATGCCAATACTCAAAAAACTGAGATGATGGAGTTGAGTTTGAACTAGATTATTTGCCAGTTGTGCCAGTTCGTACAATCTAATTTGTAGGGTTTCTAGCATGAAATTTATTCAACAATTGGTGTCCTTTAATATACTATTATACCCTGTTTTGACTCTTAATTGATTATTCATGAATTGAACCATCGGGCATAACAACACCTTGTAAAATTACGGTTTCTAAGTGAACGCCTTCGAGATTTGCTCCTTGTAAATTGGCATTACTAAGATCAGTAAATTGAGTGGCATCTCGAAATAATAGACTATTGACATCGGCAAAACTTAAATTACTATTTTCTAAATTAGCATATTGTAAATTTGTTCCCCGTAAACTGGCATTGGTTAAGTTGGCTTGACTGAGATTTGTCCCCCATAATCTTGCCCCTAATAATTTAGCTTTTTCCAAATTAGCATAGCTGAGATTAGCTAAGGTTAAATTAACTTCTAATAAACTCGACTGGGTTAAATTAGCTTCAGATAATTTAGCCTTGTTCAGATTTGCTCTTAATAAATTAGTATTTTCTAAGTTAGCTTGTCTTAAATCGGCTCCTGATAAGTTGGCATATTTTAAGCTAGCTTCTCTCAAATTAGCTTGTTTTAAATTGGCTCCTGATAAGTTGGTATTTGATAAATCTAATCCCTGTAAATTAGCTCCTTCTAAGTTACAATATTTCCAAAGAGATGAATGACAATCTTTGGTTTCTAGCAATTGTTGAATTGTTTTCAAATTAGTCGCATCGGCAGGCAATATCCAGCCCACCATTAAACTTAAAATTAACCCAATTTTAATCACGAAAGCAATTTCTTTCATGGCATAACCTAGATCTTGATGGCACTGCAACAAATTATAGTTTATCTCAAAATTGCCTCCTAGATGGTTAAACGGGTCTAAAAACACTCCCAATTGGGGGATAAGTCAGTCGTCCGACAAAAAAAATGTCGGGTACTGGGTCAGATGCTATCTATAGTTCAAATTAAAAATTGCATCATTTTCTTGACTTATATCGAATTTTGTATCAAATTAGAAGGTAGGATTCTGGCTATACAAAGGACAGCAAAATGCCGACAATTAACTCGACCTGGGATGACTTAATTCTCCAATGTGACGGGCGATATTTGACCAATGCAGAACTCAAGCCTCTGCATCAGTACGTTCAGACTTTAAATGCTCGCACCAAAACCTATGAAGTTCTACGGGTAAAATCAGCAGGTTTAATCAAACAAACCCTGAAGAAATTCATGTTTTCCCATCCAGAAATCATGGAAAAGCATTCAAAACGCTGTGTGTATGATATGTCAATGACGATGTGTCTGATGTCCGTGGCTTTATTACGCGATGACCCGCACTTTTTTAAGGAATCTTTAATGTTATGGTTAGCCAATATTTTGGCAGCCCACGAAAAAAATACCCAATGTCTACAAGCCTATACCTATCTTCAAGAAGCCTTACAAGAACAATTGCCCAGTGTGTGTAATCAATTATTAAAGCCCTATATGGACATTATTTTAGAAGTTTTAGATACTCCCCCTAAACTATTAGCAAATGTCCAAAGAAGTGGGGTTTAAACCCGATTGATTTTGTATTGTATATCAGGGTGTTATTTGATTTCTAGCTACAGAAATTATAATTTCAATTGATCATTTCATTGCCAATCACTCCAACTTAACTTTGAGTATTGATGCACACAGGAGTTTAATTTATGTCCCTAACTCAACCGGTTACAACTCGTCATGATGCTTCCCCAGAAGAACGAGAGTTTGTTTTAAAACAAATTTATCAGCAAGTAATAGAACGTCAACTTTATGAGTTTGAACACAAGCAACTTGCGGATTTAGAAAAAGATTTTATCAAGGGGAAAATAGGGATTCGACATTTTTTAAAAAGTCTGGCGGTTCGTTCTGTCTATTTAGAGCATTTTTATGAAAATAGCTCTAATATGAAATTCATTGAAAATGCTTGTAAACATTTTTTAGGACGAGCTCCGAGAAATAATCAAGAAATTCAGAAATGGGATGATATCTTAGTTCGCCGTGGCGTTGGCGCACTGGTTTCAGAAATAGTAGACTCGGAGGAATATCGTAAATCCTTTGGTTATTTTACTGTTCCCTATTGGCATGAACACCGTTATGAATCCGCGAGTGAATATATTGAAAATGAGCGTTTAGGTCATGAACACGCGGGACAAAGAGGCTGGGCAATTCCTAACCATTATCAACATGAATTACACATTGATTGTGATGGCGGAACTTGTGTTCGAGAGGAGGATAAATTAACAGTTGAACCTATACAAAAAACCCAAGAAACCTTGGATTTTTCCTCGGATACAAAGATTACAGCCAGACATATTCAACGGCTATCAGCCTGTGTTAAGGAAATTACAGATATTCTCTCCCTGTATCCTCAACCTGTGAGTCAACAAGAGATTGAAACTGACCTTCAGCAAAAAGTGTTGGAGTATGTCAGTGCGACAAATGCCAGTTTACTGTTTAAAAATTAAAACCAGGGTGGGCAACCCCCACCTTTGATTTTTCTATAGCAATATACTGATCAATTAAGAATTTATTTAAGTTTTATATTATGCCAATTAACAAATATCTTCATACTGCAATTTTAGTCTCTAATTTAGAACAATCAGAACATTTTTATAGTCAGGTTTTGGGCTTGGAAAAAGTTGAACGTCCGTTAAATTTTCCGGGGATTTGGTATCAAATTGGTGAGGTTCAAATTCATTTAATTCAAGCTGAAACTGTAATTAATGATCAAGTTAATGATGAGAAGTGGGGAAGAAATCGACATTTAGCTTTTTCGGTTGAGAATTTAGAAGCCGCAAAACAACAGCTAATTGCTGATAATTATTCGATTCAAATGAGTGCTTCTGGTCGGGCGGCATTATTTACAAAAGATCCCGATGGCAATATTATAGAATTAAATGAACAATGAAAATTATTGCCTATTCTTATACCGATCCTTTGTTTGAACAGCCTCCTGATCGGATGATTTGGGGATGGGAAGTGGATCGGGTTTATCAGGATTTAGGGGGAAGACAGGAACTCGAAGACTTGTTACAAGATTGTAATTTAGAAGCACCGGATTATTTATTAATTCGACGGTTAGAGGAGTTGGGAAATTCCGTTTTAGAGGTGAGCGATCGCTTACAACAATTAGAATCTTTCCAGATTAATATTATTGCCATTGAGTCGGATTTTAAGACCTCTGTAGGTGAAATTAATCGTTCCGATTTAATCCAATTATTTATAGAAATTCAAAATCGCCAACGCAGTCGCCGCATTTGTCACGGACACGCTAAAAATAGAATTAAAGCCTTACCTCCGCCAGGGAAAGCACCTTATGGATATCGACGGGGAAAAGAGCGTTATATTTTAGATCGGAGTGTTTCACCTATTGTTAAAGAGTTTTTTGATCGATTTTTAATTTATGGATCTTTGCGGGGTGCGGTGCGACATTTAGAAAAACGTTATGGGAAAAAAATATCAGTAACTACCGGAAGAAGATGGTTAACAAATCCCGTTTATCGAGGGGATTTAGAATATAAAAATGGAGAGATTATTTCTAATACCCATCCTCCAATTATTTCCAGAGATGAAGCCGCCCAGGTGGATCGATTATTACGGCGAAATCAACGACTTCCCCCTCGAACAGCCAGTGCACCGCGTTCTTTAGCGGGGTTAGTTAATTGTGGAGAATGTCAATCTTTAATGACTGTTGCCCGGGTTACAACCTATCGGAAAGACAGGGAATATTTATATTTACGTCCGATAAATTGTCCGAAAAATCCTAAGTGTAAAGCCCTATCTTATCAAAGGGGATTAGAGTTAACTATTAAACGCATTTGTCAAGATTTACCGCAAGCGGTTTCTGGTTTAAATTTACCAGATTTACAGATAGTTAAACAAGGTATTATTCAGGAGATTAATCACAAACAAAATATTTTATTACAAATTCCCGATTTATTAACTTCTGGAATATTGGATTTAGAAACAGCAGATTTAAGAAGTTATAAACTGCTGATAGAAATTGCTCAGTTACAAGGAAAGTTAGCAGAACTTCCCCCAGTTAATTTAAAAGAAACGGCGCAGGCGGTTTGTATTCCACAGTTTTGGTTGGATTTATCGGAAACTGAACGAAGATTTTATTTTAGAGAATTTATTAGAACAATTGAGATTATTCGAGAGGGAGATAACTGGGACTTAAAGGTTGTCTTTATTTTTTGATTCAATTTTGTTGTAATAGTTGTTGATTTTGTTCCACAAGTTTCTTTTTAAAGTCACAAATGGTCAACTGATTTTTGACCCGAGCCAAGACCTCATCCACTTTAAAAGGTTTGGTAATATAATCTACCCCTCCAGCAGAAAAGGCTTGCATAATATCTTCAATTTGATTCAGCGCACTAATAAAAATGATCGGAATCTCATAGGTTTCTAAATTTGATTTTAGCTGAATTTACCACCGGGGAGTTAAGGATAAAAGATTGATCAATTCTTCTCCTGGTAGAGGTTTGGCAAAGAAATATCCTTGACCCAATCCACAATTTAATTCTCGGAGTATTTTTAACTGTTCAGGTAACTCAATTCCTTCGGCGATGACATTCATATTCATGGTTTTAGCTAAACTAATAATCACAGGAATTAAGCCGATATTTTCTGATGTTAGGTTTAGTCTTTGCACGAAAGATTTATCAATTTTTAGGGTATCAACGGGAAAAGAATGCAGATAACTTAGAGAGGAATAACCCGTCCCAAAATCATCAATACTAATTAAAATGCGACGTTTTCTGAGTTCTTTAAGAATAGTAGCAACGTCCTGATGATTGTCCATAATTGCACTTTCGGTAATTTCCAGTTTTAAACAGTCGGGGGAAAGTTGACTATGCTCTAAAACTTGATCAATTTGTTCTAATAAATTGGGTTGAGCAAACTGTTTTACGGATAAATTAACACTGACAAATAAATTGGGATCAATTGAATTTTGTTGTTGCCAAGTTCGTAATTGATGACAAGATTCTGATAAAACCCAATAGCCAATCGCTGTAATTAAACCGGTTTCTTCAGCAATAGGAATAAATAAACCCGGTGGGATTAATCCCCGTTTGGGATGACGCCATCTGACTAACGCTTCAAACCCGGAAATTCTGCCTGTAATTAAAGAGACAATGGGTTGATAATGGACAACTAATTCCTCTTGTTCAATCCCACGACGTAAATCCGTTTCTAACTGTAATCTTTCTAAAGCGGCGGTGTGCATCACCGGATCAAACAGATGATATTGTCCTTTTCCCAAGGCTTTTGCTCGGTACATCGCTGTATCTGCATCTCGGAGTAAATATTCCGGTTCGTTATATTCACAATTACCGATCACAATACCAATACTCGCATTCATAAAAATCTCGTGTCGTTCTAAGTTAAAGGGTTGAGAAAAACACTGTAAAATCTGATCTGATAGTGTGGTTACATCATGAAAGTTGGGAATTTCTGTTAATAAAATTGCGAATTCATCGCCTCCCAAACGAGCTAATGTATTTTGGGGTTTAACATAACAGCTAAGACGGTGAGCAATTAAAATTAAGAGTTCATCTCCAACTAAATGACCCAAGGAATCATTCACTACTTTAAAGCGATCGCAATCTAAAAATAACACCGCAAACTGATAGTTCAGATTAGCTTTTGCCTGATGAATAGATCGGCGTAAATCCGTCATCAATAAAGCCCGATTAGGCAAGCCTGTTAGGGAATCATGCAGTGCCATTTCTAATAGTTGAGTGTTGGCTACTTCTAATTCCTGAGTGCGTTCTTTAACCCGGGCTTCTAGTTCCGCATTCAAGACCCGAATCTCTAATTCCGCGGCTCGTAAAGCCAATTGATTTTGAACTCTGATTAAGACTTCTTCAAACTGGAAAGGTTTGGTAATATAGTCCACACCTCCAACTTGAAAGCCTTTAACTTTATCGAGAACATCATCTAAAGCACTCAAAAAAATAATTGGGATTTCTGCGGTTTTAGCATCGGCTTTCAGATTTTGGCAAACCTCATAACCATCCATCTCCGGCATCATAATATCTAGGAGAATTAAGTCGGGAGCAACGGTTTGAACCGCGGTTAAAGCCATGGGCCCACTCAAAGCTTTACGCACATTATATCCCTGACGAGTCAGCATTCGGGACAATAAATGCAGGTTATCCGGGGTATCATCAACGATGAGAATATCTTCCGTTTTTGTGGGTTCAAGGTTGTAATGATTCATTTGGCAATTAGATAAGATAGGGGATGGATTGAGGCTTGGGGACTTTTATCCTAGAAATAATCCATATCCCAAAGCTCGTGTTCTTTAATAATCCTTCATATTAAAATATAGTTTACAATTATAACATTTTTTTGCTACTTAACTCAAGCCCGTTGAATTGTGATTCAATTAACATTTATATCAATGTTTATAAAAACAATATTAATCAGGAATATACACCTCTGGCTGATCTTTTTTCTGCTCTTGCTGTTGAATTTTAGGTAATTTGAAAAGTACACCTACTAAAAACCAATAATAAACTGCCACCGGATCGGTATCCAGAGGATACCAGTAGGGATTATAACTAATTAAAACAATAAAAATCCAGAAAATAATTCCATAGCCCCACAGACTATTATCCTGTAATTGATGATAGGATTTAAACCCTAAAACCGTAATATTAGTTACTAAGAACAAGAAAGCAGCTACTCCAAATGGCCCAATTTCATAGAACAATTTAGGATAATAGGCTTCAATTAATCGAATTTTTCCTAATCCTCGGGCTGAAGTTGTGGCTTGCCCTAAACCATTACCTAAAAAGCCTCGATGGGCTTCCAAACTCAAATTAGTTTGCTTGGTTAAAAACACCGCCGGAGGATCGGCATTCCAACGTCCAATAAAGTTATCGACCCTTTCGGTCATGATTTCAGGGGCGATAATCCAGGTTCCTACCACAAAAATAACCATCCCCAAAATAATCACTACAAGCCGCTTAATTCTGGAAATGTGACTGGTAGCAACCAGCAGTAAAATCACAATCGCTGGAGAGGCTAAAAAGGCCGTTCTTTGACCGGAAACAATGGCATTCGATATCACTAAAGCCAAGGTGACCAAACCCATTAAACGCCAGTGTAATTTAGGATCACTAAAGGCCGTAGCAAAACAGAAAAACGTACCCGAAACTAAAAACCAAGCCCAATGCCAAGGAGCCACAAAGGTTCCGGGTAAACGAATAAAATTTTCTGCGGGTAAATATCCCAAAGCCCCTCCCACCAAACATTTTCGCTGCACATTTGCCCTCAATAATAAATGTTCGGGTAAACCCTTATTATCAGGGCAGTATCCGGTAACAACTAATCCAAATTGAATTAATCCTAAAATGCAGCAAATTAAGATTAAAATGACTTGTAACCGAGTAAAAAATTCCAGATCTTGACGATGACGAATTAGATAATAACCACAGGTGATCAGGGGAATATATCCGATTAAAACTTTTAAGCCAAACAGTCCTACGGCAAAGGGTTGATTATCCGGTGTCCCGTGTTTCTGTAGGACACCATTAACAGCAATTAATGTAACGATCGCAATTATCAATAAAATTAACAGAGGAATTTTAAGTTGAGGAGGATTAATTAGGGGTAACTTTTTTTTCCTTAATTCCACAACCAAACCGATTAATGCGGGTATATACAACCCATCCTTGGCTAAATGAAATAGATAATGATCGTTACCCACCCAATAAGAAATCGTCCCCGCAAAAGGTAAATAAATTAAAAAAACCCACAATCCCTGACGGGGATAGCGCCAACAAAGCGCCATAATGATCAGAGCTAAAGTGATTAGGGTGATGGTAATTGCACTCAACCCATTGGCAAAAAGCAGTAGTCCGACTAACAATCCTACTGCGCTGACGATACCCAAAAACCGCAGAAAATCCGATCTCGTGGCGGAGATATTTTCACTCTCAATAACAGGACAAGGGACTTGATTAAGTTCAGGGTTATCTTGACCCGGAAGTGACGATTTTTCAGGGGGGCTGTGGAAGTTAGACATCAGGGGCTAATAGTTATTTCCAACGTCGAGAAATTCTGGCTTCCCAAAGTTCCTGTACTCGCTGTTGCTCAGAAAAGGAAAGTTGTTCAAAAGCCTGCATAATCTCTAAATGGGTATGATCAATAATCAAAGCTGTGAGTTCACCCACCGTTTCAGCTTGTAATAAAGCTGATTGCAACAGTTGATTTTCAAGGGTGTGCAGATTCAGTTTTTTTTCTAAAGGTAAAAGTGTTGTTGCCATCGGATTTCAAACAAAAGATTACAGAACATTCAAAATAGGGGGGATTTTACTGCCGAAATCAGCGAGAGAATCACTCTAACTATAGCACCCCCAATAGGGTAACGCTAACCAGAAAACTGATGGCAAATCCTAAAGTACGTTTTTCATTGGCTTGGTAAGACGTTACAGTGTGGGCTTTTGAATTCATTGATTATAGCAAGAGGTAATCTTGATCTGGGAATTTTTGAGGAAAAGTCTGAACCGGAATACGATAATTAAAAAGGTGGCTTACGCCACCCAACGGACTAAACTAAACTTAAATCAGGATAATATGCCAACATATCATCGGTGCTGAGGGTATCCCCACTGGCTTGGGGTGTCCAGAGAATTTCTACGGCTAATAATTGTTCACTTCCAACCGAACCTAAACGACTTAATGCTTGACGTAATGTTTCAGGACTATTAACTTGAGGAAGTTCAATTTTCCCCAAGGTTCCTACCACTAATGTCACCACAATATATTCGTTTTCCGTTGTACTTAACTCTCCCGTTTGACTGACTAAATTTCCCTGATTTCCCTTCAAAGAAGAAGCTACCCCACCAATTAACTGATTATTAACATTAGACAGGGTTTCTTCAGCAAATTTACTCCGTTCGGCTAAAGCCCATTGATTAAATTTAGCTTCAGCCGAATTCATCCCCGTTTGTTCCGACGCCGAAGACCCATAGGCCCAATATTCAGGATGGCGTAACATGGCTAAGGTGGCTTCCTGCAAAACTTGGGCGCGACCGGAAGCCGAACCCGTATCTGCGGTTTGGGCCATGCGGTCTAAATCCCCTTGTAAATTTCGAGCTTGGGCCAGTAACCCCACTTGCAAACGGGCCACAGAAACCGTCGGGTTACTGCTATATCCGGGTTCATCCTGTCCCTGTCCCATGGCTGACCGAATACTGTTGAAAATGAACCCGGCGAGCGCCATGAAAATCAGCAGGGAAAATAACCCACCCCCACCAAACCCAAAGAAGGGTATCAGAAAGGGAAATCCAAAACCGCCCCCACCGTAGTACCCCCCTCCAGAACGGCCAGGACTGGTATTATAACTGCGACTAGGAGACGATCTAAAGGAGCCACCACCAATGCGTCCCCCACTTCTAGCGGCCAATACACCATCAACTTGACTGAAAAACAAAACAGCAACTAGGCTAAAAATAGCTAAGGGTTTTAAAAGTTTTTTGAACATAAATCACATCTCATTTTTTTAGGACATAGAAACTGGAAAATTCTCTTGAGGAAGACAACAGAGGCTCTATTGATTCCGGTTTACGGACTTCCTCACTTCTTTGATTGTGGGAGTTTTTCTACAATTTTATCTATACTGTAACGTTTTTTTAATTTTGCTTCAGCCAGATTCCGGTTCGGGATTTACCCTCAAGGGTAGGGAATTTTCTCCTGGTCTTCCTCGCGGGTTTACGTTACCTTTTATAGCAGGGAACACCGGGGGAAACACTTTACCGTCTGGGTTCCAAGATCCGTCTGGTGTCTTAACTGCCTTGGCGGTTGCTATACCGTCCTTGAGCTTATTGAGTCCGACGCCCGCCAGAATATTTATCCAAATGGGTAGAAAAATTTTGCGATCGCTGTTATAATCGAAAATAACTGATAACTGATAACTGATCTAGCCACAGCCACTATTTTTTAGGGACTGTGGCTTTTTTTTTGGAATTAACCCCCAAACTCACTTCCAGTCGGGTAATGGGTTTTTCTCCTTAAACTTTAGGTTTAGAGGGGGGTGTAATCTTAAATTTATTTAAAAGATCATTAATTTCTAATAGTAACTCAAACTCTGATTCAGGCAATAAATCATAATAACTATTTTTTTCTAAAAAACTAAATGCTTGCCGAAATTGTTCCGGTGTTGCCATAATCGGGGAATCAAAATGACAAGGAATAATCCGGTTAAACTCCCATTTAGAAACTTGATTTGCCCAATTTAAGGTTTCTTCTGGGGCGCGATTTAAAATTAAAGTTTGTAAAATGGGAGCCACAAATAACTGCCCATTTCTGCTTAATGCTTCAAAGGTTTCTTGCCAATTGGGTTTCCATTTAAACGGATAAATCCCAAAATAGGCTTTTTTTGAACGGTCGGGAGCTTGCCACGATTCCCGCACCGCTTCCCCCAATTCTATCGTATCTAAAACACTCGGACGAAAATAAAAGGAAAATAACGAGATTCTCTGCCATCCTCGGCGACGGGTAGTTTCTGTATTTTCTACTTTATGAAAAGTATGATCTTTAGCATGGAATAGGAGGGGATAGGGATCTATTTGTAGAATCGCTGGAGGGGTGTTAGGAATAGAAACAATAGTATCAGTTACTAATAAAGTGTGCGATCGCTTATGGAAAAAAACTACCTCGGCAAATTGTCCAATTCCTAATGCTAAAGGGCCGAGAATTTTATAGTCAAATTCATCAGCAAAGGGTGTATTTCGACTGTCCGGGGGCAGAATATGGGTGCGTTTTGCGGGGAAACCTAACCAACTTAGGGGTAAATTAATCGGAAAACTCCACTGTCCGGGGGCGACAAAAACTTGGGCGTTGGGAAATTTTCGCGCGAAGGGGCTAACAAAAACCTTATGTTCAACTCCTGAAATCGTAGGTAGAATAATATATTTTACATCGCCATATTCTACAATTAATTCTCTGATTAAATTCAGACATTCTGGAGTTGGAGCAACGGGAGCATACACCAACAAACCCCCCTGTTCTAGTTTTACCACAGTCATCCGAATGGGAACTACAACATACAAAATCCCCTGTACCTGCTCAAATGTCCAAATGCTCTGGGGAACCACTTCCGTGCGGAGGGTGCGTCGCTGACTGTAGGGATAAATCGGGACAACGGGCCACAGGGGCCATGAATAGTCCCGCAATAAACGGTTTTGACGGGGTGCTTCTGGGGGTTTCCGAGGGTACTCCACTGTTTTTTTTACTCCTAACTCCTATAGTAATCCTAAATCAATTGTAAAATTTTTAGTCGTTTTGACCCCACCCTAGCCCTCCCCTTGCTACGAGGGTTGGGTGGTAAATTCTCCTTAGATTGGAACTCGAATCATTGTCCCTAGCCCTCCCCTTAGTAACGGGAGGGTTGGGTGGGGTGGGGTTCTATAGATATTTGTTCTAAACTTTCATATTCATCTAAAATCCCTTTTGGGGGTTCGTCTCGATGCAATAATATTCCGCGTATTCCTAGGGCTTTTGAACCTTGATAATCGGCTTTAAAACTATCACCAATATGCCAAACTTCTTGGGGTAAACATTGATGTTTGGTTAAGGCAATTTGGAAAATTTCAGCACTGGGTTTAGCGGCTCCTACTTCTGTAGAAATAGTCACGGTTTGAAAAAAATCAGCTAAATTTAAAGATTCTAAAACCGGATATAATCGGGAATCAAAGTTAGATAATACCCCTAATTCTATTCCTTGGGCTTGCCAATCTTTTAATTTAGGAAGAACATCGGGATAAACAAACCAAGGTTTTTCGGTTTCAAAATAATGATATAGAGCTTGAAAAAAAGCGGAGAAATCTGTAAAATTATTATAGAGTCCGACGGTTTTAAAGGTTTGTTCAGCGAGCGCTTTCCACCATTCAAATTCTAAGGGGGGAATTTCATTGGGATCAACCCCTGGAAATGCCATAACCGGAGCCGCTAAAAAACAATTAAAAAACACTTTATCCAAAATTTCAGCTTCAGCATTCACCCCAAATTGTTCTGCAATGATGCGGTAGGCTTCCCCCACACTATGACGCACACCAAATAACGTCCCAACAGCATCTAAAAAAATAACACGGGGTTTTTCCATTGTAGAATTCTGCGAATTAGTCATATTTACGATTGCTATAATTAGCGATAAGCCGGGTTTATATAAACCCGGTTTGTTGGTTTAGAATATTAAATTTTAAGATGCGCTTAAGCGCAACAACGGAATATGAGTTATTCTCTATCTGCCATTTTTTGATCGATTGAAATTAAGAAATCCTGCAAGGGTCGGGTCATCCAATTAAACGCCACTCGAATTTGATGATCAAAGGTGGGGAAGCGATATAAATAGATTAAACGCCGGGTTAAATGGGCAAATTGACCCTCTAATTTTATCCCTAAACCTGTTAAGGTGGCGTTATTAGTTCCTAATGTTATCATTTCCCCTAAATTAATATATCGGAAGGGTAATAAGGGTCTTCTTGTTAATAACGCCCAAAGATTCCATCCGGTATAATCAGCTTGTTGAAAAGCGGCTTGGGCTGTGGTGGGAATTTTTTGACCGTCAGCGTCTTGAGATTCTGCTAAATCTCCTAATGCAAAAATTTCAGGATGATCAATTACTTGTAAGGTTGATGTGGTGACAATTTGACCTCGTTGATTGTGTTTTAAAGGTAGCGATCGCACCACCGGACAAACCTGGGTTCCCACCGTCCATAACACTAAATCCACGGGAATAGTATCAATTTTCCCGCGATATTCTAAGGAAATTTCATCGGCTGCAATTGATTCTACCTTTGTTTCTAAATCTAGCCAAACTTGTCGATTAGATAGGGCATTTTTAGCGGATTCTCGATTAAATTCAGGAGAGTTTTTTAGAATTTCCTCTGATTGTTCGACAATTCTAATTCGTCCTTTTGTTCCTAAGCGATCGGCTAATTTACAAGCAAGTTCTACCCCACTATAACCACCGCCTACAATGGCTATTCTAACTTTATCTTGTTCTAAGGTTTCTAATCGTCGTAACTGTTCTTCTAATCGATAGGCGTCGGTAATAGTTCGGAAGGGAATTGCATAATCTTTCGCCCCCGGAACTAAATCTAAAGGTGTTTCTCCTCCCAATGCTAAAATTAAATAATCGTAGAAAATAACGGTATTATCTTCTAGTTTAACCTGTTTACTATCGATCTCAATTTCACTCACTACTCCTTGACAAAATTGCACCTTAGTATCTTTTAATAGGTCTTCAAATGCGGGGGCAATTTCCCAAGTTTGCAGTTCATTAGTTAGCAATTCATACAGCAAAGGTAAAAACAAAAAATGGTCATTTTGATCCACTAGAACAATTTCCGGTTGTTCCGATTTTTGCCAAGGAAGTTGACTCAAACGTAAGGCGGTGTACAGTCCACCAAAGCCTCCACCAAGGATACAGATACGGGTTTGCGGTTCAGTCATATTAAAATTGGGGGTTTTTGAGTTGGGCTGTTTCTTTCAACTAGGATAGCAATTTTAGTCAGAAAATGTTAAGTATTGCTACAAGGGCGAAAATCAATTACCTTTGTTTGGTAAAACATCTTAACTATAACGATTAATTTCCATTGAGTACAGTTTAGAAAATTTTAGGAGATCATTCCATGATGTTGTTAGCCGCTACCGTCGCCACCCCCGTTACTCACGGTTGGAGTCCTACCATCGCTATTGTGATGATTGTGTGTAATATTGTGGCGATCGCCATTGGTAAATTTTCCATCCAACAGCCTAATGCTGGCCCTCAATTACCCTCACCTAATATGTTCGGTGGGTTTGGCTTACCTGCGGTTTTAGCAACCACAAGTTTTGGTCATATTTTAGGGGCGGGTGTGATTTTAGGATTATCCAGTTTAGGAGTTATTTAACTCATTTTATTAAGTAGAGGTAATTCATGAATTACCCCTACTCCTACTTTTAATCATAATCCTGTCCTGACCCATATTTCCACGCTTCTAACCAACGATAATAATAGTATTGAGACGAAAGGGGTAATTTATTAAACATCGGTTCTAGGGTTTTTGCCAGGGGATATAAACCCGTATACAGCCCTAAATTCCAGTAGTGAATTGTCCAATCAATTAAACTGATTAACCCCACCTGGGGAATAATTTTAAAAATCAAACCGGGATGGGAAAGTGCCGTTTTCGATAGGGTTTTAGTTAAGGCGGAAAACCTTACCACATCTTGCAAAAATGGCTTTAAAATCGGTTCTCCCAATTGTTCCATTTCTTGAAATACGGTAGTTAATAATTGATTAATTTGTTCGGGGTTAATAGTTTGTTGAATTTCCACACTCATCGACCTTTGAAATAACCAAGTTACGGATAAACTCGGTTGATAGGGTTGTAATAAAGATAAGGCATTCTGACTTAATTGATCGGTGGTTAAGGCTTGATCAATTCCATCCGTTAACCGTTGTAAATGACGTACCATCGCCCCAAATCCCCCAAAACTTAAGGGAGATTGATTTCCGCTACTATCTCCCACCGCCAAAACACGATTCCAGGGCATTTTTAACGGACTATTTTTATAACAGGGAAAAAATCCAAATAACGCCCGTTTAAAGGTTAATTGATTTAACTCAATCTGTTGATATTCGGGTAACAGTTTAAAATAGTCTTCAAACAAAGATTCTAAACTAAACCTTTGGGGGTCAGCATCTAAATAGGTAAATAAATAAGTTGTTCTTCCATCCCTAGCCGGAAACGCTTCCCAAAAATATTGACATTGATTTTTTAAAGGAGTAAAAGAAGCGAAAATATCCCCGGTTTGATTATTAGGATATCCCGTCGCACAGGTTCCCACCACTAAACAAACTGCATCGGGTTTTTGTCCTTGTCTAGCTTGTCGAACTAGGGGGGAAAAATGACCCATTGCATCTATTAATAAGCGGGTTTTTAGGATGATTGACCTGTCCCCTAACCCATCTCCTGCAAGGCGAGGGGAATGAATTTCGGTTACATTTACCGCCACACCATCAGGATGAATAATAGACCCTTGATAAGCCGTATTTTCTAATAATATTCCTCCGGCTTCTAAAAATTTAATTTTGAGAGTTTCTAATAAATAAACCGGATCAACTCCAATATTAAGAACATCTTTCACCCAAATATCATTACCCTGGGGAAAACTTAAACGGGCGGGGTTATATTCCGTAGCGATCGCTGTTTTTAATTCTACCTCAGATAGTAAATTTAATTCAATAAAAACCTCTAATTCGTGACGAGAAATATTCCATTCCTGTTCCCGTCCTTGGAGTTTTCCTCGTTCAATTAATCCCACTCGCCACCCTTTTATTGCTAAGGTAGCACCGATTAAAATTCCCAGAGTTCCCCCACAAATAACTACATCATAATCCAGACTTTCCAAGGGTTGATCATCCTGTTTAATGGTATCAGGAAGGGGGAGAGTATTATTTTTTAACCCCGTCCAAAGTTCATCCGCTTTTTGTAGACCCTTGAAAGGATTTCCCTGGATTTGAGATAAAATTTCTTCAGTCAGAGACATATAAGTAGTTGCATAAAATAAATTACCTAGTTGAGAGAGGGAACATCGGAACAGCCCCCCCAAACCCCCCGTGCACGGGGGGCTAGGGGGGGAGGGAACGCCGGAACACCGGAACAGGGGTAATACTTCTAGCTGTTTCATGTCAGTATTAAAATGTTACAACTGATTTAGGATTGCTATATCTGTTAATTAAACCGAATAACCGTTTCTAATTCAGTCAAATGAGCGGTATCTCCGTTGAGTTCTAGTATCCATTTATCTCCATTTTGAACAATTTTCACTAAACAACAAAGGGAGGCTTTAATATCCATTTCTTCTAAGGTTGGAATTAATCCCATGGCTGTTCCTAATACCGAAGCACCATGTCCAACCAATAATAAATTATCATCGGGAAAGGTGTTAACTAAACGTTGGGAAGTTTCTCCGGTTCGTTGTAAACAATCTTTCCAAGTTTCAGGATAATTAGGAACTCCCAGAGGATGGGATAAATCAATTTTAGGGAATTTTTTAGCTAAAAAATCTGGGGATAATGTTTCTGGAAAACCCATCCATTCAGGATTTAACCATTCTCCTAAACCCCAATCTAATTTAAGCGGTAAATCTAATTTTTTAGCCACAGCATTAGCGGTTTGTACGGTTCTCAAAAAGGGAGAAGCAATAATTTGAGTAATTCCTTCCCCCACTAAACGATTAGCTAATTGTTGGGCTTGAATTTGACCATCCTCGGATAAATGCGGGTCATAAGGTCTTTCTGCGGTATCAAACCAGGCGGGATTGACAAAATCAATCCGATTTCCATGGCGGGCTATCCATACAGTTTTAGACATAGGTTAAGTTAATAGTATTGTGTTTACCTTAATAAAGATCATACTTTAATAAAGTACAAGGTAAAGCACCATTATAAACCGCAATTCTTCGAGATGTTCTCAAACCCACTTGTTTTCCTAATGCCTTATTTCCTGTTAAAATATAAGCTGTCCATCCCTTAAACCGTTGTTTAAAAGTATCTCCTAATTGTTTATATAAAGGAGCTAAGTCTTCAGTATGACCCAAACGTTCCCCATAGGGAGGATTACAGATAATTACCCCATGAGCCGCCGGAGGTTCAACTTGAGATAATTCTATTTGTTGTAGTCGAATTTGTTTCGCTACCCCACAGCGTTGAGCGTTTTCCGAGGCTTGATGAATGGTATCTTCATCCTGGTCTGAACCGACAATCGGCGCGGTTAAGGTAGTTAATTGTGCGTCTAAAGCGTCCTGTTTTAGACTGTCCCACAATTGAGCGTCAAAATCTTTCCACTTCATAAACCCAAAGGTTTCTCGGAATAGTCCGGGGGCAATATTTAAGGCTTTTAAACTGGCTTCAATGGGTAAGGTTCCTGAGCCACATAGGGGGTCTAAAAATGGTAAATCAGGATGCCATTCTGCCATGTCTAATAAGGCGGCAGCTAGACTTTCTTTTAAAGGGGCTAGTCCCACGGCCGGACGATATCCCCGGCGGTGTAAACTGCTTCCCGAACTATCTAAACTTAGAATCCCTTGATTTTCATGGATATGAAGATTAATCCATAAATCAGGATTATTAATATCAATATCGGAACGTTCTCCAAATTCCAAACGCTGTTGATCAATAATGGCGTTTTTGACCTGAAGGGCGGTAAAATGGGTATGATTTAAAACTTCATTTTTGCCTGTACAATTAACAGCAAAAGTATTCAGGGGTGATAAATACTGATTCCAGTCAATATTTTGAATTTCCTGATACAACCGTTCTCCATTGGGACAGGGAAATTCAGCAATAGGAACTAAAACCCGATATATAGTTCTCCCCCAAAGATTCACCCGATAGAGAAGTTGGCGGGAACCAGCAAAATGAACGCCAGCAAAATCAGGACGAACATCATGAGCACCTAAACGTTCCAATTCCTGAGCAGCGATAAGCTCTAAACCCTTGGCAACCGTGGCAAAATACTGGGTCATTCAGGAGAAAATTTTGAGTATTACTATTTTATAATCCCACAACAAAGCCAGGGTTAAAACTATATAACCATAAGCAAGAGAAAAATACCCGGTAAATTACCGATTTCAACTCAGTTGTATTATTCCTAATACTCTCTGCAAAATCAGAGTTTTCACAAAGAACGTATGTTTCCTTTTGATCAGAAAGGACACCGGCGACTGGCCGTGTTTCGTCTCGGTGTCCTTAACTGGTTCGCTCCTCACACGCTTGTTACTCTACCCAAACCCGATCCCATTTGTCAACACCTAAAATATTTTTTTTTCTGATTTCAGGGTTTTAGCCCATAAAATAAGGCTTTCTGACTGACGGATGCTGGTTTGGGCCTTGTAAAATCCATTCGGATTGCGTAACGGTATAAAAGTCCACAAAAATTCCTAAGATAAATTGAGACAATGGGAGGTTGATTAAGTAACCAATAATTCAGTGATTGATATTCTCTGGCTGCTAGTCTGTTCGGGCTTAGTCTTTCTGATGCAGCCCGGATTTATGTGTTTAGAGTCGGGCTTAACCCGTTCCAAGAATAGTATTAACGTTGCCGTCAAAAATTTTGCCGACTTTGGCATTTCGGTGGCCTTGTTTTGGGCCTTTGGCTATGCCATTATGTTCAGCAGGGCGGCGATGGGCGGGATTGACCCCCAGGCTTTGTTTTTTGATACGCCATCGAATCCGGGGCAAGCCGCATTTTTTCTGTTTGAAGCTATGTTTTGTAGTACCGCCACAACAATCGTTTCAGGGGCATCGGCGGAACGGATGAAGTTTGGAGCTTATTTATTAGTTGCGGCTTTAACTTCGGGAATTATTTACCCCGTTTTTGGCCATTGGGCCTGGAATGGGATTGAAACTAACCATTTATTGGGGTGGTTAGGAAAAATTGGATTTGTGGATTTTGCCGGGTCTACCATTGTTCATAGTATTGGCGGATGGGTTTCTTTGGCAGTTCTATTAGTGATTGGGCCAAGGCTGGGACGGTTTACCCCCGATAAAACCACCCAAGAAATGCGCGGCTCTAACCTTCAGTTATCCGTATTGGGGGCGATGTTGTTGTGGTTAGGGTGGTTAGGATTTAACGGGGGTAGTTATTTACATTTAGATATTCGAGTCGCCACGGTGATTGTCAATACCATCTTGGCTGGGACATCGGGAATGTTAGTCGGGGCGGTTTTGGGTTGGCTGTTATATCGCCGACCGGAAGTTGAATTGATTATTAATGGTTCCTTGGCGGGTTTAGTGGCAATTACCGCATCTTCCCATGCTATCTCGACGACCGTGGTTCCCTTAATTGGTGGGGTGGGTGCTGTCGTTATGGTGTTAGTATCCTTGACCTTGCAACGATGTCAGATTGATGATGCCGTTGATGGGATTGCGGTTCATGCCGGGGGTGGGGTTTGGGGAACCCTCGCCGTAGGTTTGTTTGGAAATCTAGATTTATTGCATACGGGGTTATCCCGTAGTCAACAATTGCTGGTTCAAGTTTTGGGGATTGGAGTTTCTTTTGTTTGGGGATTTGGCTTAACCTGGCTGGTTTTATACACCATTAATCATTATTTTCCATTACGGGTTTCTCTGGAGGCAGAAACCACGGGATTAAATATTTCTGAACATGGAGCCAAAACTGAAATTTATGATTTGTTTGAAGTCATGGAATATCAAGCCCGTACCCAAGACTTTAAACGGCGAGTTCCCGAAAATCAATTTACCGAAGTCGGTCAAATTGGCTGTCGCTATAACCAAGTGATGCAGGCTTTAGAAGATTCCTTAAACCAAACCGAGGCAATTATTGAAAATGCCACGGATGCCATGATTACCTTTAGTAACCCATCGGGAGAAATTTTAAGGACTAATCCTAGTGCAGAAGCCATATTTGGATATTCGGCTGCGGAGTTAATTGGAACTTCCATTTTACAGTTATTTGAATGGCCAACTTCCCAAATTCAAGAACAGCAAACCCTATTGGAAAAATGGTTATCACAGGGACGCCAAGCGGTTGTGGGGAGACGAGCTAATGGTTCTTGTTTTCCCCTAGAAGCCACAATTAATCAAGCCAAATTCGGCTATCAATCGTTTTATTTGGGAAGTTTTCGGGATTTATCCGCCCATAAACGAGCCGAAGAAGCCCTACAGCAAGCCGAAGAAAGGTTAAAAACTTCGCTGGAATTAAAACAAAAAAATGACCAACTCAAACAAGCCCTCAAAGAACTTAAAAAAACTCAAATTCAACTAATTCAAAGCGAAAAAATGTCGAGTTTGGGTCAGTTAGTCGCTGGAGTTGCCCATGAAATTAATAATCCAGTTAATTTTGTTTATGGTAATTTAATCCATGCCACAAATTACACCCGAGATGTACTGAATTTATTAGATATTTATCAAAAAGAATATGCTAATCCTAGCGTTAAAATTCAGCAGGAAATTGAATCTATTGATTTGGAATTTCTCAAGGAGGATTTTCCCAAAATTGTAGAATCAATGCAGGTAGGGGCTGACCGAATTCGGGATATTGTTAGGTCTTTAAGAATCTTTTCTCGCCATGATGAAGCCGAATTAAAACAGGTAAGTCTGCATGATGGATTAGAAAGTACCTTGATGATTCTGAAAACTAAACTCAAACCCCAGGGGAAATTAACCGGAATTGAAATTATTAAGGACTATGGCAATATTCCCTTAATTGAATGTTATCCTGGGCCACTGAATCAGGTATTTATGAATCTGATTAGTAATGCCATTGATGCCCTCCATGATTCGATGATGCAGGATAAGTTTTCTCTAATATCCTGTGATAAATCCAAAATCCAACCGCAAATTTTGATTAGAACTCTATCGGTGAATCACCAAAAAATTATTATCGAAATTGTTGATAATGGTTTGGGGATTCCTAAAGAGATTCGGTCTAAGCTATTTGACCCATTTTTTACCACTAAACCCGTCGGAAAAGGCACGGGTTTAGGATTATCCATTAGCTATCAAATTGTTGTCGAACACCATAAAGGTCGAATCTGGTGCGAGTCGGAAGTGGGAGAATACACTAAATTTTTGATCGAAATTCCGGTCAAACAAATCCTTGAGTCTAAAGTTCACAAAACCAGTGAACAGCTTTTGAGCATTGATTGTTAACCCTTGTTGACCAAAAACCCCAGCCCCCCTGGCGCGGGGGGAAACCGACTCCGTAATCGAAATAGAATCAAAAAACTGTATTGCTTAATACAGAAATTAAGTTAATAATCTATCAAAAATTGTTAGCAATTTAGCTAAAAATTCAGCCACAGAAACCGTGATTTATCTGTAGCCAATTTCAGTGGATATCTGCAATTGATTTCTTCTACTAATGTCGATTCATAAACCCAACATGATGTTTATCTCCAAAAAAACGACCGATTTAGGAAATCGACGACACAAAAATGTGAGTCGTTTCACCGCTAAAACCAATAGGGTGATTTCAAAATTACAGCATTCTCGATGGCTGTCTCCGACTTGGTTGGCCTGTATCCCCCTAACCGCGATTATCGTCGGAGTCTGGAGTTTCGCGGCCGTTGCTCAAACAGATGCCCCTCCCCTGACGGCTGAAATGGTTCAGGGCTATTTAAACGTTGCCTGGGTTTTAGTCGCCTCAATTTTGGTGATTTTTATGAATGCGGGTTTCTGTATGTTAGAAACGGGCTTCTGTCGCCAAAAAAATGCCGTTAATGTTTTGGCCAAAAACTTAATTGTCTTTGCCTTAGCTACCCTAATTTTTTGGGCTTTTGGATTTTCCTTTATGTTTGGGGGAGAAAACCCTTGGATTGGCGGAGGCGGTTATTTTCTGACGGGACAGCCAGAAACCTACGGTTTATCGCCCTTTCCGGCGGGATTACCTGTTTCTCTCTATTTCCTGTTTCAAGTTGCCTTCGCTGGAACCGCGGCCACAATTGTATCAGGAGCCGTTGCCGAACGCATTGAATTTATTGCCTTTTTACTCTTTAGTTTGCTTTTAGTTGGGATTGCCTACCCAATTACAGGTCACTGGATTTGGGATGCTTCGGGCTGGTTAGCTCAAGCAGGATTCAAGGATTTTGCCGGGACAACTGCCGTTCACTCCGTTGGCGGTTGGGCTGCATTAATGGGGGCTGCTTTCCTAGGGCCCCGTTTGGGTCGATATGGAGCCGATGGACAATCTCGTGCGATTCCGGGTCATAACATGAGTATCGCCACCCTGGGATGTTTAATCCTATGGGTATGCTGGTTTGGCTTTAACCCCGGTTCCACCTTAGCTGCGAATGAACAAATTTCTTACATCGCTGTCACCACCAACTTAGCGGCCGCCGCCGGGGCTGTCACTGCCAGTGCCACCTCCTGGTTGAAGGATGGTAAACCCGATTTATCCATGATTATTAACGGGGTTTTAGCGGGTTTAGTCGCAATTACCGCCAGTTGTGATTCGGTCAGCTACCTGAGCGCCGTAATTATTGGGGCCATTGCTGGGGTGCTTGTTGTCTATTCCGTGGGTTTCTTTGACCGCATCAAAATTGATGACCCCGTGGGCGCTACTTCTGTTCACTTGGTTTGTGGGATTTTTGGAACCCTAGCGGCGGGCATTTTTGGTGGCGCTAATTTGGGTATCCAAATCCTGGGTATTCTTGCCGTGGGCGGATTTACCGTCGCTCTGAGTACGATTTTCTGGTTAGCCCTAAAAGCCACGGTCGGGTTACGGGTGCATCCAGAACAGGAATTTGAAGGATTGGACATTGCTGAACACGGGATGGAAGCCTACGCCGGATTCCTCAAGGATGAAGTCGGCCCAGGATTAGGCAGTTCTGGTTCTAGCTTTCCCTCCGAAGGCAGTACGTTCAAAAGTCGTTACTAATATTCAGGTATTAGCGGCGATTAGGGAGCATCCGGTGCTCCCCCGACTCCTTCCCTGGCTTCCCCTAGCTGGGGATTTTTTGTAGATTGGAATGAAACCAAGGTTAAATATTAAATGAACAGGTTAGGCTGAGTTAGTCTTGTTTAAGCAGCATTGGAATCTGTGTGTTTATCGCTCGAAAACAATTCCGTATTGGGCTTGGATATCTTTAATCGGCAATGGATTACTCTTGTTTATCATCCTGGGATTGATAATGCACCGACAATCTGTTTCCCATACTCCCTCCTCCCTGACGGATGTTGTTCTGACCCATCCTTTGCCCTCAGAATCGGCGTCAATTAATGCTACAGGCCCCCGTCATCGCTGGACTTATGAACAATGGGTGGAACAGTTGCGGCGCGAAGCCAATGCTGTGGTGGCTATCCCCCCGGAACGTTTAACTATTTTAGCGGGGGATTCCTTAAGTTTGTGGTTTCCGGCGGAACTTTTACCCCAAGACAGAACTTGGTTAAATCAAGGAATTTCTGGGGAAACTTCCACAGGATTATTAAAGCGGGTTAAATTATTTGATATTACTCAACCGGAAACTATTTTTGTCATGATTGGCATTAATGATTTAATTCGGGGCATAGATGATAGTACATTATTAAATAATTATCGAGAAATTATTAGGGATTTACGTTGGGTACATCCCGATGCTCAAATTGTGGTGCAATCAATTCTTCCCCATAGTGACAAAAATTCTAATTGGGAAGGACGGGAACGCCTATTAAAAATTTCTAATCAACGCATTCGTCACTTAAATCAAGAGTTGAAATTCATCGCCCAGGAAGAAGGAGCTTATTTTTTAAATTTACATTCCCTATTTACCGATGCAGATGGTAATTTAAGACCGGAACTAAGCACCGATGGTTTACATCTAAATCAACAAGGTTATTTAGTTTGGAGTTCCGCCTTAAAAATTTATAGTCAAATTGCCCTAGAACCATCTTCTAATCCTTAAAATTATGAATCATCTCAAAATTATTATTATCGGTGCAGGAATTGGTGGTTTAACCGCAGGTTTAGCCCTAAAACGGGCAGGATATACCGTAGAAATTTATGAAAAGACCAGCGAAATTCGTCCTGCCGGAGCCGGAATTTCTATTTGGTCAAATGGGGTTAAAGTTCTGAATAGTTTAGGTTTGGGGGATGAAATTGCCAAAATTGGTGGACAGATGGATAGGATGGAATATCGCAGTCATACCGATAAATTATTTAATCAAATTAATCTCAATCCTGTGACCGAAACCGTAGGACAGCGACCCTATCCCGTGTCTCGAACAGAATTACAATCCCTGCTTTTAAACGCCTTTAATAATAATCTTGAAACCGTTAAACTAAATGCTCAATTTATTGGAGTTGAACAGAATACCCAGGGCGTGACCGCCTATTTTGCCAATGGATATCAAACCAGTGCAGACCTATTAATTGCCGCCGATGGTATTCATTCTCAATTGCGGGATTATGTAGTCGGTCATCCGGTAAAATTGCGTTATGCCGATTATGTTAATTGGAATGGTTTAATTAAAATTAATCCCGATTTAGGAGATAAAAATACTTGGGTTATTTATGTTGGCGAAGGCAAACGCGCTTCGATGATGCCCATAGGAAATAACCGATTTTATTACTTTTTTGGTTGTCCGATGGCAAGGGGAACAATTGTTGAACCAGATTATCGTCAACGGGAGTTAAAATCAATTTTTGCCCGATGGCCGTCTCCAGTTCAATCTTTAATAGAAAATCTCAATCCCCAGGAATTAAACCGTTTAGAAATTCATGATTTAGACCCCTTAGAAACAATCGTTAAAGGTCGAGTTGCACTGTTAGGAGATGCCGCCCATGCTTCCACCCCAACCCTCGGACAAGGCGGCTGTCAAGCCATGGAAGATGCAGAAATATTATCTCGATTTCTATTAACTACTAATTTAGGAGTAGAATATGCTTTAAAACGATATGAATCTGAACGCAAAGAACGGACTTCAACCCTAGTTCTCAAAGCCCGAAAACGAGCCGATATGATTTATGGAAAAGACCCCCATTTAACCCAACAATGGTATCAACAACTCCAACAAGAAACCGAACAGGATGTTACCAATGCTTTATCTAAAACCATCCTAGGCGGCCCCTTTCACTAAAAGAAAAGAAACCGGGTTTCTAAAAAAATCTTGATTTGAGTTAATAGACCATAATTAGAAACCCGGTTTCTGAGGTATTATTAATTTTAACCCTTAACTTTTTCCTATGGTTGGTAAACTAACAACCCATGTATTAGACACAGCCCAAGGTCGTCCAGTTGCCCATTTAAAGATTGAATTATGGCAAATCAATTCAGAAATAGGAGAACGAACCCTTCTCAAAACTTCTATTACAAATAAGGATGGTAGAACCGATATCCCCCTATTAACAGAAACCGAATTAAAGCAGGGAATTTATGAATTAGTCTTTGCCGTTGGGGACTATTTTAAAACCCAATATGAATCCCTAGATTATCCCTTATTTTTAGATAATATTCCGATTCGATTTGGCATTGCTAACCCCACCGTTGCCTATCACGTTCCCCTATTAGTTTCTCCCTGGTCTTATAGTACCTATCGAGGCAGTTAAACATCATGCAAACCTATTCCTTATCCCAAGTTAATCAAATGACTAAAGCGGAATTTATCGCAGTATTAGGAACTATTTTTGAAGCATCTCCTTGGGTGGCAGAACAGGCAGAATTAAAACGACCCTTTGGGACTATAGAAATATTATATCAAACTATGGTTGCCATCGTTAAAAATAGTAATTCACAACAACAATTAGCCTTAATTCGCACCCATCCCGACTTAGGAAGTAAAGCAAAAATGGCAGAATCTTCAGTAAAAGAACAAGCCGGAGTTGGGTTAGACCGTCTAACATCTGCCGAATATCAATACTTTCATCAACTCAACCAAACCTATAAAGATAAATTCGGGTTTCCCTTTATTATTGCCGTTAAAAATCATACCAAAACCAGTATTTTAGCGGCGTTTGAACAACGGTTAAATCATTCTATTGAAGCCGAAAAAATAACCGCCCTAGAAGAAATTTATAAAATCGCCCAATTTCGTCTTTATGAAAAAACAGTTCGCTAACAGCCAGAATCCTACCCCGTATCTATCGGTAGTATGGGCAATCTCCCTGTGGTTGCACCTAAAGATTGTGTGGTTAGTCCTAGCTATAATATTTAGTAGTAACACCAGGCAGAAAACTATACTGACCATATTAGTTGCCGACAACGTGCTTCCGGGGCTGAGCTTAGACGATTAACTGCTCGGATGGCTTCTCATCCAATTTGAGCAAAACTGTCCTAAATTGATTCTCCAGCATAAGAAAAACCCTGTAATGTAAGAAATCAAGAATACTAAAAACACGGAGTTAATTAGATGAACAAAATTACCTTAGAAATTCCTGACCAATTAATGAATCTAATCCGAGACAAATCAGAATCTATAGAATCTATTTTACTCAAAGCATTAGAGGATTATTTGACCAAAGAATCTTTAGATATTACTAAAACAAAAACTTGGGAACTTTGCGGTAGTTTAGAAATACCCAATCCCGAACCAGAATTTATTGTTAGTGAGAAAAAGTCAGAATTATCCACTAACTACGCTGAAAAGATTGATCAAATTTTATATTAAAGTAGGATTATGAATCAAGAAATAATTGTTGATACATCAGCTTTAATTGCTTTTTTTGTTAAATCCGAAACTAACCATCAAATAGCCAAACAGTATGTATTAAACAATTATCATTATCGCTGGGTGATTTTAGAGACAGTCTTTGATGAAACTGTAACTTGGATTAGAACAAAAATTTCTAGTTCTGCTTCCATTAAAATTGGTCAAATCTTAAGAACTGAACATCGCTATGTCACTATTTCTGATCAAGATGATCAGGCTGTTTGGGAAGCCTTTTGTAAATATGATGACAAAAAATGGAGTTATACAGATTGTTCTATTTTAGTAATGGCAAATCGTCTCAATATTTGTGAAGTTTTTGCTTTTGATGAACATATACGCCAAATGAAAGGATTAGGGATTATTTGCCTTCCTAACCTCAAATAAATGGTTTTAATATCACACAATCAACAGAATTATTAATACTGATATCAAACAACCAGGGGACGTAAACTTAAAAACAAAGGTAATGCTATAATCACAGTTTAAATACACAACAGCTTATCAACCTAAAATCCCTCAGTGATGACCCACTTAGAACTATTTCGCTCATCGTTTTTAGACTTTATTGATGATCCTTTTTATGAATCAGAAGAAACCAGCGTTCGTTATCTTGCCGATGGATTATTAGTTGTAGAATCTGGAATTATTATAGACTTCGATGATTATAACATTTTAAAAGACAAATATCAAGGGTTTACAATTACCCATTATCCTGATTTATTAATATTACCCGGATTTATTGATACCCATATTCATTTTCCCCAAACTGAAATGATAGCATCCTATGGGGAACAACTATTAGAATGGTTAAATCAATATACCTTTCCCATAGAACGTAAATTTAGCAGTAAAGAATATGCTCAAAAAATTGCGTCATTTTTCCTAGATGAATTACTCAAAAATGGAACTACAACCGCCTTAGTTTTTGCCACAGTTTTCCCCCAGTCCGTTGATGCTTTCTTTGAAGAAGCCTATCGCCGAAATTTACGCATGATTTCGGGTAAAGTGATGATGGATAGTCATGCGCCAGATTATTTAAAAGACACTCCCGAAACCTCCTATCAAGACAGCAAAAGATTAATCCAAACTTGGCATAAAAAAGGACGTTTACTCTATGCAATTACTCCCAGATTTGCCATAACTTCTAGTCGTGAACAGTTAAAAATAGCTGGAAAATTATTAACAGAATTTCCCGATGTTTATTTACAAACCCATCTTTCAGAAAATCTCAAAGAAGTTGAATTTGTTGCCGGACTTTTTCCTGAAGCTCCAAACTATTTAGGGGTTTATGACCAAGCTGGTTTAGTCGGAGAACGTTCAATTTTTGCCCATAGTATTCATTTAACCCCGGATGAATTTAAACGGTTATCTGAAGCTAAATCTGCGATCGCATTTTGCCCCACTTCCAATTTATTCCTCGGTAGTGGACTGTTTAAACTCCATCAAGCTAAATCTAAAACCCATCCCATTAATGTCGGTTTGGGTAGCGATATTGGAGCGGGAACCAGTTTTTCCCTCCTCCAAACTGCTAATGAGGCCTACAAAGTCGCTCAACTACAAAATCAAACTCTTTCACCTTTTCAAGCCCTATTTTTAGCCACATTAGGAGGAGCAAAAGCTCTAAAATTAGAGGATAAAATTGGTAATTTTGACATCGGAAAAGAAGCGGATTTTATTGTTTTAGACTATAACTCGACCCCGTTAATGAGATTGATAAATCAACAAATTTCCGAACCTCAAACCCGATTAAAAATTGCGGAAACTATCTTTAGTTTAATTATATTAGGGGATGACCGAGCTATTCAAGCCACCTATATTATGGGAGAGAGGGCATATTCAAAAGAATAGGATAAAATAAAATTAATAGACTTGCCAATTTTAATATAGCAGTCGCCAGACCTATTAGGACAAAGAGTGATGCAGCAAAGCTAGACGGTGAAGTCTTTTCTTCCGGTGTTCCCTCCCCCCCTAGCCCCCCGTGCACGGGGGATTTGGGGGGGCTGTTCCCTGTTCCCTGTTCCCTGCTATATGAATCCTATCGCTATTGTTACGACTCCCGATGATACCCTGAATGTGCGTTCTACTCCTAACGGTGAAATTGTTGATATTTTAGGCGATGGAACCCAGGTTGAAATTAGTGGAGATTCTGTTAATATTGAGGGTGAAATCTGGACACCTATTGGGATAAATCGTTGGGTAGCTGCGAAATACTTAACGCTTATTGATGCCGAAATTTTAGCCATTCCAGGTGCTAAAATTATATCCACACAAACCGAGGAACAAATCGGAGGTGGTTTACAAGTTTATCAAACAAAATTACTGGATAATACAGGTACAATTATTAATACCGTGCGCTGTGTTTCTGGTCGCATTGGTCAACAAATTCCCTCGGATATATCGGGTTCTCAAACTCCTTTACCCTTTGGGATTTATACCTTTGATGCTCCGGGTATCGTTGAAGATGCACCCGGAGAATTTGGCGGAGTTTGGTCAGCAATTACACCAACTTTTCCCACAGAAAGAGCGGGGTTAGGTGTACATTATGACCCCTCGGCTTTGTTATCTGTTTCTGAAACGGGAACATCGGGATGTTTAGCCACACCAACTATAGAAGAACGAGAGATAATGACAACATTTATTCTCGAATATCAACCCACCCATTTAATTGTTAAGAAACCAGAAAATCAAGATTGAACTTGTTTTAAACGAGCTAGATTTTTCTCAAATATCTGAATGTCTAAGTTATCCTCCTGTTGTTCAATAACAGAACGTTTAACTTGACCCAAATAGAGTGGTTGAGAAACATTTGCATCGGGGTGAACAATAGTTCTAGCGCGAATTAATAGTGGTGCTTGAAATTGTCCTCCCCGTCCAGAGGAATATAAATCTGACGCCGCTTGACGTAAGGTGGCATCTAATTGAGTTTTGGTAATTTCCGGGGCAACCGCAATTACAATCTGTCTACTGCCATCATCAAATACCCGACTATAACGCGCTGCCCCAGGAACTTGAACATGATGAAATAAACCTAAACTCAAACCAAAAACTCCACCGGTTAGAACCCCTGTAAAGGAGGTAATTCCTACTAACCTAAACCTAATTCCCCATTTAAAAATAAATGAGAAGATAGTAATTACAGCAAGAACTAAAGTAGCAATTCCTATCCATTTAGAAAAGTTTAGCAATTCTGCTGTTGATAATGAGAAGTCCATGACAGTGATTAAAGAAACAACATCTAAACTTATAGCTTAATCTTAAAAGAGTCACTTTGGATATTATATTATTTATAGTTAACCCTAAAATCATGGCAGGGGTTTGGTCTCCAAACCATCAAGAGGGTTGAACTTGAAGACTAAACCCCATACTTGGGATTATACTTTCGGAGGAAGTGGGGGTTTTTGTTGGGGTGGAACACTCAAATTTTGAACAAATGGGAGTAAATCTGAGGGAAGCACAACAATGGTTGTTGTATTATTTTCTACCCCAATTTCCGAGAGCATTTGTAACCGTCTTAACTCCAGGGCGGCGGGATTTGCCATAATTAATTGAGAGGCTTCTGCTAACTTAATTGAGGCTTCCTGTTCCGCTTCTGCTTTAATTAAACGGGAGCGTTTTTCTCGCACGGCTTCCGCTACTTTTGCCATGGCTCGTTGCATAGAGGTGGGAATTTCCACATCCTTCATTTCCACTGCTTCAATGACAATTCCCCAAGGTTCTGTCATCTCATCTACAAGTTCTTGAATTTTCTGATTAATTTTATCTCGATTTTGTAAAACATCATCCAAAATATTCTGACCAATCACATTTCGCAGGGTTGTTAAGGCGGCTTGATACACTGCTTTTTCATAACTTTCTACCTTAACAATTGCCTTAGTAGGATCAACTAAACGGTAATAAAGAACAGCATTCACTCGAATGGTTACACTATCAGATGTGATGGTCTCTTGCGGTTCAATATCAACGGTTTTGGTTCTAACATCCACTTGAACTTTTTGATCAATGGCGGGAATAATCCAATATAAACCCGGCCCTTTAATTGCTTGAATTCGTCCTAATCTGAAAATAACTCCCCGTTGATATTCTCGATCTAATTTAAACCCACTAATGGTTAAATAAGCTAATAGAATAAAGAAAGAGCTAAAGAAATAATTCATGATTTTTTGATCTCCAATCCTAAGTCTATTATAAATAGTGCTATAAGTTAAGCCTAATTTCTTAATATTATTTTATGATTAGGGCAGTTGATTTTTATGATATGATTTTCTATCGGTTTGATCATTTTTGGGGGAATCCCGAATTAAAAATTTTATGAATCCTTTGTCCTCAGAATCATCACCTGCTGTTTCCAACTCCGTTGATGCTTTATTAAGCCTGCGAGGAATTGCCTGTTTAGTCGTTGTATTATTTCATTGTAGTATTTCACGGGAATTAATTATTTATCCCCCCTATGATTTTTCTTGGTTACTATTAGGAGATGGAATTGTTGCCGTCTGGATATTTTTTGCCCTTTCAGGATATTTAATGGGCAAAGCCTTTTATACCTATCGATATTTACCCACGGTATCGGGATATAAAGCGTTTTTTATGAATCGAGTTTTAAGGATTTGCCCTCTTTATTACTTTTCCGTATTAATTACGGCAATTTTTGTTTATCCTGAAATTTTAAAAGCGGAAAAATGGTTTGAATTATTCAGGATTCTAACTTTTACCTATACCTTTCCTTTGCCTTTATCGCCCAATCATCCAGATTTTAATTTTAATCCAGTGATTTGGTCATTATCAACGGAAGTTCAATTTTATCTAATTGTCCCGTTTTTATATACCGCGTTTCGACCGATTTTGGTTAATCGGACTAAAATTTTAATCACCGCCCTAGTCATTATTGGGATTACATCAATCTGTCGAGGTTTTGCCCTACTATTCTTTCCCCATCATACCTCTCTTATCCTCAGTTTAGATGTATTTCTATCCGGTTTTTTACTGAATGCTTGGTTTCAGTGTAAACCCCAGAAAAATACGCAACCTTCAATTTTCCTTCCCCTGAAGAAACAGTTTAAAAACTTCATCTCTTTAAAAGCTATGGCAATTTTTGTCATGGTCGGTTTATACCTACTTTCAGCCTATCATGGCTACCATCAAGAATTATGGAATCTCGCAACTCGTCCGGCTACATTAATGCAGAGAAGTCTATTTATTACGCCCTTTAGTTATTATGTTATGCCCGTAATCACTGGAATTTGTACAACATTTTTTATCTATGCGTTTGAACGTAATGGTCAGTATAATAATAGGGTTAAAAATAAAAAGCTATCTTTTGAAACCTGTCTGGAAAATCCAGTTAGAGTGTTGGAAATCATGGGAATATTATCCTATGGAATTTATTTATGGCATTACCATATTATCCAAAAAATAGCTCCTATTGTTCAAGTTACTGACCCCTTAACCACATTTTTTCATAAACTCTCCGTCGTTGTGATTTTATCCGTTATTTTATCTGCCGTTACTTATTCTTTGGTGGAAGTTCCCTATGCAAAAAGAAAAAAATATGGTGTAATAGGGAACAGGGAACAGGAAACAGGGAACAGTAGGTTATAACTAGGTTACAGCAGATAACTGATAACTGATAACTGATAACTGAAAAAGCCCATTACCCATCTTTTAAGGTAAACCATACCAACTTTGTAATGCTAATCTATGCACTTCTAACCAAGTAACTTTATGCTGTTTAGCGAGTTTTGCACAGTCTTCATATTCCGGTTGAACATTAGTGATTTTTTTACCTGAAAAACCAACTTTAACTCTAACTGCACCATATTGAGTTTCAACAGTTTGAATATCCCGTTTCAAAATACTGCGATTTTGTAGGGTATGACGAATGCCTAATGTTGTGGTTTCTCGAAATAATATGGCTTCACAAACTTGACGGTGTTCGGGATGACAAATAACCGTTAATAATACCCCCAAACGGGATTTTTTCATGGTAATTGGTTGGCTAAAAACATCAATAGCCCCCGCTTGAAATAATAATTCAAAAGTATAAGCAATCACTTGAGGACTTAAATCATCAATTTGAGTTTGTAGTACAGAAATAGTTTCTGTAATCGTTTGAATTTCTGTATTAACCGTTGAGAAAATATCGCTATCTAGGGATGGATGTTGTTCCCCAACCCATAGCCTTAAAATATTAGGAATAGGTAAATCCTGAGAACCTGCACCTAAGCCTATGGTTTGAATAGATAAAGCCGGAGGTTCTCCAAAACTTTGAGCTAAAGTCACCGCAATTGCCGCCCCCGTTGGTGTCACTAATTCCCGTTCAATATCATTACTATAAACCGGAACTTTCCCCATTTCAAATAACTTTAAAACCGCCGGAACTGGAACAGGTAATTGTCCATGTGCTGCCCAAACCGTTCCCCCGCCTGTGGGTAATGTCGAACAATAAAATTGTTCAATATTTAACCAATCTAAACCCAAACAAGTCCCAACAATATCAACAATAGCATCCGTCGCCCCAACTTCATGAAAATGAACTTCTTCAACGGGAATACCATGAACATCCGCTTCCGCTTCTGCTAACTTCCGAAAAATAGCTAAACTCCTAATTTCCACCTGTTGAGGCAATTTAGCTTGTAGAATAATGGCTTGAATTTGTGATAAATGCCGGGTGGTACTAGAATGGTGATGATCTTCATGATCATCAGAGTTGTGTTGAGTTAAATTAACAGAAACTTTTGTTGCTAACTGTCCCTGACGACGAACAGGTTCAGATTTTAACTCATATTCTGCCCCAATTCCCAGCAACTCTAACTTTTCTTTTAAATAATCCAAAGGAACACCAGCGTGGACTAATGCTCCCAAACACATATCGCCGGAAATTCCTGTCGGACATTGAAAATAAGCAATCTTAGCCATAATTTGTCGTTAGTCTGCTAGTCTTGAAATAAAATTTGTTTTCTAAAATACAACCTATTACCATGGCAATACTATACGAAATTCATCCCCAAAACCCCCAAGAACGCATCTTGGAAAAAATTAAAGACGACCTCAAAGATGGGGCGGTAATGCTGTATCCGACCGATACGGTCTATGCCATTGGTTGTGATTTAACCGTTAAGTCAGCCATTGAACGAGTCCGACGCATCAAACAACTATCCAATGATAAACCCCTGACTTTCCTGTGTTCTTCCCTGTCTAATATTACCGATTATGCAATTGTAAGTGACTCCGCTTATCGTTTAATTAAAAGATTAGTTCCAGGGACATACACTTTCTTATTACCCGCGACTAAATTAGTTCCTAAATTAGTCATGTCTCCTAAACGTAAAACCACAGGTATTCGTGTCCCGAATCATCAAGGTTGTTTGTCCATTCTTAAAACTTTAGGCAATCCCATTATTTCCACTTCTGCCCATATTACCACAGAAGAAGAAGGTCAAGCCCCAAGTGCTTTACCCATAGAACATCAAGTTGATAAAGCCAGATTGTACGATAGTTTAGGTAAGTTAGTTGATATTATTGTAGATGATACCTCAGACCCAGGATATCATGTTTCAACTATTATTGATTTAACCACTGATGAACCAGTAATTGTGAGAAAAGGTCAAGGCTGGGAAGAAGTAGAAGAATGGTTTTAAGAATAATTGTAGCAGTTGTAGGGGCGGGTTAATCGAGATTTAGGTGATTAAAAAATATCTAACAAAAACCGCTCTTACACAACCTCTTTGTGCCTTTGTGTCTTTGTGTTTTAATTAAAATTATTAGATAAAAATTCTCTTTTTAAGGAGGATTTAGATGATTTTATCTATTTATAAATTATAACGTTTTTCTAACCAAATTCTAACTTCCTGTTCCGTATCAAACCGGGCTTGATGACCCGTCACCGGATCATAAATCTGCCAAATCATATTTCCATCAGCGTCTTTTTTTTGCCAGATTTTAGGTTCAGTTGGTGAAGTTAAGGCATCTACAAATATTGCTGTAATACTTTTGAGGCTATGAAGAATATTTTTGCCAACATTCAACCCTTTAGCCTGATAACTGGGCAATACAGGAAAAGATATTTGCAGCGTCGCCAATGATGAACTTCTGGTCATTTTCATCTCAATCACCTCACTAAAAATGGATGGTGAGTTATCCCAAAATTAAACAAATATTCAATCTTTCGGTAAGAAGCAGTTGAATAATTATATGCCGCGCTGGAACATCGGGAATGAAGACTTAGCTGATTTAATAACTTATCTCAAGACACTATCTTAACAACTGAATCTCAAGTATCCTACGCTCAGTAAAGAGCAACATAAGGAGCTTTTAAAGGCGAAAGAGATTCTGGAGAGCCAGAAATAAGCATGAGAATTGGTTGATTTAGCGATCGCCATATTCCTGTTTTTTCTCTCCTCAAGTTGATTATAGGTATAGCAACCGCCAAGGCAGTTAGGACACCAGACGGATATTGGAACCCAGACGGTGAAGTATTTTCCCCCCAGATCCGGCGTTCCCTGTTCTCGTTCGACAAGCTCACGACGCAGCCTGTTCCCTGCTATAATTTTAGAAAATGAGTGCTAGTATAAATATTAACTAAAATTATGTCTTAAGATTTGCCGATATGCCTCTAAGTTGGAATGAAATTAAGCAAAGGGCGATCGCCTTTTCTAAGGAATGGGAAACTGAAACTTCAGAAAAATCAGAGTCACAATCATTCTGGAATGATTTTTTTAATGTGTTTGGCATTTCACGGCGGCGGGTAGGAAGTTTTGAGCTACCGATTAAAAAGGCGGATAATAAACAAGGCTTTATCGATCTTTTGTGGAAAGGGATAATTTTGGTGGAGCATAAGTCTAGGGGCAAGGACTTAGATAAAGCTACACAACAGGCAAAAGATTATTTTCCCAATTTAAAGGAACATGAATTACCAAAATATATTTTAGTTTCGGATTTCCAAAAATTCCGGCTTTATGATTTAGATACGAACGAAACGACAGAGTTTGAGCTAAAGGATTTTGTAAATCACGTCCATCTATTCGGCTTTATGGCGGGATATGAAAAACGGGTTTATAAAGATGAAGATCCTGTCAATATTAAAGCGGCGGAATTGATGGGAGAACTGCACGATCGCCTGAAAGAAATTGGCTATACAGGGCATGATTTAGAAGTGTATCTGGTGCGGCTATTATTCTGTATGTTTGCCGATGATACGGGGATTTTTAATAAGGGAATTTTTTGGGGATATATCGATCTCCATACTAAGGAAGATGGCAGTGATTTGGCGATGCACATTGCCTCGATTTTTCAGATTTTGAATACATCTAAGGAGAAGCGGTTAAAAAATTTAGATGAAAATTTAGCGCAGTTTCCCTATGTAAATGGGAAGTTATTTGAGGAACCTTTGCAACCTGCGGCTTTTGATAAGCAGATGCGTGAAATATTGTTAAAGGCTTGTGCGTTTGATTGGGGTAAAATTTCCCCTGCAATTTTTGGGTCGATGTTTCAGGCAGTAATGAATCAGACGGAACGGCGCAATTTAGGGGCTCATTATACTTCTGAAAAAAATATCCAAAAGTTAATTAAGCCGCTTTTTTTGGATGATCTTTATATTGAATTTGAGAAGGCAAAGTGTAGTAAGGGCAAACTAGAAACATTACATAAAAAGATTGCAAATTTATATTTCCTTGATCCTGCTTGTGGTTGTGGTAATTTCTTGATTATTACCT
Source organism: Planktothrix agardhii NIES-204 (assembly GCA_003609755.1). Lineage (NCBI taxonomy): Bacteria > Bacillati > Cyanobacteriota > Cyanophyceae > Oscillatoriales > Microcoleaceae > Planktothrix > Planktothrix agardhii. The sequence continues at coordinate 2,271,968 of AP017991.1, forward strand.
ATCGGGAATTGCGAGATTTAGAGATTTTGATTTTGTTGGAATTGAATAAGACTGGGCAGTTAGTGACGGATATTAGCTCAATTATTCAAGTGGATGTGGATCAGTTTGCGGGGATTGAATATGATGAATTTGCCGTGCGAGTTGCTGAGGTGGCGATGTGGTTAATTGATCATCAGATGAATGTGAAGGTGAGTAATGAGTTTGGGCAGTATTTTGTGCGGTTGCCTTTGAAGAAATCCGCGAAGATTGTACATGGTAATTCGTTAAAAATTGATTGGGAGTCTGTTGTTGCAAAAAAGAAGTTAAATTTTATTTTAGGTAATCCTCCATTTGTTGGTCATCATTATCAAAATGCTGAACAAAAGAAAGATATGGGGCTAATCTTTCATGCAATTAAGGGACATGGTGTTTTAGATTATGTTGCTTGTTGGTATTACAAAGCTGCCTCATTTATTAAAGATAGTTTAATTAAAGTTGGATATGTGTCTACAAATTCAATTACTCAAGGCGAACAAGTGGGGCTATTGTGGACAGAACTATTAAACAATTTTGGAATTAAGATTCACTTTGCACATAGAACTTTTCAATGGAATAACGAAGCGAAAGGTAATGCGGCTGTACATTGTGTGATAGTTGGCTTTGCTAATTTTGACTCTTCATCAAAAATCCTTTATGAATACCCCAGTGTTAGGTCAGAACCTCTCAAGCTATCAGCAAAACAAATAAATCCTTATCTAGTAGATGGTGCTGACGTAGTTATTAAGAATCGAAGTACACCTATTTGTAATGTCCCTAAAATGATTTGGGGAAATAAGCCCTCGGATGGTGGTAACTTCCTTTTTGATAATGAAGAAGAGAAAAATGAATTTTTAGCTAAAGAACCTAAATCCATAAAATTTGTAAGACCATTTTTAAGCGGTGGAGATTTTATTAACGATCGAAAGCGTTGGTGTCTCTGGCTAAAAGATATAACTCCTAATGAGTTAAGAGAGATGAAGGAAGTTGTTAAAAGGGTAGAAAAAGTAAAGCAAATGAGATTAGCTAGTGTTGCTTCAGTAACTCAAAAAAAAGCAAATACTCCAACTCTTTTTGCTCAAATTTCACAACCAGATACAAATTATTTAGCGATTCCAGAGGTTTCATCTGAGAAAAGGAAATATATTCCTATTGGTTTCCTAGAGTCTAACATTATTGCAAGTAATAAGATTCAACTTGTCCCAAGTGCCACTTTGTATCTTTTTGGTATTCTCACATCTGAAATGCACATGACATGGATGAAGTATGTTTGTGGAAGATTAGAAAGTCGTTATAGTTACTCAAGTACAATCGTTTACAACAATTATCCATTCCCTGAAAATGTAAGTGACAAACAAAAGCAAAAAGTCGAAACCGCCGCACAAAAAGTATTAGACACAAGGGCAAAATATCCCGATAGTAGCCTCGCCGATCTTTACGATCCTCTCACCATGCCGCCCGATTTGGTAAAAGCCCATCAAGCCCTAGATAAAGCCGTTGATCTTTGCTATCGTCCCCAACCCTTTGTTAGCGAACTAAATCGCATTGAGTATTTATTCAGCCTCTATGAAGCCCTAAGTGCGCCATTGCTGAAAGTTGAGAAGAAAAAGCGAAGCAAGAAAAAAGATAGTTAATAAATTAGATGATGTGGCGATCGCTATTCGGTGTGAGTAGTGATTTTTGGGCGATCGCTTTTTAGTATAAGGTATTAAGGCATTAGCTAAATATAGCAATCCTATTTGAGTTGTGTTTAAAATCCCTGATCAAAAGGGAACAGCCCCCCCAAACCCCCCGTGCACGGGGGGCTAGGGGGGGGAGGGATCTGGGGTAATACTTCTGGCTGTTTCATGTCAGTATTAAAATGTTACAACCTATTTAGGATTACTATATATGGATTTTGTGGCAGTTTTAGGGGAACGGGAACACGCTCTGGTGCGACAAGTAATCATTGAAAAAACTTACACCCTATCAGGAATTGATGCGAATAGCACTAATATTTCTGATGCTGATGGTACAGGTAAGCGACTGCGGGTTAGTTTTGCAATTCTCGGCTCTCAAGATAATGCGATCGCAGAATTGATATTTTGGTAATCCAAGATAGTTTTTGGATTTTGGTAATCGAATCAAAACCTGCAAGACTAGACGTTACCACAGGAATTCCCCAAGCACTTACTTATTTGTTGAACGCTCCGAACTTACAGTCAAGTTGCTATGGAATGGTTACAAACCGAAGAGAAGTATTATTTCTGAAATGCGATCGCCACCAAAGTATCCCTCAATACTTCTCAATAGCTGAAAAGTTATTCCGGCTTTTCTTTAAGTTTAGTTTGTTCAATCCTCCGAACTTAGAAAAATATGATGCTTTTGTACAACTGATTTAGACTCGCTATATCATGCTCTTGATTCTGAGCCTTTATTTTCAGGAGATTGGCATTCTTTGGTAGAAAAAATGATTTTCAGTAGGGTATATAATCAGAACATTGGAGAATAAAAAAGGGTTAGGTGTTTCGGATTTGAAACACCTAACCACAAATATCAATGTTTAAATTTAACTAGCGTCCGTTTACTTGTTAAATTCAGTTTTGAACTTCGATCTAATTAGACAATAATGGTAATTATTCTGCCTCGGAAGTTAAAGGTTGAATACTAACAATTTTTGCACCCATCCGTGTTAAACGCTGCATTTCCTGGTTCATGCGGTTGTAAGGAACAATGATGAACTGGCTGGCACTAGAACGAATAGAATAATCAGTTTTGTCGGTTTCACCCGATTGATGTAAACCCACAACTTCATAACGAAAAAAGCGACTTCCCGATGGAGAAGCGGCTGAATTACCTACTGCAACTTGACCTAACATTGTTTTGAATTAATCTAATAAAGTTGTACAAAAACAATAAACAGGGATTGCTGATCAGCGCCCCCTGATTAAAAAAACGTCCTAAACAGGTGTAACACTGGCGACTTTACCACCTTGGCGTTGAATTTCCTGAAGTAGAGAAGATAAGCCTTCGTAAGGAACAATAAAGGACTTGCTGCTTCGACGAACTTTAGGATATCGACGCTCAATAATTCCAGCCACTTCAACCCGATAGCTACGGTCAGATTGTCCTAACACTCCGCCTGTGCTGAATCCCGTGGTCGGGACTACACCTTGACCGGAGGAACGATAAGACCAACCTCCGCTACCACCGGAGGGGCCAACAATCGGAGAAGTGCTGTTTTGACCCAGTTCTTTAGCCAAGCGAGACGAATTCCCGTCTAATTGAGAGCGATCGCTATTAGCATAACCGCGATACAACCGGAAGATCCGAGTAAAACCGACGCTTCTTTGTCCCCGTTGAAATTCAAAGGCGCGATAGTAGGGAACCACATTTTCCCCAAAGTTTTCCAGGTATTCGACTGAATCAATATAGGAATCAATATCAGCGTCATAGCCTTCATTTTGGTATAAATCCAAGTGAAAAACCACGTCAGATTCACTATATGGAGCGCGACCCAATAAATGTTTGTGATTGAGTTCAATTACACGGGTTTGGAAATTCGGGTAGAAAAACTTGGTTTTGTACAGTTCTGATTTAGCCACAGAACGGACAAACTCTCGGACAGTGATGCTACCATCATTCAAAAGAGATTCAGCACTTTTCAGGCGCTCGGAACTCATTAAATAATCATTACCCAGCAGTTGACGATAAGTGGCGCGAATCACCTGTTGAGCATCGTCCCGAGTCCAATCCGGTCGCAGTTCAACACGGGGCGTTTCTTGGAATGCAGTAGTTCCTAGTCTGGATGCTGCTGTTGTAATAGCCACCTAAAATCCTCCTCTTATATTTAAGAACATGATCCAGAATCAAGTTGCGATTGTAGCGTGCATTGATTCGCTGTTAAAGGTTTGTTAGTCAGAGGAATTAGAGTCTAAGCCTCCCGTTTGAAAAGTCAGCCCAAACCCCAAATCTTCTGACACAAACTAGCATTAAAGCTAAAATTAATGAGATTATGCCAAAGTAATTCTCATTACCCGTCCCCCGGCGCGATGAATTCGCTGCAACTGAGTAGACAGTTGGTCATAGGGTACGGTATATTCAGTTTGGGTACGGCGCACTTGAGGCAGAGACTGTGTTGCTTTTTGCATAACAGTCAGGCGGTAGAGTTGTCCACGACTGCCGCCTGTCGTACCTGCTAGACTTTGACCATGATCCGGTGTTTGAATCGGAGCAGCCAAATTCCGGCCTAATTCCCAAGTTAAGCGACTTTGCTTTTGGTTTTGAGCGCGATCGCTACTGGCATACCCACGATAGAGGGTAAACAAGCGGTTGAAACCAACGGTTTTCTGTCCATCTTGGGTAGAAAAGCCCCGATAATAGGGGACGACATTTTCCCCAAAATTCTCCAGATATTCTGGAGAGTCCAGGTAAGAGTTGATTTCGTCTTCATAGCCCTGGCTGACATAGAGATCAACGTGAAACGCAATCTCTGACTCATCGTAAGGGGCGCGACCGAGCAGATGTTTGTAATTTAACTCAATAAACCGAGTTTGAGAATTAGAGTAAAAAAACTTAGTCCGGTAAACTTCGGATAAAGCAATAGCTCTGACAAAATCCCGAACGGTAATTTGTCCTTGGCGCAGTAAAGATTCCGCGCTAGTGAGCCGCTCCCGCGACATCAGGTGTTCGTTGCCCATCACCTGACGATATGCAGCCACAATCACAGTTTGCACGTCTGCTTCCTTGTAGTTGGGGCGCAGTTCTACGGGTTTTGTTTCTTCAAAGGCCCGGATACCAAGTCGGCTACCCTCAAGCAAGCCAACCATATCCTTATGCTCCGTAAGAGATTTTCAAAACAGACAAAAAAGAAAAACTTTGTTAATGTCGGATAGTTCATACCCAAATAATCAAAGATGCCCCTAAGCGTTAAACAACCGTTAACCCAGTTGCTAACAGCTATTTACCGCTTAGGAGCATCAAGCGCGCTAAGTCTAGCTCAGAGCGTTGATAGCATAGTCGATGTAGGAGTTGGCTTCAACACCTGCGTCGCCACTCAGACCGTGGTTGGCTTTGATGTATTTCAGAGCTTCCACATACCAGCTAGGAGACAGTTCAAAAGTCCGGTTGATTTCATCAACACCAGCAATCAGGTACTCGTCCATAGGGCCTGTACCACCGGCAATTAAGCAATAGGTGACTTGACGGAGGTAGTAACCGATGTCACGAGCGCATTTGGCTTTACCACGTTCGCTAGAAGCGTAGTTGGGCCCTTGCATTGTGGTGGTATAAGGGAATTTGTTATACACTGCTTGGGCAGCGCCACTGATCAGGCTGTCAGATTTTGCAGTCAGAGCTTTGGCTGCTTCTAAACCGGCTTTGGCTTGACGGAAACGACCAAAAGCCACTTGGATTTCAGTGCTGCTCAGGAAACGGCCTTGAGAATCAGCGGTTGTCACTGCTTCAGTCAGGGGGGTTTTCATGCTTGAGTTATCTCCCTATGGGTTTACAAAATTTAGGTACAGATTGAAGTCATTTAATTAGACTTCTATGGAGTTTTGAAAATCTAATTTTTGAAAAATTAGGCGACAGCAGCCGCAGCGAGATCAAAGTAGCCGGCGATTTCAGAAGCCAGGGCACTACAATCTCCAGGAGTAATTCCTGCGGGATCGTTAACAATAGCCAAAGCTGCATCTTTCATTTTGCCAACGCCAACGGCGACGGAAGCACCAGGAACGCCCAGAGCCAGGTAGGTTTCACGCAGACCGTTCAAGCAACGATCATTAAGAACGCTAGAATCTCCGGCGAAGACTGCGTAGGTGACATAACGCAAAATAATTTCCATGTCGCGTAAGCAAGCAGCCATACGACGGTTGGTGTAAGCATTGCCACCAGGAGCGATCAATTGGGCTTGCTCGTCAAATAAAGCGCGAGCAGCGTTAGAAACAATGGCAGAAGCGTTACCAGTGATGCGGTTAACGGCATCTAAACGCTTGTTGCTTTCGGCAACCATTTGGCCGAGAGCATCGATCTGGCCGGTGCTTAACATTTCGCCGCGGGTATCAGCTTGAGAAACCACCTTGGTAAAGGCATCAAACATGGATCAATCTCCTACTTGACTTGCTTAACTTTGTTTTTGGCTAAAAGTGAAATGATGGGTTTCCCCGATCATGACTCTTGAGAGTCTCTCTTGTTTGGCTACTGTTACTGTTTTTGGAGTAACCTTAGCCTCACTTAGAGGAACCTTAAAAAATTTACACCATTTTCTGAAAGGACATTAAACTTTTTTAATCAAATGTTAATCAATTATTGGGAGACTAACATTTGGCTGTTATCTTTGCCCTTCAGATATTAGTTATACAACGCTATCGCAATTTGTTGCGTTAAAATTTGTTAAGAACTGTATCTTTCATTAAGATTGCCCTCAAAACACCTTGATTTTATTTAAGTAAAAATACTCATTTTTATAAAAATATTCACCCTACTAGAACATTGCTGACTATAGCAGGGAACACCGGAACAGCCCCCCGAACCCCCCGTACACGGGGGGTTTGGGGGAAAATACTTCACCGTCTGGGTTCCAATATCCGTCTGGTGTCCTAACTGCCTTGGCGGTTGCTATAAAATAGCATTTGGGAGATTATAGTCTAGGCTAGTGATCGGTTTTGCTTAACAGTAACAGTTCTAATTTTCCCAGAATAAAAATAAGTATTTTTACTTAAATAAATCCTTATTTTTAATACTTGAGTTCGGAGTCACAGACCCTTGAATATTTCGGGGATTTTGACAACCCTGCTTAGTATTTCTTTACAGTTTTACAGTTAATGATATCGACGACTGAGTGTGGTTGAATCATCCCTCTATCCTTGCTTGATCCAGGCTAAACTGTTAATATTGTTGATTATTCAGACAACTATGCAGTGTGAGTCTCCCCCACTCACCTCATTCGTCCTAAATTCGTCTCAATGGTTCATATCAAGCGCGTCGAACTCACTAACTTTAAATCCTTTGGTGGTACAACAGCAGTGCCATTACTACCCGGGTTTACGGTTGTTTCCGGCCCGAATGGTTCCGGCAAATCTAATATTCTCGATGCGTTATTATTTGCCCTGGGGTTATCGTCTTCTAAGGGAATGCGGGCGGAACGTTTACCGGATCTGGTTAATAACGCCCAAAGCCGGAAGGGAACGGTTGAAACCCTTGTAAAAGTTACCTTTGACCTCTCCGACTACGAGGGCGAACCCTTGGGGAGTGATAGCGAAGAAACCGATAATAGTTCATACTTGGAAGCGGAAACCGACGGGGAGACGCACCATGGCTCGTCTCTACAAATACCGAATTTTGAACCCCCCTTAGAATGGACAGTTGCCCGAAAACTGCGGGTAACGAAACAGGGAACCTATACCTCGACTTATTATATTAATGGGGAAGCCTGTACCCAAACCGAACTCCACGAACAGTTAAATAAACTACGAATTTATCCCGAAGGCTATAACGTGGTTTTACAGGGAGATGTCACGGGTATTATTACGATGAAACCCCGGGAACGTCGAGAAATTATTGATGAGTTGGCGGGAGTAGCTTCTTTTGATCGGAAAATTACCTTAGCCAAGGAAAAATTAGATGCGGTTAAAGATAGAGAAGAACGTAGCCGGATCGTAGAACAAGAATTAATTGCCCAACGCGATCGCTTAGACAAAGATCGGGCAAAAGCTGAAAAATATCAACAACTGCGGGAAGAATTTCAACAAAAAAGCCAATGGGAAACCGTTCTTAATTATCAAACCCTACAACAACAACAGGGACGACTGCGGGAACAAATAGAAGCCGACGATCGCACCTTAACCGAACTGGGTGAACAGCGTCAACACCAAGATCAACAAATTCAAACCACATCTGTTCAACTGGAACAACTCAACGCCCTAGTTAAAGCTATGGGTGAAGAAGAACTCATTGCCCTTCAGTCTGGTTTAGCTACCCAAGAAGCCCAACAAAGTCAACTGGAAACCCGGTCTGCGGAACTGCAAACCTCCCTGCAACAGACGATCACCCAAATTCACCAAACCGAACAGGAACTGCGCCAACACTATCAAACCCTCGATGGTTTGGCTATTGAAAAAGACCAAGAAACCCTGAATTTAGGCCAACGACAACGGGAACGCGATACCCTACAAGCAACGGTGGAACGGGGGCGCGAAGCCACCTCAGAAGTCGCACAACAGGCCGAAAGCTGGATGGTGCAACAGACAGAACTGCACCGCCAAATTGAAGCCTTGCAAAAAACCCTTGATCCCCATCGAACTGAACAGGCTAGACTGCGGGAGCGAGTTGAACAACTACAACGCCAACTTTCAGAACAGCAACAGTCTATTACTACCTTGAGTCAGGAGTTATCGCAAAAAACCATAGCGTTAGAAACCGCAACAACTCAAAGGGATGCAACTGCTCAACGGGTGACAACCTTAACCCAGCAGGTGACGGAAGTGGAAACGGAGTTACAGGTACAACAGGAAACCCAAACCCGTCTATTACAGGAACAACGGGAACGTCAGCGCAAACTGGACAAGTCCGAAGCCCAACATCAGGCGCAACAGGAAGCAACGGGCAGTTATGCCACTAAAATCATAGCTCAGTCGGGAATTTCAGGGATTTGTGGGTTAGTTTGTCAGTTGGGACAGGTGGAACCCCAATATCAGTTAGCGCTCGAAACCTCTGCTGGGGCGAGGTTGGGTAATATTGTGGTTGAGGATGATAGTGTGGCGGCGGCAGCAATTGAATTTTTGAAGCGTCAACAAGCGGGACGAGCGACATTTTTACCCTTAAATAAAATTAAGGGAAATCGTCCTAATTTACCCAATTTAGCCACGATGAGAAATGTATCGGGGTTAATTGATTTAGCAGTTAATTTAATTGAATATGAACCCCGTTATCAAGATATTTTTGCTTATGTTTTTGGCAATACTTTAGTTTTCAATAATCTCTCTAATGCCCGAAAAGTATTAGGGCAATATCGAATAGTTACCTTAGAAGGGGAATTATTAGAAACTACTGGAGCGATGACAGGGGGAAGTGTAGCGTCTAGGTCTAGCTTGCATTTTGGCACAGATCAAGGGTCAGCAGAAGCTCGAAATATTGCGGCATTGAAGGAAAGATTAGAGGAAATTGAACGAATTTTAGAACGCTGTAATCGTAGTATTATAGAAGCTAGTCAAACGGTGAAAGAGCGAGCGTTAGAACTGAATGAAGCCAGACAAACTTTACGCGATCATCAACAACAAGTTTCCCTGTTAGAGTCAGAAATTAGAACCTTAAATAATCAACAAGAACAACTGCGATCGCAATTAGAAAAAAATACCCAAGAATTCAATACCGCCCAAATTCGCTTAAAGAATTTAGAGGCAGAAATTCCCAATTTAGAAACAAAATTACAACAGGATCGGGAACTATTAGCCCAACTAGAAGACACCCATAGCCATAGTGAATGGCAACAACTTCAAGGGGTATTAAGAACCCAAGAAACCGAACTCCAACAGAAAGAGAATGCTATGAGAACCGTGCAACAACGGTTAACGGAAATTGAAAATCAACAAACCCGTTTACAAGAAAAAAATCAAGCCGGAAATCAGAAATTAGAAGCCACTCGTCAGGAACAAAAGTTTTTAACACAAAAGTTAGAAACTGTCAAGAATCAATTAACAGAAATTCAGATAAATATTCAACAAATTCGGAGCAATGTATCCAAAGTAGAAGCCAAATTAGGAGAAGAAAAAAGACAACGGGATCAGGTAGAAACCAATTTAGGAGAATTGCGTTTAGCCAAACAACAATTAGACTGGCAAATAGAAAAATTACAAGAAACCCAACAGGGAAGACGGGAACAATTAAACATCAAATTAGAACAAATTGCCGCCATTAAAATCGAACTACCCGAACCCCTGCCTAATATTCCTAATAACTTAGATTTAGCTGCTCTGCAAAGGGATTTGCGATCGCTCCAAAAACGAATGGAAGCCTTAGAACCCGTAAATATGTTAGCCCTAGAAGAATTTGAACGGACTCAAACCCGGTTAGAAGAATTAACCCAAAAACTCACAACCTTAGAAGGAGAAAGAACCGAATTATTACTCAGAATTGAGAACTTTACCACCCTCCGCCGTCGCGCTTTTCAAGAAGCCTTTGATGCCGTGAATGAAAACTTTCAAACCATTTTTGCTCAACTTTCCGAAGGCGATGGGTACTTAGAAATTGATAACCCAGAAGATCCCTTTACCAGTGGTTTAAACTTAATTGCTCACCCCAAAGGTAAACCCGTCCAACGGTTAACATCCATGTCCGGGGGGGAAAAATCCCTAACCGCTTTAAGCTTTATTTTCGCCCTACAAAAATATCGTCCCTCACCCTTTTATGCCTTCGATGAAGTCGATATGTTTTTAGATGGTTCTAACGTCGAAAGATTGGCTAGAATGATTAAAAGTCAAACCGAACAAGCCCAATTTATTGTTGTTAGTTTGCGCCGCCCCATGATGGAAGCCTCCCAACGCACTATTGGAGTGACCCAAGCCCGAGGCGCTTATACCCAAGTCCTGGGTATTAAACTCTAAAACCCAGGTTTTATGATTAATTCAACTAACCATCAAAGTCAATTGATAGATAAGGATAAATAAATCATGTCTGATGCGAAATCTCCATCTCTCAAGCGAGAAATTGGACTTTTAGGGGCGATTGGAATGGGGTTAGGTTCTATTATTGGAACCGGAGTTTTTGTGAGTATTGGAATTGCCGCCGGACTTACAGGAACCTCGGTGATTTTAGCCCTCATACTTGCCGCCTTGGTAGCTATTTGTAATGGATTAAATAGCGCCCAACTGGCTGCCAATCATCCCGTAAGTGGGGGAACCTATGAATATGGTTATAAATATTTGAATCCGGGGTTAGGGTTTATTGCTGGTTGGATGTTTCTGTTAGCTAAAACAGCTTCCGCAGCCACGGCTGCCTTGGGATTTTCCGGTTATCTGATTCAACTATTCGGATGGAGTCCCACTCTATTAATTCCCATTGCACTGCTAATTGTTATTCTGTTGACTGCGATTGTTTTTAATGGAATTCGTCGCTCTAATACGGTTAATTTGGTGATTCTTTCAATCACATTATTTTCATTATTATTCTTTATTTTTTCGGGTTTACCGATATTATTTTCTGCCACGGGAATAAATAATCTTGTTCCCTTTTTTCCTACCACCCAATCGGCTATTCCTAATCTCCTGCAAGCCACGGCATTAATGTTTGTTGCCTATACCGGATATGGACGAATTGCCACGATGGGAGAGGAAGTAAAGCATCCAGAAAAAACCATTCCTCAAGCTATTATTATTACCCTATTAATTTCTATGCTGCTCTATTTAGGGGTAGCATTAGTAGCAGTAGGCGTTTTAGGATCTCAGGAATTAAGTTTAGCAAGTTTAACGGCTGCTCCCTTAGAACAGGTTGCCAATAAATTCGCCCTACCCGGCAGTAGTTTAGTCATTACATTAGGAGCAATGACAGCCATGTTAGGGGTATTATTAAACTTAATTTTAGGATTATCCCGGGTTGTATTTGCCATGGGAAAACGTCACGATATGTCCCGAGTATTGGCTCAACTTAATTCAACTCAAACCACTCCGACTTTTGCGGTGATTGCCGTTGGAATTGCGATCGCACTTTTAGTCTTAATTGGTAATGTCAAAACCACTTGGTCATTTAGTGCTTTTACCGTTTTAATTTATTATTTAATCACCAATTTAGCTGCCCTAAAACTCACCCCGGAAGAACGGCTTTACCCCTCCCTATTAACCTATATTGGCTTAATTTCCTGCTTGTTTTTAGCCTTCTGGATTGAGCCTAAAATTTGGTTATTGGGATTAGGATTAATGATAGTCGGTTGGATAGGGCGAATGATTATTCGCTATCCAACAGAACATTGAAAATCAATTCAACCCAAAATCAACGGAGGAAGAAAAACATCTTAATAAATCTTTACACCTTTACAACCCTATCCCGGCGTTATACCCAATTTATCTTTCCTGTTTAGTAATTTTTTTTAGATAAAGTTGACATTTTCATGTAGAATATCATCATGCTACTAAGATTCAAGACAGAATGGTTAGCATTTTGTATCGGTTATGTTTAAGCAAGCCAGCACAATTCAAGATAATGGAACCCTAGTTGTTCCTGCTATGAGTCACTATGTTTGTCGAACATTAGTGAACGTCCAATATCCTGACTGGATTAATCCCCGTTATCGCCATATTCCTTGGCAACAATCAGAACATCAATCCTCACTGATTCGTCAACTGAATCAGGGATTAAGTCAAGCACGAAATCGAGAGGAACTATTAATAAAACTTAAAGCCTATCTCAGTCGATTATTTAGCGTTGAATTTTTACATTCTCCTGAATATAAAGTCTTAATTGCTAAACTCGAACAACTGACAGACCCCAATGTTGCCGCCCTATTTGCTCATTATCCTTTAGTTGATCATTCTTCTTCTCAGTTATTATTAAATGGCACAAATCCCAGGGAAAGCGGAATTAGTATTTTATTATTAGATGTTGAAAATCTGACTTTAGATATAGAAATAGAAAAATTTTTAGAGACTATTTGCTTATATCCCGTACAAATTAAAGTCGCCTTTGCTAACTGGCGGAGCATGGGAAAGAAGGATTTAGAATATCATCAAAGAAGTTATCAATTAATTCATGTTCCCCCGGGGAAAGATAGTGCGGATTTAAAAATGTCAACGGTGGGTTCCTCAATTTTTGTGCATTATCCCACCGCAAAAGAGGTTTTAGTTTGTTCTTCTGACCGGGGCTTAACCCATTTATGCAATGCCCTACAAACCCATGGATTAACTGTTTATCAAGTTACTAAAAATAAAACTAATCTTACCGTGCTGAATACCCGCACCAGTCAAGTAGATACCTATTCCCTAAAAACCGCCCCTCAAATTCCCACCTTAGATCAATTTATTCTACAATTACAAGAGATTATTAAATTAGAACAGAAACGCTGTCACAGTCAATGGATTAAACTGAATCGAGTTGATCTTTTATATAAAGATGCCTACGATTTAACTATTAGTCAAGTGGTAGCCACCCATTTTTCAGATTATCAAGCCAGAGATATCTTTGTTAAAAATCCTCATATTTTTGTAGTCCATAAATCTTCGGAAAAATCTCCTAGCTATGTGACTCTATTTGAAATTCAATCTTCTGTAACCGAACCTGTGGCTTTATTAAATACGGAATTATCTCAAAAAATTCTGATTGAATCTTTAGAAGACTTAGAAAATGCTTTAATTAAAATTATCCAAGAACTGACTTTAAATTCATTAGAAAATCAGGTTTCTCTGTCTATTCTAGGAACCCAATTTCATCAAAAGTATGGAATTTCTATTACTAAAATTATTAAAAAATTAAAATTAGGGGGTAATTTTCAAAGGCTATTAAATGTCAGCCCCGCCTTTAATTTAGAAAAAACGGATAAAGATTGGAGAGTTAAGTTAAATTCCCCGTAGAGACTTACCATGGCACGTCTCTACAGAGGTAACGTTGACATCCACCCCGCCGTAAACGGACGGGGATTCCGCACCACACCACCTTTTTAGGTTGGTCGCTGAATGGGGATAATTTGCTATACTAAGAAAGATGATTGTTAAGAAATGTAAAGTAAAATGAACAATAAAGTTGCTGTGATTGTGGGCGCCACCGGAGGAATTGGGTCGGCCGTAGCCAGAAAATTGGCCCAAATGGGAACAAAACTGGTCTTAGTCGCTAGAAATAGCAGTCAATTGCAAGCCTTGGCGACGGAGTTAGCCCCAACGGAACTGTTAATTGTCCCAACGGATATCACCGACCCCCAACAAGTCGAGAGTTTATTCCAAAAAACCACCGATTATTTCGGTCAAATTGATATTTTAGTGAATGCGGCGGGGGCGGGAATTTTAAAACAATGGAATAAAATTGAACCTGCTGATTTAGATGTTATGTTAGATCTAAATTTAAAAGGATCGGTCTATACCTGTCAAGCTGCTGCTAATATTATGAAGCAACAAAAATCAGGACATATCTGTAATGTTGTCGGAATTTTAGGGAAACATTCCATGGCAATGTCTAGTGCCTATTGTGCTTCTAAATTTGGTTTAGTCGGTTTTAGTAAATGTTTTGCGGATGAAGTCAGACGCTATGGAATTAAAGTCACCCTATTTTATTTTGGTGGTGTCGATACCTCTTTTTGGGATAATGTCAGTTTAAAAGTTGACCGCTCAAAAATGTTGAGTGCAGAAACTGCTGCTAATTCTATTATGTTTGCCTTAGCCGCCGAACCTCAAGCGGTGCCGATGGAAATTAATATTCAACCGGAAAGCCATTTATTCTTTTAAACTTAATTATATTGTTGCTTATTGAACGGAGAATTATGGAGTTTGATCATATCCATTTCTATGTTCAAGATGCCAAACGAACACGGGACTGGTTTATTCACAATCTAGGATTTCAAGGAATTGGCAATCGCAACCTTGGTCATACCCAAACAGAAATTGTTTATCATGGTTCAGTCTATTTCCTATTATCTTCGCCTTTAACTATTGAGAGTCCTATCACCAAATTTTTGCAATTACATCCGTCGGGAGTTGCAGACATTGCCTTTCAAGTTAAAGATTTAGAATTGAGACTTGAACAGCTTGTTAAACAAGGAGTTAGGGTGATTTCTCCCTTGAAATCTCAGGACTATTTAGGAGGACAATTAAAATGGTTAACCCTAGAAGGATGGCAGGGTTTACGTCATACTTTAGTTGAACAAATAGGAACAATACCCGGTAAAGCTATTCCTGGTTTTCTCGATATTATTCCTATCTCTTACCCCGATATACTTACCATCGATCATGTTGTTTTAAATGTACAATCAGGTAATTTAAAAACAGCAATTTCTTGGTATCAAAATCATTTGGGATTTCAACCCAAACAAAGTTTTGATATTCAAACAGAACGCTCTGGATTACAAAGTCAAGTTATGGTTCATTCCCAAGGTAAAGTGCAGTTTCCCATCAATGAACCCGCATCTAAAAATTCTCAGATTCAAGAATTTTTGGACATCAATCGAGGATCGGGGATTCAACATATTGCCCTAAGAACCTCTAATTTAGTCCAAACAGTTAATTGTTTAAAACAAAGAGGATTATCTTTTTTAACAGTTCCAGATGAATATTATCTGCAATTACAAAAACGGTGGATTAATCAACCCTTATTTGTGAATTGGGAAGAATTAAAAGCCCACCAAATCCTAGCAGATTGGGAAGCATTAAACTCGGAAGCGATGCTATTACAAATTTTTAGCCAACCTATTTTTGAAAAACCGACATTTTTCTTGGAATTTATTGAACGAAAGTTTTGTACTATCGAAGGTAAAATTAGACAGGCTAAAGGGTTTGGAGAAGGTAATTTTAGAGCCTTATTCGAAGCTATAGAGCAGGAACAAATTAAACGCACCAATCAAAATAATTCCTAATTTTATAATTAATTCTGATCACCCAGAAATCCCCTTGAAAATAAAAATGGACTGGTAATTCCGGTGTTATCTTTCTTTAAAGAACATTAAGGATAATTTCACCGGATAAAAACCTTGACTCCCTATGTTAGAAATAAAAAGAGTAAAATAGTGGTAGTCAAGGAGGAAAATCCCATCCCCAAATCAACAGGTCATGCACTGATTAGCCTCCACTATCCCGAATCAATTTGAAATTTTGGAGAATTATTATGACAACTGTAGGTAATTTAATTAATATTGCTGCGGGTGAAGTTGGATATACTGAACATCCATCGGGTAGTAATGGTAACAAGTACGGTGAATGGTACGGCATGAATTACGTTCCTTGGTGTGCAATTTTTATCTCCTACTGTTTCGATAAAGTCAGTTTACCCCTGCCCATTAGAAGCTCCAAGGGGTTCGCCTACTGTCCCGATGGAGTGTCCTGGTTTAGACAACGGGGTCAATGGTTTCAAGATCCAAAAGCCGGGGATGTGGTCTTTTTCTGTTGGCGGGGGGATGGAATTGCCGATCATGTTGGGATCGTAGAATCGGTTAAATCCGATGGCAGTATTATTAGTATTGAAGGAAATACCGGAGTGGGTAATGATGCCAATGGCGGTGAAGTTATGCGCCGAACCCGAACTCGGGGAATCATTTTAGGCTTCGGACGTCCCCCCTATACTAATTCTGTCCCGATTCAGGCCCAAGCCTCCCGTCCCGCGACCCCAGCCCCCACCCCACCCCAACGTGAAGTGGTTAAAGTCCCACCCAATTACCATAAAAATTTAGTTGATCAATTAATTGGGAAAAAAAATAAGTCCTGATTTTAATTCCCCCCTTTCCAATGGGGTTAGGGGGGATCATCTGTAGCATCTATAATGAGATTTCATCTAACAACTTCTTTGTGTCTTTGTATCTTTGTGGTTAAATTAGACTTAACCCTTGTAAACCTAGCCACAGGAACCGCTATAAAACACTTTCAGGCGCAATAAACATCGCATCTCCAAAGGAATAAAAGCGATATTGTTGTCCAAACTCATTAGCAGGTTCTTCTAAGACCTGTTGATATAAATTTAACAACCTTTTTCGTCCAATTAAGGCTGAAACCAACATCAATAAACTGGATTTAGGTAAGTGAAAATTGGTAATTAATCCATTAATAATCTGCCATTGATACCCAGGATAGATAAAAATATCAGTTTTCCCGCAATAGCCTGTAAACGTTGATTTTTGGGGGGTTTCTGTGGCGTTAGCAAGGGCGACCGCAGCCCCTTCTAATGCCCGTGCAGAAGTTGTACCAACGGCAATAACTCTCCCCCCGGATGCCTTGGTTTTTGCGATTTTTTCAAAGGTTTCCGCCGGAACTTCAATCCATTCTCCGTGCATTTGATGGTCGATAATATTATCTACTTCAACGGGTCGAAAAGTTCCAACTCCAACGTGCAAAGTTAAAAAAACTTGATCAATTCCTTTTAATTGTAAACGCTGAAATAATTCTTCAGTGAAATGTAACCCCGCAGTCGGTGCGGCGACGGCCCCGGAACGTTCTGCATAAATCGTTTGATATTGTTCCGGTAAGGCTTCGGTTTCCGTCAAATATGGAGGAAAAGGAATATTACCAAAGGCTTCTAAAAACGGAATTAAAGACTTCCCAGGTGGGATTTCAAATTTTAATAACCTTCCCCCAGTTTCTTCATCGGTTTCTAATACCGTCGCCTGCAATCTTTCGCAATTAAAATTATTTTTTGAGGTAGGATTCAGTTCAAACTCAATTACAGAACCCGGTTTAAATTTTTTACCCGGTTTAACTAAAGCTAACCAGCAATGATGCTGTTTTTCTTCTAGTAGTAATACCTCCACCTCTGCCCCACTACTTTTATGTCCATACAGACGAGCCGGAAGTACACGGGTATTATTAAGTACCAGTAAATCCCCAGGTCTGAGAAATTCGGGTAAATCTTTAAATAGACAATGACGATGGGAGTCGGGAGAATCTACAACCAGTAAACGGGAGTTATCCCTTGGTACAACAGGATTTTGAGCGATCCTTTCTTCTGGTAGTTCATAGTTATAGCTTTCTAACTGATAATCTAACTGATCCATTTTTCTTAATTATCTTTTAACCTAATTTTTTTTATACATTATCCCATAATAGAGTAACTCAATATTTGCAGATCCCCGTGGTGATATTAATGGGTTTCACTTTGATCCAAGTTAATTCCCTAATTTGGGGTTGGGTAGAATCCCCCATAAAAAATCGGGTGCTTTTCCCCTATCGTATCGTCCCTAATCTTGTCAGTATAATGGGTATAGGGTTATGTTGCCTACAGATCTGGCGTTTATTAGAGTCCCATCATTCTTGGCTCCGTTTCAACTTCAGACCTGAACGGTTACAGTACAAGCAAAAATACCGCTCCTATTGCTTTTTGTTGCAGAGTTCCAGACTGGAGTTCAGCAACAAATAAAGCGGAACAATCATGCAGGAGATCACCGATGGAATACCTTTACTACCTTGCCAACACCAGTCTTACCCTGAGAGTCATAGACTTTTTATGCTCGAATCATTCTTTCCCAGTTCAGTTTATTACGGTGATTCACCAAATTGATGGCTGGATTGTTAAAGTTAAAATGTGTCAATATCTTACCCCACAGGAACACGGAGACTTTAGAGCTTTTATGCAGGAATTGGGTATTCCTTATGAACCCGATATGCGGATTTTAATGGCCCTTTGGGGTTTGGAAACCGGACAATCTCCCCTGAGTGTCATGCGTCGTTACCAAGTGGCGGTTGTTTCCCATGGTATTCCTAACCGCGAGGATGTTGAATCTTTCCGAACTCAATTTGTTAGGGGTTTAGGGTACTGTCCCGAAGCTCTAGCTTAATTTCCTCGATTATTCGCTAAATGCTGATTCAATATAGTCTTGTAGAATCAGTTGGTAGCCGTTTATCAATACAGACTGACCGATATTTATGGGAGGGGAAAAGCTGGAAACTTCCTCTGCTATCGGGTTTCGATTGGGGTAGGGAACACAACTGACTAAAGCCACATCAAACCGACATGGGTATTCTAGGAATTGGGGGCGATCGCTTAAAAATAATTCAGCCGATTGAATAATTTTAGCTTGCTTCTTGGGAGTAATAGCTAAAAGTCCCCCCAGATCCCAATTCCGTTGACTACGAGTTTTCACTTCAATAAAACTTAAAGTCTTAATTCCCGATTCTCCGGTTTCAACGGCAATTAAATCAATTTCTCCATATCGACAATGCCATTGATGATTCAAAATCTCCCAGCCTTGTGTTTCTAACCAATGGCTAACTAATTTTTCCCCTAAAGAACCAATTACTTTTGATTTAGACATCGGATCTAGGATTAGAAATACAATAATTGGTAAGTACGAATTTTATCTTAAAACATTGATTGATCTCGGCAAAAATATGAAGGGGTCAGTTTATTTGGGGCTAAACTCCAAGACGTGAATCTTGAAGGTGCAGATCTGAGAAATTCTACCTTGGACATGGCTCGTTTTAGGCGCACCAACTTAACCAACGCGATTCTCGAAGGAGCCTATGCCTATAATGCCGAATTTGAAGGGGCAATTATCGAAGGGGCTGATTTCACCGATGTGATGTTACGCAAAGATTCCCTAAAAACCCTCTGCAAAGTGGCAACGGGAACTAACCCCGTCACCGGACGCAACACCCGGGATACCCTCTATAAATTGATTGACTGTAAAAAAACGGCCATATTACCACAAGTGTTCTCAAAAAACAATTATTGAGAATTATTAGCATTAAGTGTATATTGTCTTCTTGATAAACTATTGCATTAAAGTCAGATGAACAAAATCACTAGACGTGGGTTTCTCACCCTGGGAACAGCCTTAGCTGTAGTTGCCGCGGTTGGACTTAGCCCGATGAAGCGATCGCAAGCTAACCCCCAAGTGTTAAATATTTACTCCGCCCGTCACTACGATACTGATAATCAGATCTATGAAAATTTCACTAAAAAAACCGGAATTAAAGTCAATCTGGTGGAAGGAAAAGCGGAGGAAATGGTAGAACGGATTAAGAGCGAAGGCGCTAATAGTCCGGCAGATATTCTAATTACCGTTGATGCGGGAAACCTTTGGAGAGCGCAACAACAGGGAATTTTTCAACCGATTTCTTCAGGAATTTTAAATCAAGCAATTCCGGCCAATTTAAAAGAACCAAATGGTCATTGGTTTGGGTTTTCCAAACGGGCGAGGGTGATTGTTTATAATAAAGCTAAGGTTAATCCGGCTCAACTTTCTACTTATGAAGATTTAGCCAATCCTAAATGGAAAGGAAAAATTGTGATTCGTTCCTCTAATAATATCTACAATCAATCTTTAGTCGCTTCCATGATTGGAGATAATGGAGCAACTCCTACGGAAAACTGGGTAAAAGGATTTGTACCTAATTTTGCCAGACCCCCAGAAGGAAATGACGTGGCTCAAATTAAAGCGGTGGCTTCGGGTGCAGGGCAATTAACCTTGGTGAATACCTATTATTTAGCTCGTTTAATTGCTTCTCCAAAACCTGATGAAAAAGCGATCGCCAGTAAAGTAGGTTTATTTTTTCCCAACCAAAGAGCCCAGGGAACCCACACAAATATTAGTGGGGCTGGAGTGATTAAAACTTCTCCTAATAAGGCGGGAGCAATTCAATTTTTAGAGCATTTAGCAAGTCCTGAAGCTCAAAAGATTTTTTCTCAAAGTGGTTTTGAATATCCAGCCGTGGCGGGTGTTCCCGTGTCTCCAGTTCTCTTGGGTTTTGGCACATTTAAAAGTAATCCGATCAATGTTGCAGCCTACGGAAAATTCAATCCCCAGGCGATTCAAATTATGGATCGTGCCGGTTGGAAATAAACCTTGATACGTTGTTGAGCTTTAGCGCTCTTTCTAGGGGCTAAAGCTTAACAACAAATTTGTTAATCTGTGCGAATCAAGTTGACCCATTCCCTAGAAACTCCTATTCAACTTGATAGCCTAAATCCGCCAACTGACTGCGGGACTGACGCCATTTCGGTTGCACTTTGACAAATAACTCCAAATAGACCTTACCATCAATCAACTTTTGAATTTGTTGGCGGGCATCACTGCCAATAGTTTTCAACATACTGCCCTGATGGCCAATTAAAATCCCTTTTTGGGAAGGACGCTCAACATGAATAGTCGCTAAAATCCGAGTAATTTTAGGGTCTTCTTCCACCCGGTCAACGGAAATCGCTACGGAATGGGGGACTTCTTCGCGGGTATTGAGTAAAATCTGTTCTCGAATCAGTTCTCCGATAATGAAGCGTTCCGGTTGATCGGTAACTAAATCCGGGGGATAATAATAGGGGCCAGGATCTAAACGATCTATTAATAATTGTTGCAAATCATTGACACCATCCCCGGTTAATGCTGAGAACTTAACTACAGGCCATTCATAAGGTTGGGAGAGTTGGCCATAACTCCGGTCAATAATTACCGTATCCTCCGGCTGTTGATCCAGTTTATTCATCCCCAGAATTACCGGAATTTTGACTTGCTCGAGTAACTCAATAATATAGCGATCGCCCCCTCCAGCCTCCACAGACCCATCTACCACCAACAACAGAACATCAACGGACGAAATCGCCAACTTAGCATTTTGTACCAAAACCTTACCCAATTGATGATGGGGTTTATGAATTCCGGGGGTATCGACAAAAATAATTTGGGCCTGAGCCTTGGTCAGAATCCCCCGCAGACGGTTGCGCGTCGTTTGAGCTACGGGGGAAGTAATGGCGATTTTTTGACCTACCATCTGATTCATTAATGTTGATTTCCCCACATTCGGGCGGCCAATAATTCCGACAAACCCCGACTTATATCCCTCTGGCGGTAAGGGAATTATTACACCTTCAGACCCATCCATTCAATTTCTGTTCCAGTTTTGATAGTCCCCTGTTATTCTAACCTAAGCCCTTTTCCCTTGATATACAGACTAAAATTTGATAGAGTTGCCAGGTAGCTCTATCAAAATCTAAGATAGAAACCTACTCGAACTCAAGGCGATCGCGGAAACCCTTTCTGAATCTGGGTTAAGATAGGCTATAGTTCTGTAAAGCCAAATGGAGTAATGTTGATCAAACTAGAATCAACTGTACGTCCAGAGTTCGTTAATTTTTACGTTGGTGAGATTGAGGAGATGAAAACGATGAATTCTAAACTGATTGGTGGCCTATGCGCCCTGATTGCAGTAGCTTCACAGTTACCTGCTGTCGCTCAAAATCCTATTGGGACACCTGTAGTTCCCTCTGACTTTGATTATAAATATCAACCCAAAGATCCTGATCTTGGACGAGTTGAGCCCCCGATTTATTACAGCTTACCCGACCTGGGCTACCCGGATAGAACCCTACCTTCGGCCTTCAAATTCCCGATTATCTATGAATTAGGGGCTGATAGCAGCATCACCAGTGATGCGGTAATTACCGATACGGTGTTCATCCCTAACTTACCTCCGATCCCCAATGGTATTACCTTAGATGATGTTCCCCGGGTTCGGGCTGAATATAGTCGCAAAGTGGAAGAATGGGGCGAATTGGTTCAAGGATGTCTGGCTTTAAGTCCTTTAATCATCAAAACTGATACAGGCAACCCCGTTTTAATCCAACAGCAAAGTGCCGGAACAGTTGTTCTGAACGCTAATAATATTTCCGTTTGCCCTAAATAAGTTGATTTAATTATCCTTATTTTTTTTCACCTTCTTTGTTAATTGCAAAGGAGGTGATTTTATTAGGAAAGAAATGGCACAATAGGGTGAGGGCAAGAGGTAAAATCATGAAAGAACTCGAAGAAGTCGCGGAAGCCCTAGACCGTCAGGACTACCGCCAAGCTGCCAAACTGTTAAAGCAACTGCAAAAACAAGAACCCCAGAATTTTTGGGTACAGTTATATGCTGGGCGTTGGTATGAAGGGACTGATAAATTAGAAACCGCCGAAAAGGTTTATCGTAAATTACTCAAAGATGCCACTAACCCTAAAATTGTCTCCCAGGCGCGTCAGGGTTTACAAAGAATTGAAGATATTGAACAAAATCGACGTCAAGAAGCAATTATTCAAGCTAAAACTGACCCCATTAATCAAGAATTAGGTGTTTTAATTTTAGAACCTTTAGCCCCAGAAAAAAAACCAGCCGCCGCCCGAACCTTAGCCCGAATGTTGAAAACCGATCCCTATACCGCCCGAATGCAGCTACAAAGTCGGGGTTGGCGTCTGTATAAAACTGGGGAAATGGGGGAATTAAAGGTTTATGGTCAGGAAATGTTAGAAGCCGGAATACCAGTATTTTGGGTATCTTTAACGGAGATTCAAAAACTCCAGGTTTTTCAGGTACAATCAATTCAATCTTTATCCCCTCAACCGACTATTATTTGTCAAAATGAACAAGAGCAATTAGGTTCTATGACGTTTAATTGGCAGGAAGTTACCCAACGGGTTGAGGGATTATTACCATTATTTGTGGAATCCTTAGATTATGATCCCCGTCGTCCTAAATCTGAACGATTTCGTCATAAAGAAACTACTCAAGATTATGCTCAAATCTATGATTTACATTTGCCTAAACGGGGTTGTATTTTAAGAATTTGTGATCAAAATTATGATTTTCAACAGGGAGTTGATTTTAGTCAATTTTCTCAAGAAACTCTCCCAGTTTCTCAAAATACAAATAGAATTAATTGGAATCTGTTAAAAGAACAGTTAAATTTATTGTTAACTCACGCCCAACTCTGGTCTGAGTTTACACCTTTTGCCGAAACTACATTAGATTATACTCAATTTCTTGGTCGGATTAAACCCCATATTGATTTATCTCGAAAATCAGAAAGTCTTTGGGATAATGCCTTTCATTTATATAGTGGTTTAGTATTTTTGAAGTAATCTGATTAAGTTGTTGAGATGAGTGTCCCTACAAAGAGCGCTGAAGCGCAACAACAAACACTTTTCTAAAGACTATACCTTATGCAAAATAACACCTTTAGTCTAATAATTAATAGTCAAAAAGTCGATATCCAAGACCTTTCTCCCACCCTGACTTTATTAGAATATTTGCGAAGTAGTGGACGGGTAGGGACAAAGGAAGGTTGCGGGGATGGGGACTGTGGTGCTTGTACGGTTGCTGTTGTGGGTCAGGGGGCGAACGGACAACCCCAATATCTAGCAATGAATAGTTGTTTAATTCCCCTAGCAATGATGGCGGGGCGGGAAATTATTACCGTTGAAGGTGTTGGGAAATACGGTCTGCATCCGTTACAGGAAGCGATGGTTAGTTTGGGAGGTTCTCAATGTGGATATTGTACCCCGGGCTTTATTATGAGTTTATTTGCTGCGTACTATAACGGTCAGGTTGATGATGAATCTTTAGAAGGGAATTTATGTCGATGTACGGGTTATTTACCGATTATTAAAGCAGCAGAAGCTGTTAATAACTCCCATCCCTGTGATCAATTTAGTCACCGTTTACAACAAATTAATTCACAACTTAATTATATCGAATATATTACCCCTTGTCAACAGTTTTTCCGTCCGATTCAACTTTCAGAAGTTTTATATCTTTTACAACAATATCCCCAAGCTCAATTAATTGCAGGTGGAACGGATTTAGGTTTAGAAATTAGTCATCATCGCCAAGAATTTCCTACCCTAATTTCTTTAGAATCCGTTACAGAACTCCAACAAATGCACCACAATTCAGATACAGTAGAAATTGGTGCTGCTATTCCTTTGAGTTATATTCAAGCACAATTAAGGGAAATATTTCCGAGTTTAGATGAAATGTTAACCTGGTTTGCGGGTAAACAAATTCGTAACCGTGCTACTATTGGAGGTAATATTGCTACAGCATCTCCCATTGGAGATTTAGCCCCGGTTTTATTATCTTTAGATGCTCAAATACGGTTAGCAAGTTTAACCGGAGAACGAATTATTGCTATTGCTGAATTTTTTCAAGGTTATCGTCAAACCCAATTACAACCCCAAGAAGTAATTATTTCAATTATTATGCCTAAAACCATTACTCAAAATGCAGTGACGCGTTTTAGTCAATCCTATAAAGTCGGAAAACGGGGGACAGATGATATTAGTATTGTTTCCGCAGCCTTTACAATTGATTTGGATACAAATAATACAATTATTTATGCTAGACTCGCCTATGGTGGAGTCGCAGCAATTCCCCTAAGAGCGATTGAGATTGAAGGAATGTTAATCGGAAAACCCTGGAATTTAGCAACTATTCAACAGGCTAAAATTATGTTAAAAAATGTTTTTAATCCCTTGACGGATTTACGGGGAAGTGCTAGTTATAGAAAACGATTAGTTGCTAATTTGTTTGAAAAGTTTTTCCTAGAATTTCCTCCCCGATAAAACGTTGTTGGACTTTAACCCCCAGTCCTTGTCAATTTTGATTCGGGGAATTTTTGATGGATATGCTATAAAACGTTTTTGGGATGAGTGCCCTTGTAAAGATTGCGCTTAAGCGCAACAACGCGCAACAACGAATCTAAGGATAAAAATATGAAAGACAATAATAACAATAATAAATCTAAACCCCATGAAAGCGCCGTTGGTCATGTTACGGGAAAAGCGATTTATACCGATGACCAAAGATTACCCCACGGAATGTTATATTTATGGCCAGTATTATCTCCTTATGCTAAAGCTAAACTATTAAAAATTGATAGTTCAAATTTAGATAATATTCTGGGGTTTGTTACTATTTTAACAGCAAATGATATCAAAGGTAATAATAACACCGGAACTATTAAACACGATGAAGTCCTATTACCTGCGGATGAAATTAACTATTGGGGTCAACCTGTGGTTTGGGTAGTTGCAGAAACAGAAAATGCAGCCCAAAAAGCAGCCGAAACTATAAAAATTGACTATGAAGTATTAACGCCTATTTTAACAATTAAAGACGCAATTAAAAATAATAGTTTTCACGCGGATAAAAATATTATGAGTCGGGGAAATATCACTAATGATTTACAGAAATCTGAATTTATTTTAACTGGAGAGATTGAAATTCCAGGTCAAGATCATTTTTATTTAGAAACTCAAGTTAGTTGGGTTATTCCCAATATGGAAGACAATTATCAAGTCTATTCCTCGACTCAACATCCTAGTGAAACTCAAGCGATTATTTCCGAGGTTTTAGGAATTCCTAGAAATCAAATAGTTGTCACTTGTTTACGCATGGGAGGCGCGTTTGGAGGCAAAGAAACCCAAGCTAATCCTACCGCAGCAATAGCCGCTTTAGCCGCTCAAAAAACCGGACGTCCGGCGCGAGTTCGACTCAAAAGAGATCAAGATATGATTACCACCGGAAAACGACATCCTTTTTTATGTCAATATCAAGTAGGATTTAACTCGGAAGGTCAACTTTTAGCCCTAGATATTGATTTATATTCCGATGGCGGTTGGAGTGCGGATTTATCCTTTCCTATTTTACAACGGGCGATGTTTCATTTGGATAATTGTTATTATATTCCTAACTTAGAAATTAGAGGTCAAGTTGTTAAAACTAATAAAGTTTCTAATACGGCTTTTAGGGGATTTGGTGGGCCACAGGGTATGGTAATTATTGAAGAAATAATTGATAGAATTGCGCGTCAATTGGGATTACCTGCTGAATTAGTCAGAGAACGTAATTTTTATCACGGTGAAGCAGAAACTAATACTACCCATTATGGTCAAGAAATTTTTGATAATCGGATTTTAAGGGTTTGGGAAGAAGTTAAATTAAAATCAAATTTTGCCCAGCGAAAAATAGAAATAGCACAATTTAATCAAAATAATAATTATCAAAAACGCGGGTTAGCAATTACCTCAGTTAAATTCGGAATTTCCTTTACTAAAACCGAATATAATCAAGGGGGTGCTTTAATTTTAATTTACCTAGATGGGAGTATTCAACTTAATCATGGGGGGACGGAAATGGGTCAGGGTTTACAAACTAAAATGTTACAGGTTGCTTCCCAAGCATTAGGGGTAAATATTGAACGCTTTAGAATTATGCCCACAAGTACGGATAAAGTCCCTAATACCTCTGCTACGGCTGCTTCTAGTGGTTCTGACTTAAATGGTCAAGCGATTAAAAATGCCTGTAAAATCCTCAAAAAAAGATTATCAAAAGTCGCGGCAAAGTTGTTAAATCTTGATGAACCTCAAGAATTAATTTTTGATCAAGATTGGATTTATTGTCAAACTTATCCTAGTCAAAAAATAGAATTTAATCAGGTGGTTAAACAAGCCTATAATCAACGGGTAAGTTTATCAACAACGGGTTATTATCGGACTCCTAATATTTATTATGATCCCAAAATAGGCAAGGGTAGACCTTTCTATTATTATGCTTATGGGGCGGCGGTAAGTGAAGTGGAAATAGATGGATTGACAGGGACTTTTAAACTGCGTCAAGTGGATATTGTTCATGATGTGGGAGAATCCTTAAATCCTTTAATTGATATTGGACAAATAGAAGGAGGTTTTGTGCAGGGAATGGGATGGTTAACCATGGAAGAATTGATTTGGGATGAGTCAGGAAAATTAAAAACTTTTGCCCCCAGTACCTATAAAATTCCGACGATTAAAGAAGTTCCTAAAAATTTTCAGGTTCATTTATTACAACGGGCGGCACAGGATGGGGTAATTTATGGAAGTAAAGCGGTGGGAGAACCTCCTTTTATGTTAGCAATTTCTGTTAGAGAAGCAATTAAAGAAGCTATTGCAGCTTTTGGTAAAACTGATTCGGTTTTTTTAGCTTCTCCTGCTACCCCAGAAGCCATTTTAAACGCTATTGAACAGGTACAATTAAAATTAGTTGATTCTTAAAATAATTTTAGTTATTCATCCAGTTTTCTATTGATTACTTGACTTTCTTATGTTATAATGATTCAATTCTACCAGCAACTTATTCAAGTTTTAAATCAAGGGGATGTGGTGGTGGCAACTGTCACCCGGATTAAAGGTTCAGTCCCTAGAGAAATGGGGGCTAAAATGATCATTTGTGCCGATGGTAGAACTTTTGATACAATTGGAGGAGGCGCGGGAGAATTTAAAGTCATTCAGCAAGCTAGGGAAGTCTTAAAAACTGGAAACAAGCAATTAGTTGAAATTGACCTATCCGGTGCTCCTGAACGTGAAACTCAGGGGGTTTGTGGGGGATTAATGCAGGTTTTATTAGAAAGATGGTCAGGGGAAAAAGCGATCGCATTAACGGAAAAAATTTTACGGAATTTAGAAATAGGAAAATCTGTTATTATTGTAACTTCTTTTGATCAAACTTTTCCCTATTTACTGACTAAAAACAACCCAATTTCAATCTCTGATCAGACCTTTATAGAAACTCTAAAACCCTCGCCAATTTTATTAATTATAGGCGCGGGTCATATTGGAGAAAAGTTATCTCAAATAGCTGATTTTATTGGCTTTAAAATTATTATCCAAGACTCTCGTACTGAGTTAACTAATCCAGAACGATTTCCTCCTTTTACCAAGATTTTTAATCAAAGTGTCAGCAATGTTTTAGAACAATTGACATCCCATAAAAACCTATATATTGCCTTGGTAAATCGAGGATATATTCAAGATATTGAAGCCTTAAAGGTAATTTTAAATTGGGATTTATCCTATCAATATATTGGAATGATTGGGAGTCAAAAACGGATTAACTGGGTTTACCAAGATTTACAGGAATCTGGAATTTCTCCCCATCAACTCGAAAAAATTCATGCTCCCATTGGATTAGAAATTGGGGCGTTAACCCCCGAAGAAATCGCCATTAGTATTGGTGCAGAATTAATTCGAGTTTATCGAGAAAAATAGAAACCCTAGGCTTGAGGCTGTTTCAGCT
Organism: Planktothrix agardhii NIES-204; assembly: GCA_003609755.1. Classification (NCBI taxonomy): domain Bacteria; kingdom Bacillati; phylum Cyanobacteriota; class Cyanophyceae; order Oscillatoriales; family Microcoleaceae; genus Planktothrix; species Planktothrix agardhii. The sequence goes on from AP017991.1 coordinate 2,300,431, forward strand.
AAAGCCTTGAATTGAGATCGGCTTTACATTGATTCAGAATCCGAGTATCGTTTTCACTAACATTAGGAAGACGATTAAATCCTTCTAAAACCAGATTATTTTCGCTAACTTGACCTCCGGTTGTCGCTACAACAGCAGTATTATTCAAACCAATTTGATAGGAATGGGTTTCTTGAGTATAACTTTCAATAATCTTTAAACTCAGATAATTGCCTTCAGGAACTCCGGTGAAACAGTCAAAGGACGAGCGCGGCATATAAAACGCCCCAGTTACTTGACCTTGGTTGACTTCAAACACCATATAAGATTGTCCAATTTGTTCCGGTTGGGAAGATTCACCATAGAGGTAAACCCCATCTGTGAGAAGATGACGTTGGACAACGGCTGTTTCTGAACCCGGATTGTGAGGATTTTGTGAAAGTAAGATGGTGTTCGCCGAAGCAATTCCCCCAAAACCCACAACCCCAGTTAAGACTAAAGTAGTAGTCAAAGGGGAAAGTGGATTAAATACCCGGCAAAACCTACTCCAAGATGAAATAGAATTGAGCAGTTGATCAAGCATTTTTTGAATCTCCTGCGAAAAGGCATTGATAACCGAATCTCTAGCTACACCATCAATTCAGTTGATTTCGATAAAATTTACTGCTAATTGCAACATACAATACTATTTTGAAATTATTTTGAAGTGGGCATTACCTTTTCGATTGACCTAGATCGCTAATTCATCGAAACTAGATTAAAGCGTTTCAATAGTACGCCCACCAGAGGTATGATGACGTTACGGAGCAACTAAGGGAACGCAAAATCAAAATGCGAATTCTATTTGTCGCCGCAGAAGCGGCACCTTTAGCAAAAGTAGGTGGGATGGGAGATGTGGTCGGTGCATTGCCGCAGGTGTTGCGGGCAATGGGACACGATGTTCGCATCTTTATGCCCTATTATGGCTTTCTCGCCGATAAGATCAAAGTCCCCAAAGACCCGATCTGGTGGGGAAATGCCATGTATCAGCGTTTCGCTGTCTTTGAAACGGTATTTCCAAAAACAGATGTGCCATTATATTTATTTGGGCATCCCTCTTTTATGCCTCGTCGCGTTTATTACGGAGAGGATGAGGAGTGGCGGTTCACTTTATTTTCTAGTGGTGCGGCGGAATTTGCCTGGAATTATTGGAAACCCCATATCATTCACTGCCACGACTGGCATACCGGAATGATCCCTGTCTGGATGCAAGAAACACCGGATATTGCCACAATCTTCACTATTCATAATTTAGCATATCAAGGGCCTTGGCGTTGGTATTTGGAACGAATTACTTGGTGTCCTTGGTATATGCAGGGTCACAACACCATGGCGGCGGCGGTACAAGCCGCTGACCGAGTAACAACGGTTTCACCGACTTATGCTGAACAAATTCAAACCGCAGCTTATGGGGAAAATTTAGAAGGATTACTTTCCTTTGTCAGTGGCAAAATGACGGGAATTTTAAATGGAATTGATACGAATTCCTATAACCCGGCGACTGACCCTTATATTCCCGAACGGTTTACGGCTGATAGTTTGGAAAATCGCCGCGCCAATAAAGTTGCCATTCAAGAAGAAGTGGGATTAGAAGTTAATTCTAATACTTTTTTAATGGGGATGGTCACCCGATTAGTCGATCAGAAAGGGATTGATCTGGTAATACAAATTATGGATCAATTCTTATCCTATAGCGATTCTCAATTGATTGTTTTAGGAACGGGCGATCGCTATTATGAAACCCAATTATGGCACATGGCTTCCCGTTATCCAGGTCGGATGACGACACAATTATTGTTTAATGATGCCCTATCAAGGCGGATTTATGCGGGTTGTGATGCCTTTATTATGCCAAGTCGGTTTGAACCCTGCGGCATTAGTCAAATGTTGGCGATGCGTTATGGTTGTATTCCGATTGTTCGACGGACGGGCGGTTTAGTTGATACGGTATCCTATAATGATCCGATTAATTATCATGGTACGGGATACTGTTTTGATCGCTATGAACCCTTAGATTTTTATACCTCAATGGTTCGGGCGTCCGAAGCTTTCCGGTTTAAAGATCAATGGCGAGAACTGCAACGTCGGGCGATGGGTCAAAACTTTAGTTGGGAAAATTCCGCTAAAGAGTATATCCAACTTTACAACAATGTGATGGATGGTTATGGCGGTGTTTCTAATGAACCCGCACCCGAACCCGCACCACCTCAACCACCACCACCAACTCCTGGTGTTGTAGTTTAACCTAAATAGGTAATGGGTAATGGGTAATGGGTAATGGGTAATGGGTAATATTTCTGTTCCCTGTTCTCGTTCGACAAGCTCACGACGCAGCCTGTTCCCTGTTCCCTGTTCCCTGTTCCCTGTTCCCTGTTCTTAATTTATTAATTTTAAGCAAATAAATCTAAAGGAAAATGTCCGTATACTCCATTAATTCCATTTTCTTCGGTGGATTGAAAGGAAATTAGCACCCCACGATATTTTTCTAAATAGGGACTAATATAAAAATTTTGACTGCGACCATTGAATTTTAAATAGACCGATTCCGAGATGGGTTCTAAGGCATGATCTTTTACATTAACTGAATATTCAAAGGCTTTTAAATACTCAGTTAATGCGGTTAAAGCCTGCGCCATGTCATCAGCACAAATGCCAATCATTTGATATTCAGATTCACGGTTAAGTAATAATAATGCGGCTTGAATCTTCACCTTTTCTGGATCGGAAATAGGGGAAATTACATCCGTACAAATAAAGCCCTTTAAAATGGCTTGGGCTTCTGGAATAGTTAATGGGGATATCATCATTAATTAGGAATTAGGCTTTGAAGTTATGGTTAGAAATAAAAGAACACCTGATGCACTATAGCACTACGCATTACAGTTAGGACACTTCTAAATCCAGCAAACCCAAAACCCATTACCCATTCCCTGTTCCGGTGTTCCGGTGTTCCGGTGTTCCGGTGTTCCCTAGCGCTATAGACTAGGCAGTGGCGTGGGTGATCTCTTGCCATCGTTGATGCCAAAGTTCCATGGCGGTTTCCCCCTGGGGTATGTCAATAAATTCTTGGCTTTGTTTTTGGAGTTCGGGGGCCAAGCGTTCTAAGCCATCAAAGCTATTGCAGTAACGCAAAATGGTTTTCCAGCCGTCGTACCATTGTTGACCTGCTTGTTGACGCTCCCGCAGGGGTCTGAGACGTTCTTCTTCTTGAGCTTGACGTTGGGCTTCCAGTTTCAATTGTTGGGATTTTTGCGCCCAGGCAGACCGCCATGCTTCTAAGAGGGAGGAGTCATACTGAGTTGGGTATTGCTTCACTTCTAAACTGAGCATTTCCCCTAGTTGATCTAAGTAAGGGCGATCGCCACTATTTTTAATCGCATCTAACCCCGTTTCTTTCCAGAGGGGTAGGCGACGATAGCTGATAAAAACAGCTTTTTTATGTTCAATTTTTACCCAAATTTGGTGTTGCCAGAATTCCAGGCGCTCAATGTTTCGAGGTGCGATACTGAGTAAGGTAGCAACTTCCAACCAGACACGGGCTAGAGGCCATTGACTCGGAACAATCACTCCAGCCTGAATTAAATTATGAGACATGGGCAAACACCTAGATTCTGCACGATAGTTTCCCAAATACTAGATATAGCGTCTTAATTGGGAATTACCAATGATTATACCCTATATTTGGAGTTTAGTCTAGGTCTTGAGGAAGAAAAATTGATAGGGTTTTTGAGTACAGACCCTAATACAATAGCAGAAGTTAACACCGTTGGCAAAAGCCAAACCTTAATTTAGATAGTTTTAATCTCACGTTATTTATACTACACTAATATTACACAAACGTCTAGTTTTTCAAGGAGAAAAAATTATGTATACCCTTCCTCGAACCTCAACAACCGATATGGAAGTCACCAGCATTCGCCTAGAACGGGATCTCAAAGAAAAATTAAAAGGACTGGCCAAGAACAAAGGCTATCAAGCATTGATTCGAGATATCCTTTGGAATTATGTCCAGCAAAAATCAGGAGATTATCGACCCCCCTTGACCAGAGAAGATATCCGCGCCCATATTTCCGCTATTGCAGAACAAGAGGAACGCTGCGTTTTAACAGGCAATATTATCCGACCCAAAGAAGCAATGTTTCTGGGACTCACATTTCAAGGCGATATGGTTCCCCTGAGTGTGGAGAGTGTAGGAGGCCAGTAATCACCGAATCTGAGGTAAAGATTTCCCAGTCCCCCTAAATCAAACAGGGGGATTTGGAGACTTTTGGGTTAACCTAATCCCCCTATCTACCTCCTACACCTCTACTCCTTTGGAATACTTTTTTTCCACAACTGGATTTGAGTAGATTATACTGGAAAAGCCGCTCTAAAAAGGCGAGGGTTTAAACCTAGATTTTTGGTACAAACTTTATGTCAGATCATCAAGGTCATATTTTAATTGTTGATGACACCCCCGATAACTTAAGACTGTTATCCAAAACTTTAAGTGAACAGGGGTACGAGGTTCAATGTGCTATTAATGGAAAATTAGCATTAATGGCGGTAAAACATGAGCCACCGGATTTAATTTTATTAGATATTAAAATGCCAGAAATGGACGGGTATGAAGTTTGTGAACGCCTAAAAATGCAAGAAGAAACGGCTGCAATCCCAGTAATTTTTTTAAGTGCCTTGGATGATGTTTTCGATAAAGTTAAAGCCTTTACTGTTGGGGGTGTGGATTATATTACTAAACCCTTTCAGGTAGAAGAAGTTTTTGCTCGAATTGAAAATCAACTGACCATTCGCCGTTTACAACAAAAACTACAAAATAAAAATATTAAACTGGAACAATTAAATCAAGAGTTAAAGCGTTCTAATCGAGATTTAGAAGAATTTGCCTATGTCGTTTCTCACGATTTACAGCAACCTTTACAAACAATCACGGGATTTGCAGAACTGTTATTAGCCTTAAAATCCGAAATCAATTTAGAACAAGAAGCGGAGGAATATGTTAGCCCAATTTTAGAAGAGGGGATTAGAATGCAAGAACTAATCAAAAACTTGTTAGAATATAGCCGAGTCGGAACCAAAAAACGTAACTTTGAACCGACAGACTGTCAGGAAATTTTAAGAAAATCTTTAGCTGATTTACATAGTATAATTGAAAATAGTCTTGCAATTGTTACTTGTGAGAAGCTACCAATACTAATGGCAGATCGGATTCAATTAGGACAGTTATTTCAGAACTTAATTGCGAATGGAATTAAATACCAAAGTCCTAATATTCAACCTAAAATCGTAATTTCTGTTCAAGAAAAACCCGAAGAATGGCTATTTAGAGTTGAGGATAATGGGATCGGGATTAAACCAGAAAATTTTGATCGGATTTTTCAAGTATTTCAGCGTCTTCACACCAATCAAGAGTATCCAGGAACTGGGGTGGGGTTAGCTATTTGTAAAAAGATCATTGAACGTCATCAAGGGAGAATTTGGTTAGAATCAGAATGGCAAATTGGAACCACATTCTACTTTACCTTACCAAAATTAGATCAGGGTAATTAATTATGAAAAATTCTAAAGGGTCAAAAACACAAGTATTACAACAGCAACTCGAAGCAGAAATTAAAGCGCGTCAGCAACTGGAAATTGCACTCCAAGAAAGGCAATCCCATTGGCGAGATTTATTCCACTTATCTCCGATTGGAATGGTAGAAATTTCCTTGGAGGGGAAGTTTTTAGAAGTCAATTCTTCTTTTTGTAAGTTTGTGGGGTATTCTCAAGCTGAACTAATCGAATTTCAATTTAATCAAATTACCCATCCTGATGATCAAAACATTAGTTTTGAATCTTTCAATCAGTTAATTACTCAAAAAATATCACAATTTCAACTAGAAAAACGTTATCAACATAAACAAGGACATTGGGTTTATGCGATTGTCAATGGTTATTTACGTTTAGATGCTCAGGGGAAACCTTATTCTGTGATGACTCAAATTCAGAATATTACCCAACGTAAATTAGCGGAAGAAGATATTAAAGAACGAGAGGAATATTTACGTTTAATTTTAAATAATATTCCTCAACAAGTGTTTTGGAAAGACACCAATTTAGTCTTTAGAGGGTGTAATACAAATTGGGCAGAAGCCGCTAAGTTAGAAAGTCCAGAATATGTGAGGGGAAAAACCGATCATGATTTATTTTCTGATCCTAAAATTGGAGACTTTTTTCGCGCCCAAGATCGGCGGGTAATGGCATCTAAACAAGCGGAAATGCACTTAATTGCACCCAAACAAAAACTTTCTGCTGATGGGCGACAATTATGGTTAGATATTAGTCGGATTCCCATGCAGGATTCTGATGGAAATGTGATTGGAATTTTGGGGGTAATTGAAGATATTACGGAACGAAAAGAAATTGATGAAAAATTGAGATTAACGCAGTTTTCTATTGAAAAATCAAGGGATTATTTCTTATTTACAGATAGTAAAGCACAATTTTTTGATGTTAATGAAGCCGCTTGTAATGCTTTGGGATATTCCAGAGAAGAATTATTGAAAATGCAGGTTAAAGATATTGATGTTCAAGCACTTGATGATGCCTGGCCAATTTCTTGGGAGGAGTTAAAACAACAGGGTTCTTTTACCTTTGAATCTGTTCATTTAACCAAAACAGGTCAAGAAATTAGTGTTGAAATTACGCTCAGTTATTTAGAATATAATAATAAAGAATACGGTTGTGCAATTGTTCGGGATATTTGCGATCGCAAACAAGCTGAAATTGCCTTACAGCAAGCTAAAGAATCGGCGGAAACCGCAAATCGTGCTAAGAGTGAATTTCTCGCCCGCATGAGTCATGAATTGCGAACACCGATGAATGCTATTCTAGGATTTACGCAACTAATAGAACGAGATTTAAAGCGAAATCCTTTGGTATTGTTAGCCGAACATCAAGAGCATTTAGACATTATTGGTCGCAGTGGTGAACATCTGTTGAATTTAATTAATGATGTTTTAGAGATGTCTAAAATTGAAGCGGGACAAATTGTATTAAATCCCAGTAAGTTTGATTTACCGCGTCTTCTTGATTCGATTAAAGATATGTTAGCATTTAAAGCCAAATCTAAAGGTTTAGAGTTTAATATTATTTCCGATTTGGGTATGGCTGAATATATTGAAACTGATGAAAGTAAATTGCGACAGGTATTAATTAATCTATTAGGAAATTCAATTAAATTTACCAAAAAAGGGTCTATTACTTTAAAAGTTAAACCCTTAAATAATCAGATATCCCCAAATCAAATTTTACTCGGCTTTGAAATTGAAGATACTGGATCGGGAATTTCAGCAGAAGAATTAGAATTACTATTCCAACCGTTTATCCAAACTGAAACAGGCCGAAAATCTGAACAAGGAACTGGATTAGGTCTATCTATTAGTAAACAGTTTGTGCAATTAATGGGAGGAGAAATAACCGTCAATAGTCAAGTCGGAAAAGGCACAATATTTCAATTTTATATTCAAGCTAATTTAGCTATTTTTTCCGATATTCGTTCTGAAGAATTGACCCGACGAGTCATCAATTTAGCCCCCAATCAACCTAACTATCGGATTTTAGTAGTTGATGATAATTGGACAAATAGACAGTTAGTGATTAAGGTTTTAAAACCCTTGGGATTTCAATTAAAAGAAGCAGAAAATGGTCAAGAAGCCGTTACAATTTGGGAGAATTGGCAACCAGATTTAATTTTTATGGATATGCGAATGCCGATTATGAATGGCTATGAAGCAACCCAAAGGATTAAACAGCATTTACAAGCAGGTCAATCTACGGTGATTATTGCCTTAACTGCTAGTGCTTTACAACAGGATCAATTAGTGTCTTTATCGGCGGGATGTGATGATTTTATTAGAAAACCCTTTCGAGTTGATTTGTTATTTGAAAAACTTTCTGAACATTTAGGAATTAGTTTTATTTATGAAGAAAATTTAGAGGATTTAAAAACCTCGACCTTAGAATTAAACCAGCTTGCAGAATTAACTCCAGAGGTGTTAGAATTATTGGCAAAACCGATTGTTCAAGAGTTATATCAAGCCGGATTAAAACTTAACTCTAGGTTAGTTGCTGAAGCGGTTAAAAAGATTCCACTTTCTCAAGAGTCGATTGGTAAATTATTAACTCAATTAGCCGATGATTTTCGGTATGATGTAATTATTGATTTAACAAAAGCGATCGCTGAAAATAATTAATGTTCTGGGAAAATTAACCTTAACTTCCACGTCAATCTTAGTGAGGGATTTAGCCATCAATTCTATCAATCCTCTTGCTGTTGGATCGGAGGGTTTTTGGGTTTTTAAGAAGTTACAAATTTTGTATTTTTCCGGTTTAATCCTATTCGGATTAGATTTGATCATAAAATGTGACTATTTAATCCATGAACCAGCTAATCAAACAACAAGCAATTCCGGGAATTATTGGGGGGTTAGGGCCTTTAGCTCATATTGAATTAGAGCGTCACTTAATTGCTATAAATCAAGGGCGAGGAGCCTGTTGTGATCAAGAGTATCCCGTTTGGTTTTTAATTAATGCTACGGATATTCCTGACCGGACTCAAAGTATTATTGGAGAGGTGGAAAATTGCACCCCTTGGTTAGTTAAATATGGCAAAATTTTACAAACCGCCGGGGCTGATTTTTTAGTGATTCCTTGTAATACTTCCCATGCTTTTTATGATCAAGTTCAACCTCAATTAAATATTCCTTGGATTCATTGGATGCAGTCTACAAGTATATTCATTAAAACCAATTATCCGCAATATCAAAATATTGGGGTTTTAGCAACCACAGGAACACTCAAAACCCAACTTTATCACCAGAGTTTAACCGCATTAGGACTAAATTATATTCAACCTGACTTAAATTCTGAAGTCCAAAACCAGATTATGAATGCCATTTATCATCCAATTTGGGGCATTAAAGCCACAGGAATTCAAGTTTCTGCCCCGGCTTTAGAAATCTTAGTTAATGCGACTTATTGGTTAGCAGATCAAGGAGCAGAATTAGTGATTGCTGGATGTACGGAACTTTCTGTAGGTTTTGATTATTTAACAGATCTGCCTTTGATTTGGGTTGATCCGATGAAAATTATGGCCGAAATTACTTTAGATTTAGCTTGGGGATATTCTGCAATTTAGACCATTTCTCTTTGGTCTGATACTGGATATTCAACTAAAATTCTAGGATCGGCAATAACCGAAGTTGATGCGATCGCAGTATGAACAATACACAAAGTTCGGAAAGGGTCAATAATCGGGTCAATGGCAATTAACAGGACTAACACCGCTTCCAAGGGTAATCCCAAGGGTTTTAGGACTAAATCTAATAGAGTTAGAGTTAAAACCCCCGTTGTCCCTGACGTTGCCATCCCCGCAAAAATCGAGGCAATAATAATAATTAAAAAACTAGATAAACCCAAGGATGTATTATACAACTGGGCAATAAAAACCGAAGATATGGCAAAATAGGTAACGGAACCAAATCGACAAATTGTAATCGCTAAGGGAGTGACTAAATCAACCGTTTGCAGATCAAATTTTAAGCTCTCAGTTAAGGAGGAAATAGAGGAGGGTAAACAGGAAAAACTACTTCGGGTTGCTAGGGCTAATATGGTCGGTTCTTTTAAAGCTATACAGACATTTTTGAAGGAAGTCTTAGCTTGTTTAGCAACCACTAAGGTACTGAGACAATAGATTAAGGCATAGGCTAAAATCACCACTCCCACAAAATCACCCATAGCCAGAACAATTCCAAACCCGGTTTTAGCAATTTGGCTGGCTAATAGACAAAATAAGCCAAAAGGTAAGAGCAGAATCAGCCAATCAATTAATTGTTTTGAACTTTTATAAATAGTATCAAGAAGCTGAAAAAAGCTAGAAGATGATGATTCTTTTACCGACCCTAAAGCGATGCCAAAAATAATTGAAAAAAACAAAATTTTTAGGGTATTACCATCGCTCAAAGCTGAAAAAATATTGTCAGGAACTAAGTTGAATAAAAAAGAGATTAACATAGAAGTTTCTTCTGGTTTAGGGTTATCACTGCTCAAAGAAACTTCTAAATCTAGTTCTGATGAATTAACAATTACCCCTAAAGCTGTTAAAGTTGATTCATCTAAATTTCCCCCTGGATTAGTCACGACAGCTATGGTCATACCGATGACGCTAGAGGCTAATAGTCCAAGAGAAAAAACCAGCAGAATGCGTTTGATATATTTCTCAGTGTCTTGACTACTAATTAACCGCCCAACACTCATGGTTGTCGCCGAGAATAATATCGGCAAAACACACATTTTTAATAAGGCTAAATACAAATTGCCAAAGGGCGTTAAAAAAGTGGCTATTTCTTTTTGGAATATGCCAAAATATAGCCCTAATACAATTCCTGGAACAATCGCCAAGGGATGACGCAATATTTTGAATAATTGAGCAAAATTAAAATATTTTTTCAGCATTTTCAGGATAATATTTATTGTGGTTTGGGTTGTCCGGTTTTTCCAAAGATATGAGAATATTCTTCGATGAGACTATCAACGGTATAGTTGATTTTGTTCAAGTCTAGGTAGAGATTAACAAATTGTAAAAGATGCCCACTTGACCAAGGAAGGGCAATTGCAATCGGATCGTAACTATCTGAGAGGGCAACCGTTTTAAAATTTAATGCTATATTAGGTTGATTCAGAATAATTTTTTTTACTTCCAATTCATCCCGATAAGCTGCTAAAACATCACCATTGATTGCGGCTTTAATTACATCCTCCCAAGTCGTAAATTCAACAATTTTAGCTTGGGGAAATTTCTCTTTGGTAAATCCCACATAGGATGATCCTTGAATCACTCCAATTTTTCCTTCAAAATTCTTTAAAAAATCAACCATATCTTTCCCTTTTGACGCTTTTGCTAATTGTAAACGATTGATTAATAGACCATGCCTTAAGGTTAAATAGGGACGGGAAAAAGAAACCATTTTGGCTCTGGCCAAAGTCTGACTTAGTTTAGAAATCCCTAAATCGGCTTTTTGAGAATTGACAATATCCACGACATCATTAAAGGTTTTAGCCGTGCGATCAATTTTGAGAGAAACACCTAAAGCCGTGGCTAAATCTTGGGCTATTTTAATATCTAACCCGATTAAATTACCATGTTTATTTTTGACAAAAAATGGAGGACTATCAATTCCTAAAATAGCAACAATTAGCTGATTTCGATCTACAATCGTTTGCAGGTCGGGGGACAAACCAACAGAGGAAGTAGTTAACCCGATGGTGGAAGTAGCCTCAGCCCTAGTGCTATCATTGGGCTGGAGGTATTGCCAAGTTTGAGGATCAACTGTTCCCGTTGCCTCTAAGCCCATACTGACCTGCAAATTATAAACAGCCTCTTGTGTCCCTTCTCCATAAACTCCATCTAATGCACCAGGGTAATATCCTCGTTTTTTCAATTGAGTTTGTAAGTCGATGACTTGATTTCCCTGACTGTTAGGAGTGGGTAATGGTTGATCGAGATTAGATTGAAAAGTCACAGATATTGCCTGGGTTTCAGCAGTTTTTGCTGTTGTTTCCTTCGATAAGATATTGCTGGTTGAAATAGCAAAATCTGCCCTTGTCACCAGGATAGCTACAATGGTTGCTATACAAAAAATAATCCCGATCAATTTTATGAATGTCTGCTTCCTACTAGGGGGAATTGACATATTATTTTCCAAACTCTAATTCCTATTATACTCTGGTTGTGCTATTCTTATAAAAATTCATAACTGCGTCAGAAAAATTCTACATATTTATTTGGAATTGGGCATAATTTCTGACATTTTGCAGATAAAGCATCTACTTTTAAACTTTCCCACCGGAACACCTCGGTTTAATAAATTACCGGATTTCAGTCATATTGCCTATCCTCATGGGGATTATGTCGGCGCTCAACGGGTGACAACAGCTTTTGAAAAGCAAAATACGTTTAAACTGCATTTTCGTCAATGGGATGAAGAAAGAAAATTAGCGATTAAAACAACAGATCAGTATGAATTAATCGGCCAAAAACTGCAATTAATTAAAACCACCCAAATTGAAGAACCGAATTGGTATACCCCGGGTTGTCCTTGGTATCGAGATGCACTGAAAACCCTAGGTCAAGCGGCTTGGACTGTCTATGTTTATCGCTCTACCAATACCCATGGAATTGACTCTAATATCGCGCTTTATAAAGAACAAACGGATAACATCTATTGGCGGGTAATCAATTACATTGGTTCATCGGAACAGTAATTCCAGAAGATCAATACATGGGAACAATCAAAAAAAATAATAAGATTTTATTGGGGTTTGTAATAATGTTGGGTCTCGGTTTTATTTACCGATATTCGCATATTATATACGGTAATTGGAGATGCAGTAAATGTGGCGGCGCGTTTGGAAACCTTAACTAAGGAATATCCTGAATATACCATTTTAATTAATGAATTAACTGCTAACGCTATTGCAGAACATCATGGTATTTTTCTTAAAAGTTTAGGTGAAATTAAAGTCAAAGGTCGCCAAAAGCCCTTAGAAGTTTATGCGGTTTTAGATTGGATAAAAGAAGAAATTCCTGTTATCACCCCGGTTTAAATTAGGAAGGCAAAGGTAACATATAACATCGCCACGAATATTTGCACAGCCATGACTGGAATCCCATAATGAAGAAAGGTTTTAAAGGAAATAGTGCGCCCATGTAGTTCGGAAATTCCGGCGGCGACAATATTAGAAGAAGCTCCCACCAATGTGCCATTTCCGCCCAAGGTTGCCCCAAACATCATTGCATAAAATAGCGGTAATACTTCCGGGGGAAACTGTCCGTTAAAAGCCGGGTCAAGCACTTCTGCACCGACAAATCCCACATTAACTAAATATTGTTTTAATAGGGGAACCATCGCCACAACTAAGGGAATATTAGGCACAACACTAGAAATAATCCCTACTGTTACTAATAATAAAATTGAACCTAGAGCGATATTTTTTCCTAAAATCACCGCTAGAAGTCCCGATAAATTGCTAATCACTCCAGTTTTTTCTAGTCCTCCAATTAAAACAAAAATTGACATAAAGAAAATTAAGGTACTCCAGTCTAAATCCCGCAAAATATTATTAACGGTATCAATTTTACTATGATGAGCTAACATTAAGGCTAAAGCTGCCCCTAATAAAGCCACCGCCGCCGGAGAAATAGGAACGGGTAAGGTTTCTCCAATTACAAAAAAAGTTAAAACAAAGACCATAATTAAACTTCCCAGTGCTAGAATCCGAGGATGATTAATTTTAGGATGGGGTAAATCTTCTAAATGTTCAAATTTTGTATTCCAGGTTTTACGGAATAAAATTGGTAATAAAATCACTACACTCACCACCGCCAATGCTCCCCCTATACTCAAGCGTTGTAGGTATTCAACAAAGCTAATATTAATCGCATCTCCGACAATAAATGTGGCAGGATCTCCTACTAAGGTTAATAATCCTGAACTATTAGCAATGAATACCATTAAAATTAATAAGGGGACAAAATCAATCCCTATATCCTGAGCAATAGGAGGAATTAAAGGCGCTAATAACATCACGGTTGTAGCGTTGGGTAATACGGCACAAATGGGAGTGGTTAACGCTACTATTCCTAACAATAACCTTTTCCCTTCTCCCTTAGCCATCAAAATCATTTTAACGGCTAAATAATCAAAAATTTTAGTCGGTTCAAAGGCACGAACTAAAACCATCACGCCAAAAAATAAAGCTAAAGTTGCATAACTTCGACTGATATAATTAACAGCCTCGGTTAAAGTCATTACATGGAAAAAAATCAGGAGGAGAGCCCCTAAAAACGCTGCAATAGTGAGGTGTAACCATTCCCCCATGATTGAAATAATCGCCCCAACAAAAATAATTCCAGCAATAAAAGAATCCATGGTTTCTATTGATAATAGGAGTTGAAAACAAACAAATACCCGAAAATTAATTAATTGTTTTAATGGTATCACATATTTGCCAAAATAGCACTAATTTTTAGTGATTAATGAATTGGTTTTTTTGAGGAGGAAACAGAGTTTATTTTTGCGGTAAAATTGATCGGCTTTGATAAGGTTTTATCCTGTATTTTACCCATAAATATTTTTTCTTTAAATTCTCCTGTGAGTGTTAATTGATTGGGATCTGGGGATAGATATGATGAACAAAATAATAACGGATTTGAAATTCCTGATAAGATCATTTCTGGCTCTTTGAATTTGCCACTTAATACAATTTTATCCAGATTATCTTTAGATTTTTCTAATACTAAAAAGGCTCCAAAAATCAAGTGAATTCCGATCAATTCGGTAATTAATGCAGAAGCCACCACTCCCATATAAATCCAAGCTAAAACCCATTGGGTAAGTCGCCCTGTGCGTTGATAATGGATCGAGAGTTTTCTTAATAACCACCGTCCGGCGGTTGCCATTAAAATAATATACAGAATTGAGGCAATAATTGTGGGAAATGCCCCCGATATACTGTTAGTTCGGGTAACGGCGATCGCTAAGGCTAATAAACACCATGCAGTCACATCATCAACGGCGGCGCAAGTTAAAGCCAACGTTCCTAAACGAGTTACTTGTAAATTATTTTCTGTTATAATTCGGGCTAAAACTGGAAAAGCGGTAATTGATAAAGCCGAACCTAAAAATAAAGCAAATGCTGTGAAGGAAACGCCATTATTAGAAACAATTGGATATAGAATTAATGCGGTCGAAATTCCTAATGCAAAGGGAACTACAATACTAACATGAGAAATTAAAACTGCCTTTTCTAGTTGCCCACTTAAATATTTAGGGTTTAGTTCCAACCCAATTAAAAACATGAAGAAAATCAGTCCAATTTGTGATAAAATATTCAAGTAGGGCAAAGTTTCGGCAGGAAATAAAGCCGTCATCACATTAGGAGCAATTAACCCTAATAATGATGGCCCCAACATAATTCCAGCAATAATTTCTCCAATCACTAATGGTTGTTTAATTTGACGACAGAATAATCCCATTAATCGGGATAATCCAATCACGATTAAAACTTGCAGGAGAACTAAAATCGCAGGGTTCATAGTCAGCATCAAATGGGAATAATACAAAATTCAAGGGTAGATTAATGTTTGTTAATCCCCGAATTCGTTGAATTTTAGGATGGGTTATATATAATATCTGTGATTACCGAAAATTAGCAAACCAAAAAAACTAGCCATTTCCATGACCCTCACACACCTTTGCAAGTGGGTTTGATTCTCGTATTCAACCCTCAAGGATTGAGTATTAATAACAGAGTCTGATGTACTTAGAATTCCGGTGAGGGCAATGGTAAAAACTTTGCCGATCAACAGTCTTCTCTCACAGCCGACGGGGTTAGCTGACGGGCTAGGACTGAGAGATGTCCTTCTCGACAATCACAAACAATCGAAGATAAGCCCCTAAAGATGGTTCCCCCGCTCCTAACTCATTAAAAAAGAGTGGATTAGGCTGACTGACTATACTTGATAGGTTAACTTAACATATTGATTGAATTTTGTCTATCCATAGCAATCAAAAGCGCCCTGAACTTCGATTCAAGGCGCGTAAAGTTTCGATTAATTCGTTGAAATTAAGATAAAATTCGTTCAACGGTGGCGCGATAGGAATTACTGTCTAACCCATCACCTGAATTAACCTGACTTGGATCAAGAAGTCGTTGCATGGCGGAAATGCGATCGCCTGTAGCGGGGTGAGTGCTGAGAATTGTTGGCGGAGAACCACTTTTTAACAGTTTAGCCATAAAATCAACGGCGCCTCGTGGAGCATAACCCGCCCGGGCTAGGGTAGCTAAACCCATGCGATCGGCTTCATATTCAGCTTCACGGCTTTTAGGGCGGTTTAAGGCTAATTCCACCCCAATTTGGACTAATTTATTCTGATCCGCACCCACAGCCGTAGCCACCCCCGCAGCCACAGCTGCTTGGCGCATTTGTTTAATCGCATGACGTCCGGCAATATGTCCGATTTCATGGGCCATTACACTCGCTAATTCTGCTTCATTACTAGCAGCGGCAATTAACCCGGTATTAACATAAACAAACCCGCCCATAGTAGCAAAAGCATTGACACTACTATCATCAATTACTTGAAAAGTATAGGGAATATTCGGGCGATCGCTGGCTTGGACTAGACGTTGACCAATTTGATTAATATAGCTTTGAGCCTCTTGATTACGAAATAATTTAACTTGTTTTGAGAGTAATTCTTGATTAATTTGTTCCCCGATCGCAATTTCCTGACGTGCAGATAAATTCGATAATTGGATGACTTGAATTCCTCTAAAAATTAATTCTGGTAAAGGAATTGCCAAAGTTGCGACCGTCGAACTCAATACAATACTCAGGCTAAGAGTTATTGAAATAACCGGATATAACCAACGACGGCGCAAAGATCTGGCAATTGTCAAACGTTTTAACATAATAAGTGCAGGGATAATTTACAGGTTATACTAAAAAACCCGTTGTTGCGCTTCTAGCGCATCATCAGAGGGTATTTAAACTGATCGACGCAGATCTAAGAAACTAGGTTTCTCAATCAAAGATAACGGTTAGAAACCTAGCGAGTGATCAATGATTTCCTAAACCGACCAAGTGGCTAAATAAGCATCATTTCCTCCTAATGGATTAGGATTAATCGCGTTAGTTGTTATTGTAACAGATGGTTGGGTTACTGTTCCCAAAATCACCGCTTGACCCTTCGCAACTGCAAAACCATTCACACTGCCTTTAGCACCATCTACGTCACCAGTTTGGGTTAACGGAGTCCAGAATTTTCTGATAGTATAATCTGCAGATAATCCTAATACTGCCATTTCTCCCAAGGTATAAGCACCAACGGGTTGACTATTAATCGTTTTACCAGGACGATTTTGTAATTGGAAAGCCGAAGATCCTCCTATATATATATTACCAAATTCGTCAGCCGTAATCGAATTGGGAGTAAAACTATTCGCCCCAGTGCTAGTGCGGGTGACAATAAATTGACCCTGATCAACTATTCCAGTATTAGGATTAATTTTGGCGTGAAATGTGAAAGATCCTGCACCAGCGCCAGAGAAATTATTAAAAGAATCCACATTAACTAAGGTTGCTAAAGTTTGAGTAATGTTTTGACCATTGCGTTGAAAAACGTTATTTCCTCCATCGGTTTTTCCTAATAAATAAAGTCCGCCATCTTTACCAATAGTAATACGTTCTCCCCGGGTATCTGCCCTTAAGTTTTGTCCGGTGACTTCCGTTGCACTGAAATCCCAAGTTTTCCATAAGGAATTCAAGGCAGAATCAAACCCTCGTAAGAAAGGAGTTTGTAAAAGACTGGTAACTTGATTATACCCGGTAACAAAGACTTGTTTTGTGGTAGGATCAATAGTGATATCCGCGGGATTGACATTGGTTCCGGTTAAGGTTGTGCTAGTTAATTGAGTTCCGGTTCCATTCCATAAAATAATAGTATCGGTACTATTATTTAAAGTGGCAACTGTACCATCATTGGCGATCGCAACTCGATTAAAAGTTCCCGGTTGTGACCATAAAACTGTATTAGCTGTAGGGTTATAAACCTTAATTCCAAAATCCCCAACTGCTACAATTTCCCCACTATCTCGATCCACATCTAAATCATTAACAATACCGCCTAATGGTGTATTGGATAAGGAGGCAGTATTGCCATTTTGTAATCGTTGAATTGCTCCCACACCGTTAAAATTACCAGCAATAATAATATTATTATCAACCGGGGAAATTTCAACCGATGCACCACTATCATTTCCAGTAGTTCCTAAATAGGTTGCACTATTTAACAGGAGATTATCACTCGGATCATTATCAACAATTTGCAATATAGCTGTGTTTTGAGTTCCGACCGTTGCAGTTCCGGCGGTAATAGTTAATGCTAAATTAACGGTTTCCGTCGGTTCAAATATCGTATCATCAATGACCGGAATTATTACAGTTTTTGGAGTAATATCTCCATCTGCAAAAGTCACAGTTACGGGAGTATTAGTATAATCTAAAATTGCCGTTGCAGTTCCATCCGTTGGGGTGATTTGTGCCGTCACTAAACCACTACTTTCTCCCGTTCTATTAATGGTAATAGTGTTAATAAGTGTGCCATTTTCATTAACACTAAAATTAGCAGAACTAAACCCTAAAACACTAAGAGGTACTGGTGTTGGAACTGGTGTCGGTACAGAGGTTGGTATTGGAGTTGGTATTGGAGTTGGTATTGGAGTCGGTACTGGTGTTGGAACTGGTGTCGGATCGGGTGTTGGAACTGGTGTCGGATCGGGTGTTGGAACTGGTGTGGGATCGGGTGTTGGTATTGGAGTCGGTACAGAGGTTGGTATTGGTGTGGGATCGGGTGTTGGTATTGGAGTCGGTACAGAGGTTGGATCGGGTGTTGGATCAAAACCGTCAAAAACAAAATTATCAGAATTGAGACTATTACTATTTACATTTTTGAGAATTGCTAAATATTCACTAGAATTTTTATCCTGAATAATCGTATCATTAGCATATTCTCCAGTACCTTGAGTAATATTTAAAGCCAAGAATGTCAGATCTGCTAATAATCCAATAGTATCTTGATTTAAAGTAAAATCTGTGATAATATCAGCATCATTAATAGCAAATTCTCCCATCGTTTTGCCAATATAAAATAGATCATTACCATCTCCACCCGTTACCGTATCAGCACCAAAATCTCCATGGAGAATATCATCCCCAAAATCACCAAATAATTGATCATCTCCTTCACCTCCGGCGACTAAATCATCCTCTTTTCCCCCATAAATAATATCGTTATTCTGATTTCCAAATAATGTATCTGCACCGCGATCGCCCAAAATAAAATCATTTCCTACATCACCAAAAATCAGATCATCATCTTGACCTCCCGCTAAAGTATCGTCATCTTGACCAGCATAAATACTATCATTTCCTAGATTACCAAAAATTAGATCAGCTTGTTGGTTTCCTCCTAAAATATCATTCCCTTCTAAACCATAAATAGTATCATTTCCCCCCAGAGCAAAAATATTATCCTGAAATGCAGTACCAATAATTAAATCAGAATTATTGGTAGGAATAAAATTAGTTTCAGTCGGAGTAATATTTGTAAAACTTCTACCCATGGGAAGATTAACCCCTAAACCAAAAGATAAGGTTTGAGGATTAGGAATAATTTGGGTCGGACTGAAAAACAAATTTCCAGAATCAAAAGTGTCGAGACTCATAATCTAATTTTCCTCGCAAAGACTCGCAATAGCTATACTATTTTTCAGGATATTTTCAATTAATCAGGAAAATATTTAATTTAATCTGATTAAAAATTTAGTAGATTTAAAAGCTGTTTAAACCCTGATCCTGAAATTAATGCACTAAACAACGAAGACGATTTATTGAGGCAAAAAGTTTCTCAAATTTAGATTTTTTTATCCAAATTATTGATTTATAAAAGTAATTTAATATACATCAAATTTAAAAAATACCGTATTTTTAAGGATACTCAGTTATTGATTACATCCTGTACTCATTGAAAATACTGAGTAAATTCATGACTTTTATTACAGTTATTCTAGTTTTGATCAGTAGATCGACTTAGATCTATAGAATTTGATAGAATTGACCCATAATGGGTTAAAATAGGATCTCAGTGAAAAACAGTCGTCGAAAAATGATTAAACCTGATAGCACTCAACCCGGTTTAGGACAGCAAAGTTGGCAAAGTCAGTTGGATCGGTTTGTGAAAGATAACCGTCAGGAATTCGCCGCCTTAACTTGGGGTTTACACCTACAATGGGGAGAAGAACCCAATACCCTCGGAATTGATCTCAAACCTACCCCCCACTTTGTCGCCTGTCCGAAATCAACTATTGAACAACTGAATCAAAATGTTGAAAATCGCTTAAAAGAAATTGTCGGAATTGTAGACGGGTATCAACCGGAAAAAGAGGTATTAATCATTGGAATTGGTTTTGATCATGTCAGATTAATTTATTTTGAATCTAATCCTACTCCCCCAGAATGTTTTCAACAAGTTGGAAAAGATGTCGATACTTTATTAAAACATTTAGAAGATTCTATGAATCAAATCATAAATATTTCTAATCAGTAGATACTGTCCAGTTTTGTGTGGGCCTGTCATCTTATTTACCTTGAGTTATTTACCTTGAAAAAGAGCGATCACCCTCGTAGATTTGGCATTAATAGAGTGCGTGTGATGTAGAGTTGGTTTAAGGGCGATCTATATTGCCTTTTGCTATATATTCAGCATTTTAAGTATTTGAGTAGGTTTGAGTAAGTGTCATGAAGCGGATAGAGTACAATGGACACACCGACTATAAGGTGTCAATTTCAATGTCTACGACTCAATTGCACCGCCCAGTCAACATTTTAGAGTTTCCAACATCATAATGCTGATTGCCAAACTGTTAAATTCAATCACCCTTCCCTTGGGGTTGACACTCCTGTTACCCATTGCCCTAGTTAGTAGTTTCCTTACAGATAGTGTAGTCAGTTCTGCGGCTAGTTATGCCCAAGCCCCCCCAGCAGCCAAAAACGCCGTCGGGAGGGCGATGACCGTGCGCTCCGATATTCAAGAAGCCGATGCTCAAACGGGAATTGTCACCGCTAGGGGCAATGTTCAAATTAACTATCCCGCCCGCAGTATTCAGGCCACCGCAGCCCAAGCCCAATATTTTAGTCGAGAACGTCGAATTATTCTCAGTGGAAATGTATTTGTTTTGCAAGAAGGGAATACAATTCGCGGGGAAACCGTCACCTATTTAATTGATGAAGGACGGTTTATCGCCTTACCGCAAGGGGGAGGACAGGTCGAATCTATGTATTTAGTACCCGATGAGAGTGCCAGCCCGAAAAACGCAACAGTTGAACCTTTTAATCCTAAACCTGCTTTTAAAAACCCATTAAGCGCGCCTTCAGCACCGCGTAATCCTTAAATAATTTCTAACAAATCTGGTTATGAAAATAGTGCTGGAGAATATTCACAAATCCTACCGGAAACGTACCGTTGTTAGTCGGGTTAATTTATCGGTTTCTCAAGGGGAAATTGTGGGATTATTGGGGCCAAATGGTGCTGGTAAAACTACAACCTTTTATATTGCTACGGGACTAGAAAAACCGACCCAAGGGAATGTTTATCTGAATGAAATTGATATTACCCATTTACCGATTCATCAACGCGCCCGGTTAGGAATTGGTTATCTAACGCAACAGGCGAGTATTTTTCGACATCTGACTGTCAAGGATAATATTTTATTGGTGTTGCAACAAACCCATGTTCCGCGTCATTTGTGGCAAAAACGTCTGCATACTTTACTAAGGGAATTTCGCTTAGAAAAAGTAGCATCAACTTTAGGTTATCAGGTTTCTGGGGGAGAACGACGACGGACGGAACTGGCCAGGGCTTTAGCGGCGGGGTTAGAATTACCTCAGTTTTTACTCTTAGATGAACCCTTTGCTGGTGTTGACCCGATTGCAGTTTCTGAAATTCAAGAAATTGTCGCTCAGTTACGCACTCGAAATATGGGAATTTTGATTACGGATCATAATGTTAGGGAAACTTTAGCTATTACAGACCGAGCTTATATTATGCGAGATGGACAAATTTTTGCATCGGGAACTGCTGAAGAACTCTATAATAATCCCCTCGTGCGGCAGTATTATTTAGGTGACAGTTTTCAACTATAGCAATCCTATTTGAGTTGTGTTTAAAATTCATGATCAAAAGGGAACACCGGAACAGCCCCCCCAAACCCCCCGTGCACGGGGGGGCTAGGGGGGGAGGGAACAAGGGTCTAACTTCTGGCTTTTTCATGTCAGTATTAAAATGGTACAACCTATTTAGAATTGCTATATGAAAATTACTTTTGATCAGTCTTTTATTTCTGGTAAATTTCTCCCGCCCTATCTTTCAATTTTAGATCGATATTTAATCCAAGAATTAGTTCCGCCCTTTGTGTTTGGAGTGGGATTATTTAGTTCCGTTGCGTTAACTGTAGGAACGGTTTTTGACTTGGTTAGACAGGTGGCGGAGTCGGGTTTAGCCGTGGGGATTGCGGTTGAGGTTTTTCTTTTAAAAATGCCAGAATTCATCGTTTTAGCCTTTCCCATGGCGATGATTTTAAGTACCTTAATGGTCTATGGTCGTTTATCGAGTGATAGTGAATTAATTGCCCTGAAAAGTTGTGGAATTAGTATATATCGGCTATTAGTACCAACATTGATTTTTAGTTTAATGATCACGGGTTTAACCTTTTGGTTTAATGAGGTAATTGTTCCGGCGGCTAATTATAAAGCATCTGTCACCTATGAACAGGCATTAAATGAAGGCAACCTTCCTGTTCAAGAAGATAATATTTTTTATCCCGAATATGAGAAAATTAAAATAGAAGGAACTGATAAAAAATTTAGTCGTTTAGTGCGGTTATTTTATGCCCAAAGATTTGACAAAGGTAAAATGTTAGAGGTGACTATCTTAGATCTTTCCCAACCGGAATTAACTCAAATTATTTCTTCAAAATCTGCTAATTGGAATTTTTCTGCTAATACTTGGGATTTCTTTAATGGTACGGTTTATATTGTCAATCCCGATGGCTCTTATCGTAATATTGTTCGTTTTGATCATAAACAGATTCAACTTTCTCGTACTCCCCTAGATTTAGCGTCACGGAAACGAGGGTTTGATGAGATGAATATTGCTCAAGCTCGAGATTATTTAAAGTTAATGAAATTGAGTGGAGATCAACAAAAAATTGTTAAAACTCAAGTTAGAATTCAACAAAAATATGCTCTCCCTTTTTCCTGTATTGTCTTTGCATTATTGGGTGTTGCATTAGGAAGTAGACCCCAAAGTACCAGTCGAGCAACCAGTTTTGGGATTAGTGTAATCGTGATTTTCGGATATTATTTACTGTCTTTTATTACCGGAGCATTAGGTCAAAAAGAAATTATGACTCCCTTTTTTGCAGCTTGGTTACCGACATTTTTAGGAATTGGAATTGCGAGTTTTTTATTAGTTCGTTCTTCTAAATAGAATATGTCAAATCTCTAATTTCATCAGGTGCAAGAGTTTGAGACATACTGGAATCAGCAGTTTTCCAATTCGATCCAAAAGATCGCAATGGAAGTTAAGGTGGACGATCCCAGAAGCTTTCTCGCGCCTGAGACTGCGGTTTCCTACGGAGATGCGATCGCAACCTTCTCTTTCCAAGATGGTAATTCTGCTAATATGGCAATGCGCTCGACTTAATGCTGATCTTTTTAACCAACTTAAATTTCAGCTTTAATTATCATTTTAAATTCAAAATTTTTGTAAAAAGCAAGCGATCGCTCTTGATTTTATAGCAACCGCCAAGGCAGTTAAGACACCAGACGGATCTTGGAACCCAGACGGTAAAGTGTTTTCCCCCCTAGCCCCCCGTGCACGGGGGGTTTGGGGGGCTGTTCCCTGCTATATCAGGCTGCGATCGCTAACTTTTTACTCTTTCAGGACTTCCGCAAATTTGGGGATGTAACCCTATATGTAGGGGTAATTCATGAATTACCCCTACTAGCGTTTTTTACCGTCATCTCAGTGGGTTGTTAACCGCGTTAATACTTGGTTAGAACGTTCTACAAAGTCCTTCATTCCTTCAGCATCAAAGCCTTTTTGAGCAATTAAAGCCAAGTCATAGACATGATGACAAATCATATTCGCTAATTCCGTCGAAGGAGAATCCCCACCTTCTTGAATAATCGCCCCTTGACTCAAATTCACTAAATTCTGAATCAACGGATGGGCAATATTAATTAACAGAATATGTTCCTCTGGAAATTCAACTTTTTGTTGCTGCATCAGAGCTGTCATATCCTGTAAACGTCGCATAAATTCCGGCAATAATACCATCGCGGGCGGGGTATTCTCGGATTTCAAGGATTCAGTCCGAATCGTTAATTTAGGCTTGTTTAAAGCTGCGGTAAACAGGTCTTTAATGATTTCACTACGGGTTTTATTGGTTTTCGGATCAACAATTTCAGGACTATTATCCTTAGCAATTAAATTGTCATCTAGTTCCGCATCCACCCGGGCAAACTTAACATCAGTGTGTTCCCGTTCTAGGAAACTAATAAAATGACTATCAATAAAGGAATCGAAGAATAAAACTTCTAATCCTTGACTGGTATGTAACTGGATATAAGTGGCTTGAGTTGTTTCATCGGTACAATAAAATACCCGATTTTCATGGCGTTCTTTATTGCGTTCGAGATATTCGCTTAAGGTTGTATAGTAACGACCTTTTTCGTCGGTATTTTCAGGGGTTTGGGAAGCAACATCTTGCCACACATCGCCGCCTTCAGTTTGCACCTGGACATCAACGGCTTTTTCCTCGTTATTAACAGATTCTGGGGTATAGGTGGTACGACAAATCAGAATATCCTCAACCTGTTTTTTAAACTTATCATCGTTGAGGGAACCAAACTTAACAAATGTACCAATATCTTGCCAACAACGGATATATTCTTTGCGGTTATCCCGATATAATTCTTTCAGGCGGTCAGCGACTTTTTTCGCCACATAATCGGCAATTTTACGGACAGTGCGATTACTTTGTAAAGCACTGCGGGAAATATTTAAAGGAATATCCGTACTATCAATTACCCCCCGTAATGGCATCAAGAATTTCGGGATAATATCTTCGCAGTGGTCACTAACAAAGACTTGATTACAGAACAGTTTAATATTGCCCTGGGTGACATCCACATCGGGTTTGAGTTTGGGAAAATAAAGAATCCCATTCACAATAAAAGGATAATCCGTATTCAGATGTACCCATAATAGGGGTTCTTCTTGGAAGGGATAGAGATAGCGATAGAGCTCTAAATAATCTTCTTGGGTTAAATTATTAGGAGATTCCCGCCAGGGTGCTATTTGGCGGTTGATAATTTCGCCGTCCAACTTAATCGGGACGGGCATAAAATCACAATAGGTTTTAATTAATTGACGGATGCGGGAGGGTTCGGTATATTCGATTTCCTCATCCATCAAAGTCAGGGTGATAGTAGTTCCCCGTTGGATGCGGCCAGAGTCTTCCAATTTGAATACCGGAGAACCATCGCACGTCCAGTGAACCGCTTGGGAACCCTCTTTGTACGACAGGGTATCAATTTCGACTTGACGGGCGACCATGAAGGAGGAGTAAAACCCTAAACCAAAATGACCGATGATAGATTGGTCAGAGTTGGCCTGATATTTTTCGATGAATTCTTCGGCGCTGGAAAAGGCGACTTGGTTAATATATTTTTTGACTTCCTCGGCGGTCATCCCGATGCCATTATCGGTGATGGAGAGGGTTTTGTTGTCTTTATCGAGGGTGATGCTGATTTCGGGTTCGCCCGCATCCCCGGAATATTCCCCAGACCGGGACACCATATTCAGTTTAGCGATGGCGTCAACGGCGTTGGAAACCAATTCCCGCAGGAAGACTTCATGGTCTGTATAGAGGGATTTTTTGATAATCGGGAAGATATTCTCCGTATGGATTGTAATTGTTCCCTGTTCGAGTACAGTCATAGTGATGTTAGAGTATGTATAAAATCATGGTTGTTGTTTATAATTGTGAGCGATCGCCTAACCCCGATAAACGTAATCCCCCTACAAATTTGATTCGGTTTTCCCTACGGGGGTCTAAATTATGTTAGCTTTTTTGCCTAAAAGCGAAATTAATGATCAGGAGTGAGATTATAAATGCCCTTAATCTCTGTAATTATTCCAGCTTACAATGCTGAAAAAACTATTCAAGAAACAATTTATTCTGTTTTGAAACAAACTTGGCAAGATTTTGAATTAATTGTGATTAACGATGGTTCTCAGGATGCAACATTAGAAGTTTTGTCTTCTATTCAAGATCCTCGTTTGCGGATCTTATCTTACTCTAATGCAGGTTTAGCATCAAGTCGAAATCGTGGTATTACAGAAGCAACTGGGGAATATATTTCTTTTATGGATGCCGATGATTTGTGGACTCCAGACAAATTAGAAGCGCAGTTTCAAGCATTAGAAGAACATCCAGAGGCTGCTGTTGCCTATAGTTGGACAGACTATATCGATCAGTCAAGCCAATTTTTGCATTCTGGCAGACATATTACAATTAATGGGAATGTTTATCAACATTTATTAGTAAATAATTTTTTAGAAAATGGTTCTAACCCGTTAATTCGTAAACAAGCGTTAAATCAAGTTGGAGGATTTGACAGTTCCATTAACTCAGTAGCCGATTGGGATATGTGGGTTAGGCTTGCAGCACTTTATCAATTTGTAGCGGTTCCACTCCCTCAGATTTTATATCGTGTTTCTGCTCGTTCAATGTCCTCTCAAATTAAAAATCAAGAAAGAGAATGTTTAAAAGTCATTGAAAAAGCTTTTAAATCTGCTCCTGAATCTCAACAAAATTTAAAATGTTTAAGTTTATCAAATCTTTATAAATATCTTACTTTTAAAGCTATTGAAGATTCTCCTTCACAGCAGAATACTGGAATAGCTGCCTACTGTTTATGGCAATATTGCAAATACAAACCAGAATTATTATTAAAACCCAAAATTATTATGAGTGTAACTATTAAAATAATACTCATGTTTTTTCGACCCAAAATAGTTGATTAACTTCTTAATATAACTAATCTTTTTTAAGAATTTTTTGAGAAAACCTAGAAGGTAAAATTAAGGTTGTTAAACTTTTTATAAACATGATAAAGATGAATTTTATTTCTTTTTTCCATTCAGGCTCATGGGTAGAATAATTAATAAGATATTCCATTAAAATCAAACATTGCTTAGGATTCGGCTGCTGCTGAAAAATTTTCCACATTAGATATTTATATAGTTGTGCTAAAGTCTTTCGTTTTAAAGACTGTAAAGACTCAGGTGCTTGTTCAAAAGCTTTTTCAATAACTTTTAAACATTCTCTTTCTTGATTTTTAATTTGAGAGGACATTGAATGAGTAGAAACACGATATAAAATCTGAGGGAGTGGAACCGCTACAAATTGATAAAGTGCTGCAAGCCTAACCCACATATCCCAATCGGCTACTGAGTTAATGGAACTGTCAAATCCTCCAACTTGATTTAACGCTTGTTTACGAATTAACGGGTTAGAACCATTTTCTAAAAAATTATTTACTAATAAATGTTGATAAACATCGCCATTCATTGTAATATGTCTGCCAGAATGCAAAAATTGGCTTGACTGATCGATATAGTCTGTCCAACTATAGGCAACAGCAGCTTCTGGATGTTCTTCTAATGCTTGAAACTGCGCTTCTAATTTATCAGAAGTCCATAAGTCATCAGCATCTAGAAAAGTAATATATTCACCTTGAGCATGATGAATACCTCGATTTCGGCTAAGAGATAACCCTCCATTATCGTAAGAAAATATTCTAATTCGTGAATCTTCTATTTCCCTAATTATCTTAACTGTTGAGTCTTGAGATCCATCATCAATAATAATTAATTCCCAGTCTTTAAAAGTTTGATTTAAAACTGAATTAATTGTTTGTTGAATTGTTTTTGCCCCATTGTATACAGGAATAACAACAGAAATTAAAACCATAATTTATTTGCCATATTCAATTGTTTTTAATTGATTTTGATTTTATTTTTTAAACTGTCTATTCAAAAAATAAAAAACACTCCTAATCCGGCTTAAATAAATCTGCATTTCACACTCAGCAATTAAATCGGTTTTAAACTGACCCTGATATTTCAAATAATGCCGAATAGCATTGTAACTATTTCCGAATACAGTTCGCACCAAAATAATAGGCTTTTCATGGAATTTAGCACCGATCATTCGCAAGGGACAAAAAGACAAACACGACCCATGAATCAAAGATAATAAATAATCCCGTTTGAGTCGCCAAGCCGGAATCTGATGGTAAGTGTGCATAGATGGATTATACCAAATTTCCCAACCCGCTTTATATAAATACATCAACGGTTCCCAATCATCCCCTTGCACCATTTTTCCCCCTGGCAACTTCCCACTCATTTGAGGTTGCTTGGGTACAACTTCACTCCACACCTGCTTTCTAACCACCATTGCTGCTCCTGGGGGTAAGCTTAACACCTGTGGTTGATAACGGTTTGGTTCTGGCCCCCGTTCTCGAATAGCTAAAAATCCCTCAATTGCCTTAAAATTTTCTGGGGGTTGCACTTCATAAACCCCATGAATTTGTCCGCCATAAGCACCCGCTTGGGGATAAACCTGTGCAAAATCATGGGCTTGGGCTACCCAATTTTCATCCGGCCAGTTATCATCATCCAGAAACCCAATTAACTCCCCCTGAGCTTCCTCTAGTCCCCGTTGTCGGGCAAAAGCTGCACCCTGTTGGGCTTCAAATACATACTTTAGCGGAAAAATTTCTTGCCAAGATATGATCATATTCTGAACTACATCAGCCGTTTGATCATTACTATTATTATCAACAACAATAATTTCCCAAGTGATATTTTCTGTTCCGGTTTGCAATCGCAATTTTTCTAAAACATCGAGAACACGACTAGCACCATTATAGGTGGGAATAACAACTGTAAAATCGATCATGATTTTTTCAAATAAGATGTTTTCCACAAATAAAAAGGACTGGTCACACTACTTTTTAAAAATTCCAGTTCACAGGCTGTCACCACATCAGTTTTTAATTCTTTTCGATGTTTCAGATAATAAGCGATCGCTTTTCTAATATCATTGGCTAACCCTATGGGAAATAATAACGGCCGTTGCCAAGGTTTTAACCGTAACATCCGAATATGATGCCGTGCTAACCCCGTACTCCGCATCAAAAATAATAAATACTCCCTTTCTAATCGTTGTTTGGGAATTTGATGATAGAGGTGCATTTCTGAATTATACCAAATTTCCCACCCAGCATTTTGAATATACATGATCGCTTCTAAATCTTCACTATTCAAAATAGATTGACTAGAACGTCCAGTTAAAAATGTTTTTTCCGGTACATTTTCGACCCAAACTTGACGACGCACCACCAACCCAGCAGAAGGCGGTAACATCTTCAGATTGGGTTCATATAAATGGGGATTATCTCCCCGTTCAGTAATAGCAAAAAAACCAGAAATCCGATTAAAATTAGTCGGGGTTTCTACTTCATAAACCCCATGGATTTGACTTCCAAATGCGCCAGCTTGAGAATGTTCTTGAGCAAAATTATAGGCTTTTTCCACCCAATCTAAGTCAGGAATAGTATCATCATCTAAGAAGCCAATCAACAAAGATTCCGACTCTTTAATTGCTCTTTTTCGGGCGAAAGCTGCCCCTTGTTCTGTTTCTAAACAGTATTTTAAAGGAACATTATCTAACCAATTATGTTGATAATTTTTAACTAATTCTGCGGTATGATCTGTGCTATTATTATCAACAATTAAGATTTCCCAGTTGATCTGTTCTGTTCCGGTTTGCGATCGCAATTTTTCTAAAACCGCAGGTAAACGGGTCGCGCCATTATAGGTAGGAATAGCGATAGTAATATCAACCATAATGAGTGATAGGGATTAAAATTTCCTGTTTTTATTATAGCTCAGTTGAATAGCAAGAGACGGTGCACCAAATGTTTCTTACTATTCTAAGTACCTAAACAAAATTAATTACACATCCTCCACCCTGTTCCCTCCCCCCCTAGCCCCCTGTACACGGGGGGTTTGGGGGGCTGTTCCCTCTCTCAACTAGGTAATTTATTTTGTGTAACTACTTATCAAGACCTATTCATCTTTCACCGTTTCAACGGTAATAATATCATCCCCCTCTGCTGTTTTAGAAGTGTTTAATATCACGGGTTTAACGTCCATTTCTAATGGGTCAGATGTGTTTTTTCGCAACGGTTGAACATTCATAATTAACGGTTCTTCTTTCGGTTTAGGAATCAAAGGTTGATGATTAAACACTAATTTGTCATCTACATTATCCACATAAATTGTATCTCCCGTTATGAATTTTTGTTCTAATAATAAATTAGCAATATGGTTTTCTAATTCCCGTTGAATTGCTCGTTTTAATGGTCTAGCTCCATACACAGGATCATAACCAATATCAGCTAAATAGTCTAAGGTTGTAGGCGATAATTCAATGGATATTTTCTGATCCGATAATAACCTTTGAATCCGTTTAACTTGAATCGTCACAATATACCGTAATTCCCCTTTACTTAACGGATGGAATAGAATAATATCATCCACCCGATTTAAAAATTCGGGGCGAAAATGCGATCGCAAAGCCGTCATAACTCGCTTCTCCATTTCCCCATAACGGGACTCATCCCCCGCCACATCTAAAATATGTTCCCCCCCAATATTACTGGTCATTACAATTACGGTATTTCTAAAATCAACCGTCCTTCCTTGGGAGTCGGTAATTCGGCCATCATCTAATACTTGTAATAAAATATTAAACACATCGGGATGGGCTTTTTCGACTTCATCAAATAAAATCACCGAATAGGGATGACGTCGCACCGCTTCCGATAGTTGACCGCCCTCGTCATAACCCACATAACCCGGAGGTGCCCCCACCAACCGGGAAACCGCGTGTTTTTCCATATATTCAGACATATCAATCCGAATAATCGACTCCTCACTATCAAATAAAAACTCTGCTAACGCCTTCGCCAACTCGGTTTTTCCCACCCCCGTTGGCCCCATAAACAGGAAAGATCCAATCGGACGACCGGGATCTTTCATCCCCGCCCGCGCCCTTCTAATAGCAGCAGAAACGGCCGCCACTGCCTCCTGTTGCCCGATTACCCGTTGATGTAAATGACTCTCTAAGCGCAATAATTTTTGCCGTTCTGACTCCAATAAACGGTTAACAGGTATACCAGTCCATTTAGCAATAATCCCCGCGATATCGGCTTCTGTAACCTCCTCGCGCAACATCGAAGAACCTTGAGATTGTAACTTAACTAATTCCGCTTCTTTGCCTTCCCGTTCTTGATGTAAAACTTCCAATTGACCATACTTTAATTGGGCGGCTTTGTTTAAATCATAGGCCCTTTCTGCCTGTTCAATTTGTACCCTTAATTCTTCTTCATCTTCCTTGAGTTTATTAATACTATCTAATAGGTGTTTTTCCCCTTGCCATTGGGAGGCGAGTTTTTCCTGTTTGGTTTTTAAACTCTCTATTTCTTCCTTAATTCTGCCTAAACGAAGGGCTACCCCGCCATCATTTCGGCGGTTACTTTCTCCCGTTCCTAAACTTTCTCCTTCTATGGATAATTTTTCCATTTCTAACTGCATTACCCGCCGATCAATTTGTTCTAATTCAACGGGTTTAGAAGTTATTTCCATTTTTAATTGGGCGGCGGCTTCATCGACAACATCAATGGCTTTATCTGGTAAAAAGCGATCGCTAATATAACGACTTGATAACATTGCCGCGGCTACCAAAGCACTATCAGTAATTTTTACCCCATGATGGCGTTCATAACGATCTTTTAATCCTCTTAAAATTGATATGGTATCTTCAGGAGAAGGTTGATCGACATAAACTTGTTGAAACCGTCTTTCTAAGGCGGGATCTTTTTCAATATGTTTACGATATTCGTCAACGGTTGAAGCGCCAATACAACGCAATTCTCCCCGGGCTAACATTGGTTTTAATAAATTACTCGCATCCATTCCTGACGAACCGCCCCCGGAACCCGCCCCGACAACGGTATGCAATTCATCAATAAATAATACAATTTGCCCTTCGGAATGGGTGACTTCTCTTAATACCGATCGCAGTCTTTCTTCAAATTCTCCCCGATATTTTGCCCCGGCAATTAAACTACCCATATCTAGGGAAATTAACTGGCGATTTTTTAAGGATTCTGGCACATCTCCGTTCACAATTCTTTGAGCTAAACCTTCCGCAATGGCGGTTTTTCCTACTCCTGGTTCGCCAATTAAAACCGGATTATTTTTAGTTCTGCGAGATAAACAACTGACCACCCGACGGACTTCTTCATCCCGACCGATCACCGGATCAAGTTTTCCAGCTTTAGCGAGTTCTGTTAAGTCTTTACCATATTTTTTTAAGGCTTCATAACTGGTTTCTGGGCTTTGGGTTTCGACTTTTGAACTACCTCGAATCGCTTTAATCGCCTCCTCTAATTTGGGACGTATGGAGGGAGCACTTGATGGGCGATCATAACCCGGACGTCCGGGGCGTTGACTGGTAGGTTGTTCTCCGGCTAAGAGTTTACGACCAATGCGGTCATCTTCTGAGAAAGCCAGGATTAAATGTTCTATGGAGATAAAACCATCTTGTAGGGTTTGACGAGCTTCTTCTGCCTTATCTAATAGGATATCAAGGCTTTGTCCCAAATATAAATGTTCAATGCGTCCAACTCGGGGTTGACGTTTGGTGAAGGCTTCCAACTGTTGGCCAAAAATATCCGTATCGACTCCCGCCCGACTCATGAGGTTAGTGGCGAGTCCATTTTGTTCCAGTAGGGCGGTGATCAGATGTTCGACTTCTAAATTCTGATTTTGAAAACGACGCGCCACATCCTGGGATTTAACCACGGCTTCCCAGGCTTTATCTGTAAATTTTGTCGGATCGGTCGGTTGCATCGTTCAGGTTGTCAATAAAGGGTAAAAATAATCAACAATATACTGCCCCTATTGTAACTATATCTGGGCACAACCCGTTAATTCATTTTAAATGAAGGACAGTTGTCTATTAAATGGGGACGTAAACTTAAAAACAAAGGTAATGCTATAATCACAGTTTAAATAAACAACAACTTACCGATATAGCGGGAGTCTCCAAGGGGGAAAAAAGATGAGCTTAGATAATACAAAAATAGAAATAACTGTTTCTTCAGAATGGGCTGAACAACTCAATCAATTATCCCTAGAAACTGGACATTCCTTAGAAGAATTAATTCAAGAAGCGATTGGTCAGTATTTAGATAAAACCAGAGTATTTTTGAGTAGTCATTCAATTGATTTGGAATATTTTAATCTCCAAAAAGAATTATTGAATTTACAGGAAAAAGTCGAATCTTTAAAACCATTATTAAATAAAGTTGCTAAATTAGAAGCCAAAATAGTCGCATTGGAAAAAATAGTTATCCCTGAACTTTCTATTTCCCCTAGTTCTACTTTTTCCCAACTTTTAGCCGATGATAATGATCAAGATGAACCGGATGAAATTCTGACGGATTTTTTAGTGAATTAAATTGATTTAGTTCAGGTAGATATAAATTTTTGTTAGCCCTAAAGAGCTTACTAGAGGTCTAGGGGAGCCATAATTCCTAGTTTTTCTTCTAATAAAATTTTAAGGAGAAATTGGGTAATAAAAACCAAACCTAGTCTAGCTTGAGCTAACTCAGTTTTGCCTTGTTTGACTTCTCCCCAGATTTGACAATAACGATAAAATTGTTGAAAACTTTGGCTAAATTGATCGGCAATTTTGAGCCATTTTTGAGGACTAGCAGAACAGAATAGAATATCAACCAGATTCACAGATTCGGTTAGTAGCTGATATTCATAACTTTGGGTAAATTGTAGTTTTTCCTGGGGATTTAACCAGGGAATTGGGGGAGAATGGGGACTAATTTTTAAGGGTAATGTAGAAATTAGGTTAGATGCTTCTAAGGTAATTAACTGATCGCGATCGCCCAGACGCAATAAGGAACAACAGCGAGCATGACTATATTGAATCCCAAATAGATCGGGCAGAATTTGCCGATCCTGAATTGGAGTGGATACCCAGGGATATCGGATCATTTGTTCTAACCAAGCGGCAATTCCGAGATCGGTGAACTCAAACTGCAACATCCCCGAAGGTAATACCTGAATTGTGACATCCGGCGGGAATTTACCTAATTCTGCGTTGAGGGTTTGGAACTTCAGACCGATGGACGTGGCCAGATCCAAAGGGGATTGATGCAAACGGGAAGCTAATTTCAGGGCGATCGCCGATCCATAGATTACGCCAGTTTGATTTTTAATCCGATTTACGGGAATTTCCTGAGAGTCAGCCGTATTAATTCCTAAACAACCCAAGGTTCTTCCCAGTTGTGCCCCTAACCTTCCTGCTAGAGTTAGCATGACTGATCAAACTCCATTGGCAAGTTGTTCAAATCTGATATTATCAGTAGATTGGGTTAAGGCATTACCAAAATTTTTTGAAATTTATTTTTGAAAAGAATTGATTATTGATTCCCAAAGGGATGTGTTTTTTGCTACATTGGTTAAGATGTCTTAAGCCCATATACTTCAAGTCTAAAACACACTGTTCAACCTCTAAGTAGGTAGGCGTAATTAAACCTAACTATGTAGATAGGGTAAACCCTTGCTGTAAATGGCTTTCAGCCACACTGGGATGGTGGGATATTCTCGCCCACCTACTTAGGTGTCTTAATATTCCTCCTGCCTTTGATTGTGATTGAAAAATTTTAATGAGCCGATCTAATGATGCAGTCTTCCCCGATTCCGACCGATTCTAACCGACCGTTTTTAACTTGGCAACGGATTACTGACTGGGCGCAGGAACATTACCGTTGTCGAAGTTTCAGTAAAGATGAGCGGATTCCAGCCCGTCCGGGGTTACTTTATTTAGTGCAACGGGGTACCGTCCGGTTAGTGGGTAGCGCCGAACTAAAATATGCCGAGAGTAAACCCAAATCCAGACCGCGTAATCGCAAATTAGACCAAGCCTTTTTGGGTTTTGTCGGTGCGGGTCAACCCTTTGAATTAATTGCCCAGTCGCCCTTTAGCCTGCAAGCCTATAGCCACGCCGATGATACAACGATTTTATGGATGTATTGGCATGACTTGGATAACTGGCCCCATTTTCGTCGGGAAGTCCTCGATGCTTTCCGGTATCAACATCAACGGAAATTACTGTGGTTAAGTATATTGGGTCAACGACGTACCATTGACCGACTTCTAGGATTTTTGACCTTACTGATTGAAGAACACGGCGAGTATTATACCAGTGGTGACAGGGAAGATGGGTTTAAGGGTTATCGTCTCCCTTGGTCATTAACTCATTCTCAAATTGGTAGTGCGATCGGGACTACACGGGTTACTGTAACCCGGCTGATGGGGAAACTCCGTCAACAAAACCTGATTTATACTCAGGATGATAACTTCATCTGTATTCCCGTTGACCCGGAAACCCAGAATCAAACCTCAGATTTAACAGCAGAATCAGGCTTTGAGGAAGAAGAATAATCAGTCATCAGTCATCAGTTAAAAGTTATCAGTCATCAGTTAACAGTTAACAGTTAACAGTTAACAGTTAATAGTTAGCAGTTAGTAGTTATCAGTTTTTAGCCCACGACTATTGACAATGAACTCTTTACTGATGACTCTTACACTGATAACTCTTACACTGATAACTGATGACTGTTAACTGATAACTGATAAAACTTGCCGTAACTGTTCCGTTGTCTGGGTTTGATTCTGGGAGATTTCAAGCAATTGATTTAATTCAGTTGTGGTTTGTTCTAACTGTTGGCGAACTTGATTCCAGGAATCTTGAACTGGTTGTAACATTTCCTGATATAAACTGATCCGGCCCCAAAGTTCTGCTACCATCCGTTGCTGTTCGATCCAACTTTGTTCAGTCGTTTCTAACTGTTGGCGGGTTTGTTCGGTGTTGTTGATACGAGTATTAAGATCGGTTTGCCGTTGTTCAAAGCCCGAACTGATTTGTTGAATTTCGGTTTCCAAGATTTGGAGTTGTTGTTTTTGTTCCTGTTGTTGGGTTTCTAAAGTGGCAATCACCAATTTGAAATCAGCAGCCCCTCCAGAGGTCACGGGTGGCAGACCTTGGCGACGGAGTAAAACCGCTTGATATTGGGTTTTATGTTCCTCCCGTTCTTTGAGGGTACGACGCTGACCCACTAAGGTTTCATTCAGCATTTGATAGGCGTCTTGTTCATCGGTTAATTCCGTTTGTAAATTTTCCCGTTCGGAATCACTGATGGTTTTGAGTTTTTCCTGGATTTCCTTAATATCTTCGAGCTTGTATTTGAGTTCCTCCTCCTGTTCTCTCACCATCCGAAACCAGCGATCCCACTCTTTTTCCAGTTGTTTAACTTCGGTTTCTAATTGTTCCAATGACATCGCTTCTAAGGCTTGAACATCTACCTTGACACTGACAGTAACCTGATCACTTTCAGATTGACGGGAGGCTAAATTTTGTAACTGTTCTAATAGGGTTTGACGGTTTTGGATCAGGGTTTTTAAGGTTTGGGCATAGTCCTGTTTGGTTTGAAGTAACTGTTGTTCACCGACTAACTCCGCTCGGTTTTGGGTTAAAGTATCCTGAGCTTGTTGCCATTGTTGCCATTGCTGTTCAATGTCTGTGGTTGTACTATCTACGGTTTGTTGAAGTTGTTCTGCTTCTAAACGTTGTGACCGTAAACGTTGGCGATGTTGTTCTAGCCCATTCAGAGCAATAGCCACCTGTTCCCGGGAGCGATCCAGTTGTGTTTGTAGGGGCGAAATCGAAATGGGGTTAGACAGTTGATTCAGTAAATTCCCCAAGAGTGCCGACTGTTCCGTATTTAAGGAGGGAGACGACTTTAAGCTGGCCTGTTGTTCTTCAAGCTGTTGTCGTTGCTGTTGTAATGCGGCTCTAGTGGTTTCAATATCTTGACGGGCTTGGTCAATTTCAGAACGCAGACGTTTACTTTCATCCTTAGAGCGATCAATTTCTTGACGCTGCTGTTCTAGTCGCTCTAATTCTCCCTCCAGTTGTTCCATTTGTTCCCGTCGGGCTTCCATTTCCATTTCCCGACGATTTAATTCCTGACTTTGGTAAGTCAAAGACTCTTTCCACTGTTCGATTTCTTCCTGTTGGGTTTTGAATTTTTCTTGCAAGCGAGAAAAATCCTGGAGAATTCCCACCAGTTGGCGTGCAGCTTCTTGAATGCGCTGTACCTGTTTACCCGTATTTAGATCGACTAAAACTAAAGTTCCATCCTTGAAATTAGTTGCATCTTCAGCGAGAACGACCTCATCCCCGGATACGGCACTCCAATTGTTTTCACCTCGCTGACAAGCCAATAGCTTGAGTTCCGTCCTCCCGCCTCCTAGACCAAATTTGTTACTCTGCTTTTGTACTTCCGCTAAATAGAGCATCGGCCCTTTATCCTCTTGAGGTGTTCAAGCATGATTTTGATTTACCTGTCCTAATCATAAAACCTTCTGGGAGTAGCAATTAACAGTTTATATTTTGTCCTATTCTACAGGCTCAATTCCAGCCGCGCGTAGTTGGGCTTTTAATCTTTCTGCCCGTTGATATTCCTGCTCGGCCCGTTGATATTCCTGCTCGGCCCGTTGACGTTCCTGTTCAACCTTTTCTGTACCCCACAATAGCAAATTACCCTGTTCATCCCACCAGCGCAACCAATGGCCCTGACGGTTTTCGCGAGTTCCTTGCCAGGCTCCTAGAAACAGCTGCATTTCCGGTATCCAAAACCAGCCCTGCTCATTGGCCGATTCCAGTCTATACCTTTGGATGTCACCGAAACGATACAATTCTAAGCTCCCTGAGTTGGGTTCAAAAATCCCATAATTGGGGACTTGCAAAATCTGTTCATAGAAGAAGAATTTCCCAGGGGGATAGGTTTCTTTAACTGAATATTCTCCCCCATCGGTATCGGACAAAAATTCTAAGACCAAGGCGGGAATTTCTCCCTGGAGTTGCGGGGTATAACTGCGAACCACTTCCCCCCGACTCACGGAAATCTGGGGAATATAGGCCCAGTCTGGGGCTTTTACGGCCATTTTGCCATTGATAGTGGCACAAATACCGTAGTTTGTTGGGGTGAGGGCTGTTTCTGGCAGTTTTCCGGCCAGTTGCAAACTTTCGGTTAGGGCCGCAGCCAGGGCGGGTTGATTGATATTATCCACAGGGTCATCGGGTAGCAAAAAATCATCTGGCAACTTTTCCCAAGTAATTGTGTAGGTGGGGGAGGTGGCTAACATGATCATGCGGGTAAGAGAAACTAATTTATATAATTATATCATTGATGTTTCAACCATGCAAATATATCTCCGACTTTTAATTGTAAATCTTTAACTAATTCTGGAGTCGGCAAATTAGCAGTTTCTTCTTCTAATAATTGGGGTTGTTGTTGGGGCGGATAAACTAAAACGGATTCGGTTTCTGGATCAATTAACCAACCTATTTGACTCCCCTGATTGAGAGCGTGTAAGATTTTTCCGGTGACTTTGATTGGGTTTTGTTCGGGAGAGAGAATTTCAATGATCCAATCGGGTACAATATTAAAAACATTAGCAACTTTTCCCTGTTCATCAATGGGAATTCTTTCCCAGGCAAATACCGTAATATCAGGGACAATTGCCCGTCCTCCAAACACACAGCGAAGTTCTGTATAAGCTCTAGCAATTCGTTGTTTTTTAACCACAGAATTAATTGCTTCAGTCAGATCAACCTGAATTGTACTGTGATGTCCTTGGGGTATAGGTTTTTGAATAATTTGACCTTGAATATATTCACTGGCGGGTTTGGTTTCTGGAAGTTTGAGAAAATCTTCTAAACTGAGAGTTTTAATGGGGGATTTTAGCATAATTTATTTTTGACTCAGTTATTAATAAAGATGCGCCCAAGCGCAACAAGATGAATTTTATCAAGATTTAGGTGGCTGATGCCACCCTCGGTTTAGATATATTTTTTTAACAATAATTCTAACTGTTGTCTGCGATCAGAGGGAATTTGATTTAAGGGGGTTAAAATCGCATATTTCAAGGCAGAATGGGCTTGGGATTTTGGTAAATGATATTTTAAACGGCGCACGGTTTCTTGAATGACTTGTTGAGCATTGACCGCATTTTTATGGAGATTTTGAATTACCATTTCTACGGTGACATGATCATGGTCTGGATGCCAACAATCATAATCGGTAACTAAGGCTAAAGTTGTATAGGCAATTTCCGCTTCCCGGGCTAATTTGGCTTCGGTTAAATTGGTCATTCCAATAATTGTTCCCCCCCAACTACGATATAAATTAGATTCGGCTTTGGTAGAAAAGGCTGGCCCCTCCATACAGACATAAGTTCCCGATAAATGATAATCTATATTGGGTAAATTTAAACTAGCGATCGCTTCTCCTAATACTTTTGATAATTGCGGACAAAAAGGATCACCAAAGGTAATATGAGCCACAGCACCATTCCCAAAAAAAGTAGAAACCCGTTGATTAGTTCGATCAATAAATTGATCAGGAACAACTAAATCTAAAGGTTTAAATTCTTCTTTTAATGAACCCACCGCCGAAGCAGAAATAATATATTCAACTCCTAAACTTTTGAGGGCATAAATATTAGCCCGATAGGGTAATTCCGTCGGCAAAAATCTATGGGTGCGTCCATGTCTGGCCAGAAATGCCACGCGCATTCCTTCTAAAGTTCCCACCAAAATAGCATCGGAAGGTTGACCAAAGGGAGTATCAATGTGCATTTCCTCCACATCGGTAAATGCCTCCATCTTATACAACCCACTGCCACCAATAATGCCAATTTTAACCTGAGTCATGCTTTTTCCTTGATTAAGTTGTACTCAAATATTGTACCTAAAATTGGGCATAATTAACTTAGGGAAGATATTAATTTTTTCCCTATTGGGATTATTCCCTTGTAAGATGTCCCCTTCTTAGTTAAACTATTAATCAGTCATCAGTCATCAGTCATCAGTCATCAGTCATCAGTCATCAGTTATCAGTTATCAGTCATCAGTGAAAGAAGTTAAATTAATACTTAACTCATCAATGATCACTGTTAACGATTTCACAACTGATAACTGATTACTATTTACTGATAATTGATATTAGTCATATCCTTTAACAAAAAACATGAATTGGAACTCCATTAAACAGCAGAATTATTTTGGGTATTTGCGAATTAAACCCTTAAAATATTTAACCCGTTCATTTCAAAGTCAAATTCAAAAAATTAGACTTGGAAAAATTACCAAATTTCAACGATATTTGGCATTAAGCTTTTGTTGTATTTTCTTGGGATTAACCTTAGCTCAATTTCCGGTTCTTTCCACTTCTATTAATATCTCAACAGTCAGACAAGAACTATCGGAAAATTTACTATCTCAGGGAATAATTAATCCGACAAACTCGATTAGTCATCAACGAGAATTTAGGGGAGTTTGGGTAGCAACCGTCGCTAATATTGATTGGCCATCTAAATCAAATTTGTCAGTTGATCAACAAAAATTTGAACTAATTGCTATCCTAAATAGGATGCAAGAATTAAACTTAAATGCCTTAATTCTGCAAGTGCGTCCGAATGGAGATGCCTTGTATAGTTCCAGTATAGAACCTTGGAGTGCGTGGTTAACAGGAACCCAAGGAACCCCCCCAAATCCCTATTATGATCCCCTACAATTTGCGATTGAAGAAGCCCATAAACGCAATATTGAACTCCACGCTTGGTTTAATCCT
This sequence comes from Planktothrix agardhii NIES-204, assembly GCA_003609755.1. Classification (NCBI taxonomy): domain Bacteria; kingdom Bacillati; phylum Cyanobacteriota; class Cyanophyceae; order Oscillatoriales; family Microcoleaceae; genus Planktothrix; species Planktothrix agardhii. The sequence continues at coordinate 2,341,034 of AP017991.1, forward strand.
TATCGGGCAAGATTAAGAGGAAATGCTGCTTTTGCACCGAATCACATGGCATCAAAATTCCCTCAATATGCCTATAAATATGGGGATTTAATGTGGATGGAACCGGGAGCAAAGGAAGTTCAAGATCAAACCTATAATGTGATTATGGATGTGGTACAACGCTATGATCTTGATGGCGTTCATTTAGATGATTATTTCTATCCCTATCCTCAAAGTGGGGTTCCATTTCCTGATAGTCAAACCTATAATGCTTATCGTGCAGCAGGAGGAAATTTAGCGCTATCAGATTGGCGACGAGAAAATGTTAATCTGATGATTAAACGCATTCATGAAGGGATTAAAGCGATTAAACCTTATGTTAAATTTGGCATTAGTCCCTTTGGGATTTATCGCCCTGGAAAAGCTCCAGGAATTGTTGGATTAGATCAATATGCTTCTCTATATGCGGATGTTAAATTATGGGTTGAACAAGGGTGGATGGATTATTTAGCGCCTCAACTTTATTGGAAAATTGATCCCCCTCAACAAAGTTACCCCGTTTTGTTAAATTGGTGGTTACAAAATAATCCTCAAAGACGTCATATTTATGTCGGAAATGCTCTCTATCGAATTGAAAATGAATGGTCTATTTCTGAAATCCAAAGACAGATCGCAATTTCCCGACAAACAGCCCCCCAATTATCTTTAGGAAATATCTTTTTTAGTATGAAGATATTTCGAGATAATCGTCAGGGAGTGAATGAAATTTTCAAAAGTGCGGTTTATCCCACTCCAGCTTTAGTTCCGATTATGCCTTGGTTGGATAATCAACCCCCGGAACCTCCTAGCGGAATTGAAACTAATTCTGGGATGATTTCTTGGATGCCTTCTAATAGTAATGATATCCGTTCTTGGGCAATTTATCAACAATTTTCCACGGGTTGGCAGTTAGTTAAAGTGGTGAATAAAGATACTACTTCTATTCGTGTTAACCCAGGAAATTATGCAGTTCGCGCGGTAGATAGAATGGGAAATGAAAGCGTTGAACAGGTTATTTCTGTGTCTTAAAATTGGGAAGACATAATAACTCCCATTATAGCAAGAGGCAATAGGGAATAGGCAATCTCGCTATAGGTAAATACTTACTGTGAGCAGCTTTTAGCTTTCAAGAATGTCCTAATAGATGTGGCGACTGCTATAACAAGGGAATAGGGGGGATCAAAGTCCCCCTTTTTTATGCAGCAGGGCTGTTTCAAAGTCCAGTGAAAAAGAGTAAAGAAAGAGCGATCACTACCTGATAAAATAAAGAGTAGTCGCTAACTTTTTACAAAAATAAAGATGTTATAGCAGGGAACAGGGAACAGCCCCCTAACCCCCCGTGCACGCAGGGCTAGGGGGGGAGGGAACAGGGGGGAACAGGTTAAACAATTAAGTAATAACAGTGGGTTGTTGACGTCCGGTTATGGTTTTGATTTGGGCAATTTCATCGGCAATAGTAATTAATTCTCCTAGCGCCTCTTGGGGATCTAAATTGTGTTTAGTGGGGTCGGGTTCATAACTTTCTAAATAAACCCGTAAGGTTGCCCCTTTAGTTCCCGTCCCTGATAACCGAAAGACAATCCGAGAACCATCGGTAAACCCAATCCGAATCCCCTGATTATTACTAATACTATTATCCACCGGATCGGTATAGCTAAAATTATCACTATATTCGACTTGATAGGAACCGTATTGTTTACCTTTTAGATTTGGTAAAATTGCCTGTAATTGATCAACTAATTGATTGGCTTTTTCTGTTTCTACTTCTTCATAATCATGGCGAGAATAATAATTGCGTCCGTAGGTTTGCCAATGACTGCGAACAATATCTTCCACGGATTCTTGACGGACGGCTAAAATATTTAACCAGAATAATACCGCCCATAATCCATCTTTTTCCCGAACATGATTTGATCCGGTTCCAAAACTTTCTTCCCCGCATAATGTAGCTTTTCCTGCATCTAATAAATTGCCGAAAAACTTCCATCCGGTAGGGGTTTCATAACAGTTTATGCCTAATTTTGCCGCCACACGATCAGGCGCTTGGGAAGTGGGCATGGAACGGGCTACCCCGGCTAAACCGCCTTTATATCCGGGAACTAAATGGGCATTGGCGGTGATGATGGCTAAACTATCACTGGGGGTGACAAAAAAATTATTTCCTAAAATCATATTGCGATCGCCATCTCCATCGGACGCCGCCCCAAAATCCGGGGCATTTTCCCCGAACATAATTTCGACTAAATCATGGGCATAAACTAAATTAGGATCGGGATGACCGCCACCAAAATCCTCTAAGGGAATACCATTGACCACGGTTCCGGGTGTGGCCCCTAAGCGGTTTTCAAAAATGGCGCAGGCATAGGGGCCAGTTACCGCGTGCATGGAGTCCACACACATCCGAAACTTACCCGAAGTTAATAATTTTTGAATTAGGTCAAAATCAAATAAGGATTCCATCAATGACCTGTAGGGTTGGACGGAATCGAGCACCTCAACGTCCATGGTTCCCAGTTTAAAACTTCCGGGTTGATCTAAATTAATATCAGCCGCCTCCATGATGTTGTAGCGGTCAATCACCAGGGTACGGGCATAAATCGCTTCGGTGATTTTTTCGACGGCTGGCCCACCATTACTGCCGTTGAACTTGATCCCAAAATCTCCTTCTGGCCCTCCGGGGTTATGGCTTGCAGAGAGAATAATCCCCCCAAAGGCTCGATTTTCGCGGATTATACAAGATGCGGCTGGAGTGGAAACAATGCCCCCAGATCCGACGAGAACCTTTCCAACGCCGTTAGCAGCGGCCATTTTTAAGATAATTTGAATGGCTTGGCGGTTATAGTAGCGACCATCTCCACCTAAAATTAGGGTTCCGCCTTCATACCCCTCTTGGGTATCAAAAATCGCCTGAACGAAATTTTCTAGGTAATGGGGTTTTTGAAAGGCAGGAACGGACTTGCGTAGGCCGGATGTTCCCGGTTTTTGGTCGTTAAAGGGTTGAGTTGAAACGGTACGAATATTCATGAGAGATTGACGATGGAATGCTTGCCCCAATTGTATCGGTATGCACCTCTCCTTTTCACACTTTCGATAAAAATTCAATCAGTTATCGACAAAACTAAGAAATACCGGGTTGCACGAATAGGAAAATCTCAAAGGTTGTCCCTTTTCCGTCTTCACTCAGACAGAACATTAAGTCAGGAATTGCTTGAATCAAACGGCTGGTTTTTAGTCCCCATTAACCAGCGTGTAATTGTTCCATCATCTTCGCTTTGGGAACGTTGTAGGGCTTCAGTCACTAAGGCTATTTTTAATCCGGGTAAAACTTGGGATTCTTCGATTAATCGACTCCCTTGGTTTTCGACCGCAAAGGCTAATATTGTGTTATCTTCAACGTTTACAACCCAATATTCTTGGATTCCTAAGTTTTCATAGAGTAATCTTTTTCGACCAATATCATCTACAAAAGATGATGCAGCTATTTCAACAATTAAGCTGGGGGAGGTAAATTCATCTAAATTAATTGGGGAATTATTGCGAGGAGGAAATGGTAAGTTATCCCCAATATAAAACCCGATATCTGGCTGACTTTCTCTGGCTCCTGTTTTTCGGAAAGATGTGTTAGTAAATCCTTTAATCCGAATATTTTTAATAGCCGCATAAACTAAGATTACCGTTGATAGAATTGTGTTATCGTGTCCGTGTGCTGAACCTAGTGGAGCCACTTCTATCCTCATGTATTCTTGATCATAATAAAACTTACCCTCAGCATACTGAGGATTCTCGGCTAGGGCTGAAAATTCTTCCCAGGTCGCTTTTACCCAAGTATCCGTCGGTATTGTGATTAAAGGAGGAGCTTGAATCATCATTAACACCTAAACCTTAAATTTAGCGTTTTTATAATTATAACCGATCAAACCAATCTTTACCACCCGATAATTTAGCTAATTCTTGATCAATGGGGTTGGGTAATTCTTTCTAAAACTTATATACTAGCGGGGCGAATGGCTTGTTCTATGGCTTCCTCCAAATAAGATTGCCATTGATCGGCTTGAATATAATAGGAATTTTTATTATCTTTTGAATTAAGTTTTTTAATCTTAATGATAGAATCAGATATTGAAGCAATCCAAGAATTTATTATATGCCATCTGTTACAACTTCTCCTCTAATTAAAGATCCTGAACGTTTAGAAAAACAGTTACGAGATATTCCTCCGGTTCCGGGGGTGTATTTAATGCGAGATGGTCAGGATAATATTCTTTATATTGGTAAGTCTAAAAAATTGCGATCGCGGGTACGTTCCTATTTTCGAGAACAGCATCATCACACCCCACGCATTTATTTAATGGTACAACAAGTTACCGAGATAGAATTTATTGTCACCGATACGGAAGCAGAAGCCTTAGCTTTAGAAGCCAATTTAGTTAAACAACATCAACCCCATTTTAATGTTCTGCTCAAGGATGATAAAAAATATCCCTATTTATGTATTACTTGGTCGGAGGATTATCCGCGAATTTTTATTACCCGTAAACGCCTTTTAGGTAATATTAAAGATCGTTATTATGGCCCCTATGTGGATACCAGGGTATTAAGAAATACCTTGCATTTAATTAAACGAATTTTTCCCCTGCGTCAACGACCTAAACCTTTATTTAAAGATCGTCCTTGTTTAAATTATGATATTGGTCGCTGTCCGGGGGTTTGTCAACTATTAATTTCTCCTGAAGAATATCGAAAAATTGTGCAGAAAGTGGCGATGATTTTTCAGGGAAGATCGGGGGAATTAGTTGATCATTTAGCGGAACAAATGGAACAAGCCTCGGAAGCCTTAAACTTTGAAACGGCGGCGATAATTCGAGATCAAATTCAAGGGTTACAGTCTTTAAATGCAGATCAAAAAGTTTCTTTACCCGATGATCGTGTGTCCCGTGATGCGATCGCTTTGGCGGCTAATTCTCAACAATCCTGTGTGCAGTTATTCCAAATTCGCGCCGGAAAATTAGTCGGACGCTTAGGGTTTACCGCCCAAGTTCCCCCGGAGTTAAAATCAACGGAAATGGGGTTAATTTTACAGAGGGTTTTAGAAGAACATTATCAATCTGTTGATCCGGTGGAAATTCCCAATGAAATATTAGTTCAATATCAGTTACCAGATGAATCTATTTTAACAGATTGGTTGAGCGATCGCAAGGGAAAAAAAGTCACGATTTTAACCCCCCAACGTCAAGGTAAAGCGGATTTAATTGAGATGGTAGAACGGAATGCGGAATATGAATTAGAACGGGTGCAAAAGTTAAGAGATCGTAATACTTTAGCCTTAGAAAATTTAGCAGCAATTCTCGATTTACCCGATCTTCCCCATCGTATTGAAGGTTATGATATTTCCCATATTCAAGGGTCAGATGCAGTCGCCTCCCGGGTAGTATTTATTCAAGGTTTACCCGCCCAACAATACTATCGTCATTATAAGATTAAAAACCCCACCGTTCACGCCGGACATTCCGATGATTTTGCCAGTTTAGCAGAAGTGATTGGGCGCCGTTTTCGAGACTATGCTACTTCAACAGATAAACCGGATTTAATTATGATTGATGGGGGAAAGGGTCAACTTTCGGCGGTAGTTACTGTTTTAGAAGAACTGAATTTATTAGAGGAAATTCGCGTAGTTAGTTTAGCCAAACAACGGGAGGAAATCTTTTTACCTGGAGAAAGTTTACCCTTAAAAACCGACTCCGAACAACCTGGGGTTCAACTATTAAGAAGATTACGAGATGAAGCTCACCGGTTTGCGGTTAGTTTTCATCGAAATCAAAGGACTCAACGCATGAAGCGATCGCATTTAGATGATATTCCCGGGTTAGGACATCATCGACAAAAATTATTATTAGCTCATTTTCGTTCCCTGGAATATATTAGAATAGCTACTCCAGAACAGTTAGCAGAAGTCTCGGAAATTGGGCCGAAATTAGCTCAAGAAATCTATAATTATTTCCATTAAAGTAGTGAGTCCTTGAGGACTCAGAAAGCCCTGAAGGGCTTACTACTGGTAGTCAGTCCTTCTGCTATCCTCCCTAGCCACAAGCCCAAACAAACGCAAACTGATCTTTATGGGTTTTGCATTGCAGAATATGGGCAATTCCCAGATCACCAAACGCATAGTTGAGGTTTTGCTCCGAAGCTAGTTGAAACACTTGCCGCATTGGAGCCTGACAAACGGGACAGCCTGGACACTCCATACCCTGAACCCAGCGCGGGTAGCCCCCCAGCTTATCGCTCTCATCCGTCGGGTATAGCTCATCGTAGTTATCCAAATCATCCAGACCCAAACGCTCCATCACTGCATCCCACAAGTCATTTTCTTGCAACCGCTCCCAGCCGCTTACCAGCTCCACCAGATCATCAGGGTCAGGATAGTCTTCAATTTCTAGCCATTCGGTGATGGTCTTGGCTGGTAAATAAGTTCCATAATCTTCTCCATCAATTTGCGGTAGTGGTGGAGTTGAGCCCATACCCACTGGTTGTACTACACGAATTCTAACGTTTTTAATTAGGAATGGAACTCTACCATAATAAATTGTTCCTTCTTCTGCCTCGAACCCACATTTATCAGACATACAGTGGAACATTTGCAATAGACCTGTACCAAACTCCTCACGGACAGGTTCTGGCAATTGACTCAAATTCAGTTGCAAAAACAGTTGCAGGGGCTCGGCGCAACAGGGGCAACCGGGCCAGGTTTCATCTATTCCCAGCCAGGGACGACCGGAAAACTTGGAAGCTAGGCGATCGCTATCCCCTTCAATCACAATCGGCTTCCAGGCGGGACGAACAAATTGGGTAATATTGAGATTAGAGTTAGGAGAATCATTTACTATTTGGGTAGGTAAAGGTGCTCCAGAATATTGGGATGGGCTTGGCTTCCCTTTAGGCAATAGCACATAGCCTTTTTTCAACTTTTCATTGATTTTCTTATAGGCAGCATTTAGGGCTTTTCTGGGACTGCCATAGGTACTGTTGTCGGTTTGTCCCGTCGTACCAATACGCCCATAGCGGAACGTGACCGTTAATCCACTCACCGTGACTTCATAGAATTTGTGGGACTTGTCATCGGAGAATTCTAGGTAAATGGGTTCATTGATATGACCTGGTGTATAGTAAGGGTCATGAATGCAAATGGTGGAATAGTAATATTCTTCGGCTGCTTCTTCGGAATCAAACTCACGCAGTTTGTCAGACAACACATTCCCACAGTAACCACTCTCAATCAACCTTACCTGGCGACCATCTAGGATTATATTTCCATAATCAGGCATTTTACCCGTATCAATCTCAAACTGATGGTTATTTAGATCGGGCTGAGGTAAGGGATAGCAAGGAAAGTCATGATTGCGTGATTTATTACTGGGAATCAACACACTCCCACCCAAGAAAAAACTCCCATCCGCTAGGACAAATAATTCTTCAGTGAAAGCAGGGTTTGTCCAATTTAGCAAAATAGAGCGGGCATCGGTTGAGATGGTGTAATCACCCGAACGATGGTGGTTTAATATCTCGCAAGTGCCATTGGGTTCAAATAAATAAGGGTATTTCTTATTTTGCAGCCAGATGGAACCCGTTAGTTTTTCCTGAAGATATTTAGAGGATAATTGAGATGGGGGATTCTTAGGCATAGACACTTGGGTATTTTTTATATTCAAATATAACTCAACTCCATATCAACTTCGGTCATAATTTCTAAAAACTCCTCTTTTCCCTCCCAAGGAGTAGCTAAAAATTCTTTCATCTGATTTAGTTTATCCTCCAGGGTAATTTCTTGAATAGATTCTTTTTGATTAATCTCCCAATCTCTTTCTCGTATTTTTCGAGCAATATTTTCTAATAACCATAGTTTTTCAACTAAGAATAAATTATTGATTGATTTTTCTATTTCTAATAATTGTGGTGAGATCATGTTAAATTGTCCTTTAAATTTAGATGGGTTTAAATTTTTGATATCAATTATAAAAGATGCAAAAAAAATTAACACGAACATTTGATGTGATGATTGAAGATTTAGTATAAATTAGATAGGCTGTCAGTTTTCACTAACAGCCTGTTTAATATCTAAAATTAATCTTGTAGAATTTGTTAGAGTCTGAAAAAGGTTTTTCCTCTGAGGTCTTCATCCCAAGGAATATTAATAAATTGGTAATTTTCCCAGTCTGTGGGATAAACAGGAGGGATATGAATATGATTTGATCTGACTAAGATTAACCAACGTCCATCTACGGTTAAATAACCCAATTCTGCGATATAATCTCGATCACTCATGGCAATCGGGATATGCCATTCTCTAGCCATCTCATCACACTCATATTCCTGGGTGGACAAGGGTGGCTGGGTATCAATATCAATCGAGGTGACATCATAAACCCGCAGGAGAAGGTGTTTTCCTCCTTGGTGACGTAGATGTTCCTTATGTTCATTGGGAATATCCCAATAGGCATAGGCCCAATTTGGGTCACGGGGTAATAGGAAAATCTGACTTTGACCATATCCATTGGGTAATGGTGGAAGTTCCTGGTCTACATCCGCCAGGGATGGCTCAAATTTTATTTCCTTTCCTACATTAAATTTAGTAGCTGCTACGTCTGTTTCTGAGCGAACATCTTGATGGGATACTCCTAATTCTATTTCTTCATATCCCCCCGTAGACGGGGGGTTGGGGGGGGCAGATTCTAATGCTGTTAATTGATCATCAACTTTAGCAAGTGTTGATTCTATTTCTATAATATCCGATTCCAAAATAACAGATTTATTCTGAATTTCAAGCTCAGATTCTACTATTTCTGAAACTGGTATTTCCGGTTCTATTAATCGATCATCAACTTTAGCAACTGTTGATTCTATTTCTATAATATCCGATTCCAAAATAACAGATTTATTCTGAATTTCAAGCTCAGATTCTACTATTTCTGAAACTGGTATTTCCGGTTCCGTTAATTGATCATCAACCGCAGCAACTGTTGATTCTATTTTTATAATATCTGATTCCAAAATAATAGATTTATTCTGAATTTCAAGCTCAGATTCTACTATTTCTGAAACTGGTATATTCTCAATTTGTGTTTTTGTTGTCAAAAATTCTGCAATTACAGTTTCAGCTTCATCCGGGTCAATTTCCTTGATTAATACTACTTCTGAAATTTCTTCAATTCCCCCATTTTTAATAGGATAAAATTCCGGCTCAGGAGAGTTTGCTGGGATGAAAAATTCTCCTTCCGGTGGGATTTTAACCTGATTTTCAAATAGGATTAATTCATGCGGGGAAATGGCGATCTCAGAATCTAAATTATCCCTCTCCGATTCTATTAAACTAATAGATGATCCTTGGGTTTGTAGATTATTTTCTAGTTGAAACGTTTCTGTCTGATGCCGTTTTTGAATAATAGTACGAGGGAGAGAAACAGTAGTAACTGCTGGAGAAAATGGTGTTTTTAAAGGTTCTATAAACGGGTAATTACTATTAGGAGAAAATGGTGTTTTCAGAGGTTCTGTCAAACTATTAAAATCCAGTTGAGTAGAATTTTTCTGAGGTTGCTCCCCTGTGACATCGGGTTTTGTAGATAAGGGAACAGAAATAGGGTCTTCTTGTTTTTTGACTGGGGACTTAGAACGTTGAGCTTTCAATTGTAAATTAACCCATAAACCCAAAAACGGGATCACAGGGAGTAACCACCATAACCAAATCGGGATTTCTCCTTCCGTTGCGGGAACCGTCGTCGGCTGCATCTGGGAAGATTGCCCAACTAGGCTATCATTATTCGCGTTAGTTTGGGGTGAACCCGAATCAATCTGGCTCAATAGAATCTGTTGTTGAGAACTCAACCCTAACCCAGAATCTGATCCCGGTTTGGGTTTAAACTCTCCTACTGGGGGAACAATATTAATATTCCTAACCTGTGCGGGAGACAACAAGGACGACTCTGAAAGCGCGGAAGAATTGACGCTAGAGTTAGAGTTCCATCGAGAAGTCGCCCAGGCGATGGGACTCGTCGCTATTGATAACAATAACGTTAAGGTCAATATCGATGTATCTTTTTTATTTAACAACATATATATAACCGCAAGCTGTTGACCGAAAATCCGAGGACGCCAGCCCCCAAATTCATTGGCGGGGATCAGTCCGATGGGGAATTCGTTCCCCATAATTTCTAATTTAACTGAAAATCACAGTTAACGATCAATATTTGAGCTTAGTCTATCAGAAAATTGGAGTATGGGGGACTGGGGCTGAGTCCCCTGGAACATCAAACAGGCTGATTAATTGTCTATCAAAACTAATTTCTACATCCTGATGATGTAGGTTTTCAAGGAGTTACACTAGGTTAACAATAATCGGTTATTGTCAATCAATGATCAATTCAATTGTCAACCTTGAGTATTATTGAATTTCTAATGATTAATGTTTTTTATTCATCGTCATGAATATCATCCCCATAACCGGGAGAAGATTTATATAAATTATCTAATTGATTTCGCGCATCTTGAACGGACAAAGAGCGCATCACTAACAAAGGTTCATTAATTAAATTTCCCGTTTCATCGAGTAGTTCTGGATGTAGGGTTTTTCGCGTCTGTCCTGAATTATTTAACCCGCCATAGTTTCGAGGGTCATGAAGTTTATGGGATTCCATACTCACTGTCAAAAGACTTTGAATTAAATTCCGAACCGCGAGAAAAGCCAAAATTGTAAAAGCTAAGACGTAAACTAAATGTAACATTTTTATCTCCTTAATGCTAGGGTTTATTTGGTTAATCTAAAGCCGTTTTCTAATAGAAAGGGTATTTTATTTTAGAGCTTGATCCGGGGTGGGTCATTGAAACTCTCATTTACCTGGATTTTGATATATTCTATCAACAGATTGAACCTTTCTACTTAAAAAGTTGATTAATTTTTGGGGAGTTCAGCCTCCCATCTCAATTTTTGACATGATTAGCCTGTTCTACCCGAAAGCGAGTCGCCACTTGCCAACATTCTGTCAATAGTTTATGCCAAGGCATTAATACGGTCATTTCTATTCCAACTTGTCCCCCCGTGGCATAAAACATGGTTTTGGTCGCTATCACCTTCTGTTGGGCTTGGATAATTCGGTTCAACAGGTCAGATTGTTGAGGCTGAGTCAAAAAGGACATCTCCTCCGTTTCTAAAAGATGGCGCGATCGCTCAAACCAGTATTCAAAATCCTCTAGTAGCGGTTCTAAGGTCGATTTGAGAAGCTCTGACTCTTCGGGCAAGTTGGAACTTAGCATGGATGGTTAGATTAAGACTTCAGTATAAGACAATATTAACACTCTTTACATTTCTTAATAATTTTCTTAACAAAAGTTTTATAGCCATGGATCTAAACCAGAATCAACCCTCTCCCCCAACGCAAATTGAGAGATCATTCTTAAATAATTGTTAAGTTTATGGATATAACCTGAAAAAGTGTAACAATAAATACAGAAATAAAAAGATCATTTAAAATTCATTTACAATTTGTCTCAAAGACAGTCCCTTTAAAACTAAGCTTAGGAGAAACAGCAGATGAAACTAACCTATCGTGGTCATCAGTACGAAACCTCTTTTTCGCCAGTTGATCTGGTAGAAAGCGAATTAACAGGCAAATATCGGGGTCAAAGCGTCCACCTTCACTATCCTCGCCATGTTCCCGTGCCTCAAACCCCGCACCCCCTGAAATATCGGGGTATTTCCTACGGAAGTACGGAGCCACAACATCCTCATCCTCTGCACGAAGTCAAAGCCATTGCCTCCAACAAAAGCCAAGTGGCGGAAACCCGTGGAGGAGCCTTACTCCATTTAGTCGCATCTGAGAAGCCACTGGACGAGAATCTGGCAAAAGTTCATGCCGATCATTTATGCCGTTTACTCGACCGTAGACGTCAAGCAGCAGTGGCCCGGGGCGATCTTCATCTGCTGCGTTTATTAGATTTAGAAGCAGAACATATTGCCTGCTAGAGCAAGGCTTGACCCGGTTGGGTTTGAGCGATCCCATCAGATATCTAACATCAAAAAACTTAGGAATATTGCTTCCTTAGTCTAAAATTGTTTCTGGACTTGTAGACAAGAAAAGAAGCCTTATGTCCGTTCTTCGTAATTTGATGGCTGTGGGAGTGAGTGGAGCAATCACCTTAATCAATGTGGGGCCAGGAACAGCAGTTCCTTCCCCCATTGCATCTCAGGATAAATTGCCTGACTCGAATACAACTCAACCGCAGGATTTTCAACAAAATTCAACCAAATCTCAGTATCCGGCTCCTGAGCAAGCAGAAACGTCTTTACCCGCAGAAATCCTAACTTCAACCTTTAAACAAAATCCTACAAAATCTCAGTCTAGGGCTTCTAGTCCTGGCCGTCGGATCATTGATAATCTATTAATGACAAAGGAATCCGTTACTGAGTCTTCGATACCATCGAAATTACCCGCGCCAGTTTTTAAACAAAATCCTACAAAAACCGCCCAACAGCCTGCACCCATGACAACGGCATCCACTGGTGTTGAAGCAACACCGAGGATGACCCCGGCTGTTTCTAACCCAACAACCGCAGAGACTCCCCCAACATCAACAACTAGGGTCAACCCAGTTTTTAACTTGCCCCATCCCCTAGGGAACAATAGACTATCCTCGCAAAACAATAGTCTCCAAGAGATTGAGGTTGCATTACCCAATCCCTCTACCCAAGCTGCAACCCTAACCGATTCTGTGAATCGAGTTCAGCAATCTCAACCCACTCAACTGGCTCAAGTCAGTAGACCCGCTTTAACGGTTCCTGACCTGACCCCTCCCACGACTCCCTTTCCCCCTCCGACTCCCAATGGAACCTTACAAACCAATCCTCCCCGGATTCTGCTCCCGAGTAGTGATCCCTTGTATCGCCCCACCTTACCGGAACAGGTGAATATTGAGGAAACGGTTCCTGTCACCCTTCAACAAGCGATTGATTTAGGGATTCGGAATAATGAAAATGCCAGTATTGCCCAACTGCAAGTTGAACAAAGCTTGGCGGCGGTCAGGGAAACCCAAGCAAATTTATATCCGAGTTTGGTCTTTCGTTCCGGTTTTTCTCGCAATGTGTCTGCTGCGGAGGACTTACAGGTTCGTGCAGCCAACCGTACCCTACGAGTGAATAGGTTCAATAACGTTCCCGGGGCGAATGATAGGGAATTTCAGACCCGCTATGGAACCTATTCCTTTGATAATTCCTTTCAATTACAGTACGACCTGGGAATTAATGGATTGAGGGGGGCTAGAATTAAAGCATCAGAAGAACAGTTACGGATTCTGGAGTTAAGGTTAGAAACGGCCTTAGAAGAAATCCGATTTAATGTGGCTCGTTCCTATTACAATTTGCAAGAAGCAGATGCGGCGGTGGAAATTCAAGCAGCAGCTGTGCGAAACTCTCAAAAGAGTTTAGAGGATGCCGAAGCTTTGGAACGGGCTGGGGTGGGAACCCGTTTTGAAGTGTTGCAAGCTCGTGTCACCCTCGCCAATAACCAACAGGATCTGACTAATTCTCAGCGCAATCAATTTCAAAGTCGGCGAGAACTGGCCGCGCTTCTGAATATTGATGAAAATACGAATTTATTGGCGGCTGACCCGATTGCTTTGGCGGGAGCTTGGGATTTAACCTTGGAAGAAACGATTGTTCAAGCCTATCAAAATCGGGCGGAGTTGGAAGAACAGTTAGCTGAACGCGATCGCGCTCAACAATTACGCCGGGCTGCCCTAGCCGCCACTCGTCCAAATGTTACCGTGGGGGCGACTTACAACGTTTTGGGAAGAATCAATGATAACCCTGATTACCGGGCTGTGCGGGGCTGGGCCGATGGCTATGATGCTCAAGTTCAGTTATCTTGGAATTTCTTTGATGGGGGTGCTGCTAAAGCTCAAGCCCGACAGCGTGAGTTAGATATTGGTATCGCGGATGAGCGCTTTAATCAATTACTGAATCAAATTCGTTTGGATGCGGAACGGGCTTACTATGACCTCCAAGCTAACTTTGATAATATTCAAACCTCTAGTTTGGGGGTTGAGGAAGCAACGGAAGCTTTACGTTTAGCGCGTTTACGGTTTCAAGCCGGGGTGGGAACTCAGTTAGAAGTGATTAACCAAGAAACGGACTTAACCCGCGCTCAAAACCGACTCCTCAATGCCATTATTGGTTATAACCGTGCTTTGTCTGCCTTGCAACGAGCTGTTAGTAACCTTCCGGGCAATATTCTGTCGGATTATCCTCTTTAGTTGATAATTGCTCAAAACTCTACTGGTTAAGATTTTAGGAAAATAGGACATCAAAATGGGTAATATCAGATTCGTGAGTGAAAACCAGGAAATCATTGCTGCGGATGGGGCAAATTTAAGAATTAAGGCCCTAGAAAACCAGATTGATTTATATACTTTCACGGGCAAAATGATGAACTGTGGGGGTTATGGTCAGTGTGGGACTTGTATTGTGGAAATTGTCGAAGGTATTGATAATCTTCCTCCCCGCACAGAGGCTGAAGCCCGGATTCTGAAGAAAAAACCCGATAGCTATAGATTGGCTTGCCAAACTATTGTTAATGGCCCGATTAGTGTTCAAACTAAACCGCAAAAACGGAAGTAAAGAGGATCACGGATTTAAGAGGATTTCACGGATTTTAATTTGTGTTAATCTCTCCCATCTCCTGACGCAAAAAACAGTCTATCAGTTATTAGTTATTAGTTATTAGTTATTAGCTATTCCTTGCTATAAAATCAAATAACTGATGGGCTAATTGTAACTTGCTACAAACTCCAACTTCTAATTTCTGTCCCTGACGACTTAATAATATCCCTTGATTGTTTTCACTACTAAATCCAGCATTAGCTAAATCAATCGGATTTGCGACAATAGCATCTAAATTTTTTCGCTGTAATTTATCTTGAGCAGGTGTTAAAATTTCCCCGGTTTGTGCAGCAAATCCGACTAATTTTTGGTGAGGTTGTTTCATTTTTCCCAGTTCTGCTACAATATCAATAATGGGTTCTAATGGTAGTTCCTTGGGTAAAAGAGCTTTGGGTAATTTATCCTGACTATAAATAGCAGGTTTCACATCTCCCACGGCCGCTGCCATTACTGTTATATCCGCTTGGGGAAATCTGGCGATCATTTCCTGATACATTTCCTCACTACTGGTGACAGAGACTAACTCTACTTCTGGCAAATTTCCCAGTAATTCCGTACTCATGAGGCCATGAACCAAGGTGACTGAGGCTCCTCGGTGAATTGCTGCTTGTACTAAAGCCAGTCCCATTTTACCCGTTGACGGGTTGCCAATAAACCGCACCGGATCAAGATGTTCCCGGGTTCCACCCGCACTAATTAATATTTTTTTTCCAATTAAATCTCGCTTGCCTTTGGTATTTAATAAAGAATTAATATGAGCTAATATTTGTTTGGGTTCAGCCATTCTTCCGGCTCCTGGCGTCGAGAAATTGCCTGGGTTTGTGGCGGGAAGATCACAGGCGAGAATTCCGGTAGTGGGAGTAATACCATGAAATCGAGAATCAGTTAACAGAAGTTGCCAATTGCGTTGTACCGAAACCTGTTTCCACATTTCTCGATTCATAGCTGGAGCGAGTAACACCGGACAACTAGAGGCTAAAACCGTATTGGTGAGTAAATTATCCGATAATCCTGTAGCTAATTTAGCTAAGGTATTAGCGGTGAGGGGTGCAATCAAAAAAATATCCGCCCATTCCCCTAACTGAATATGTAAGGGACGGCCGTGAGTTGGTTGCCAGAATTCTTGATCCGTATAGGCCCGATGACGGGAGAGAGTCGCAAAGGTTAAAGGAGTAATAAATTCTTGGGCTGAGTCGGTCAAAATCGCCCGCACATCAGCCCCAGCTTTCGCTAAAGTTGAAACAATTTCACAGACTTTATAAGCTGCAATGCCCCCACTAATTCCAATTAGAATATGCTTGTTTAAGGTGGAAGGCAAAATCATTTCTATTCGTTAATCCAGTTGTAACCTAAAAACGATCAAAGAGTTAGGCTTCATCATAGGCTTCAAGGTCGAGCAAGTAAACATAGGGTTCCACTAGCTCTGGACGTTGAAATGCGATCGCGCGTAACAAATGCCAATCATTGAGTCCTTCAAAGGCATTATCATAATCATCTCCTTCCAGACGAGCAGCCAATTCCGCCACATCATCGGCCGTTAGAGTAGGAATATTCGGTGAGGATAGAGTCAAGGTTGCCATGAGTTAAACCTCCCGTGAATTGCATTTGCTTTGATTATGACTTGCGGAGTTCCCATGAATGGATCACCCCATCTCTATACTAAGGCTATTAGGTTGATTGTGGTATCGAATCTATTACAAAACTTCTTATTAAGCCTAAAACCTCGGGTCGAATTTCATGACCCATATTAAATTCTTGGTACTGAACTTTTGCCCCCAACTGTTCAAAAGCAGTCCTGGCTTGCCCTGCGGCTTCTATGGGAACAATCGGATCTTGTTTTCCATGAACAATTAATACCGGGGGTAAATCATGGTCTAAAGGTTCGGGGGAAAAATGCAAATAACCACTTAAAATAATTAAACCCGCTAAAGGAAAATAACGTCCCATATCCAAGGCCATCGCACCCCCTTGGGAAAATCCCCCTAAAATAGTTCGGGACAGGGGAACTCCGGTACTCGCTTCTAAGGATTCTAGCCATTCCTTGACCTGCTGTTGGGTTTCGGCTAATCCTTCATATTCGGGGGTTTCCAAGGCGTACCAAGCCCGTCCCATCGGGGCTTGAGGATGGGGAAAGGGGGCTTGGGGAAAGATAAATTGATAGTCGGTCAAACGCAACATCGGAGCCAGGGAGGTGAGATCCTCTGCATTTGCCCCCCAACCGTGCATCATTACAATTAACCCTTGAGGGGGTTTGCCAGTTTCAGGGGGAATGGAGATAAACTTTAAAGCCATGATTGTCGTTGGTTTTTAACTTTCATGGTTTATTTTAATCCCCATTCAGTAGGTGGGCGGTAAAATTTATGAGTCTATTTGAACCTATTAGTAGCGACTTGAGGCTGTGGATTCCTGAGTATAAACGTGGCTTATATCCAGATATGATGCTCTTTGATGATGAACCGCAACTCAACGGCAATCGCCATGATGAAGTTTTGAATCCCCTCCTAATTGTTGAAGTGCTTTCGCCAACAACTGCAAGTTATGACCGCGAAAGTAAGTTTCGGATTTATCGAACAATCCCAGCTTTTGTAAATATTTGTTAATTGAGCAGGATGAACCCTTTATCGAACACTATAGTAGACAATCTCAAGGTTGGTTACTGAGTGATTTTCAGGGTTTGGAACCGTCAGTTACCTTGGATTCTGTTGGTATAGAATTACCGATGGCAGAAATTTACCGTAACGTCATTTTTAAATAGGCGATCGCTTAACCCTCTCCGAATAGAATTCAGGAAATTATTGGTGAGCGCGAGAACATCGGATTTCTTATTTAATGAATCAGAGAAAGTTAGGGATCTCTCACCAACTTCCTCTTTTTCTTTTCTGTCCCAATTTACGGATACAAACCCCGATCTTTTAAGGCTTGAGCCACTCGACCAACGCCTAAAGTATAGGCGGCTAATCGCATGGAAACCCCCCGTTGTTTCGCTAGTTCACTCACCCGAGTATAGGCTTGTACCATCAGGTGTTCCATCTCCTGATTCACCCGTTCTTCATCCCAGAAGACAAAGGATTGACCTTGTACCCATTCCCAATAACTGACGACCACGCCGCCCGCATTGGCTAAAATATCGGGTAAAACCATAATTCCCCGGGCTTCTAACATTTGATCCGCCAATAATGTAATCGGGGCATTAGCTGCTTCGGCGATCATTTTAGCCTTAATTTGATCGGCATTTTCTTCGGTAATTTGATCTTCCATGGCCGCCGGAATTAACACATCACAAGCTAATGTTAATAATTCGGCATTGCTAATCGGTTCACTATCAGGAAATCCCGTGATATCATGATTGTTCTGAGTCGCGTAGGCTTGCAGGGCAGGAATATCTAAGCCATTTTCTGAATAGATCCCACCATGGACATTAGAAACCGATAAAACCGTCGCCCCGGCTTCATAAAACAATTGCGCCGCCGCCGCCCCCACTTTTCCAAAACCCTGAATCACAATCGCTGCACCTTCGAGGGATTTGCCCTGTTCGGCTAAGGCTTCGCGCACGGTAATCATTACACCTCGTCCGGTTGCCATTTCCCGTCCTTTCGACCCACCAATAGATAGGGGTTTTCCAGTCACCACACCCAGCACCGCCCTTCCCATATTCATTGAATAGGTATCCATAATCCAAGCCATTTCTCGAGCGGAAGTTCCCACATCGGGGGCGGGAATATCGGTTTCTGGCCCAATATCTTTAATCAGTTCACTCGCGTAGCGACGGGTGATCCGTTCTAACTCGTTAATACTATATTGGTGGGGGTCAAAGCCAATGCCACCTTTAGCACCCCCGTAGGGAATCCCCAATAAAGCACATTTCCAGGTCATTAACATCGCTAGAGCGGAGAGTTCCCCCAAGTTCACCGAAGGATGATAGCGTAAACCTCCTTTATAGGGGCCAAGTACATCGCAATGCTGCACACGATGTCCGGCTAAAACCTCAACTTTACCGTTATCAAGTTTGACTGGAATTGAGACGGTGACAACTTTGCGGGGTTGTTGTAATACCACCAGCACATTGTCATCAAGATCCAATTCAACCGCCGCTTGTCCTAAATAGCTACAGGTGCGATCGTAGGGACAAATATAGGCTGGAGTCGGTGCGGGATTAATTCTGACGGGAGAGGATACCATTTGCAGACCTCCTATTGAGATCAGATAGTTGAATTTGTCTTCCTATCTGTAGCCTAACCTGTGATCCCGAAGAAAAGGTTAAATTTGTAATAATTGTTACAGAATTTTACGTTAATGAGTGATGGGGGAGGAAATAGGGAACAGTTTGCTTTCGTAATTCGTAATTCGTAATTCCCTAAACCCCCAATTCTAGGGGACAAATACAGTGACTATCCTTTAACCAGTGTTCTCCCACCTGTTTCAAGGCGACTAAAATCGGTTGAAGTTCCCTTCCCTTATCGGTTAGACAATATTCTACCCGTGGAGGAATTTCAGCATAAACTGTGCGGAGGATTAACCCATGTTTTTCTAACTCCCGCAAGCGGACAGTCAGGGTTTTGGTACTAATTCCGGGTAACGATTCTAATAATTGATGGGTGCGTTGGTGTCCCTGAAATAACTCCCGCAGGATGGAGATTGACCATTTTGTTCCGATTAACTCTAGGATGAACTCAATGGGACAAATGGCGTCCAGACATTGGTTGCTTTCCCAGATTTCCGTGGTTTTGTAACATTCCTTAACTTTCATTCGCGCCTCCTAATAAAACTTAACGTTTCTTAAAATATCTCTCAGAAGCCGATAGGTCGTTATTCTTTCCTTTAAGTAACTAAGACTATTTTAGCAAGAGGGATACCGATTTCCCACAGACCAAACAAGGCAATTACAGCTTACGCCTATTGGTATTTTATTACCTATGCTAATTTAGAACAACAACTCAGACAATTAAGCGATTAAAATGGTCTATGAACTGGGACAAACTACCAAAAATATTAATGTTCCGATTATGAAAAAAGCCAGTGCCATTATTACTAATTCTGGGGGTAGAACTTGTCACGCGGCGATTATTGCCAGGGAGTTAGGAATCCCGGCAATTGTAGGATCAATTAATGCCACGGAAGTCTTAAATACCGGAGATAAAATTACGGTTTCCTGTGCGGAAGGAGAAGAAGGAAAAGTCTATCAAGGTTTAATTCCTTTTGTGGTGGAAGAAACGGTATTAGACTATCTTCCCAAAACCCATACCAAAATTATGATGAATGTGGGAAACACGGTTAAAGAATATAATCGTAAAATCGGAATTTGTGGTCAAGCACCGAGTGACTATCCTGAATTTGCTCGTTTCTTAGTGGAATTAGGAATAGATTCCATCAGTTTAAATCCTGATTCGGTGTTGAGGACAACTTTGGATATTGCTCAGATGGAAGCATCCCTCTAGGTCAACAGGTTTAAATATAGTGTAAGTCAATCTCTGCTTTAGCATCTGCTAGAGCAGTTTTTTGTAGGGTGCGCAATATTCTATCCTTTAATCGCTAATTTAACCACAAAGACACAAAGACACAAAGAAGTTGTAAACCCTAACTTTGATTTTTGGAGTTGTTTTAAGTTAAATTGTAGATGGAGTTAATTGTTAGTTTTTGATTGAAATTAAATGTTTATCTATGCCAACTCAACCCCCTCATTGTGTGTTAATTTGTCAACATCAGTCTTGCCAACTCCAAGGGTCTAGTAAAGTTCTGGAGGCTTTCCAAAATTGTAATATTGAGGGCGTCACAATGGAAGCCAGTGGTTGTCTGGGTCAGTGTAATATTGGCCCGACGGTGCGAGTAATTCCCGATGAAATTTGGTATTATCGGGTTACACCGGAAGATGTTCCCCTGATAGTTGAACAACATTTAAAACAAGGCGAACCCGTCCAAGAAAAACTCAACCCCCGCTTTCATCCCCGATATCAATATTATTAAACCGTTGTTGCGATTCATCGCATCTTAAGGATTTAATTCATGGGCAAAGAATTCACTACATCCCCCTAAAAAAGAGGGATTGAGAAGCCATAATTAGGCGATTAAACCCGTTCCAAAACCCAAGAATGAATAATATCATTAACCTGTTCGGGAACTTCATCATGGGGGCAATGACCCGCACTTAGAAAGTATTCTTTTAATTGGGGATAATATTGATGAAATTTGCCACTTCGTTCTCGACATTTCATCCAAGGATCACCCTCTCCCCAAATTAATAATAGAGGAGCAGTTAACTGATTTAATAATATATCAACTTTTTCTCCTTGGGGACTTTTGAATACTGAGGCAAACACCTGCGCTGCACCAGGATCACAGGAGGGAAGATAAATTTCTTCGACTAATTGATCGGTAACTGCATTGGGATCAAGATAGACTTTCAGTAGGGTTTTACGAATAATTGAACGGCGTTTTGTCCATTGAAAAATCAAAAAACTCACCCAATCTTGGCGAAATAGCGATCGCATCGTTTGAGAAATGGCCTTTTGCCAAAAAGTCGGTTCTGGACGGGGATCAATCTCCGTAAATGGCCCGGCACTATTGAGTAAAATGATCCCTTTTGCCGTTGATGGATATTGGGCGGCAACACATAAACACGCATACCCTCCTAAAGAATTTCCAGCTAAAATCACGGGTTGACCAATCACCTCCGTAATGAAGTCATGGAGTTGATCTCGCCACAGTTGTCCACTATATTCGACCTGGGGTTTTGCAGACCGACCAAACCCTAATAAATCAATTGCCCAGACCTCAAAATCCGATTGTAACCCTTGTATATTTTTCCGCCAGTGGTCAGTAGAAGCCCCAAACCCATGCACCAGAAGCAACGGTGGACGCTGGGGATGACGTTCACCCGCACGGACATAGTAAATGGACTGATCTCGCCACTGCCAATATTGTCCTAGGATCACTTCCGGGGTAATTGTTGGGGGGGTTATCATGTAGTTTTATCAAAAAATGTTAAGTTACATTAATAATATTAACAAAAGTATTATAAGAATGAAAGCTAATTTGGTCTTTTGTATCAATAGCTACTAACTTTTATCCATTAGGATAAATCAAGAGGGTTGATTTTATCATCATAATCAACAGTCAAATCTCGGTCTTTTCTTGACTGTTTTACTGCAAAATTCCTTAATTTATCGAAGGTTGAGATTGCTTGTATTTCAGAAATAATACAAAAAAATACACTATTTTTCAAAATCAATTGTGTTTTTTCCTATTCTTTTGGTAATCTAATGAATGAACGGGTACTCACGCTCACCCACTCAGATTAAATTCCAAAGTAAGAGAGAATTTATAACTATGTAGGGTGTGAGGTTTATCCACCACGTTGCCAGGGAGTTTTCCGTGTGATTGCTTTAACATCGCGTCCGGTTAAACGAAACTGGGTCACTATCAGCTTTGCTTCCACATTGTATCTCTGTCCAGTTTTGGACTTGCTTCTGTATGACATTCCAGACCCGTTGCAAGCCGAAATTCGTCTAGGACTACAGGAAGCTCTTGTCAATGCTGCCAAGCACGGCAATAAGCTAGACCCAAGTAAAACAGTAGTCGTCCGTTTTTGTCTGATTCAAGATTATTGTTGGTGGATTATATCAGATCAGGGCGGTGGTTTTAAACCTCCTTGTCAATGTCAATTGCGTCAGGAGGAAGATTGCGAACAAGAAACCCACGATTCTAATTTACCTCATGATGAACATGAATGTGGACGGGGTTTGTACATTCTCTATCAAATCTTTGATCGTGTGCAATGGAATCGAACCGGAACAGAACTGACGTTATGTAAGAAAGTGGCAACTGCTTATATACGACAGGATTGGTAATAGTTTCAATATGTTAAAATCAGTTAAAACTACTTATTCCATAGGGAGTTGAGCAACTATCGGTAGAGATTTGATCTCTAATTTTGTCCTAAATTGCTTGATTTCAACTCCCAATTTTAGGGTTAGTTCATGATAGTTATGACTTATTTTTTTTAGTTGTGCCATGGGTAGGACAGGGGGGAGCGGAAATCAATCGTTCTAACCAACCCACCGCTTGATTTAACCGAGGAATCACTTCTTTGGGCTGATTCTTGAGCAGAAAGACTAAGGCGGCTGCTAAATGTTCCCCAGCGCGAGCATTGCGGTCAGACTTGAGGCGGTGCCAGTCTCGTTCAGGAATGGCTAACCGTTCCGACAGGGCTTGGGCGAGTTCTAATGTGCTATACTCGCTGAGACTAGCTGTGCGCGGACTGAGATTAGGGTGAGAAAGGTCGGGAGTCGTGGAATTGATGTAGGTCATAAATGATAGTGTTAATTGCGGGGTGAATTCGGTCTTTTATTATTATGGCAAGTCAACCATCGTCTCAACCCCCATCAACGAATAATTCTGATCAGGATGGGACTCAAGATATTGAACAGGGGTTAACAGAGGTTGAACAATCTTTGATTAATCTTAAACGACGATTGACGCAAATTCAACAGGATGAACGGCGTCAAATTGAATTGAAAAACCGTATTGATGAAATTATTCCTAAAATTCGTCAAACGAAATCGCAACAATTGAAAGACGAATTAAACCAATTAAAAACGCAGTTAGAAACTATAGAATTTGATTTAGAAAGTCGTTTGGTGACTTGGGGAAGTTTTAAGGAACCTTTTTGGCAAGCGGTTCGTTTTGGAGGGTTAGGAATTGTTATCGGTTGGGTGTTAAAATCCTGTTCTGGAGGATAAAAACAAAATGAAGAATGCAATTTGTCTTTCAAATCGATTCTAATGATAACTTACCAATTATTTTGGGTGATAGGGGATGCGGACATATTACCCAATGTCCTGAACATAAACAGATTCTAACCTTTAGTTGGGCTTGTTCTTAATTCTTATCGTTCATTATTAGACACCTCCAAAAACAAATCTCAAACCTTTATTCTGCTTGAACTATCATTTCTGGAGATGTTTATTAAAATGCCATCTATTGCATTAAAACAAAAGGATGCGCTCGGTAAAGGGGATAACCCGGGAATTCGGAAAAACAGACTTTACTACCTTCTTGGGGTTGTTCACCATAAACACTATCTAAGTGGAAGAATATTTCCTTTCCGTCATGACTTCTTTTAATAATACCCTTATTCCGCGAGAAGTATCGATCTACAATACCTTCCTTTCGGGCCTCAACTGGATAACATAATTTTTCACATTTTTGTACTAAATCATCTGCTGTAGGACGTTCCTCTGGATTTTTTTTCAAACATGAGAGAATTAATTCATATAGTTTCTTTCCCAGAGGTTGAAACTGAATCTTATCATCAAGGTGGGTTGGTTTTGGAGGCGGTGCAGCATTGAGAATATTCTGAACAGTGATTAAACCAAAGCCAAAAGGTTTTTCACCACTTATCAGTTCATACATCATTGCTCCCAGAGACCAGATATCTGAGGGCTTATCGGCATTTTTAAATTGTTTGATCATTTCAGGAGCCATATAGGGTAAAGCACCTAACACAGTTGAGGAATTACCCATAGAAGATTCTCCATCTTTAACAGCATTTGAAATTTCTTCTTCAGCCATCTTCGCTATACCAAAATCAGTAATTTTAATTTCTGTTAGATTAAAACTTCCAGAAACCATAATATTGCTAGGTTTAAGATCACGATGAATGACACCAGCACGATGAGAAGCAGCAATACCTTTCGCTAAATAATGAAAAATTTTAGCAGTTAAGTATGGATCTACGACTTGAAGCTTTTGTATAACTCCTTCCTTAAGATCTTGACCTGAGATGAATTCTTCTATAAGATATAGGTTGTCTCCATCTTCCAAATAGTCTAAAGTCTTAGCTACATTAGGATGGTTTACCCTTGCACTAACAATAGCACTTCGCTGAAACCTTTTTTCAGCAGACATATTTTTAGGAACTTTAAGAGCAACTTCTCTTTTAAGTGCCAAGTCTTCTGCATAATAAACTTGTTGCATTCCTCCTTCACCAATAAAGTTAAGAATTTTATAACGATTACTGATACAATCGTTAGGGTGATGAATTTGACGGCTACTCATAAAACAACCTCCGGGTTAGATATATCAAAAGTGATGAATGATCGGTTACGGTTATTGCTAGGAGATGATTCTCCTAGCGTAATAACACAACTTGTAGGGAAGACGTGACCTTGAAGAACAGATTCATTATTTACATAAACTGCACCGTTAACAAACTCAATCACAAAATCCAAGCCATTGTATTTAATATGAACTAAACCCTGATTAGGAACGTCAAGCTTGACAACTTGATTAATTTTCTCAAAGCTATATACATTTCTCCCTAACACAATAAGTGCTTTGTGTTTTCCAAATAAAAGATACTTTCCCAATAAATTCCTAACATCTGACATATCAGGTCTATTTTTTGGATCTTCAGATAGCGTCAAATCAAGTAGTTGAGAAACTTGGTCAGGTAGATTTAAGGATAGAGAAGAAAAACTGGGCAGAGACGTAGTAAAATCTGGAGGTATCTTTAATAATGAATCTGGAATTTTTTCTTTTGATAAAAACCAAGCCGTTACACCAAAAGCATAGGTATCTACAGCCTGTGTGAAAGATACATAATCCCCGTGATATAACTCTGGTGCGGCAAAACCAAGAGTTCCTGTAAATCCTTGAGTTGAATCATTTTTTCCTGTAAATCGAGCCAAGCCAAAATCAAATATCTTCAAAATATTTTCTTGATCAATCTTCATATTATTGGGTTTTATATCACGATGAATAACCCCCTGTGCATGAATATCACTAATTCCTGAAGCTAGTTGATATAAAATCTTCAAATATTGATCTAGTGAAAATGATGTTTGATTAATTAAAGTTAATAAATCCTGTCCTGAGACATACTCTTGTACTATACCAATACGATCATTATCTTGTTGATCAATGAAAACATCAAAAATCTGAACAACGTGCTTTGAACGAAGTTTTTGCAGAGCATTGAGTTCATCAACAAGCCTGTTTTCATCTTGTACATTTTGAATAAATTTGATAGCGACAGGTCGGTCAAGATATGTATCAGTGCAAATTAATACATCTCCCATCCCTCCACTCAATTTCTCTCCGGTTTGGACATAACGGTCTGGAACCCTATAACACATAACAATTAGAACTCCTCAGAAAATTCTATGTTTACTTGTGGAACAGTTTTTTCCACATTAGAACTACCGCTAACTTCATCGGTCAGTTCTGGTGTTTCTATATTTTTCTGTTTTTTACGTTTGGGTTGTTTCTTGGCTGATAAACTCTCCTGGTTTTTAACATCATCTTGACGTTGGATAGTTTCTGGCTCAAACTTTGTTAAGGTGTTGTGCTGAAACGCTTCTGGTAGTATCTTAACGCTAAAAAGCTCAACTTTACCAGGCATTCCCCAAATTTCAAGAGAACCTAAGCTACATTCTTCCTCATGTAAGAGCAAATTCTTGTCATAGGGTAAGACTGCCACTGTAGAATTATCCCTACCTCCCAGCCATTCTGAAAGAGAAATAAGACGAGTAACAGTATCTTTGGCAGTTTTGGCATGAGCCACTATAGATTGAAAAATATCTTTTGGGATATCATGAGCCCCATCTGATGTGATTACAATCCACTTAACGTCTGAAGATGGTTTCAATTCGATTTCTCTTAATTCTATCCCTTTGCCCATACCAATATATTGTAGGAGTTGCCTAAATTCTGGCGGAGGAGAAGGAAGGTTTAGATCAGCTAGTTGATTCTCCAAGGTATCATCTGTACTAAGTTGCTTCATTTGGCCATTGTTCAAAACTTGGTAAATCCGGCTATCTCCTACATTTATCGCTGCCCATTGATCGGTTTGATCACAAATTATCGCTGATAGCGTAGATCCACCTTTACCTTTATAAGCTGCGTAAACACTTTCGTTTGCATCTCGTACAGCTACACCCAACTTCTCAATGAGTGTAGGCGTATTGCTATGGACTAGAGAAGCAACAAATGTACTGATTGCTAAATTTGCACAGTCCCCGCCACTGACCATACCTCCCATTCCATCACAGAGTACAAGAACAGCGAAAGCAGGTTTTCGTGACTCTTCAAATCTGACTCGGCAAAATAGAACACGATCTTGATTCTCAGAACGCCGACCTAGCGCACTTCCTAATACAACTTTCTCCTGTTCTACTTCAATAACTTGAGATTTGTTACTAGAATGCAGCCATCTACAAATTATTTGTTGGATCGGTGCATAGATTTTATTGTCCACCATACGCTGCCCCATGCAAAACTGCTGGATACTTTACCTATTGTAATCGATCAGAATCAATTTTTCATCAATTATAATTGATAGGATCACAATTAGTCTATGTATTTTTTATCAGTTAAAAACATCAATCATTTCTGCTCAATATAATAACTCAAAAATAGCAATTGATTGATCATATCCTCGGCTGAGTATTGAGAAACAAGTTTGAGTAATCCCTGAAGTTGTTGTCCTATAGAATATTTTTGCTGTGGAACTAAGATAATTCCAGCATGGCTAATTTCTTGAACCATAAAATCACGGTGTAAATGACAAAAATCTCCTATATTAAAGCTATAGATAATCCGTCCCTGTTCTATTGCCCAAAGGAGTTGATCTTCATCAGAATAACCTAATCTATTAACATCTGCAACAGTAACAACATCTAAATCTGCACTTCTTAAGGCTTGTATGAGTGCAGCTTTAATGGTGTCTTCATCTAGGTATAAGCGAATTCGACTCACGATAGATTTCCTACCTTAAATTCAGCTTCAAGGCGACGACATTCTTGATCATAGGCAGCAAATTCAGTATCTAATAAGACTTTATTCGCATAATAATATGCCAGCGCACTGAAAACTCCGGCAAGGGTTAAAAATGGTTTGTCTTGAACAATTTCTTCAGGGGTAATTCCGGCTTTAATTTCATTAATAATATATTGAACGGTAATCCGGGTTTGGGCAATTCGAGGACGACCTCCACAGGTTCCGGGGGTAGACACGATAAGTGTTCCAATATCTGTTAGGGTTTGCATCGTTAATTGGGTATTTTTTTAGATTATAACTGATCTGTCCTTGAATTAATTCACATTAAGTGTTTGATTTTAACTGATTATTGGGTGTCAGTTCAGAATTAGTAACTAATGCGCCATCTTCCATTTTAATAATCCGATCGGCAACATCTAAAATCCGGTTATCATGGGTAACAATTAAGATAGTACAACCCTGTTCTTTGGCTAAGGTTTGCATTAAATTAACCACATCTCTCCCCGAATGACTATCAAGGGCGGCTGTGGGTTCATCGGCTAATACAATGGGGGGATGACTAACTAATGCCCGGGCGATCGCAACTCGTTGTTTTTGTCCTCCCGAAAGATTATCAGGATAATAATTTAAGCGATTTCCTAACCCAACTTTTTCTAACATTGCCGTGGCTTTTTGTTGCATTTCTGTACGAGAAAATTTACCCTGAACCTCTAACCCCATTTGCACATTTTGTAAGGTCGTTAAGCTACCATGTAAATTATGAGCTTGGAAAATATAACCTGTATTTCGTCTGGCTTTAACTAACTCTCCTGAACGCGCACCTAAGAATTCTCGTCCTAATATATTTAAACTTCCCGACTGTACAGAACGTAACGCCCCAATTAAGGTTAATAATGTGGTTTTTCCCGAACCAGAGGGGCCAGTCATAATCACAATTTCACCGATGGTAATTTCTAAATTAATATCATATAACACCTGTTTTTGCAATTGCCCTTTACCAAAATAATGATCTAAATTTTGAATGGCGATCGCAGCATTGCATTTTGTGGAATCTTGAATATCTTGGATTTGAGTTTGCATGGAGTTAACCTAAAAATGGATATTTTTTTAGAAACGAAACGGTTAATTTTAAGGCAGTTTACTGAACTGGATGCAGATTTTTTATGGAATTTAGATAACGATCCCAGGGTGATGAAATATATTAATTGCGGACATCCCACACCCAAAGAAGTTATTCAGACTCAAACGTTACCGAGATTTATGAGATATTATAGCAGATATTCATATTTTGGGGTGTGGGCTGTTGTTGAAAAAGAAACCGGAGAGTTGATCGGATGGGTACATTTTTTCCCAGCAATTGATCACCCTTTTGCCGTTGCGTTAAATCTAGTACAACCCAATGAAATTGCGTTAGGATATCGGTTTATTTATAATAGTTGGGGGAAAGGATATGCAACCGAAGCCTGTGAAATTCTCATAGATAAGGGGTTTTCAGAATGGATAGTAAAACGAGTTACTGCTTGGGCATTAGTGACCAATAAAGGCTCAATTCGAGTGATGGAAAAGCTAGGATTAACCTTGGAAAAGCAGTTTAGATTTAGTGAACATCAACTCCCCTATATGAGTTTTGAAGAACGTTTAGCTGTTAAATATAGTCGGGGTAAGTAGATACTGAAATTGCCCCAGAAATAGGGTTGTTCCGATAACTTTTGCATCCTAACAAAGATTTTGTTAAGAAGCCAGGTTTTTTATCCAAAAACGAACAGCAAGGGATAAAATAGTATGGAATATCAAGACAGTATCCATGCCCAGGAAGATTCGAGAGTTGAAAGCTCAGATTTTGCGTGAAGGATTTATTTACTTGCCCAAGCGTGGCAAGGGTAGTCATCAGCGTTGGCGACATCCTCTGCTGAGAAAAACACTAACCATCCCCGGCAAGGATGGAGATGATGTGCCACTCTACCTCGAAAAACAACTAGAAAAGTTACTGACTGAACTAGAATATCTCAATGAGGAGGATAAGAGCTCATGAATCAATACAGTATGATTATTCAATGGTCTGATGAAGATCAACTTTTTCTGGTTACAATTCCAGAGTTTGCCGACCGAGTTGTCATGCCTTGCACTCATGGAAAAACTCGTGAGGAAGCGATTTATAACGGCGAAGAAGTGATTGAAATGTATTTGGAAGCTTGGCAAGCAGAAGGCGAAATTATCCCTCAAGCCATGACGCTTCAAACTGCTTAATAATTATAGCGATAAGTGTCTAACTCACCCGCGCTCCAGAAACAGGGTTTCTTTTGCATCCTAACAAAGATGTGTTCAGAAACCCCGTTCAAAATTACACAATAACGGCTTTTATAATCTATAATAGATCTTATCAAGTCTAGCTGGAATAAAACTGATGTCAAATCAAAGTCTCTACAGTATTAGTCTGGAAAATCAAGATATTATTATTAAATTTAATCGAGAGATGGTAAATTTGGAGTTATTAACTCAATTTTTAGAATATCTTGAGTTAGAATCAATTCGTAATCGTAGTCAACTGACAGCAGAACAAATAACTAACCTGAGTCAAGAAGTTAATCAAGAAGTTTGGGATACCTTAATGTCCAAGTCTTGGGTTAGTTAATTATGTTAACTCAAAAGCCGATTATTGTTGATACCAATATATTGTTTTCTGCATTGCTTAGGGAAAATTCTCGTTTCAGTGAATTATTGCTAACTTCAGAGTATGCGTTTTTTGTTTGCGAACTTGTATTTGTAGAACTATTTAAGCGCAAGGAAAAAATTATTCAACTTAGTCATTTAACCGAAGAAGAAATTATTCAAATCTATTATATTTTGCTAAAACGCCTTCATCTCTATAAAGAAGATTTAATTAGTTTAGAATATCGTAGACTAGCTTACGAACTATGCCAAGGTGTTGATGTGAGTGATACCCCTCATGTAGCATTGACGCTGCAATTGGATGGATTATTATGGACTGGAGATAAAAAATTAAAACTAGGCTTAAAAAATAAAGGATTTGAACAATTTTTTGAACTCAAATAAATATCAACCCCGTTTTTTTACTCCTCATTCGCAACCAGACACTTATAAGTAAGAATCAAAAGATATCGGCAGGATCGGCGGCTTGTAATTTACGAGTGGCGATCGCACCCGATAACATACACATAATAATCGTTAATACTAACACTTGAACCGCACGAATTAAGGTCATATATAACGGTAAATTTGTAGCTTGTCGGGTTAACCGATATAATCCTAAAGAAATCGTAGCACCAGGAATAAATCCCATAATTGCTAAAATAATTGCTTCTTCAAAAACAATCCCTAATAAATAAGCATTTCTAAATCCCATGGCTTTGAAAGTAGCATATTCGGGGGTATGGTCAGCAACATCCGTAGCCAGAACTTGATAAACAATAATTACCCCGACTACAAACCCCATGGCTGTCCCCAAACTAAACACAAATCCAATCGCAGTATTTTTTGACCAATAATCCTTTTCAAAGGCTAAAAATTGTTCATTAGTTAAAACTTTTACATCTTTGGGTAAATAATTTTGTAGGTCTGTTGCGACTTTTTGGACATCATAACCCGGTTCAACTTTAACCAGTCCAGCACTAATTCCCCCTGGTTTTCTTCGGGGAAATAATCGTAAAAAATTGCGATCGCTAGTAATTAATGTTCCATCCGCCGCAAAGGAAGCCCCCACTTTAAATAATCCCGCAATTTTAAGGGTGCGTTTTTCTAATTCGGTACTAACAATTTCACCCTGATCTACTTTAGCAATAACTTCTTGATAATCTCCTCTCGAAGCCCGATCAAATAACACCTGATCCGCTAATTTAATCACGTCTAAATTTTGTTGAACTTCGGGTAAATTAAAAGCTGACTGACGCGGATCAAATCCGATGACTAAAATCGCTGTTTTTTTCCCAGTTTTAGGGTTTTTCCAATCGGAAAAATTAACATATAATGGGTCTGCGGATTTCACCCCTGGAACATCCATTGCTTGATATAAACGTCGCCGGGGTAAGGTTGATAAATTAACTAAATTTCTAGCTTGGGGACTAATAATAAAAATATCCGCATCTAAATGATTATGCAATCTGGTATTACTATCATATAATGCTGTTTGAAATCCTAATTGCATAAAAATTAAAACATCGGCAAAGGCAATGCCTGACAATGCCACTAACATTCGGGCTTTATCATGACTTAATTGCAACCATCCTAACGGCGTTCTATTTGTTAATCTCTGTATAAATCCAATCATAAATTACGAATTACGAATTACTGGTTAATGGTGACTTTAACCTGTAAATTAGTTAAACTAGCAGCTTTTTTGCTAGAAATATCATCTAATTTTACTCTAACTTCGATAACTCTAGCATCAATATTTGTGGTCGGATCAATATCTAAAGCACTTTGTTTTTTCACCCTTAACCCAACTTCTTCCACTGTACCTTTTAACGGTTGGAGTAACGCATCAGCCGTAATTGTTGCGGTTTGTCCCGAATGTATTTTGGGAATATCGCTATCATAAACTTCAGCAACGGCATACATTTGTTCGGTTTGTCCCAATTCAATAATACCTGCTGAAGAAATTAGTTCTCCGGCGTGGGTATTCACCTCAATTACTCGGAAAGACGCGCCATGACTCGTCTCTACAGGCGATCGCACATAGGCTTGTTCTAAATTAGCTTCGGCTTGTTTAACAGAGGATTCAGCCTTGGCTAACTCACTTTTAGCTAACTGGACATCGACGGGACGAACTTCGCTCACCGCAGTTAAAGTAGCTTCCGCCTCAGCAATTTGTAGGTCAACGGTGGCGATGGTGCGGCTAAGGTTAGCTTGGGCTTCTCGAATTTGTTCAGCGCGGCTGCTAATAGTTTCGTTAAGGTTAGCTTGGGCTTCCTGTAAGCGTTTGCGACTGGTTTCGGCCTGCAAACATTGACTATCGCGATCTTGGGCGGATACGGCCCCATCCTGATATAAATTGTCGTAGCGTTGACAGTTAGTTTCGGCGTTGTTGAGTTCCGCTTGAATGCGGTCTAGGGTGGCTTTTTGGGCGCTACGTTCTCCCCGCAGTTGGGCTTCTAGGGTGGCAATGGTAGCCTTTTGAGTGATAATTTGCCCCTCTAACTCCGCTTGGTTGCCCTGAAATCGGGCTTTTTGGGCTTGAATATCCCCCTGTTTTGCCCCGGCTTGAACTTGCTCTAAACGGGCAACGGCTACTTCTACTTCAGTTTCAGCTTGTTCTAGGGCTGCTTGTAGCCGATCTCGACTATCCAAAATTGCGATCGCTTGTCCGGGTTTTACCAAGTCTCCCTCTTTCACCAAAAGGTGATCAACCCGACTCCCTTGGTTGGACTGGGGGGCCGATAGTTTAATAATTTCTCCCTGGGGTTCTAACCAACCTAACGCCGTAACGGTTTTTACCTCCGGGACAAGGGTTTCGGGCAAGGCTACGGGTTCGGCGGGACTGGGACGATACCGCCAGAAGGTATAGGCCGTTAAACCACTTATAGCCAGGGTGGTTGCAGCAACTAAAATCCCCGCATGGGGCAATTTTGGGGATGAAAGTTTACCGACTGTTGTTTGGCGCACCATAATTTTTCCTCCCGCCCAATCTTGAAACTAAACTGTTTAGTTTACTATATCATAAAGATCCCGTTGTTGCGCTTGGGCGCAGATCATAAAAATCCCTTTAAGTAGGTGGTCATAATTAAAGTTAAAATCCTAAATGCTGTAAGCCCTTTAGAA
Organism: Planktothrix agardhii NIES-204; assembly: GCA_003609755.1. Classification (NCBI taxonomy): domain Bacteria; kingdom Bacillati; phylum Cyanobacteriota; class Cyanophyceae; order Oscillatoriales; family Microcoleaceae; genus Planktothrix; species Planktothrix agardhii. The sequence goes on from AP017991.1 coordinate 2,374,299, forward strand.
TAAGGATTTTAGCTTTCGGTTTGTTGACGTTATTTATGCCCGCCTACTTATTCCTTTTTTCTATGCAAGGATTTTTGCCTGTTTTAGCTTAAATCCTTAGCCCGACAACGGGTGTGAGAGTTTAAGAATCTGCTAATTGTTTAGGGATATTACTATTAGCGGTTCTAACTTCTAGGGTGACATCTCCTAATTTTCGTTGTTCCCCATCATGGAGTTCTTGTTTGAGAATTTTCATCCCTCTTTCCTTCATTTCCTCGTCAAATTCCATAATAATTTTTTCTCCTTCGGTGTAGATTTTGGCAGTAATGGGGGGATAGCCTTGACTTTTTCTCAGGTAAATATGGTTATTTTCTGAACTTCCTAATAAAACTGGTTCTGATCCTAAATTAATCTTAGTTTGTTCGTTCGGTGTCCAATAAACAATTAACCAAGATTCACGACTGAATTGTTCAATTAAAGCAATCATTAAACCGATAAAAAATCCAATAATTGCCGCCCCAATTAATCGCCCCACTAAATCACCCGATACGGCCGAAATAATCAGAAATCCAATGGCTCCGGCTGTTCCACCCATGGCCCCGCCCTGCACCGCCCGCCCCCGTTGCAAGTTCGGAACAAAAAAAGACATTCCCCCACCGACCACCGAGCCTAAAATTGTCCAGCCGATAATTCTGCCCCCAATGGCCAGAATCGGCATACCAGCAAAGGGAATAAACAACAGTTGGCCCACTCCTCCGGCCACCAGTCCCGCCATTAAACCCCCGGCAACACCCATACCCACCTGTTGGGGAGTTAGAAGACGGCGACGGAGGTAATAGTTTTGGCCCGCAATTAGGGCCAGGGATGTACCAATAGCCAAAAGTGCCGTCCATCCGCCTATCCGTAAAACCGAGTAAATAACGCTATAATTTCCTGTGGGGCCAGATTCCACCAATTGACTGCTATATATAGCTTTTTCCGCTTGTCGAAAGGCTTGGTCAAAGTCACCGGAGTTCACATAAAAAACCCTGGAAGGGTCGCCTGTTAGTTGAGCGAGAAAATTGGTATCAGCATCCCCTGTAGCAACGGCAACTAAGTTAATATTCTGGGATGCGGCTGTTCTCATCGCCTCCAAGGTTTTTGCCTGTTCTCGGTTCAGATTTGCTCCGGCAAACCCTGGTTGTCCATCGGTAAATAGGAGAATATTGCGCCGTTGTGGGGTTGACTGGAGTTCTTGAGTGGCAGCCAGGATAGCCTGATCCATATTAGTCCCACCACCATCAGAAATTTGGGCGATCGCTTCTTCTAAAGTAGGTTTATTGTCAGTTAAACTAGCCGCAGCTTGAACATTAGTACCAAAACCAAATACAGCTAAACGATTTTCCGATAAATCTTGCCTTTCCACAAAGGCTTGAGCCGCGGTTTTGACTTCTCGGAGTTTGCCATCATCATTCATACTGCCAGAAGTATCAATTAATAGCACAATTGCTAAGGGAGATTGATCGACTTTGGGGGAAATTTTTGTTAATTGTAATAGAGGTTCACCGAATATTGTTGCCGCACCTAAACAACCCATAGCACCATATAAACCAAATAGTACAGGTTTGCTCAGTTTTTGTCGGAGTTGTCCAAAAAAATTGTTCATAATTTTAGTTTTTTGTCTAATAATAAATTAACATTTAACTATTAACTCTTACACTGATAACTGTTTACTGATAACGGATAACTGTTTACCAAAGATTGCTACACAAACCCGTCAATAAATTCCAGAAAAAATTTTCTAATTATTGCCAAGGGGAGATTATCGACTAAAATTGCTACAATGTAGGGAATTATAGGAGGAATTTCTATTGAATGTATTAGCCTGAGTCGATTTTCCTCTGGTGGTTTCAAAACACACTCATTCACAAATCTCCTCTGTATTTTTTATGGACGCAGTAGAACAGACCGAAATCTCCCAGTTGGATAATATTGGCGAGAAAGCAGAACAAATTTTTGAAGGGGCGCTGCAAGAATTTTTAGTCCATGGGTATGCGGGTACCAGTATGGATCGGGTTGCTGCATCGGCGGGGGTGTCGAAGGCAACGGTTTATAACCATTTTGGGGACAAAGAGGGGTTATTTATTGCCCTGGTTAAGCGGTTAGCTCAGAAAAAATATCAAATTATGGTGGAGTCCCACAAAGCCGAATTGATGGAAACTGAACCTGCTGTGGTGGTGCGACAAATTGCTAATACAATTTTAGATAATTCCTTGGATGATCAAGAACATTTAGCTTTTGTTCGGCTTGTAATTGGGGAGTCGGGGCGATTTCCAGAATTAGCTAAAACCTTTGTGCATCATTTGGGAAAACCAGGAATTGAAGTTTTAACAGAATATCTAACAACTCAGTGCTATATTACTATTCTTGACCCCGAAGCGATGGCGCGGGTAATTATTGGAACCCTAGCCCATTATGTATTAATGCAAGAGATTTTGCAAGGTAAGGAAATTATTCCGATGGAACGGGATCGAATTATTAATACTTTGGTGGATTTAGTTGATCACCACCCGAAACCCGAAATTTAATGTTTTATGACCTCATCTACTGTACGACTTTTAATCATTGATGATGACCCTATTTTTCGGATGGGGTTACTGAGTGCATTAGAACCGTTTTCTGATTTGGAAGTTATTGCAGAAGTTGAGAGTTTAGAGAGTGCCTTCAGGGTTTTAGAAACTGAGACTAATTCAGAGGATCAGAAACCCGTTGATTTAATTATTTTGGAATTGGGGTTAAAAATCAAGGAAAATCCGGCGCTTAAAACTCACCCTGTTTTAGATTTTTGTCAACAATTAAAAACTCAATATCCTCAAATTCCGATTCTATTATTAACAACGGTTAAACTACAAAATTTATTACTATCAGCCCAAAAAATTGGGGTAGATGGTTATTGTAATAAGGGGATTCCAGTTAGAGAATTAGTAATTATTATTAATCAATTAGTCGCGGGAGAACGCTATTGGTTAGAATCCTTGGCAGCGTTGAATCGAGAACCGTTTATGGGAATAGTATCTCGAAAAACCGGATCATTATTGGGAAATATTCAAGGGTTTTTAGTTCAACCCGGAATGCGACAAATTGAACAAGCGATCGCAGAAGTTAATCAAGAAATTAAACGAAATTTAGAACAATTCAATCAACAAGATACTATTACGATTATTAATAAGTTAATTCTAACGGGAAAGCGGCGCGAACTTCTAACAGCAAGGTGGATTGTTAGTCAACTTTTATCGGAGGAAACCTCACCCAGTCTTGAGGTATCTGCTCAAGTTTCTAGTGATAATTTTAATGCCGATAATTATGAACCTCTGAAAAACTATCAAAGTATTGCCTTAGTGATCAATTCTGACCCTGCTAATCATAAAAGTTCAGGAATTGTAGCTAATAATTTAAAATCAGTTTTATTTGATAAAACCGTAATAAAACTGCAATCAGGATTAATTAATTTAACCGGAATGCCTTTAGAAATTGATATTCTAAGATTATCTAAAAAACGAGAATTGTTGTATATCTTGTTAAAACAATTAGAAATATTATTAGATGAATTAATCTTATCTGACCTGCAATATGAACAACTAGCCGAAAAAATACCTAATTTAATTACAGACTTTTGGCAAGCTGCAACTTTCGATTTTTTTGGGAAATATTATACTGTGACTAAGAATAACCAAAATATTGAAATTGTGACAATTATCTTAAAAGATGCTGATTTGATTCAAAACAATATTTTAAATAAAATCCCTTTAGTAAAAGATTTATTTGAGCATTTATTATTTTATAGACCCTTAACTATTGATAATTTATCCTGTCCGGCGGGAGGTTTAGACGCAATGGAACGTGCGGAAGCGTTATTACAAAATCTGTTAATTCAAGTAGCAAATGCGATCATTCAACCGTTACTCAATTATTTTTCAGATTATGAAGAAATCAAACTCAAATTTTATGATCGACGTTTATTATCGACCCGTGAAATTGAGAAATTTAGGAATAGTTTATCCTGGCGATATCGTCTTGATCAATATGTCGCCGAACCCAAGGCAATTTTTGAAAGTTCCTATTTGCTATTAGTTTTAGGAGAAAGAGGAATTCAAAAACAGGTGATTTATTCCCCTCGCCGAGACGAATTAGAAAAGTTATCAGGAATTCCATTAACGGTAACACTAATATTAGAAACCCGCGATGCTGTTGCTCCTCCTCTACGGGCGGCGATTTCCTTTGTCGGAAGTGCGATTATTTATGTTTTAACTAATATTGTCGGTCGAGGATTGGGTTTAATTGGAAAAGGGATTTTACAGGGAATTGGCACATCTTTTCAAGATAATCGCACCGGGAAAAAATGATATGATTATTAACTGTTGATGGATAACCGAAACCATCTTAGCTAACATTATTAAGAAGAGGGTTTGGTAAGATTAAAATATTTAGATGAGGCAGGTTTTTGTTTTATGATTTGATACAAGCTGTGATTCAAGCCATTGAAGATAGAAATGAAAGAAACGATTGTACCTCCGAACGCTTGCAATTTAATTCCCTTATTAACTCTCAATAATTATCCTAGACAATCTTTTTGTATTATTGACTTTATTTATGACTACCTACTTGCATAACTTAATAAGTCATTACATTTATTGAGTGGTTAAATTGTTTAAGTAAAGATTTTTTTTCGATACTTTTTAAATTGAACCGTGAAATAGTCAATCTACTTAAAAAGATTTGTATTAAACAGGTTAAGCTGTAAATTGCAATCGTCAATTCTTTTTTGAGCCATAATTTGATAATTTTCTACTAATTCAATACCAATAAATTTTCGGTATAATTTAGATGCAACTACACCGGTAGTGCCAGAACCAGTAAAGGGATCGAGCACAAAATCATCTTCCCTAGTAGATGCAAGTAGGCATATTTCAACTAGCTTTTCTGGGTAAACAGCAAAATGAACATCTCGGAATTTACTAAGTGGTATTTCCCATACGGTTCTTTTATTTCTACCTTTGGGATGGAAAGCTTGATCCCATCTGCCATCGTGTAAGTTGCTATTTCCTGAGTTTTTACCTATTTCTGGTGTTCCATTTGTTTTGCCAAAATGGTTTCGTCCGCCTTTCATCTTTGATTTGTCTGTGAAAGTTACATGAGGTTCTCTAATGGCATCCGCATCATAATAATATTCTGGGTTTCTGGCAAAAAGAAAGATATATTCGTGATCTGTTGTCGGACGGTTTTTAGTGGATGAAGGCATGGCATTTGGCTTGTGCCAAATAATATCACTTCGCAGTATCCAACCATCATTTTGCAAAGATAATGCGACTCTCCAAGGAATGCCGAGTAATGATTTTTTTCTATAGGTATCACCCAAATTTAACCACAATAAACCATCAGGCTTGAGTTTTTTTCTGAGTTCTCTAAATATACTTACTAAGTTTGATATGTAGGTTTCAACATCACTTTCTTGACCAATTTCATTTTGATTTTCTCCTTCTGCATAGTTTCTATGTCCAAAATAGGGTGGGCTGGTTACTATTGCTTGGAAAAAATCATCTTGAAGTGTGTGTACGATGGTTCTAGCATCACCAAGAATTACCATATTTTCGAGATTACTTGTCATTTGATGCTCCCAGAATAGTTGCCATATATTTATTAAACTTTATTTGTGCTGCTTCATCAAATCCCATAAATTTGTTAGGGTTCATATTGAAATGAAAAATCATGTAAATCTGAGCGTCTATATTTGTTATTTCTGAAGCCGACCAATTTTCTGCAACTATTATAACAACAATATGATAGTTATTAAGTTCTTTTTTTATATCACTAATTGCAGTAATGATGTCGCGAGTGAACAGATGGGAATGACCGCCACCCTCTGTTTCTCTTGTTTTTACTGGAATTAACAAATTTACTTTATCTGTGCCATCTTTCGGCGTTAAATTAGCAGAAACATCAATAGTATGTTTTCCCAGCTTTATTTGCTTGTTGGCAATTTCAATATTTTTAAATTTTCCATAGTTGCCATAAATAGAATAATAATGCTGAATCGCTGTGATTAGACCCGTTCTTATATTTGCCTCAATATTATGACCACTAATGCTACGACGAGATCCTTCTAAACGATCAATTACAACTTCCCTTACTGCTTGCCACTCAAAACTTTTTACAATCGTGCGATACTCAAATATTAGTTCAACTAAGGAATCAGTTTCAGCGAGTAACTTAGTTACTCCATTTGCTTTTTGCATCCGAGAAATCAAAGGAGATAGTCTTTGCTGGGGAGCATCTCTTATCATCCATGCAAAAAAGTAGAAACACGCCTTATTATGTGAATAAACACGGCCAATACCATCAAATAACAAAGGCTTTTCATCGTTTTTATCATCATAACAAGCCTTGATTATTTTTTTATTTCTCTCTTTGAACAAGCAAATAGTATTTCATTTAAACACCTATGAGAACCTGTGATGCGCTTGGCGTGTTTTTCAATCCAATCATAAAATGGTTTGGCTTGATCCGCAAGTTTTGTAAGCTCTATCAAGCGATAATGAGCAATGTTAATTTTATGGACAATCAGATCATTCATTTTTGTTAAATTTCCTTACGTTCCATAGAAAAGCCTTGACCTATATGATGATAGTCATTGGAGGCTGGGCGATCGCTCCTATTTGAGTCACCCCCTCAAGTCAAACCATGGGAGCGATCGCAGTTGCAGAACTCAAAACCTATAGAGTACATTTTTTCCATCACCCATAGCAAGATTGGCTATTCCCCGCCCTCCAAGAATCAAACAACCATTACGGGGTAATTTATTTAGGCTTTATTGAAGCTAAATTTATGTTAAGGGTTAAAATATAAGGACAACAGTTTTGACTAGACTGATCACCTTGTAATCCGGTATACTACCAGGTGCTTAGGTATCCTGTTCAACCTTAAATACTTAGGTTCACAGGTGAAATTCAGATCAGCCAGCGAACTTCTCAGGAAAAGTAAAAAATGCTACATCGCAAGATTTATCAACTTTGTTGTGACGGTCGGGAAGTCTCTATTTTCTTACGAGATCAGCAACGTTGGATTGAGAAAGCTCGAATTACAGACATTGAGGGAGATCTAGTCACGCTACGTTATGAGACAGATGAGGAAGATGAGGTCTGTTCTTGGGAAGAAATGATCCGCATAGAAAGCATTGGATCAATTAGTCAGAAGTTGGCCTCCGTTCCCAGGTGCTATTTTGATCTGCCAGTTTCTGAAGATTGTCCCGAAGCGGAACAAATTCGTAATCCCACTTCCGAATCTAGTCCCGAATAGGTTGGACAATTGTTGTTCAATCCAATTTTCCAAGGGAATCAAGCTCCGTCCTTATCTCGACAGGCTCAGTGGCTTGATGGGGCGGATTTTTCTTGTGTTGGCTTGAGATTTGGCGGTTGCAGCAACAAGTCAGGGCTACTAATAACTGATATGATCGGGATTGGAAAGTTTAACAAACACGCAGAAATCATGCCCAAGACTGTTGCTGAGGTGATGACCCCAAATCCAATCCTGGTTAAGCCAGAGATGCCACTCAGAGAAGCACTGCAACTGATGGTGGAAAGACATATTGGTTGTTTACCTGTGGTAAATGAATCCGGCCATTTGGTGGGTTTTATCTCGGGAACGGATTTGATGTGGCAAGAAAGCGGTGTGACTCCACCTACTTATATTACTTTTCTTGACAGTATTATTTACCTGGAAAATTTTTCCCGGTATGAACAGGAATTGCATAAGGCATTAGGCCAAACTGTGGGAGAAGTGATGACTCCTGCCCCGATTATTACGATTACCCCTAATAAATCTTTATCCGATGCCGCCCGGTTATTGAATGAAAAGCGCATTCATCGTTTACCTGTGGTGGATGATTCCGGTAAGGTGATTGGTATTCTCACCTGTGGCGATATTCTGCGGGTGATGGCAATGGCAAAGAGTTAAAATTTATCGGATTTTGTGAATAAAAACAAGGCTGGTCGGGACATTAGGTTTTGACCCTGGCTTGGTGTTCGTTTTTGCCAAGTTTTTAAAAAAATATTGATCTATTGAAGTCAAAAAATATGATATTATCCTGATCATTTCAAAACCATTTAGAGCGTTCATTTCAAAACCTTAATTTTTATGACAATTACCCCTGAATCTGTTGAGAAGTTGTTAAGTTCTAGTGATTTTGGCGATCGCTTGCGCGGTGTCAATCAACTCCGACAACTGCCCCCAGCGATCGCTTTTGAGTTAATTCAAGTCCCGATTAAAGATAGTAATAGTCGGGTACGATATGCGGCTATTAGTCAGATGGCAACTTTGGGGAAGCAGGATTTAGAAACCTCCTATCAAGTCCTGCATTATCACTTATTAAATGATCCTGAAATTGATGTGCAATCGGCGGCGGCGGATGGGTTAGGGGCGTTGAAACTTAAGGATGCCTTTGATGATTTACAAAACATCTATAATACTACACCAGAATGGTTACTTAAACTGAGTATTGTGGCGGCGGTGGGAGTCATCGAAGAACCTCGCGCTTTTGAATTATTAGAAACAGCCCTTCAAGATGAAAATAGTTTAATTCAAACCATTGCTATTAGTGCATTAGGGGAATTAGGTGACAGGCGGGCAGTGCCTTTATTAGTTCCCTATGTGACCAATTCAGACTGGCAAATTCGCCATCGGGTCGCCCAAGCGTTAAGTCGTTTAGGGGGTAGCGAAGTTGAAACTATGTTAAAACAATTAGCGGAGGATGAAGTTGAGATTGTGGCTCAAGAAGCTAAGGCTAAAGTATAATAAATTTTTTCCCAACTCCAGTCGATAAACCAAGGGAAACTATTGGTTTTTACCTTTTCCCTTGTACTATAGCGCTACGCGCAAGGGAACAGGGAACAGGGAACAGTAAGAAGTGAAAGGGTTTCAGGATTTAGAAATGTCCTAACTGTAATGCGTAGTGCTATATTTTAATTTCTGCTTTTGTTAATTAGTTCAATTAAAGTTACTACTTCTAATATTCCCTGAAGGAATAGACGCAATTAATTGACGGGTATAGGCTTGTTTGGGATAGCGATAAATTTCTTCGGCAGTTCCGGTTTCTTCGATTTTTCCTTGATTCATAACAATAATCCGATCGCTCATAAATTTAACCACACTTAAATCATGGGAAATAAAAATATAAGTTAGATTAAATTCCGATTGTAACTCTTTTAATAGGTTCAAAACCTGCGCCTGTACCGAAACATCTAGGGCGGAAACTGATTCATCACAAATAATAAATTTAGGGTTTAATGCTAAAGCTCTAGCAATACAAATCCGTTGTCTTTGTCCCCCGGAAAATTCATGGGGATAACGACGCATTAAATCAGGATTCAATCCAACTCTTTCTAATAAATAAGCCACGCGATCGCATTTTTCCTGAAAATTATCTCCCACTTGATGAATAATTAAAGGTTCCATGACCGCCTCGCCAATGCTGATTCTAGGGTCAAGGGAACTAAACGGATCTTGAAATATAATCTGCATATTCCGCCGCACCCAACGCATTTTATGATTAAACTGTTGCTGATTTCGATAATTGTTAAATCCACTAAATATAGCTGTTTGTAAATAAGGTGCGGTAATATCCTCACCTTCAAATAATACCTGACCACTCAAGGGTTTAATCAGTTGTAAAATTGCTCTGGCTAAGGTACTTTTTCCACAACCTGATTCTCCCACTAATCCCAAGGTTTCCCCTGGATAAACCTCAAAAGAAACATCATTAACCGCCATAAATAACCGTTTAGTTTGACCCAATACTCCGGGTATTTTAAAACCAACTCTTAAATTTTTAACGGATAAAAGTGTATTATCTGATGGAAGACTTGATAAAAAAGATTTAGAACTTAAAGCAATATTAGAAATATTATTATAAATTTTATTAACTTCTGCTTGAGGTTTTTCTCGAATTTCTTTTTCCCCATTTTCCAAGGTAACAACCTCCATAAAATCCGCCACCGTTGGCAATCTTACCGCCGGGTTATCTAAGGTGGGACGACAGGCTAATAAACCTTTAGTATAGGGATTTTGAGGGGCTGTAAAAATTTGCTGAATAGTTCCTGATTCGACTATTTTTCCCTGGAACATTACCGCCACTTGGTCAGCAATTTGAGCAACAATTCCCAAATCATGGGTAATAAAAATCATCGCCATTCCCCGATATTCTTGTAACTCTTGAAGTAACTCTAATATTGTTGCTTGTACCGTCACATCTAAGGCCGTTGTCGGTTCATCCGCGATTAATAATATGGGGTTACAAGAAATCGCCATAGCAATCATTACCCGTTGTAATTGTCCCCCGGATAATTCATGGGGATATCGATCTAACATAGCTCGTTTTTGAGCATTAACCTGTTGAATAACTTCTCTTTTTCTAGTGCGTTTATCTTGTAATTCCTGGGGAGAACGGGATGTTGCTTGATGGTTTTGTTCTTCTAATGCTTGCTGCATTAATTGATCATCACTTGGGAGTAATTTAACTTCCTGTAATAACGATGATGCTTTCCACATCGCCTGTTTAGGGGATATTTTTTGATGCTGAATAATAGCTTCTGCTAACTGAAACCCAATGGTAAATACGGGGTTCAGGGAGGTCATGGGTTCCTGAAAAATCATGGAAATTTGACCGCCGCGATAGGTTTGTTTTTGAGTTGACGAAAGTTGTAATAAATTAACAGGTTGGGAATAGGGGTTATAGTCTTCAGATTCGGGAATTTGAAACCAAACTTCCCCGCTAACTTGAGTGGTTGCGGTCGAAAGTAACCCCATAATTGCTAATGCTGTCACGGATTTTCCTGAACCGGACTCGCCCACAATTCCCAGGGTTTGTCCCCGTCCAACCTGGAAGGAAATGTCATCAACGGCGGTAAGCGTCCGTTCGTCGGTTTCAAACTCAACCCGCAGATTATTTACGTTCAGGACAGCATATTGCATGGAAGTTACCCTTTTGATTAATTGTATTCTTGAATCAATTATGATATAATATAGATAGGTTTTAAATGTTTGTCAAATTAACTCTTTCAATTTAGCTAGATAGGTTAGAGACATGATTAATTCTCTCAACATAGCTCGCTATTTTATTGTAAAAGCTTATCAGGATGGTATAGAAGCAGAAATGACAAATATGAAAGTACAAAAACTTTTATATTATGCACAAAGCTTATATTTAGCCCTCTATGATCAGCCTTTATTTGAAGAAGAAATTCAAGCTTGGCGTTATGGCCCTGTTTGTCCTCCTGCTTATCAATATTATAGTGAATTTGAAGCCAATCAACTCCCAATTCCTGATGCAGAAATTATCTTAGAAATTCCTGATGATCAGAAGTTAGTTTTAGAAGAAGTTTGGGATTATTTTGGCGGGTATCACGCCTATAGATTAAGTGGGATGACTCACCTAGAATTTCCTTGGAAAAAAGCGCGTCAGGGTTTATCCTCAGAAGCAAGATCAACTCAACCAATTTTGATTGAGGATATGAAAGCATTAGGATATCAAAAATTAGAGGTCATAGAACGAGATCATCCGGCTTATGAACCTGTAATGTATGAAGTTTTGAAAGATACTATAACTTCCGTAAATAATCAATCAGAACCTTCAAATCTTATTCATAAAGGAGAAGTGCGTGACTGGATTAACTCCCTTCTCAATTGAATCTTCTTTGCGATCGCTAATTATCCTGAATTTGAATTAAACTCGTTATTAAGGAAACTTTAAATGATGTTAACAGATTATATTTATGCAGGCATGAATCGGGCAAAATATGAGATTTTAGATGATGGGATATTTTATGGAGAAATACCCGACTGTCAGGGAGTTTGGAGTAGTGGTAAAACCTTGGAAGAATGTCGAGAAAATTTACAAGATGCGTTAGAAGGATGGATCATTTTAGGGTTACGTTTGGGTCATCAATTACCGATTTTAGAAAATATCAAGGTATGATATAAGGTTAAGCGATCGCTTTCTATTATATCTTAATTCCCTAATCTGTTATCCCCTCAACTATTTTAATTTCTTCTTCTGTTAATCCATATAATTCATAAACCAGTTGATCGATTGTTGTTTCAATCTTTTTAACATCTTCCTCTTGAGGATTAAGACATTTTTGAACAAGGTTTTTTATGGCTTCACACTCTGATTGGCTGGCGGTGGGGATAGGGAAATATTTTATAAATATTGAGCTTGGCTCGTAGAAATCACCCTGTAATTTTGATAGTAAATGCTGAAACAAAAACCGCACTACGCTAGAGTTAAGAACTGCTAGTAGAAATTTATCATGGGTGGGAATAATAAATGCCTTCTGATTTGTGTAATAGCCTAATTCATCCCAAGCAAATTCATTACTCTTACAAATATTTGGATAAATAATCTTAGATTGTTCAAATTCATTCCAGTAAATACAAGATCGCAATTCCCAAAAGAATTTACCCTGATCGCATCTTTTAATTAAGGCTTCCTTAAATTTATTAAAATATTTAAAAATCGCAGGATATGTGTTATAAAAAATTTTTTCTGCTTCTTTTTCTGGTTGATCAGACCAAGGATGTTTTTTATTTTCAGAAGATTCAATTTTGATCAAATATTGATCAGCAAAACCAACTCGCCATCTTTTAACATCACGACCACGCAGCAAAGGTTTAATAACTTCCGCAGACGAAGAATGTTCAGCGATTAATTTATCTCTTGTTTGGCGATCAATTATAAAAGCCTCATTAAAACCTGTTTTAATACCATAATAAAATTTACCGTTTACATATTCTCCTAACGGTGTACCAGTATTTTGCAGTTTCGCAAGCAAGTCCAATACCTGAGAAGATTCTAGTCGCCAACCATCAGATTTTAAGTTTCTCTGAGGAATTATAAAACTATCCTGCTCTAAAACCGTCACAAATTGTGCAATATTTTGTTTTTTTGTTAGATCCCATGATAAAGCCTTTAATTCATTCGCGTCAGATTTCAATTTACTTAAAGAGATAATGCTAGGATAAGCGATCGCTTCTTCAAAAACCGGAAAATCACCGAAATCTATTAAATTATAAATTGTTGTTTTATCTGTCAAAAGTTGACGTAACTTTTCACCATAACCTGCTCTCAAATATTTATTAGAGGAGATATAAATTAAATTACCTTTTGCTTTTAATATATGTAAACCCAACTCATAAAAGTAAACAAATATATCACTAACACCTGTATAACATTGATAATTTTTCTGTAAAATTGCCTTAAATTCCTTAATTTCTTCTTGTCGAATATAAGGAGGATTTCCAATCACAACATCAAAACCGATAAAATTACCATCATCATCCAAAATTTCAGGAAACTCAAACCGCCATTCAAAGGCATTTTCATAAATTTTACCACTTTCGATTTCTTCAATTTCCACCCTTAACTTATCAATCTCATTATTTAACTTAATAACTTTCTTCTCCCGCGCTTTTTGTTCGGTTTTGGTTTCCTCAAAGAGCGAAAGTTGATTCTCTAAATTATAAACTTCCCCCTCTAACTGTCTTAACTTCGTTTTCTTGGGGTCAATTCCTTGAAGTGTGGTTTTGAAATTACTTTTAATACTATTAATTAACCTTTCCATATCCCGCTTTTGCTGTTTATTCTCCGCATGGCGATAGGTCTGGACAGCGTTTTGATAGGTTTCTATATCAATACCACTTTTCTTTAATGCTGGTTTTAAATCCGCATCCAAGGGAAAACGACTAATTAAAGAGTTACCGCACTTGATATTAATATCAATATTCGGGAGGGTTTCCAATTCCGTGTAATTACTATCCGCTTTATAATAGGCATTTTTTAGCAATTCTATCCATAACCGTAACCGACAAATTTTAACCGAGTTGGGGTTAATATCCACACCCAATAAACAATTTTCGATAATCGTTTGCTTTTCGTGAAATAGGGTTTCTTGGATGCGTTGACTTTCTGAGTTTTTCGGGGTATAGGTAAAGGGTTGATGATCTTCGTCTGTTATGATTAATTCATCATTTTCTACAACAATTTGATATTCTTTTAATCGTTTTCCAGTTTGATCCTGTAAAATTTTCAGATCATTTTTAATCGCAATTATTTCATTCAACGCCGACACTAAAAAATGTCCCGAACCCACCGCCGGATCACAAATTTTTAGACTATTAATAATTCGATTTGCTTCCGTTCTATCTTCTATTTTATCATATAAATCATTAAGAGTTTGACAATTCCAACCTTTAATATCATTGAATTTCTGGACAACCGCTTTCCGCAAAGTTTCTCGACACATATACATGGTAATAAAACCAGGGGTAAAATATGACCCATCTTTATAACCATTAATTTTCTCAAAAATTAGTCCTAAAACCGAAGCGTTAATTAGGGTTTTCTGATCTTCCTGAATTCCTTCTGACCCTTCGCTACTAAAATCATAAGCATCGAGAAACTCAAATAAATATTGTAGGGTATTCAGTTCTCCGGTGCGTTTATTTCCGTTAGCATCTTTTAAAACAGTTGATGATAAAATCGGGAGTTTTTCGGTTCTCAGGTTACTAATAACTAGGGTTTGATGTTCGAGTTCGGTAGGTTCAAATAGGGAACTATTCAGATAGGGAACATTAGCAAAAATCTTTTTTACATCGGGTTTTCTCTCACTAGATTTAACGGCTAATACTTGGAAAAATAACCGATCCAAATCATCAAAATTATGAATTTTATCTAAATTTAGAAAGGCAAAATTGCGATCGCCTTTATGGTAAGTTATTAATTGAGATTCTAATAATTTTAAGAATAAAATTCGGTTTATCCAAGTAATTGATAATTCTAAAGCAATATTAAAAACCTGTTCGGGTGCAGTTTCTCCAAATTGTTCGGGTTTTTCCAGTCGGGAAATTTTATCTAAACTATCGAGTTGTAAAATAGCATTTTCCAGCAGTGAAGCTGGATTTCTTTGTGCTTCTAGTTGACGTTTGATCAGTTTTTTATTCTTTTCTTTGGTTTCCGTTAAACCGATAAGATAGAGTAATTCACTATAAAAGCCTTTATCTAGGGTATTACTATCATTAGCGGTCGGTAATTTTAATAAATGTTGCGGGGAAAGTAACTTAAATAAAGCGATCAGTTTTTCATCATTTTCGGGGTTATCATCTCTAACAAATGTTTCATAGTCTTGAATATTAAAATAAGTGAATTGTAGTTCATTTTTTATCTTTTCAATAGCATGTTTAGCAATTTCTTTATAGAAAAAATCGGTGGTTTTACCCGTTAAGCGTCCGGCTGTAAAATCTTCAAATTGTTGAATTAATTGTTTATTCTCACAAAAATATTTTTCAAAAATCTGGGCATCAAAAATAAACCATTCATTAATATTAGTAGCAATTAAATGTTTAATTTCTAGGTTATTATTGGTAATTCGTTCTCTCAAAAAATATAAAACTAACTCTTGTAAGGCTTTAGCATTCAGGTTTTCAACCTTAACCATTTCTGCTTTATTTTTGGGTTTCTTGACTTCCAGAATAACACCCACACTGCTTTTAGAATCTTTTTGATTGTGAATAACTAGATCGTTACGTTCTCTGGTATTAATAAAATAATTAGGGCTATAATAGGTATTTTTCAGGAAATCAGCCATCAAATTTTTATGAAATTCTTCTGATTCCTTTTCATTGATATGCTCTAGGAGATTAATCAAGTTAGTCTTGAATTGTTCAATGTTGCTGCGGCTGACTTTGACTTTCAGAAATGCTTTATTTAATGCTTCTCTCGGTTGTCTTTGGTTATTGTTCATGATCAGCAACAAAGTTACTCAACTATCTATATATAGCAGGGAATGGGAAACACCGGAACAGGCCCCCAAACCCCCAGGGCTGTTTCATTCTCTAGGAAAAACTGTGTGACCTCTCCCCGAACCCCTTTTGATGGGGAGAGGGGGGACTAATTATTACTATTAAACATAAAAAATTATTTATTACTCCCCCTTCCCTAGTAGGGAAGGGGGTTGGGGGGTTAGGTCTTAGGGGTTGGCAATGGAAAATGAAACAGCCCAGGGCCGTCCACCCACACAATGTAACGAAATATTACAAAAATGCCGTTATAGAGGTATAACGTCTTGACATCTGGAAAAAGGTTCGTTATCTTGAGACACATACCCGGGTACACAAGTTCACAGTCTTATGCAAAATAAGCAAAAAGTCACTTTATATATTCCGCCGGAACTGCATCGCAAATTAAAAATAAAAGCGGCAGTTGAATCAGAGCCGATGTCATCCATTGCTGAACGGGCGATTGTTTTTTACCTGAACAATTCCGAGTTAGTCGATGAAGTGGAGGCATCCTATGGACAAGCCCATCGGGTTTACTCCTGTCCAGACTGTTCCAGTTCCATCATCCTCAAGGAAGGGGAATTGACCTCCCTGAGAGAGCAACCCAGCATCCTATCCGATGACGAACTACCAGTCGGGTCTGTAAGAGAGATGGAATCTAGCACAGCCCAATCAGGAGAGGAAAAACTGGTTCCCTGCTAAATCCCTAGCTTCATCGGAGGTTAGGACTAGCAAATTCTGTAAACGTTAAACCGTCTCTATTGGATCGAGGACTATGCAAGAAGAACTCAGTATCTTAATTGAAGCCCGATATCCTCTGATCTACCTCGTCACCTCCGAGGAAGAGCGGTCTGAGCAGGCTATAGCTAAAATCGCACAAGCCAAGCGCCAGAGAGAGGTTTATGTGTGGACAGTCACTCGCGGTTTAGTCAAATATGATCAGGCCCGAACGGCGGTTCAATCTAACACAGTCTCTCCCCAAGCGGCGATTGAGTGGGCGATTCGGCACAAGGAGCCTAACGTAAGCGGAAGTATCTATATATTTAAAGATTTGCATCCCTTCAAGGATTCCCCTGAAGTGACTCGGTGTTTGCGGGATGCGATCGCCAGTTTCAAAGGCACAAATAAGACCATCATCTTAATGTCGCCGATCCAATCTATTCCTATCGAGCTAGAGAAGGAAGTTGTGGTTCTGGACTTCGCTCTACCCGATATGAAAGAACTGAATTTAGTCTTAACCTCCCAACTGGAACAAGCTCGGTCTCGACGTTTAACCACCGAAGGACGAGAAAAACTGCTCAAAGCAGCTTTAGGCTTAACCCAGGATGAGGCCGAAAAAGTCTACCGCAAAGCCCAAGTCACCGCCGGACGTCTGACGGAAGAAGAAGTGAATGTTGTTCTCACCGAAAAGAAACAACTAATTCGACGCAATGGCATTTTAGAATACATTGATGTCGATGAAACCATAGATTCCGTAGGCGGTTTAGAAGAACTGAAACGCTGGTTACACCAACGTTCCAACGCCTTCACCGAAAGAGCAAGGGAATATGGTCTACCTCAACCCAAGGGGATGTTAATTTTAGGGATACCCGGATGCGGAAAGTCCCTAATTGCTAAAACCACCTCTCGGTTATGGGGATTACCCTTACTCCGGTTAGATATGGGTCGGGTCTATGACGGTTCTATGGTAGGTCGTTCCGAAGCCAACCTGAGAAACGCCTTAAAAACGGCTGAATCAATCTCCCCCGTGATTTTATTTATTGATGAATTAGATAAATCCTTTGCGGGTAGTGGCGGATCAGCAGACTCCGATGGTGGAACCTCAAGCCGGATCTTTGGATCATTCCTGACCTGGATGCAGGAAAAAAGCTCTCCTGTATTTGTCATGGCAACGGCCAACCGCGTCGAACGCCTTCCGGGGGAATTCCTCAGAAAAGGTCGATTTGATGAAATCTTCTTTGTGGATTTACCCACCCAAGAAGAACGCCAAGATATTTTTAAAATTCATCTGTCCAAACGCCGTCGGGAAATCGAACGCTTCGACATAGAACAACTGTCTAAGGTTTCCGAAGGCTTTTCTGGAGCAGAAATTGAGCAGGCCGTAATCGCTTCGATGTACGAAGCCTTTGCTCAAGACCGCGAGTTTACGCAGCTTGATATCATTGCCGCGATTAAGTCCACGATGCCCTTGTCCAAGACCATGAACGAACAGGTCACCGCACTACGAGATTGGGCAAGACAGCGTGCACGTCCGGCTGCGTCCTCCGTCGCTGAATATCAGCGCATGGAGTTCTAAAGGCTTACTCCTAGTCCAAATAGGAGTTAAGGCTAGTCCCCAAAACCGACTAGCAGTTCCCAAAACCAAAAAAAGCCGTCCCCTCTTATAAAGACGGCATTGATTCTAACCAAACCGTTGTTGTTTCGTTTTCAGTTCACGGAGGATACCGAAATGTCTCACTTTAGCACACTGCGTACTAAAATCGCCGATTCCGAAATCTTGAAAGCTTCTCTGAGTGATATTGGTATTAGCACTAAAACTAATGCTGATGTTCGTGGCTATAATGGCCAACGGGTTCGTGCCGACTTGGTTGCAGTCCTTGAAGGCGAATATGACCTCGGTTGGTCTCGCAACAGCGATGGTACTTTCGATTTAATTGCTGATCTGTGGGGTGTGGCTAAAAAACACAACCAAACCGAACTGATCAACTCTATTAATCAAAAATACGCCGTTAATAAGACCTTAGCTGATGTTAAACAGCGCGGTCTGCAAAACGCCAACGTGAAATTGGTTGTCCAAAAATAGTTGGTCTAAGCGTTCCCAAGCTTGCGGGTTAACCTGAATTTATCAGGGTTAACCCGTTTTTCTATTTGCAACTAGATCAATTTATGAGATATTTTGGTAATATTCATCATAGTAGATCGGTAATCTACTAATTAAAAAACGTAGCAAATTCTCATGCAAACTGAAGCTTTTAGCGAGCTTTTTCCACTATTCAAAGGGGCCAATCCTGAAACATTAGAATGGCTGCTATCCGTTGCTGTCAAACATGAATATCCGGCTGATAGGGCGGTGGTCATGGAAGATGCTTGGGGGAATGCAGTCTATTTTGTCGTTTCTGGATGGGTGAAAGTCCGACGGTTATCGGGGGATGAAGTTGTCACATTAGCCATTTTGGGGCGAGGAGATTTCTTCGGAGAAATGGCGATTTTAGATGAATCTCCCCGGGCCAATGATGTGATCGCCCTATCTTCGGTGCGGTTAATTAGTGTTTCGGCTCAACGCTTTATCCAGACGCTGTTTAAAGATCCCCAACTTCACCATAGAATGTTGCAGTTAATGGTGCGTCGTTTGCGTCAAACCAACCAACGGTATCAAATTCGTCACCGACCTCCGGCGGTTAAACTCGCCAATACCTTGGTAGAATTAGCTGAAAATTACGGTCAGCCCACGGAAAAAGGGGCGGATATTTTTAATATTCCTTTCCAAGATTTAGCAGATGTTACGGATATTTCTTTAGAAGAAACAACTAAAATTATGGATAAAATTATGAGTAAAGGATGGATGAATATTGATGAAGAAAAACAAATGATTCATTTACTCAATCTCAAACATTTAAACCATCTTTCTAGCCAATAAATCCCAAATATTCAACGCTAAAATTCAGCGTTGTTAATTTTCCCTTCTCTTTGACGGAGGGGAAAATTATTGTTTATTAACAATTTTTTTTATCTTTAAAAATCATGACTGAAGCAACTCAAACCCGTGCTTATAATCAAGCTATAATTATTCCTAGCTTACAGTATTGGGTAGCCATTCCTAAACCAGAATCCCATTTATTTGAAGTTACCTTACGGATTCAAAAAGATATTATTTCATCCTCCGTATTAGATTTAAAAATGCCCGTTTGGACTCCGGGCTCCTATTTAGTGCGGGAATATTCCCGACATTTACAGGATTTTGCTGTTCGTGACCAGGATGGAAGCCCTTTAAATTGGCAAAAAATTAGTAAAAATCATTGGCGAATTACAACTAATTCCGCCACAGAAATCACAGTTGATTATCGAATTTTTGCGAATGAATTAAGTGTAAGAACCAATCATTTAGATAGTTCCCATGGTTATTTTAATGGGGCGGCTTTATTTTTATATGTACCCGAATATAAACAACAATCAATTCAAGTCACCATAGAACCCCCTAAAAATTGGATGGTTAGCACCACTTTACCCCCGGTTTCCCATCAACCTAATACGTTTTATGCTGATAATTTTGATACCTTAGTTGATAGTCCCTTTGAAATCGGAACCCATCGTTTATATGAATTTGAAATCGAGGGAAAATCCCATCAATTAGCGATTTGGGGCGAAGGAAATCTTAATCCTGAAAGGTTAATTACGGATTTCCAAAAAGTTATCGCCATAGAATCGGAATTATTTGGGGGACTACCCTACGAACGTTATTTATTTTTGTTACATCTTTCTAATCATGGTTTTGGTGGTTTAGAACATAAAGAGTCTTGTTCTTTAATTTATTCTCGATTTGGCTTCCGTAGTCCCGATAAATATAATAGATTTATGCAGTTAGTCGCCCATGAATTTTTCCATTTATGGAACGTTAAACGCATTCGTCCGAAAGCATTAGAAGTGTTTGATTATGAACAGGAAAATTATACTCCTTCCCTGTGGTTTTCCGAAGGAACAACCAGTTATTACGATATGGTAATTCCCTATCGGGCGAGAATTTTTGATGTTAAGGGCTTTTTTCATGCCATTTCTAAAGAAATTACTCGCTTACAAACCATTCCCGGGCGGTTAGTTCAACCATTAAGTGAATCGAGTTGGGATACTTGGATTAAACTTTATCGGCGAGAATCCCATAGTGATAATAACCAAATTTCCTATTATTTAAAAGGAGAATTAGTTTCATTCTTACTGGATTTATTGATTAGAAGTAAACATGGAAATTCCCGTTCTTTGGATGATGTAATGCGCCAAATGTGGAAAGAATTTGGTCAACCAGAAATTGGCTTTACCCCCGAACAATTAGAACAGATTATAGAGTCCGTTGCTGAAACATCTTTAAGCGATTTTTTCCAACAATATTTGTATGGAATTACCGAACTTCCCTATAATGAATATTTAGAACCCTTTGGTTTACAATTAATTGCAGAAACCACCGATGAAACCCCCTATTTGGGTTGTAAAGTTGCATCGGAAAAAGGCAAAGAAATCATCAAATTTGTAGAAACAAATAGTCCCGCCGAAACCGCAGGATTAGATATTAACGATGAACTTTTAGCCTTAAATGGATTCAAAGTCACCTCCGACCAATTCCATGAACGTTTAAAAGATTATAAACCTGGGGATATAGTAGAATTAACATTTTTTCATCAAGATTTGTTGCGAACTTGTCAAGTTACCTTGACCTATCCCCGTCCTAATCATTACAAAATTATTTCCGTAGCCCAACCCACCCCTGAACAAAAACGAAACTTTGAAGGTTGGTTAGGTTGTCCCTATCACAATTTATGACATAATTAGGGGGAAATATTCACAGGTTAGGTTAATGGAAGTCCCGCCTCCCCCTTCAATTACACCCCGTCAGATGAATCTTTTGCGGGTTGTAGCATCGATGGCTTGGTCAGATGGAGAATTAGCCACTGAAGAAGTTAATGTGATGCTAGATCAGTTTAGCCGTTTATTTGCTAAACAGGAACAACAACAGCAGGAACTTCAACAGGAATTAAGGGATTATTTAATGCAAAATATCCCCTTGGAGGAGTTAATTCCTAAACTAGAAACCCAACCAGAACGGGAATTGGTACTTATTTTAGGATATGAAGTAATTAATTCCAGTTCTCGCACGCCAGATGAACCTAAAATTAACCCCGACGAAGCCGCAGCTTATCAAAAATTATTAGACTTACTTAATCTTCCTTCCGAGGTAGTTGAACGTTTGGAAGTTGAGATGGATAATCCCTCTGATTCTAAAGCACAACTGATTGAAACCATTACTCGTAAATTAGGAGAATTTATTCACAAATAAAAGACTATTAAATAGATAGGGGATAACTTCTAAATCCCCTTTATATTTTTCAAGAAAAAACCGGATTATCGAGTTAAAAATTTCAAATTCCATGAATGACATCAATAAACAAGCTCACAAAGGCCGTATTGCAGCTATCATTGAAATTCTTAATCAAGAAATGACTGATTTAGGGGTAACTAATCGGGCTATTTATATCAATAATATCTTGCAATTGCTGTGTGAAGCGAAGAATGCTGAATCCTTAGAAAAATCAATAGTTGTTAGTAAAGTTCGTGGGATTTTAGAATCAATTTCACCGCCTAATATTCGTCGAGTCCATATTAATAGTCGTATCCGACAAGAAAAGCAATTACTCTGGTTAGAGGATATTACTCAAGATCCTGAAAATCAACTATTATGGTCTGAAAAAATTATTCTTAAAAAACCTAATATTTTTTATAAAATTTCAGGTTCAAATCCAAGAGATTCCGCCATTGAATCCTTATCTAATCAACCCAAATCTAGTCAAATACAACAAAATTTAATTTGGGCTATTGCTGTTACTGTAGTATTAATATTAATGGGATTTCTTCTGTATAATGCCTTACAATTTCAATTATTAGAATCCCTACAATCTCAGTCACAAAATGATATAAAATCATCTCCTCAACCGCCAGAAATTTTATCTTCAGCCCAACAATTTAGTCGCGGAGTAAAAATCGCAGAAGAAGCCGCCTCCGAGGGAAAATTTGCTGATACCCGTCAAGAATGGTTAGAAATCGCCCAGAAATGGCAGCAAGCCGCCGATTCTATGGAAGTAGTTTCTCCCGATTTTGAACGCTATGCTACCGCCCAAAATCGGGCTGCATTATATCGTCGCAATCAAGAACAAGCTCAACAAGAAGCTGACGCGATGAATAATTAAGGTTTTTTGGTAAAACCCAAGTCTAAATCAAGAAACTCTGCGGGTGGGTATTCTTTAATCCAACTCCCGCCGCCCTTCTAAAGCCCGGGCTAAGGTAATTTCATCGGCATATTCTAACTCGCCTCCCATGGGTAAACCAAAGGCAATTCTAGTTACTCTCGTGAAAGGTCTTAATAGTTGACCGATATATAAAGTTGTGGTTTCCCCCTCAACACTGGGACTAATAGCAATAATCACTTCTTTAATTTGTTGTTGACTCACCCGACGCACTAGGGGTTGAATGGTTAATTGTTCGGGGCTAACCCCATCCATAGGAGAAATTACCCCACCCAAAACATGATATTTACCCTTATATTCCCGGGTTTTTTCTAAAGCGATGACATCCCGGGAGTCGGAGACCACACAAATTGTATCGGGGTCACGTTGGGGGTTACGACAAATATCACAAACGGGTTCAGCCGAGAGATGGAAACAAACCTGACAAAAACCCACTTGCTGTTTAGCATCCAATAACGCCTGGGCTAACGCTTGCACATCTTCATCAGGACGCTTAATAATATGAAGCGCTAGGCGTTGGGCTGTTTTTGGCCCCACACCTGGTAAACGTTGCAATTGCTCAATTAACCGAGCTAAGGGACGAGTATAAACCGTCGGACTACCTCCAATTCCAAACCGTAGTAAGCCCTTCAGGGCTTTCTGAAAGAGAGTCCTAAAGGACTCACTACATCTTACCTTAAAAATTCCCCCTCTCCTTCCCGACCTATCTATTCGGTTTCCGCATAGAAACTATGCTTAATGGGTTTTGATTGTTTTAAGAAGTGTGACTAAGCTAAGGACAACAAGCGAAAAACGAATAACCTAAATAAAATCTGTATGTTTGAATTAATCCCCTTTCACAAATTCCGTGATACTCCCAGTGTCCGTTTTTTTGATATTACAATTGCTAATTCTAACGCCCGGGATTTAGTCTTCCATGAAGGGCCAGCCATTAGTCCCAATAACACCGAAGCTGGATATTGGCAATTTTATCTTCATCCCCATCAAGAAGATAATTTGTTAGCAGTGAGTGGGGGACGTACTTTTTATTTAGTTAATTTTACTTGGAAACATCCCTATCATATTGTTAGATTAGATGCTAACCGTCACATTTTAAGGATTCCCCCCGGAACGTTCCATCGTTCTGTTTCTGACCCCGATGGTTCTTTGGTATTAAACCAAGCCGTTAGAACCGCAGAAGCTACTATTAAAAGTGAGTTTCGGGTTTATAATAGTTTTGAAATTCCCCGTTTACTCAGAGTTACTTCTAAATTCGGCCCGAAACCAATTCTACATGGTTTTGATCAGGAAGAACGACAAGCGGCTTAAATTGGACTTTAACTAGAGAAACTGGATTTCTTCCAGAAACTCGGTTTCTCTGTCTCTCCAGTTTAAATAACTAATTAATCTTTAATTCTAAAATCTGTTGCTCTAAAAATTGATACCATTCATTCATCCCAACACCTGTTTTAGCAGAAACTTCAAAAATTCGAGCTTGGGGAACAATTTTTTTAATATTATTTAAGGCTAATTCTCGATCAAAACCCACGACTTCCGCAATATCAATTTTATTAATAATTACCACATCAGCAGTTTTAAATAATGTCGGATATTTCAAGGGTTTGTCTTCCCCTTCCGTGACGGAAAGTAAAGCAATTCGTTGATTTTCTCCTAAGTCATAGGCCGCCGGACAGACTAAATTTCCGACATTTTCAATAATTAATAATTTGACTGAATCTAAGTTAATTTCAGAAAGGGCTTTAGCGACCATATCCGCTTCCAAATGACAAACATTTCCCGTGGTAATTTGAACCACTTGCGCCCCCGACCGTCTGAGTCTTTGAGCATCATTATCGGTGGCTAAATCTCCAACAATTACAGCCCCAGGAAGATAGGAATTAATATCAGTTAGAGCCCGTTCAATAAAAGCGGTTTTTCCCGAACCAGGGGAGGATAAAACGTTTAAAACAAATAGTCCTTTACCCCAAAAAAAGCCTCGATTTCGTTCTGCTAATCGTTCATTTTTAGAGAGAATGGCTTCGTGAATTGTTAAGGTTTGATGGGGATGTTCATGATCAGAATGTTGATCATGGTGATGATCATGGGTGTGGAGATGGTCGTGATGATCATGACTATGGATTTCAATTGTTCCAGGGGTAACAGCGCAACCGCAATTTGTACACATAATCAAGAAACCTCTAAAGATGTTAATTCTAACTCTTTTCCCTGAAGAATATCAAGGCTATATTGATGACAATGGGGACATTCATAAATATAATCGTCCGGCTGAAATTCAACCTGACAATTATGACAATAACAGCGAACAGAAATTGAATCGATTTCAAAAATAGCGGTTTCTGCCATTGTTCCTTTCGCCACCACATCAAAGGCAAATTCTAACGCCTCTGGGATAACTCCCGATAGAGCCCCTACTTTCATTTTAAGCCAATGAATTTGAGTTGCCCCTTGTTGTTTAGCATGGTTTAAGGCAATCTCTAGGGTTTGTTCCATAATACTAACTTCGTGCATAATTATTTGTAGTAACCTCTTTAGGGTTTTTTTTCAGTCCTGAAGGACTCACTACGGTTGGTTTTAATTGTAACTTATTTTTAGGTTTTATTGATAAAAGTTTTAATAATTCTTAAAGCCTCTTGGATGCCTTGTTGAGCTTTTTGCGAAAGGCTTTCAGAGAGTTCAAAATTTTCGCCAGGAATAGCAATTAACCATGATTGGGGTTGCTTTTGATAGAGAAATTGGGTTAAGGATAAAAGCGATCGCGGATTTAAAGAATGTCCCCAATTAAATAAATCTGAGGGTAAAGGTTCTAAGGAGGTAATATTAACTGTCTTCCCTTCTAAACTCGCATCGACAAAAATTACTGTATCCACCTCAGCCATTTCTGCTGCAACTTCCGGGGTGAGTTGATGCAGAGAAAGCGATCGCACATTCATTAAATTCAACTGTTCCAACTCAGTAATTACCGCTTGACCAATCCCATCATCCCCTCGAATTTGGTTCCCATATCCCACAATTAAAATCATATTATTTTCTATAGTTAGTGTTGGGAAATAATCAAAATTAATCACTTTAAATTTAGAAGTTTTTAACCTTTATTTGAATCATAGTAAGTGTTTTATTTTATTCAATTACTTTCGGGTTAAGCTGTACTCTCATTAAATGGGATAATTCTTAATTCCTTACACCTGACTTAACCCAATTGTTGAGAGTAACAGCCTATTCCCTATTCCCTCCGGGATCACATTTTACTAATAATTCGTTGGACGATTTCGACTCCGGTAATAGCTTGCCAAGCAAACAGTCCCAGGATGATAGTATTCAGGGTAATATGACTATATCTCGCCCAATTAACTCCTTTTTGCATATAGGGAGTTAAGGAAGCAGAAATCGCAATCATTCCGGTCATTCCCAGTCCCGCCAATAAGTGGGGGCCAACAAACAGTTTCCCGTTGTTAATATAAGTCACACCCATCCCGCCAATACTTCCTAACACCATCAAAGCCAGTAAAACTGAACCGATTTGGTGATGTTTAATATTGAATTTTCCCTTAATTAACTCTTTTTTGGTGTCTCCGTCCGCTTCTCGGGTACGACGAATTTGTACCCCCAAATACATCGCATAAATAGATAATCCTAACAAAATCCACATCAACACCGGATGAAAAAAATTCAGCCAAGGTTTAATCGAGACTAGAATCGGCGAATCCATAATGTCCTCTCAGCAAGCCACAAAACTTAATAAAAATTAGCATACACCAGTTAACAGTCGCCCGTCTATGATATCCTGCTGCTATTCTAGTTGAATCCTTAATCAAGTTTGGCAATGAAACCCTTTAAACTTCATGCCCCCTTTCAACCCCAGGGAGACCAGCCCCAGGCGATCGCCCAACTTACCGATAATATTCAAAACGGGCAACCCTTCAGCACCCTATTGGGGGCAACGGGAACCGGAAAAACCTTTACCATCGCCTCGGTAATCGAAAAAATCGGCCGCCCGACCCTAGTTTTAGCCCATAACAAAACCCTCGCCGCCCAATTATGTAACGAATTTCGGTCATTTTTTCCTGAGAATGCTGTCGAATATTTTATTAGTTATTACGACTATTATCAACCGGAAGCCTATCTTCCTGTCACCGATACTTATATTGAAAAAACCTCATCAATTAATGAGGAAATTGATATGCTCCGCCATTCCGCTACCCGTTCATTATTTGAACGGCGAGATGTGATTGTTGTGGCTTCAATTAGCTGTATTTACGGGTTAGGAATGCCCGCCGAATATTTAAAAGCAGCTATTTCTTTACAGGTGGGAGAAGAAGTTGATCAACGGGAATTGTTAAGGGAATTAGTGTCGGTACAATATACTCGCAATGATATTGAGTTAACTAGGGGAAGGTTTCGGGTGAAAGGAGATGTTTTAGAAATTGGCCCCGCCTATGAAGATCGAATTATTAGAGTGGAATTTTTTGGGGATGAAATTGAAGCTATTCGTTATACAGACCCGATTACAGGGGAAGTTTTGCAAAGTTTAGACTGTTTAAATATTTATCCCGCCCGACATTTTGTTACCCCAGAAGACCGTTTAGAAACAGCCTGTGATGACATAGAGCAGGAATTAAAACAACAGATAACAGCCCTAGAAAGTCAAAGTAAACTATTAGAAGCACAACGATTATCCCAGCGCACCCGTTATGATTTGGAAATGTTACGGGAGGTGGGATATTGTAATGGGGTGGAAAACTATTCTCGTCAGTTAGCTGGTAGACAAGCGGGAGAACCTCCAGAATGTTTAATTAATTATTTTCCCAATGATTGGTTATTAGTTGTAGATGAATCTCATGTCAGTGTGCCTCAAATTCGGGGAATGTATAATGGCGATCAAGCGCGAAAAAAAGTCTTAATTGATCATGGGTTTCGTTTACCCAGTGCGGCGGATAATCGTCCGTTAAAAGCGGAGGAATTTTGGCAAACAGTGAATCAGTGTATTTTTGTTTCCGCGACGCCGGGAGATTGGGAAATTGAGCAATCTCAAGGTCAAGTGGTGGAACAAATTATCCGTCCGACGGGAGTAATTGACCCAGAAGTTTTTGTCCGTCCAACTTCAGGACAGGTTGATGATTTATATGGGGAAATTCAAGAACGAGTTATCAGAGATGAGCGGGTTTTGATTACGACCTTAACCAAAAGAATGGCGGAAGATTTAACCGAATATTTGCAAGAAAGGGGAGTTAAGGTTAGATATCTGCATTCGGAAATTCAGTCTATTCAAAGGATAGAGATTATTCAAGGATTACAAAATCGAGAGTTTGATGTCTTAATTGGGGTGAATTTATTACGGGAAGGGTTGGATTTACCCCAGGTGTCTTTGGTGGCTATTTTAGATGCGGATAAGGAGGGGTTTTTGCGATCGCATCGCTCACTAATTCAAACTATCGGACGAGCAGCGCGGAATATCCGAGGACAGGCGATTTTATACGGGGATAATTTAACCAAAAGTATGATTAAGGCAATTGATGAAACTAACCGACGGCGGGAGATTCAACGGAAATACAATCAAAAACATGGAATTATTCCCCAACAAATTATTAAAAAATATAGTAATTCTATTTTGGAATTTTTGGATGTATCTCGACGGTTAAATGCTCAAACCACAGCGAAACAGATAGAAACCTTTGAGGAATTTCCCTTGGAAAGTATTCCCGATTTAATTATCCAATTAGAAACTCAAATGAAGATGGCGGCGAAACAGTTGGAATTTGAAGAAGCGGCTAAGTTACGAGATCGGATTAAACAGTTACGCGATAAATTGCTTGGACATTAGGGTTTTAAAAAACCACAAAGACACGAAGAAGGAGAAGGGGAAACTCCATTTTTGGAGTCTGTTGCACAAAATGTGCTTTTTGTCAAGATACCTATTTTGAGCTTGTGGTTTTTAGCCTAAAATTGGTGCATCATCTTTCCTTAATTGTGTCAGGAAATCAAGATATTTTACGATGGAATAGGAGTTCTGGCTTCTGTTTTGGGCTTTAGACACAGTAAACCCTTGAGAGGTATTCCCTTAACTATACCAGAACCCCCATGATTCCGTCAACTATTTGAGAGTGATTTTCAATAAAATATCAAGATTCCCTGATAATCCTTTAAAAAACAAAACATTTTTGCAAAAAACATCAGTAAAACTTATCAATAAACCCCGTTGTTGCGCTTCAGCGCAATCTTCTCTAATTCCCTGTCCCCCAAGCTATTCCCCCTGGTAATTGAATTAACGCCTGGTTAACAATATTTGGTAACTCCTTTTTAGAAAAACGATAGGTTAAATTAATTAAACTATCACCCACTGAAATCACAGCCTCCCTATCGACCATTTCCGATAACTGAAAGGGGGTACAATTTCCCTGGAAAACCTCTACGGAAGCATCACTAATTGCTGATTCTAAAGCATCTTCCATCAAAGATTGCCATTCATTCTGCTTGATATAAGTAGATATTCTATTGTCTTGCAAATTCAATCTTTTAATTTCAACTAAAGCTCCGCGAATAGATGCAGCCCAAGAATTTGTTAATCGCTGTTCTAATTGATTTTTAACTAAGTGAATCAACATTCTGACTAACTGTGATTCAATGGCATCAATTTTAGCCTGTCTGCTCATGCCATCCAATTGTTCAACAAGGGTTAACGCATCCTGATATCGTCCTTCTAAAAGACTTGCTTTTAAATCTGCTAATTCCTGAATCATCAGCTTTTCCTCCCCTTAATTTGGTGTTGGATTTGGATTAGGATTAGGGTTATTTAATACTTCATTAGCCGAAATTCCTTCCCCTTGAAATCCAAAATACCAAAGGGTAGCTGCGGCTTGTGCGCGAGTCACAGTTTTTTTCGGTTGAAATAAAGTTGTATACCCAAAAACCCGACGAATATTGGAATTATCAGCATTATTATAGTCTTCTAAAATAGCAGGTAAAGCCCCAGGATCAATTTTAGAGGTATCTTTAAAACCCCATCTTTCTTTAACTGCATCAATATTAGCTTTTGGTAAAGACTGTCGAGTATCTAAGGGAACTTTCCAGGCAATTAAATCCTCCCGGGTTAAGGGAGAATCTGGACGAAATTTTGTTATTGTATTATCTCCAGATAACGGACTTGAAATTAAACCAGCTTCTGCTAATCCTTGAATTTCAGCAAAATTCGGATGGGTTTTGGGAACATCTGTAAAAATGGGTTGATTATTTTCCGTGGCTAACCGAATTTTTTGGGCTGGATTATCGGCATATAATTTATTATTCACTTCCACCAGCCAACGGGCGTATTGACTGCGAGTAATTGTACCATTTGGGTCGGGTAAAATTCCGGTTTCTTGGGAATTGGGGGCTTTAAAAATACCCAATTTTGCGATATCAGCAATAAAGGAAGTTAACTCCTGAGAAATAGCATTATTTTCTGGTGTTTCGGGATTAGGAATTACGGTAGGTTTAGGCGTAGGAGATGGAGATATTACCGCAGCAACCGGAATGGGTTGATAACGAATTTGAAAATAGGTTTTTCCGTCTGGTTTAGGATTAGATTGTTGAGCAATAGTAACTTTTAAATTATCTTTCTGAGCATTCAGATTATTGCTATTTTCATTATCTGAATTATTGATAATTTTCCAGCTTTTTGTTTCTAATTCTTTTTTATAGAAACTCTGAACAGCATTACTCGGATCACCCGTTTCCCAGAGGGTAATGACAGCCGTTTTATCGGTGGTTGAAGGCATAACCTCTCGTAAACTGGCATTAGGATAGGGCGGAATTTCTGAGGGAAAATCAGCCGGAAGTTCAACCGCAGGAAGTATGGGTTCAGGGGTTTGAGTGGGTGTTATTATTGGTTCAGGCGGAGGGGCATTGGTTTCCAACTGAGGATCGGCTTTTAGAGAATTTCCGATAGCTTCCCCCGTGGGACTATTCGCACAGGATGATAGAGTGGCAATTAAACTAACTGTTAAACCCGTAAATAGAAGAATGTTTTTCATTGATATAGAAAATGGGTAATTGGGATCACGGATTTAAGAGGATTTCACGGATTTCACGGATTTTAATTTGTGTTAATGTGCGTAATTCTCTTAAATCATTGATGGGGAATGGGGGGGTAATAAAAAGTAATTTGACTTGATAAACAAGATTAAGGTTTAATATTCCTTTATTATACCTCTTGGTGTCTTTGTGCCTTGGTGTTTCCTTCAAAAATTATATCGGTTAAAACTTGAACCAATGTTTGCAACTGCATGGGGGTGTGAGTTGCCATTAAGGAAATCCGAATCCGACTGGTATTGACAGTTGGGGGACGAATCGCGGCGGCAAAAATTCCTTGTTCTTTGAGTTGATGTTTTAGGGTTAATACCGTGGCTGCATCTTTAATCGGAATACAAAAAATCGGTGAAAGGGAGTGGGAAATCTGTAAGTTAGATATTTTTTTCTGATCTTGAAATAGGGTTTCTAAGGTTTTCACATTTTGCCATAACTGTTCCCGGCGTTGGGGTTCGGTTTGGACAATATTAATCGCTGCTAAGGCGGCGGCGGTGTCCGCAGGACTTAATCCAGTCGTATAAATCCAACTAGAAGCGCGATTTCTTAAAAAGTCAATTAATTCCGCCGAACCTGCTACATAACCCCCCAAACTTCCCAGGGCTTTACTAAGAGTTCCCATCTGAATTAAAGGCTCTCCCGTACAGTTAAAATGGTCTACACATCCGGCGCCATTTTTACCAAAAACTCCTGTACCATGGGCTTCATCTACTAATACCATACAGGAAAATTCTTCCCCTAAATCGAGTAAATCATGTAGGGGACATAAATCCCCATCCATGCTAAATACACTATCGGTAATAATCAGTGCTTTGCGGTGGGGAAGACGATGTTCTTCTAATATTTTTCTCAAATGTTCTGGGTGATTGTGTTGATATTCTAACACCGTCGCCCCACTCATTTTCGCCCCATTTTTAAGGCTAGAATGATTATATTCATCGGATAAAATCAAATCCCGTTGTCCGACTAAAGCCGCAATTGTGCCAATATTAGCTAAATAACCGGAACTAAAAACCAAAGCATCTTCAGTTTGTTTAAAAGCAGCGATCGCTAATTCCAAATCTCGATGGAGTTGGCGATGTCCAGTTAATAATCGAGAACCTGTTACTCCGGTACCGAATTGTTGGGTAGCTGCGATCGCTGCATCAATTAATCGTTGATCTCCGGTCAATCCCAAATAATCATTACTGGCAAAATTAATTAAGGATTTACCCTCTATCATCAGAGTAGATCCGGGTTGACTTTCGACAGTTTGAACTGAACGATACCAGTCCGCTTTATGAATCGTATGGAGTGCTTTTTCAATCCAAGCATAAGCATCATTGATCATGTTGAATATCATCAGGATAGGGTTGACTAATTTCGGCACTTTTGCCACGAACTGGGGGTAATTTATCCACTAAACCCAGATCAAAAGCAATATCGGGTAACTCTCCAGCAATATAATGTCCGGGTTCAAAAATGCGACTGGGAGTAAAACAGATTTGTCTCAATTCGACCGTTTCTGTTTGTTCAAACATTCCTCTAAATAGTTTACGTTCTAGTCCCATGATTAAATTCCCTTTATTTTAGCAAAATTAGATTAAACCTTTTCAATCATAACCGCAAAATCAATTAATTATCAAGATCCGTGGAATTTTCCAGAGGTTGATCAATATTTTTACCACAATGGGGACAAATTTTAGGATAAAGGGTTTGATTAGCTTGTTTATTCCGAGCAATAACTTCAGTAAAACCCGATGCAATAATCCCCGCAGGTAAGGCAATAAGTCCAATTCCTAATAACGCTAAAATACCCCCTAATAATCTTCCCAGGGGAGTAATAGGATAAACATCTCCATAACCCACCGTTGTTAAGGTAATTACCGCCCACCACATTGACGCCGGAATATGGGGAAATTTATCCGGTTGTGCTTCATGTTCGGCAAAATAAATTAAATTCCCCGAAAATATCAACAAAAAAAATACCACATTTAATGTTAAGACTAATTCCTTTTTTCGCAGATAAATTACTTGATTTAAAATTTGAGTTACCTGGGAATAACGACCTAATTTTAAAATTTGTAAAAAGCGAGTCAATTGCAAGAGTTTCATCTCTTGAAAATTGCCAGGATCAAAATAAAAATAGAAGGGTAAAAAAGCAATTAAATCAATAATTGCTAGGGGAGTTAACATATATTTTAGCCTTCCCCAAACCGGATGACTATATTTTTTAAGGATCGTACATGACCAAACCCTTAATATATATTCTAAGGTAAAAACTCCCAAGGAAAACTGATTAAATGAGTTTAAAATCGTTTTATAAATTTTAAACATTTCATCTATCGATTCAATGCAAACCACCAGAGTATTTAAAGTAATTAAAAAGATTAAAAAATATTTAAAAAATCGACCTAACGGGTGTAGGTGTTCCTTCGTCTCTAAAAGCAGAAACACACGATGCTTCAATTTTTCAACCATATTATCCCATTCGTGCCAAGATAGAGTATTAAGTTCAGTTAATATCATCTTATGGGTAAACAGCGAGTTCTATCTGGAGTACAACCGACCGGAAACCTACATTTGGGGAACTACCTGGGTGCAATTCGCAACTGGGTAGACCATCAAGCGCAATACGATAACTTCTTCTGTGTCGTTGATTTACACGCCATTACCGTCCCCCATAATCCTGCGACCTTAGCAACCGATACCTACACCATTGCGGCTCTTTATTTAGCCTGTGGCATTGATTTAGAATATTCTACAATTTTTGTTCAGTCCCATATTTCCGCCCATACTGAACTCACCTGGCTACTGAATTGTATTACCCCAATGAATTGGCTAGAAGACATGATTCAGTTCAAGGAAAAAGCAATTAAACAAGGGGAAAATGTGAGTGTGGGTTTACTCGATTATCCCGTATTAATGGCGGCGGATATTTTACTCTATAATGCGGATAAAGTCCCCGTTGGGGAAGATCAAAAACAACATCTGGAATTAACCAGAGATTTAGCAGTCAGGTTTAATCATTTATTTGGAAAAGGAAAAACCCTATTAAAATTACCTGATCCTTTAATTCGTCCCGAAGGTGCGCGGGTAATGAGTCTCAGCGATGGTACTCGCAAAATGTCAAAATCCGATCCCTCAGAATTAAGTCGGATTAATTTATTAGATGATCCTGATACGATTACTAAAAAAATTAAACGCTGTAAAACCGATGCAGTTCGCGGTTTAACCTTTGATGATCCAGACCGTCCAGAATGTCATAATCTATTAATGCTCTATGGAATTTTAGCGGGTAAAACCAAAGCAGAAGTCGCAGCAGAAGCTGAGGATATGGGATGGGGTCAATTTAAACCTTTATTCACAGAAACTCTGATTGAAAGTCTGAAACCCATCCAAGCAAAATATAAAGCGGTGATGGATGATAGAGGCTATTTAGAATCGGTGTTAAAAAACGGTCGAGAAAAAGCCGAAGCGGTAGCCAACCAAACCTTAACTCAGGTTAAGCAAGCCATGGGATATTCCCTGCCTTTATAATTTTAATTCCGATGAATTAAAATTGATCATCCTGATTTTACTATCCAATTCAGGAACTTTCAACCGGGCTACAAATTCTAAACATTAACCTTTGAAAAACAACTTTGAATTTTAAGAATGAATCGTTTTCGTACTGCTTGTCAAACTTTAGATGAATTTATTGTGACGGCGGAAGTCGCCCCCCCCAAAGGTGCAGACCCTAGCCAGATGATTGAAATGGTCAGACTCCTCAAAGGTCGAGTTCATGCGGTTAATATTACCGATGGGAGTCGGGCTGTTTTAGGAATGAGTTCCCTGGCCGCTTCGATTATTTTGATCCATCATGGGGTAGAACCGATTTATCAATTGGCTTGTCGCGATCGCAATCGGATTGGTTTACAAGCGGATTTATTAGGAGCCCAAGCGTTAGGAATTAGAAATGTTTTAGCCTTAACTGGTGATCCGGTCAAAGCTGGAGATCATCCCGATGCTAAGGCGGTTTTTGACTTAGAATCTGTGCGCTTATTACAAGCAATTGATAAACTAAATCAAGGCAAAGATTGGAATAATAAAACCCTACCCGATGGGGCGACGGATTTATTTCCTGGGGCGGCAGTTGACCCCCAATCTTCCAGTTGGTCAGGGTTAAAAAGCCGATTTGAACGTAAAATAGAAGCGGGGGCGCAGTTTTTTCAAAGTCAATTAATTACGGATTTTGATCGGTTAGATAAATTCATGACTGAAATTGCTGATAGTAGTAAAAAGCCGATTTTAGCCGGAATATTTCTATTAAAATCTGCTAAAAATGCTAGATTTATTAATAAATATGTCCCTGGGGTTTGTATTCCCGATTCAATTATTGATCGTTTAGAACAGGCTAAACACCCCCTAGAAGAAGGCATTTTAATCGCATCAGAACAGGTTAAAATTGCCCGTGAACTTTGTCATGGAGTACATATTATGGCGGTTAAACGGGAAGATTTAATTCCTGAAATTTTGGATTTGGCGGGAATAAAACCTTTGTTTTAATATCTAAAGTTCCTTGCCCAGAAATCAGTTGAAATCGGTGTACAAACTTCCGATATTATTCTGGGTTTTAATTCCCCACTGATGAACCATAAAAAGATGTGCGTATCTAGCAGAATCTTCATTTACCCTCGAATGCACTGAGCAGATCTTCTGGTAAAGGAGCATCGAAATCATTTGGAACGGTAAACTCGCCTGCACACAAACCAAATGGTCGTAACTGCTTACTACTGGCAATAGGTCTAATCTCAGCGATCGCCTGATCAGATCTAACAATGACAATAGTTTCACCTGCCTCTACTTGGCGCAGATATTTCAAGGGATCGCGTTGTATTTCATCAACAGTGACGTTCAACATTAAATTGCCTCAATGCAAATTTTGTGGACAGTTCTTAATGTTCTTCTACTTCAAGTTGTTAAACTACTGGCTGCATGATTGCAGAACTGATATGCAACTAAATAGCTTCATCGGTCGGAGTTGCTTTTACAAGCCTAATTGCAGTCGTATCAAATTGTCCATAAGGATTAGGGACTTCATAGAGCTCAATCTTCCCTTTGTCTTGTAAAAGATTAATTAGAGCATAAGAAGAATTGAATGAGTAACCCTTATTCCCTAAGTGATTTCTTACAAAGTACCCCAACCCCACAAACTCCATAGTTTTTGAACATTTATCAAGTTGAGAGAGTAGTTCCGCCTCACTTATAGAGCTTAAATAATGCTCAGGTCGGCTTTTAATGGTTTTTACTTCTGGTAAATTAGTCTCACCGATTTCCTCATTATTCTTTTCGTCATACTGCTCTGTAGGGTTTTCCTCCTTTTCCATCTCTGCCAAGTCATCAAGTGCTTTTATTACAGCCTCTTTGTCTGCAATACTCAAAGTGAGTTGGTCAATTCCACTGTCCGCAGCATTTATTATTTGTACTAGCTGATCATGCAACTCTTTAGCTGAATCAAGATCTTCTTTCGTGAAATAATTGCTATGCGCCACTTTATTTCTAATAAATGTAAGCTTTTTCCATTTTTCTTCAAATTCATTCTGCTCAAAGGTGTCTTTAAAGTATTTTACATAGTTGCCATACAGTAATTCCTGCTTCAAGCTTTCCAAGTCCTTCGCAGTCTTAATCTTCTCAAATATGTCCTCTGTCTTTGTAAATATTGAGGATTGGCTGTAAATGATTTTTCCTAATTGGTCGAAGTTGAGTAGTGTTACATTTGCAACTACTCTGTAAGATCTCGTAAACACAATTTCATTACTTATCTTGGTTTGAACGTTCTTCCTAGTGTCGCTGGAAACAGCGATTGACCACCAATCAGTACCAATCTTTGTAATGAAGAATTTTACAATATATTTCCTTAGTAGATTTTCAATACTATTCAGTAAAGGATAGGTTTCAATCGCAATCTTGTTAGATACTTCATCAATTAATATTTGTCTATAGCTAAATCCTAAATCTTTAAGTTGATCAAGGAGTTTAGCCCT
Source organism: Planktothrix agardhii NIES-204 (assembly GCA_003609755.1). Classification (NCBI taxonomy): domain Bacteria; kingdom Bacillati; phylum Cyanobacteriota; class Cyanophyceae; order Oscillatoriales; family Microcoleaceae; genus Planktothrix; species Planktothrix agardhii. The sequence continues at coordinate 2,411,209 of AP017991.1, forward strand.
AAAAGGTTCAACACAATGGTACTCGCCTTCAACAATGATGTAATAAGCTGAGGAAAACCGTTCTCCTGTTACCATTTTGCTTGTGTCAAATGGTTTGACATAGATGCTGATTTTCTGAGAATCATCATTAATTTGCAAGGACTCTTCTAAAATGCTTGGCTCACCTTTCCATAAGCTCTCAATAGTAGATAAAGACCGAACAAAGTTAGTGGGCTTTTTAAATTTAACCTTATCTTGTTCGTCAATACAGAGTAATTCAAATTTAAGAGACATACTTGAGAACTTTAAAGAAGATTTCAAGATGACAACATAACATGAGTTGCTACGAGTTGACAACTAGATAACAAAGGATACCCAAAAAAAACAATCTAGGCACTACCCCAATCGGCAAACATTTTACGAAATTGAGTGGTTGTACGAAATTTCACAATGTTTCTGAATCTAACTCTTGTGTTTTACCTGCACGGTATTCCGCCATCGCCTCGGCTGCAAGCTTATATAACAGATCTGGGGAACGAGTAAATGACTCATCCCATCGGTACTCATCTTCAAGTTCTTCTGGGATCATGGTTGCGATCACATCCTGCTCACTAGAAGGTAAGGTTTTCAATCGGGCGATTACACGTTCAAGTAGCTCAGTCATATTTGATATCTAAATATTGATGTCGATAATCCTATGGGGATAATTCGTTATAAGGAAGATTTTTACCTGCCAAGTTAAGAGGCTTTATTGATTTTCTCGACGAAGAAATAATCCTCGCACGATATCGCCATTAAAATTTTTATCACTCAGCAACCTCAACATAACAAAGCTTAGGGAGTTTGTTGTGCTAAAAGTCGGGATCGAATCAGGCTCAGATCAGGCTGAATTTCTGAAAATCGTTGATGAACGGATTCTGCTAGATGTTCGCGCTCGTTCAGATAGGATTCTATTTCTTGCTGATGCCGAAGATAATAACCAATTGTGATGTAAACGTCAGACAGAGAAAGCGTTGAGTATCTTTGCACAATGGTTTCTGGAGAAGCACCATCCTGGAATCCTCGGATCACCAGTTCCAGCAGAACCCTTGAGTTACCAACCCGAATTGCTCCTGTTGCATCTTTTCTAAGCGGTGGGGACTCGCACTCCAAGACAAGACTCACAATTTTATCTCCATTAGGGACTACTAGAGCAGGCTTTCAGTCAAAAGTATTAATCCTAATTATACCTACTAATCCTGTGTCGTTACGATATACGAAAAACTTCTGCATCAAACTCCCGAAATTGTATGTCCTAACCAAGCAAAAGCGATCGCTATAATTCTGGATTGATGTCAATAATCATAAGGCGATAGTTGTTGCGCTTAAGCGCATCTTAAAGAGCCCTTCAGGGCTTACTACGATTCAGTCACCTTACCTCTAAACACAACATAGTTATAGATATTATAAAACAACATAATTGGAATTAGAAAACCAATAAAAGTGATCATGAACACTAAAGCACTAGGGGAAGCAGCAGCTTGATAAATGGTGATAGAAGGGGGAATAATATAGGGAAAAACTATTAATCCCAAACCAATAAACGTGATCAAAAAGATTAAAATAGTCCAAATAAAAGGTGTTGTTTCCTCCCGTTGCTTCAGACTTCTTAATAGTAAACCCATAAAGAGAAGACCTAAAATCGGAATCACCGCAAACACATAGATTTCTGGCTCATGAAACAACTTAGTTCGGATATTTTCAGAAACAAAAGGCGTTGTAATCGTGATTAAAACTGCACCGACTAATGTTGTTAAAGCAGCCAGTTTAGCTGTGCGATAATGGATTACTTGTAACTCTCCCTCCGTCTTCATGATTAAATAGGTAGAGCCTATTAAAACATAACCTTGAATTAAAGTTAGCGCCACCAAGAGCGATCGCCAATCTAACCAATCCCACATTCCCCCAGTAAAATGTCCAAGCTCATCTACCGCAATCCCTTGTAAAACTCCTCCTAATGCAAATCCCTGAGAAAGTGCAGCCAAAAAACTCCCCGCTCCAAAAGCAAAATTCCAGACTAATTTATTCTCCGCGTGTTCTCGAAACTCAAAAGCCACCGCTCGAAAAATCAATCCAAAAATCATCCCAAAAATGGGAATATAAAGAGCATTAAGGATAGTAGCATAAGCTAAAGGAAACGCCCCAAATAAAGCACCCCCCATTAACACTAACCAAGTTTCATTTGCATCCCAAACATTGCCCAAACTGGTCATCAAAATACTGCGACGTTGTTCATCAGAACTGGTGAGAGATAAAATTCCCACCCCTAAATCAAACCCATCTAACATCACATATAAAAGTAGGAACAAGGCTAGAATTACAAACCAAACCTGATCCAAAAAATGTGTTAAACTCTCCATCATTCTCCTATTGTTTTGTTGAGTTTATAAGGGGCGACTATCAGGGATATGGGTAGCTGGAGTTGTCTCTAATACCAGTTTTTCTTCCCCAGGAATTGAGAGTTCTAAATTCGGCCCTTGGCGAATAATTTTACTGCCAAAATAGAGGGCAGAAATCAATAAAATTGTGTAAATTGTTGTAAATACTAATAACGAGCCTAAAACCTCTCCTGGCGGTAAATGAGACGCTGCATCAACGGTGCGAATTTGCCCATAAACTGTCCAGGGTTGTCGTCCCACACAACGCACAATCCAACCCGATTCAACTGCAATATATCCCAAAGGTGCGGCGAACAACCAAGCGCGTAATAACCAACGTTGTTGAGAAATTTCTGAAGCTGATAATTTTCCTCGCCACCATTGAAATACAGTGACTAGCATTAAACCTGCCAAAAAGAAACCAATTCCACTCATAATCCGAAAGGCATAATAAATCAATCCCACCATCCGAGGACGGTCTTCAGGTTTCCAATATTTCAGACCTAAAACGGGTTCAGATAGTTCTTTTTTAAACTCTAATACATATCCTAAACCGTTAGGAATTGACAATTCCCAATCATTTTTTTGGGCTTTTTCATTCGGGAAAGCTAACAGCGTCCAATCAGCAGTTTCTCCGGCGGGAGTCGTTTCCCATTTTGCTTCTATTGCTGCTAATTTAGTCGGTTGATAATGATAGACTTGTTCAGCACTTAAATGACCAATATAAATTTGTAGGGGAGTGACCGCAATCGCCGCCGCTAAGACAATTTTGAAAGACTTAGCAAAAAAAGCCGGATGGCGTTGATTCAGGATATACCAAGCACTAATTCCACCAATTACAAATAGGGAGGTTTCTAGGGTAGCGAAAAACATATGGAGAAAACTTTTCGCCATAAACGGATTTAGAATGGCTTGAAAGTAGTCATTAACGATAAATTTTCCATTAACTAATTCTGTCCCCGATGGCGTTTGTAACCAGGAATTGGCGGTTAAAATCCAGAAGGTAGAAAGATTCGCCCCAAATGCTACCATGATAGTTGCTAGGTAATGAATCCGGGGATTAACTCGCTCCCAGCCAAATAGCATAATTCCTAAAAATCCGGCTTCTAGCATGAACGCCATTGAGCCTTCAAAGCCTAAAATACTGCCAAAAAAATCTCCGACGGCTTCTGAAAAGGGCGCCCAGTTTGTACCAAATTGGAATTCCATTGGTAAACCGGATGCTACACCAATTCCAAAGTTAAGAACATAGAGTTTTGACCAAAATCTAGCATGATAATAATAGTCTCGATTGCGAGTTTTTAGCCACAATCCTTCGACAATCACTAAATAAATTGCCATTCCTGTTGTGATCACAGGCCATAGCATATGAAAAATTGCAGTCAAGGCAAATTGAATCCGTGACAAAACAACGGTATCAGACAAAAATTCCATGTTTATCTCTATCAGTTCATCGATAATGAATTTAACATTATTCGAGTTTTTAAAGTTAGTTTCACTGGAATTTCTTAATGTTTTATTGTTTGACGTCTTGTCAAATAATGTTGATAAAAATATAACTTAATCATAACACATTTAGCAGCGATTTTACTATGCTCATGCAAACAATAGAGCCCTGAAGGGCTCACTACAATTGCATCTCGAACATTCGTTGACAGCAGGCTTTAAGTCAAAAGTATTATTCCTAATTATACCTAGTAATCCTGTGTCGTTACGATATACGGAAAACTTTTGCATAAAGCTCCCGAAATTGTATGTCCTAACTGCCAAAGCGGTTGTTATAATTTTGGATTGATGTCGATAATCTTATGGGGATATATAGCGCCTTGCGTTTCTACAATTGATCAAGCAGCATATCGTATTCTGCGTGAGAACCAACCCAGAACCAGATTACAGTGTCTTCATCTAATTGACCGACTGCTCGATAGTCTCTGTTAATTCGTGCAGAATAAATTGGCAATTTGGGATGGATTTTTTTGAATCGCAAGCTAGGATAACTTGGATCTTGCTTGAATTGCCGATAAGCCTTACGGGTTTGTTCCTGAACCTGCTCTGGTAGATCGGCAAACATTTTACGAAATTGAGTGGTTGTACGAGATTTCACAATGTTTCTGGATCTAACTCTTGCGTTTTACCTGCACGGTATTCAGCCATCGCCTCGGCTGCAAGTTTAGACAACAGATCTGGGGAACGAGTAAATGACTCATCCCATCGGTACTCATCTTCAAGTTCTTCTAGGATCATTGTTGCGATCGCATCTTGCTGGCTAGAAGGTAAGGTTTTCAATCGGGCGATTACACATTCAAGTAGTTCAGTCATAGCTTAACAACGGTAAACACTCACTACTATGCGTCTTTATTGTAACCGTTGTTGCGCTTCAGCGCATCCTAAAGAGGCGTGAACGCCTCACTACTAGGGTATGGCAATTGTCCTTAATAATTGTTCAATAATTGTTTTTGCCCGCCTTCCTCCCGCCGGAATTAAACGATGGGATAATACATGGGGCGCTAGGTATTTGACATCATCCGGTGTGCCATAATCTCTACCTGATAAAAATGCTAGGGCTTGGGTGGCTCGATGTAAAGAAATAGCACCGCGAGGACTCACCCCTAAAGTGATTTCATCTGATTCTCTTGTGGCTCTAACTAAATTTAGAATATACTGTTGTAATGATGTTTCAATCTTAATTTGACGACACCAATTTTGAATTTCTAATACCTCATCCTGAGATATACAAGGTTCTAAATCATCTACCGTTATTCCATGAGATAATCCTTGTAACATTTGCAATTCTTCCGCTTCCGTGGGATATCCTAAAGTTAGGGATAATAAGAATCTATCCATTTGGGCTTCTGGTAAGGGAAATGTTCCTTGATATTCAATTGGGTTTTGAGTTGCGATGACAAAAAATGGTTTGGGAACTAACCGCGAAACTCCATCAACGGTGACTTGTCTTTCTTCCATTACTTCTAATAATGCGGACTGAGTTCGAGGCGTCGCCCGGTTAATTTCATCGGTTAATAAAATATTAGTAAAAATCGGCCCTGGTAAAAATTCAAATTCCCCAGTTCGGGGATTCCAAATATTAGTTCCAGTGATATCTGTAGGTAATAAATCCGGTGTACATTGTATCCGATGAAACTGTCCTGCTATCGAACGGGCTAGGGATTTTGCTAATAGGGTTTTACCGACACCCGGAACATCTTCTAATAGTGCATGACCCCCGGCTAATAAAGCTACCAACGTCAGCCGAATGGCATCTTCTTTGCCTACAATTGTCCGGCTTAAATTCTGTTTTAGAAGTTCAATTCGTTGTTTCATGGGATATTTTTATTGGGAGTAGGACAAAATGCAATTATGTCAATTATAATCCTTGTGGAGAGATGCGCCGTGGCACGTCTCTACATGGGGTATAGTATCTCCTTAGCTTGTAAACAGTCCGCCTTAATTTGAGTTTTAAGGGCATCCAAACAGCTAAATTTCTGTTCTGGGCGCAGGAATTGTTCTAGGCTAACATTTAAGGTTTTACCATATAAATCCCCCGACCAATCTAATAAATGAACCTCTACGGTGACGTTTTGACCTGCGACCGTTGGACGACAGCCAATATTCATCACCCCCGGATGATTCACTAACTCAAAATTAGCATCACTTCCGGTTTCTGTGAGTGATTTCACCCCAGTTTCCGATACTTTTACTGCATAAACCCCATACCGAGGTAAGAATTTTTCCGGGGGTAATTGTAAATTAGCTGTGGGAAATCCGATAGTTCTTCCTAACTGTTGACCCTGAACTACTGAGCCAACTACATGATAGGATCTTCCTAATAATTGATTGGCTCGACTAATCGCACCTTGTTCTAAGGAGGCGCGAATTTCTGAACTGCTAATCCGTTCGCCATTTTCACATAAATATAAAGGAACGGTTTCTACCTTAATTCCGTAATTTCCGGCAATCTTTTCTAAATCCTTAACAGTTCCAGCCCGTTTTTTCCCAAAGTGAAAATCAATTCCGACACTAATATAATTAGGTTGTAATTTTTGAATTAAAATCTTTTCCACAAATTCTAGTGGAGATAAAGCCGCCATTTGTTGATCAAAAGGCAATAAAACTAACTGTTTTACTCCCATTCTTTTTAACCATTCCGCTTTTTCATCTAGGGGAGTTAGTAACTTTTTGGGTTGACCTGTAAAAAATTCTTGAGGATGGGGATGAAAGGTTACGACTGTACTATAACCGAATTCCGATTCTCCTAAATTACTATCCAAAGGAAATCTATCCCGCGTTAAATGGGCGGCGGGGTTAGCTAAAAGCATCTCTGTCGGTTGTCGGGAATCAATTTGCGACTTTACACTTAAAATCGGCTGAATCACCTGTTGGTGGCCCCGATGTAAGCCATCAAAGTTCCCTAAAGCAACGGCAGTAGGCGTTAATATGGTATCGAGCGATGATGTTATCCACACGCTTCACATTTTGACATAATTTTACATAATTTTTAAATTTGCGATCGCCATTGTCAGAAAATCTGGTTAGATTAACCCTAGAGTTAGGCTGACTGGGAGACAGGAGGACTTGAATTCAAAGGTGAACTTAACTGAATTGATAATCCTTCCCGGGCAATTAAACTATTTGGAAACTGTTCGGCAACTTGTTCTCCAGTTTTATCCATAAAATCATCATTATGGAGGGGGTCATGATGGAAAATTACTAACCGTTTCACCTTGGCTGCTTTTGCTATTTTGACGGCTTCTTGCCAAGTAGAATGGCCCCAACCTACTTTACTGGTTTTTTCGGAATGATATTCTTCATCGGTATAGGTGGCATCGTAGATTAAAACATCCGCATTCCGAGCTAAAAATAACACATTTTCATCTAAGCGATCGGGAAAATGTTCCGTATCACTCACATAAGCTGCGGCATAATTTCGCCAATTGACTCGATATCCGACTGCTTCCCCCGGATGATTTAATAGGGCTGTTTCCACAATAATATCATCGCTAATTTTGATCGACTTACCAACAGAAATATCAACAAACTTTAAGTCTGCTCCCATAATTTGTAACGGCACTGGAAAATTAGGATGGAGCATTTGATCATTCAAACGATGCTGCACTGTTGAACCATCGGGGGCAATTGTACCATAGATATAAAAAGTATTAATTTTAATAAAAGCGGGAACAAAAAATGGAAATCCCTGAATATGATCCCAATGATAATGACTAAAAAATAAATGCCCAGTTACAGGCATTTGAGCAAGTAAAGATTGTCCGAGGACTCTTAAACCCGTACCCCCATCAAAAATCAACCGTTCTGAACCAACCCGCATTTCAACACAGGGAGTATTTCCCCCGTAGCGAACTGTTTCCGAACCAGGACAAGCGATGCTCCCTCTGACTCCCCAAAAGTGAACCGTGAACTGGTTTTGTAAATTAGACATGTTAATTGCTAGTTGGAGTTAGGCAGTTGAGTGGGTTAAGATAATTAAGTTTTGGCTGGAAAACTTAATCGTAACCGATTGAAATGCGAGTTGATCTCGGATCAATATTAGCTAATGTGACAAAATGCCATAAACTAGCCATAATGCCATTTTAATATTAGATCAAATTTGAGATCACAAAACGTAAGACTTAACTTGGGATCGTCAGAATGGATAAAGTCAGTAAAACCCTTGATCATCTTGAGCTAATTCGGATTAGCCTATCAACCAACGGTCAGCAATTCCTGCATCAAGTTCAAACTCTATTATATTCCAGGGATAGGAGAGTTAATTCTTCCCAGATGTTCCTGGCTTTACCGCTAGGGCTTAATCTGAACTGGGTTCAACCTTGGAAACGATTACGCCACCGTCGGTATGAACGTTTGAGGAGTTGGTTATTCCTCCTGATTCTATGCGGAATTTGGGGCTGGTGGAATAGTAAACTTTTATTTTCAACTGCTTTGGCTATGGCGGTCGTCGGTTGGGTATATCGTTTACGGGAACTTCCGGTTAACTTCAACCAATGGGACTGGTATCGACACCTGGAAAAATCTCAACGTCAATTTTTATTGGCGCTGGGGAGTGGAGTGAGTTCCGGGATATTTCTCTATATTTGTTTATCAGTTAATGTTATATCAAGAAAATGAACCCTTCGTCCGTGAAGCGTTATTGGAAGGGTTACAAATTCTGGAACAGAATCATCAGCATTATTCTTAGAAATTAAAGTTTAGAATTGAGCTTGAAAATGATGTAAGATTAATTGACCATCAAAGGTTTCAAAAGTTACTTTTTGAATATTTAAACCCGTGAGTTTTAATTGAGCATGGGGGAAATTAAGGGCATCGGAACTAATATGATGGGAAACGCTCATTCCGGTTTCTGCTACTTTTTTGCCTTCGGTATCATAAGCCGATAAAACCGTTGCACTAGAACTGGTAATCATTCCACAAAATTTATGAATGGGATATTTAAAGTTGATTTCTAAATCTCCCCCTTTGGGCGCACCCATGATGACAGTCGTTGTGGGTTTAATCACAAAAGCGGGATTAGACGGTTGGAGAGCGATCGCATTCTTAAAAGTAATACCCCAATGTTTAAACTGATTTTCAATTACTTCAAAACAATTTAAGTCTTCTAATGCTAACCGAATTTTAGTGGAGGTTTTAATTGTAAATTCTTGATCTAAATTTAGTTCTCCCCGTTGAGGATAAACAGTAATTTCAGCAGAATTGGATTCAGAATAAATAGGAGTTTCTAACTCAAAGAGCTCAATTACATCAACCGCCGGAAAGTCTTCGTCTATCATAAGGTTTTTCATAATTACCCAAAGCCAAATTATTGATACGACAGGGTTGATTCCACCGTTCTGGTGTCAAACTGCTATCTTTTAGGAGGATGTGTCCAAAAAGAAGTGCTTAACCCATGAGGGGTATCACCCCCTATTATAAACAAGTGGAGAAAATTTGCAAACACTGGTCTAGGATTAACAAGATCCTACAAAGGTTCTGAGGCGGAATCGGGAAGATTTGGCAAGGAGAGGCAGGGGAGACAGGGGAGGTAAACTCTTGTTATTACCCATTACCGATCACGGATTTAAGAAGATTACGCAGATTAACACAAATTAAAATCCGTGAAATCCGTGAAATCCTCTTAAATCCGCGATCCCCATTACTTATTATTTTTCAAGAGGTTAATAATGTTTGAACCCAATGGATTTGGTCAGCGTTCAATTGTCACATCTCTAGGCAGAATGGTCTATTACACGGCGGAGACTGCCCCCTGGAATATTAATGAAGAATTACCCCCATTAGTATTTTTACATGGATTCGGTGGGGGATCTTCTGCTTATGAATGGTCAAAAGTTTATCCCGCATTTGCGAATGAATACCAAATTTTAGCCCCCGATTTAATCGGTTGGGGACGTTCAGAACATCCAGCAAAAAGTTATAAAATTGAGGATTATCTAACCACAATTACCGAATTTTTAGAACAAACTTGTTCAACTCCCGCTATTGTAATAGCCTCCTCCCTAACCGCAGCTTTTACCATTCGAGTCGCAATTCAACGTCCTGATTTGTTTAAATCACTTATTTTAGTAACTCCCTCTGGATTATCTGATTTTGGCAAAGATTATGGACAAAGTTTATTCAGCCAAATAGTGAAAACACCTTTCTTAGATCGAGTTTTGTATTTTACCGGAATTGCTAATCAGGCTGGGATTTACGGTTTTTTACACAATCGGCAATTTGCCCAACCTGATCGAATTTATTCCGAAATTGTAGAAGCCTATTTAAAATCGGCTCAACAACCGAATGCCGAATACGCAGCTTTGTCTTTTGTGGGGGGAGATTTGTGTTTTGATTTATCCTTATATATCAGTCAACTGACGACACCTACGGCTATTATTTGGGGTGAGAAATCATCCTTTACCAGTCCCGAAACGGGTGAACGTTTAGCTAACTTAAATCCAACGGCGATCAAGGTTTTTCAAAAAATAGATAATGTGGGATTAACACCCCATTTAGAACTTCCCGCCGTTACCATTGGGGTAATTCGTCAATTCCTGAAAATGTTTTAAGGCTGTTGTTCAACCCTAGGTAAAATAAGACTATGATTCCAAAGTAACTGTTAAGTTTATGGCTAATACCGATTATTTCGATGAACCCCAGTGGCTTCCCGAAGCCAAGGTCAAACTGAAAAATATTCCCTATTTTGTTCGGACTCAGGCTAGACAACGTATTGAACAACTGGCCAGGGAAGCCGAACAAGGAATTGTGACCCCAGAAATGGTGGAACAAGCCCGCTTAGAATTTGGCCAATAACCCATCCCTTTGAAAAACAAAACCCAGAACTTGATTCTTAACTCTCCCCGACCCCCTGACTATAAAAATTGACCCTAACGCTTTAAACTGAAGGGTAGGATTTTATTGTTTTTTAAGGTTAATTACATTAACGGTGAGAAAAGTAATTATTGCGGGTAATTGGAAAATGTTTAAAACCCAATCGGAAGCTCAAGAGTTTCTGCAAGGGTTTACTAATCATTTAGATGATACTCCAGAAGACAGGGAAGTGGTGCTGTGTGTACCCTTTACCACATTGGGTGTCATGTCGAAAAGTTTACATGGGAGTCGAATTTTCCCCGGTGCTCAAAACATACATTGGGAAGATTCTGGAGCCTACACGGGGGAAATTTCTGGCCCGATGTTACTAGAATTTGGTATCCGTTATGTTGTTGTCGGTCACAGTGAACGACGTCAATATTTTGGCGAAACCGATGAAACTGTGAATTTGCGACTTAGAGCGGCTCAACGCCATGGTTTAACCCCCATTTTATGTGTGGGAGAAACCAAACAACAACGGGATGCTGGAGACACCGAAGGGGTGATTTTCTCTCAGTTGGAAAAGGATTTAATTGGGGTTGATCAAAATAATTTAGTCATTGCTTATGAGCCGATTTGGGCAATCGGAACTGGGGATACTTGTGAAACCACTGAAGCGAATCGGGTAATTGGTTTAATTCGCAGTAAATTAGTCAATTCTAATGTCACTATTCAATATGGTGGCTCTGTCAAACCTGATAATATTGATGAGATTATGGCACAGCCAGAAATTGATGGGGCTTTAGTTGGAGGCGCTAGTTTACAACCAGAAGGTTTTGCCCGTATTGTTAATTATCAATAATCAGTTATCAGTCATCAGTTATCAGTCATCAGTTATCAGTCATCAGTTATAGCAGGGAACACCGGAACAGCCCCCCCAAACCCCCCGTGCACGGGGGGCTGGGGGGGCAGGGAACACCGGGGGAAAACACTTTACCGTCTGGGTTCCAAGATCCGTCTGGTGTCTTAACTGCCTTGGCGGTTGCTATATCAGTTAAAGAGTTTACAGTTAAAAAGTTTATAGATCAAACTTATATTTTTCCCGCTACCTATTACCCATTCGTAATTCGTAATTCGTAATTAACTATAAAAATTTATGACTATTCTCAACCCTTTAAATATTAGAAATAAAAGTCTGGAATGGGGAAAACGAACTTATATTATGGGGGTTTTGAATGTAACTCCTGATAGTTTTAGCGATGGTGGGAATTTTAATAGTTTAGAAAGGGCTTTACATCAAGCGCAACAAATGGTGGAAGCGGGAGTTGATATTATTGATATTGGCGGACAATCAACCCGTCCTGGGGCGGAAATTGTGGGTTTAGAAATAGAATTAAATCGGGTTATTCCTGTGATTGAAACCATTAGAAATAGTTCTAATCAATTATTGGCAAATATTCCGATTTCTGTTGATACGACTCGTTCTCAGGTGGCGGAAGTTGCAGTTAAAACCGGAGCGGATATTATTAATGATATTTCCGGGGCTACTTTTGATGTTAAAATGTTATCTGTGGTGGCTCAATTGCAGGTTCCTATTATTTTAATGCACCTGCGAGGAACGCCTAAAACCATGCAAACTTTGACGGATTATCAGGATTTAATTGGGGAGTTAGAAGGGTTTTTACAAGATAGAATTAAAGAAGCGATCGCCGAAGGAATTTCACCTCAAAATATTATTATTGATCCGGGGATTGGTTTTGCAAAAACCTTTGAACAGAATTTAGAAATATTGAGGAATTTAACAAAATTGCGATCGCTTAATTGTCCGATTTTAGTCGGAACATCTCGAAAAAGTTTTATCGGTCATATTTTAAACCAACCTGACCCAAAACAAAGGGTTTGGGGGACGGCGGCGACCTGTGTGGTAGCTATTGCTAATGGTGCGGATATCTTACGAGTTCATGATGTTAAAGAAATGGTGGATGTGAGTCGAGTTGCAGATGCTATTTATCGGGTGATTCTCGAAAAAGATTAGGAATTATTATTGCCACTTAAGCGACAATAGCTGTTAAAATAAATATAATCTGATTTATAATTAATTGTTTAACCTTTAAATAGTCTATTTCTATGTCTACTCCCCAAAAACTCTACGAAGGAAAAGCTAAAATCATCTATCCAACGGATGAACCTGAAGTATTACTCGCCTATTTCAAGGATGATGCGACGGCGTTTAATGCTCAAAAACGCGGGACAATTCAAGGGAAAGGAGAAATTAATAATGCGATTTCTAGCCATCTATTTCAATGTTTAGAAGCAAAAGGAGTTCCGACCCACTATATTGATTGTCCTACCCCCAATGAAATGCGGGTGAAACGGGTTAAAATTGTGCCGATAGAAGTGATTATTCGCAATATTGCGGCGGGAAGTTTATGTAAACAAACTGGGATTCCTGCGGGTACAATTATTGAACCGACTTTAGTAGAATTTTGCTATAAAAATGATGAATTAGGCGATCCATTATTAACACGGGAACGGCTATTATTAATGAAATTAGCCACGCCGGAACAGTTGGAAAAAATTGCCCAGTTATCCTTACAAATTAATCAAATTCTATCGGGATTTTTTAATGAATGTGGAATTACTTTAGTGGATTTTAAATTAGAATTTGGGATTACTTCTCAGGGTCAATTGGTACTCGCCGACGAAATTAGTCCTGATACCTGTCGTTTGTGGGATCAATCCGAAACAGACCCCGACCGCAGAGTTTTGGATAAAGACCGCTTCCGTCGAGATTTAGGAAATGTTGAATCTGGGTATCAACAAGTGCTTAAACGGGTTTTAGAGCATAGCTCCAATCCATCGGAATAAAGCTAAATATTTTGATCCCCCTAAATCCTGTTGTCATGGGGTGTGGGGGTATCACAACCTGTGATTTTCAAAGTTTTTCGATGTAGAAGTGTCAAAGCTTGTTAAGATGTCAGATGTCGCAGCAATGGCAACGGGTGTAACCATCTCTCTAAGCCTTCGCTGAGGATCGACAAATTGTAGGTGTGGGATTGTCTAAAAGAGTGAGTATCATGCGTTTATCTCCCGTCTTAGTTGCGGTTTTTACTGCTTCAGCTACGTTTGGATTATCAAACTCTGCAAATGGTCAAACCGCCTATTCAGAATCTGAAAGTTCCCTCAGTTCTAAAGAGGCTTTTGAGCCAATAAATTCGAGTTTAAACCAATCGGAAACCCATGCAAAACCATCTTTAGATGTTAATCAGAGTATTCCCTCTACACCTATTAATTCTTTTGAAGGAATAGTTTTAAATAAAACTAAATCGCCGTATTCAGATCTAGCTTTTTCTCTAGGTCAATCCACAGGAAACCAGGTTTCCTATGCTTGGGTTAATACTTCATATTCTCAAAATTTACCCGAATTTAATCCATCTCAAACTCTAATTAATTCTGCTGTAGATTCTTCTTTGAATCCTACGGAATCAGAGGTTTTACCAGAAAATTATATTAGTCTAAATAAAGGTAAAAATACAGAAGATTTAGAAAAATTAGAACAAGTTTCAACCGAGGTTTCATCTGAAATTAGCAATACTGAAGCTAATGATTTTTCTAATTCAGCCATTATCCTGAATAAAGCTGAAACTGAAAAAGTCGGTAATTTTAGCTTTCCAGTATTAACAGAAGAAGCGATCGCCCTCAATTCCAACTTACCTGAATCTGATTTATTTCAACCAAGTTTACATAAAGATTCCGAAAAAATAGCCCAATTCCCAACTTCAGTTCCCGAAAAAATTGCCAGTGCAGAAATTAATAATTTCTCGACTTTAGGAATTATCCTGAATAAAGCTGAAACTGAAAAAGTCGGTAATTTTAGCTTTCCAGTATTAACAGAAGAAGCGATCGCCCTCAATTCCAACTTACCTGAATCTGATTTATTTCAACCAAGTTTACATAAAGATTCCGAAAAAATAGCCCAATTCCCAACTCCAGTTCCCGAAAAAATTGCCAGTGCAGAAATTAATAATTTCTCGACTTTAGGAATTATCCTGAATAAAGCTGAAACTGAAAAAGTCGGTAATTTTAGCTTTCCAGTATTAACAGAAGAAGCGATCGCCCTTAATTCCAACTTACCTGAATCTGATTTATTTCAACCAAGTTTACATAAAGATTCCGAAAAAATAGCCCAATTCCCAACTCCAGTTCCCGAAAAAATTGCAATTGCAGAAATTAATAATTTCTCGAATTTAGGAATTATCCTGAATAAAGCTGAAACTGAAAAAGTCGGTAATTTTAGCTTTCCAGTATTAACAGAAGAAGCGATCGCCCTTAATTCCAACTTACCTGAATCTGATTTATTTCAACCGAGTTTACATAAAGATTCCGAAAAAATAGCCCAATTCCCAACTCCAGTTCCCGAAAAAATTGCCAGTGCAGAAATTAATAATTTCTCGAATTTAGGAATTATCCTGAATAAAGCTGAAACTGAAAAAGTCGGTAATTTTAGCTTTCCAGTATTAACAGAAGAAGCGATCGCCCTCAATTCCAACTTACCTGAATCTGATTTATTTCAACCAAGTTTACATAAAGATTCCGAAAAAATAGCCCAATTCCCAACTCCAGTTCCCGAAAAAATTGCCAGTGCAGAAATTAATAATTTCTCGACTTTAGGAATTATCCTGAATAAAGCTGAAACTGAAAAAGTCGGTAATTTTAGCTTTCCAGTATTAACAGAAGAAGCGATCGCCCTTAATTCCAACTTACCTGAATCTGATTTATTTCAACCAAGTTTACATAAAGATTCCGAAAAAATAGCCCAATTCCCAACTCCAGTTCCCGAAAAAATTGCAATTGCAGAAATTAATAATTTCTCGAATTTAGGAATTATCCTGAATAAAGCTGAAACTGAAAAAGTCGGTAATTTTAGCTTTCCAGTATTAACAGAAGAAGCGATCGCCCTTAATTCCAACTTACCTGAATCTGATTTATTTCAACCGAGCTTAAATAAAAATTTAGAAAAAATATCGCAATTTTCTCCCATAATTCCATTAACTATTGCTCAAGCAACACCCGAAACTTTACCCCCTAATTCTGAAGTTCCAATACAACCTGAAACTCCTGCTACTATCCCCCTTCCTAGCACACCCGCACCCTCTGAAACCGAAGTATTAGTCGGAGAAATTACGGTAACAGGAACCCAAGACCAAGGATTAATTGAAAAAGTATATAGCGTTATTTCCACCCAACCTGGACGAACAACAACCCGAACTCAATTACAAAGAGATATTAATTCGATTTTCGCTACAGGTTTATTCCGAAATGTCAAAGCTGTTCCAGAAGATACACCTTTAGGAGTACGGGTTACTTTTGAAGTCGAAGAAAACCCCATCTTCAAAGAAGTTGTAATTCAAGGGAATACGGTTTTACCCCAAGAAATTATTAACGAAAGTTTCGGCGAGCAATTGAATAAAACCATCAACTTGAATCAAATAGAAGCAGGAATTAAAAAAGTCAATCAATGGTATCAGGATAATGGCTATGTTTTAGCGCAGGTTGTCGCCGCTCCTGAAGTTACAAAAGAAGGTGTTGTTAACCTAGAAGTTGCAGAAGGGGTAATTGAAAATATTGGGGTGCGTTTCCTGAATAGCGATGGAGAAGCAACCGATGAAGAAGGAAAACCAATTTCGGGAAGAACCAGAGACTTTATTATCACCAGGGAAATTCAGTTAAAACCAGGGGACGTATTTAACCAAAAAACCGCACAACAGGATTTAGCTCGGGTATTTGGTTTGGGAATTTTTGAAGATGTCCGCTTGGAATTAGAACCCGGAAAAGATAATCCCCGGGAGGCGGTAGTTGTTGTGAATGTGATCGAAAAAACCACCGGATCACTCGCATTTGGGGGAGGTGTAAGTTCCGCCGCCGGATTATTTGGAACCTTGAGTTATCAAGAAGTTAACTTAGGGGGAAATAACCAACGCTTAGGGGCGGAATTAGAGGCGGGAAATCGGGTATTTCAAATGGATTTAAACTTTACCGATCCTTGGATTGCGGGTGATCCCTATCGCACCTCTTATACTTTGAATGCTTTTAGACGTCGGACAATTTCCGTGGTCTTTGAAAATGGGCCAAAAGAGGTTTACTTAGCCAATGGCGATCGCCCCCGGGTAGTGAGAACTGGAGGAGGTATTAGTTTTACTCGTCCGTATGCGGATAATGTTTTTTCTGATCCCAATTGGGTCGCTTCCGTCGGATTCCAATATCAACGGGTGGAAATCACGGACTCCGATGGGAACATTAACCGTACCGATGAATTTGGGAATCAACTCAGTTATAGCGGGAGTGGAAAAGACGATTTATTCACCGTTCAGTTTGGATTTCTTCGAGATCGCCGCAACAATAAGCAACAACCCACCTCCGGTTATTTAGTGCGTTTTGGTTCGGAACAATCTATCCCGGTGGGTTCGGGAAGTATTTTAATGAACCGTTTGCGGGCTGCATATACTTTTTATATTCCGGTGAAATTCCTCTCCGGTTTGATTCCCGAAGGCGATCAATCCTTTGCTTTTAACTTCCAAGGAGGTACGGTAATTGGGAACTTACCCCCCTATGAAGCCTTTCCCTTGGGTGGGACGACTTCAGTACGGGGTTGGGAAGAAGGGGCGATCGCTTCTACCCGAAGTTTTATCCAAGCCTCCATTGAGTATCGTTTTCCTCTGTTTTCCAAGTTTCTTGGCGGAGCGCTCTTTGTGGACGCGGCAACGGACTTAGGTTCCCAGGGGACAGTTCCTGGCTCTCCTGGGGGTGTGCGGGATAAACCCGGAAGTGGTTTCGGTTATGGGGTTGGTGTGCGCCTACAAACTCCCCTAGGGCCAGTACGGATTGATTATGGGATTAATAATAATGGAGATGGTCGGATTCACTTCGGTTTAGGAGAACGGTTCTAAAAAGTATTATCTGGTTTTCGTAATTCGTAATTCCCTATATAGATGGATTTTAATTTTTTCCTACAATCATTTTTAAATGGTTTATCAATTGGGAGTGTTTATGCTATTTTTGCCTTGGGTTACACTCTAGTTTTTTCGATTTTAGGGGTGATTAATTTTGCCCATGGTGCTATTTTTACCTTGGGAGCTTATTTTACCTATATCTTATCCGGGGGCGTTTTTGGGTTTAATGGATTATTAGCCAATGGTAAGTTACCCTTTCAATTCCCGTTTTTTATAGCCTTAATTCTAGGGAGTATTTTAGCCGGGTTAGCCTCAATTGTCTTGGAAAGATTAGCCTTTAGACCCTTGAGAGTTAGAGGGGCTGATTCCCTATTAACCTTGGTTTCCAGTTTGGGGGCTGCGGTGGTGATTGTGAATACAATTCAATATTTAGTCGGGGCAGAAATTTACACATTTCCTGATAATATTTATGGCAATATTCCCGCAGCAATTAATTTCGGTACAGCCACAAAACCGATTATGATTAGAAGCGTTCAGGTGATTATTTTTACGGTTTGTATGGTCATCGTGGCTTTATTAACCTATCTGGTAAATAAAACTAAGATTGGTAAAGCCTTACAAGCGGTGGCTGAGGATGAAATTACCGCCAGTTTATTAGGAATTAACCCGGAACAGTTTATTATATTAACGTTTTTTGTCAGTGGATTTTTAGCGGGACTCGCCGGAACTTTGGTAGGATCTAGTGTGAGTATTGCGGGGCCTTATTTTGGCATTGCTTTCGGTTTAAAGGGGTTAGGAGTAATCGTTTTAGGGGGGTTAGGAAGTATTCCAGGGGCTGTAATTGGGGGATTATTATTAGGGTTAGCAGAAGCTTTTGTTCCCGCCGATTTTTCCGGTTATCGAGAAGCGATTTCCTTTGCTATTCTATTAATAATGCTATTAATTCGACCCCAGGGATTATTAGGACGTAAACGCATTCAAAAGGTATAATTCATTCCATGATTAATTTTTTGAACACCTACGGGTTTTTAATCGTTTCTATGTTATTTGGAGCGATTTTAGGGTTATCCGTTTATTTACCCTTAATGGCGGGTCAACTCTCCTTAGCAACCCCTGGATTTTATGCGTTAGGGGGTTATATTGCGGCGATTTTATCTACCCAGGTTTTTAAATTTAAAGGGACTATTTTTCCCTTACCTTTTTTGTTTTTAGAACTATTGATCACTGCCATAATTTCTGCTATTTTAGCCATAGGATTAGGCATTCCAGTATTGAGATTACGAGGAATTTATCTAGCCATTTCAACTATTGCTTTAGTCGAAATTTTACGGGTTTTAGCCTTAAATCTAGAGATAACTGGAGGTGCAGTTGGTATCTTTGGGATTCCCCAACCCTTTGCAACTCCCCTAGAATATTTATGGGTGGCAATTCCCCTATTAATTCTGAGTATGATATTCTTATATCGCTTAGAAAAAATTAAAGCCGGACGCGCTTTTAGTGCAATTCGAGAAGATGAATTAGCCGCCGATTCTATGGGGGTTAATCCTACCCATTATAAAGTGTTATCCTTTACCTTGGGGGCAATTTTAGCGGGATTAGTGGGAACTATTAGCGCCCATTTTCTTAATACTTGGAATGCTCGTCAAGGAACCTTTGATAGTAGTATTATTTATTTAGCGTTTGTTTTAATTGGCGGGTCAAGAACCTTTTGGGGGCCAGTTTTAGGGGGAATTATTCTTACCGCTTTACCGGAAGTTTTACGGGGAATGGGAGAAATTAGTGGTTTACCCTTCTGGTTAGCCCAATTCTTACGGGAAGGGCGTTTAATTATTTTTGGGGTGTTATTAGTTTTGGGATCAATTTTTTATCCTCAAGGTTTAATTACTCCAGAATTATTAAACCAAATTACCCGAAAAAATCCCTGGCGGGGACTCTTGAATAAACAATCAGTTAAGGGTTAAAAATGAGTTCATCCACCTTAAAACCCCTTTTAGAAGTCCAAGGTTTAACCCGATATTTTGGGGGATTATTAGCCGTTGATCAGGTTTCGTTTTCAGTTCAAGATCAAGAAATATTTGGTTTAATTGGCCCTAATGGGGCGGGAAAAACTACGTTATTTAATTTAATTACAGGGTTAATTCCTCCCTCCCAAGGATCATTGATTTATCAAAATAATTCTATTACTCAATTAAAACCCTATCAAATTGCTGAAAAAGGGATAGCCAGAACCTTTCAAAATCTTAGGTTATTTGGCAATTTATCAGCTTTAGAAAACGTTGTGATTGCTCGTCATATCCATAATCAAGCTAATCTAGTTTCAGGGGTTTTAGGCTTACCAAAAGGGAGAAGAATAGAACAGGAAAACTATCAAAAAGCCAGGGAATTATTAGATATATTTGGATTAGCAGAAAGGGCTGAACAAAAAGCTCGTAATTTTGCTTATGGCGACCAAAGACGCTTAGAAATTGCTCGTGCTTTAGCCTTAGAACCGAAATTGTTATTATTAGATGAACCTGCGGCGGGTATGAACCCTAGTGAGAAAAAAGAACTCAGTGATTTAATTAGAAAAATTCGAGATCAATTTCAATTAACAGTAATTTTAATTGAACATCATGTACCCTTAGTGATGGGGTTATGCGATCGCATTGCGGTGTTAGACTTTGGAAAATTAATTGCTTTAGGAGAACCGGAAATGGTGAGAAATAATCCGGCGGTAATTGAAGCCTATTTAGGAGATGAATAAATTATGTTAGAATTAGTTAGTCTATCGGTTAATTATGGTGCAATTCAAGCATTAAAAGAGATTAATATTATTGTTAATCAAGGAGAAATTGTTACTCTAATTGGAGCCAATGGAGCCGGGAAAAGTACCACCTTAAAAACCATTTCTCGATTAGTTAATCCCCGCCAAGGAAAAATTATTTATCAAGGAAAAGATATTACTGATCTACGTCCAGATCAAGTCGTGAAAATGGGAATCGCCCAAAGTCCAGAAGGTCGCCGAATTCTAGCTCAACAAACCATATTAACCAATTTAGAATTAGGGGCTTATACTCGCAGCGATCGCTTAGGAATTAAAGCAGATATTGAAAAACAATTTATCATTTTTCCTCGGTTAGCAGAACGAAAACATCAATTAGCAGGAACTTTAAGCGGTGGTGAACAGCAAATGTTAGCGATCGCCAGGGCGGTGATGAGTCGTCCTAAGCTATTATTATTAGACGAACCCAGTTTAGGTTTAGCCCCTCAAATTGTTAGAGAAATATTCTCGGTAATTCGTCAATTAAATCAATCCGGTGTTACAATTTTATTAGTGGAACAAAATGCCCATTTAGCATTAGAAATTGCGAATCGAGGTTATGTTTTAGAAGCCGGATATTTAACCCTCACGGGTAAAGCCTCTGATTTATTAATAGATGAACGAGTTAGACAAGCCTATTTAGGTTAGAAGTTGAAAAAATGACCCTCACTATTGATAAAATTCTTTATAGCAACCTATTAGCTGAAATCCGCCCTCAAGTGATTGAAACCGAGGAGGAATATGATCGGATTTTAGCAATTGTTGAACGATTAACTTTTAGTAAAACTCTCACCCCTGAAGAACGAGTATTATTAAAATTACTGGTTCAGTTAATTGAAACTTACGAATCAGAAATGTATCCCATTGATGAGTCTACACCTGATCAAATTCTACAGCATTTGATCTAAGTTACTGGAACTTGTGAAGGGGATTTAGTAGGTGTTATTGGAGCAAGTGATGTGGTCTCTGATGTTGTTAATAATAAACGTTCTATCAGTAAGACACAAGCGCAAGCACTAGCTGATTATTTTCAAGTTTCGATCAATTTATTTATTTATTTAGGTAGATCTAAATCAAATATGAACACTACCATCGGGTAAAATAGCACCTTCTAATTTAGCTCCAGTTAGTTTCACCATAATTTTATCCCCAATTCCTACCTTGGCCCCGGTTAAATCTGCACATCTTAAATCAGCACCACTTAAATCAGCCCCAATTAAATTAGCTTCTTTTAAATTAGCATAGGTTAAATTAGCCTGTAAAAAATTCGCCCTAAACAAATTCGCCTTATATAAACAGGCGGCACTTAAGTTAACTTTATGCAGAAACCCATCACTTAAATCGGCTTCAGTTAAGTCCGCACCGCTTAAATTGCGACTGGAAAAATCCCTTTCTTTTAAATCCGCACCTTTAAAACTTAATCCACTTAATTCCGTCGGTCTAGCGGGGGGAGGCGTTGGTGCGGGGGGAGTTGGCGGTTTGGGCGTAACCGGAGGTTTACTGGCTGGAGGGCGTTGAAAATTATTATTTTCCGAGGTTTTTACTTGGCTTTGATAGGTAGAGGATTGATAATTGGAATAGGGTTTTTGATAGGTATAGGAATTTCCTGTACTATTTGAGGAGGCTCTGGAATGGGATTCTGCACGGGAAACAGTTGAGGAATGTTGAGTTGAATTTGAACTTGATCGACGCAATAAAGAACGCAATTTTTCCCTAGCTTGATTGATTTCCTTGAGTTTTTCCTCAGCGATTTTTTTTAATCGTTGATTTTCTTCAGGAATGCGATCGGGATGCCAAATAAATGCTAAGTCTTTATAGGCCTGATCCACCAATTCTAAGGAGGCTCCAGGCTTCAGATCTAACACTTTATAATAGTAATTCAACTCACTGGGAGTGATCATGGCAGGAGTCCGCAATTAAGAATTTAGCTAAGAATCTATATTAGTGCTACAGCTTAACATATATCTCTAACTTGGGGTTTTTTAGCGCCGAAATACCCCTAAACCATTGTGAACTGGGGCGGCGGTATCGGGGATGCGGTTTAAAAGTTGACCTCCTAAGACTAAATTCGTCGAACTTCCCCCGTCTAAATTTAACGCATCAGTGGCTCCTAATTGCTGCATTAAGAGTGCCATTTCGGTTAATTTGGCCCCCACCCCTCCGACGCGGTTATGGACGGTGGCAATCAACCATTCTCCCTTGGCGGTGATCCCGACACTACTGCGAATGGCAGACTGATCGGCAAAGGCGGGACTAAACCCTTCGGCGATCGCATCTACCACCACCTGGCCGTTTTGTAATAATAATGGCCCGCCGCCTAAAATATGGGGAAAGGAATTAAAATCTGAAGGCGTAGTTTGGGATTGAATTTGAATAGATGTGCCCACAGAAAAGGAATTTAAAACGCTACGAAATGAACGTAAGGTTAATAAATAACCAGTTTTAGGAATAGGAATAGTGGCGGTCGTATTTGTTTGTTCGAGTTGTTGTTTAACAATATTATTTTCTACCACAATTATAATTTCATTGGCGGTTAATGGGGTATAACTTTCGCCCCAGTCGGGAGTATAACGAGCTATTCCAGCTTTCACATATCCGGTATTGAGTAATTCACAATCTAAGGTCTGTCCCGATGATGAAATCAGGGTTTCTTTTAAACTTAAACGAGCAATTTTGAACTGTCCTCTATCATTCCAAGCGATCGCTCCTCGGTTTAAAATTGGCCCCGAAAACCATTTGTTTTCCCGCCGAATTGCTCCTAAAGGTAAAAGATTATTCCGGTTAAAATATCCGGCATTAATTGCCCCTATACATTGACTATTATCAACGGTTTTGGCTAAACTGTCAATGCCTTTCATTCCCGTTTGACTTGCCCAAATTGGTCGTAAAGTCAAGCCAAAATCCGAATTTACAATTAACCAAACCACGGGAAAACGGCTATTATTTAAAGTAATATATTGTTGTCGCCAACGCAATCCTTTTACCCAGGTAATATCCCTTTCTATTAAGGCATCTTGGCGCAATTCAACTACAATACGATTGGGATTATTCAAGGTAGAAACTTTCACCCCATAACCATCGGGCAAAGTTCCTTGAATCATTGTTTGATTATTCGTAATTTTTACCAAAGGGCGAGAGGGTTTTTGAGTTGTTACTGCGGTTTCTCCTTCATTTTGCTGTTCGGAAGTTCCAGAAGTGGGTGTAGGTTGAGTCGGGTATTGAAAGGGTTTAGCAATTGTTGGATTTGTAATTCCATCTACAACAACTTCCCATTGCGTATTTTGTTGATAGATTTCCCAGGGAGTCGGTTGATTTAATGTTATTGTCATTTGAGAAATATTAGCACGTTCTTCAAAATTTATGGCTTGAATAGTACCTAGTTTAGAAATAATATTAAGGGTATTTTCTTGAATTTCCAAATCCCAGGCTGATAATTCTGCTAATTGATCAATTTTTAGATAACGATATTCGGCATCAAAAAAAGTCCCCGGAGTTGAATGCAAAGCAAACCAATTCAAGGGTTGAAGACTAAATTCCGTTGTATTTAAGGGATTAATTCCTAAAACTTGGATAATTCCTTTATCACTAATTCCGGTATTTGTAGCAATTCCTGAATTCCATTGACTCCAGGGTAATTTCCATTTTCTCCCATTAACAGAAAGATGAGTTCCTGTTTTAATAATTCCGGGGTTAGCTAAGGATATAATATAGGGACAAATAATTGGATTAACTTTTTTTAGTAACACTAAAGCCTGATAAATAATACTAACCAATTCTCCCCGAGTTGCATTAGAATTAGGATTAAAAAGTTGGGGATAGGGGTAATTAACTACCAATTCACAACGAGTGGCTGTAATCATGGCCTGAGTCCCATAGCTAGGAATGGTATCCCCATCTTCATAAATATTTTTTAAGTTTAAACTCTCTCCTTGAGGTAAATTTAAACCCGAAACTAAAGCCAATAAAACCTGTAAGCGAGTCACCGGACTTTGGGGAAGAAAGTTTCCATCGGGGAAACCCGAAATAAAGCCAGATTGATAGGAAATTTTAATCGCTTCCGCCGCCCAAAACTCCTTGGGTACATCCTTAAATGGGATATATTCACGTTTAATAGAAGTGGGAAATGCCACCTTTAAAATAGTAGCAAATTCCCCACGGGTTAGATTTTTGTCGGGGCGAAATGTGTTATCTTTAAATCCACTAATTAAACCTTGAGCTTGCAAACGTTGAATAAACGGACGCGCCCAATGTTGGCTAATATCTGAAAACAACGGTTGTGAACTGGTCATATTATTAAGGGAATAGGGAATAGGGAATAGGGAGGAAAAGATTGTACTATCTAGGTTTAATTAAATAAATGAGAAAACTGTAGGGGTTTGGTCTCTAAACCCCAAGCATGAAAAGGGTTTGAACTCCAAAACCTTACAATAAGATATTACAATCTATTTAAGATTGCCACATCATCATCAGGATTCCTGATTTTCCATAACTTTTTGCAGTTTCTCCGCAATATCTTGCCAATTTTGAGCTAGATCTGTACTCCGATCTTGCCGCAAAAATTCTGCTTCTTTAAAACAATGATGGGCTAAAGAATGCACAAGATTTTTAATCCCATGTTCCTCAATTAATTGATTTAAAGCCCGAGTTAACTTTTCGCTTTTAGGTTCAGTCATATTCTGATCAACTCATAATTCAGTGGTTACAACTTCTATAATACCGCTATTTGTTACCCGATAAATATGAATATCATATTTCTATAATAAATTCTGTTGTTGGGCTTTATACCCTACTTAAGAGTGCTAAAGCACAACAACGAACAGTTATAATCACCTACTTAGTTAAGTTTGATTTGTTCCCTGGAGTTAATTACACCTTGAAAGTAATTTTTGATTAAATCATTATCTATTGTGATCACACCATCTTTTCCAAACCATTGATCGACAATAGCCACTGATTCTTTATCTCCCATGACATAACCTTGCATCAATTTTACGATCGCAAAATTTACCCGATCTAAAAAAGCAGAATTATTTTCAGGGACAATACAAGCAATTCCTTCCCGGGCATAGGGAAGATTAGGAACTACTTCTAAAGCATCACGGTTAGGGAGGGTTTGTCGAGCCCCTTCTAGCAAAACCCCATCGGAACCAAAAGCATCAATTTTACCCTGTTCTAAAGCGGCAATTCCCTCGCCAATAGTCTTAAATCTGACTATTTTGGCTTGGGGTTGTACGACTTGTATAGTTGATTCACTGCTGCCATTTTCTAATACACCAATTTGCCGATTTACCAAGGATTCTGGTGTGCCTAAATTACTTCCTTTTTTAACTAATAACCGGGTTCCTGTCACCCCATAACTCACAGAAAAATCGACATAGCGATCGCGATTCCATGTAAAAGTCACATCCTCACAGACAATATCAACATCCCGCGATAATACCTTGGGAATCCGATCACCGATGCTAATAGGAACCAGTTCTAAAGTGATTTCCCGTCCTAAATCCTTGGCAAGTTGGGCTTTAATTTGATTCAGAATATCAATGGAATAACCAACTAATTCATCCTGATCATTGACATAGGAAAGGGGAATAAAATCCGTCTGAACTCCGGCAGTTAATACCCCAGTTCGGGCTACTTTTTCCATTACTGTTTCTGCCCAAGCCGGACTTGATAGACCCAGGGACAAAACAGCACTCAAAGCAGCGATCGCAATTTTTTTAGATAAAATCATTTTTTTCCTCACACAACTTTAATCAAGTTTTCTTAAGAAAACCCACCCGATTATATCAAAATTTATGTTATAGTGCAATAAAAATTATCAATAAAAGGATTAACCATTTTGAGCATTAGTACAAAAACTGGATTAGTGGGCTTTTTCTTGGCTCTTGGCGCTTGATATCAAAATTTATGCTATAGTGCCATGAAATTTATTAATAAAAGGAGTAACCATTTTGGAAATTAGCACAAAAATAGGATTAGTTGGCTTTTTCTTGGCTCTAAGTGCCTTAAATATTCCGGCGGCTAATGCCACAGTCCAAACAACAGATTCAGCCATCCTATCTACAACAATTGAGTCCCGTTTGTCAAGAATCACAGAGAGTTTAAAACAGCGAGAAAACCAATTGCAAGAAAAAACGGAAGCACTACAACCCGGAGAACAAATCGCCAGGGGAGTCTGGGGAAATGGTGGGGGACGGGGAGGCTGGATTAATCGCGGAGGTGGCGGCTCCTGGGGAAATGGGGGTAGTTGGCGCAATGGGAATAACTGGCGCAATGGTTGGGGTGATGGGGGGCGCTTTGTGAATTTCCGTTAGATTTTTTCTCTCTCAAAAAGCGTTGTGATTTCCAGCAACGCTAATTTTTTAATACTTTTAAATTAATTAAAATCAATGATAAATCCAACTTTATTAAATCCTAAAAAGATTGATCTTAGCAAATTTGGCCCGATTAATTTAGTCGTAATTCAAGGCACATCTTTTTGTAATCTCAATTGTGATTATTGTTATTTACCTAACCGAGATTTGAAAAATACCCTATCCTTAGATTTAATAGAACCTATCTTTAAAAATATCTTCACCTCTCCGTTTCTCGGTGATGAATTTACCGTTTGTTGGCACGCTGGAGAGCCTTTGGCGGTTCCGATTTCTTTTTATGAATCGGCATTTCAACTAATTCAAGAAGCCGATCAAAAATACAATCAAAAACAAGTAAAATTTTGGCATTCAGTTCAAACAAATGGCACATATATTAATCAAAAATGGTGTGATTTTATTCAAGAACATAATATTTGTGTCGGGGTGAGTTTAGATGGGCCCCAATTCATCCATGACGCCCATCGCCAAACCCGTAAGGGAACAGGAAGTCACGCCCAAACTATGCGAGGAATTTCTTTCTTACAAAAAAACGATATTCCTTTTTATGTGATTTCCGTTGTTACTCAAGATTCCCTGAATTATGCTGATGAAATCTTTAATTTTTTCAGGGATAATGGGATTTATGATGTGGGATTTAATTTAGAAGAAATTGAAGGAGTAAATCAATCATCAACTTTAGAAGCTGTGGGGACATCGGAAAAATATCGTGCATTTATGCAGCGTTTTTGGGAATTAACCTCAGAAGTGCAGGGAGAATTTAACCTGAGAGAATTTGAAGCAATTTGTGGTTTAATTTACTCTAATTCCCGTTTGACTCAAACGGATATGAATAACCCTTTTGTTTTAATTAATATTGATTATCAAGGGAATTTTTCTACCTTTGACCCCGAATTATTATCGGTGAATATTGAACCTTATGGCAATTTTATTTTAGGAAATGTATTAAAAGATAGTTTTGAATCAGTTTGTGATACAGAAAAATTCCAGAAAATTTATGCAGATATGCAGGAAGGAATTAAATTATGTAGTGAAACCTGTGAATATTTTGGAGTTTGTGGGGGCGGTGCGGGAAGTAATAAATATTGGGAAAATGGAACTTTCGCCTGTAGTGAAACCATGGCCTGTCGTTATCGAATTAAAGTTGTAACCGATATTATTTTAGATAAATTAGAAAATTCTTTGGGTTTAGTTGAAAACTGTTATAGCAAGAGGCAATAGGGAATAGGCAATGGGCACTCTTGTAAATACTTACTGTGAGCAGCTTTTAGCTTTCAAGAATGTCCTAATAGATGCGGCAACTGCTATAAGTTGTTAAGCATCTAAATTATTATAGTGCTACCCATTGGAAAACTTCTGATGTTGTTTTTAATTTCAGTTAACACCAGAAGTAATACAGTTTAGTCAAATTAAACCGTTAACTGACACTGAGGACAATTACATCCTCTAATTGGGCTGTTGCTATGATCAGTTGTCCAGTTCGAGGCTAAGGTAGGAGAGATT
The DNA here is from genome assembly GCA_003609755.1 of Planktothrix agardhii NIES-204. Classification (NCBI taxonomy): domain Bacteria; kingdom Bacillati; phylum Cyanobacteriota; class Cyanophyceae; order Oscillatoriales; family Microcoleaceae; genus Planktothrix; species Planktothrix agardhii. The sequence goes on from AP017991.1 coordinate 2,439,524, forward strand.
TGATTGAGACTCAAAGATGGTTTAATGATGGTTTGAGAAGGAATTTGAGGGGTTAGAAATACAATTTTAGCGGGAATAATGGGCATGGATTGAGCAATTAACCTATGGGTCTGGCGAGAGGCGAATATCGGTTGTGTAAGTGTCAAAACCGAGATAATAAAAACACTCAATGCTAAAGTAAAAATAGGAAATTTTTTGAGCAATTGCATAGGGAAAATGATCACAATATTGTGTTTTAACCTGTTACCTATTTGGGCAAATTGGATCAGGATGATACATTGATTATAGAACAATTATCAATATTCTATCCTTAAATTGATAATTTAGCTTAAACTGGTTCACATCAACTGATCATAAATTTTGTAAAGATTAAAGGACAACGAATCATGAAAGCAACTGTATCCCGTTTGATCGTCTTAATACTTGCTATTGGTGAAGTGTTTACAAGTCTATCGGCGATCGCCTTAGCAGGTGGCCCTCCTCCTGGGAAACCCACACGACCCCAAGCCGCCCCTGCAACTACCCAACCCAATTCTAACTCTAATTCAGAAAAAGATGATCTTCCCCCTAGATTTCCCTTACCCAGTGCGAGAGTTGGTGCTGTAAATGGAATAGTCACTATTAAGTTAATTAATAACAGTAATACACCCATTCAATATCAACTAATTGGAGGAACTCGTCAAGAATTATTAGCCAAAAATGCCACAATTCAAGTCCAAGGTTCACCCCCAATTACACTTACCTATCAACGCCAGGATGGAGGTTCTTTATTAGTCATACCTAAGCAAACTTCTCCTGGAGTTTTAGAAGTGCAATTTGAAGTCACAAACAATTTTAGTCTTGATACAAGATCCATGAATATTACAGAAGCAGGATCGGTATTTTTAAATTAATTTAGATTCGGCTACCGCACCTCTAAATTTAAGACTTTAAAATCTGTTGATTGATATCGGGATCTGGGGTAAAAATTGGGCTATTTTCATTGAAATAAATTTCCCGAATATCAGCAGGTAAACTTTCATCTAAGGTGCGATAGCCTCCTTTTAAGAGTTCCTTGACTTCATTGGGAGAAACCAACTCACCTTCAGCTTGTAAATAAGCAGAAATTCGAGTTTCACTCCAATGAAAGGTTTGTGCCATTACCAGAATTAACCTTAATAAAGGTTCCATTCTATCTAACACTAATCCGACATAACACCAAAGAGGAGGCGGCGCTGCTGATAAGGAATATTGGATAGATTCCACAGGAGGTAACTCCCCTTGATTAATACAAACTGCGGTAACATTAATTAACCAATTTTGTAGGGTATTTCCCCCCTCTGTGCTGTCTTGTTCTCTTAAATTTAACGGACGCATTTCATAAAAAATATGTCGCCAGGTTTGAGAGAATAAATAATCCGCTTGTACAGGCGATCGCACTGAATGACGAATTAAAGTATAGACAATTAAACCGTAACGGCAGAAAATAGCAACAAAGTATTTCCCCTGATCAGGATAATTCTGAAACAGAGTTAACAATTCCTGGTCTTTATGATGAAATAGGGATTTGACCAGTGGATGACCAGATTCGGGTATTTGAAGCGTTTGCACGGCAACTCACAGCAAATTTTAGCTGGATAGTGTTTTCCGGTTGCATCATAGCTGATCTTGGAGCTAAAATCAACTCTTGAACCTTTATTCGTCATTTGTTGAGGTTATAACCGATTTAATTCAATATTATTGATTTTAATTTATGGATTTTTTACTCAAAAAACAGTCCCATTCTACCCTAGAAACTAGAAAAACCAGAAATCTATTAATCCTATTACTTCCTGCTACAATTTGGTTACTAATTTTCTTTATTATTCCTCTGATTATTGTCTTAGTTTATAGTTTTTTAGAACGAGGAACCTATGGGGGAGTTACCTGGGAATTTACCTTAAAAAATTATCAACGATTAGTCAATGATTTATACCTGAATATTTTTTGGCGATCGCTAGGACTTGCCTCCTTAACCACCTTAATTTGTTTAATTATTGGTTATCCCTTAGCCTTTTTTATTGCCACTTCTTCGACCCGTTGGCGAAACCTGTTATTATTTTTAGTGATTATTCCTTTCTGGACAAACTTTCTAGTTAGAACCTATGCGTGGATAATTATTCTTCGTTCTGAAGGAATGATTAATACCATTTTACAAAGTTTAAGTTTAATTCAAGAACCTCTGAATTTACTTTTTACTCCCTTTGCCGTTATTGTTGGTTTAATTTATGGTTATTTACCCTTTATGATCCTACCATTATATGCTACCATTGAACGATTAAACTTTTCTTTAGTTGAAGCGGCTCAAGATTTAGGTGCAAACCATATTAGAACATTTTTTGGAATTATTTTACCCCTAACTTTACCCGGAATTATCGCCGGATCTATTCTAGTTTTTATCCCAGCTTTAGGTGCATTTATTACCCCGGATATTCTCGGAGGAGCAAAAACAGTTATGGTGGGAAATTTAATTCAAAATCAATTTTTACAAGCCCGAGATTGGCCATTTGGTTCGGCTTTATCAATGGGATTAATGGTATTAGTATTAATTCCTGTTATGATTTATTTTAGAAGCTCTAACACAGATAGTTTATATTAAAACAATGAACATTAAAACCCTAGATAATTTTATTCATACTTGGGGGGAAACCGGATTAAAAATACAGGCTACCCTAGTTTTTTCCTTTCTTTATTTACCGATTTTAATTTTAATCATTTATTCCTTTAATGACTCTCGATTTAATTCAAATTGGACAGGATTTACGTTGAAATGGTATCAAAAGTTATTCAGTGGCTTAACAGAAAGTACCGCCGATATTTCTACCCAAAGTCTCTGGGATTCCTTGCAAAATAGCTTAATTATTGCGATCGCTTCCACCTTAATAGCCTCCATTTTAGGAACAATGGTAGCCTTAGCTTTAGAACGCTTTCGATTTCCAGGATCTAAATTATTAGAAGCGTTATTATTATTGCCTATTATTATTCCTGAAATTACATTAGGCGTTTCCCTATTAGTCTTTTTTACCTTAGTTTTTAGAATCCTAGAAAATCTTACCGGAATTCACTTGACTTTAGGCTTACCATCGGTAATTATTAGTCATGCCACCTTTAGTATTGCCTTTATTACTATTACGGTTAGGGCGCGTTTATCTGACTTAGATCCAGCTTTAGAAGAAGCAGCGTTAGATTTAGGAGCTAATGAATGGAAAACCTTTTGGCGCATTACCTTTCCCTTAATTTTCCCCGCTATTTTAAGTGGTGCATTATTAGCATTTACCATCTCCTTAGATGATTTTGTTGTCACCTTTTTTACAACTGGAGTAGGTGCAACTACCCTACCTTTATTTGTATATGGAATGATTAAATTATCCGTCAGTCCAGTTATTAATGCCATTTCAACTTTAATGTTACTCGCTTCTCTTTTCCTGGTAATATCATCTTTAAAATTACAAGATGGAGTCAAGGTAAAATAGCAAGCAGTGACCCTCGCATTACTTGTATTTAAAATTAATCAACCCATAACTCACCCTAAACGTTGATATTGACTTATAGAACATGAAACGAATTTTAACCTTAATTCTGCTATTTTGTTTAGGTGTATTTTTACCCTTTGGCTGCACAGCTAATCAGTCCAGCACACCCCCGACTGCGCCTACAGCAAATGTTCTCAATATTTATAACTGGTCAACCTATATTGACCCCGAAGTTCTTAAAGCCTTTGAACAAAAATATCAAGTTAAAGTTAATTATGATACTTATGATAGTGCCGAAAGTCTTTATGCTAAATTAAAAGCCGGAAACCCAGGTTATGACGTGGCATTTCCCCCTGATTATATGGTTAAAATCATGGTAAAAGAGCAAATGTTAGAAGAATTAGATCCGGCTAATATTGCTAATATTAAAAACATTGAGCCTAAGTTTCTAAATCCTCCCTATGACCCAGGAAATAAATATAGTATTCCCTATCAATGGATCACGTTAGGAATTGGCTATAATATTAAAAAAACCGGAGAAGAAATTAATAGTTGGTCAGCCTTAATTGATCCTAAATATAAAGGTAAAGTGGCTTTATTAGATGATATGCGCCATACAATGGGGGCTGTTTTAATGTATTTAGGCTATAGTCCCAATACAAAAAATCCCGAACAAATCAAACAAGCGCGAGATTTCTTAATTAAAAATAAAGATAATATTGCGGCTTTTGCCCCCGATACAGGTCAACAATTATTAAATCAAGGAGAAGTTAATTTAACCATGGAATATAGTGGGGATATTTTTCAAGTTATGGCAGAAAATCCCGATTTGCGATATGTTATTCCCAAAGAGGGAAGTATTATTGGTATGGATAATATGGTTATTCCCAAAGGCGCACCTAACAAAAAACTCGCCGAAACCTTTATTAACTTTATTTTGGAACCGGAAAATAGTGCTAAAATCTCTAATTTTATTGATTATGCTTCCCCCAATAAAGTTGCTATTGATCAAAAATTAATTGACGCTGAAAACTTAAAAAATCCTGGGATTTATCCCCCCCCAGAAATTTTTGATAAACTCCAATATCTCCAAGATTTAGGAGAAGCCACCCAATTATATGATCAAGCTTGGACAGAAATTAAAGCTGGTGTGGGGAATGGGTAATAGGTAATGGGTAATGGGTAATGGGTAACATGAATGCTGCTGTTGAATTATTGAACGTTTCTAAGTTATTTAAAGGATTAAATAGCAAGGATTTCTTAGCTGTTAATCAATTGAATTTGCAAATCAAAACCGGGGAATTTTTCTCCTTATTAGGGCCATCTGGTTGCGGAAAAACCACAACATTAAGAATGATTGCTGGATTTGAATATCCCACTTCAGGGGAAATTTTAATTCATCAACAACCGATGAAAAATAGTCCTCCCTTTCATCGTCCAGTTAATACCGTCTTTCAAAATTATGCCTTATTTCCCCATTTAACCATCGCGGAAAATATAGCTTTTGGACTAGAAATGGAAAATTTGCCCCGTCCCCAAATTAAAAGTAGAGTTTTAGAAGCATTATCGTTAGTTAAATTAACCGATTTTCAAACTCGTTATCCCCGTCAACTATCCGGTGGACAACAACAACGGGTCGCTTTAGCTAGAGCATTAGTTAAACAACCAAAAGTGTTATTATTTGACGAACCTTTGGGGGCTTTAGATTTAAAATTGCGAAAAGAAATGCAGTTAGAACTCAAAAAAATGCAGCAACTATTAGGGATTACTTTTGTTTACGTTACTCATGATCAAGAAGAAGCTCTAACCCTATCTGATCGAATTGGAATTATGAATCATGGAGAATTATTACAAGTAGGAAACCCGATGGAAATTTATGAATATCCTCAGACTAAATTCGTTGCTGATTTTATTGGAGAAACTAACTTTTTCACGGCAAAAGTAACCGAAACCAAAGCACAACAAATTACTGCTTTAATTGATGAACAAATCCCGATTCATTTGACAGTATCTCAACCGATTATACCAGGACAAATAATTAATTTAGTCATTCGTCCTGAGAAAGTAACTATCTATCCTAAGACCCATGAAAATTTAGGAAATTATCAAAATGTACAAACCTGGGAAGGAACAATAGAAGAATCTGTTTATCTGGGAACAGATACCCGTTATGGAGTGCGTTTAACTGATAAAATTATAATGATTATTCGCCTACAAAATTGGCATCAAGATCAGTTACAACAATTTAAAATTGGCGACCGAGTTAACATAGTTATTTCACCGAATAGTATTAGGATAATTGACAATTAAAAACTCAATTATGATAGATTTCACTCTTACAATATATTTGAAAATAAAAAAACGCCCATCCTAGTGGGCGCTGAATCCGGGTGCAATACTATCAATATTCTAATATGTTATTATAGTTGATTAGAACCATATCGGATCAGGATTTTTAATAAAAATTAACAATAATATTCTCTAAAATTTTTAATTGTTACTCCCATGACTCCAACATTAATCGGACGCTGGCAAACTCGTCTATTCTTATTTGCAACCATTGGTGTTTTAGTAACCTTAGCCTTTTTGGGGCTAAAAATTGGTGATCAACCCCGATCAATTTACTTTTGGGTTTTAGGATATATTACCTGTTTTGGCTTTTTTTGGGACATTCTCTATATTAAAATCCAACAATTTCGCTGGGATCGAGATTGGCCAGGTGCTTTTCAACTCTTAGCCGGAATTTGGGAAGGCTTATTTTTAGTAACACTAATCAAAACAATTAGTTTACCCGGTCTTTCTGCATCAGAATTTAATTTAGGAATATTTATTTCCCACTATAGTTGTGTGTGGATTGCTATTTTTATTACTTCCCAAAGTGTTATGAGAATTTTATTTCCCTACTGGCGTTTTCGAGGGGGACAATTATTTTAAGTTTAGGGTGTATGAGATATTCTCCCCTACACCCCTTTCAATATCTTAAAATACCCGCGGATCAACCCTCAACTATTTCAATTTCCTTTAAAATTTTTAAGGACGGAATATTAATTGGAATCATTTCTCTCCGGGCTTGGTTTAAATCATGAAAACTCCCACATAATAATAGGCGATCGCCCGCTTCTAAATCCAAACTTCGATTCGGCCAGCGATAAAATTTATCCTCTCGACGTAGGGCTTGAACTTGTACCCGAAACCGATTTGCTAAATCTAATTTAGATAAGGATTTACCGATTACCTGACTATTTTCTGGAATATTTAACCATTGACAAGAAATACTTTCCGCCGGAATTGTGACTTCCCCTTTCGCTAATTGATCTAAAGTTTCTAAAGCGGCGGCTTCCCCCACCACCAATAACTTATCATCTTTTTCCAAACGAACTTGACCATCGGGATAATCAATTTCTTCTCCCGTAAAGCGTCGAATAGCCATGACACTAATTCCCGTCATTGGACGGATATTGCTTTCTTCCAAAGTCATTCCCATCAAAGGAGAATTAGTAGGTAAAGCATACCATTTACTATTCATTTCTTGGGTAGCTTGCTGTAAATCTCGCGCCACTTCTTGAGCCGATTGTTTTGGACGAAAATCCGAATACTGACTTTGACGAATTTTCTGCATTTCCTGTTGAATTTTATCCCCTCCTAACCCCATTTTTGTTAAGACATGATTTGATAATTCTAAGCTGGCTTCAAATTCGGGTTGTACTACTTCTTTCGCCCCTAATTGATATAGTAACTCAATATCCTTATCCCGATCTGCGATTACAATTACATCTAAATTAGGCGAAAATTCCAGTGATCTTTTTAAGCATAATCGGGTACTCATGGGGTCAGGAAGGGCGATCGCCATGGATGCCGCCCGATCCACCCCAGCGGCTTCTAAAACGTGCAAACTAGCTGCATTTCCATATAAATAAGGAATCTGATTATTTCTTAATTCCTGTACGGTTTTTTCCGATTGATCTATGACAATAACCGCATAATTATGACTTTGTAAAAGTCGAACTAAATTACGACCAACCCGACCATATCCACAGACAATAATATGGTTTTGTTGCGGTAAATCTTCAGCAATATTAGTGATTTTTTGACTATTTTCTAAAAGGTTAGATAAATCCCATTTTTCCTCAATCCAATCTAATAATTTTGGGGCAAATTGCAAAATAAACGGGGTAATCATTAAGGTTAAAGCCGTTGTCCCCACAATTAATAAATAAACCCGTCGAGAAACTAACCCTAATCCTTGTCCAGCACTGGCTAAAACAAAAGAAAATTCTCCAATTTGAGCTAATCCTAATCCGGTGATAATTGAAGTTCGCCAAGAATAGCCAAATAGTTTAACAATTGGAATAATAATTAAGGTTTTTCCGGCGACAATTAGCAACATTAAGCCAATAATCAGTTCTAAATGTTCCCAGAGAAACACCGGATCAATTAACATCCCCACCGCGACAAAAAATAAAGCCGCAAAAATATCGCGAATCGGTTCCACATAGGTTAAGGTTTGATCGGCATATTCTACTTCAGAAATCATTAACCCGGCTACAAAAGCCCCCATTTCAATCGAAAATCCTAAATGTTCTGTTAACAGCGCAATTCCTAAACATAGAGCAACAACTCCTAATAAAAATAGTTCTTTACTTTCGGTTTTTGCTAAAAATTGTAATAGTTTAGGAATCACCCAAATTCCCGCAACTACGGCCCCTAAAGCGAATAATCCAATTAATAAAAGCGATCGCCCCACCGCTTCAAAAATAACTCCTCCTTGGGGTTGATTTAAAGCTGGTAATACCGCTAACATTAATCCCAAGGCTAAATCCTGTACGACTAAAATTCCTAACATGATCTGTCCTTGAGGACTCGCCATTTCATTGCGTTCCATCAAACATTTCAGAACAACGGCCGTTGAAGATAGGGATAAAATCGCTCCTAAAAATATGCCTTGAATGGGAGAAGTATCCCAACCTAAAATCCCCATAGTTAGGGCGGTAATTAATATCGTAAAGATAATTTGTAACCCGCCGCCTCCTAAACTAATCCCTTGGACTTTTTTTAACTCCGCAAAAGAGAATTCTACCCCTAAAGCAAATAGCAGAAATGCCACTCCAAATTGAGCCAGGGTTTCAACTTGAATTAACTCTTTAATCACCCCTAATCCACCAGGGCCAACAATGATCCCGCCAATCAAATATCCTAAAATCGCAGGTTGTCGCAGTAAGGAGGCTAGAAGTCCGCCAATAGTTGCAGCGGCAAGGACAAGGACTAAATCTACAATTAAACGAAAGTCTTCTGGCACAGTTAATTTTAGGTTAAATAACTCAATGTAAAATTATATTACTAATTCTTAAGATACTAGAATTGTTAAGATTCTGGGATCAGTCCTAAAATTTTAGGGGGATGACCTATCAACATTGGAGACAAAATAGAACATGAGAATCAGAGTCCCTCGCGGGATCAAATCGTTTGTTTTAGCCCTAATCACCGTTGGGATAGTTCTTTGCCTTCCCGGACAGGCGGCTCTGGTGCGGGTGAATCCTACCGTCCCAGAGTTAGGAAATACCTTGTCTGTGGTTTTGGATTCCCCCACTTCCCCAGCCCCTACGGTGACTTGGCAGGGCAAAACCTACCCGATGTTTGCCATTGCTCCCAATCGGATGCGGGCTCTATTACCGACGACACCCTTGGATCAGCCCGGGACTAAACCCCTACAAATTAATGATGGGACACAGGTACAAAACTTAACAGTACAGTTACGCGATCGCTCCTTTCCTACTCAGTCCATTTGGCTCCCCCCCGATAAAGAAGGACTCGAAGGTACGGATCAAGAATTTGATCGGGTGGATGCGTTTAAGGCCTTGGTGACTCCCGAAAAATACTGGAAAGGCCCATTTTTACGCCCCAATGCCGGAGAAATTACTACCATTTATGGCGTCCGTCGTTACTACAATGGAGAATTTGCCGAAGATTATTACCATCGGGGTGTAGATTATGGTGGAGCCATGGGATCGCCAGTGGTCGCCCCGGCGGCGGGACGAGTTGCCTTGGTGGGACGAGAATCTCAAGGCTTTGAAATTCATGGGAATGTCATTGGTTTGGATCACGGTCAAGGGGTGGCTAGTATTTTGATGCACCTCAACCGGATTGATGTGAAGGAAGGGGATTTTGTCCAACCTGGTCAAGTGATTGGCACGGTGGGATCATCGGGGGCATCAACGGGGCCCCATCTGCATTGGGGTCTCTATGTCCAGGGTAAAGCTGTTGATCCGGTTCCCTGGCGATATGCGGCCATTGATTAAGACGATCAACTCCCCTAAATTCACACCAGAAATAGCCACCGGTAAGTATGGTATTATCGGGAGATGTGCCAAAAACTGTAAACTGATCGTGGCTTGGTTTAGGCTAATTCCCTAAGTATTTAAAAATTTAGGTGGCTCTCGTTTTCCCTATCTATGGGGTGACTTCCAGTAGTGAAGATCCCAAAAAGCCTTTTTTTAGGGAATATTGAGGGGCATAGCAGTTAAAAAAACAATGATGCGAAGTGCAACAGCATTATGAGTATTGAAAAAATTGTTGAGCAAGCGTTAGGGGACGGGTATCTGACCCCCTCGATGGAGGCGGAGGTTGGAAAAATTTGTAACACCGCTTCAGAACTGTCCATTGAAGAATATATGGCTTTGGATCGGTTGATGGGTGCTTTGTTAACGGGTGAAGTCGTTGTTTTACCCCGCAAACAATTTATTAATGTCATGGAGGAATTAGTCCTGAGTGAAGCGATCGCTAAGGTGGCAGAAATCGAAGAAAACAGTGATCAAACCCTAGATGTCGGAGATATTGCTGCCTATGCCTTAAACCGTCTTCCTCCCCTTTATGCGACTACCGAAGAAGGGGCGCAATTCCAACGTTCAAGGGCAAAAGAAGAACTGCAAGTCCTGATTTCTGGCCAAATTGAAGCGGCGATTGAACGGAACCTCAACCGGGTTGCCCAAAATCAAACCGTTTTCGGTAAGGCTGTTGGCGACACGGTATTAACCCAAGTGAGTGCCTTGTTACAAACCTATGCCCAAAACTACGAACGCACCAGCAATTAAAGCCGTAGACTAAGACTCCCCCGCTTACCTTCTGGGTACAGAGCAGGGGAGTCCTGTTTTTACCCCATTCACAGAGGCTATAAATCTCAGCACAATTCAGTCTATATAGCAGGGAACACCGGAACAGCCCCCCAAACTCCCCGTGCACGCAGGGCTAGGGGGAAGGGAACAGGGGGGAAATACTTCACCGTCTGGGTTCCAAGATCCGTCTGGTGTCCTAACTGCCTTGGCGGTTGCTATATCTTGCTGTAAGGGCTGTAAAATCTGGAAGATATCAGGTATCTTGTTGGGAAGTCCCGACGGCTTGATTGGCACGATTCTCCCGTTTCTTGCGTTCGGCTTGGGTCATTTCTTCCATCATGATCCGAGCTTGGGCGAGTTTTTCCAGATTGCTGCGATAGAGATCTAAATCCTTGAGCAGTTTGTCTTGGGGTAAGTTTAGGACTTCGGCCAGTTGACCTAAGATTTCTTCCCTGGTCGCCTTGTCCTGAATGCTTTTGGGATCAGCCTGTTCTAAAATGGTAAATAAACCAATGGCAAATAAACGACTGTATTTGAACTTGGAATTACTGATAATCCGTTGAAAATGCCCTTGTAACTCCTGATCTGACCCCCCATCATTAGGAGATTTTAAACTGGCAATTAAGTCTTTAATTGATAGATTTTGGGCCAATGCCTGTAAGCGTTCAGCATCACCCCGATACCGTTGGGGGTCATCTTGTTCAGCTTTGATCAGAGCATGATAAATCGATTCTTGATCAGATAAGGGATCATACCCCTGCATGAAGCGATCAAAAGCCGTTACAACACCCAGGGCATAAATGGGGTCATAGCTAAAATCAACATTGACCGAGAGCAGGTGCATTTCCACCATCAACTCCTCAACCACACGACGATAGATCGAGTTGATAGGGCGAGTATGTAGACTGTAAAAAGTGCGCTTTGTATCTGAAACCGTGCGGATGTTGTTCACAAGCCAATATTAAAAGGGACTGAATATTATTCTAATTTTTGGCGGTCGGATTTTAACGCTTTCCGATACAAAAAAGCTAACAAATGCTAACTATTGTCCGCTTTTTCTTCCTGTTTCCACCTGGAAGTGTCGGCACTATCCAGTCCACAGGCTAACACGACTAATCTAGCCGCTTCTTGTTTTAAATTAATAGCAGCATTCAAATCTCTATCACACTCAAAACCGCAGTTATTACACTGGAACACTCTTTGAGACAGTGACAGAGATAATTTTTTCTCACCACAACTAGAGCAAGTTTTACTACTGGGATAAAATCTATCCACAATCACTAACTTACTACCATATAGTTGAGTTTTATATTCTAACTGCCGACGGAACTCATAAAAGCCCATGTCAGCTATAGCTTTAGACAACTTACCGTTAGCTAACATTCCTGATACATTCAAATCTTCTATCCCTATAACTGCGTGGTTTTTGCTGATATAAGTGGTGATTTTATGTAATGTATCTTTCCTAATGTTGGCTATTTTTTGGTGTAGTCTCGCTATTTTTATTTGGGCTTTTCTGGAATTATTTGAACCAACTTGTTTATGCCGATTCAAGTATTGCATTCTTGCTAACTTGTGTTCATACTTTTTATAACTTTTTGCTCCATCAAATACTTCTGTTGTTGATAATGTTGCTAAATGATTTATTCCTAAGTCAACTCCGACAAACTCTTGTTTTTTAGGGGTTTGACTGGTTTCTACTTCTATTTTCCAAGAAATAAACCACTTGTCAGCTTGTTTACTGATTGTGACTGATTTGGGTTTATATCCAAACGGTAAAAGTTCATAGGTCTTTATCCATCCAATTATCGGAACTTTCACTTTTCCATGGTCAATATGAACTGCACCATCTAATGTAAAAGAATCATGTCTACCTTTTTTCTTGAAGTTGGGAAATCCTTTAACTTTTTTGAAAAAAGATTGAAAGGCATCTGACAAATATCTTAATGCGTACTGAGGAGCGCATTTAGATACATCATAATACCAAGGATGGATAGATTTAACTGCTGCTACTAACCATTTATGTAAGTCTATGGCTGTGGGAAATTTGATTTTGTCATCAGGATTAAGTTTATTATGTATGAGAACCTGTTCACATAATCCTAAACCTTGATTCCAAGCGTGTCTGGCTATTCCTGCGTGTTGCGCCAGTAGTAGACGTTGTTGCTTGTTGACCTTCAATTGAGTCTTGAATCCTAGTAGCATGATTAGATTTTACACCAGCCCGACATTGTTACAGAAAATCTGACTTTGGCTGCAAGCATAAGTAGGTAATTGTTAGGAATTGTTAGCTTTTTAACTACTGTTAATTTACCCTCCACTCCTGCTGATTAGTCGAAGTCGGGAATTAGATTCGGTTATTTTCAAAAACGCTGTTGTTTTGTGGCAATGTTGCCTTCAAATCCAACTTAAACTCCAAAACCCATTGGTCAGCCACGGGTAGAGACGCACCTAAGCACATCCCTACGGCCTAATGGCGACCTTTGGAGTGAGAAAACCAGGATATTTTAACTTCAACTGGCCCTTACTCCACCATCAAGAGCTTCATCTTCTGTCTCAAAAATCTCAAATACAGAATCCATCATGGTCACCTCAAATACCAACTTGGCTTCGGGATGAACATTACAAATTCGGAAACTTCCCTTCACTTTGTCAGCATCTCGCATTCCAGCAACCAGTGAAGTCAGACCTGAACTATCAATAAAGTTCACTTGACCTAGATTTACCACGACATGGCGACTCAATTTAGATATACATTCCTGCAACTTGAGGCGGAATTGCCAAGCTGTTGTGATGTCTAGGCGTCCTGTTGGTGCCAAGACAATGACCTTTGTGCCATCCTGGGTCGTATGTTCTTTTTGATCGATATGAATCACTGACCGTCCCCTCGGAATTTTTGATATTGCTTTGGTTGCTTATCTGATCTGTAGTTTAACTTAGACCTGTGAATTGGGAGCAGTCTGTGTTCACCCAATCTTGAGGCTTCAAGAAAGTATCATACAGTTCTGCTTCTGGAGTCCCTGGTTTTGGTTCATAGCCATATTCCCATCTTACCAGAGGCGGTAAAGACATGAGAATTGACTCAGTGCGACCATTGGTTTGTAAGCCAAAAATCGTTCCGCGATCATAAACCAAGTTGAATTCCACATATCGACCCCGCCGATATAATTGGAACTGCCGTTCTCGATCTCCATAGTCATGAGAACGTCTGCGTTCTACAATCGGGCAATAAGCGGGAAGAAAAGCCCCTCCACAGTCTTTTGCAAAACTGAACAAAGAGTCCCAATCTTTCGGATCAGGGATTCCCACTTTATCACTATACAGGGCGGCTGCTCCTTTCGGATCAGGGCCTTTATAGAGTTGGCTTTGTCCATCTTGATAGTCAAAAAAGATACCGCCTACCCCCCGAGTTTCTTGGCGATGTTTCAGATAGAAATATTCATCGCACCAGGGCTTAAATACAGAATAATACTGTGGATCGTGGCGATCGCAAGTTTCTTTTAAAGTTTGATGGAAATAGTGAGCATCTTCGGCAAAGGGATAATAGGGGGTTAAATCAATACCTCCGCCAAACCACCAGACCGGCCCGGCTTCAAAATAGCGATAATTGAGATGTATCGTGGGAATATAGGGATTGCGAGGATGCAATACCATGGAAGTTCCCGTGGCATAAAATCCAGATCCGGCGGCTTCTGGGCGTTGGGCCAGAATCGAAGGAGGCAACTGTTGGCCCCAAACCTCCGAGAAGTTCACCCCGCCTTGTTCAAAGACATCTCCTTCTTGCATGACACGAGATCGACCTCCACCTCCTTCGGGACGCTCCCAAGCGTCTTCTCTAAATTTGCCAAGGCCATCAAGCTGTTCTAAGCCCTGACAAATTTCATCCTGGAGTTGTTTCATAAACTGACTGACACGGGTTTGAGAGTCAGTCGCAGGGATCAAGTGGGGCGTAGTAGTTTCCGATACCTGAGAAGCTGTCATAATTTTTTTAACCTTTTTCGCGATCGCAAACAATGGGTTGCAATCTTACCAAGCGTTATGATCATGTCTGCATTGTGTCCCTTGAGTCAAGTGGCTAACGGGAATTCCTACAGTCAAACCTGGATACCGTAAACCTTTTTTACTTGAATTTTAAGTGGGTTTAAGTCTGTTTAAGACTGATGATCAAAATACTAACACCCTTTGCATGACCCAATCCTTTAATAATTAAGAGGGGAATAGAGTCTGTTTCTCCTAAAATAGCTCTTTGTCCATCCCTCAAACTGAGAACACTTTGATCCAATATGCTTGATCTCAATAACGTATTAGAGGTATTACGACCTGTACAAGACCCCGAACTTCAAAAGAGTTTGGTGGAGTTAAACATGATTCGTAACATTCAAATCCAAGGAGGGGAGGTTAGTTTTACCCTAGTCCTCACTACCCCCGCCTGTCCCCTGCGGGAATTTATCGTCGAAGATTGTCAGAAAGCGGTTAAACAGCTTCCATGGGTGGAAAGTGTTGTTATTGATGTTACGGCTGAAACCCCTCAACAAAAAGCTTTACCAGACCGTCAAGGCATTGTCGGTGTTAAAAATATTCTGGCTATTTCTAGTGGTAAGGGGGGCGTGGGAAAAAGTACGGTGGCGGTGAATGTGGCTGTTGCCTTAGCCCAAATGGGTGCTAAAGTCGGGTTGATTGATGCGGATATTTATGGCCCTAATGATCCGACCATGTTAGGGTTGGCCGATGCTCAGGTTATGGTGCAGCAAAGTCCCCAGGGTGAATTCCTAGAACCGGCTTTTAATCATGGGGTGAAGTTGGTTTCTATGGCGTTTCTGATCGATAAAGATCAGCCTGTAATTTGGCGTGGCCCGATGTTAAATGGGATTATTCGTCAATTTCTCTATCAGGTCAATTGGGGTGAATTAGACTATCTACTGGTGGATATGCCCCCAGGAACCGGAGATGCCCAATTAACCCTCGCCCAAGCTGTTCCTATGTCCGGGGTCGTAATTGTGACAACACCTCAGTTAGTGTCCCTGCTAGACTCCCGTAAGGGGTTAAAAATGTTCCAACAGTTGGGGGTTTCGGTGTTGGGAATTGTGGAAAATATGAGTTATTTTATTCCTCCCGATGCCCCGGAGAAAAAATACGATATCTTTGGTTCCGGGGGAGGGGCAAAAACCGCCCAGGAGTTAGGTGTTCCTTTACTGGGGTCTATTCCTTTGGAAATACCTGTCGGAGAAGGGGGAGACACGGGGGTTCCCATTGTCATTTCTGATCCTAACTGCGCCGCTGCTTTAGAATTAATTGCGATCGCCCAGCGTATCGCCGGAAAAGTCTCTGTCTTCGCCTTAACTTAGGTTTTGATTGTTAATATATAGGGGTGATCCAACCCCTATTACTGTCAATTTATAGACCGTAGGGGCGGGTTTAGAGAGATTATTGGTGTGATGTCAAAGATTGACCCGAATTTTAATTTCGGAAGGTTCAGCCGTTTCAAAAAATAATTCAAGAGCTTCGATTAAATTTAGTCTGGCTTCCTCAACATTATTTCCTTTGGGAGAATAACAATGTATAAAGATCCAATTTTAGAAGAAATCCATAATTATAGAGAGGAGTACGCAAAATCATTTAACTACGACCTCAAGGCTATATTTGATGATTTGCGAAATAAGCAAATGGCTAGTAGCCGAAAATTTGTCAAACTTCCCATCAACCGCTTAACTAATGCACCCCAGCACCCAACAGTGTGATCAGTTAGTAGTTGGGCTTTAGCCCTTATTTTTGCGCTTAAGCGCAACTACCGCATTTAAACTTTGTTGTGCTTTTAAGAGTAATTCAAGTTGATCGTTAGTCATGGTGTGATAAAATCTAAAGTAAAATACCTTCTTTCCGAATATTTCTTAATAAAGGGCCTTGACGATGTAAAAACCGATTTTCTTCCATAAATATACAGTTAATAACTTCATTATTTTGCAAAGATAAATCGGCAATCAATTGACCTGTGCGTTTAATTTCTTGCCCGACTTGAACAGTTCCTTTTAACACCACTAATACATCAATATCTGAACCAATATCTGCATCTCCTCTAGCTTGCGAACCGAATAAAATTAGGGTAACTAAGCGGTTTTGATAGAGTTGCTCAAATTCGGTTTTGAGTTTTTGTATAATCTGTTGGATTTTGGGGTTCATTTTTTTTCTTTATGTAACAAAAATTTAAGCTATTCTTCAAGTTGTCACTATTGTTGTTTAATAATTCTATTGGGCACACCATACAAATAATAATCAATATTTTCCGCAAAATCTTTAGGAAGTTTTTCCCATTCTTCGGGAGGAACTTCTGATATAATTTCATCGATCATATTTAGGATAGAATTATCAAGTTTGGGCGGCGTTAAATCCGTTGTGTTTCTGGTTTTGACTCTGGTTTTCAGGAAAATCAAGAAGTGATAAACTTCCTCAATTACAAAGTCGGGTGTAGTTTCGAGTTCTTGAATAAGTTCTTGTTTCATAATATAGATTAAATTTTGGGGTTGATGTTAACCCAAATATGGGGTTAAAACTAGGAGAATAACTGGCGGAAAAATTGCTTGATTTGACTAAACCAGCGACGGATTTTTTGCCACCGAGTCGGGGATGGCGGAATGGGTGGGGTTTCGAGTTGCTCAAGGGCGCGATCGCATTCTTGGATTTTGTGATCGAGTTGGATTTGTTGATAGAATTGGCGAGCATTGCGGTACGCACCTATGGCGTCGGGAATGCGGTTAAGTTTAGTTAGGGTTTTACCAAAGTTAAACCAGGTTTTAGCTTGGTATTGAGGACTTTTGATTTCTGTTGCAATAGTCAAAGCCTCTTGATACAAAGAAAGAGCTTGTTGCTTGCAAATATGTTACCAGCAACCCCAGAACTAATGCTACTAAAGCATTGCAGTAGGCCAATTCCTTGTAAAGCCGGAATCAGGGGACAAGCAACACCCCCAACCATAATCGCCCCAAACGTTAACAGACGGAGATTGCGTTGACTAACTAAATCGGGAATTCCCACGTTCTCACCCCTGAGCTAGATTGATTTAATTATAGGATAGGGGAATCTGCAATAGGTAATAGGGAACAGAAAATCAGGGGATTTGTAAAGATAGCGATCGCAATATATAGCAATCCCAAATAGTTAGTGGTATGGGTAATTCATGAATTGTCCATACTATTAAAATTTAGCGATTCATTTGACGATTAGCAAGATCAATTTTTTTAACAAAATAATCCTCTCGATATTTTAACTGTTGTGCTAATCCTAATCCTTGTTGGAAGGCTGCGATCGCCGATTGATATGCTTTTTGTGATAAATAAATATCTCCTATTTGATCATAAGCATTCATCATCCCATAATAATTAT